>JANOJL010000030.1:0-159089 GCA_031418715.1 Variovorax sp. | reverse complement strand
CATCACGGCTGCGACGTGCAAGAGCGCTTTGGAGGGGATGCAGCCGACGTTCAGGCAGACACCTCCTAGCGTGGCGTAGCGCTCGATGATGATGACTTTGAGGCCAAGGTCTGCGGCGCGGAAAGCCGCGCTGTAGCCGCCGGGGCCTGCACCTAGGACGAGCAGATCGCAATCCATGTCGGCTGTGCCGCTGTAGCTAGATGCTACTGAATTAA
Source organism: Variovorax sp. (assembly GCA_031418715.1). Lineage (GTDB taxonomy): Bacteria > Pseudomonadota > Gammaproteobacteria > Burkholderiales > Burkholderiaceae_C > JANMDU01. Next base: position 158,874 of record JANOJL010000030.1, on the reverse strand, counting down.
TAGCTGCTTGCGCAGGTTTTATAACGGCTAATGGCACTTTTTGCTCTAAAACTGGCGTTGCAGCTGGAGCGGGGGCGGTTACGGCAGGTGAGGGCGCGGATACAGGTGCTGCTTCAGCGCCAGCTGCTTCAAGCGTGAGTACGACCGAGCCTTGCTTGACCTTATCGCCGATTTTGATTCTGAGCTCTTTGACAACGCCGGCATGGCTGGATGGAATTTCCATCGAGGCTTTATCAGACTCTACCGTGATGAGCGATTGCTCAACTTTGACGCTATCGCCGGGTTTGACGAGTAGCTCAATGACGGAAACTTCGTCGAAATCGCCGATGTCGGGGACTTGGATATCAATGAGGGACATGTTTAGCCTTTCAGCTTCATGGTGAACACCTTGATCGGGCCACCGGAGTTTTTATCGAATTCGCAGCCGGCTGTGACGCCGGCCATCGCTACTTCGCGGGCGCTTGCATCGCGCTTGGCGTATGTGACGCTCATCGCGCCGAGTGCGAAAGCGCGGCCTGATCCAACGCCCCAGAATTCTTTGAATTCAAAGACTTCACGGTAGCTATAGAGCCCGAAGATGCCGGCGCTGTTGGCGATCAACACGCTGAATTGCATGCTTTCATACGGGTCAGCATCTTCTTCTTTGGTCTGCATGAAGAATTTTTCTTTGAGCACGGGGTGGAGCTTCAAGAACGTGTCGTATACCTCGTCTTTGCTGTGTAATTTCAGCTCTTCTTTGGGCAAAGATTCGAGCGATTTGCGCAGGGCAGGGAAGTGCGCAGTCGTGCCCGCCGTGGTGATGTAGCTCTCGCCGCCCACCGCTTTGACTTTGAAGATTTTTTCATTCGCTTCAAAGCGAGGCGCTAGCCGCGTGTCGCCGAAAGTCACGAGCGAATCCGAAGCGATAGCGACCTGGCCTGCTTTTTTAACGACGACTACTGTTGTCATAAGGTTTTTGTTGGGTAAGGTTTTGAATACCGGACGCAGAAGACGCAAAGGTTACGCAGAAGACGCAGAAAAGAAAGAAGAAAGAAATACAAAAAAGAAAAAATTGAAAATGGATTAATAATCGAAGACGGAAACTAAAGCTTGTCGAATTTTTTTGGTATTTCTTTTGCGTTTTCTGCGTAACCTTTGCGTCTTCTGCGTCCGGTATTTAATTTGTATTTGAGTTACAGCAGCACGCGGCGGAAATCGCCCAGAATCTGCCCAAGATACGCGTTGAAACGCGCCGCAGCAGCGCCATCAATCACGCGGTGATCCCAGGTGAGCGACAGAGGCAGCATTAAGCGTGGCTGGAAGGCTGCGCCGTCCCACACCGGCTCCATTTGGCTCTTGCAGACACCGAGGATCGCCACTTCTGGCGCGTTGATGATCGGCGTGAAATAGCGCCCACCAATGCCGCCCAGCGAAGAAATCGTGAAGCATGCGCCGCTCATCTCCGCTGGCGAAAGCTTGCCATCGCGCGCTTTCTTGGCTAGTTCGCCCATCTCTAGGCTGATCTGCATGATGCCTTTTTTATCAGCATCTTTGATCACGGGGACCATCAAACCATTGGGCGTGTCTGCCGCGAAGCCGATGTGGAAATACTGCTTGTAAATCAGCGCATCGCCATCGAGCGAGGAGTTGAATTCAGGGAATTTCTTGAGCGCTGCCACGCAAGCTTTGATCAAGAAGGCCAGCATGGTGACTTTCACGCCGAGCTTTTCATTCTCTTTGTTGGTTGAAACGCGGAAGGTTTCCAGATCGGTGATGTCGGCGTCATCATGGTTGGTGACGGCGGGAATCATGATCGCATTGCGTGTGAGGTTTTGGCCGCTGATCTTTTTGATACGGCTCATCTCTTTGCGCTCGATCGGCCCGAACTTGGTGAAATCGATCTTCGGCCAAGGGATCAAGCCGAGCGCTGCGCCATCACCGCCGCCCGCTGGGGCTTTGGCCGCAATAGCTTTGGTGGCCACTGCACCGCTCATCACAGACTTGGTGAAGCCTTGAATATTCGCTTCAGTGATGCGGCCTTTGGGACCAGAGCCTTTGACTTCATCGAGCGGCACACCGAGCTCGCGTGCGAACTTGCGCACGGAGGGGCTGGCGTGGGGGAGCACGCCTGAGGGTGCAACCGTTGGGTTGTGAGCAGGTGCGCTAGATGCTACTGAAACAGGAGCACTCTGCGCAGTCTCTATAACGGCGACAGGCTGTTTCTGCTCTGAAATTGGTGCGGCGGTGGCTACCGAAGCGCCAGCGGGGGCGGAGCCTTCCAGAATGGCAAGAAGATCGCCAATATTGATCTTGTCACCAACCTTCACTTTCAGTTCTTTGAGCACGCCGGCATGGCTGGATGGAATTTCCATCGCGGCTTTGTCTGATTCCACGGTGACGAGCGATTGCTCTACCTTGATCGCATCGCCCGGTTTGACGAACACTTCGATCACGGCCACATCTTTGAAATCACCAATATCAGGCACTTTGACTTCAATTCTTGATACTACTGAATTGATAGCAATCGGCGCAGTATTTATAACGGCTACTGGCACTTTTTGCTCTAAAACCGGTACTGGAGCCGATGTGGGAGCCGCAGCAGGAGCAGGAGCAGGCGAGGGCGCAGCGCCAGCAGCTTCCAGCATCAACACGACTGAGCCTTGCTTGACCTTGTCATCAATCTTCACGCGCAGCTCTTTCACCACGCCAGCATGGCTAGAGGGAATTTCCATCGAGGCTTTGTCAGACTCCACAGTGAGGAGCGATTGCTCTACCTTGACGGTATCTCCCGGTTTGACGAGCAGCTCGATCACAGCAACTTCGTCGAAATCGCCAATATCTGGGACTTGGATTTCTATGAGGGACATCTTTTTCTCCCCTTAAGCGTACAAAGGATTGATCTTGTCAACCTTGATACCGTATTTTTTGATGGCTTCCGTCACTTTAGACAAAGGCAATTTGCCTTCGTCTGCCAAAGCTTTCAGAGACGAAATCACGATGTAGTGGCGGTTGATCTCGAAGTGTTCGCGCAGTTTGCTGCGGAAATCTGAGCGGCCAAAGCCATCGGTGCCGAGTACTTTGTAGGTGCGGGTGGGCTTACCGTCTGCGGTGGCTTTTTGCACGTAGGGGCGAATCTGCTCGGCGTAGGCTTTCATGTAATCGGTGGACGCGATCACCGGGCCTGAGACCTTGCTTAATTGCTCCTCTACGAAGCTCTTGACTGGCGTAGCTTCTGGGTTGAGTAAGTTCACGCGATCTGTGGCTTGGCCGTCGCGCGTGAGCTCGTTAAAGCTTGGGCAGCTCCAGACATTCGCGCCGATGCCCCAATCTTTCTCCAGCAGCTCTTTGGCAGCCATGCTCTCTCTAAGAATCGTGCCAGAGCCGAGCAGGTTAACCGTGTGATCCTTCTTCGCTGCTTCTTGCAGCAAATACATGCCTTTGATGATTTGTTCTTCGGTGCCAGCTTTGAGGCCGGGCATCGCGTAGTTTTCGTTGAGCAGGGTGATGTAGTAATACACGTTGTCTTGCTTTTCCACCATGCGCTTCAAGCCATGGTGCAAGATGATGCCCACTTCATGTGCGAAGGTCGGGTCGTAGCTGATGCAATTGGGGATGGTGCCGGCCATGATGTGGCTGTGGCCGTCTTCGTGTTGCAGGCCTTCGCCATTCAGCGTGGTGCGGCCGGATGTGCCGCCGAGCAAGAAGCCGCGTGCTTGCATATCGCCCGCTGCCCACGCTAAATCACCAATACGCTGGAAGCCAAACATCGAGTAATAGACGTAGAAGGGCACCATGATGCGGTTGCTGGTTGAATAGCTCGTGGCCGCTGCAATCCAGCTGCTCATGCCGCCTGCTTCGTTGATGCCTTCTTGCAGAATTTGCCCTTTGACATCTTCTTTGTAATACATCACCTGCTCTTTATCGACCGGCGTGTATTGCTGGCCGAGCGGGTTGTAAATACCGACTTGGCGGAACAATCCTTCCATACCAAAAGTGCGCGCCTCATCGACCAAAATCGGCACGACGCGTGGGCCTAGAGCTTGGTCGCGCAGCAGCTGCGTGAGGAAGCGAACATAGGCTTGCGTGGTGGAGATTTCACGGCCTTCAGCGGTGGGCTCCATGACTGACTTGAACACATCTAACGCAGGCACAGTGAAGCTCTCATCGGCTTTCACGCGGCGATGTGGCAAATAACCGCCGAGCGCTTTGCGGCGCTCGTGCAGGTATTTCATCTCGGGCGTATCGTCTGCTGGCTTGTAGAAAGGCAGATCGGCGATTTGGCTGTCAGGAATCGGGATGTTGAAGCGATCGCGGAAGGCCTTGATGTCTTCATCTGCCAGCTTCTTGGTTTGGTGCACCGTATTCTTGCCTTCGCCAATCTTGCCCATGCCAAAACCTTTGACGGTTTTGATCAGCAAGACGGTGGGCTGATTCTTATGCTTCACGGCCGCATCAAACGCCGCAAACACTTTCTGTGGATCATGACCGCCGCGCTTCAAATTCCACACTTCATCGTCACTCATGTGCGCGACCATCTCCAGCGTCTCAGGTGAGCGGCCAAAGAAATGCTTGCGAACGTAAGCGCCATCGTTCGCTTTGAAGGATTGATAGTCGCCGTCTAGCGTGTCCATCATGATCTTGCGAAGAGCGCCGTTTTTGTCGCGCGCCAGCAGCGGATCCCAGTTGCTGCCCCAGAGGCATTTGATGACATTCCAGCCTGCGCCACGGAATTCGCCTTCGAGCTCTTGCACAATCTTGCCATTGCCGCGCACGGGGCCATCTAAGCGCTGCAAATTGCAGTTGATCACAAAGACAAGGTTGTCTAAATTTTCACGCGCTGCGAGGCCAATGGCTCCTAAGCTTTCCGGCTCGTCCATCTCGCCATCGCCGCAGAAGACCCACACTTTGCGGTTTTCGGTATTGGCAATGCCGCGTGCATGCAGATATTTCAAGAAACGCGCTTGATAAATCGCCATCAAAGGCCCTAAGCCCATCGAGACGGTGGGGAACTGCCAGAATTCAGGCATCAGTTTGGGATGCGGATAGCTGGATAGGCCTTTGCCATCGACTTCTTGACGGAAATTGAGCAACTGCTCTTCCGTCAAGCGGCCTTCGAGATACGCGCGGGCATACACGCCAGGCGAGACATGGCCTTGGATATAAATGCAATCGCCGCCATGATTCTCACTCTCGGCATGCCAGAAATGATTGAAGCCGGCGCCAAATAAATTCGCCAATGATGCAAACGAGCCGATGTGACCGCCCAAGTCGCCGCCGTCCGCGGGGTTGTGGCGATTCGCTTTGACCACCATGGCCATCGCATTCCAGCGCATGTAGGCGCGTAGGCGTTCTTCGATCTCGACGTTGCCCGGGTTGCGTGCTTCTTGATCGGGCTCGATGGTGTTGACGTAGCCTGTGGTGGCAGAAAACGGCATGTCGATGCTGCTTTGCCGGGCATGCTCTAAGAGCTGCTCAAGCAAGAAATGCGCTCGCTCTTTGCCTTCGGAGGCAATCACGGCGGAAAGCGCGTCCATCCATTCGCGGGTCTCTTGGCTGTCGAGATCGGGGGTGGCTTGAGAGTTCGTCACGGGTAACGCGGACATGGGTTATCTCCAGATAATGCGGCAACTTATAGCTTGCCTTGAATTTAGTGCGATGACTCTATTGTTCCACAAATTTTGACAATTTTTCAAATAGCGCATTGACTTTTCACTATGTAAAATATGACGTCTTGTTATCGACATTTGAATGTGCGCCTCAAGTGATCAGACTGCACGACAATCCATACATGACCGATATCGTGACATTTGAGTCCACATCTTCTCCGGATACATTGCCGCTGCCCCGTGTGCCGGGTCAAAGAGCGCATTCTCAGAAGAAAAAGTCCATGTGGCTGACACGGTGGTGGCGCTCGCAATCGCCCACGCGGCAAGATCGCTTTGCCTTGATCGCGCCTTTAGCTGCGGTGGCGGTGTTTTTGATGGCAATTGTGGCCAGCTTTGGCTATTTGCGACTGGAAGAAATGTCGCGCGAGCAAGAGGCTGTGCAGCGGGATGTGGAGTATGCGCAGCAGCGCTTGCGCCTGCGCCTGCTAGAGCGCCAAGAGCAATTGATGCGCTTGGCAGCCGATATCAGCAACAAGCAAATTGACTCAGAGGACTTTGTGAACCAAGCAGAGAGTTTGGTGCGGCAATATCCTGAATTGCAATCCGTGGTCTGGATCGATGCGAAGAAGCGCATACGTGTGAGCTACACCTCACCAAGCATGCCGGGGGCGTTTGTGCGGTTGGCGGGCGATATGTTGCGCCATCCCCAGACGGAGGAGGTCTACAGCTTGGTACGTGATGTGCGGCAGCCCATGTATTCCGTGCCATTCTCGGTGCCCACAGGAATGGGCTCGGCCACGATGGCGGTATTGCAGGTGCAGGTGCCTTTGGCTGACGGTACGCGTTTTGCGGGCTCTGTGATGGGTGAGTACCAAATTGATGCACTGATGCGATACGGTGTGCCGGCGGAAGTTGCGGCGAAATACGCAGTGACATTGGTCGACGAGAAAAACCGCGTACTCTCGGGTAATACCAGTCCTAAAAAGAATGTCGCAGTGCGCTTGCTGCCCTGGATTGAGCATGACACGGTCTATGAGGTGCCGGTCTCTCCAGTTGGCAACGCACTGGTTTTGCGAGCTCAGGCTTATCGCACTTCGCTAGGTGTGATTGGTAGCGGGCTCTTTTGGTTGGTGTTGTTTCTCTCAGGCATGACGGCTTGGCTCTTGGTGAGCGCTTGGCGGCATACGCGCAGGCGCATCCAAACGCAAGCCGCGCTGGTGCAAGAAACCAGCTTTCGCCGCGCGATGGAAAATTCGATGCTCACGGGCATGCGAGCACTGGACTTGCAAGGCCGCATCACTTACGTTAACCCCGCTTTTTGCCAGATGACGGGCTGGAGCGACACTGAATTGGTGGGGCTGACCGCGCCCTTTCCCTATTGGCCTGAAGACGACCGAGAATTGCTTGCGGCAAGGCTGGAAGAGGAGATCAGTGGGCGCACCACGCCGGGTGGTTTTCAAGTGCGCGTGAAGCATCGCAACGGCAATATTTTTGATGCGCGTATGTATGTCTCGCCGTTGGTGGATGGCAAAGGCGTGCAATCGGGTTGGATGACTTCCATGACCGATATCACTGAGCCCAATCGCGTGCGCCGTCAGTTGTCTGAATCTTATGAGCGCTTCACCACTGTGCTCGAAGGCTTAGATGCGAGTGTGTCGGTAGCGCCGCTGGGCGGGGACGAGTTGCTTTTTGCTAACAAGATGTATCGGCTCTGGTTTGGCGGTAAATCTGCGGAGCATTTGAGCTTGGTGGAACAAGCTGGACGTATAGATTCGGGCATTGAGCGGCCTGAATTCAAAGACAGCAGCAGTGGCGACAGTGTAGATTCGCTGGCTGGCCTGCCAGCGGAAGAAATTGCAGCAGCCAAAAGCGAAAATGCGGAGATTTTCATTCCTGCGCTCAACAAATGGCTGGAAGTACGCTCGCGCTATTTGAATTGGACGGATGGACGCTTAGCGCAAATGGTGATTGCCACCGACATCACGCCGCGCCGCACAGCAGAAGATTTGGCAGCGCAGCAAGCGGAAAAAGCGCAATCAGCCTCGCGCCTGATCACCATGGGCGAGATGGCCTCTAGCGTGGCGCATGAGCTCAACCAGCCGCTCACAGCGATTTCAAACTACTGCACAGGCATGGTCAGCCGCATTCAGGCCAAGCAAATCAACGAAGAAGAAATGCTGGCGGCGTTGGAGAAAACCGCTCGCCAAGCGCAACGCGCCGGGCAAATCATTCAGCGTATTCGCAGCTTTGTGAAGCGTTCAGCTCCGAATCGCACGGAGAGCGATGTGTCGCAGCTCGTCTCAGAAGCCTTGGAGTTGGCTGAAATTGAACTGCGCCGCCGCAATGTCCGCCTCACGCATTATTTGGCTGCACGGCTACCTCGCTTGATGGTCGATCCGATCTTGATTGAACAGGTGCTTGTGAACCTGCTGAAAAATGCAGCGGAGTCGATTGACAACGCTGAGCGTCCCAACAGCCGTCGCAAAGTAGAACTGCGTATCTTGCCCAAGCAGGTTGAGGGCGTGGGCGATGCCGTGGAATTCACTGTGACCGACACTGGGCAAGGCCTCGCACCTGAGGTGATGCAGCGTTTGTTTGAAGCCTTTTTCTCCACCAAGGCTGAAGGTATGGGCATTGGCCTGAATTTATGCCGCTCCATTGTGGAGAGCCACCAAGGGCGGATGCAGGCTGAGAACCTCTACAATGGCGAGGAAGTAATGGGCTGCCGATTCAGCTTTTGGCTGCCTTGCAAGCCAGCGGCATTTGAAGGCGGGCGAACTGGCAGTTTTGCAGCATTGCAGGGCTGATTTAGCGAGCAAGAGTTTGCGTTGATCAGGGATTGTGTTTTGGCTATTTGCTATTAATAAGTGAGCACTCTGCGCACTATTTATAACGGGTAGGGGTCTATTTTGTTTGAAAAGGTAGTTTCATGAGCTTGATTCCGAAAAAAGGCACCGTGTATGTGGTCGATGATGACGAGGCCGTGCGCGATTCGCTGCAGTGGTTGCTCGAAGGCAAGGACTACCGCGTGCGCTGCTTTGATTCAGCAGAGACTTTCCTAGCTCGCTACGATCCGCGCGAAGTGGCTTGCTTGCTGGTAGACGTGCGCATGGGCGGCATGAGCGGCATTGAGCTGCAAGACAAGCTGCTAGAGCGCAAAAGCCCGCTGCCAGTCGTCTTCATCACAGGCCATGGCGATGTGCCGATGGCCGTGAACACGATGAAAAAAGGTGCGATGGATTTCATCCAAAAACCTTTTAAAGAGCCTGATTTAGTGAGTCTGGTGGAACGCATGCTGGAGCAGGCCAAAGGCAGCTTCGCCGGCCACCAACAATCCGCGAACCGCGATGCATTGCTAGCCAAGCTCACAGGGCGTGAAGCGCAGGTGCTCGAACGCATCGTGGCAGGCCGCTTGAACAAACAGATTGCAGATGATCTGGGCATCAGCATCAAAACCGTGGAAGCACATCGCGCCAACATCATGGAAAAACTCAATGCGAACACGGTAGCTGATCTGCTGAAGATCGCTTTGGGATCGAGCGCGCCGAAGGCTTAAGCCCTAGTCGCTACTTTTTTCGTAGCTGCCCGCGTAGATTCCATATGGGCTCGCGGGCTTTTTTTATGAATTTTTGGGAAAAGCACATGGCTGCACAGCTTATTAACGGTAACGATCTCTCAGCGCAATTGCGTGGCGATGTCGCTAGGCGCGCGGCGTTACTCAAATCAAAGGGCGTCACACCAGGCCTCGCCGTGGTGCTCGTGGGTGAGAACCCGGCCTCCCAAGTCTATGTGCGCAACAAGGTCAAGGCGTGCGCAGACAACGGTTTGCTTTCCGTGATGGAAAAGCACCCTGCTGATATGAGTGAAGAAGCCTTGCTCGCTCTTGTGGACAAGCTCAACAAAGATCCATCGATTCACGGCATCCTCGTGCAGCTTCCATTGCCTGCGCACATGGATGCGCAGAAAGTGATTGAAGCGATTTCGCCGGAGAAGGATGTGGATGGTTTTCACATTGCCAGCGCCGGCGCGCTGATGGTAGGCCGCCCTGGTTTTTGGCCTTGTACGCCCTATGGCTGCATGAAGATGTTGGAATCCATCGGCTACGACTTAAAAGGCAAATATGCCGTCGTCATCGGCCGCAGCAACATTGTGGGTAAACCGATGGCGCTGATGCTTTTGCAGCAAAACGCCACCGTCACCATCTGCCACAGTGGCACCCAAGATTTGAAAGCCATGACGCTGCAAGCCGATGTGATCGTGGCCGCCGTGGGCAAACGCAATGTGCTCACAGCCGATATGGTCAAACCCGGCGCTGTGGTGATCGATGTGGGCATGAACCGAAACGACGAAGGCAAGCTCTGCGGCGATGTCGATTTCGAGGGCGTGAGCAAGGTAGCCGGCTACATCACTCCCGTGCCCGGTGGCGTGGGGCCTATGACGATCACGATGCTACTAGTCAACACTTTAGAAGCTGCTGAGCGGGCTTGAAGTAGCTAGCGGCGCAGGCGAAGAAGCTGCACAATGACTTGCTATGAGCTTAGAGCGCCTGACCTTCAGCACAACACTGCAGCTGCACAGCAGCGCAGCAACGCGCCAGATTGAGCAAGCCGCAGCTGCCGCTTTACCGGCGCACACACTGATGCAAAGAGCAGGGGTTGCGGTGGCGCGGCTCGTTTGCGCGATTGCGCCGCATGCGCGGGTGATCTGGGTGGCCTGCGGGCCGGGCAACAACGGCGGGGATGGGCTGGAAGCCGCGATGCATTTGCGCTCTGGGGGGCGCAATGTGGTCGTGACTTGGTTGGGCTCTGAGTCAAGTTGCCCTGCGGATAGTCGGGCGTCGTTTGAACGAGCTCGTGATGCGGGGGTATTTTTCGCCGATACGCCGCCTGTTCGTTGGGATGTCGCTGTCGATGCTCTGCTCGGCATTGGCGCGAGCCGTGCACCCGAGGGGGCGATGGCGGATTGGCTGGCGCTGATGCGTGAAAGCGGCAAGCCGGTGCTGCATGTGGATGTGCCGAGTGGCTTTTCTGTGGACACAGGCCAGTGGCTGGATGCTACGAAATCAATATCTGCTCGCGCATATTCTATAACGGCGGATAGCCCTTTTCCCTCTCAAAAACACACGCTCAGCCTGCTCACGCTCAAGCCTGGTTTATTCACCGCGCATGGCCGAGATGCCTGCGGCGAGATATGGTTTGATGATCTTGGCATTGAGCAAGCTGTGCAAGAGCCGAGCGCTTGGCTGCTGGGTGCGCAGCAGATGCAGATGCCAAGCCGCCTGCATGCCAGCCACAAAGGAAGCTTTGGCGATATCGCCGTGATTGGCGGCTCGAGCGGCATGCAAGGCGCAGCTTTGCTGGCAGCGCGCGCTGCGCTGCATGCCGGAGCAGGGCGCGTGTTTGTTGGGCTGCTGGGTGGCGGCATGGTGGTTGATCCGATGCAGCCGGAGCTGATGTTTCGCGAACCAGCGTCGCTGGATTTCAGCGCGCAAACGGTGGTCTGCGGTTGCGGCGGCGGTGATGCCGTGCGCCAGATCCTGCCGCGCGTGTTGTCAGTCAGCCAGGGCTTAGTGCTCGATGCCGATGCGTTGAATGCCATTGCGGTGGATGCTTCGCTGCAAGCGCTGCTGGCGGCGCGTGCCAAGAAAGCCCAACTCACGATCCTCACGCCGCATCCGCTCGAAGCAGCGCGTTTGCTGGGCTGCACAGCCGCGCAGGTGCAGGCGGATCGTTTGCAAGCTGCGCAGAGATTGGCCGATCAGTTTGCCTGCACGGTGATCTTAAAAGGCAGCGGCAGCATCATTGCCAGCATGGGCGCAGTGCCTGCGATCAATCCCACGGGCGATGCGCGGCTGGCCACGGCGGGCACTGGTGATGTGCTCGCCGGCATCTGCGGTGCGTTTTTAGCGCAGAGCGGCGATGCCATACTTTCAGCTCAGCGCGCCTGTTGGACGCATGGGGCGCTGGTTGGCGATGCAGCAACTTCATCTTTACTCGTTGCATCAGAGCTGATTCAGCGTCTAAGCCAGCGATAATTCGCCGGTGTCAAATTCGCTTCCATTCAAAATAACGTTTCCCGAAGAACTACCCGTCTCAGCGCGCCGCGAGGAGATAGCGCTGGCTATCTCCCAGAATCAAGTCGTCATTGTCTGTGGTGAAACAGGCTCGGGCAAGACCACGCAGCTCCCCAAAATTTGCTTGGAGCTGGGCCGAGGGGCGATGCATACCAAGCATGGCCAGAAGCCTAAGCTCATCGGTCACACCCAGCCGCGCCGTATCGCGGCCAGCACGGTAGCCAAACGCATCGCGCAGGAGCTGAACACGCCGTTGGGCGAGGTGGTGGGCTACAAGGTGCGCTTTGCGGACAAGCTGGGCAAGGGTGCGAGCGTCAAGCTCATGACGGATGGCATTTTGCTCGCTGAGACGCAAACTGATCCGATGCTGAGCGGCTACGACACGCTCATCATCGACGAAGCGCATGAGCGATCGCTCAATATCGATTTCTTGCTCGGCTACCTGCGCCAGCTTCTGCCGCGCCGCCCAGATCTCAAAATCATCATCACCTCGGCCACGATTGACGCCGATCGGTTCGTGCAGCATTTTGCCTCGCGTCATGGGCCAGCACCCGTAATCATGGTGAGCGGGCGCACGTATGCCGTGGAGCAGCGCTACCGCCCTTACGAGGAAAGCCGTGATTTCGACGCGAATGACGCGATGGCTGATGCGGTAGACGAGCTCTGGCCAGGCTCGCCACGTGGCGACATCCTCATCTTCCTGCCCGGCGAGCGCGAGATCCGCGAGGCGGCAGATCATTTGCGCAAGCATTGCGCCAAAAAGCCCGGGCGGCAAAGCGTGGATGTGCTGCCGCTCTTCGCCCGCCTCTCCCAAGCTGAGCAAGAAAAAATCTTCGAGCCCGATGGCCGCCCGCGCATCGTGCTCGCCACCAACGTGGCCGAGACCTCGCTCACCGTGCCCGGCATCCGCTACGTGATCGACGCAGGCACAGCGCGCGTCAAGCGCTACAGCTTTCGCAACAAGGTCGAGCAACTGTTGATCGAGCCAGTAAGCCAAGCCGCCGCCAACCAGCGCGCCGGCCGCTGCGGCCGAGTGGCCGAAGGCATTTGCATCCGCTTGTATGACGAAAAAGATTACACAGGCCGCCCGAGGTTTACCGATCCTGAAATTCTGCGAAGCTCGCTGGCCAGCGTGATCCTGCGGATGAAATCGTTGCATCTTGGCGTGGTGGAGGATTTCCCTTTTATTGATGCGCCTTCTAAAAGAGCGATTGCCGATGGTTATCAGCTCTTGCAAGAGTTGGGCGCGGTCGATGAGCTGAATGAATTAACGAAACTCGGCTCAGAGCTGGCCAAGCTTCCGCTCGATCCACGTGTAGGCCGCATGATCTTGGAAGCGAAATCGCGCAGCGCATTGAGCGAAGTGCTGGTGATCGCCTCCGCGCTCAGCTTGCAAGATGTGCGTGATCGACCGATGGATATGCAGCAAAAGGCCGATGAAGCACATAAGAAGTTTGACGATGAACGCAGTGAGTTTGTCGGCTATTTGAAGCTGTGGAAATGGCTCGATGATGTGCGCGGCAGTGGAGACAAAAAAAGCAGCAATCGCCAATGGGAGCAGCAGCTCCGCGGCAGTTTTGTGAATATCAGAAGAGTGCGCGAATGGCGCGATATTTATTCTCAGCTTGCAAGCACGGTGCAAGAGCTAGGATTTAAACCCAGCCAACAGCCCGCCACTTTTGAGCAATTACATCTCAGCCTGCTCGCTGGCCTGCTTGGCAATATCGGCTACAAGCAAGAAGAGGAAGATCTCTGGTTGGGTGCACGCGGTATCAAATGGCAGCCGCATCCAGGCGCGAATTTATCTAAAAAACCGGGGCGCTGGATCGTTTGCGCCGAATTGGTAGAGACGACGCGCCTCTTTGGCCGAGGCGTGGCGGGCATTGAGCCTAAATGGGTGGAGCAAGTGGCCGATCATTTGCTCAATAAGCAACTGCTGGAGCCGCATTTTGACAAGCGCAGCGGCGATGTGCTCGCGTATGAGCGCGCTTCTCTTTATGGCTTGCTGATCTACAGCGGGCGGCGCGTGAATTTTTCTCGCGTGGATCCGCACGCAGCGCGAGAAATCTTCATCCGCGAAGCGCTCGTGGCCGGCTGCACAGGCGAGATCAAAGACGCTTGGGATTGCAAGCTGCCTTTCTATGCCCATAACCAGCGCATGGTGCGCCAAGTTGAAGAGCTGGAGCACAAAAGCCGCAGACAAGATGTGTTGGTCGATGAAGAGCTGATTTTTGCTTTTTACGATCAGCAATTGCCAGCTGAGATGTGCAGCGCCAAAGAGTTAGAAGCTTGGTACAAAGCGCATCACGGCGCGAATCCGAAGCTGCTTTACATCTCCAAAGACGAGCTGATGCGCCACGAAGCTTCTGGCATCACCAGCCAAGCTTTCCCCAAGCTCATTCGCCTGGGCGGCGTGGATTGCAAAGCCAGGTATCTGCATGACCCGGGCGATGCAAAAGATGGCCTCACAGTCGAGCTGCCGCTCTTTGCGCTCAACCAAGTTCATGAGGAGCGCTGCGAATGGCTGGTTCACGGCATGCTGCAGCAAAAGGTGCAAGCCCTGCTCAAAAGCCTGCCCCAGCGCCCCCGCTCGCGCCTCGTGCCGTTGCCTGAGAGCGCGGCGCGGCTGGCAGAAATCTTGAACGTGCCCGAAGCCTTTGGCAAAGGCTCGCTGATAGACGCGCTGCTGAAATTGTGCAAAGAAGCCACCAGCGTCGAAATCAAGCGCACCGATTTCAAGCTAGACATGCTGCAGCCCCATTTGTTCATGAACTTCCGCGTGGTGGACGAGCATGGCAGGCAGCTCGCCCAAGGGCGTAATTTGGCCGCGATCAAAGCCGATCTGGGCAGCCAAGCGCGGGAAGCCTTTGCTGCACTCGCGCAGCTATCGTCCGCAGCGCCTAAAGCTGAGAATTTAGAGCTAAATCGGCCATCAGCCGTCATAGAATCTGCGCAGAATGCTACAAAATCCGTAGCGCCTCCAGAGCCTATATCCAGCGCTCCCGCGTTCGACGCCGACGCCCGCTACACCGATTGGAGCTTCGGCGAGCTGCCCGAGCTGCTAGAAATTCGCCGCAAGCTCGGCAAAGATGTGCAAACCCTCATCGGCTTCCCGGCCTTGATTGACCAAGGCGATGCCGTGAGCATTGAGGTGTTTGACGAGCCCGGCGTCGCAGCCCAAAAGCATCAAGCCGGCCTGCGCCGCCTCGTCGCGCTGCAAATCAAAGACGCGCTCAAGTATTTAGAGAAAAACATCCCCGATCTGCAAAAAATGGGCATCGCCTATTTGCCGCTGGGCACCAGCGAAGAGCTCAAAACCCAAATCCTCGATCTGGCGATAGACAAAGCCTTCTTGATCGATCCCCTGCCCACCACCGCGCCAGAATTCAAAGCCCGCGTGGAGGGCGGTAGAGGGCGGCTCACCCTCATTTGCAACGAAGTGGCGCGGCTGGCAGGCAGCATCCTCACTGAATACCAAAGCGCTTTGCGCAAAATCAAAGACAGCAAAAACGCCCCGGATGCAACCGCAGACGCCACGGCCCAGCTCCAGCGCCTGATGCCCAAGAAATTCCTCAGCACCACGCCCTACGTGCGCCTGCAACACTTCGCCCGCTATCTGAAGGCCATCACCCTGCGCCTAGAAAAATACCGTGCCGACCCCGCCAGAGATGCCCTGCGCCTAAAAGAGCTCCGCCCCGAAGAGCAACGCTTCCTGCGCCTGCAGGCTGACCGCAAAGGCGTATTAGACGAGCGCCTAGAAGACCTCCGCTGGCTCTTCGAAGAACTCCGCGTCAGCTTTTTCGCCCAAGAGCTGCGCACCCCGCAGCCCGTGAGCATCAAGCGGATTCAGAAGAGTTTTGAGCAGTTGGCGCTTTGAAGTCGCAAATTGCGACTTCAAATTTGATAGCGCTCTGCGCATATTCCATGACGGCTAGGTGCTGATTTCTCTTATATTTTTGGCGTTCGGAGGCTACGTTTCACTCCACCCGCTCGCCTGCTCCGCGACGTGCCCGAAAAAGCCGAGGGCTTTCCTGTGGGCGAGCTGTACCGCAAGCGACGAGCTGCCATCTTTTGTAGCGATCTGGGCGTGGTTGGCCGCGCTCGACTAGGAAAGCCTTCGTTTTTTCAGACCCGTCGCGGAGCGGGTACGGGTGGTTGGAGCACTACTTGTATTTATAAGACGTCACCTGCGGCCGAGATTAGCGTCGAAACCAGTTGAACCACACGACATGAATCATCGCGTCCGTGTTGGTGTACTTGTTCAGTGAGTAGGCAAATCCGTGGCGATCCGCCGCCTATTCCCCTACCTTCGGCGCGGAACGTGTAAGCAACTCAAGAACTGATTTCGAATTGCCTACCGAATCACCGCCTTTCTGAGTAAATCCAGTTTCTTGCGGTGCAAAAATGCATATTTGCGTTGATAAGCATGTGACTTTTCAAAAGTTACTTCCGCTTCAATAATTTCTCTACTTCTATCATCCCCTCGTACAGTGCATTCGTTGATGCCTCTGCGTTAACCCACGCTTCAAACTCCTTTGAAGCAAGTATCTTAGAGAACCACAAATAGTGGAGCCCCCAATACGCCAAATCAACGTCACGATTGAACTCCATTCCGGGACTAATGGCCGCAAACTCTCTTCCACCTGCGATTCCGAGTTCAAACTCGGGAGCCGAAGTCAAAATGGACTCCAACCCATTAGCGGCATGAGCAAGCATGTTCCCACGTCTTTTCGCATCGGCCACTGCATCTGCATCGCTCTGATATTCACTTACGGCATTGACAATTACTTCGCCCCCACTTTGACCAAATAGTCGACAAAGAATGTGGCCCAAATACGTATCTGAGTCATCTGTGCCGTTGATGAGCACGACTTCTTGCAAGATTCTGAATAAGACAAATAGCGTTTCTTCTTTGTGTTTTGCAATGAAACGAGCCGTACCCAACTTATGTCTCTCTTCCAATTCGTAAATCCCTATCCCAAGCGAATTCGCAACATAAGGCACTAGCTTTTTGAGCCATTTCGGTGTCGTGGAAAACGGACCTTCTGGCGATCTAAATTTATTCAATGATGATCGAAAAAACATCGCAAATACTATAGTTATTGGGGGCAGGTCACTACCGCTTGAAATTCGTCGTTGTCGTTCTTATAAATTTCAAATTTTTTCATATTAGTGTCGCAAGGTTGCCTGTCCAGCGTTCAAAAGTTACCTTAAGTGCGCTTGCTAGGGCGCGATACACGCCAAACGGCATTCTCGTTTGGAGCCATTGAGAACTGTACCGACAGCTTCTCACCGAACGCCTCGTGGTAGAGCACTGACAGCGAGATCGCGATGTCAGTGTAATTCGGTGCGACGAATTTGTGGGCATTCGTCACACCATGACCTTCTTTATTCCGAAATACTTTCGCGATCTTAAGCCCTTTGAGCGTCAAGTTTTTGTTATGCAGTTGCACGACTTTAGACAGATTCTCGATTAGGTCGTTGAGCATGAAGGTCTGGTTGGCATCGAGTTGTATGTCGGCTGCCTCTTGCGCCTTGAAAGGGAACTTAAGCAAACTGTCCTTTGGAGGCTTGTTGATCATGTACCCATGCTTCAAATAGATGGCTTTCAGCAAGAGTTCAATACCTACACCGATCAAAAGCCGCTTTCTCGAATTACGTGCAAGGAGCTTCAGGCTGCTCTCAATTGGCATATCTCGCTTTAGCAAGTTGGCAGCCTCGCTCAAATTAGATTCCGCCACCTTTTTAAACAGACGCCAATCCGAGACCGCGAATACCTTCGCGAACTGAGACTTGACCGATTGCTCTGTACTATCCATTTTGAGTATCCTAGCGTAGGAAAGGAAATTTCCAGTTCCAAGCAAGCCGATGCATTCAACATCTCGCCAATGACCTATTGCTCATGAGAATACACGATAAACCCCGCATGCTTGGCGAGTTTGTCGTAGAGGGCGCGGCCGCTGGTGTTGGTGGTTTGGGTGGTCCAGTAAACGCGGCTGCTGCCACGCTGGGCAGCGGCGGCGTACACGGCTGCGATGAGGTCTGCGGCGATGCGTTGGCCGCGATGCTCGGGGAGGGCGTTCAGGTCTTGCAGGTAGCACACGTCATGCAGCCGCGTGGTGCTGCGGTGAAACAGGTAATGCACCAGGCCGACGAGTTGCTCGCCTTCGCTTCCTGCTGTTCCTTCGCTTGATGCATCTTGCGTGGTGGCTACCAAGGCATGCACGGGCTCGCTGCTGTCAAAGAAGCGCTGCCAAGTGGCTTGCGTGATCTGATCGGGCAGAGCAGTCGCGCCTTCGCGGCCATAGAAAGCGTTGTAGCCATCCCAGAGCGGTTTCCATGCTGCGAAGTCGCTGGGTTGGATGGGGCGGATGGAGATGTGGGGCGGCATGGGTAGCTGGCTTTAGAGGGGATTTACTATGCTTCTGATAGCACTCTGCGCAAATTCTATAACGGGTGGCGGCTGATTAGGCTTGAAATTGGCGCCGATGCCATCAGCCGGCAGTTTTGAGCGAAATTGACATCTAGCCGGCATGAATACTGCGCAAAGCGCTATTGAATTGAGAGCAAAACAACGCGCAACAGGCGAGTGGGTTGCGTCGTAAAGTGCGGGGCGAAGCTGAGCAAGTTCAAGCCCGGCTGTGCGAATCTACGTAGGCATCGACCAAGCGGCGGATCATGCGTTGGTATTGGGTGTGGTTTTTGGCGGCTTCGGCTTTGAAGAAGTCGATGCTTTTCTTAGAGAGCGCCAAGGTCACCTTGACGGCTTCTTCGTTAAAAGCCAGCTCCGCCGGGGAAGGCAAAAAGTCTTTGATCACCTTGGGCTCGCCCATGGGCTCATTCGTGTATTTGATTTTCGCGTTCATAGATTGCCTTTCCTTTGCGCCAATATCCTGCGCCAATAATTCGAATCACTTCAGCGCGGTAGGTAAACCGCACGGTCAATACACCATCGCCGACCTGACCAAAGCAGTAGAAGCGCTCTTCGCTGTCGCTATGCGTTTCGTCCTTTGCGATCACGCGCTGCTCGTCTGCAAACGCATATTGCGCGGTACCAAACGAAACGCCGTGCTTTATCTGGTTGGCTTGGTCTTTCTCTGCGTCCCATTCAAAACTTGTTTTAGCCATATGCAATTGTAGCTTATAACCATACTATTTACCATACTTTCATATGGAGCATGAGCGACTGAATTCTTAAATTGAACGCACTCGCGAAGAATGCAGTGAGCGAGCAGAAAATCGAAGCAAGCGCTTAAAGCTCATGCGAATACACAATAAACCCCGCATGCTTGGCGAGTTTGTCGTAGAGGGCGCGGCCGCTGGTGTTGGTGGTTTGGGTGGTCCAGTAAACGCGGGAGCTGTTTTGCTCGGCAGCGGCGGCGTAGACGGCTTGGATGAGCTGCGCGCCGATGCGCTGGCCGCGATGGGCGGGGGCGGTGTAGAGGTCTTGCAGGTAGCACACGTCATGGAGCCGCGTGGTGCTGCGGTGAAAAATGTAATGCACGAGGCCGACGACTTGCTCGCCTTCAGGGGTTTGCCGGGTGGCAAGCAGGGCATGAACCGGCTCGCTGCTGGCTAAAAAGCGCTGCCAAGTGCTTTGCGTGATCTCATCGGGCAGAGCAGTCGCGCCTTCGCGCCCATAGAAGGCGTTGTAGCCATCCCAGAGCGGCTTCCAAGCGGCAAAGTCGGTGGGATGGATGGGGCGGATGGTGATGTGGGGCGGCATGGGATTGGCAGGAGTGGAATGGTGTTTACTATGTTTATGATAGCACTCTGCGCAGATTCTATGCCGGGTAGGGGCTGATTTGGCTTGATATTTTTGATGATGGGACAAGCTGGCAATTTTAAGAGAAATTGGCATCTGGCCGTTATGAATACTGCGTGGAGTGCTATTGAATTCGGAGCGATTGACCTGCTGGCCATGGCGTGTCAGGCAGCCACAGTCGCAGGCTGAGAAAAGTGCTAGCATTTAGCTATGACTCCAGAAACCATTGCCCATCAAGCATTGTCTTTGCCAGCGACTTTGCGGGCGGAGCTGGCTGCGCAGTTGCTGTCTAGCCTTGACGATTTGCCTGAAGCGGAAATTGAGCCGCTCTGGCTGCGTGTGGCTGCGCAAAGGGCTGAGCAGCTCGATCAGGGGCTATCTGAGCGCATTTCTGCGCAGGAAGTGCGCCGCCAAGCGATGGCTTTGCTCAAGTGAGCTACTTTTTCATGAGGATGCTCGCGCAGAGCATTTAGAGCATGTCGCCTCACGAATCCTGCCAAGCAGGCTTAGGTGCTCGTTATTTGGCGGCTTTTGATCGAGCAATGGATGTGGTTTGCCGTGCGCCTGATCGGTATCGGATTGAGCTTGAGCCGGGCATACGAAAATTGCGCGTTCCCGGCTTTCCTTACAACATTCTTTACCGAGCTGTTGGCTCTGATATCGAGGTGCTCGTGGTGGCGCCGCATCGCAGGCGTCCGGGTTATTGGTTGGGCAGGATGTAATGCTACTTAGTTGGTAGCAATCTACGCAGATTCCATAACGGGTAGGGGCTGATTTGGCTTGAAATTCTCGATGATGGAGTAAGCTTGAATTTTTGAGCGAAATTGGCATCTAGCCGTTATGAATACTGCGTAGAGTGCTATTGAATTCAGAGCGGAACGACGCGCTGCTGCTGGGAGCGTTTGGAGCGGGCAGTTTGAGTGCAAAATCCATCTAACGAAGATTTCTTGAACACTCCCCCATGATCCTGCCCAACAAACTCAACATCCCGGACCAAATCGAGTTGGCCAAGGCGGAAGAGAAAATCAGCAAGCAAAAAGCCAAGCAGCTTTTTGATTCAGGGGATATGGCGCGTATCGAGGTCGGCAGCTTCGCAGGGCTTTGCGCCATTCATGCTTATTTGTTTGGTGACATTTATGACTTTGCGGGAAAACTGCGCGAAGTCAACATTGCAAAAGGCAATTTTCGTTTCGCACCGCTGATGTATTTGGAGCAATCTCTCAAACATATCGACAAGATGCCGCAGGCTAATTTTGATCAGATCGTTGAAAAATATGTCGAAATGAATGTGGCGCACCCTTTTCGTGAGGGCAACGGCCGCGCCACGCGCATTTGGCTCGATCTCATGGTCAAGCAAGAGATCAGACTAGTCGTGGATTGGAATCGCGTTGACAAAGAAGAATACCTCTCTGCGATGCAGCGCAGCGTGGTCAAAGACCTTGAAATCAAAGCCTTGCTCAAGGCAGCTTTAACGGATCAAATCAACGATCGCGCGCTGTACATGAAAGGCATCGATGTGAGCTACTACTACGAAGGCTACAGCGAATTCAAAACGGATGAGCTGTAGCGCCTTAAGCTCGCGTTATTCGTCGTCCAGCACGGCGCGGGTGCAACCCAATACCTGCTCCATCAGCTCAACCGGCACAGTTTCCACCTTGCTCGCTCGGCGAGCCGCCCAGTCCAGCGCCTTGAGCTGATGGGCATGCACGTTGCCATCGGTGCGCAAGCCGTATCCCATCAGCGAGATCAAAAATCCGCCATCGCGCGCGCTCGAAGCCGCTCCCCCAGAAATAGGGCAAACCCAAGCCAGCTTGAAGCGGCTATTGAAAGCTTGTGTGGAGACCACCAAACAAAAATGATTGCCCTTCATTTCTCGGCCTGATGCAGGATCAAAAGCCAAATGAAGAATATCGCCGCGCTTGGGCGTCATAGCTCCTTGCCCACCGAGCCCAGCTCATCCCAGCCTTGCACACGCTGCGCGCCGCGTGGTGTTGCTTTGATCAGGTCAGCCAGCTTGGGCTTTTTCTTAGGCACACGCAAAGTCAGCTCCGAGCCCACCACCAGAATCTCAAGCTTAGAGCCAGCTTGCAACCCATTTTGCTCTGCATAGCTCGGCGGGATGGTCAAAATCAACGAACCGCCAGAACGGCGCAATGCAGCATCAAGCATGGTGCTCTCCTGAAAAGTTTTACTATTGTATAACTAATCTTCGCGAAGCATTGCGCATGAAGGAGCTGCGCATTGAGGAGCAACGCTTCCTGCGCCTCCTCACAGAGCGCAAAGGCGTGCTAGACGAGCGCCTAGAAGGCCTCCGCTGGCTCTTCGAAGAACTCCGCGTCAGCTTCTTCGCCCAAGAACTCCGCACCCCCCAGCCCGTGAGCATCAAGCGGATTCAGAAGAGTTTTGAGCAGCTGGCGCTTTGAGATCACGATTCATGATCTCAAAATTGATAGCACTCTGCGCATGCTCCATAACGAATCCACTTCAGTACGGTGGACACGCGCACACTTGCATTATTCAATTACCCGGCGCGGGACAGTTTTCTGAATAGGAAATCGAGTGTTTGAACTACAGATTAGTGACGCTAACGCGCGCCAAAAAAATCATAGAACCATCGCGATGCAAAGGTATCATTTCGTCAGGGAAAGTACCTCTTGCCCCACCATTACCAGGCCACGGATCAAATACACCAGCAGCGCGCATCTGCGGCCCCCAACGCGTGGGTTGGTACTCAATGCTAGTTAAAACCGTCGCGTGACTCCGTGCGCCTAGGATAAGTGGTTGTTCATTGTGAAGTGCCGATACAATCTGCTGATTTGTGATCGCGTTGATGCCCGCATATGCATCGTATGCAGCTGTTAATCGTGCTCGAAATCTGTCACCATCATCATTGACCCATATTCGATTTAGTGCTCTAGCAATGGTGAAACCTTGCCCCGACCAGTTAAACGGGCCACCATAAACCTCATTCACAATGCGCTCTTGATGAACGCTATGGCCATAATAAGCAAACAACATGGAGATGCAGGCCGCCCAGCACCATTGCGTCTTGTGTTGAGTGTCAAAGGCTTCTTGCGCGAAGTGCATAAAATCTACTTCAGACACACAAATCCTCCCCCAACTCGTTGTAGTGCAGTTTGTTCCGCCAACGGCATCAAAGCTTGTGGCGACGCTGCTAGCGGCAAGCAGTGTGAGGTAGTCTCTGCGATTGATCATAGTTGATCTCCAGTGTAGTTTGACTATTCGGGTATGGTTGGCTACAAGCAACCTTGCCGAGGTTGTTGGGGGCGGCTAGGCAACTGCGATGTAACTATTAGAGTTTGTTGTAGTTGCTGATTGTCAAAAAGCTGCGACTGTATTGACTGAAGAATCTCAAGTGCGGCATTGAGTTGCGTCTCGCTGCAAGCCCAGTCGCCATGGAGTCTCTCTAAACCAGCCCAACTGTGGTGCAAATCGATCAAACTCAATTTTTCTTGCACACTCTTCGATGTTTGGGCAATTGCAATTGCCTCTTTAAATGCGTTTCTACCCGTTGATAAGTGTTGCAATTTACTAGGTAAAAACATGAGTTGGGCTTTTAGACGGAGGGCTTGCAGTTGCGTCACCAGTTCTTCTGCAGCATCGCCTTTGATTTCCTTTATTCGTTGAATCTGCGATAACGATGCATCTAAAAAAATAAGCGCCAAATCAGGACGATTTACGATACTGAAATTCATTCCAACTACCATTAGCTCGGTTGGCGTCAATTGGTCCTTATACTTCAGCAAAGACTCCTGTTGACGTGCCATTACGAGGTACGCGCGGGTGGTGTAATAACGATTCAACTGACTCGCTGAGCTGGGATTAGACGTAGAGGATGCCGCTTTCAGTCCGTCCGCGAGAATCATCGTGGATTGTTCAATAATTAGGCGTAAGTCCTCACGCGCTTTTTTTTCTGGTTGAAAAGTTTGTTGGTATAGATTACTTGGGAAGGTGTAAATCAATGCAATCAGCAGTGTGCCAACTCCGCCCCAATCCTTTAATTTGTCTAGCAGTGTTTTTTGTTTAGGTTTCGTTCGCTCCTCCAACATTGCGACGCGCTGCACCAAATCAGCTGCAAATCCATCCATTTCATCCTCCGATCAAAGTTTGTATTCAGTCTGTAGATCTAGTTTAGTGACTGTTGGGGTTGAGCTTGTCCCCGAAAAGTGGACACTAAGAAGTGAGAACCAACCAAAGTTGTCGGAGCGTTGTCATGATGTTAAGAATCCTTGGTATGTGGGATGCCGGCAGAGCACCTTAATTTGTTCATTGATGGATGGTATTTACTCAAGAAAATATTTGCATCATCAGAAGTACGGATAAACAACGAGTAAGTGTTCTGATTGGGCGATGAGTGGGGCTTCGACCTCGCCCGCGACGCGTTGCGCATGTAAGAACTGCGTCCGAGGAGCAGCGCTTCCTGCGCCTGCTCGCAGAGCGCAAAGGCGTATTGGACTAGTGCCTAGAAGACCTGCGCTGGCTCTTCGAAGAGCTGCGCGTCAGCTTCTTCGCCCAAGAGCTACTCACCCCCCAGCCCGTAAGCATGAAGCGGATTCAGAAGAGTTTTGAGTAGTTGGCGCTTTGAAGTCGCAAATTGCGACTTCAAATTTAATAGCACTTTGCGCAGATTCCATCCCGGGTAAGTGCTGATTTCTCTTATATTTCTGGCATTCAAAGGCTACGTTTCGCTCGACCCGCTCGCCTGCTCCGCGACGTGCCCGAAAAAGCCGAGGGCTTTCCTGTGGGTGCGCTACCAGCAAGCGACGAGCTGCCATCTTTTGAAGCATTCTGGGTTTGGTCGGCCGCGCTCGACTAGGAAAGCCTTCGTTTTTTCAGACCCATCGTGGAGCAGACTGCCTTAGTTAATTACTTGATGATTGATGCGTCCTGATCATGTAATCGATTGACGAGCGAGTTGTCGGCTAAAGAGCTGCGGCCATTTGCGATATAGCTGCAACTGAGACCCCGATGAGTACTAGTACTTCGTCAATGGTCAAAACCGCATCAGGATGGCTCACTGGATTTCTGTAGTTGTCCTTAATGTGGACTAAGAAATCAAGTATCTTTGCGTCAGCAAGACCGCTTTTTCGCATGTTATTGATGTACACGCCCCAGTTTCGCATTCTAGTCAGCGGAGGATTGCCCAATACCTTCTGGTGGTAGGCCAAGATTACCGATTCGACCGACCTAAGAACGTGAAACGCAGCCGCCGTAGGGGTTTCGAATGCAAGGCATTTGCCCGCTTCCCGAATATCTTGAATGGAAATTGGCGGAATTTTCCCTTGAACGTCTTTAGGAAAGAGTGTCTCTGCGTTGTGTATTAAATCGGAGGTTGAGTAAGCACCTTTCTGAGTGACCGAGTATGTATCAACAATTGCTAGTTCTTCCGTGAGCACAGTTTCGAATCTTGAAGCCGCATCTTTAATCGTCCGTAAGGACCACCAGTCAATCGCTTCAGCTTTATTCCGTTGCACCATTGCTTGTATGTTGTGCGAGATAACGTTATTGATTGCTGCGACGAGTTGATCGGCAGCCTGTCTACACGTCTTGATTGGTAGGGTGTCGCTGCTTAGAAATTCTGTGATCTGACCACGAGCACCGAATAGCATCCATTGAACGTCACCAAAGGTGGAATTATCTTCGTCGATGCGAGAAATAGGCTCCAACTTTTTTCCCAACAAGTACAGGGTATGCGTGTTAATTCGCTTCATCGTCAGTCCTTTAAACTCGATGTGAGTCTCATCGCAATTATCAGCGAGTTGTTCAAATTTGAATACGCACGGATGATCGCCTACACCTCATGCGAATACACAATAAATCCCGCATGCTTGGCTAGTTTGTCGTAGAGCGCGCGGCCGCTGGTGTTGGTGGTTTGGGTGGTCCAGTAGACGCGAGTGCTGTTCTGCTGGGCTGCGGCGGCGTACACGGCTTGGATCAGATCGGCGGCGATGCGCTTGCCACGATGCTCGGGGGAGACGAATAAATCTTGCAGATAGCAAACGTCGCTTAGCCGCGTGGTGCTGCGGTGAAACAGGTAGTGCACGAGGCCGACTAGTTGCTCGCGTTCTCCGTGGTTTGGCGCATCTTGCGTGGTGGCTACCAAGGCATGCACGGGCTCGCTGCTGCTAAAGAATCGCTGCCAAGTGGCTTGCGTGATGTGATCGGGCAGTGCGGTTGCGCCTTCGCGGCCATAGAAGGCGTTGTAGCCATCCCAAAGCGGCTTCCAAGCCGCAAAGTCGCTGGGCTGGATGGGGCGAATGCTGATGTGGGGTGGCATGGGGTGGCATGGGGTGGCTGGCGTTGGAGGGGGTTTACTATGTTTCTGATAGCGCTTTGCGCAGATTCTATGCCGGCTAGAGGCTGATTTGGCTTGAAATTTACGATGATGGGGTAAGCTGAGTCGGGGCGAGTCATTTCTGATCCATTCGGCGTGAACTTGGTTGCGGCCTAATCAACCCTCAGCACCTCAAACTGCTGTCGGGTTGGAGCGACCTGTAGTGACACCTGATCACCCTCGCATTTACCCAGCATGGCCCTGCCCAAAGGGGCTTCGCTGCTGATGACCTGAACGAGCTGGGCGCCGCTACCCAACTTCATGCTGCCTCCACTCGGGCCGAGAAAGAGCTGTTGCTGCTTGTCGTCGGCATCGACCAGGCAGACCAGCGCGCCGAGCTGTATCCCTTTGCTGGCGTCGTAGGGGCGCGGGCGGAATTGGCGCCAATCAGTCATCGCCTGGCGGATGGCTTCGGCGCGACGAGCTTGGCCGGTGGACAGGTAAGCGGCCTCGAGTCCCAATGTGTCGTATTTGTTTTCGGCGATGTTTTCTTCGTGAGTTGCCGTCTCGTAGGCCACCCGCATTGCCTCTTCGGCTTGCAGCAGGTCTTCGGCGAGCCGCTGTAGCACCTGCTGCTGCAGAAAGAATTTATCCATGATGAGAGGTCGGCATATCGACAAGAGAGGGTGAGGTTTTAATTATGAGGGACTCCAGCGGTAAAGTCGGTGGGCTGAATCGGGCGGAGGGTGATACGGGCGGTGTGGGGTGGCTGGCGTTTACTATGTTTCTGATAGCACTCTGCGCAGATTCTATGACGGGTAGAGGCTGATTTTTCTTAAAATTTGATGGCTTGATGAAGCCGAGAATTTAAAGCAAAAATAGCATGTCGCCCTCATGAATACTGCGCAGAGTGCTATTGAATTCAGAGCGAAGCAAAGAGCCAGCCGTCTCGATCCGCTAGGCGTCTTTACGTCCTAGCGCCTAGCAGTGCGGATTTCAGCGTTGGATCGGCGGGGCGCTCCCCGAGCCAAATGCGCAGCATGGCGGGCATGAGGTTGGCGCTGGGGAATACTTTGACCGCTGGCTTGGCTTGCCCATTTTGTTGCACCTGGATGCTGGTGCCCGCAGTGCGGCTCCAATCAATCTGAAAGCTATCGCCCGCGCGCAGGCTGCGCGTTTCGGCAATCAGCGTGCTCAAAGCAAACACTTCGGAAACCAGGCCAAATAGCTCGGCATCGCTGGAATTGCTTTTCAGCCCGGTGGCCAGAAGTTCGCTCATCTCGCGTGCGCTCACGTCGCGCAGCATCGTCACAGACAGCCGCTTGGCGCCTGTGTCTTGAATGGCTGCTTCAGGCAAGCTCTGCTTCTTTTCCAAATACAAGGCTGCGGCATACAAGGCTTGAGCAGACTCTTGACGCACACCGGCGCCATTGAGCTGAAGCTGGGTCGCTCCGAGTTTCGCCGTGGGCGCGAAATTGACGCCGCCCACCCGCAGCGCATCTGCCGGAGTAGCCCAAGCGTTGGCCGCAAACAGCACAGCAACCACTGACAAAGCCCATGATGATCGATTCGTTTTCATAGCAGTCTTTCAAATGACGAGCACAAGCGCTCAGAGCCAATTTATCAGCGCTACAAGAGAAAATTTAGAGAAGACTTCTTACACCAAGCATTTGAGTGCAGCATGCACCAGCTTGTCACACAATCGTCACGAATGCTGAGCGATTCTGGTGCAAAACGTTACGCAAAACGTTTGATCTGCTGCGATAGGGGCATGAAAAAGCGCCTGCAGGAAAGCTCTCGGCTTATTCAGGCACGTCGCGCTGCAGGTGAGCGGGTGGAGCGTTATTTTTTTAAGCGATTTGAGCTGCTCGCCGTTATATCAGCTGCTCAGAATGCTATTGAATAGATAGCGCTTATTTGACGTTACCCAACAGAGCACGTCGCAGGCCAGGTTGTTTGGTTTTCTCATCGAGCCAGATCGCAAAGAAGGCATCGCTGAAGGCTGGGTCATTGATCTCAGCGGTCAGGCGGCCATTGAAGAAAAAGCGGGTGCCTTGCTTGGGCAGAAAGACGCCTGTGAGTTTGTCGCCAGCTTTCACATCTGGGAAGGCTTTTTTCAGCTCTGTGGTGAAGGATTTGACTTGCGCTTCGCTCAAGCTGCGCAGGCGCGCCATTTCAACCAAGGAGACGTTGGCGATTTCTTCCGCTTTGATCGAAGTGGTGTAGTCAATTTCAAGCGCAAACAAAGTTTTAGAGAGCAGGGGATTGGCGCTGGCCTCGCCGCTCCAGAGGTGGGCATCGTAGGCTTTGAAGCCGAAGAAGCGCAACGCGCCTGTGCCCATGAGCGCCCAAGGCGTGGGCGCGGGGAAGGCATTGAGCTCGACGGGCGCGATGCGTTTAGGCAGCCTGTCGGGGGCGACGGAGGTTTGCGCAAGCAGGCTTGGCGCTGTAAGCGTGGCGAGTGTGGCTGTGGCTAGCGTTGCGGCGTTGAATGTGAAGGCGCGGCGGTTGAGAGCAATGTTTGATGGAAGCATGTGTATCTCGATATGGTTAATTTATTACCTAGCAGTATCTTAAAATACTAATGGGTATAAATCAAGCTAAATATCTGTAATCTCAAGATATTCAGCAAAGCTCAGCTCGCGGACGCACGATGCAGCGCCAAAGCCTGATGCGCTTGAAGCGAAAAATCTTGAATATCGTTGATCTGCGCGTTGCTTAGATCACCCATCATCACTTTCACCACCTCGGCTTGCACTTGCCAAGCAAGTTGTGCCAGCGCTAGGCCTACTGGGGTGAGGGTGATGACTTTGCTGCGCTTGTCTTCCTGGCTGCCCTCGCGGCTCACCCAGCCGAGCTCAGCCATTTCCATCAGCACGGCGCTCATGTGGCTTTTGGTGACGAAGCTGCGCTCGGCGAGCTGCTGCTGGGTGAGCGCAGGGATCAGAAGCAGGTTCATCATCACGTCGTGCTGCGAGAGCTTGAGGCCAAGCGGCTTGATGTCTTCGCTGAGCGTCTCAGAGCATTGTTGGTAGGTGCGCACGATGGCAAGCCAAGCCCCTATGCCGCGAACAGTGGGCAGGGTAGATTGGGTTTTAGAGGATTGCGTCGAGAGAGTGGGCTTCATTTTGGTACATTAATGGACTATAATTGGTCAATTAACGGACTAATTATAACCCCAAGGACGCTTCACCATGTTAGAAATGCTCAACCCCACCGGCGGCGATATGCTGCGCTTTGCTGCTCAAGTACTGAAGGTGCGCAAGCAGCTCAATGCGGCGACGAAAGTAGATAAAAATCAAGTGCAGGCTTTGGCAGTGGAGCTGTTTTGCTCGCCGCCTGAGAGCGCGCGCAAGATGCCCGATGTGGCGCGGCTTAAAGCGGATTCGCTGCGCTTTTTTGGCTGGAAGAGCGCGCAATGGAAAACGCATGAAGCATCCTTGAACGATTTGGTGAATTCGGCGCAGCATTCCACCGTGTTGCACGATGGGCTGAAAGTGCATTGCTATCAATGGCAGCCCACGGGCGGTAAGCCGCGTGGCCGCATGCTGCTCTGCCATGGTTGGGAAGGCTATGCACTGAATTTTGCGCTGCTGATTCAGCTGGCGCGGCAAGCCGGCTACGAAGTGCATGCGTTTGACCATCTTGCGCATGGCCGCAGCGAAGGCACTTTAAGCGGTTTGCCGATTGCGCTTGAGACGTTGCTCACCGTAGCTGCGCATGTGCAAAAAACTGCCGGGCCGTTAGACCTGTTGGTGGGCCATTCGTTGGGCGGTGGCGCGGCTTCGTGGGCTGTGGCCAATCGCGCTATTGCAGCAAAACGCTTGGCTTTGATCGCGCCGTTTTACGATACGCACAAGCTCTCTAGCCAGTGGGCGATGGCGCATTTGCTCTCAGAAGAGATTCGCGGATTACTGGAATCTGGCTTGGTAGCAGCTTCTGGAAAAACCTTCGCAGACTTTATGCCTGATGCGCTTGCCGCTCAATACGCGAAACAGAAAACGCCCGTATTGATCGTGCATGACAAAGGCGACAAAATTACCTCGTTTAGAAACAGCGCCGAACTCGCGCAAAAAGCCAGCAACGTGCGCTTGCATGAGGCGCGCAAACTAGGGCATATCGCCGTGTTGGCAGATGAGGCTTGTATGGCGAAAATTGTGGAGTTTGCTGCAACAGCCTGAGTTGAGGCACTGATTTGCACAGCAGGAGGTTGACAACTGACGCCAAGCCCTGCACGATATTGGCATGGATAGACGCAACTTTATCGAAACCTGCTCCAGCGCAGGTGTGGCCGCTACGGCAGCTTGTCTGTCAACAACAGCCGCAATGCCTGCTTTGGCTGCGGATGCTCGCCCAAAAGCGTATCAGCGCGTGCTGCTTACCAATGAGCGGGGTGATCCTTTCAAAGCATCCAGCTTGGTGGCGCAGGCGAACTACGTTTTTCATTACCCGTTTGAAGCCACGCCGGTTTTCTTGCTGGATCTGGGGAAGGCCGTCCAACCTCCCAGCGCGGCCACATTAAAAACCAAGGGCGGCGAAAGCTACGCTTGGCCCGGCGGCGTGGGCGCTAAGAAAAGCATCGTGGCTTTCAGCGCGATCTGCGCGCATCAGCTGGTGTATCCCACATCCAACGTCAGCTTCATCAGCTTTCGCAAAGGCACACCGGTGAACGCAAAAACGCCGAACGCAGGAGCAGATTTGATTCATTGCTGCGCCGACCATAGCCAATACGATCCCGCCCAGGGTGCCAAAGTGCTAAGTGGCCCCGCTAGCCAACCCCTGTGCGCCATCTTGCTAGAGCACAACGTCAAAGACGACACGCTCACGGCCTACGCCACGCTAGGCGGTGAGTTGTTTGATGAGTTCTTCAAAAAGTACGATGCCAAACTCAGCATTGAAGTGGGCAGCAAAGCCAAGAGCGCCGTGGCGCAGCGTACGACGGTGAAAGAGCTCGACAAGTTTTGCCGCAATGCAGTGAAGTGCTGATTGCGTTCAGCGCGCAGGCTCGGTGATAAAACCAATCTTCTTCACACCCGCTTGTTGCGCGGCAGCCATCACTTGGGCCACGCGCTCGTAGCGCACGGCTTTGTCGCCTCGGATGTGGAGCTCGGGCTGAGGGGTTTGCGTGGCGGCGGCTTTGAGCTGCTGCTGAATGGATTCGTCGGAGGCGGGCGTTTCGTTCCAGTAATACTGGCCTTTTTCATCCACGCTCAGGCGGATGGTTTGCGGCTTGGCATCTTGCGGTTGGTTGGTCGCACGCGGCAGATCAATGTTTACTGCGTGCTTCATCACGGGGATGGTGATCATGAAGATGATGAGCAGCACGAGCATCACATCCACCAGCGGTGTCATGTTGATCTCGTTCATCACCTCATCGGTGTCGTCTTGGGTTCCGAAGGCCATGATGCTTGACTCCTTAGGCTTTTTTGATTGATGTGACGTTGGCTGCAGAGCTTGAGCCCACGCGCGCACCCGTCACGTAATACGCATGCAGATCGTGCGCGAAGCGATTGAGCTTAGCGGTGACACCTTTGTTGCCGCGCACCAGTGCGTTGTAGCCGAGTACCGCAGGGATCGCGACTGCTAGGCCGAGTGCCGTCATGATCAGCGCTTCACCAATCGGGCCGGCCACTTTGTCAATGCTGGCTTGGCCGGCCATGCCGATTGCGAGCAGTGCGTGATAGATGCCCCAGACGGTACCAAACAGGCCCACGAAAGGCGCGGTGGAGCCCACGGATGCGAGGATGGCGAGGCCCGATTGCAGCTTGGCGGTGGATTCGTCGATGCTGTTGCGCAAGCAGCGGGTGATCCAGTCGGAGATGTCCATCGTGTCGTGAAGCTGGGGTTTGGCGCCACTGCTTTGCTGGCGATGGTGCGCCGCAGCTTCGCGGCCTTCGATGGCGAGTTGGCGGAACGGGTTGTCGGCTTCGCTGCCGAGTTTGTTCAGGCCATCGGCTAAATCAGAGCCATGCCAGAAGGATTCGACCGATTTAGACTGCGCCGCCGCGCGACGAATCGCCAGCGCTTTGGTGATGATCACCATCCAGCTGGCCAAAGACATGACGAGCAAAAGCAGCGCCACGAAACGGGTGACCCAGTCGCCTTGCGACCAGAGTTGGGAGAGACCGAAAGAAGGATTCATCGCTGAGGTTCTGGGTAAATGATCGACCACGGGAATTTGCGTTCAACGGCTTGGCCGCCACGCATGGCTGGTTTGTAGCGCGCTTGCATCGCTCCACGCATGGCTGCATTGTCGAGCCTTGTAAAGCCACTGCTTTTGGAGACCGCAACATCCTTTGCCCGCCCGTCGATGCCAACGGTGACGAGCAAAACCACGCTGCCAAATTCGCCGAGTTGATAAGAGACGCTATGCGGGCGAAACAATTCCTCGTTGGCTTGGTGTTCGGCCACCATTTCTGGCTCGACGATTTTTTCTACTGCTGGACTCACCGCCACCGTGGGCGCAGGTGCTGGCGATACCGCTACAGGCGATGTGATCGGTGGCAGAGACGGGGATGCAGCTAGCGTGCCAACGAGTGCGTTCGGCGTAGGTGCGGGGTCTGGGATGGCCAAAGGCTGGGGCGCGGGTGGCAAAGTAACAGCTTTGCTGTACTTGGCGGGCTCTGTAAGCTGCGGTGCAACTGAGGGTGGCGGCAGTACTGACCAAAGAGGCTTGGGCGGGTCGATGATCTGGCTGATCATCTCCACAGGGACGATCATCTCGTAAGCGCGCACCAGCAGACCACTTTGCAATGCTGCCAAGCCGCCGACATGCAGCAGCGCGACTGCAGAAGCTATCGCAGCAGGGTGTTTGTGAAGTGAGGTCGTTGCCGAGGCCATGGGTTGCTAATGCTTTTGTGCAGACGCAATGAAAGGGAGAAAAGCGGATGCAACGCCATTATCACGCTACTGACTGCACAACTTGATCTTCTGACAGATGGATTCATAGAGCGAAATTTAGCCATGAATCACTACAAATTACGTAGCAAACTATCTATATTTTATAACGGCTAAGTGCCAATAATGTTATGAATAATTGAAGGGCTGCAACATCGGCACATCAGCCGGGCGGCAGTAGGCTTGCGCTCCATTTGCCTGACACTGCGCATGCAATTCCCGCGCGCAGCCTTCGCAGCTGCGGCATTGCGTGGCAACTCCCAGCTCAAGCTGGAGATCGTCAAACGAAGCGCCCGTGCGCGACATGCGAGTGATGTCTCGATCAGAAACGCGTTGGCAGATGCAAATGATCATGATAATTTAGTATAACGCTAATAAGAGTGATTCGCATTACGGATCGGTGTTTTTGAGTTTTTGTTTCTCATTCACTGCACGGTGATAGGAGCGTTGTGCCAATGCGCAGGTGGCTGGCTGGCAGTTACATCGTCTTTTTGCGGCATGTCAGAGTGAGCCAGCAAGCTGTGCTGACGCCAGGATTCACAAACCTTGCCGAGCACGCGGCGAAACTCTGGGCTTAAGCTATTTTGGTATTGCAAGCAGGTTAAATTCGAGACGATTTTCAGACCAATTAAGCCTTGGTTGTTTTCGTTGCTGCAAGCGCAATGCGAGTAAGCGCTCATCAGGCAAAGCGTGCCAGCCAGCATGGCCTCTAAGCCGCTGATATCAAATTCGCTAACGTTATTTGCGTTAAGGCAATGACTCATTTTGTGTGATTCCTTGAATGCGTTTATTTGGTCAAAATGAGTTTGCCCAGCTTGGTGGCCTGCAATTTGTAGAGGCTGCCGTTGTGCAGAATCTCCACGATTTTGTGGCCGCGCAACAGGCTCTCGCTGGGAAGCGGTGGTGAGCCATTTTCTTGCGAGCTACGTGCTGTAAGAAAGCCGCTGTTGTGGGGCTCGTAGCCTGCGCCGAGGAAATTCGCGGTGTGGTGTGTTGTGTCGTGAAGCATGTTGAGTCGGCCTAATGAAAGATTAGAATAATCTAAATGATAATGATTCGCATTTAAAAGTCAAGAGAATTTTCGTTGTATCAAATAAAAATAGCTCAATCCGAAAAAAATTTAAGCGTTTTAGGCCTGTAGCCCTTATTAAACCTGCGCCAAGTGCTGCTGAATTAGTAGCAACTCACTGCTACGCGTCAAAACAGCAAGAAGCTAGATCCGTCAATCCGCTTCTCCAAGCTGCAGTCAACCCCCCAAACTTGGCGTATCAAATCGGGCTGAAGCGTGGTTTGGGCTACTCCAGAGGCGATCAGCTTGCCTGCGCCCAGCACGATCACCTGATCAGCGTAGCGCAGCGCCAAATTTAAATCATGCAATACCGCAATCACACCAACGCCTTCATTCAAAGCCCAGCGCCGCATGGTTTGCATCACCGCTTGCTGATGCGCTAAATCCAATGCGGCAGTGGGCTCATCCAGCAGCAGCCAGCGGTTGCCCAAGCTGGGTTGAGGCTCCCAAATTTGGGTGAGTGCGCGCGCGAGGTGAACGCGTGCCTTCTCACCACCTGAGAGCGTATTGAAAGAGCGCGAAGCCAGATGATCCACTTGGGTGAGCGCCATCGCACGCGCGGCGATCAAAGCCTCTTCTGGGCTGGGATACAGGCGATGCGGATAGCGCCCCAGCTCAACCACTTCCTGCACCCTGAAATCAAAGGCCACCTGGCTGGCCTGCGGCATCACCGCGCGAAATCGCGCCAGCTCGGCTGCGCTGTAGCTCCCAGAGGGGCGAGAGTTGATCGACACGACTCCTGTGCTGGCTCGACGCTCCAAGCTCAGCATAGACAGCAGAGAAGATTTGCCAGCGCCGTTGGGCCCAAGAATGGCGCAGATTTGTCCTGCATACCAAGTCATATCAAGCGGCGCCACGATAGGTTGCCTTGAAATACTTAAACCCAGGTTGCGTACTTCAATGCTGCTAGCCGAATGAGTGGCTGTCATAAGGAAATCCGGCTGCGCTGCGCCCGCAGCAGCAGCAAAAAGAACGGCACTCCCACAAAAGCTGTGAGCACGCCCAGCGGCAGCTCAGCAGGCTTTGCTACAGTTCGTGCCACAGCATCGGCCAGCAACACCAAAGTTGCGCCAAGCAAAGCTGAGCCAGGCAATACCAGCCGATGATCTGAGCCCATCATCAGGCGCATGGCATGCGGCGCCACAAGCCCGATGAAGCCAATGATCCCTGTTGTCGCTGTTACTGATCCCACTGCCAGCGCCGTGATCACGATGCTGATGCGCTTGAGCCGCTCCACCTCGACGCCTAGCATGCTCGCCTGTGCCTCACCAAGCGCCAGCGCATTGAGCGGCTTAGCCAGAATAAGCGCTGCAATGCAAGACACCAGCACCGTACACGAGACCAAAATCACCGCGCTCCATCTCGCGCCCCCCAAGCTGCCTAAAAGCCAAAATTGCAAGCTGCGCAATTGCTCATCGGTGGCCATAAAGCTCAAAAATCCCAAGCCCGCGCCCGCCAGCGCGTTCACCGCCACGCCAGCCAGCAGCATCAGCGCCATGCTCGTGCCCATGCCCGAATTTGAGTTCTGCGCTAAGGCATAGATCAGCGAAGTCACAGCCAGCCCGCCGGCAAATGCCATCACCACCAATGTCCAGCTGCCTAGCTTGCGCGGTAAATCGGGCATCAACGTAGCGGCCAACACAATCGTGATGCCCGCCGCTAATGCTGCCCCGCTGCTCACGCCAATCAAGCCGGGGTCGGCCAGCGGATTGCGAAACAAACCTTGCATCAATGCGCCCGCAATGCCAAGGCCAGCGCCTGCTGCTACGCCTAAAAGCAGGCGAGGCAAGCGAATGTTAAAAAACACCAATTGACTTGCCGAGCCGACTTCTGAGCCGCCCGCCACATTCATCGCGCCCAGCAGTTCGATCCATGAAATCGCGTAAGCCCCGCGCGAACCTGCAAAAATCAAACTTGCCGCGAGCAACGATGTCCCAATCAGCCACACATGCCAAGGCTTCCAAACGACAGATTGCCGCTTCTGCAAAGGAAGCGAGACGGAACGATTCCAAGGCGGCTTCAACGTGCTCACGACACTGCAACCGATTTTTTGAGATGGGTGCTCGATGGATCAGCCGTCAACGTAAAAACGCGGTTAGCTGCTTGCTGGGTAAAGCAAAGTTTATGGCCAAAGCTATCGTTGACCGAAAACTCCCAGTTGCCTTGGGGCGATAAACGCGGCGGGCCAGAGACGCGATGACGCAATTTGCGCGCAAACTTCACATACAACTCAAAAATCGAGTTGACGAACAAGCGCGTTCGCGACGTATCTAATGGCTGGCTATGCTGGTAAGCCTGCGCATGCTCTTGCTGCAAAGTCAACCGAGCATCACCCAATCGCAGGCAAGCCATCAAATCAGGCACATGGTGCTCCAAATGAAATCCCATGCAATCGACCAATTCCATCACATTGGCCTCTAAATCTGAGCTCAGGAGCTCTGCGGGTTGTTCTGCCTTTTTCATAGCGAGATCACCTGTTTGTGGAGCTCCAACACCGCCTCGGGCAAGCGCGGGCCAAAGCCCAGCATTTTTAGAGATTCCATATGCACCAAGGCCTTGCGTTTGAAAGCAGGCGTAAGTTGCAATTCTGGGCGGCTCCAAAATTTATCCACGCCGCCTTGTGCTTCGACGCCCATCGTGCTGGTCAGAATAATGTCTGGCGCGGCGCTGGCCATGGCCTCGGCGGTCATGGCGCGGTAGCCGTTGTAGCCTGTCATCACATTGATGCCACCGCACATTTGAATGAGCGCATCAGCAGCCGTTTTTTGGCCCGACACGCTGGGCGTTTGCGCATGCGCGAGGATGAAAAGCATGCGAGGTTTTTTGCTCTTCGCAAGCGCCACTTGCCTTTGTGTATCTGCCCATTGCGCATCGAGCTGCGCCAACAATTCCCGAGCACGCGCGTCTCGGCCACTAAGCCCGCCCACGGCTATCAATTTGCGCTGCACTTCGCCCCAAGTGTGATCCGCTTCGATCAACTCCACCTTCACACCCGCGCTGCGGATTTGATCAATCACCACGGGCGGCCCCGCTTCCGTGGTGGCCACGATGGCTTGCGGTTTCAGCGAGAGCAAGCCCTCGGCGGAGAGCGCGCGCATGTAGCCCACCTTGGGTGTGCGCTGCGCAGCTTCCGGGAAGAGGCTGGTGGTATCTGTGCCTACCAATTGATCATGCGCTCCCAGCAGATAGGCCATCTCGGTAATGCCGCCACCGAGGGTAACGAGCCGGGGAAGTTTCTGTTGCGAGTGAGCAGCCCCCACAGTCGCAAGCATTGCTGCTGCTACGCTGGCTCGCTTTGACCACACGGGGGCTTGCAGCGCGAGTACCGAAGACCGAAGCAGAGCGGCGCGGCGGGTTAGGTGAGGATGG
This sequence comes from Variovorax sp., assembly GCA_031418715.1. GTDB lineage: Bacteria > Pseudomonadota > Gammaproteobacteria > Burkholderiales > Burkholderiaceae_C > JANMDU01. The sequence goes on along the minus strand of JANOJL010000030.1, from coordinate 121,821 downwards.
GTCATGGACAAACTCCTTCATGGGTTGTGCGCAGTAAATAAGGTTTTAGGAGGCAGACGCGGCAGCTCTGACAACTGCGTTGCCAGAGCTGGTGCGGCCAACAGGCTCAAAATTTGGTGTGTTTTGTGCAATGTGCCAGCACACACCGCAAGGATCTATCACGACAAACTCTGTCATGCCCCACGGCTGGATTTGCAGCGGCATCACTTTCACGCCGATCTCTTTATAGCGGGCTGGAAAATCGCAAGCTTTTACTTTGTCAAACCATGCCTGCACATCTTTCACCAGCAAATGCATCACCATGTTGTGAGCATGTGCTGGGCGGTAAAAATCTTGCAAGAGGAAGGCGCATGAGCCAGCGCAGAAATACGCGATATCGTGAAACTCTGAGCGCAACTCAAAACCCAGCTCGATATAAAAAGCCTTGCTCAGCGCAAAATCTTTTGCGGGCACAAAGGCTTTGATCTCAACCGTTTCAAGCGTGCTCATGCGCCGTCTCAGTTGCGGAAAGCGTAGCGAGCTTACTCACAATGTCTCTCCAAGCCGTTTTCTCCACCTGCCCCGGCTTGCGCGCGCCGAAAAACATCGCCATCAAATCACCTTGCGCATCAAACGCTTCGACGGAAGTGACCACGCCATCAGCAGTGGGCTTTTCTACGGCCCACACATGAGCAATGCTGTCTTCACGCAAATGCAAATTGAAATTTGGATCAATCACATTGAGCCACTGCACGCCGCGAATATCCATCGGCTCGATGCGCTTAACTGCTCCCGTGTGAATTTGAATGCAGGCAGGGCTGCTCACAAAACACATGATGGGCGTGCCGTCAAAAGAAGCTTCCATCAGCAAATCTTTGATCGCGTGTTTGCCCAATGCGCGCGTGTATTTACCCTCAGCCAAGCGAAAGCTCTGCTGCCGCTCGACTTCATGCTGGCGAATCAAGCTAAAGAATTCATGCGTGTCTTTCATTGCAGCCCACGATGCAAGCATGGCCGTGGCATCGCGACTTTCGTCACTGGGGATCACTGCTTTTGCAGGCGCTGGGGTGAACGAGAAATCTGCCAGCGCAGCTTCTTGCTTGGACATGCAAAACGCTTCGATGCTGGCTTGCCAAGCCTCAAAATCAGTCGCCTCGCGCGGAAAGATTTTATGAATGGCTTTGCCATGCGCGTCAAAAAATTGCAGGCTGATTTGCGGGCGATTCTGCGGATTGGCCGCCAGCTCCGTCACAGCAAAGCCGCAGTGCCATTTGTCTAAGAACAAACGCAGATCTATGTCTTCGCCCAGCGCCAAACCCATATGACCCTGCGAGGAGACTTTTTTGTACACGCCGATTTTTTCATGCACGGTGCTCTCATTGCGCGTGAGCGCCATCAGTGGCCCGCAGCCCTCAAGACTTTGAAGCAGCTCCACCCAAGGCCCTTGGAGAGGTATTGCCTTGGGTGGATAAGCATGCTCGCCGCAGTGCGCTGCTACGGCTTCTCCCTCACTGATTCCGATGCTCTCTGCGGCTTCTTTGGCTCGCTTGCCTGCTGTGCGGGCAATCGAGAATCGCTCGCGGATGTTTTCGTGTTTCATGGCTGCTAGTTCTGGGTGAGCGGGCATCGTTATTCCTTAAAAATCGGTGGTGAGCGCCAGATTAAAGGTGCGCCCTGGCTGGGTGTAAGCATCTAAGAAGACGGCGGTGCTTGAGACGCCTTGCACATCGCTCCAGCGGATGTATTTCTTGTTCGTGAGGTTGGCAATACCCGCATTGAGCCTCCAAGCGGGCGTGATTTTCCATTGCGCAGTCAAATCGAGTGTGGTGTAACTTGGCGGGGCGTATTGAGTTGCACTTGAAGTGGTCAAGTCAATATCACTGAGCTTTTTGGCTTTGACATGCCGGGCCGTTAAACCAACATCGCCCCAAGCCGCTTCGTATTTCACGCCGAAGGTGAGTGCGGCAGGGTTCACGCTGTTGAGTGGCTTACCTGTGACATCGTCTGTACCTTTTGCCTGCCCATACGCGAACGGAATTGACCACTGCGCTCCGCCTGCGCGGGCAAACTTATAGTTGCCTTGAAATTCAAAGCCGTGGATACTGGCTTGCAACGAATTGATCGACTGAAAAATAATCGGGTTACCCAGCACGCCAGTGCCGCCGACGACCTGGTTGTCTTTGATGAAGTTGCTGTATTTCGAGCTGAAGACAGATGTGTCTAGCGTCAGACCGCCTTGGCTTCCTTTGATGCCAAACTCCACCGATTTGGCTTTTTCAGCTTTCAAATTTGGATTAGCCACAGTTTTATAAAACGACGTGGCGTTTTCAAAAAAGCGATTGAGCTGGTCAGGAGAGGGCGCTCTGAATCCTGTCGCCCACTGGCCATACAAATTCCATTCAGGTGTGACGCGGTAAGTTCCTGCAAGCTTGGGCGAGACGGCAGAGCCTTTGGATGAGCCAACAATTGGTGTGTAGCCGGCTTGGCTTGGATCAATGCTGTAGCTGTCCCAGCGCAGCGCGGGGATGATGCTCCAGTTGTCTCCAATGATTTCGTCTTGAATGAAAAGCGCAGTGGTGCTCTCTTTAGTTTTTGGGAAGCGTTTTAAAGGAAACGTCTCTCCCACAGGAGGCGTTTGGCCGGTTTGTAAATGATCGGCAGTGACGTTTTTAAAGTCAAGGCCGTAGATGATTTTTTGCGTAAATGCGCCTCCCTTGATCAGGGTCTCTGCTTGGATGTTGGCTTGCAGTGTGTCTTCTTTGTCGCGCGTGTCCCGGATTTGATCGGCTGCTGTGTTGCGATCATTCGCAAAATATTCTTTAGATTTAAAGTTTTGGTAGCTCAGAGCGGTTTTTATGTCTTGCGCAAAGGCGAAAGCGGTTTTAAATTGGCTTTGCACGCTCATGCGGCGGCGCTGATTGTCGGTGTCTGATGTTGCAGAGAATACCGAAGTGGCGGCAAGCGGTGGCTTGGAGCGCAATGAGAGCAAGTCAAACTCAGATACTTTCTCTACGCTCTCCAATGTGAGCGTGTGCTTTTGATCGGTGCTGGGTTTGAAGACGAGTTTGCCGAGTAGGGCGGTCTCGCTGTCTTTTTGTGGATTGGGCACAGTGCGATCACTGTTGAGCGATGTATTCGATCCACGGTTTTCCAGCTCTTTCGCGCGACCCACACTGCCAGTGAAGAGCCATTGCAAGCTGTCGCTGGCTTGGCCAGCAACGGTTGCGCCAATGTTGATGCCTTTATCTTCGCCGCTGTAGGCGATGCTGGCTTGGCCGCCAAGCGTCTTGCCACCTTTAAGATACGTCTCCGGTGCTTTGGTGAAAAATTGCACCAAGCCGCCAATGCCGTCCGAGCCGTAGAGCGCAGACGATGGGCCTTTGACAATTTCGACGCGGTCAATCAACCCGAGGCTGAAATTATCTCGGCTGCTCGCGCCAAAGCTGTAGTTATTCGGGGCGCGCAGGCCATCGACGAGGAGCAACACGCGGTTGCCTTCTAAGCCGCGCAAATTAAAACCGGCATTGCCTGCAGTCGCATTGCTGCTGGTGATACTACCTCGGTTGGGTGCGCGGCGCACGCTCATATTCGGCGTTTGCGAGGCGAGTTCGCGGATGTTGGTGATTTGGTTGCGCTCTAAGCTCTCTGCGTTGACCAAATCGATAGAGGCGGGCACATCTTCTGCATTGCGCTCGCTGCGCGAACCGCTGACGACCACGGGCTTGAGACTCACTTCAGCTGTCGTAGCTGAAATATCTGTGGTGGCTGTAGCAGCGCTTTTTGGCGCTACAGCTTGCGTTTGTGACCAAGCGGGAGAGGATAAAACCAACGCCAACGCCAAGGCTAGCGGGGTAGGCTTGAGTAAAACAGAGGCGTTTTCGCCAGAGTGAACAATCTTTCGCATAAAACATCCAATTGATGAAGAACTCAGACCGAAATGGACTGGAATTTCTTTGAGCTGGCTGTTGTTGCGTGGGCAAAAGAGTTGCTGGCGAATTCAGATTGTATCAAATTAAATGAGAATGGTTCTCATTTACCTAAATTTTGTGGGTGATTATTTAAGGCCATTGACGTTGCGTAATCAAGCTCTTGATAATCCAGCCATTAGCCATTGATAGCAGCAGCTCAGTCGGTTTGTCGAAAGCGTTGCCATAAAGCGGTGCCATAAAACGCTGCCTATCAGCCAGCCATGAATCAGGCGCTTTTTGCGCCCTATTGAAAGATGGCCAATGAACACAACAAATCGCCGCTTCCTGCTGCAAAGCGCATGCGCTTTAGGCTTGAGCAACTTATCCGGACTGAGCTTGGCGCAAGCCGCATGGCCCTCCAAACCTGTGAAAGTGATCTTACCGTTTGCCGCAGGTGCGACTTCTGATGTGTTGGCGCGTATCTTGACGGAGCGGCTTGCCAGCGCGCTTGGCCAGCCTTTCTTGATCGACAACAAAGTGGGAGCAGGTGGCACTTTAGGCAGCGCGGAGGCTGCCAAAGCAGCTCCAGATGGCTACACCTTGCTGTGGGGTACGGTGAGCTCGCTGGCGGTCGCGCCCGCGCTGTTTCCCAACGCAGGCTACGATCCAGTCACGTCTTTTGCACCGATTTCGCAGGTCTTTCGCATCGCGCATGTGATCAGTGTGCCTGCAGCGCATCCTGCCCAAACGCTGGCTGAATTGCTGGCGATGGCAAAAGACAAGCCAGGCACTTTGAGCTACGCCAGCTCAGGCAACGGCACCATTTCGCACCTGATTGGCGAGATGCTGCTCGGGCGCACCGGAGTGAAAATGCTGCATGTGCCGTATCGCTCTGCGCCACAAGGGCAGGCTGATCACATCTCTGGCCGCATTGATGTACGCTTGAATACGCTGGTTGACGGCCGCGCAGGCTTAAGCAGTGGCCAAACCCGCGCTCTGGCTGTCACGAGCAGCATGCGCGTGCCCTCGATGCCTAATGTGCCGACGATGGCGCAGGCAGGTGTGCCAGATTTTGTGGTGACTGGATGGTTTGCCTTTGTCGGTCAAGCTGGCTTTCCTGCATCGATTTCGCAGCGCTTGAGCCAAGTTTTGCAAACCGTGCTGGAGCAAAAAGAAACGCAAGACGCGCTCGCTCCACACGGCGTAGAAATAGCTCACCTCGATCCTGCAGCTTTGCAATTGCACATCCAACGTGAGGCGAAACGATTTGGCGATTTGGTGAAGAACTTAGGTATTCAGCCCGGTTAGACGGTCGAGCCAAGTGCTATAAAATATATAGCACTTGGCGCATGCAACATAAAGGGCAGAGGCCTAAAATGCTTAAAAAATTAGCTTTAGGAAGCAGGGCTCATTTGGGTTTGTAGATAATTGGGCAAACCCACTTTTTCGATCAATTCTAGCTGCGTTTCTAGAAAATCAATGTGCTCTTCGGTGTCTTCCAAAATGCTTTGGAGCAGATCGCGCGAGACGTAATCGCGTGCGGCCTCTGACGCAGCGATGCCGTCTTTGATGGTGGCTTGTGCAGCTTGCTCTGAGGCCAAGTCGCATTGCAAAATCTCAGGCGTATTCTCACCCACGCGCAGCTTGCCCAAATCTTGTAAATTCGGCAGGCCGTCGAGCGTAAAGATGCGATCCATCAACTGATCTGCATGCTTCATCTCGCCAATGGATTCTTCGTATTCTTTCTTCGCCAGCTTATCCAAGCCCCAATGCTTGAGCATGCGGTAATGCAGGAAATATTGGTTAATGGCGGTGAGTTCGTTTTTGAGTTGCGCTTGGAGCGCGGCGATGACTTGGGGGCTGCCTTGCATGGGGTAATCCTGTGTGAGGTCTGAAAGAAATGCGGCTTTAACTTTAGGCGTTTGCTCGGGTTGATCCATCCGCAATGTTGATAAACAACACAAATTAATTATAGCTTTTTATGAGAATGATTCTCATTTGATATAATATTTTAAGCAGCCAATCTCAGCGCTATGTCGCGCCTCTGACCAGCCAACGATCAACTCGAATGGGAGCTTTGGCATGGCAATCAACAGACGGCATGTGGTGGTGGGCGGTAGCGTATCGGCAGTGGCGGTGGCGGTGGCAACTGGGGCGGGCACGCTTTTGGTGGCTTGCGGGGGCGGTGAGGCGGCAGCCCCGATCATTCCACCCGCGAACAAATTCAGTCAACTCAACTTGGTGGCCAACAAAGCCAGTTATTCCCCCAAATTTTTAGAGCCCAATTTTATTGACGCTTGGGGCATTGCGATTCGCCCAGCAGGCGCAGGCGGGCATTTTTGGGTCGGTGCGGGTGGCATGAGTTGGCAATATTTGGGCGATGTTTCGGCCTCTAGTACCGTGAGTTTGAAGACGCTCACGCAAGATGGGCTGAAAGAAGTCACCGTACCTGGCGCAGATTCATTGGTTACGGCTGCCAGCATAGGCAAAATTACCGGTGTCGTCTACAACGGCGCGGCCTTGACCGACAACAAATTCAGAATATCAGCGCAAACTGCCACCGAGCCTGCTACGGGTAGAACCGTGACTTTTGAAGGTTCTGCGCGCTTCGTTTTCGTCACAGATTCAGGCATCGTCTCGGGCTGGACGGATCGCGCCACGGATGGCTCGACAGTACGCGTCGATGGCGCAGCAGCGCAGGCGTATGACGGTACGGCGGATGGCTCAGCCTTCTTCGGCGTGGCCATCAAGCCGACGAGCTGGGACACGATGTGGCTCGCTGATTTTGGTGCTGCGCCGCAAATCGTCACGTTGAACGCAACATGGGCAAAAGTGCCGACCGTGGGTTTTGCCAACCCGTTTGGCAGCGGCGCGGGCGGCGTTGTGCAGCCGGGCGATCCAGTACCTTTCAATATTCAGGTGCTGAACGATGGATCGAGTGATCGCGTGTTCGTGGCCTATGCACTGAGCCAAGAAGATCCGGGCAGCCTAGGTGATTTTTATGCAGCCGAGGAAGACGCTTTGGATGCTGTCGCTGAAGCCGCCAGTGGCAACAAACCCAACAAAGGCAAGCTGGTGGAATTTGACACCTCGGGCAACCGGGTGCGTATTTATGACGATGCGATGCGCCTAAATGCGCCTTGGGGCCTGGCGATTGCACCTGCTAATTTCGGCGCTTTGAGCGGCAAGCTGTTGGTGGGCAATTTCGGCGGCGCAGGGCGTATTTGTGCGTTTGATCTCGCGACGGGAGTGTATCTGGATGATTTGAAAGATGTTGCAGGCCAGAGCGTCAAAATCTCTGGCTTGTGGGGCTTGCAGTTTGGTAACGGCGCTTCGCTAGGCGACACGAATGCGCTGTATTTTGCTGCTGGGCCTGAGGATGAGGTCGACGGATTGTTTGGTTCACTTCGCTTAGCTTGACGCGTAGCTTGATCTTCCTGAGCTGTTTCTGTGGTGTTTTAGTCTGTTGAGAAACCTTATCTGGCCTCAACAAAGGGCTAAAACGCTGCAAAAGCAACAAATTAGGGTGGAACCCCATCGGCAAGCGCTGCCGATAAGCTTTAAAATGCTAAGTCGGCGGGATTTTCCTGCCAACAAGCGCTTTTCGATTTTCCCTGTTTGGAGTGATATTGGTTGAACACGTTGTATAGCGGTCAGATCATGTCAAATTTCCACAGCGGGCAATTGCAAGGCATCTGATTCACATTCAAGGAATTTCACCATCGCTACCGCACCGTATCGGCCGCCCATTATTCGGCCACCGCGCCCCCCGCGCCCATCGCGCTACTCTCGTGAAGAGCGCAAACACCGTCTAAACCGCGAAATCATGGCACCTGAGGTGCGCGTGATTGGCCCTGAGGGCGAACAGCTAGGTGTAATGAGCATGCAAGATGCAATGCGCCGCGCAGCTGATTTTGATGTGGATGTGGTCGAGACTGTAGCTTCAGCAAACCCGCCCGTCGTGCGCCTGATTGACTACGGTAAATTCAAATACCAAGAGCAAAAGCGCGAGGCGGAAGCCAAGTCTAAGCAGACGGTGATTGAAGTCAAAGAAATCAAACTGCGCCCGGGTACCGACGAAGGTGACTACCAAGTCAAAATGCGCAACATCAAGCGCTTTTTGGAAGAGGGCGACAAAGTCAAAGTGACGCTGCGCTTCCGTGGCCGCGAGATCACCCACCAAGAAATCGGCATGGCTCAACTCGAGCGCATTAAAACCGATTTGGCAGATTTGATCACGGTAGAAAGCATGCCCAAGCTTGAAGGCAAGCAGATGATCATGATGATCGCGCCTAGCCGCAAGAAGGCGGTTGCTAAGCCGGTAGAGGCGGCATCAGCTGCTGCCCCTGTGGCTACTTCTGCGCCAGTAGCAGCACCTGTTGAGACGCCTGCTGCCTGATCTGGCACGGTTGTCACTGCAATGAGGACAAGAAGGGTGACTTTCTTGTCCTTTTTTAATTGCTACATATTTGATAGCATGCTGCGCAGGTTTTATAACGGTAAACCCCCTAAAACACTTATAAAATCAAGCCATGCAAGCCCTCCGAATCTACGCTGGCCCCAAAGCGCTTGAGCACCTTCAAACGCAGGGGCTCGCTCCTTCGCATGTGCGCACGATGCCTGCTGCAGCGGGTGGGCCAAAAGGGCTGATCCTCGTGCCCTTGGATCGGTATATTTTTGGGCAATGGCTGCCGCAGTCTCAGCAAAGCGTTGACCTCGTTGGAGCAAGCATTGGCGCTTGGCGCATGGCGACTGCTTGTTTGAATGATTCTGTCCAAGCTTTCGAGCGGCTTGAGCGCGATTACATTCATCAAGATTACGCGCTAGAACCCGGTAAAAAATTCCCCACACCAGATCGAATCAGCGCAGATTTTGGCGCTTCCTTAGAGGCTTTCTACGGCGGGCGGGTGCAGGAAGTGCTCTCGCATCCGCGCTACAAGCTGCACATCGTGACGTCGCGTGGGCGGCATATTCTGGGGCGCGAAGGCAAGCTGCGTGCGCCGCTGGGTTATGCGGGAGCATTTTTTACCAATGTGGTGCGGCGCAAGGCGATGGGGGCTTGGTTGGAACGGGTGGTGTTCTCGTCTCAAGATAAGTTACCCGCGCAGGCTTTGGCGCAGCTCCCTTTCCAAACACAGGATTACCGCACCCGCCAAATCGCCCTCAGCGAAGCCAATTTCAATCCCGCGCTGCAAGCCAGTTGCTCCATCCCTTTTGTATTGAAAGCTGTGCACGATATTCCAGGCGCACCGCGCGGTGCGTATTGGGATGGTGGCATTACCGACTATCACTTGCATTTGGATTACAAGGCCGATGACGGCATCGTGCTTTATCCGCATTTTCAGCAAGCGGTGGTGCCGGGTTGGTTGGATAAATCGCTCAAATGGCGGCATGGATCTAGCGCGTTTTTGGAACGCATGATTGTGCTGGCGCCGAGCAAAGAATGGATTGCGAAACTGCCTCGCGGCAAGCTGCCAGATCGCAATGATTTTGCACACCACGGTACGAATCTGGCGGCGCGTGTGGCGCAATGGCAGGGCGCAACCAGCGCGGCGCAGCAGCTCGCGGATGAGTTTGCAGCATGGTTAGACAAGCCCGATCTTTCTGTGGTGAAACCGCTGTGAGTCGAATGTGAATCAGCGATGAGCGGCATCCATACCTTCGGAAAAACGCCTTCCGTGCTCGGCATCATCATGCTGGACACGCAGTTTGTGCGCCCTAAGGGCGATGTTGGGCATCCCGAAACGTTTGGTGTCTCAACGCACAAGGACGTGTTCAAAGGCGTGTGGCCAGCTAAGGTAGTCACTTCTGCTGCGAGTTTGCGCCAAGCGCGGATGGTGCCAGGTTTTCAGGGCATTGTGCGCAGCATGCAGATGCGCGGCGTGCAAGCCGTGACGACGAGCTGTGGCTTTCTTGTGCTGCTGCAAAAGGAGTTGCAATCGGTGGTGAAGATTCCGGTGGTTACCTCCAGCTTGCTACAGTTGCCTGCTTTGCTTGCGAAAGAGCCTCAAGTGGGCGTGCTCACAATCAGCTCATGTAGTTTGGGATCTGAGCATTTGCGCGCATCGGGCGTGCCCAGAGACCGCTTGAAAGACGTGATCATTCAAGGCGTTCCCGCGGGTACAGAGTTTGTGAATAAGATTTTGGGTAACCAACCCACGCTTGACTTGGCGCAAGCAGAAAAAGACGTGGTAGCCGCCGCTTTGGCACTTCAAGCGCGCGCGCCGCATCTGAAAACCTTACTGCTCGAATGCACCAACATGCCACCCTACAAAGCCGCCATTGAAGCCGCCACCGGCTGGCAAGTGCGCAGCTTGATCGACGACCTACGCTTGCGCAAAGTCATTGATGCGACTTTGAGCAAATCAGCCCCTGTTCCACAAGTGCAAAATGCCACATCTTCAGGAGAATCCCTATGAGCAAAGAATTCGATATCGTGATCCACGGTGCCACTGGCTTCACAGGCCGCCTGGTCGCTGAATACATGATGGCGCGATACCCCAATAGCGGCAATGCCGAGGGTATCCGCTGGGCCATGGGTGGCCGTAGCGCAGAAAAATTGGCTGCAGTGCGCGACGAGATCGGCGCGCCAAAAGACACGCCCTTGGTCGTGACAGACACGGGCAACGCCGCCAGCCTGCAAGCGCTGATGGCACGCACCCGCCTCGTGCTCACCACCGTTGGCCCGTATCAGCTCTATGGCAATGAGATGGTCGCCGCCTGCGCAGCCAGCGGTGTCGATTACGTCGATCTGTGCGGCGAGCCCGCTTGGATGCGCCACATGATCGACGCACACGAGGCGCAGGCCAAGGCCAGCGGTGCGCGCATCGTCTTCTCCTGCGGCTTTGATTCCGTCCCGTTCGACATGGGCGTTTTCATGCTGCAAAGCGAATTCAAAACGAAATTCGGCCACGCCGCGCCGCGCATCCGTGGCCGTGTGCGCAAAATGAAAGGCACCTTCTCCGGTGGCACCGCTGCCAGCTTGAAGGCCACCATGGCAGCTGCCGGCTCCGACCCCAGCGTGCTCGATCTACTGCGCAACCCGTTTTCGCTGACCCCTGGCTTTACCGGCCCCAAGCAGCCCAGTGGCGGCAAACCGATGATCGATGAGGCGCTTGGCGCAGATATGTGGGTTGCGCCTTTCGTCATGGCCGCGATCAACACCCGCAACATCCACCGCTCCAACTTCTTGATGGCGCACACCTATGGCCCAGATTTCGTGTACGACGAAATGATGATCACAGGCGCAGGCGAAAAAGGCCAAGCCATCGCAAATCATGTCGCCAACGACAAATCGCTAGGCGGCGAAGGCGGCCCCAAGCCCGGCGAAGGCCCGAGCAAAGAAGAGCGTGAAAACGGCTTCTACGATATGCTCTTCCTCGCCGAAGACGCGCAGGGCAACAAGGCAAAAGTCAGCGTTAAAGGCGATCGCGATCCAGGCTACGGCTCGACCAGCAAAATGATCACCGAGTGCGCCGTGTGCCTGCTCAAAGAATCCAAAGAAACAAGCGGTGGTATCTGGACACCTGCGCCTGCTTTGGGTAAGGACATCATTACGCGGCTGCAGGCGAATGCTGGGTTGACGTTTGCTGTGGAGTGATGAACTCTGGGGGGATCGCACTACCTGCGCGTTTTGCTCCGTGATGATGGCGGGCTCAGCAAAAATCTTTGCGCGAAATACGCTGATTAATGTCGACTCAAAGAAGCCAGATGCAGTGCAAGCCGATTGTGATTTTCAATCAGCGGTGGTAGCTCAACAGTCGTGAGCTGCCCTCCGCGCACCACGACTTTGCCGTTCACAACGGTGTAGGCTGCCTGCGGGCTGGCGCACAGCAGTAGGCTGGCTACTGGGTCGTGTACCGCTCCACCGGCGAAGCTTAAGGTGCGTAGGTCAAACAGCGCGAGATCAGCGCACATGCCGGGCGCGATGTGGCCGATGTCTGGGCGGCCTAGGACTTGTGCGCCGCCGCGTGTGGCGATGCGCAAGGCATCGCGGGCGGTCATCTCTGCGGGGCCAAGATCGCAGCCGAAGAAACGTCTTCCGTTGCGATCTTCGGGCGGCTGCATTGCGCGGCCTACGCGGGCGAGCAGCATGGCTTGGCGGGCTTCGTTCACCATGTGGGCGGCATCATTGCTCGCACTGCCGTCAACGCCCAAGCCCACGGGCACACCGGCATCGAGCATTTTGCGAATCGGCGCGATGCCACTGGCCAAGCGCATGTTGCTGCAGGGGCAGTGCGCTACGCCGGTGCGCGTGGCGGCGAAGAGGCTGATGCCTTCGTCATCGAGCTTCACGCAATGGGCATGCCAGACATCAGCGCCCGTCCAGCCGAGGTCGTGCGCATATTGCGCCGGGGTGCAGCCGAATTTTTCTAGGCTGTAGGCGATGTCATGATCGTTTTCTGCCAAGTGCGTGTGCAGGCGTACGCCATGATGCCGCGCCAATACCGCCGATTCACGCATTAAATCGCGGCTCACGCTGAATGGCGAGCAGGGCGCGACTGCTATGTGGAGCATGCTGCCGTGCGCTGCATTGTGGTGTTGCTCAATCAAACGCTGCGTGTCTTTGAGGATGGTATCTTCTTTTTCCACCACGCGATCTGGCGGCAAGCCGCCTGCGCTTTGGCCCACGCTCATGCTGCCGCGCGTGGCAGTGAAGCGCATGCCGATCTCGCGGGCGGCTTCAATGCTGTCGTCCAGCTTCACGCCATTGGGATAGATATACAGGTGATCGCTGCTTGTGGTACAGCCCGAGAGCAGCAGCTCGGCCATCGCCGTTTGCGTGGAGACGTGGATCATCTCGGGCGTGAGATTCGCCCAAATCGGATACAGCCCACGCAGCCATGAAAACAGCTCGGCATTTTGCGCAGCTGGAATCGTGCGCGTGAGCGATTGATACATGTGGTGATGCGTGTTCACCATACCCGGTATCACGATATGGCCGCGTGCATCAATGATTTCATCAACTCGCCCACCTGCGCTATGCAGCAACTCTTGCGCCGAGCCAATCGCTTCGATCACATTCCCGCGAATCAGCAGGCTGGTGTCATTCAGCTCAGTCTGCGCATCGTCCATCAAGGCGATGCAGGTGGCGTTTTGGATGAGTAGGGTGGGATTAGGTGAGGTCATACTTCATTCTATATGCTATTAAATACGTAGCATACTATGTACATATTATAAAGGGATGAGGCCGATTTCGTTAAAAAAATACAACTCTTCATGCATCTTTGCGTGCAGCAAAAAAAGGGCAGCTCAACGGCTGCCCTTTGACTTGTGTGCATCAAAGCACAGCTGAAAAATCACATCTTGTTGTAAGCGTCAAGCAGTTGTTTACCCTCAGGGCCAGCTTTTTCCAGCCATTCCTTAATCATTGTTTCGCCCACTTTTTTCATATCAGTGGTGAGTGCTGCGCTTGGCTTCAAAATTTGCATGCCGGCACCCTTGAGCTTGTCAAGTGTTTCGCCGTTGGCCTTTTGGCTGGCTGCAAAGCCGCGCACTTCGGCATCTGCTGCAGCTTTGAGCACGGCAGCTTTGGCAGGCGCATCGAGGGCATCGAAAGCGGCTTTGTTTACGATCACGGCATTTTTCGGCAGCCAAGCTTGCATGTCATACCACTGCTTCACGGTCTCATGCAGCTTGGCATCCCATCCGGTGGAGCCGGAGCTCATCATGCTATCGGCCACACCCGTGGCAAACGCTTGGCTGACTTCGGCCGCTTGCACGGTGACGGGCTGTGCGCCGAGCAACTCAGCCATGCGTGCTGTGGCAGGGCTGTAGGCGCGCCATTTGTAGCCCTTCAAATCTGCGCCAGAATTGATCGGCTTTTTGGCATACAAGCCTTGCGGAGGCCATGGCACGGCATACAGCACGCTCATGCCTTGCTCTCCAAGCTTCTTGTCAATCATGGGTTTTTGTACGCGCCAGAGTTTGGCGGCTTCTTCGTAGCTGTCAGCCAAGAAAGGCAGGCCATCAGCGCCATAGATTTGCCATTCGTTGGCCAGATTGGCCAGCAACACCTCGCCCACTTGGGCTTGATTCGATTGCACCGCGCGCTTGATCTCAGGCGCTTTGAAGAGCGATGCACCAGGATGCACGGTGATTTTGAGTTTGCCGGCGGTGGCTTTGTCGATGTCGGCTGCAAACTGCACAAGGTTTTCCGTGTGGAAATTAGAGGCCGGGTAAGCGCTGGGCAAATCCCATTTGACTTGCGCGAAGGCAGCGCCCGCGCTGATCAGCGAGAGGCTAATAGCCAATGCAAATTTTTTGAACATGGTAATTCCTATTGAAGAACAAGAGATCAAGGATATAAGCAAAAGAGATGCCAAATCAACCGTATATTCCCTCAAACTGCTGGCTGTTTATGTCGGGCTGCTGATCTCTTGGAAGGAGCTGTTTTTATGAATCTGCGTTTTGTTGAAGCTTTCTATTGGGTCGCGACGCTCAAATCGGTCTCTCGGGCGGCGGAAAAGCTGTTTTTGACACAGTCGGCTATGTCTGCGCGCGTGGCTGCACTTGAGGAGGAGTTAGGTGTGTTGCTACTTGATAGGCGTGACAAGCAATTTCGCCTCACGGTGGCGGGCGGGCGCTTTGTGACGTATGCGCAAAAGTTGCTTGAATTGCAGCGTGAAATCAAAGCAGAGATGGGATCGGGCATGGCAATCGCGGCATCGCTGCGCATCGGCGCGATTGAATCTGTGTTGCACTCTTGGCTGATTCCTTGGATTGAACAACTGCGCGTGGAGCAGCCCGGCTTGGAGCTGGAGCTAACAGTGGAGACCACGCCGGTGCTGATGGATCAGGTGCAACGCGGTGCACTGGATATTGTGTTTGCGGCCTTGCCCGCCGGCGGCGAGGGTGTGCGCACGAAGGCGCTGCCTTCGATGGCGATGTGTTTTGTGGGGCAGGCGATGCAGCATAGAAAGCGTGCTTATACCTTGGCTGAACTGGCCAAAGGTGAGCTGCTCACCTTCCAGCGTGGTTCGCAGCCGCATGTGGCGCTGCTGGATGCGCTGCGTCTCGCTAAATTGGAAAACAAGCGGATTCACACGATTTCCTCGATCTCGGCCATGGCGCAATTGGCGCAGGGCGGCTTTGGTGTGGTCACGCTGCCTGTGGCGGCGGCGGAGCGCTTGGCTGCCGTGCAGGGTTTACGCATTTTGAAATGCAATGTCGTTTTACCGCCATTGCCGATTCATGCGAGCTATCGCAGTGATCCTTCGACGGGTTTGGTCGATGGAGTGTTGAAATCTGCCTTGGCATTCATTTGAAATTTGCAGCTGAATGGCAATTTTCATCAGGGTTAACCTTCATCCCTCCTCTGGCTTATCATCAATTATTTTGATGAGCTAAGCAAATTATTTTTTGTTTGCGAAAAGCATTTGAACTCTTCACAATCCGTTTCATGTTGAAAAACTTCATGGAATAAAAGTGAATTCTCTCGATTTCCCTCCTGGCTCAGCCGCTGCCGATGCGCGATACGCGATTCGTCGTGGCGAGTGGACGATGCACACCAGCGGTTTGGCCAGCGGCTATGTGCAAGGCAATGTGGTGATCTTGCCTGAGGCCTACGCGCAAGACTTTTTGCGCTATTGCCAGCGCAATCCCAAGCCCTGTCCTTTGTTGGCAGTGAGCGAGCCGGGCCAGGCCAAGTTACCAAAGTTGGGCAACGACATAGACATCTGCACCGATGTGCCGCGTTATCGGGTTTGGCACGAGGGCGTGTTGGTGGATGAGCCGACGGATATCAGCTCACTTTGGCGCAAAGACCTGGTGACTTTCGTGATTGGCTGCTCTTTCTCATTTGAGCAAGCACTGGTGGAGGCCGGGTTGCGAATTGCGCATACAGATCAAGGCGTGAATGTGCCGATGTATCGCACGAATATTGCGACCGAGGCTGCGGGTGTGTTTCATGGGCCGATGGTGGTCTCGATGCGGCCTTTCAAAGCTCACGACGCGATTCGTGCGATCCAGATCACATCACGATTTCCCAATGTGCATGGTGCGCCCGTGCATCTGGGCGATCCTGCGCTGATTGGGATTGCTGATTTATCCAAACCCGATTACGGCGATGCTGTGCAGCTGCAAGCAGACGAAATTCCTGTGTTTTGGGCTTGCGGCGTGACGCCGCAAGCAGCCATCACGCAAGCGCGCCCGCCTTTGTGCATCACACACGCCCCCGGCGCGATGCTGATCACCGATTTACTCACCCATGAGCTTGCTACTTTTTAACTTGAATGGAGAAGATGATGATGAAGAAACTATTGATATCCCTCGCAGCAGTCGCTGCAACAGGCGGCGCATTTGCGCAAGCCAAATGGGATTTGCCTTCGGGCTATGGCGCCAATACCTTCCAAGTGCAAAACTTGGTGCAATTTTCTGAAGGGGTCGACAAAGCCACATCAGGCAAACTGAAGATCACAGTGCATCCAGGCGCATCACTCTTCAAAGCCAACGAGATCAAACGCGCTGTGCAGTCAGGCCAAACATCAATTGGCGAATTTATTCTCTCTGGAGCTTCCAATGAAGCGCCCGTTTTTGGCGTGGACTCCATCCCTTTCTTGGCGACCAGCTACGCCGAATCCAAAAAGCTAGACACGGCTTCACGCGCCTTACTCGTGAAGACTTTGGCCGCCCAAGGCATCAAGCTGCTCTACACCGTGCCATGGCCACCCCAGGGCTTGTATACCGCTAAGCCTGTGTCTTCGATGAAAGATTTGAAGGGCACGAAAATGCGCGCCTACAACCCAGCAACGTCTTACATTGCAACCGCCGTGGGCGCACAGCCTGTGACGGTTCAATTGGCCGAGCTGCCAGCAGCGCTAGCCACAGGCGGCGTGGACAATTTCCTCACATCCAGCGCCAGCGGTGTGGATAGCAAGCTTTATGAAAGCGTGAAGTATTTTTATGATGTGAATGCTTGGTTGCCGCGCAATGCCGTGGTGGTCAATCAGAAATCATTTGATGCGCTGGACAAAGCTTCGCAAGATGCGGTTATGAGCCAAGCAAGTGCTGCCGAGCAGCGTGGCTGGGCAGCCAGTGAAAAGAAAGACGATGAATACTTGAAAGAATTGGCTGCCAAAGGCATGAAGATCGACACCACCAGCGCTGGTCTGAAGAAGGAGCTGAAAGTGATTGGCGATCAGATGACAGCTGATTGGCTCAAGCTGGCCGGCGACGACGGTAAAGCTATTATTGAAGCCTTTAATAAGAAATAAGGCCTCGCGATGACACACCCTTCCGCAACACCCGCTGTGCAAACGCAAGCCGTTCAGCCAGAGTCATTTTTCAGGCGCTTGCTAGAGCGTATTTATTTTGGCGCAGCAGTCTTGGGAGCGGTGTGTATTGCATTGATTTGCACACTCATGGTGGGCCAATCGGTGGCGCGTGAGATAGGTATTGCGACGGGTGCTGTGAACGACATCGTGGCTTGGCTTTGCGCGGCGGCAGCTTTTCTTACGATGGCACATGCCTTCAAACATGGCGATTTCGTGAGGGTGACACTGTTTTTAGAGAAGATGAATCCAAGCACGCGGCGCAGCTTTGAAATCATCAGCTTGTTGATTGCAGCAGTAGCCGTGGCGTATCTGGCCTTCTGGGCATGCCGCTTCACTTATCAAAGCTGGGAATTCAATGAATTGGCTCAAGGCTTGCTGCCATTGCCTGTTTGGATTCCGCAGATGAGTTTTGCTGTGGGCTCGATCCTGTTGCTGATTGCTGTGGTGGATGAATGCGTCATCGTCTTGCGCGGCGGTGTGCCTACCTTTGTGCGACTGGCGCAAGAGCGTCATGCCAAAGGCGATTTTTCTTCTGACGTATGACACAAAAAAATTGAAAGAAGAATCATGGATATCTTAGGCATTGGCGCTTTTCTGTTAATTTTGATGTTGATGCTGCTCTCGGGCGGTGTTTGGATTGCCATGACGCTGGCTATTTGCGGTTGGGTAGGGCAAGCTTTCTTCACTAACACTCAGCCTGGGTTGAATCTGTTTTCTGCATTTTGGGAGAGCAATGCCAGCTGGGAGTTGGCTGCGCTTCCGCTCTTTATTTGGATGGGCGAGATTCTCTTTCGAACCAAGCTCAGTGAGGAAATGTTCACGGGGCTTGCGCCTTGGTTAGGGCGTGTGCCCGGTCGTTTGTTTCACACCACGATCTTGGGTTGCGGTATTTTTGGCTCGGTGTCTGGTTCGTCTGCTGCTACATGCGCCACGATTGCAAAAGTCTCCCTGCCTGAGTTGAAAAAGCGCGGCTACAACGAAACCATCACGCTGGGTTCACTCGCTGCAGCAGGCACGCTTGGCATTTTGATTCCGCCTTCTATCACGATGGTGGTGTATGCCGTGGCTGCCGATGCGTCGATCATCCGTATTTTCTTGGCCGGCTTTCTGCCAGGCTTGCTCTTGATGTCGCTCTTCTCAGGCTATATCGCTTGGTGGTCTATCCGCAACAAGCATTTGATGCCAGCTGCTGAGCCAGCAGTGAGCTTCATGGAGAAACTGCGTTTGTCAAGAAATCTGATCCCATGCGCTTTGCTGATCGTTTTCATTTGCTGGTCGCTGATTGCAGGCTGGGCGACTGCAACAGAATGCGCAGCATATGGTGTGGTGGGTGCTCTGACCTTAGCCGTGATGAGCCGCTCGCTCACTTGGGAGAATTTCACCGAAGGCCTGATGGGCTCAGCGCGCACCAGCTGCATGATCATGTTTATTTTGGCTGGCGCAGCCTTCCTCACCAAAACCATGGCGTTCACAGGTATCCCACGCGAATTGGCCGAATGGGTCAATGCCATGAATTTGTCTCCCTACGCGCTGATTGGCTGCTTAGTCGTTGTGTATTTGGTGCTGGGCACGGCGCTGGATGGCATAAGCATGATTGTGCTCACCGCTGCGGTGGTGATGCCGATGGTTCAAAAAGCAGGTTTTGATCTGATTTGGTTTGGCATCTTTGTGATCTTGCTGGTTGAGATTGCTGAAGTCACGCCACCCGTGGGCTTTAACTTGTTTGTTTTACAAAATATGACGGGCAAAGACAGCAACCTGATTGCCAAGGCTGCGATTCCGTTCTTTTGTTGCATGGTGGTGTGTATTGTGCTCATTACTTTGTTTCCGCAAATCGTCACGATCGTGCCGGATTTGTTGATGGGAGCTGCCAAATGAGCAGCACCTTGGCTTTCATGCCGACCTGCGGGAGGCGGGCCGTCGGCAATTCTTTTCCTTCACCTCCTCCTTAAGGAACTCGTATGAAACTCCTCGTGATTGCCGCCTTTTGCGCGGCCGGGCTGAGCTATGCCCAAAATTCGCTAATCAACTCTTCGGTGGCTGCTAAGCCAGCCACATGGAAGCTCGCAACGGGTTATCGAGCGGAGAGTTTTCATGGCCGCAACTTGGTGCAATTTGCGGAAGAGGTGAAATTGGCTTCGTTAGGCCAGCTGCAGATAGAGATCCATCCGAACAGCAGCTTGGTTAAGCTACCTGAAATCCGTGCTGCAGTTGAAGCAGACAAAGTGCAGGTGGGTGAGTCCATCATGAGTGGCTTAACGAAAGACTTTCCCACGAGTGGCGCAGATTCTGTGCCGTTTGTGGTGGGTAGTTATGCCGATGCCATGCGGCTTTGGAAGGTGCAGCGCGCGCCGACCGAGAAAGCTTTTTCTCAGCGCGGCTTGAAAGTTTTGTACGCAGTGCCTTGGCCACCCCAAGGCCTGCATAGCAAGAAGCCGATTTCCACCATGCAAGATTTCAAGGGCACAACGATGCGCACCTACAACCCGTCAACGCAGCGCATTGCTGAGCTGCTGGGCGCGAAAGGGGTGGATGTACCGATGGTTGAAGTGGGCAAGGCGCTCAAAGATGGACGCATGGACAGCATGATCACTTCTGCTGTGACGGGCGCTGAAAACAAAGTCTGGGGCGATATCAAGTATTACTATGAGATCAATGCTTGGTTTCCTAAAAACATTGTGTATGTGAACGCCAAGGCTTTCAATGCTTTGCCGATGGCCACGCAAAAGGTGGTCGTTGAAATGGCTGCGCAAGCGGAGCAACGCGGCTGGCAACTGAGCCAAAAGGCCGCCACAGATTCAACGGAAGAACTAAGAGCCAACGGCGTGAAAATCGAGCGCATGCCGCGTGAGATTGAATCGGCCTTCAAGCGCTTGGGCGAAAAATTCTCACGCGAATGGGTCTCCAGCGTGGGCCAAGATGCCACGGCGATCTTCACACCTTACTACTTTGACGGTATTTCCGCGCCCCAGTATGCGCAAAGCGCGTCAAAATAATCGCTTCACACCAAAGACCTCATGAACTCAAACCCGACACTCTCTCGCTGGCAATTTTGGATTGACCGTGGTGGCACATTCACCGATATCGTGGCTAAGCGCCCCGATGGCTCATTGGTGACACATAAGTTGCTGTCTGAAAATCCCGAGCAATACAAAGATGCTGCAGTGGCTGGCATTCGTCATCTTTTAGGGCTGAAGCCGGGCGAGTTGGTAAGGGCTGAGTTGGTGGAGTGCGTGAAGATGGGCACCACAGTGGCCACCAATGCGCTCCTAGAGCGCAAAGGTGAGCCCACGCTTTTAGTAACGACGCGCGGCTTTCGTGACGCGCTGCGTATTGCGTATCAAAATCGTCCGCGTCTGTTTGACCGAAATATTGTTTTGCCCGAGCTGCTTTACAGTGCGGTCGTTGAGGCGAATGAGCGCGTGGGTGCGGATGGCAGTATTTTGCAAGTCTTGGATGAAGCGCTATTGAAAAGTGAGCTACTTGCGCAGTATTCATCAGGGCTGCGCTCGGTTTCCATCGTATTCATGCATGGCTACCGATATACAGCGCATGAGTTGGCAGCCGAGCGTATCGCACGTGAAGTGGGTTTTCCGCAGATCAGCGTGAGCCACAAAGTGTCGCCGATGATGAAGTTTGTCAGTCGGGGAGACACCACGGTGGTGGATGCTTATCTTTCTCCGATTTTGAGCCGCTATGTGAGCCAGGTGGCAGCTGAGCTGCCGGGCGTGAAACTGTTCTTCATGCAGTCTTCTGGCGGCTTGACGGATGCGCGAGCTTTCCAAGGCAAGGATGCGATTTTGTCGGGGCCGGCGGGGGGTATTGTAGGCATGGCGCAGACTGCGAAGATTGCTGATTTTGACAAAGTGATCGGCTTTGATATGGGCGGCACATCCACCGACGTGAGCCACTATGCGGGAGAGTTTGAGCGCGAGTTCGAAACGCAGGTGGCGGGTGTGCGCATGCGTGCGCCTATGATGAGCATTCATACGGTTGCTGCGGGCGGCGGCTCGATTTTGGAATTTGATGGCTCGCGCTTTCGCGTGGGTCCGCAGAGCGCAGGCGCGAATCCGGGGCCTGCGAGCTATCGGCGCGGCGGGCCTCTGGCTGTGACGGATGCAAACGTGATGGTGGGCAAGATTCAGCCGCGCCATTTCCCGAAAGTGTTTGGCGCTGCCGCGAATGAAGCGCTGAGCTATGAAGCTGTTTTAGAAAAGTTTAACGAGATTGCAGGCCGAGTGGGGCGCTCCGCTGAGTCGGTGGCGGAAGGTTTTATCAACATCGCAGTGCAGCAGATGGCCAATGCGATCAAGAAAATTTCTGTGGCGCGCGGCTATGACGTGACGCGCTATACCCTGCAATGCTTTGGCGGCGCGGGTGGGCAGCATGCTTGCCTTGTGGCAGATGCACTGGGCATGACGCGAGTGTTTGTGCATCCATATGCGGGCGTGCTCTCGGCGTATGGGATGGGTTTGGCTGATCAGAGCGTGATCCGTGAGCAAGCGGTGGAATTGCTATTGGCAGAGAAAGCGTTGGCTGAGGTGTCTGCCAAGCTTGATGCATTGGCGCAAGCGGCAAGCGCTGAGCTGCAAAGCCAAGACATGGGTTCTGGCGCTGTGCAGGTGCATCGCAGGGTGCATGTGAAGTATCAAGGCACAGATACGGCATTAGTCGTTCCCTTCGGTGATTTGGCGAGCATTGAAGCTGCGTTTGAAAAGGCCTACAAGCAGCGCTTTGCATTTCTCATGCAAGGCAAGGCTTTTGTGGTCGAGGCAGTGTCAGTAGAAGCCGTGATCAGTGGTGATGCGCCCGCTGAGAAGCGCCATGCCTTACACGAGCCGCGCGCTGTGCCTTCGCGTGAGATGGTAAAAATGTTCTCCGGCGGCCAGTGGCATGAAGCGGCGCTTGTGGTGCGTGAAGACATGCAGCCGGGCGATGTCGTACCAGGCCCAGCGATCATTGCCGAGAAAAATGCCACCACGATTGTGGAGCCTGGTTGGGAAGCAAATCTTACGGCTTTAGACCATCTTGTCCTTGAAAGACGTGCACAGCGTGCTATCAAATTTGCAGTAGGAACAACGGTTGACCCCGTCTTGCTTGAGGTTTTCAACAACCTCTTCATGAACATCGCCGAGCAAATGGGTTTGCAATTACAAAACACCGCTTACTCGGTGAATATCAAAGAGCGCCTGGATTTTTCTTGCGCCTTATTCGATGCGGAAGGCAACCTGATTGCCAATGCGCCACACATGCCCGTGCATCTGGGCTCGATGGGCGAGAGCATCAAAACGGTGGTGAACGAGAACCGCAACACGATGCAGCCGGGCAATGTGTATGTATTGAATGATCCGTATCACGGCGGTACGCATTTGCCGGATGTGACGGTAATCACGCCGGTGTATGTCGGCGAATCCAAGTCACCACTGTTCTATGTCGGCTCACGCGGCCACCAAGCCGATATTGGCGGCACTACACCCGGCTCCATGCCGCCGTTTTCCACGCGCATTGAAGAAGAGGGCGTGCAGATCAATAATTTCTTGCTGGTCGAGCGTGGTGTGTTGCGCGAGAAAGAAATCATCGCACTGCTTGAAAGCGGCGAATATCCTTCGCGCAATCCCTATCAAAACATGGCGGATCTCAAGGCGCAGATTGCAGCCAATGAAAAAGGCGTGCAAGAGCTGCGCAAGATGGTTGAGCACTTTGGCTTGGATGTGGTGCAGGCTTACATGGGACATGTGCAGGATAACGCGGAAGAATCGGTGCGCCGCGCCTTGGTCACGCTTTCTTCACGCCTGAAAGACAGCTCGTTCACCTTGCCTTTAGACAATGGCGCACAAATCAAAGTGTCGATTCGAGTTGACGGGAAAAATCGCAGCGCAGCGATTGATTTCACCGGCACATCGGTGCAACAGGTCAACAACTTCAATGCCCCCAAAGCCGTCTGCATGGCCGCTGTGCTCTACGTGTTTCGCACCTTGGTGGACGATGATATTCCTCTCAATGCGGGATGCTTGAAGCCTCTGACGGTGACGATTCCTGCGGGCTGCATGCTGAATCCGAACCCGCCAGCTTCTGTGGTCGCAGGCAATGTCGAGACCTCTACCTGCATCACCAATGCGCTGTATGGCGCGCTCGGCTTGATGGCAGGCAGCCAGCCGACGATGAACAACTTCACCTTCGGCAACGAGAAGCACCAGTATTACGAAACCATTTCGGGTGGCAGTGGTGCAGGCGGCTTGTTTGATGCCAACGGTCAGTTGATTGGCGGCTTCAACGGCACCAGTGTCGTGCAAACGCATATGACCAACTCGCGCCTCACCGACCCTGAAGTGCTGGAATTCCGCTTCCCCGTGCGCCTAGAAAGCTATGAAATCCGTAGGGGCTCAGGCGGCGCAGGAGAGTTCATTGGCGGCAACGGCGGTATCCGCCGCGTGAAATTCAACGAGGCCATGACCGCCAGCATTTTGAGCAACGGCCGCATTCATCCCGCCTTCGGCATGAACGGCGGCAAGCCGGGCGCCACAGGCTTGAACCGCGTGGTGCGCAGCGATGGCAGCATCGAAGAGCTTGGCCATATTGGCAGTGCACAAATGCAAGTGGGCGATGTGTTTGAGATTCACACGCCCGGTGGCGGGGGCTTTGGCCTAGCCTAGTTTTATAACCAAAATTGGCACTTTGCCGTTATAGAGTATGCGCGAGGTGCTATTATTTATGTAGCGTTACTTACAGCTTGGCTAGGCGCTCCAACGCGAGTAGCAAGGTCTCATCCTTCTTCGCAAAGCAAAAGCGCACCACGCGCTGGTCAAAGCCGTTGCCGTAGAAAGCGGAAAGCGGAATTGCCGCCACGCCGATTTCTGTGGTGAGCCATTTGCAGAAATCGGCTTCGCTCAGGTCGCTGATGGCGCTGATGGCGCTGATATCAACGCATTGGAAATAGCTGCCCTGCGTGAGCAGGGGTTTGAGGCGGGTCTTGCGGATGCCTTCTAGAAACAGATCGCGCTTTCGTTGGTAGAAGGCGGGCAGCTCTAGATAGGGCGCAGGGCTGGCCATGTAGGCGGCGAGGGCGTGTTGCACCGGGGTGTTGACTGTGAACACATTGAACTGATGCACTTTGCGAAATTCCGCCGTCATGCTCGCTGGCGCGGCCACGTAGCCCACTTTCCAACCCGTCACATGATAGGTTTTGCCGAAGCTGCTGACGATGAATGCGCGGGCGGCTAGGCCTGGGAAGCGGGTGGCGCTTTGGTGTTGCTGGCCGTCGAACACCATGTGCTCGTAAACCTCATCGCTGATCAGCAAGATATCCGTGGGCGCGAGGATCTCTTGCAAGCGCAGCATGTCGGCTTCGCTCCAGATCGTGGCGCTGGGATTGTGCGGGCTGTTGATGAGGATGGCGCGGGTGCGCGGCGTGATCGCGGCGCTGATCTTCTCAAAGTCAGGGCGGAAGGTGTGTGGCGTGAGCGGCACTCTGACAGGAACGCCGCCAGCTAGCTCGATATTGGGCACATAGCTGTCGTAGCAAGGCTCCAAGACGATCACTTCATCACCCGGTCTTACAG
The DNA here is from genome assembly GCA_031418715.1 of Variovorax sp. Taxonomy (GTDB): domain Bacteria; phylum Pseudomonadota; class Gammaproteobacteria; order Burkholderiales; family Burkholderiaceae_C; genus JANMDU01. Next base: position 97,101 of record JANOJL010000030.1, on the reverse strand, counting down.
TAGCCAAGATGATGGTGATGATGCCTTGCGTTGCTCCGGCTGTGATGGTGATTTCGCTATCTGCCGAGTATTTCCGGGCGTGGAGTGCTTCTATTTTAGTAGCAATCGCTTGGCGCAGCGAAGGAATGCCAGCCATTGGCGGATACTGGTTGTGACCGCTTTGCATCGCGTTCGTCACAGCATTCACCAAAACCGGATCACACTCAAAATCAGGAAAACCTTGACCGAGATTCACGGCTTTTTTCTCAGCGGCGAGCTGAGACATCACCGTGAAGATCGTTGTGCCGACAGCGGGGAGTTTGGTTTGGAGGGTAGGGGTGCGTTCTACAACTTGCATGGTCAAGAAAATTCAAAAAAGCATCAAAGAGAAAAATCGTCGCTGTACCCGGCCAGCGCTTTGCTGACCAAATCCCGTGTGAGGCGCGGCGAGATGAGTTCGGTGAAGGTATAGATGAAGTTGCGCAGATAGGCGCTGCGTTTGAAGGCGACGCGGGCGGTGTTTTTGCCGAAGAGGTGGCCAGCGGGTTTGACGACGAGGTCTTTCTCCAGCTCCGGGTTGACTGCCATCTCGGCCACAATGCCCACGCCCAGACCGGCGCGCACATAGGTTTTGATCACGTCAGAGTCAATTGCTTCAATCGCCATGCGGGGCTCGAGTTTTTTCGCGGCGAAGGCGGCATCTATCTTGGTGCGGCCGGTGAATGTGGGGTGATAGGTCACCAGCGGCTCGCCTGCTAAATCTTGCAGCGTGACTTCGCTCACCTTGGCAAGTTTGTGATCAACTGGCATCACCAGTACATGCTGCCATTCGTAGCAGGGCAGGGTGACGAGCTCGGCGTAATCAGCCAAGCTTTCGGTGGCAATGCCGATTTCGGCCACTTCATCGATCAGCATTTTGGCCACTTGATCGGGCGAACCCTGATGCAGGCTGATGTTGACTTTGGGGAAGGCCTCACGCAGCTTGGCAATCGGGCCGGGCAACACGTAGCGCGCTTGCGTGTGGGTGGAGGCGATGCTTAAAGTGCCACTGTCTTGCAAGCTGTATTGCTCGCCGATGCGCTTGAGATTGCCCACTTCGCGCATGATGATCTCGATGCTCTTGAGCACTTGCACGCCCGGCTCGGTGATGCGCTTGAGGCGCTTGCCATGCCGCGCAAAGACCTCGATGCCCAGCTCTTCTTCAAATTCAATGATGGCTTTGGAAACGCCGGGCTGCGAGGTATGCAGCGCTTTGGCCGCTTCAGTGAGATTGAGGTTGCGCCGCGCAGCTTCTTGCACGAATCGGAATTGGTGAAGGTTCATATCGAAAAACAGCTAAAGAATGGGTTTATTATGCCTTTTCTTGGCGCAACCAAAGTGCTATAAAAGTCATAGCGCTCTGCGCAGGTGTTATGCCGGCGACAGGGCGATTTGATCTAAAAAATAGTCGGTTTATAGTGTGAAAGGCTTAAAACACACTCTAGGAGACTCTCATGCCCGCGCTCACCATCCCTTCCGTGAAATCCCAAGTCAGCCCTGAAGAATGGGCTTTGCGATGTGATTTGGCCGCTTGCTATCGACTGGTGGCACTGTATGGCTGGAGCGATTTGGTGTTTACACACATCAGCGCGAAGCTGCCCAGCTCGGTCAGTGGGGCTGACCATCACTTTTTGATCAATCCTTATGGTTTGATGTTTGATGAGATCACGGCATCTTCGCTGGTGAAAGTGGATATGCAATGCAACAAACTGATGGAGTCGCCCTTTCCCGTGAACCCAGCGGGCTTCGTGATTCACAGCGCGGTGCATGAGGCGCGAGAGAATGCGCAGTGCGTGCTGCATACGCATACGCGTGCAGGCGTGGCGGTGAGTGCGCAAGCTGGTGGCGTGCTGCCGATCTCGCAGCAATCGACCTTTGTGTTGGGCTCGCTTGCATATCATGGCTACGAAGGCGTGGCCTTCCGGCCCGATGAGAAGCCGCGTCTGCAAGCAGATCTGGGCGATAAAAACTTTCTCACGCTTCGCAACCACGGCCTGCTCACCGTGGGCAAGAGCATTGCAGATGCATTTCTTTCGATGTACATCTTCGAGAGCACTTGCCAGATCCAGATTTCTGCGCAAGCTGGCGGTGAATTGACGCAAGTCGATCCGCGCATCGTGGCGGGCACAGCGCAGGCGATGAAGGTGCAGACCGATGGCATCGGCGCGGCCTTTGTGTGGCCGGCGATGCTTCGCAAGCTGGAGCGCGCGGGGCAGGGCGATTACGCGGTTTGATGCATTACGCCAACCATCCCATGCGCTGGAAGAACCAAAATATTGCAAGAAAAATCAAAGCGACCGAGCCACCTTGCACTACCCATCTTGAATAGCCTGCCCAGCGATGCAGCGCCCAATAGACGAGCGACCAAGCGGCGATGATGAGGAGTTGGCCAAGCTCGACGCCGATATTGAAGCCTGCAAGCGCCCAAATCAGTGAACCTTCGGGTATTTGTGCTTCGGTCATCGCACCCGAAAAACCGAGGCCATGCACCAGTCCAAAAATAGCCGCTAAGCCTGCACTGAACCAAGCCGATTGCAGCCACGCACTGCGCTGCTTGACCAAATTGAGCGCCGCGGCAAAGGCAATAGAAATCGCAATCACGGGCTCGACCCAGCTGGGCGAGCCCACCCAGCCAAGCGTGGCAGAGATCAGCGTGATGGAATGGCCTAGCGTGAAAGCGGTGACGGTGATGAGCAGCGCTTTCCATTCGCGCTTTTGCGTTAAGGCCAAGCCGAGCACGAGGCAAATGATGAAAGCGATGTGATCTGCGCCCGAGCCGATGTGCTCGATGCCCAGCACGATGAAGCTTTTGAAGGTGGAGAGCGCTGAGCTGCTGACGTCTTCGCCAAGGCGAGCTTGATCGGCGATCTCTTTCCAAGCCTCGCTGGGCTTGACAGCGGCGCTGCCTTGGCGGTTTTCATTGTCGTGTTGCCAACGAAAACTCACCACAGCGCGGTGATCGGCGTCGATCTCTTGCATGAGTGTGTAGCGCAGGCCCATGGCTTGGCGCGTGTCGCAGGGCTGCGCACTGGCGGCAGCGAGGCGCACAAACACGCCATCGGAGCGCTGCTCCAGCGCTTCATAGCGCCAAGCCAATGGCATCACAGCTGTGCCGCAGCGCAGGCCGATGCCTTGCTGCGCCCATTGCTCAATCGCTGGCAATGCCGCTTTGACTTCGGCAAAGCTTAAGGCGCGATCGTTGTTGGCATCCAGTGTGTCAAACACACGATCCAGATCGCGCAGCGCAACGGCGAGCTTGGCTTCAACGGGGGCAAGTGCCTGAGCTTGCTGCACCAGTAGGTAAGCATCGCTGGCTTTGTGAGCCCAAACCAAAGGGCTGAGTAAGGCGGCAAACAAACCGATCAATACGGGGCGAAACAAGTGCTTCATTTGAGCCTCGCGTCTTTGAGGCCGGTTTTAGCAAAGGCTTGCAGCAGTTTGGTTTTCTCAGAAGCTTGCCCGGACTGCGCTGCGCTTTGAATCGCGATCAGCCAATCCAGCGGTTCGCGCTGAAGTTTGAGATTGGCTTGCGCGAAGGCCACAGCCGCTTGTGCATTGCCTTGCACATAGAGCGCATGCATGGCTTGTTCGCGGGCGTGGCCGGCGTTGTTCTCTGCTCTTAAGGCGGCTGCGGCAAAGCGAGCATTCAACTCGTCTGCCAAGCGTGCGTGCTGCGCATCGCCAAGTTGCTTGTAAGCCATCGCACGGCGGATGAGTACGGCATCGCTGCTGGGCTGGTTTTGCAAAGCGCTTAACGCCTGTGCGGCTTGGTTTTGGCGCAGCAATGCGTCGGCATAGGCCAGCGCGGTATAGCCGTCGTTCTCCAGCGAGAGGCTGAGCGCGTATTGTTTGAGTGCAGCCGCGAATTGGCCTGCACGCTCTTCGTTTTCTGCCAGCAGAGAGATGAGCCATGCTTGCTGGCCTGGCAGGCGCTGCTCTCGCAGCAGAGCTTGGAAACCTTGGCGCGCCTCATCCCATTGGCCTTGCAGAGATTTTGTTTCGAGCAGGCAGGCCTGCGCATACATTTGCGCAGCAGCTGTTGTGATGCCTTTGCAGGCGGCCTCGGCCGCGCCGTAGTTGGCTTGCACGCGCTCAATGGTGGCCAGTGTGAGCCAAGCTTGTGCATGGGAGGGCGCAGGCTTAGCCAGCGCGGCTTGCAGTGTTTTGCGAGCCTGTGCGAATTCATGACGACTTTGCTCGATCGTGGCTTGCAGTGTGGCAATGTCGTAGCTGGCCTGTGGGCTGCTCCAGAGCGCGCCGATCAAGGCTTGGGCTTGGCCAAGGTAGCGCGGATCGGCGGTTTGCCTAGCCAGCGATATGGCTTGGCGCACGGCGGGCACGAGATCGGCAGGGGCTGCGCTTTTGGGCAGGCGTGGCCCTAGTTTTTCGATGATGGCATCTTCGCTTGCGGGTTGTAGCAGCTTGACTTGTGCGTTCACGCTGATGCACAGGCTGGCAAGGAGCAGCCAAAACAATAGTTTTCTCATAAGTCTAGTACGCGTAGAAAAGCGGCACGGATACATTCACATCTGTGCCGCTTTTAGCTTTACCAGTGCGGATCAGGCTGCGATGGGCATCGAATCGGCGGTGTCCGAACCAGCCAATTCAGCATCACCCAAAACCAAGGGCGATTCGGTATTAGCTTCGCCTTTGGCGACGACGCTGACAACGAAGTTGAAAGCTGCGTCTGCATCTTGCGTGGCAGACACCGGCACATCTGTGCCGGGCACGAGTGCTACGCCGGGTGTGGTGTTGTTGCCGCTGCCGCAGGCCATCAGCATGAAGCTGGCGGACAAGGCGAGCAAGCCAGAAGCTGCGCGGGAGTGTGAAAATTTCATCATGTTCTCCTTGATGGCTTTGCTTACTGCGAACCTGCCAAAGGCGTGTTCAGGTAAGGAAAGCGGGTGAGGAAAGGCACGACCGCCTGATCGACGCCATCATGCACATTGGCAGACGTAGTTCCCTGCAAAGGCACGCTGGCTGGTGCGCAAACGGAGGTGAGTGATGGAATACCTGGCACGCCGTTCAGAGCCAATGCGTTGTTGCTGCCGTTGATCACGCACAGGCCGCCGAGCATGGCTACCAATGCAATGTCTACCACGTCATCTTTCGGGCGACGGCCGTTGGGGAAACCAGCCAGATCAACCGCATTGGCCAGATTGGCCGCGCCACCAACGCGCAATACTTCACCAGCTACACCCAAACGATTTTGCTGCGCAAAAGCGACCGGTGCAATCGCCGTGTTCAGCCGTAGCATTTCAGAAGGTGTCGGAGTCGTTGGTTTGTTCACACCGCCGATGCCAGTGAGGAACGTGGTGATTAGATCAGTACGCGGAAAGTTGGTTGGTGACAAGCCAGCCGTGTTGCCAGTTAAGACCAAGCCCAGCAATGCGGGCAGAGTGGGGTGGCTCACGTAATCGAGAAATTGTGTGTCTCCGCTTGGATGAGACGCATTGAATTTGTCTTTGTCACGCAGACCAATGACCACTTCGTTGACCAGCGGGTTGCCCAAGCGCGAGACCTGCACCCAAGCGCCGCCTGCTTTCTCAGAGGTTTGCAGACCAGAAGCTGGCGCAGCAGAGAGCAAGCGGCCTTGACGCATGCTGGCCGTCGTCCAACCGCCAATCACAGGGTCACCCGTGGCATTGCCAGCAGTCAGGCAATCTTTGTGGATTTCAATGGCCATTGTGGTGATGTTTTTGTCTTGGATGCTGTTGGCGGCGAAGGCATTGATCAAATCAGAATTGGTGATTTGAGCAGCTGTAGCATTCACCAAATCAAAGATCGGGCCGAGATTCACCGCAAAGCCTTCTTGGCGCTGGCCGACGAATACTTTGCCAGCCGCCTTGCCCGATGGGCAGCCCGGGAAGTTCACGGTATGCACATGCTGGTTGGCATAGGTCTCATAAGCAGCAGCATTGCCAAAGGTTTTTACACCGATGTAATCCACTGGCTTGTCAAACGTGGTGCTTCCGCCGGTAGATTTAGCCACAGCGGCCACAGTGCCTTTGCGGCGATCGCCGCGCACCATGTTGACGGTGAAGGTTTCGCGAACGTTGGAATTGGCATCGTTCACGTTGGCAATGACACTGGCTTGAGTGAGGGGAATCGCCACCATCTTTCCACCGATAGGCAGTTCAACGCCCTTGCCGGAATTGGCTAGCGTGTTGTTGAAACGGAATTGGAAGGTGATGTCTTCCTTTGCATCGCCGTTGTTGTCGACGTGAATTTCATAGAGGGCGTTGGGATCCATTTTGAAGTAATTAGGGCCGCCGTACGCATCTTGCAAAGGCACATAGTTGGAAATCAAGGTCACGTAATCTGTGCGGCTTGTCTCGTAGCTGCGAAACATGTAAAAGTCGGTGTTGTCCGCTTTCGGCACGGTGGTAATGAAAGGCGCTTCGCGGTGGCTGGAAGCAAAGCTTGGGCTGATCATCGCAGCGCCCGCGCACACTGCCGCGAGAGCGGCGGTGTGCAAAGTGGTCTTCAAAAATTTCATGAAAGGCTCCTGTTGAAGTGATGGGTGGTTGTGTTCCCTTTTCTATACGAGGCGAGTTTTGCCGTGGATTCAAAAAATTGCAAAAATTTGTTCGTGCGTGATTTAAAGTTGCAGGATTCATGATGATTCGCCGCATTGCTCACTTGGACATGGACGCTTTCTATGCGTCTGTGGAGTTGCTGCGTTATCCGCAGCTCAAAAGCCTGCCTGTGGTGGTGGGTGGGGGCTCACGAGCACGCGAGCAATTGCGCCAAGCGCAGGGCGATTTGCCGACGTATGAGATTCCTTTGGATGCTTTCCCGCGCCTGAAAGACTATGTGGGGCGGGGCGTGCTCACCACGGCCAATTACATCGCGCGTGGCTTTGGCGTGGGCTCAGCCATGGGCACGATGAAAGCAGCCAAGCTGTGCCCGCAGGCGATATTGCTGCCGGTGGATTTTGAGGAATACCGGCGGTTTTCTCGGCGCTTCAAAGAGATTATTTTGGAGATCGCGCCTCTCATGGAAAACCGAGGCGTGGATGAGGTGTATATCGACTTCACCGAAGTGCCTGGCGGGCAGCGCGAGGGTGGGCGCGTGCTGGCGCGGTTGATACAGAAGAGCATTTTCGATGCCACGGGGCTGACCTGCTCGATTGGTGTTGCGCCGAATAAACTGCTTGCCAAAATGGCCAGCGAATTCAACAAACCCAATGGCATTTCTATTGTGTATGAAGCTGGCTTACAAGAGAAAATTTGGCCGCTGGCTGCGCGCAAGATCAATGGCATCGGCCCGAAGGCGGATGAAAAGCTAAAAGCCTTGGGTGTTGAAACCATCGGCCAGCTCGCTGCATTTGATAAAACTGCTCTTGTAGAGCGTTTTGGGAAAAGCTATGGCGCGTGGATGTTTGAGGCTGCTTGGGGACGCGATGATCGCCCTGTAGAAACCGAGAGCGAGCCCGTTAGCATGAGCCGGGAAACCACCTTTGAGCGCGATATGCACGCGGTGCAAGACAAAGCGCAACTGGGCGCGATTTTCACCGAACTTTGCGAGAGCGTGGCGCGGGATTTGCAGCGCAAAGGCTATCTGGGTCGCACGATTGGCATCAAGCTGCGCTGGGGTAACTTCAAGATCGTGACGCGCGATATCACTTTGGAGGCCGCTACTGATGATCCCAAGTTGATTCGCCGCACGGCTGGGCTGGCTTTGAAGCGCGTAGACTTAGCGCAGCGTTTTCGCTTGATCGGCGTGCGCGTGGGTAAGCTTGAAGCGAAGAACTTAGAGCCAAATCAGCCTCTTCCCGTTATAGAATTTACGCTAAATGCTACTGAATTGATAGCGAATGAGAAAGAGCCTGAACTGTTTTGATGGACTAAACAACGCCACTGTCCAGGCCGATGAATTCGACGGAATTAGGCTTTGCCAGATTTGATCGAGCTGATCGACGGAATCTCAATCTTACGCACAGAAGCTGCTGCGCTTTCCACCAGTGGCTCAAGTTTCACCACGGCAATGGAAAGGTTATCACCAGTGCCGCGAGAACGAGTACGCGCTTTGTCGATCAAAAATTCGGTAGATTCACGGGGTGTGAGTGCAGAGAGCACCGAGCCCAACTCGGCGGGGCTGAAGTAATGCCAAACACCGTCCGAGCAACACATCAGCACATCGCCCGGTCGCAGACTTGGAATGTAGTGAAAATCCATCGGCGGATCATCTTCCGTACCTAGACAGCCCATCAAAATGTTGGACTGCGGATGCACATTGGCCTCTTCATCGGTGATTTCGCCTTTATCTACCAAGGTTTGCACATAGGAATGATCCATCGTGCGTTTGACCATTTTGTTGCCGTGGTAGTGGTAAATGCGCGAATCGCCGGTATGCACCCAATGGCATTCGCCGCTGGGGTTGATCAGGAAGGCGGCGAGTGTGCTGTGGGGCTCTTGTTCGGAGGAGATTGCGGTGAGCTTGATCACCAAATGGGCTTCTTCCACCAATTGTTTGAGCAACGAGGGCGGATCGTCTCGCTCAGGGGAATAGCGCTCAAAAAGCTGTTGCGAGGTGAGCATGACCTGATCTGAAGCTTTGCGCCCACCGCTGCGGCCACCCATGCCATCAGCCACCACGCCCAGCATGCAGCCATTGACGCGCGGATGCTCGATCAGCGCAATCTGGTCTTGCTGGTATTCGCGGTCACCTCTGTGGATGCCGGTTGATGCGTTAATTCTGTATCCGTTGGCCATGTGGCGCTATTATCAGGGCAATCGAATGTGAAACCCCCCCGCTTTTATTTTTCCTGATTTTGGACGCCAACCTGCACTCCCCCGAACGCCACCTGATCGAGCTGCGCATGGAGCATGCTGATTTGGACGCGATGATTGACCGTCTGGTCGAGCAAACGCCCGTGGATGAGCTGATGCTGCGCCGCCTCAAAAAACGCCGCTTGGCTCTGCGTGACCAGATTTCCAGGCTGGAGATAGATATCGACGGTAAAGAGCCCGCTTGATGATGAATTCGGGGATACATGCCAGCTTGGCACAAGCGGTAGCGGCGCATTTTGACAGCGATTCGCTCTTAGGCCAAGCCACTGAGGCTTATCGGCAGCGCGAAGGCCAGCGACAAATGACGCTCGCTGTGGCGGAGACGATACAGCACGGCGGTGCGCTCGTAGTGGAGGCGGGAACGGGGGTGGGTAAAACTTTCGCCTATCTCGTGCCTGCGTTGCTCTCGGGCGAGCGCGTGATGGTGTCAACTGCCACCAAAGCCTTGCAAGACCAGCTTTTTTCACGTGATTTGCCGCATTTGCTCAAAGCACTGGGCTTACCCGCGCGCACGGCATTGCTCAAGGGGCGCAGCAGCTATCTTTGCTTGCACCGGATGAAACTGGCGCGGCAAGAGCATATCGAGCGCAGCGCATTGCTGGCCTTGGCAAAAATCGAAAAATGGGCATTGACAACGCATAGCGGTGATTTGGCTGAGCTGCCCGGGCTGGATGAACGCTCTCCGATTCTGCCGCTGGTCACCTCCTCCCGCGAAAACTGCTTAGGCTCGACCTGCCCGCAGTATAAAAACTGCCATGTGATGCTAGCGCGCAAGCAGGCGCTGGCGGCGGATGTGGTGGTGGTGAATCATCATTTGTTTTTTGCGGATTTGGCGGTGCGTGAATCGGGCATGGCCGAGCTGTTGCCCACCGTGCGTGTAGCGATTTTTGATGAGGCGCATCAGCTGAACGAGACCGGTGTGCAATTCCTCGGCGCAGCTTTGAGCACATCGCAAATCCTCGATTTTTGCCGCGACATGCTTGGCACCGGCTTGCAACTGGCGCGCGGCTTGGCCGATTGGCAGGAGCTGGCGCGCGATTGCGAAATGGCGGCGCGAGATTTGCGCCTGGTGGTGGGTAAGCAAACGCAATATAGCAAAGAAGCTCGCCTGCGCTGGAAGGGCAGTGCGCCCGAAGGTTTGCATGAGCAGGATTGGGCGGAAGGTTTGTCGCGCGTCGAGGAAAGCTTGCAGATGGCGATGGCGGGCTTGGACATGGTGAGCGAGATCGCACCCGATTTCCAGCGCCTGCATGAGCGCGCGCGAGAGATGGCGGGGCGTGCCAAGAGATTTCTGCAAGCGCCTGAAGCGGGGCAAGTGCGCTGGCTAGATGTAGGGCAACATATTCAGCTGATGGAAGCACCGCTAGATATCGCGCAGACGATTCGCAGCAAACTGCTCAAACTGCAAGTAGGACAGGGCTTGGGCGATTTGCCAACGGAAGATGAATCGCGGGTGGAGCGCGATGGCGAACATGATGCGGATTGGCAGGACTGGATGCCTCAAGATGACCATGAGGAAGGAGACGAAGAAGCCTTGATGCGCGGTGCGCCTTCCTCGCAAAATCATGCACCAAAAGAGCCCTCGCGCCGTGCATGGATTTTTACCTCTGCCACACTGGGCGACGATGCCAAGCTGAGTTGGTTCACCGAGCCATGCGGGCTGCAAGATGCGCAGATTTTGGTGGCGCAAAGCCCGTTTGATTATCCGAAGCAGGCCAGCGTCTATGTTCCGCGCCATTTGCCCAAGCCAAGCGATCCGGCGCACAGTGAAGCTGTTGCACAAGTGGCGCGCGAAGGCGCGCTCGCGCTGCATGGTCGCACGATGGTGCTCACCACCACGCTGCGGGCTTTGAAAGCGATTGGCGAGAGCTTGAAAGAAGCTTTGAGCGATCAACTGGATGTGCTCATCCAAGGCCAGGCATCTAAGCGGGAATTGGTGGAGCGCTTTCGCATCGGCGATTCGCTGGGCGCTGGATCAGGTGACTCCCGACGCGGGAGGGGTTGTATCTTGGTGGCCTCGGCATCGTTCTGGGAAGGCATTGATATTCCGGGCGATGCTTTGCAGCTGGTGATCATTGACAAGCTGCCCTTTCCGCCGCCCGGTGATCCGCTGGTGGAAGCGCGTTGCCAGCGCTTGGAGAGCGAAGGCCGCAGCGCGTTTGCAGATTATTCTGTGCCTGAGGCAGCTGTGGCGCTCAAGCAAGGCGCAGGTCGTTTGATCCGCCGCGAATCAGATCGCGGCATCCTCGTGATCGGCGATACGCGCTTGGTACAAATGGGATACGGCCGCCGCTTGATGGCTGCGCTGCCGCCGATGGCCAGATTGCAAACGCCAGAAGATTTTCAGGCGGCTTTGGCGAAACTGAGTCTCAAGACAGCCTGAAATCGTCTTTCAAAGCGACACGAGAATACGTCACTTCCACAGGCTCGCGGCCGAGCAATTCAGGCAGGGCATTGGGCTGGGGAATGTTGTCGCGCTGCAATTGCAAATACTGGTTGTAGGCAAAGAGCCTTGTGCCGCCTAAATTGGCTTGCCGCCAATCGACCAAGCTCGGCTTGGCTGCGAGCTTGGCGAAAGCCAGCCCCAAATCATGCGCTTGCACAGCCGCAATCAGCCCCTTTGCACCCACTAGCACGAAATGCAGCCGCCAACTCGCCAACATACGCAGCCAGCTTGCACCAAAACCGCCGAGCCCATCAATCAAACTCGGCCGCACGATGCAATGGTCACAGCCGCTCGCTGCAATCGCCTGCTCCCCGCGCAACTTGCTGGAAAGAAAGCGGCTTTTCGCGCCCTCATGCAAACCAAGCGCCGAGGTATGAATCAGCCGCACATTGCTTTGCGCACACGCTTGCGCAAGCGCCGCTGGCATCTGATGATGAATCGCCTCGTAGCTCTCGCTAAAGCGCTGGCGCAGAATGCCCACGCAATTGATCACCACATCCACTTGCTGCACTTGGGCCAGCCAATCGCTCGCGCCGAGCATCCGATGCAAAGGCAACGCGAGCCACCGCAGATGAGGCTGGCTAGGCGCACTGGCTTCAGGCACATGTCTGCGCACCGCCAACACCTGCATGCCCTGCGCCAGCAGCTCGCGCAGCACATAAGAACCAATGAAACCGGTAGCGCCCAGCAGCAAGATGCGCGGAGATGGATGAAGCGGGATATCGGATGAAGCTTGTTGCACGGTACGCGTTGTTATTTCAAAAAGCCCTTTGAGCATATACTGTGCAAATGAACCAAACGGTACATCCTGCGAAAAAAACCACCCAAGCCAAGTCGGCCACGCCCAGCACGGGCCGCACCAACGATCCGGCTCGTACCATGACGGAAATCCTCGCTGTGGCCACAGAAGAGTTTGCGCAAAAAGGGTTGGCGGGCGCTCGGATTGACGAAATTGCTGAACGCACGCGCACCAGCAAACGCATGATTTACTATTATTTTCAGAGCAAAGAAGGTTTGTATGTGGCGGTGTTAGAGGAGGCTTACCGCCGCGTGCGCGAGATTGAAGCCAATCTGCATTTGGACGATCTCGCCCCCGAAGCCGCGCTGCGCCGCTTGGTGGAATTCACCTTCGATCATCACGCTGGCAACGAAGATTACATCCGCTTGGTGATGAATGAAAACATCAACCGCGCCCAATTCATCGCGCAAAGCAAAAGTATCCAAGGCATGAACGTGCCCGCTCTGCAAGCCATCACGCAGCTTTATGAGCGCGGCTTAGCCCAAGGCATCTTCCGCGAAGGCCTCGCTGCCATCGACATCCACGCCACCATCAGCGCTTTGAGCTTTTTCAACGTCTCCAACCGCTTCACCTTCGGCACCATTTTCAAGATCGATATGCGTGCCAAAGCAGTTGCTGCGAAGAGAAGAGGGCAGGTGATAGAGACCGTAGTGCGTTTTGTACGGAAGTGAAAATTTTAGTGAAGAAAAGGCAGGTAGCCGTTATATTTCCTACATAGTTTGCTATTCAATCAATAGTGAATTCATTGAATATAGACACCGAAAGATCATAAAAAAAGCCTGTTTGACGAATCAAACAGGCTTAGGTTTTGGCGGAAACGGAGAGATTCGAACTCTCGATGGGGCTCTACACCCCATACTCCCTTAGCAGGGGAGCACCTTCGGCCACTCGGTCACGTTTCCAATAAATGAGATTATCGCACGAACTGGGCGCGCGTTTAGTCGGCCTTGATGCCCACATCGGCAATGACTTTGGCCATTCGTTCGTATTCGATAGCATGGGTGCGACCGAGGTAGCGCGGCTCGCCGCCGGTGGGTACGGTGGTGGCCAGGCTCATGCGGGCTTGCACATCGGGCATTCTCAAGATTTCGTTCATATGGGCGTTCAGCGTATCGACGATGCGCTGGGGCATGCCTTTGGGGCCCATGATGCCTTGCCATGCACCCAGATTGGCGCCGCGCACGCCTTGCTCTTCGAGCGTGGGCACGTGAGGCGCAAATGGGGAGCGCGTGCTGTCGGCCACGGCGATGTTGGTGAGCGTGCCGCGCTCGATATGCTGGCGCACGGGGCCCAGCGTGGTGTACATGAATTGGATGTGGTTGCCGATGAGATCCGTGACAGCCGGGGCGCTGCCGCGATAGGGCACTTGCTGAATTTTTGTACCCGTGGCTTTGTTGAATAATTCACCCAAGATGTGCATTGGACTGCCGCTGCCAGGGCTGCCGTAGGATTTGATCTTGCCGCTGTTAGCGGCAGTGATCAGGTCTTTCACATTTTTGATGCCACTGGATGTGTTAACCACCAAAAAGAGCTGCTGGGTGCCCATATGGAAGATGGGTGTGAAATCACCTACTGTGTCGTAGACGCCGCCGGTGCCGGGCTTTAAGACGAGCAGGGCGCTGGAGATGGTGCTGGGAGTCATGAGCAGGGTGTGGCCGTCGGCGGGAGCTTTGGCGACGAAGGCGTTACCGATCGTGCCGCTTGCGCCGGGCTTGTTTTCTACAACGACTTGCTGGCCTAAGCGAGCGGTGAGTTTTTCTGCAAATACACGGCCCAGTGCATCAGTGTCACCACCAGCGGGGTAAGACACGACAATAGACACTTGCTTACTCGGGTAGGCCTGCGCTTTCGCGATGCTGGGCAGCAAAGCAACTGCACCCAAGGCGGCGCTGCTGGCGATGAGGTGGCGACGTGAATGTTGCAACGTAGTCTGCTGAGTTGAACGGGTCATGAAAACACTCCTCAAAAAAAGTAGTTCAAAGGTTAATCCAAATTGCCAACAATTGCACTGCCGGTTTGACCTAAGCTTGGTTTCATGGCGGAAGCGCTGCGCACAAAGCAGGCGCTTGACTGATCATTTATGAGCATGGTGCGCGAGTAACGCACACCAAGGGTGCGTGAGCTGTGCCAAAGCGGTGTGTGTGTCGAAATGGCTGTGACCAGCTTGTTCGTGAAGTGCAACATGGGTGTTCTGGGCTTGGAACAATCTCTCAAGCCTGCGATTTGAGACGCGGACGCGCTCGCTGTCGTGCTCGCCGATGCTGAGCTCAAACGGGATGCGATTGCCTACTGTCCAGCAGATCGGGCTCATCAGCGCATCATCTAGCGGTTCGCGCAGCACGAGTTGGTAAACCCGCTCCTCTAGGCTGCCAGGCGCAGGGCTAGGATGATGCAAATCCATGATGGCGCTGATGGGCAGGCAGGCGCGTATGGCTTCATGCACTGTGCTTTGCCGCCGCAGCGCCACCAATGCTGCCAAATGCCCGCCTGCGGAATGCCCGCTGAGCAAGATACGCTGCGCATCGCCGCCCCAGCTTTGTGCATTGGCATGGATGTGCGCGAGGCAGGCCAAGGCATCTTCGTAGGCGGCGGGCAGCTTGCTTTCTGAGACGAGGCGATATGACGGCGCAACCAGCACGATGCCCAAGGCACACACATGTTGCGCCATGAAACGCACATAGGTACGGTAGCCATTCGTCCAGCCACCGCCGTGCCAGAAGATGAGGATGGGTGCATGCGCCGCAATTTTTGGAGCAAACAAGTCGTAGCGCTGCAAACGGTGTGCACCATACGACAGATCAGGTTGTACATGCAAGCCAGAAAAATCTGCCTCCCGTGACCAAGCCATGACTTGCTGCGCATAGTGTGCCGCAGCAGCAAAGGGCATAGGTATTTGGCCATCGGGATCGTCTTGCGGGCTTAGAAGGGGCGGGATGTTCATAGCGGGATGTTTCAGATGCGTAAAGTCTGTGCAAAACTTGGCAAGAGCGTCAGCGCGAGGGCACTACTTGCGTTAAGTAACTGAGAGAAACACATCATGAGATAAGTACAGCATGGAAATTTTTTCTTGCCCACTGGTGAAAGCCCCACACATGAATTTCGAAATGAGTAGTTTCCCTTTTTCACGCCGCCACTTTTTGCAAAGTGGTTTACAGACTGGTTTGGCCGCAGGCTTGTCTTGCGCCATGCCTTGGGCAGCACAGGCGATGGCTTTGCCTGCGTCGCAAGATGAGTTTTGGTCAGATGCAGCTCGCACGCGCGAGATTCCTGCATTGCTGCGCTGGCCTGAAGGCAAGCCGCTGGGTGTGATGATTTATTCACATGGCTTGGGTGGTAAAAAAGAAGGTGGAGATGTATGGGGCAAGGCTTGGGCGCAAGCAGGCCTGGTGGTGGTGCATTTGCAGCACCCTGGCAGCGATGCGCGTGCGCTCAAGGGCGGCTTCAGCGCACTGCGCGAAGCCAGCAAACCTGAGCAGTTGATCGCGCGTATGCAAGACGTGCGCTTTGCCATTGCCGAAGTCAATCGCCGTCAAGCCTCTGGCGCGGGAGCTTGGGCTGGCGTACCTGTGCAAAAAATGGCCGTTGGGGGGCATTCGTTTGGCGCGCTGTCCACGATGCTTGCCGCTGGGTGGCAACGTCATGGCGTGAGCGGGGCTGATCTGCAGCCCAAAGCGTTTGTGGCGCTGAGTCCTGGTTTGGGCAAAGAGGTGAGCTTGGCGCAAGGCCGCAGAGAGCTGGCATCAGCCACGCGTCCCTTCCTCATCTGCACTGGCAGTTTAGACGGCGAAGTATTGGGCAATGGCGAAACGTCAGAGAACCGCCGCACGGTGTATGAAGCACTGCCAGCTGGCAACAAGGCACTGCTCTGGCTTGATCAAGCAGACCATTTCAGCTTTGCAGGCAATGACCGCCAGATTCCCAGCTCATTTTTGATGCGGCGCACGAAAGAAACACTGATTCTTGAAGAAGCGCATCACGAACGTGTGGCGCGTATCAGCACCGATTGGCTGCGCGAGCAACTGTTAGGCCAAACGATGGGGCAAGTGACTTCCTTGGGCGCGAAAGACCAATGGTTGCGCGGTTAATAGCTGAATGCGATGGGATGCTATTTGCTATTAAATAGTGAGCACTACGCTAAGGTTTTATAATGGGTGCAGGCCGATTTGTCTTAAAAATTGGCCTTTATTTTACCTTTGAAGAACCAGGGAACACCAACGAGCCCAGCCCGAGCATTTTGGGTTTTACAAACGGCTGCCAAACGCCCTCGGGCTGCGCCAGCCGGTCTGCCACGGCCCACCAAGCGCTAGGGTTTAGACCCAAGCCCACGTGGCTGGCCAGTACTTCGATGTTTTCCGTTTGATCATGGCCATGGCCGGGTTGATTGCTTTGAATGCTGCCTTGCCACGCCACGATGCCATCTGATTTAGAAAACACACTCGTGGTGGGCATGGGCGGAGCCTGTTCGAGCTGAAAGTTATCAGCCTCACGGTCAATTTGGCGACCACTGACCATTTCATACAGCCGCCAAGCGTTGGTTGTGCGCGGTCCGCCAGAAAAAGGCGTACCCAGCGTGATCACACCGCGCACGCAATCGGGCAGTTCTTTAGCGACTTCCCGCGCATAGATGCCGCCCAAGCTCCAGCCGATCAGGCTGACTTTGCGGCCTTGGTTGCCACTGGCTTCAAATGTCTCGCGAACTTGCTGTTTGATCGTATCGAGCACGCCAGCGCGGGGGCCGAAATTATTGCCTTGCTGCCAGCCCGTCGCTTGGTAACCCAAAGTCTCAATGTATTTGCGCAGCGGCACGGTGGAGGCATCGCTCGCTGCTAAACCGGGGAAGACAATCACGCTGTGGCCATCGCCTCGCGGTGCTTGCATTAAGACAGGCCAGGCTGGAAGCACAGCGCCAAACTCCCAAAATGCTCGAAATTCCAGAGCCAGTAAGGCCATGCTGGGCGCTGGAAACTCATGCTGGGCGCTGCCAGCAGAAGAGGGAGATGAGCGTGAAAACGAGGGCATAGGCAAAGGCAGTGAAGGAAAGAGAATCATGCATGCATTCTCAAAGAGATACCTTGGCTTTCACGCGAAAAGAGCGTTATCGTGCACCGTTCTAGAGCGCTTCTACGCATTTTTCGTCACTTGCGGGACGAACGCCTTCGTGGTTTTCCCTTGCGCAAAGGAATTTGAAAGTTTCGTGTCAGGAGCTGGCATCGATAAAATCATGTGGCAAAGTCATGTTGTATACATCTTTACTGGTCATAATAGGATGAATACTTTGTGCCTATTAAATTATTGTGCTCTCCGAATCCGAAACCCAACAAGTTGCCCAACTGCTGCGCGGCACCACCGCATTTCAGGGCATGCCCGAACGGATAGCGCGCCGCATCGCCGCCTTGATGGAGATGCGTGAATTCAAACCCGGCGAGAAGCTCACGCGTGAAGGAAGCACCAGCGGCGGGCATTTGATGATCGTCGTCTCCGGTGAAGCAGAAATTGCCACCACCAACCGCAAAGACGGTGGTCACCTAGTGCACCGCTTGGCGCAGCCGGGGCACATCATTGGAGAAGTTGGTTTCATAGATGGCCAACCGCATTCAGCCACCTGCGAGGCTCTCGTACACACGCGTGCAGCCACCTTACGCAGGGATGACTTTATTCAAATGTTTGAAGCTGATGCGCTTTCAGCTTCGCAACTCATGGCAGGTTTGCTTCGCCTGTTGGCGCGCCGTATTCGCCATGCCAACCGCTATATGCTGGCGCAAGATCAGCAGATTTTGCAACTACAAATAGAGTTGCTCTCGTTGCAAAAAGCAGTGCCTCTTCGGGTTTCCTGAATTCTCCCTTTGCTTCTGAATGAGGAGTGCACTGCGCAGCTTGGATCATGGCGATCCTGTTAAACCTAAAGAATTACTTGTGAAAATATTTTGCAACGTGGTGGTGCGTTCGCTCGTGATCTGACCATAATCGCTTCACGATCTGAACACAACAAGACAGGAGTGAGGCCATGCAAGAGCGCCATTTTCAGCTGAATCGCCGGGGGTTTTTGGGCGCGGCTGGGGCAGGGGGTATCAGTGTGCTCTATCACGAGCTGGCGCTTGCCAAGCCGGGCACGCCTTTGTTGGCGGCAGGTCTTGCTCATCCCCATCATCCTCATGTGCAGATAGCTGCCTCGCCGAATTGGTCTGGCTCACCGGGCAAGGCGCGATTTCGCATCGAAGGCATGGCCAAGGTCACTGGGCAGAAAATCTATGCACGCGATTTCCACGCTAAAGACATGCCGGGTTGGCCCTCGCAAGAGCGGGTAGCGATGATTTTGAGAGCCAGCAATGCCAAGCGTTTATTCATGGGCATTGATCTGAGCATGCTCAAGAGCGAGCAGCCTCTGAAAGTAATCCAGCAAGCCGATCTGGCGGCGCTGGGACTCTCGCTACCTTTCTCCAACACACCCGCTTTGCCCAATGCCACCAAGCAATTGCTGGTGGCGAAAGGCACGGTGGCGCAGTTTTATGGCCAGCCGGTGGCGATCTTGATCTTTGAAAATTGGCAGAAGTTTCGCGCGGCCAAGCGCATACTGCAATTTAATGAGCAAGTGGTGAGCTATGGCGCGGAGCTGCCAGCGCCGCGCTTCACGACGCCTTACTCGCCGGTGAACTACCTCACGCGCTTTGACCAAGCAGGACTTGCACCGTTTTCACAAGTGCAAGTGGGTGTTGAATCCAATCCAAATCAACCCAACAGCCCAGCCCAGCCGTATAACGATACCGCCAAACGCCTGCGCACGGCCATTGATGCTTCGCTCGCTAATCCAGCGTATCGCAGCTTTGCGGGCACTTACAGCACACAGGTCCTTGATCCCATGTTCATGGAGCCCGAGGCGGGCTTGGCTTGGCTCAATCCCAACTCGGGCGGCACTTTGAATCTGGTGCTGGGCACGCAGGCCACCAATGGCGACATGAGCGACACCTTCACGATGTTTGCCAACCCCAAGGCCCCCAGCAAAATCGCGCTCAAACAAGTGGCGCTGTATTCCTGCTATCCGGGTGGCGGCTTTGGCGGGCGAGATGTGTCCACTTTCCCCGCGCTTTTGGCAGTGACAGCGGCGCTGGCCGATGGTCAGCCCGTGCGTATTGCGCAAGATCGTTATGAGCAGTTTCAATCGGGCTTGAAGCAATTGGCCAGCAACATCACCCATTCTTTGGCGGTGGACAAAGAGGGCCTGTTTGTGGCCTTCAAGAGCAACCAAGTGCTGCCCTCGGGTGGAAACAACAACTACAGCCAATTCGTGGCCATGCTGGCGGCTTACTGTGGCCTGAGTGCCTATAACATTCGCCAAGCTTATGTGGATGCCGTGGCGCAGCCCAGTTTAGGCGTGGTGGCCGGTTCGATGCGCGGCTTTGGTGGGCCGCAGGCGAGCTTTGCAGTAGAAACTCTGGTGGATGAAGCGGCAGTGCAGCTGGGGCACGATCCGATTGAGTTGCGCGAAAAAAATGCACTCAAGCAGTTTGACCGCACGATCACCGGTGCGCCGCTGGAGCAACCGATGACGCTGGTGGAGATTTGCCGCCGCGCCCGAGAGCATCCGCTGTGGCGAGATCGCAATCGAATCAAGCGTGACAAAGCCAAACAGGGCATTGGCTATGGCGTCGGCTTCGCGCTGGCCAACCAAGCTTTCGGCACCGGCACAGACGGCGTGATGGCTGAGGTATCTATCTCGGCTGCAGGCGAGCTTACGGTGCGCAGCAATTGTGTGGACATGGGCAATGGCTCGGCCACCACGCTTGCGATTAGCACCGCAGGCTTTGCGGGTAACAATGCAGCGAAGATTTTGATGGGCGATGCGGCCTACTTCAACGCGCTTGGGATGAACCAAGACAGCGGTGGGAATTGGAGCAACCCCGCCTGGACGGCTTCGTTCTCCATGTCGTCCAGCGCTTGCCTAACGGCCTTTCATCAAGTTCACGTCACTGAGCAGGCCACAAGGGCTTTGTTTGAAGCCAGCTTGTTGCCAGCGGCGGCCTCCATGTGGGGTGTACCGACGGCTCAGGTGCAGGGCAACACTTTTTGGCGAGACGGCAAATTACATGCGCCGGGGCTGGCGCCAGTGGCCATAGCCACGCTTGCGGCCAGTTTGTATGCCCAGCAATTGCCCAAGGCAGCGATGGTGCATGGCTTATACCAAGGCGCTTGGGTCAGCGCCAGCTATTTGATTCAAGGCGGTAAAAAGTTGCTGCCGATCGATGGCTTAGCCTTGCAAAGCTCAGTGGCCGGCCAGGGTTGGCAAGTGATCCCGAGGCAAGATGTGATTGCGCCCGATCCGAAGGCGCATTTGTATGGCCGAAGCCTTTACGCGCCTTCGGGTGCGCTGGTGGCAGTGGAGATTGCGCTCAGCTCCGGCAAACCGAAAGTCGTTCATGTGGAGCTGCTGGTGGACGCTGGAAAAGTCTTACAGCCGGATTTGCTTATGGGCCAAGCGCAGGGCGGCATTGCGATGGGTATTGGCTATGCGCTGTTGGAGGATTTGCCGTTGGAGGCGGGTGGCGCGGGCGATGGCAAATGGAATTTGGATCGTTATCACGTGGCGCTGGCCTCTGACATGCCCAGCCGTATGAACATCACGCCGCTGCCGAGCACCGAACCCACCGCCAAAGGCATCGCAGAAGCCGTGCTCTGCCCGATTGCGCCGGCCATTGGCAACGCCATTGCGCATGCCACAGGCAAACGCTTTAGAAGCCTGCCGATCACGGCAGCACAGATCAAGGGAGTTTGAAATGACCGTTAAAACAGTCAACGTGAGCTTCACGCTCAACAACCGCCCCATCCATGCCACCGTGCCCGACGATCTGGCTTTGGTGGATTATTTGCAAGAAGAGCAGGGCTTGTCTGGTACGCGGCTTTGCTGCGGTATTGGTGTGTGCAAGGTCTGCACGGTGAAGGCGCAGCGCGTGCCTGGGGCGCAAGGCCAGCCGATGCTCGCTTGCTCTACGCCTGTGGCGCTGCTGCAAGGGCAGACCATCACCACTGTGGAAGGCGTGGGCAGCGCGATAGCGCCCAGCAAAGTTCAGCAAGCCTTCCTTGATCATTTTGCTTTTCAGTGCGGTTACTGCACGCCTGGCTTCGTGATGGCCACCACGATGCTGATCGAGCGGCTGCGCGTTGCTCCGGTTGCGAAAGATCAGCTGGAGGCAGCCATTGAAGAAGCGGTGGGGCAGCATATTTGCCGCTGCACCGGCTATGCAAGGTATTACGCGGCGATTCGCTCGGTGATCTTGGCAGAGAAAGGGCTGGTGAAATGAAACGTTTTCTTATGCTCATGCTCTTTGCTGCCACGGCGCAAGCTCAGAGTTTTTACGACTATGGCGCTGAATGCGCTAAGGAAGTCACGCCGATTCCCGCCTTCAGTTGCATGGCAGGCGAGGTGATCCCGATCACCGTCAACGGTCTGATCACCACCAGCTTCACTGCCACCTGCGACAAGCCTTCTTTGTTGCTTTCCAAAGAGGCCGGCTCGCAAGGCCAATGCGTGCCCGGCTCGCGTGCGCTCGTCTTGCGCGACGACCCAGTCGCGCAGATCAGCGCGATTTGCCGCAAGCACGTGGTACGCGATATCGCTAGCACCTTGTTTGACGAAATCAACATCGTCTCGCACAGCCTGAAAAACGGCAAAACCTGCTGGTTCACCGCCAAGGCCGCCACACCATTTGCGGCAAACGCAGGCATCGACGGCCGCATGGTGCCATCGCCCAGCACAGCCTCATCGAGCCAAGCCAAGCGAGGCTATGAAAAAATTCATCCCGTCAGCGAGGTGCTCGCTCAAGAATGGCGACTTAGCAAAACCACGCTGCCCAATCCAGCCGCCGTTTGGATGAGCCCCGCGCAGCTGGTAAAAAGAGAGCCCGCCTGCACGATGTGCCACGACAGCGGCCCTTTCATGTACAGCCCCTACATCGCGCAGACCACCCAGCTCCCCGGCGATCCGTTTGGCGCATATCAGCCGCGAGCCATCGGCCAAGCCTTCAAAGTGTGGCCGCAGCCTTTCGCTATCAGCACCCGAGGCAACACCTGCACCACCTGTCACCGCATGGGCAATATGAATTCATGCAATGTAGCCACGCTACAAGCCACTGGCAAAGCCCCGCAAGACGGCGGCAACGCATGGAGCCAGCTCTTCCCGCAATCGAATTGGATGAGCCCCGGCAATCTGCACAGCAAAGCCCAGTGGGACGAAGCCTTCGCGAAGAGCCTGCGCGAGATCGCCGATTGCTGCGCCAATCCGACTGGCGCTGCTTGCCAGATTACGCGATATGACGCATCATCGTCTCAGAGGATACGTCAGCGCTGAGCTTTTTTAGAGTCTTTTAGCCTTGTATCCGTTATAGAACAAGACAAGAGTGCTATCTAATTCATAGCATTTATTCATTTGAATGATGACAAGTGCAAACGTTTGTCATCACAATGAAATTTGCAGCGTTTGGCTGCAAGGAGTGCGCGATGCGAAAAATCATACCAACAGGGGTGTTCTGGATTGCGGCTACGCTTCTAGCCATGCTCAGCAGCCCGATTTTTGGGCAAACCAACACGCTGAACAACGCCGTGCTCATGCCCGGCGCGCCGATCAATGCGCAGTTGCAAAACGCCAAGATCGTGCGCTTGAGTCCAGGCGTTGGGCGAGCGCAGGTCTTGCAACTGCGAGACGATCAGATCATTGAAACGCCTTCAGGGCGGCAGATCTCTGTAAGCACTTATCGGCGTTTACAAGTGGCCATGAGTGGCGCTCAGGCGCGCGGTGCAGCCAAGGCAGCAGCGCCCTTTGCCTACAGCAAACCTGCGGGTGGGATCACTCTTCCAGCTGGGGAAACTTCTGCTCAATTGCTCAAGCGGCCAGACAGCACCGTCGTGCGCTTTCCCAATGGCTCGGTAGCCAGCGTGGCGCAGGTTAAAAGCATACGGCCTTTCATTGAGCAGCGCTATGGTGTGTCTTTGGATGCGCCCGCTCCTGCGCAGCTTGCAGGCCCAGCGGTCAAAGTGTCAAATTTGCAAGGCGCTTTCGGCGAGATGAAAGGCAAGAGCGACAACACCGTGCTCGAAAGTCCCAAAGGCACGCGCGTGACGGTGGGCGATTTGAAGCTGGCGCTGGGTGTTCCTGCGATTCAGGCAGCACAGAACCATAAGGCACGCTCTGGGAGCACCTTGCCGCAGACGACACCGCAGCCTGCAACCGGAGTCAAGCCATGATGCGCTGTTTGCAAATGATCAAGAGCTTCTCAGCTCTTGCGCTTTTGTCCTGTGCAGCTGTGCTTTGCGCTCCCGTGCAAGCTCAGAATGTGGATGCCAGCCTGAACAAGGTTGAAACGTTTCTTGGCTACACCGACCAAGCTGCGCCCGGCCAACTGCCCGTTTCGCAAGCTGAATTCAAGCAATACCGCACCGTGTTCAAGCACTGCCTCGCTTCGCAAGATGCAGACGATGTGATCCTCTGTGTCGATGCTTTTTTGGATACGCCCGCTGGCAAGGAGGTGGCCGAAGAGTTGCCTTCTTGGACACCGGTGGCCTTAGATATTTACATGGATATCCGCAACGATGATTTTTGGGGGCTTGCACGCGATGTGGGCATGTTTGCCGCCTGCATTGGTGCGCAGGTCATCACCGGTGGGGTGGATATTTGCGGCCTGATTCAGGCGCTGGTGGATATGGCCAAGGAAGCTTATGCCAATGCGGTTAAGGCCTATGAATTCCTGTCAGATTTAGGCAGCACCGTGTCTGATGCAGCAGAAAAAGTGTATTGCTGGTTCTCAGACTGCTCAGGAGACGGGCCGCCGCCAGAAGCTGTGGCTTGGGCGAATTTCTGGCATCCACGAATACCCACGGGCACTGCAATGATGAAGAGCAGTGGCGATCCTGCAAAGCTCGACGCGTTAAGTGTCAATTTCATCAACAGTGAAGGTTTGGTACTCAAAGTGCAAAACCCCAAGGTGTATAACGCCTTGTCTGGCACGCGTGCGCAGTACATTGAGGCTGTGAAGCTGCAATGGGATGCGCAAATTTTGCAAGAAGTGATCCCGGCGTTGGCAAAAGTGCGTCAAAGCTACGAGTTGCCCGACAAAGCGCAGCAGCTGGCCAAGAGCGGCTTCAATGCAGCCAAGCCGGGCAATGGCCTCATCAGCGAGCCTTGGCAAATGGCCAGCTGGCGCAAGCAGGCAGCGGCGAATGTGAGCTACTTTTGTTACACGGCGATGTCTGATGCACGCGCACGTCATGTGAGCCGCTGGGTGAAAGACGGTCGCGCTGCCAAGCTCGGCTCCAGCGAGAAAGGTGCAGAGCCTGAAGCGCTCTGTGCACCGAATTTGCAATTGGCGCAGCCGTATTACGACAACATACACCGGGAAACCACGCGCGCCTTGCTGCTGGCCAAAGGCTGTACAGCGCAGGGCAACACCTACACCTGTGACAGTGTGCAGATGGACACCACCTGCGATTTCGCGGCTGACTATTTCAAGAGCGGCTTTGCCTGCCAGGTGGACTGGCGCAAGGCCGTGGCCAAGCTGATGGAGAAGATTCCCGGTTGTGCGCCAGCAGCGGGTGATCAGGTCTACCAATGCGTGAGCTGGCCGGGGCAGGAGGGCTGCGTGGAGAGCTTCACCCAGGTGCAGCGCCCGCCTGCTCAGCACTGTCAGCTGGATAAATTGAAGGCCGATGCGGCTTTGGCGCAATTGCAGATCGCTCAGTTGTCCACATTTGCTCATCCGTGTGTTTGGGAAGGTGGGCAGATCGTTTGTCGCCGTGATCTGCAGCATGGCAGTTGCTTGCAATTGCAGCAAAGCCCGTTCTACCCCACCAAACAGCTTCATGCGCTCACGTGCGCACTCAAGCGCGAGCTTGCGTATGAGCTGGCTGTGCAGCTGGCGCAGCAATTGCGCGCTGCGATGGCGGGCGTGGGTTTGAACGGTGGTGCGCAAACGCGCAGCTACAGCGCTGGCTCATCGCAAATACCCGCAATGCAAGTCATCGGTGCTCAGTCTGGCCAAACTGGCGGCAGCATTCAATGGCTCGGGCATGCTGATCCGCTGATGTTTTTGGCAGACACGTCGGCCGTCACGCCGCAAGCCATTGCGCAGATCGA
This sequence comes from Variovorax sp., assembly GCA_031418715.1. GTDB lineage: Bacteria > Pseudomonadota > Gammaproteobacteria > Burkholderiales > Burkholderiaceae_C > JANMDU01. The sequence goes on along the minus strand of JANOJL010000030.1, from coordinate 71,926 downwards.
TCAGTTGGCAAAATCAAAGCAAGCGGGTTTTGCGGGGTTTGCCAAATGCACGGGTCTGCAACAAGACAAAGATGGTGTGGATAACGCCACGCTCTGCACACAGGGTCAAATGAATGCAGCGCAAAAGCAAACGGATGACATTAAAAAAGAAATCGCGGGTATCAAATTGGAAGTCGCGCCGGGCAAGGTGATGCCGGGTGGCGGTGGGCCCGTACAGATCGGCATCTTGACGCAAACGGGTTTGCCGGGCGCTGGTTTGCAAGTCGGCGGTTTGCAGCAAGCAAACCCCGCACTCTCAACGGGCTTGCCCGTTTTGCCCGCAATGGGCGGCAATGCGCCTGCCATGCAAACCATGGGGGCGTCTCTGCCCGGCGGTGCTCCCGGGGCGAGCAACACCTCTGGGAGCATCGCCACGCCCAATCCGTCGGTCCCCACTCCTGCTTCTGCCCGCGTGGGAGCTGCGGCGTCTCCAATGGGTGCAGCCATCACGCTCGGCCCGCCTGCTACTCGCAGCATCACGCCAGATGCCGTCACCCTGCGTGGCTTGATCGCCGCCGGTTGCCGCCAACCAAATGCCGCCACCCCTGGCGCGATCAGTTGCAGCAGTGATGCGGCTTTGGCGCAATGTGTGGCAGCGCAAAGGGAGTCGAAAGTGAACAGTTGTACGCTACAGCGTTGATGGATCAATCGACGCTTTTGGCGTTAACGCGAAACGGATTGCGCTCAGCCAGATGCTCTACATATTCGCCAATGCCATTCCTCTCGCGCTCTAAAAAGCGGTTCACCGCATCGGAGAATTGCGGATGCGCGAGCCAATGCGCGCTGCGGGTGACGACGGGGAGCAGGCCGCGAGCCATTTTGTGCTCACCTTGTGCACCGCCTTCAAAACGGTTGAAGCCATGCTCGATACACCATTGCAGGGGTTGGTAATAACAGGCTTCAAAGTGCAGGCTGTCTATACGCTCCACCGCGCCCCAGTAGCGGCCATAGGCTACTTTATTTGAGTGATTTTGGCTGTTTGCGGTTATAGGATTTACGCTAGATGCTATTGAATTGATAGTATTAGCAGGGTCTTGTAGTGCGATCAAGCTACATGCGATAGGGCTATTTTCTCGCTCCGCAATGAAGAGCAGCCAGTTCTCAGGCATGTCGGTTTGCATGCTTTGGAAGAATTCTCGGGTCAGATACGGCGCGTTGCCATGTTCGAGGTAGGTGCGCTCATAGCAGGTGTAGAAGAAATCCCAATCTGCGTTTGAAATGTCTGCGCCACGGCGCCAAAGCCAAGTCACGCCCGCATCACTCACCTTGCGGCGCTCGGCGCGGATTTTTTTCCGCTTGTCTTGCGCGAGGCTATTTAAGAAATCATCAAAGCTGGAAAAATCTGTGTTTGTCCAATGAAACTGCACCGTCTCGCGCAGCATGAGCTTTTCAGCTTTTGCAATATCTTGATCGGCATCAGAGGCAAACAAAGCATGCAAAGATGAAATACCCTCTCGCTCACTAAAAGATAGCACCTCACGCACTAAATATAACGGTGAGAAGCCATTTCTGCATAAAAATCGACTGCCTGGAACAGGTGTGAAAGGCACAGCCACTGTCGCCTTCGGGTAATACGGCAAACCATTTTCTTGATACGCCCGCGCCCATGCCCAGTCAAATACATACTCGCCATAGGAATGCGATTTCAAATACATGGGGCAAGTTGCAAGCAGCTCTTTGCCGTCTGGCGAATATATTGCCACAAAGCGTGCATCCCATCCTGTGTTTGCCACAGCGGAGCCTGATGAATACATCGCAGCCAAATATTCGTGGCGCATGAAAGGTGTAGGCAGCTCGCTTTGCGCGAGCAGGGCATTCCACTGAAGGGCATCTATTTCCAGCGGCGAGCGATGGATGCGGGTGACATAATCTTGCTGACTGGCCATCTTGTCGTGATTGCTCCGAAAAATCGTTACTGCTATGACTTTGAATCTTTGTGTTACCCAATTAAACCTCACGGTGGGAGACCTTGTTGGCAATGCCAGCAAAATCATCGCTGCATCGCGCGAAGCGTATACGAAAGGTGCGCGATTGGTGATCACGCCTGAGCTCTCCATTTGCGGCTATCCGCCCGAAGATTTGCTGCTGCGCCCAGCTTTTATGGCGGGTTGTGATGAAGCGGTGAACCGCGTGGCGGCGGAGTTGGCTGGTTTGAAGGGCTTGCATGTGATCGTTGGCCATCCGACGGGTTCAGAGCAACGCGGAAAAAGCGTGAGCATTCAAAAGCGTCACAACGCAGCCAGCGTGCTCCGCGAAGGCCGAAAAATCGAGACCTATGCCAAGCGAGAGCTGCCGAATTATCAAGTGTTTGATGAACGGCGCTATTTCACGCCAGGACATGGCAGTTGCGTGTTTCAAGTCGAAGGCGTGTCGGTGGGATTGCTGATTTGCGAGGATGCTTGGTTTGAAGAGCCTGCGCAGCTTGCCAAAGAGGCGGGTGCTGAAATACTGGTGGTGATCAACGCCTCGCCTTGGCATATTGGCAAAGGCGCAGAGCGTGAGGCGCAGATGAGAGATCGCGCGCTCGCCACCGGCCTGCCGCTCGTGTATGCGCATTGCGTGGGCGGGCAAGATGAGATCGTGTTTGAAGGGCGCTCGTTTGCGCTGCAAGCCGATGGGCAGTTGGCGGGCAGGGCGGCTTCGTTTGTGGAGCAAGCGTTTGATGTACAGGTTTTTAAGAAAAAGCAGGCTGCACCCGTTATAAATCATGCGCAGTATGCTATTGAATTTATAGCATATACGGCAGAAGAAAAATCTGCCGAAGAAGATTTGTGGCATGCGCTCGTTCTCGGTGTGCGAGATTACATTGGCAAAAACGGCTTCCCCAGCGCAATACTTGGGCTCTCGGGCGGCATAGATTCTGCGCTGGTCTTGGCGATTGCGGTGGATGCGATTGGCGCAGACAATGTGCGCACGGTGATGATGCCTTCGCCTTACACCGCAGACATTTCTTGGATCGATGCCCGCGAGATGGCTGCGCGCATGAAGGTGCGTTACGACGAGCATTCCATCTTGCCGATGTTTGAAGCCTTCAAAGCCACACTCGCAGGCGAATTCGCAGGCCGCGCAGAAGATACCACCGAAGAAAACATCCAAGCCCGCATTCGCGGCACGCTGCTCATGGCGCTGTCTAATAAATTTGGCAGCATCGTCTTGACGACCGGCAACAAAAGCGAAATGGCCACCGGCTATTGCACGCTCTATGGCGACATGGCTGGCGGCTTCGCGGTGATCAAGGACCTCGCCAAAACCACCGTTTTCAAACTCTGCCACTGGCGCAACGCGCATGATCCCTATGGCACAGGGAGCAGCCCGATTCCCGAGCGAATCATCACCCGCCCGCCCAGCGCCGAGTTGCGAGCCGACCAAAAAGACCAAGACAGCCTCCCGCCCTACGACATCCTCGACGCGATCCTAGAACGCTACATGGAAAACGACCAAAGCATCGAAGACATCATCGCCGCTGGCTACCCCCGCGCAGATGTCGAACGCGTGACCCGCCTCATCAAAATCAACGAATACAAACGCCGCCAAGCCCCGCCTGGTATACGCGTCACGCACCGCAGTTTTGGCAAGGATTGGCGGTATCCGATTACCTCTAAATTCCGGGCTTGAGCTCAGTAAGTGCCAAGATTTAAGGCCAAACCTCAGCGCACATTAGAAACAAAGAAAGCAGCTACCATCCCAGCATGTCAGATGCAAGCCCACAACCCCGCCCCACAGTCAAAGTCGCCGTCACCATGCGCAAAGAGCGCTTAACGGGTGCGGCTGCGCGATGGCTTGATTGGCGCTGGAAGTTGCATGATGTGGCGCTGGATGAGGGCGGTTTTGGCTCAGAGCCACGGCGTTTGCACCAGAACGAAGAGGGCTCGCATTGGTTGTTTCCGGCGATGAAGGTGCAACTTTTCCGAGACGATGCTGAAGGGTATTACCTCAATGCGACCACCGAGCAGCCCTGTTGGTTTGTGATGTGGCGGATGGAAGAGGAATTGGGGTTGGCAGATGAGCTGATTGCTGTGCCGCAGGCTGTGAGCTTGAGTTATCACGATGCGGGGCGCTGGCTGGATGCGCAGGAGACGGTGGAACAGATGCCTTGCCCGGCGGAGATTGCTCAATGGGTAGCTGAATTTGCGCAGGAGCATTTCGTGGCTGAACCTAAGAAGCGCAAACGCCCTGAGAGTTTCAAGCGGCTAGAGGATCGCTTTGGTAATCCGGTAAGCATCAGCGCGGGGAAGAAATACGGTGGGCAAGATGGCGCAGCGTGACAATCCTTCGGACGAAGATGGCTTTTTGTCGCGCTGGTCGCAACGCAAACAGGCCTTGCGTGAAGGCAAACCGCTGGCTGAGCCTGCGCCATCCGTCAAACTGCCTGAGAGTGAAAAAGTTAAGAAAAATCAGGCTCTACCCGTTATAGAACCTGCGCAGAATGCTACTGATTCAATAGCGCCTGAATCTGTGTCACCAGAGCCAGAAGCCAAGCCTCCCGCGCCCACACTGGAGGACACGCGCAGTCTCACGCCGCAGTCTGACTTCAAGCCTTTCATGCGCGCTGATGTTGCTCCCGAGGTAAAGAACGCGGCGATGAAGCAGCTCTTCAAAGACCCGCATTTCAACACGATGGACATGATGGACATCTATGTGGACGATTATTCCAAGCCCGATCCGCTGCCACCCGAGATGCTGCGCAAAATGGCCGTAACGCAGTTTCTGGGTTTCTGGGAAGAGGAAGAAAAAGAAGCGGCCTCGATGAAAGCACGGGAAGATGCGGAGAAAGAATCTGCGCAAAACGTGGCACAGTCAGAACCTGTAATAACTGAAGAGAAACCAGCCACGCCAGAGCAAGGCGCTATTGAAAATCCAAAGGAAAATTCAATAGCCATTGCCACAGCCGAGCCACACACACATGACCACCCTGATCTGCAATTGCAACCAGACGATGCCCTTGGACGCGCGGCTGCTGTCCGAAGCGCTGGATGAAGAGCTGACGCTGCACACCACGCTGTGCCGCCGCCAAGCGAGTAGTTTTCAAAAAGCCATCAAGGCGAGCGACGACGTGACAGTTGCCTGCACGCAGGAGCAGCGCCTGTTCGCGGCACTGGCTGATGAAACGGAAGGTGCGCGCGCTGGCGTCACATTCCCCATCAAATTCATCAACATCCGCGAGACCGGTGGCTGGAGTGCGGATGCCTCCAAAGCCATGCCAAAAATCGCCGCGCTGCTGGCTGCGGCGCAAATGGCCGAGCCCGATCCTGTGCCGACGGTGACCTACAAAAGCGAAGGTCGTTTGCTCATCATTGGCGAACTGGCGCAAGCCACACACATCGCAGACATGCTCTCCGATACGCTGAGCGTCACTCTCTTTTCAATAGCATCTCGCGCAGGTTCTATAACGGGAAATAGTACTTTTTATCCTCAAGAACGCAAATATCCTGTGCTCGCAGGCAAGCTTGACAAGCTTAGCGGCTGGCTCGGCGCTTTCAAGCTCGATTGGCAAAAAGACAATCCGATTGATCTGGATTTATGCACCCGTTGCAATGCCTGCGTGGTGGCTTGCCCGGAGCAGGCGATCTCAATTGATTTTCAAATCAACATGGGTCAATGCAAGAGCCATCGCTCTTGCGTGAGTGCATGCGATGTGGCGGGCGCGATTGATTTTGAACGCGAAACGGTGCAGATGAATGATGCGTTTGACATCGTGCTCGATTTGTCTGAGAAGCCTTTGATCGACTGGCATGCTGCGCCGCAAGGCTACTTTAAAGACGCGGGCGCTGAGACGCTGATCAAGCTGCGCGATCTGGTGGGCGAATTTGAAAAGCCCAAATTCTTCGTTTACAAGCAAAAAATCTGCGCCCATTCGCGCAACGAGAAAACCGGTTGCAACGCCTGTGTGGACATTTGCTCAGCGCATGCTGTGACGAGCGACAAAACCATGCAAGCGATCAAGGTGAATCCGAACCTGTGCGTCGGCTGCGGCGCATGCACCACCGTTTGCCCCACGGGCGCACTCACCTATGCCTACCCGAAGGCGAGCCATCAGGGCGTGAAGATCAAAACGCTGCTGGCGACTTATGCCAAAGCGGGTGGTCAATCGCCAGCATTGTTGATTCACAGCCAAGGCAAAGGCACGCAACTGATTGAGCAGCTCGGCCGCGCCGCACAACTCAAAAAAGCGCAAGGCATGCCGCACAACCTGATTCCGCTGCAGGTCTGGCATACCTCCAGCTTGGGGCTAGATGTGTGGCTCAGTGCGATTGCCATGGGCACGCAGCAAATCAGCGTGCTTGTCACGAGCGAAGAAGCGCCAGATTATGTGAGGGCGCTGCGCGAGCAAATGGAAGTTGCGCAAACGCTGCTGCGCGGCTTGGGCTATGCGGGCACGCATCTGAAGTTAATTGAAGCGCAAGATGCCGCTGCGCTGGATACGGCGCTCAAAACACTCGGCAATACCAAGCAGACTGTGCCCGCCAAAGTGGCGCGATTCGCCTTACCATCTGAGAAGCGCAGCACGCTAGATTTAGCGCTAGATCATCTGATCACGCATGCGTCCCAATCTGCCGCAGCGCCTTTGCCAGAGCAAATTGAGTTGCCCAAAGCGGGTTCGCCTTTTGGAAATTTGTTGATCAACAAAGACACTTGCACGCTTTGCCTGAGCTGCGTCAGCGCCTGCCCATCTGCGGCATTGCAAGACAATCCCGAGCGGCCGCAGCTCAAGTTCATTGAGAAAAATTGCGTGCAATGTGGGCTGTGTGAGCAAACCTGCCCTGAAAACGCGATTACCTTGCAGCCGCGCTTGTTGCTCACCAAAGAGCGCGGCCAGAGCAGGGTGCTCAATGAGCAGCCGCCTTACAGCTGCATCCGCTGCAACAAGCCTTTCGGCACTTTGAAAGCGATTGAAGGCATGCTTGGCAAACTAGCTGGGCATTCGATGTTTCAAGGCGAAGCGCTCAATCGCCTGAAGATGTGTGGCGATTGCCGCGTGATTGACATCTATTCCAACAACAACGAAGCAAAGATTCAAGATTTTCCAAAATGAGCAGCATCAGTACGTTTGACGAAGAAACCGCCCGTGCGGAGGTCTATGGCCTGCTGGCCGCGTTGTTTTATGCGCCCCCAAGCCCTGAGCTGCTCGCGCAATTGCGCGTGGCTGTCACGCAAGCGCCTGTGGAAGGCGGATTGCTGGAGGAGAGTTGGGGCGATGTGGTGGCTGCTGCCAGAGAGCTCAGTGATGTGCAGGCTGCGGATGAATATGCCAAGTTGTTTGGCGGTGTAGGTAAGCCAGAGGTGTATTTGTTTGGCTCACATTACCTGAGTGGTTTTTTGAATGAGAAACCGCTCGTGCGCCTGCGCACAGAGTTGGCTCGGCTTGGCTTGGAGCGCGATGAAGCGATGTCTGAGACGGAAGATCACTTTGCTTATTGCTGCGAGGTGATGCGCTATTTGATTGCGGGTGATGATGTGGCGGTGGCCAATCTCACGCAGCAGAAAAGTTTTTTTGGTGATCATATGCAGCCTTGGGCGATGCAAATGTGTGACGCGATTGCGGCGCATCCGCGCGCCAAGCTTTATGCGAAATTGGCTGAATTCACACGAGTTTTTTTGAACGTGGAGCAGCAAGGCTTTGACATGCTGGCTTGAGTTATGCCGTAAGCGGCAGTTAGCTAGAAGACTTTGATCTATCTGCTTGGTGAAATCCCTAGTCATTAGTCGACCAAATAGGTTGGCAATGGATTGCATATGTTCCGAGTTGAGTCTATAGTCCAAATTGATAGCAAAGCCATTCCTAATTGGAGACAGCCATGAACAAAAACGAGAGCCCGTCATCACGACGCGGCATGCTCTTTGGTGCAGCAGCAACAGGCTCCGCCGTGATCGCCGTGGTCGCACTGCCGAAAGGTGCGCCGCAAGAGGTTGCGGTGGAAATTCTCAAGCCAGCCCCTGAAAAAGGCGGCGGCTACAGCGTGACCGAACACGTCAAACGCTACTACAGCACCACCCTGATCTAACCCTCCTTCTCTCAAGGACTCGTATGTTGTTGACCAAAAAATCCTCATCGACTGGGCACGGTACAGGCCGTTCCCCGTTCGTTCACAATCTATCGCGCGGTCTCGCGCAAGCTGTGCCTACCGTTGACAGACGTGCTTTCCTGCGTCGCTCCGGTCTGGGCGTTGGTGTCGGTATCGCTGCCACTCAGCTCACCTTGGTGAAAAAGGCCAAAGCAGCAACTGGCGGCTCGATTGACGGCACTGGCAAGATCGAAGTCAAGCGCACCATCTGCACACATTGCTCAGTCGGCTGCGCAGTGGATGCCGTGGTGGAAAACGGCGTGTGGACGCGCCAAGAGCCCGTATTTGACTCCCCCATCAACTTGGGTGGCAACTGTGCAAAAGGCGCGGCTCTTCGTGAGCACGGCCACGGTGAATTCCGCTTGCGCTACCCGATGAAGCTGGTCAACGGCAAATATGAACGCATCAGCTGGGATACGGCCTTGACCGAGATCAGCGCCAAGATGATGGAGCTGAAAAAAGCCAGCGGGCCAGACAGTTTGTATTTCGTCGGCTCTTCCAAACACAACAACGAGCAGGCTTACCTGCTGCGTAAATGGGTGAGCTTTTTTGGCACCAACAATTGCGATCACCAAGCACGTATCTGCCACTCCACCACAGTTGCTGGAGTAGCCAACACCTGGGGCTACGGCGCGATGACCAATTCGTACAACGACATGCAAAACAGCAAAGTCGCTCTGTATATTGGTTCAAACGCCGCTGAAGCCCACCCTGTAAGTTTGGTGCACATGTTGCATGCCAAAGAGTCAGGCTGCAAGATGATCGTGGTTGATCCACGCTTCACGCGCACTGCTGCGAAGGCCGATGAGTATGTGCGCATCCGCTCAGGCTCAGACATTGCTTTTGTATTCGGTCTCTTGCACCACATTTTCAAGAATGGCTGGGAAGACAAAAAATATATCAACGACCGCGTCTATGGCATGGAAAAGGTCAAGGAAGAAGTCATGGCCAAATGGACGCCAGACAAAGTAGAAGAAGCTTGCGGCGTAAATGAAGCGCAGATGTTCAAAGTAGCCAAGATGCTCAATGACCATCGCCCTGGCACCATCGTTTGGTGCATGGGTCAAACGCAGCACACCACCGGCAACGCCATCGTGCGCGCTTCTTGCATTTTGCAATTGGCGCTGGGCAATGTGGGTGTGAGCGGTGGCGGCACCAATATTTTCCGTGGCCACGACAACGTGCAGGGCGCGACAGATGTGGGCCCTAATCCAGATTCATTGCCGGGCTATTACGGATTGGTTGAAGGCTCATGGAAGCATTTCGCCAGCGCCTGGGGTGTGGATTTTGAGTGGATCAAAAAGCAATACGCAACGCCTGCCATGATGACAAAGGCCGGTACCACCGTTTCTCGCTGGATTGATGCGGTGCTGGAGAAGAATGAGCTGATCGATCAAGACAGCAATGTGCGCGGCATGTTCTTCTGGGGGCACGCGCCGAATTCGCAAACGCGCGGCTTGGAGATGAAGCGCGCGATGGACAAACTCGATCTGATGGTGGTGGTTGATCCATACCCTTCAGCGACTGCCGCGATGGCCGCGATGCCGGGTAAAGCAGAAGATTTGAATCCAAATCGCTCGGTGTATCTGTTGCCAGCAGCCACACAATTTGAAACTAGTGGCTCTTGCACCGCATCGAATCGTTCTATTCAGTGGCGCGAGAAAGTGATTGATCCGCTTTGGGAAAGCCGCTCGGATCACATGATCATGTATCAGCTGGCGCAAAAACTCGGCTTCGATAAAGAGCTGGTGAAAAATTACAAAATGCAAAAAATCAAAGGCTTGGATGAACCCATGCCTGAAGATATTTTGCGCGAAATCAACCGCTCCGTCTGGACAATTGGCTATACAGGTCAAACCCCAGAGCGGTTGAAGGCGCACATGCGCAACATGGATAAATTTGACGTGAAAACGCTCAAATCCAAAGGCGGCAAAGACAAAGAAACTGGCTATGACTTGAGCGGAGATTATTTCGGTCTGCCATGGCCTTGCTACGGCACGGCTGAACTCAAGCATCCTGGTTCACCCAATTTGTATGACACCAGCAAGCACGTGATGGAAGGCGGCGGTAACTTCCGCGCTAACTTTGGTGTGGAGCGCGAAGGCGTGAATTTGTTGGCCGAGGATGGCTCGCATTCCAAAGGCTCTGACATCACCACAGGTTATCCAGAATTCGACCATCTGCTGCTTAAAAAGCTCGGCTGGTGGGATGAACTGACTGAGGTTGAGAAGAAAGCCGCGGAAGGCAAAAACTGGAAGAATGATTCATCCGGCGGCATCATCCGCGTGGCGATGAAGAACCATGGTTGCCATCCGTTTGGCAATGCCAAAGCGCGTGCTGTGGTTTGGAATTTCCCTGATGCTGTGCCGATCCACCGTGAGCCGCTGTATGGCAACCGTCCTGATTTGATGGCCAAGTATCCAACGCACGATGACCGCAAAACATTGTGGCGCTTGCCCACACTGTTCAAGTCGATCCAGCAGGAAAACATCGCCAAAAAAGTACATGAAAAATTCCCATTGATCATGACATCTGGTCGTTTGGTTGAATACGAAGGTGGCGGCGAAGAAACGCGCTCCAATCCTTGGTTAGCTGAGCTGCAGCAAGAGTCGTTCATCGAGATCAATCCGAAAGCCGCTGCTGATCGCAACATCAAAAACGGTGATCGCGTGATCGTGCGCACGCCAACTGGCGGCGCGATGAATGTGCAGGCGATGGTGACAGAGCGCGTCGGCGCAGACACGACCTTCATGCCCTTCCACTTCTCTGGCCGCTGGCAGGGCGCGGACATGCTCGCACATTACCCCAACGGCGCAGCGCCAATTGTTCGCGGCGAAGCTGTGAACACCGGCACCACTTACGGCTACGACATCGTCACGATGATGCAAGAATCTAAAACGACGGTTTGCAACGTCGAGAAAGCATAAGGAAATCACCATGGCACGGATGAAATTTATTTGTGATGCCGAGCGCTGCATTGAGTGCAACGGTTGTGTGACTGCTTGCAAAAATGAACACGAAGTTCCTTGGGGCGTGAACCGCCGCCGCGTGATCACGCTGAATGATGGCGTGCCCGGTGAGCGATCCATCTCGGTGGCTTGCATGCATTGCTCAGATGCACCTTGTATGGCCGTTTGCCCGGTGAACTGTTTTTACCGCACCGACGAAGGCGTGGTCTTGCATGACAAGGATGTTTGCATTGGCTGCGGCTACTGCTCCTATGCTTGCCCTTTCGGTGCGCCTCAGTTCCCCACAGCGGGCACATTTGGTGTGCGCGGCAAGATGGACAAATGCACCTTCTGCGCGGGTGGCCCTGAAGCCAATGGCTCGCAAGCTGAATTTGAAAAATATGGCCGCAATCGTTTGGCCGAAGGTAAGCTGCCAGCTTGCGCAGAAATGTGCTCGACCAAAGCGCTCTTGGGTGGTGATGGCGATGTGATTGCCGATATCTTCCGCAACCGTGTTTTGAAGCGCGGCAAGGGCGCTGAAGTCTGGGGCTGGGGCACAGCTTATGGCTCTCAGCAAGCTGGCCAGCCGCCCAAAGAGCAGCAAGCTCAGCCGGTGAAGAGCTAACTGCAGGAACAAGACATTATGAAAAAAATCATTGCGGCAACTGCGATTCTCCTACTGGCTACGGCCTGCTCAGATAAGCCTCAAAGTGCTGGCGGTGTAAAGGGCGACAGCGCCCCTTACACCGGCACTGGTAAGGCCTATGCTGAGGGCAACTGGAAGCAAGGCGACAGAGCCAGCTGGGAGTCTGCACTCAAGGTGCGGACGCAGGCAGGTCAAAACGATTACAGCAAGACGCCATAACCCATTTGATGGAGAAGCCCGCATGAAATATGTGCGAAATGCTATTCTTTCAATAGCAACTCTTTGTTTGATCAGCGGCGCTGCGTTAGCGCAGAAGCTGCAAGTCGAGCCCGTGAAGCCGCCCGAGCAAGCTGCGCCAGCCGCTGCTCCCGCTGAGCCTGGTGGCATCAAAAGCCAAAATATTTTTGAAGTCAAGCCTGATGCTAGTGCTGACCCGAATTACGCTAAGCAGAGCAATGCTGAGCGCAACAAAGTGCAGCCTGGCAGTAATACGCCCGTTTGGCGGCAGGTGGGTCAGGGCGCAACAGGCTTCACTAGCTTGCCTTATGCGCAAGCTCCAGAAGCTGGAAACATGATTCAGAAGTTTGTGCAGTATCCTGGATCAACCTTAACCAACGCTGGCGAAGCTTGGCGGCAGGTTCGTAACAACTTGATCATCCCCTATGGTGGTTCGTTGATTTTGATTGCGTTGTTGGCCATTGCCTTGTTTTATTGGCGCAAGGGTAGCATTGGTCTGCATGGTGAAGAGACTGGCAAGAAGATCGAGCGTTTCACTTACTTTGAGCGTGCTGCCCACTGGACGAATGCGATTGCTTTCTGTGCCTTAGCCATCTCCGGCATCATCATGGCGTTTGGCAAGTTTTTCATGCTTCCGATCATTGGAGGCTCGCTCTTTGGCTGGCTGGCCTACGCGTTGAAGAACCTGCACAATTTTGTCGGTCCCCTGTTTGCAGTCTCACTTGTCGTGGTGATTTTCACCTTCATGCGCGACAACATGCCAAGCAAAGACGACATGAAGTGGATATTGAAGGGCGGCGGTCTGTTCAGCGGCGAAGAAGTACCTTCGCATCGCTTCAATGCAGGAGAAAAGATACTCTTCTGGAGCGGCGTGTTCTTGCTTGGATTGATCGTGGTGGGTTCTGGTCTGGTGCTCAATAAACTCGTTCCCGGCTTGATGTATTACCGCGAGACGATGCAAATCTCTCACATGATCCATGCTGCGGCTGGCATGCTGATGATGGCCATGTTCCTCGGCCATATTTACATGGGCACGATCGGCATGAAGGGCGCTTACAAAGCCATGAAGACCGGCTATGTGGACGAAACCTGGGCAAAAGAGCATCACGCACTTTGGGCCGATGATGTTGCTGCCGGCAAAATTCCTGCGCAACGCACAGCCGTCAAAGCCAACGATGGCGCAGGCGCATCAGTCGCCATGGCACAAGTTTGAGATCACGAGGAGATTGCACATCATGAATAAAAACATCCTGCTCATCGCTATCACAGCGTTTTTGACTGGCACGGCATTTGCCAAATTGCCTTCCCCCGTTTTGACAGATGAAGCCAAGGCCAAGGCCGCTGAAGCTACAGCCAAAACGGCGCATGGAAACAAGATTGCCGACTTCCAGCTCTGTAAATCTCGCGAAGCGACTGCCGCCTATTACTACAAGTCCGCTAAAGCGACAGGCAAAGAAACTAAACCTGCGACCGACACACCAGCGTGCGCTGACCCTGGCGCGTTTGTGTTTCCTCTGCCTGCTGCACCAACTGCTGTAGCGCCAGCACCTTCAACCACAGCTGCTGCCAAGCCAGCGGCAGTTCCTACAGTTCCGGTCAAGAAATAAGCCTCCGCTCAATGCAAAAGCGGCGCTTTTGAGCGCCGTTTTTCATGCCCGCTTAAACTCCACGCATGTCTAAGTTGCCCACGCTCACGCAAGCCCGCGCCCCGCTCACGCGCGAGATCGAAGTCGTCAATGAAAAGGGTGAGAAGAATCAAATGCATATTCCTGCCGAGCGGGATTTGACCATGTATGTGGATAAACGCGAACTGGTCACGCTCATGACACTCGGCGCGCAGCCCGAGCTGCTGGTGCTGGGTTTTTTGCTCAACCAGCGCTTGGTCGATAGTGCAGATCAAATCGAATCCATCACTGTGGATTGGGAGGTCAACTCTGCCGCCGTGAAAACGCATGCTGGCATTGACAAAATCGAAGAGCGAACCGCAAAAAAAGTTGTCACGACGGGTTGCGGCCAAGGCAGCGTGTTTGGTGGTTTGATGGACGAAATTGATCAAATCAAGCTGCCCGCGGCTCAGCTCACGCAAACCCAGCTTTACGGCATCACAGAAGCCATTCGCCAGCAAGAAAGCACTTATAAAAGCGCCGGCAGTGTACATGGCTGCGCCCTGTTCAAAGGCACGCAAATGCTCATGTTCGTTGAAGATGTAGGCCGCCACAACGCGATCGATACCCTCGCAGGATGGATGGCCATGCAAGGCATTCGCACCACTCGGCAACCTAACCCAGTCGACCCCTATGTCTTCTACACCACAGGCCGCTTAACCAGTGAGATGGTCATCAAATCCGCGCAAATGGGCATTGCGATCGTTGTCTCCCGCAGCGGCATCACGCAAATGGGCTACGACATCGCCCAACAGCTTGGCTTGTGCGCGATTGGCCGGGCAGTGAACAAGCATTTTGTGGGCTACACAGGCTTAGATCGCCTTTCGCTTTCATTTCATGCTGATATTGGCAGATCGCCGTTATAAATACTGCGTGAAGTGCTACTAAATTCATAGTGTATTGACGTCAGGTCTTTACATGCCCTACAAGCAAATCATGCCGGCTCGCGCTACTATGCGCACATGAAATCCAGTTTTATCAGCCTTGGCCTGCGTTCTCTTTGGCGTGATTTGCGTGCGGGGGAGTTGCGGCTCTTGATCGTGGCGGTCACGCTCGCAGTGGCGTCGCTCACTGCCGTGGGCTTTTTTGCGGACCGCATCAAGGGTGGTTTGCAGCGGGATGCGCGGGCTCTGATTGGTGGGGATTCGGTGGTGAGCAGCGACAAGTCGACGCCGGAGGCGGTTGTGGCCAAGGCGCGGGAGCTGGGCTTGCAGATGGTGAACAACGTGGGTTTTCCCACCATGGCTCGAGCGCCAGATGCTCAGGGTGGATCGTCAAAATTGGTGGCTTTGAAGGCGGTGGAGAGCGGCTATCCGCTGCGCGGGCAGCTCAAGGTGGCTACTGCACCTGACCAGCCCGAACAGGGCACGCGAGATATTCCCGCACCGGGCAGCGTGTGGGTGGATGCGAATTTGCTCGACTCTCTTGGGTTGAAGATGGGCGACAGTTTGCTCATGGGTGCGAGCAGCTTGAAGATCGATCGCATCATTGTGGTGGAACCAGATCGGGGCGCAGGTTTTATGAATTTTGCGCCGCGCGTGATGATGAATCGCGCGGATTTGGCCGCAACGGCGCTCGTGCAGCCAGCTAGCCGCATCACCTATCGCATGGCGGTGGTGGCTCAGGATCAGCGACGCATCAAGGAGTTTGCAGACTGGGTAACGGCCAAAGAGAAATCGGGCGAGCTTCGTGGGCTGCGGCTTGAATCACTGGAAGGCGGGCGGCCTGAGATGAGCAGCACGATGAACCGCGCGGAGAAGTTTTTGAATCTGGTGGCGTTGCTGGCAGCCCTACTGAGCGCCGTAGCGGTGGCGATTGCAGCGCGTGGCTTTGCAGCGCGGCATTTGGATCAATGCGCGATGCTGCGCGTGCTGGGCGTGTCGCAGCGCAATATGGCGGCCAGCTATGTGCTGGAGTTTGCGCTTGTGGGCTTGGTGGCTAGTGGCCTGGGCGTGTTGCTTGGCTTTGCGGTGCATTTTGGCTTTGTGCTTTTGCTGGCAGGTTTGGTGGAATCTGCTCTGCCTGCGCCCTCCATCTGGCCTGTACTCTTTGGCCTAGGCATGGGGCTCACTCTGCTGGCGGCGTTTGGCCTGCCGCCTGTGCTGCAGCTTGCTCAAGTGCCGCCGCTGCGCGTGATTCGGCGTGATGTGGGTGGCTTAAAAGCGACTTCGGGCGGTGTACTCGTGCTGGGCATTGCGGGCTTTGCTGCGCTGCTCATGGCGGCCAGCCGAGATTTGGTGCTGGGCGGGATTGCTGTGGGTGGATTCCTTGCGGCGGTGCTGCTGTTTGCGGGGATGAGCTATCTGGCTGTGCTCGTGTTGCGCAAAAGTGTGAACGAGACAACTGCGCCGCGCTGGCTGATTTTGGCCACACGGCAAATCTCTGCGCGGCCTGCGTATGCGGTGGTGCAGGTGAGCGCGCTGGCAGTGGGTTTGCTCGCGTTGGTGCTGCTGGTGTTGCTCCGCACAGATTTGATCTCCAGCTGGCGCCAGGCCACGCCGCCGGATGCGCCGAATCGGTTTGTGATCAACATCATGCCGGAGCAGGGTGCAGAGTTTGTGAAAAACATCGAAGCGCAGGGCGTGAAGAAGTACGATTATTTCCCGATGATTCGCGGGCGCTTGGTGGCGGTGAATGGCAAAGTTGTGAATCCTGAAGACTACAAAGATGATCGCGCCAAGCGTTTGGTTGACCGTGAATTCAATCTCTCCCACGCCGCAAAAAAGCCTGAGCACAACCAAGTGATCTCGGGCAAATGGACTGAGGAAGAGAAAGATGCCATCAGCGTAGAAGAGGGTATTGCAAAAGACCTCGGCCTCAAAATGGGCGATTCGCTCACTTTTGATATTGGCGGCATTCAAGTCGCGAGCAAAATCACCAGCCTGCGCAAGGTCGATTGGGGTGGTATGCGGGCGAACTTTTTTGTGATGTACACGGTCAGCCAAATGCCAGATGTGCCCTCAACCTACATGAGCGCCTTCAAAGCGCCGGACATCAAAGGCTTTGACAATGCGCTGGTGCGGCAGTTTCCTAACGTGACGAACGTCGACATGAGCCTCACCATCAATCAGGTGCAGCGCGTGCTTGATCAAGTGATTCGCGCTGTGGAGTTCCTCTTTGGCTTTACCCTGCTGGCTGGTCTTGTGGTGCTCTTCGCCGCCGTCACAGCCACGCGCGAGGAGCGCACGCGAGAGTTTGCGATTTTGCGCGCCGTGGGTGCGCGTAGCCAGCTGCTGCGGCAAGTACAGCGCGCCGAGTTGGCGGGTGTCGGCATGCTCGCTGGCGTGTTGGCCAGCCTGGTGGCTGTGGTGGTGGGCTGGGCGCTGGCCAAGTATGTGTTTGAGTTCGCGTGGACGGCGGCCGCTTGGGTGATTCCAGCCTCTGGTGTGCTTGGCTCTCTGCTCGCGTTGGCTGCAGGCTGGTGGGGCTTGCGGGAAGTGCTCAACACGCCGGTGATGAATACGCTTCGTCGCGCTGCTGAATAGGTTTCTTAAGGTTTGATGCGACCCGCTCACCTGCCCCGTGACGTGCCCGAAAAAGCCGAGGACTATCTTTTTTAGCGCTCTGTGCGGGATACGACGAGCTGCTGATCTTTTGTAGCGATGATTGCTTGGTTGGCCGCGCCCGACCGAGACAGTCTTCGTTTTTTCAGACCCATCACGGAGCGGGTAGATATCGTTGGTACGCAATACCACCATCCGCGTGTATTACTTTACTGCACGCATAACTGGCTCTAAACTTATCGAGTCCATTCTGATCGGTTAGCATGATGTCCAATGCGAAGTCAGAAGCCGATTCCACGTTCTCCCAGAAATACCCTGCCTGCACCAGGAGTTCGACGCAATTTCGAGAGGGTGAGGCGATTTCTCTGGGTGGCGGTGAGTGTTATTGGCACAGCCTTAATAGCAATCGTATCGATGGGAGCGGATTCAGTTCTAAAGATTCCGGAGATACCAGCTGCATTAAACGCAATGATATCCAAGAGTTGGAACGACTATCAAATTACACGAGGCTTGACCAAAACTTGGGAACTTGTACCTTTATCAACTGAACTTGAGAAAGGTCAAAAACCATTACGACTTGTGATTCAGCATCAACATGACACGTTCTCTGGTCAGCTTTACTCACCAATGGTTCGTGAATGGAGTCCTAACTACGACATGGCTCTGGTTGAAGGTCAAACAAAGGGAGCGGTGCTTCATCTAACTGTTTTCGATTTCGTACTTGGGGAACGTAAGGACTTAGCCAGAATTGATGTGCTTTTTCAAGAGACGCCTTCTAGTGGTATTACTGAGCAAGAGCCTAAGTTGGTGATGAACGAACTTATTGCAAAAACAGTTTGGCAGGTCGGCAACGTGCTGCCGCTTAAGTTCACATTGACACCAGCCGTGAAATAGAGTTTGTCGTTTGGTGGCATTTTGTGTTGACTTTTATTGAATACGGAATAGAAAGCGCGCTAACCACCTACACCCGCTCCGTGATGGGTCTGAAAAAACGAAGCCTTTCGCTGGTCGGGCGCGGCCAGCAATGTAATCATCGCTACAAATGATGGGAGCTCGTGGCTGGCGGGTAAGAGCGCCTCACTAAGAAAGGCCTCGGCTTTTTCGGGCACGTTACGGGGCAGGCGAGCGGGTTGCGTGAAGGCGAAGCTCTCAAACAGAGCAAAAGCCAAGAAACAAGTAAAAACGCCCCTGTGAAACACAGGTGACAGCTTGCGCAAAAAGAGGGTTATGCTGAGCGACTTTCTGCGTAAAATGTAAAAATAGAACGACCGTGCTTTTACGCATGAAGACTGAACCAATTTTTTGAATTTAAAACCTGAAAGGACTGCAAATGACAGCCGAATACAAAGTTCACGGCGATGTTGCTGTGATCACCCTGAACAACCCGCCAGTTAACGGCTTGGGACTTTCCACCCGCATTGCAATTGCTGCGGGCTTGGCCAAGGCGCAGTTGGATACCAAGGTCAAAGCCATCGTCATCACGGGCGCTGGCAAAGCCTTCTCGGGCGGCGCAGACATCAAAG
The DNA here is from genome assembly GCA_031418715.1 of Variovorax sp. Classification (GTDB taxonomy): domain Bacteria; phylum Pseudomonadota; class Gammaproteobacteria; order Burkholderiales; family Burkholderiaceae_C; genus JANMDU01. The sequence continues at coordinate 53,303 of JANOJL010000030.1, read as the reverse complement.
AATTTGGCTCTGACAAATCACTCGCTGAACCAAATTTGCTCAGCTTAATTTTGAGCTGCGAAAACGCCACGAAAGTGACCGTGGCTGCGATTCACACCACCTGCATGGGCGGTGGCTTGGAGTTGGCGTTGGGTTGCCACTACCGGGTGGCCGCACCTGGCACGAATGTGGCTTTGCCTGAAGTCAAGCTTGGCTTGATCCCCGGCGCGGGCGGTACGCAGCGACTGCCACGCGTCTTGGGCGTGGAATTTGCCCTGAATATGATTGTGAGTGGCGAACCGGTGAAAGCGGAGATGCTGGCGATGGCGCCTGGCCAGAAGCTGTTTGACAAGCTGTCGGCCAGCGCTGAGACGGTGGTGCAAGAAGCGATTGAGCTGGCTCGCGAGAAAGCCGCTGCGCATGCGAAAGAGGCTTCAGCCTTCCCACTGGTGCGCAATTTGCCTTGCCGCCATCCAATGGGCGATGCCTACTTCCAGTTTGCGCGCAACATGGTCAAAGGCATGGCTAAGGGCTTCCCAGCACCTGTGAAATGCGTCGATGCTGTCGAAGCTGCCACAAAGAAAAAATTCAACGAAGGTATGCTGCTTGAGCGCGATATCTTCATCAATTTGATGTGGACACCTGAGAGCCGGGCGCTACGCCACTTGTTTGTTTCTGAGCGTGCTGCATCGAAGATTGCAGACGTACCCGAAGACATCCAAAAGCGCGAGATCAAGAGCGTGGCCGTGATCGGCGCAGGAACGATGGGCGGCGGCATTGCGATGAACTTCCTGAATGCGGGTATTCCCGTGAAGATGTTGGAGCTCAAGCAAGAAGCGCTCGACAAAGGCATCGGCATCATGCGCAAAAATTACGAAGCACAGGTCAAAAAAGGCAAGCTCAAACAGGCTAAATTGGATGAGCGCATGGGCATGCTCACCACCACGCTCACCTATGATGGCTTGAAAGATGCTGATCTCGTGATTGAAGCCGTGTTTGAAGAGATGGGTGTGAAAGAGAAGGTGTTCAAAGAGCTGGATCGCGTGATGAAAAAAGGCGCAATTTTGGCTTCCAATACCTCTACGCTGGATGTCGACAAAATTGCATCGTTTACCAAGCGCCCGCAAGACGTTGTCGGCCTGCATTTCTTTAGCCCCGCCAACGTGATGAAACTGCTGGAAGTGGTACGCGGCAAGAAAACGGCAAAAGACGTGATGGCCACCGTGATGGGTGTTGCCAAGAAGATCAAGAAGATTGCTGTGGTCTCGGGTGTTTGCGATGGCTTCATTGGCAACCGCATGATCGAGCAATACAGCCGCCAAGCGGGTTTTCTGATCGAAGAGGGCTGCACACCGCAGCAGGTGGACAAAGCCGTAGAGAAATTCGGCTTTGCCATGGGCCCGTTCCGCATGGGCGATTTGGCGGGCAACGACATCGGCTGGTATATCCGCAAGCGCCGCTATCAAGAAAAGCCAAACATGAAATACAGCAAGACGGCTGATTTGCTTTGTGAGATGGGGCGTTTTGGTCAGAAGACGAATGCAGGCTGGTATGACTATATTCCTGGCAAACGCGATGCGATGCCCAGCGAAGTGGTCAACAAAATGATCACAGATCACAGTAAGAAGATTGGCCTGGCGCCGCGCAAGATTTCTGACGAAGAAATCGTCAATCGCTTGGTGCTGTCGCTTGTCAACGAAGCCGCTCATATCTTAGAAGACGGCATCGCCAGCAAAGCCAGTGATATTGATATGGTTTACATCACTGGCTACGGCTTCCCGATCCCCAAAGGTGGCCCGATGCACTTTGCCGACCAAATGGGCTTATACAACGTGATGATGGCGATGAACAGTTTCGCCAAGAATCCAAACGACGATGCTGCTTTTTGGGAGCCCGCACCGCTGATCAAGCGCTTGGTCGCTGAAGGCAAGACTTTCAATTGAGTTGAAAGCCCGTTTTTTGAATCAAATCAGCACTTCGCCGTTATATAACTTGCGTGAAGTGCTATTAAATTAGGAGTAATTCATGACATCCGCTGTTATCGTTTCCACCGCCCGCACCCCGCTCGCCAAGAGCTGGAAAGGTGCCTTCAACATGACCCATGGCGCTACGCTCGGCGGCCATGCCGTTAAGCACGCCATCTCCCGCGCCGGTATTGAAGCCGCTGAGGTAGACGACGTGATCATGGGTTGCGCCAACCCTGAGGGTGCAACTGGCGCGAATATCGCGCGCCAAATCGCCGTCATGGCCGACTGCCCAATCACCACGTCCGGCATGACCGTGAACCGTTTTTGCTCATCCGGTTTGCAAACTATCGCATTGGCCGCGCAGCGCATCATCGCAGGCGAAGGCGATGTGTATGTGGCAGGCGGGGTGGAGAGCATCAGCTGCGTGCAGCAAGAAATGAATCAGCACATGCTGGTTGATCCCGTTTTGATGAAAAAGAAGCCCGAGATTTACTGGAACATGCTGCAAACTGCAGAGCAAGTGGCCAAGCGATACGCTATTTCCCGCGATGCGATGGACCATTACGGCGCACGCAGCCAGCAGCGCGCCACTGCCGCGCTCGCCGCAGGCTTCTTCGATGCTGAAATCGCACCGATCACCGTGAAAGCGGGCATTGCTGATGCTACTCTTGGCCTCATGACCAAAGAAGTCACTATCAGCAAAGACGAAGGCATCCGCGATGGCACCACGTTTGAAGGCATCACCGGCCTACGCTCAGCATTGCCCGGGGGCTTGATTTCCGCAGGCAATGCCAGCCAGTTCTCTGATGGTGCAGGCGCTTGCGTACTGATGAACGAAGACATGGCCGCCAAGCGTGGCTTGAAGCCACTGGGCCGCTTCTTAGGCTTCGCCGTTGCAGGCTGCGAGCCCGATGAAATGGGCATCGGCCCGGTATTCGCCATCCCCAAAGTGTTGAAGCGCTTGGGCCTCAAAGTCAGCGATATCGATCTGTGGGAACTCAACGAAGCCTTCGCCGTGCAAGTGATTTATTGCCGCGACAAGCTGGGCATCCCTGATGACAAACTCAACGTCAACGGCGGCGCGATTGCCGTCGGCCACCCGTATGGCGTCAGCGGCCAACGCCTCACTGGTCATGCTTTGATCGAAGGCAAACGCCGTGGTGCGAAACGCGTTTGCGTGACGATGTGTATTGGCGGGGGCATGGGCGCAGCGGGTATTTTTGAAGTGCTCTGATCAGCTCTATCCGTGCTATTACTGATCAACTGCCCCAAACCCCCGAAGCCTGGCTGGTTTGGGGCGGTCAGATTTTGCAGACGCAGGCATTTAGCGTGTTGCTGGGCGCAAAGCTCACTGCTCTTGATCGTGGTAGCTGTGAGTTAAGTTTGCCCATCACACCTCAGCTTTTGCAGCAGCATGGGTTTGCGCATGGTGGCGTTGTGAGTTATTTGGCGGATAACGCTTTGACTTACGCGGGAGGCACTGCATTGGGTAGCAATGCGTTGACGTTGGAATTCAAGATCAATTACGTGCGCCCAGCCGTGGGTGAGATGCTGATTGCGCGAGCGTATGCGGAGGCGACAGGGAAAACTCAATCAGTCTGCCGCTGCAACGTCTATGCCGTGAAAGATGGCGAGGAAAAGCTTTGCGCTGTCGCGCAGGGCACGATTGTTGCTGCGCCCGCAAAAAGCTGAACCTCACATCGGTTGGCAGGTATTTCCCATTCACTTCATGATGCTTTACCAGCTTGTGCGAGGTATTTCCCTTTTTTCGGATCCATATGGCCTATCGCAACACCCTTGATTTCCTGATGTACGGTTGGCTTAAGGCCGACGAGTTGAATAGCCGCTCGCGTTTTGCGGATCATTCACGTGAAACTTTTGATGCGGTGCTCGACACTTGCGAGCGGATTGCTCGGGAGAAATTTGCACCGTTCAATCGCACGGTAGATCGGGATGAGCCGCGAACCGAGGTAGATTCTGATGGTGCTCTGCGCGTGGTGTTGCCCAAGGCGACACATGATGCGCGAGCTGCGTACGCTGAAAGCGGGATGCTCAGCGCAGCGCAGGATGAGGAGATGGGCGGGATGCAACTGCCTTATTTGGTGGAGGCGGCAGCGAATTCGTTTTTCGGATTGGCCTCGATCTCGATCGGCTGGAATTTGCTCACGGTGGGAAATGCGAATGCGATTTTGGCTTGCGGTACGGAGATCCAAAAGCAGGTGTTTGCTGCGAATGAATTCAATGGACGCTGGGCAGGCACGATGTGTTTGAGCGAGCCGCAGGCAGGTTCATCGCTGTCTGATATCACCACCCGCGCTGAGTTGGAAGACGCAGGCGATGCACTCGGCCCACGCTATCGGCTGCGCGGCAACAAAATGTGGATTTCGGGTGGTGAGCACGATGTGACGGAGAACATCATTCACCTCGTGCTTGCCAAGATTCCCGATGAGAACGGCAAGCTTCTTCCGGGCACGCGCGGCATTTCGCTGTTTATCGTGCCGAAAAAGATGGTGGATACACAAGGCCAGCTTACCGGTCAGCGCAATGATGTCACGCTCGCTGGCCTGAATCACAAGCTGGGCTGGGCGGGCACGCCGAACACTTTGCTGAACTTCGGTGAAGGCAAATTCAAGCCCGATGGAAAGCCGGGAGCGGTGGGCTATTTGGTCGGCAAGCCCGGTGAAGGCTTGAAGGGCATGTTCCACATGATGAACGAAGCTCGGATTGGCATTGGTATGGCGGCAACGTCGCTTGGGCTTGCTGGCTATTACGCTTCTCTTGATTACGCAAAGCTGCGGCCGCAGGGTCGGCCAATGACTGGCGCTGGCAAGGATTCTTCCTCTCCGCAAGTGCGCCTGATCGAGCATGCAGACGTGAAGCGGATGCTCCTTGCGCAGAAAAGCATTTGCGAAGGCGCGCTGGCCTTGCAGCTGTATTGCGCCAAACTCGTTGACGACAAAGCCACAGGCGATGAAACCATTTCGCAAGAGGCTGCGCTACTTCTCGAAATGCTCACGCCGATCTCCAAGAGCTGGCCGAGTGAGAACTGCCTAGAAGCCAATTCGCTCGCCATCCAAATTCACGGCGGCTACGGCTACACCCGAGATTTCCCGGTGGAGCAATACTGGCGCGATCAGCGCCTGAACATGATTCACGAAGGCACGCATGCGATTCAGGCGATGGATTTGCTGGGAAGGAAAGTCGTGATGGACGGCGGCAAAGGCTTGCAACTGCTTTCCAGCAAAATCAACGTCACGATTGAGCGCGCCTTGCAAATCTCGGATTTGGCTGCACAAGCCAACCAACTCGCTGGCGCACTTAAAAAAATCGGTAATGCGACAAAGGCCGCCTGGGCCACAGCCAATCCGCAAGAGGCGCTGGCCAACGCCGTGCCCTATATGCAGGCCTTTGGCCATGTGGTGTTAGCATGGAGTTGGCTTGACGTGTCTTTGGCCAAACCGGATGCTACAAAATCAGTAGCACTCCACGCAGGAATCACGTCAGCTACCGCCTATTTTTACTCTTATGAACTGCCCAAAATCGACGCTTGGCTTGCCGTGGTTTCCAGCCGCGATATGACCTGCGCCCATCTGGCCGAGGAAGCTTTTTGAACATCAAACCCAGCCACGAAGGAAAGTTAGATGTGGCTGTATGGGTCTGCCTCTATGGTGGTCTGCTGAGTGTCGCCACTGCGTTTGCGATTTCAGGGGTAGAACCGGAGGCCGCTTGGTGGCTCGGCGGCGGTGGCAGCTTGGTGACAGCGCTTGGCGTGGTCTTGATATACATTCGCAGCAAAACCTAACTTGTCTCCGGTACTAGCCGCGAGACTCATATCTCTTGGAGACCCTTGACATGACGCACCGCAGTATTCAACAACTGTTTGACCTTAAAGGCAAAACCGCCCTCGTCACCGGCGGCTCTCGCGGCCTCGGGCTGCAAATGGCTTTTGCCTTGGGCGAAGCCGGAGCAAAGATCATGCTTACATCGCGCAAAGCCTCTGATTTGGAAGAGGCCACGGCCGAGCTGCAAGCCAAAGGTATTGATGCGCGCTGGATCGCAGCGGACTGCGCTTTGGAGGCAGACATTCATCGTCTCGCCGATGAAACTTTGCAGCGCATGGGCGATGTGGATATATTGGTCAACAACGCAGGCGCTGCTTGGGGCAGCCCCGCCGAAGATCACCCGATTGACGCATGGGACAAAGTGATGAATCTCAATGTACGCGGCTACTTTTTACTCTCACAGCGCATCGCCAAGAAGAGCATGATTGCTCGCCAAAGTGGCAGCATCATCAATCTCGCCTCCATCGCTGGCCTAGGCGGCAATCCCAGCGGCATGAACACGATTGCCTACAACACCTCAAAAGGTGCAGTGATCAATTTCACCCGCGCCTTGGCTGCCGAATGGGGCAAGTACAACATCCGCGTCAACGCGATCTGCCCCGGTTTCTTTCCCAGCAGAATGACAGCAGGTACCTTGAAAGCTCTCGGAGAAGAAAAACTCAAAGAAGGCGCGCCGCTGCGCCGCTTGGGCGACGACGAAGATTTGAAAGGCTTGTGCCTGCTTTTTGCATCCGACGCTGGCAAACACATCACTGGCCAATGGCTCGCGGTGGACGGCGGTGTGAGTGTGGTCACGGGCGGCTGAGAGACGGCTTATGCAGTTCCCCCTGAAAATCGCCTTCGTTGAACACCTCGGCTTTGAATTGGTGAAGTTTGAAGGCGGTGAGGCAGAGATTCATTGCGCATTGAAGCCTGAGCTGCTGAATACTTGGCAGGTGGCGCATGGCGGGCTGTTGATGACACTGCTGGATGTATGCATGGCGCATGCGGCGCGCAGCACGGAAGATCGCGGTAAACAGGCTGCGCCGGGCTTGGTGACGCTGGAGATGAAGACGCAATTCATGCGGCCAGGGGAAGATTATGTGGTCGCCAAAGCGCGGCTGATGCATCGCACCACAACCTTGGCGTTCACCGAAGGCTCGGTGTACAACCGCCGCACGGATGGCAGTTTGAGTGAGATGATCGCGCATGCGACGGGCACTTTTAAGTTTCTCAAGGCCTTGGCTACCTCATCTAACGCAGATGGTGGACGCGATCTGAAGCGCATCGTGGCGAATGCATCGGATTGATGATTTTTTAAGTGTTTTAGTCCTCTACCCATTATAAAACGTGCGCAGAGTGTTATGAAATTAGTAGTAAGTAAGGTGCTGTAAATAAGTTTTTAGTGAACTGGAATATCTCATGACTCTCAATCAAAAAATCGTCCTTGACAACCGCCCCGCAGTGGAAGCGAGCCTGTCAAATTTCAAACTCGTGAGCGAAACGCTGCCTGAGTTGCAAGAAGATCAAGTCTTGGTGAAACATCATTATTTGAGCCTTGACCCGTACATGCGTGGCCGCATGAACGACAGTAAGAGCTACGCGGCATCACAAGGCATTGATGAGGTGATGATTGGCGGCACGGTGGGCGAAGTGGTTGAATCTAAGCACGCCAAATACGCCGTGGGCGATAAGGTCGTCGGCATGGGTGGCTGGCAGCAATACAGCGTGGTGGATGGCAATGCTGTGGGTGCGCTGCGCAAGGTAAGCGATGGTCCGATTCCTTTGTCTGCCTACCTTGGCGCAGTCGGCATGCCCGGCGTGACGGCTTGGTATGGCTTGCTCAAAATTTGTGAGCCGAAAGAGGGTGAAACGGTGGTGGTGAACGCTGCTTCTGGCGCTGTGGGCTCTGCGGTGGGCGTGCTGGCCAAAGCGCGTGGTTGCCGGGTGGTGGGCATCGCAGGCGGTGCGGAGAAATGCGCTTATGTGGTGAATGAATTGGGTTTTGATGCCTGCATTGATTACAAAGAACACAGCGACGGAAAAGCGCTCAACGCCGCTTTGAAAGCCGCTGCGCCGAATGGCATTGATTGCTTCTTTGAGAACGTCGGCGGCTGGATCACCGATGTGATTTTGGCCCGGATGAACGCCTTCGGCAGAATCGCCGTCTGCGGCATGATCTCGCGCTACGACGGCGACACCACGCCCATGGCCAACCCCGCCATCATCTTAGTGAGTCGCCTCAAAATGCAAGGCTTCATCGTAGCTGAGCACATGGAAATCTGGCCAGATGCTTTGAAAGAGCTCGGCACTTTGGTAGCGACAGGCAAGCTTCGCGCACGTGAGAGCGTGGCTGTGGGCATTGAGAATGCGCCTGAGGCTTTTTTGGGCTTGCTGAAGGGGCGCAACTTTGGCAAGCAGCTTGTTAAGTTGACTTGAGTATTTGAGATTCGAAGACAAACTTCCGAACTTCCGGACGCAGAAGACGCAGAGGTTACGCAAAAGACGCAAAAAAGAGAAATGCAAAGACAATCCAAAGAAGATAGATGAAAAATTTAACAGATCGTTAAACTAAAACTTTCTGCTGTCTTTTTTTGGTATTCCTTCTGCGTAACCTTTGCGTCTTCTGCGTCCGGTATTAAAAAGCACGCCACCAAAATGAAACGAGACAAACCATGAACCAAGACATCTTTCTTCATCACTACCCCAGCTCCCCCTTCGCCGAGAAGATTCGCGCCATCTTTGGCTACAAGGGCATGGCTTGGAAATCTGTTCATCAGCCGATGGTGATGCCCAAAGATGATTTGATCGCGCTCACCGGCGGCTACCGGCGGATTCCTGTGTTGCAAGTGGGCAACCAGATTGTTTGCGACACGATGCTGATTTGCGATGTGTTGGAACACCTTTCTCCAGAGAAATCGCTGTATCCCAAAGGCTTGAAAGGAGCGGCTCGCACGGTAGCGCAATGGGCAGATGGGATGCTCTTTCCTGTGGCGATGGCGTATAACTTTCAGCCCGCGGGCGCTCAGCATGTGTTCAAAGATGCGCCGCCTGAGAGTCTCAAGGTGTTTGCTGCTGATCGCCAAGCGATGCGAGGCGGTGCGGCGCGGATGAATCCTGCGGATGCAGCGGCGAGCTACAAAAGCTATTTGCGCCGCATTTCCAGCATGCTTGATGGGCAAAAATTCTTGTTGAGCGACTTGCCCAGTGTCGCGGATTTCGCGGTCTACCATTCGCTTTGGTTCACCCGGCGCATCACGCCGCCGATTGCCAGCGTGCTCGATGCCACGCCTGCTGTACTCGCTTGGATGGATCGGATAGAAGCCTTTGGGCAAGGCGTTGTTATGAAATCAAATGCTATCGAATCAATAGCATCTTGCGCACGTTCTATAACGGGTAGTGAGCTATTTGGCCAAGAGAATACCTTCCAAGACGAGCATGGTATTCCACTGGGCTCACAAGTCACCATCCGAGCGGAAAGCTTCGGTTTGGAAGAAAGCACAGGCGAACTCGTCGCTGCCACGCGCACACGCTACACGCTTCGCCGCATTGATGCGCGAGCAGGGGAGGTATTTGTGCATTTCCCGCGCATTGGATTTGTGCTGAAAAAGGCAGAGTGAGGCATGGGTGCTGCGCAGCCGCTGAGCTGGCAATTCAAATCCTTTGAAGCGCTGACGCTTTCCGAGCTGTATGCCATGCTGCAGTTGCGCACGGAAGTTTTCGTGATGGAGCAAAACTGCGTGTTTCAAGACATGGATGGGTTTGACGCGCAAGCCATGCATCTCCTTGGCATGCTGGGTGACAAGCTAGTAGCCTACGCACGCTGTTTCAACGCAGACTCCAAATTCAAAGAAGCCAGCATTGGTCGCGTCATCACGCATGTGAGCGTGCGCGGCACAGGAGCTGGCCGCACGCTCATGCAGCAAGCCATTGCCGCAACATTCAAGCAATGGGGTATGCAGCCCATCCGCATCGGCGCACAAGCGCGCTTAGAAAAGTTTTATCAAAAGCACGGTTTCACAACAGCCAGTGCACCCTATATCGAAGACGGCATCCCGCATGTCGAGATGCTGCGACCGTAACGGTCTGATATAAGACAGGATATGGGAGTATTTGACAAACAGAAGAAACGCAGGCGGCCAGCACAACCTAATAAGTTGCAAAAGCTGGCTCAAGTACCGGCTCATCAAAAACCTGAAGCACTTTTTGATGAGCCTCCAGGTTTTCACCTGTCGGGTCGCCCCGTTCCGCTTGAATTCACAGCAAGCACGGCTGCTTACTTCAGGATCTGGATCGTGTGCAAACTGTTAACGTTACTCACACTTGGTTTGTATGCACCTTGGGCGCGCTTACGTAAGCAGAGATTTCTTGCCCAGCACTGGGTGCTGGATGGTCAGCGATTTCAAGTTGAATTCAATCCGGTGGCCAAATTCAAAGGTCGATTGATTGTCTACAGCGTTCTTTTGTTGGGTTTGGCATTGAGCCTGCTATATCCATATTTTCAACCAGCGTTGATCGCACTGGCGTTTCTTCCAGCGCCATTGCTGCTTACACGCAGCAATCAGTTTAATTGGCAAACTTTGAGCCTAGCGGCGCATCACGGGCATTTACGCTTCAACTCATGGGGCAATTCAAAAGTCTTAAAAAAACCTATTTGGCTGTTGGGCATAGGCATAGCAGCTATATCCGTCAGCATGAGTACTTTTAGTCAATCTATCGCTCTCTGGCACGTGCTGCTTTATGTCAGCGTGTTGTTATTTGTGTTTTTATGGCTATTTCCTAGAGCAACAAGCCATATGATTTTTCAAAAATTTGCGCATGCCAAACTAGGGCGCACGCGAGCTACGCTATGCACCAATCCCAAAGATATCCACAGTCACATGATGGGTGGTTTCTTTTCTGGAAGTTTGTTTTTATTCACGGTGGGCTTGATTTGCATGCAAGTCTTTGCTGCGGCAGTCGTTAAAGATGCTGATCTTCGAACTGTCATCATAGGAATCACATACATCATGTTGGCGGTTTGCGCCGTGAGCTTTGCACGCGCAAGGCGCTTGAACTATATTTTTAATCGGCTAACGATAGCAGGCATGTCTTTTCACAGCACATTGCCACCCTTTGGGCAAGCCTGGCGAGGCAGTGTGTATGCAGCGTTGGGTGTGATCACACTTGGCCTGTCTGTTCCATGGTCAACTGTGCAATACAACCGCTGGCGTGCAGCGCATTTGCAGGTGTATTTGGAGAACGATTGGACGCAATTTTCGATTGCTGAGCTAGATGCAAAGGGCGGCGCATTGGATGAGATGGCTCAGCAATATGAGATAGATCTTGGAACATGAGTCAATAAATGAGCACTCGAAACTGGATTGATCGTTGGATTAACAACAATGTTGCTGTGACTGGTGCTACGCTCTTGTGGGTCGCAATTCCTGTATGGCTCATATTTGCTGGATTACCGCAGTTGGCGGATATGCTCAGCCAACATATTCCCGTCCAATGGCAATCGCGCTTAGGTGATTATGCAAAACGTGAGGTTCGCAACACAGCTTATCTTCAAGATAGTCGATTGGATGAGGATAAAAAGCGGCAGGTGCTTGGAGGATTTGAGAAACTTACTCGGCAGGCAGATTTAGGACATGTGAAGCTTGAGCTGATGCGCGGCATGAGCAATGCGTTTGCATTGCCTGGCAATACTGTTGTGATTACCGATGAATTGGTCTTGGCCCTTGATAATGAAGCTCTTATGGCTGTGCTTGCTCACGAGTTAGGCCATATTAAACACCACCACGTGATGCGCAGGATTGTGGGCAGTACGATGCTGTCTTCCTTGTTACAGCTTACTGTGGGGCAATCAAGTGCCGGTAGCAAAATGGGGAGCTTAGTAGGAGAAGCATTCATTGGGAGTGCTTACAGCCGTCAAGCCGAGATACAAGCGGATGCCTATGCCGTCGATTTACTCAGGCAAGTAGGCATTAGTCCCTTGGCTTTTGTCAGAGCAATGCAAGAGTTTAAAAAGATCGAAAATAAGAGAGGTGTTACTGCTCGAAATTGGACAAGCTCACATCCATCGACACAAGACCGCATTGAAAAATTGCAAAATTCGCAGCCTTAAGAAAGACTTTCATGATCACAAATTTCAAAAACAAAACTGCCGTTCTCACTGGCGCTGGCTCGGGCTTTGGGCTCGAATGTGCGCGGATTGGAGCCAAGCTGGGGATGAATCTGGTGTTGGCTGATGTGCAGCAAGATGCGCTGGACAAAGTGGTGGCGGAAGTCTCAGCGATGGGCGCGCAGGTGCTTCCATTCAAATTGGATGTGGGCAAAGCAGATCAGGTCGAGGCGATGGGCGCGGCTTGCTTTGAGCGCTTTGGTGCGCCGCATTTGTTGTTCAACAACGCGGGCGTGGGCGCGGGCGGCCTAATTTGGGAGCACACACTCAAGGATTGGGAATGGGTCGTGGGGGTCAACATCATGGGCGTGGCGCATGGCGTGCGCGTGTTTACGCCGATGATGCTGGAAGCGGCGAAGAAGGATGCTTCTTATCAAGGCCATATCGTCAACACCGCGAGCATGGCGGGCTTGCTCAATGCGCCGAACATGGGTGTGTACAACGTGAGTAAGCATGCGGTGGTGGCTCTGAGCGAGACGCTGTATCAAGACCTGCGTTTGGTGACAGATCAAGTCAGCGCCTCGGTGCTGTGCCCCTTCTTCGTGCCCACTGGCATCAGCCAAAGCCACCGCAATCGCCCTGAAGAATTCAAGCAGCGCGGCATCAAGCCCACCAAGAGTCAGCTGATTGGCCAAGCCATGAGCGATAAGGCTGTGGGCAGTGGCAAGGTGAGCGCAGCTGATGTCGCGCAGATGGTGTTTGATGCTGTCGCACAAGACCGCTTCTACATCTACAGCCACCCCAAAGCCATCAATTCTGTGCAAACGCGCCTTGAAGACATCATGCAAGCGCGCAACCCAACCGATCCGTTTTCCCACAAGCCAGAGATTGGCGTGGAGTTGAAGAAGGCACTGAGAGCGGAGTGAGCGGACTCAGGCTTTGACGAAAGCTTGCAAATCTTTAGCGAGTTGTTCCATGACCGGCTTCCACTCGCCCGTCACAGCTTGGCGTACTAATTGGACATCGGGATACCAGTAGCTGCTGGTGTCGAGCTCGCCCCAGCGCCAATCGGCGTCCCAGCAGAGCGGTATCCACACTTTCAAGCCCATCGCGCCTGCGAGGTGAGCCAGCGATGTGTCGATGGTGATGATCACATCGAGGTTTTTCATCAGGGCGGCGGTCTCGGCCAGATCGATCAGGTCTTCACTGAAATCAACGAGGTCGAGCGCGTTCAAGCTGCCTGCAATGGAGCCATGCACGTTGTTGGCCAGGCTCACCAGTTGCACGCCTTTAACCTTGGCCAGCGGCTCAAATTCATGCAGGGGCACGCTCTTGCGCAGGGCGCGGCGCGAGGCATCGTAGTGGAAAGTGGCGGGGTTGGCGCCCCACATCACGCCGACTTTCTTTTTGCCGGCGATGTTGGGGATGCTGCCTAGTTTGGCTTTCCATTCGGCGACCAAGGCTTCATCGATTTTGAAGGTGATTTTTGGTGTGCCAAAGCTTTGCAAGCTGGGGCGCAAGAGATGCGCCAAGCGGCCAATCGCGATTTGGTAATCGAAGTGGTAGTTTGCGAACCATGCCGGCTTGGCAGGATTGTCCCAAAGCGGCGGTAGAGCGCCCCAGTAGGGATAGACGTGATATTTATCGCTTGGTAAGTTGGCTGAATTCAACGTACTTTGCCAGACGCGCACCATCTCTGGCGCTGCGACGATCACGACGCGATCAGCATCTTGTGTGTGATCAGCCAGCAAGCTGCCAAACATGATTTCATCGCCCAAGCCTTGTTCACGGTGCACCAAAAGGGTTTTGCCCTTCAAGCTTTCGCCGTTCCACAGGGGCTGTGTATGTGGGAAGTGATAGACGCTGTTAAACGTCGAGCATTCACTGCGATGTTCGTAGCTTGCCCAGCCCTCTTTAAAGCGCTTTTTCAGCAGCAAATAATGCGCATATTCCCAATGAACGACGGCGGGCTCTTTCGGGTCTTTCAGGGCTTCCACGAAGTATTTGTCGGCCAGCTCGTATTCCTTCAAACCAAAGTAGGTGAGGGCGAGTTTGAGTGGCAGGCCTTTGGCATCGGGCTCGAGCTGTTGCAGGCGCTCAAGATGATCGCGCGCGGCTTCGAGCTGATCATGGCGGCGCAGCAGATCGCCGTAATTGGACAGCGCGGCGTTGTGCTCAGGCTGAATGCGCAGCGCTTGGTGGTAGCTGCGCATGGCTTGCGGGAAACGGTTGAGTTCGTGATGAATCACGCCGAGGTTGTAGTGAAATTGTGCGACATGCGGCGCGAGCTTAACGGCGCGCTCGAAGAAGGGCAAGGCGAGGGCGCGCTCTTCTTTGGCGGCATGAATCGCACCGAGCAATTCGAGCGCATCGGCGCAATCAGGATCAGCTGCGAGCGACTCACCGCAGAGGCGATAAGCATCGTCAAATTGCTTGGCGTTGAAAGCGGGCAGGGCTTGCGTGTACAGCGCGTTGGCTTTTACCGGATCGGGTTTGTCTTTGCTCATACTCATGTTTTAGATTTTCTTAAAAACCAGATCCCAGACACCATGGCCGAGCTTGATGCCTCGGTTTTCAAATTTGGTGAGTGGGCGGTAATGCGGTTTGTCGGCGTAATCTACCGCCGTATTTTTGAGCGATGGTTCGGCTAAGAGCACTTCGAGCATTTGCTCGGCATAGGGTTGCCAGTCGGTGGCGCAATGCAGGTAGCCGCCGGGTTGGAGGTGTTGCACGAGGTTGGCGATGAAGGGCGACTGGATCAGGCGGCGTTTGTTATGCCTCTTTTTATGCCACGGATCGGGGAAGAAGATGTGAATCCCATCCAGGCTGGCATTCGGGATCATCTTGTCTAAGACCTGTACCGCATCGTAAGAAATGATGCGGATGTTGGCGATATTTTGCTCTTCAATCCGTTTGAGCAACGCACCCACGCCGGGCTCGTGCACCTCGCAGGCGAGGAACAAAATGTCGGGTAAGACGGTAGCGATATGCGCTGTGGCTTCGCCCATGCCGAAGCCGATTTCAAAGACGATTTTAGACAGATTTTTTGAATCTTTTGGGGCTATATCCGTTGTATTATTTGCGCGGATTGCTATCGAATTAATAGTATCTTCGGTTGGGTGTTGCGTTTGCTTGAGTGCAGCAAGATCGAGAAGATGATCTTGAAACGGGATCAAGTATTGTGGCCCGAGCACTTCTAATGCCTTGGCTTGACCGACGGTGAGCCTTCCCGCGCGGCGCACGAAGCTGCGAATGTGGCGGGGGTGTTCAACACCTTCTGGGGCTGTGGAGATAGGTGTTTCTGTATGCATACTGGCTTGATTGTAGGAGAGGTGGAGACGCATGGCGCAGCGCCATGGACCGTCCTGCTACGCCGTTTAAAGACCAGTAGCCGTGATACCGCAGGATAAGACCAAGGTGAAGATTCCTCCTTGCCTGAATCGCGGCAAGGTCGCGCCGCTGATCAAGGTGGCCAGAGGAATGGCGGTGTTGGGTGCGACGATCGTGCCGCCGGGGCAAACGGCGAGGTTGCCATCGTTGGATGTGCAAGCGGCTGCCAAGCAGCTCAGGCCTGAGCTTGGGGTATCTCGCAGCACGGAGTTATCGGCTGGCGATGGACCAAAATTACTGACGGTGATGGTGTAGTTGGTGGTGCTGCCGGCGACCAGCGTGTCGGTGTTGTTGGTTTTGCTGATGGCAAGGTTGGCTACCGCCAGCACGTTGTCAGTGTCGCTCCGTGCGTTGTTGTTGGTGTCGCTGTCAATCACATCGGGTGGGATGGTCAGGCTCACCGCATTCGTGACTGAGCCATTCAATGCCTGCACAGTCGCCACAATGGTGAAGGTGACGGTATGGCCCGCAGAGAGCACGGGGATCACCAAGCCTGCACCTTCGATGCCGCCGATGCTGGTGACCAGGGGGCATTGCGCTCCTGCGCTGGCTGAGCAACTGATGCTATCTTTTTGCAAGCCCGTGGCCGCAGGGTCTAGCACCAGCACGCCGGGTGCGTCTCCCGGCCCGGGGTTGTTCACGACGACGGTGTAGGTGGTTTGCGTGAGTGCGGTGACTGTATTCACGCCGTTGCTTTTGGTGACGCCGGGGTTGGCTTGTGGGCGACATTCGCGCACGATGAATTGTGTCGAGGCGAAATCATCGCCGTTCACACCTGCAGCGGCATCCCACAGTTCAACGCTCATGGTGGCGGTGGTGGCGGTGAAGGGGGCTTGAGTTAGTGACCAGGTGTCTGTGCCGGAGGCTTCGAGCGTGTAGGTGTTGGTTGCCAAATTGACGACGGTGTTGGTGCCTGAGGAGACGCGCATCGAGATGATCGGTGCCAAAGTGGGGGTGCCGCCACCCGCAATGGCATTTGAGCCGTAGTACATGAAGAGATACTGACGACCCGTCACGAGTGTGGTGAGTTGCTGGCTGTAAATTCGGTAGTTGGGTGTGCCACCGAGATTGTTGCCGTTGCTATAGAGCCAGTTGTTGGTGCCGGCAACGGAACGGTTCACATCGCCGATGAAAGGATTCTGAATGACCAGGCCAGCCGAGTAGTTTTTAGCGCCTTGCTGAATGGCTTCGGAGGTGTCGCCGGGAAACACATCTACTGGGAACTGGGGAATATTGCCGCCAACCGATGCTGCGGTATTGGCTAAGTTACCGTTAGACAGCAGGTTGGTGAGCTGCTCGGTAGTGAGCGCCGGGCAAATGCCCCCAGACGAAATCACCCGCACAACGGCAGCAGCAATCGGGTCGCTGTCGGTGGCGCTGTTGTTGCCGGGCGTGGTGTCGGTGGTGCCAGCTGGAGCAGTGACAGTGGCTGTGTTGGTGACGCGACCGCCCGCTGCTGCGGTGATCTGGGCGTTTAAAACGATGCTCACTGTGCTGCCCACCGGGAGGCTGGGGATCGTGATGCCAGCGGCCAAGGTGCTGGTAGTCAGGCCAGCGGGGCAGACGGCGCCGCCAAATGCGGTGCAGCTCACACTGAGGGCGGTCAACCCGGCTGAACTGGGATCGGTGACGATCGCATTGCTCACCGGCGCTGGGCCGTTGTTGCCAACGTCAATCGTGTAGGCCGTCACAGCGCCTGTAGTGAGTGTGCTTTGGCCGTTGCTCTTGAGAATGATCAGATCAGCGCTGCGCGGGTCAATTCGTGTGGTGGCCGTCGCGCTGTTATTGGCGGGGTTGGAATCTACTAGGCCGGGAGTGGCGAGCGTGGCTGTCACAAAATTCGTGACGGTGCCGCTGGTGCTGCCCACGCCCGAGACGGTGATTTGGATCGCACCGCCGGAGTTGAGCGAGACTTGCGGCAGATTGATGCTGTTGCCAGAACCGGTGGCACCGGTGCCGCCTGCTGGCATATCGCAATCGGCTGTGCCGCCAATCACGACGCAGACCCAAGTCACGGTGCCGATATTGGCTGGCACGTTGTCTGCCACGGTGACTGTGCCTGCATTGGCTGGCCCGTTGTTGCTGACAGTCAAGATATAACTGATCGGATCGCCCACATACGCAAAGCTCGTGCCGCTCTTGGTGGCCAGGATATCGGCCACAGTCGGCGTGGTGCCGATGATGATCACATCTTCCTGCGGTGAGCTGGATGCGGCGTAGTTGTTGCCAGGAACGGGGTTGCCATTGGCGTAGGTACCGCCAGGCGTGACGCTCGGGTTGCCGCCTGCATCCCCTGTGCCGCCTGTGGTGCGCACAGGGTCGGTGTAGCGTACGTTGGCGCTGTTTTGGTAAATGCCGGAGGTGGTGGTGTTGAGGTTGACCTGGAAGGTGAGGGTGAGCACACCGCCGCTGCCCAGGATGAAGCTGGTGACGGTGCTGCCACCAGCCGTGCCAAAAATGGCGGTGGTGGTGTTGCCAGAGCTGTTGGCAATCGGCGTGGGGCCAGAGACGGTGGTGGAGATGGCGCTCGCGGTGGTGGCCACTGCGGCGAGGCCGAAAGGCACGGGGAGGCTATCGTTGGTACTGACGCCGTAGGCTGTGCCGCCGCCCGTGTTGCTGATCACGATTTGGTATTGCGCGGTGGTGTCGGCTGGGGTGGTGCGCGTGGCTATGGGCGTTGATTTACTCACGCTGAGTATGGGCAAACATTGGTAACCGGGCTGCACGCCGGTCTGCGTACTCGGGCTGAAATTGAGGGTGGCTCCTGCTTCGCCTGCATCACCTTGGCAGTTGATCGGATTGTTGGGTGGATTCGGCCCTTGCAGGCCACCATTGACGCTGTTGCTGCCAGAAAATGCGCCATTGGCAACCAACACGCCGCCTGCAGCACCGCCGCCAGAGCCGGAGCAGTGAGTGGGCCCGCCGGTGGCATCATGCGTACCGCCTGAGCCGCCATCAGCCTGCATCCTGAGCAGGCTGGTGTTGCTTGCTGCGATCAAGCGGATCGAGCCGCCAGCACCGCCCCCACCAGCCGCATCGAAGAAGGAGGTCGGGCCAGTGGTGCCATTGCTCTGTACCCAGCCGCCTGAGCCGGGCGTGCCAACATTGATGAACATCAATCCACCGCCTTGACCGCCAGGGCCTTCGTAAGGGTTGGTGGGCTCGACACCGCCGCCATTCACATCACCCGCGCCACCGCCGCCGCCCATCACGATGCGGTTGGCATCTACCGCACCGCTTTGCGGCACTTTGCCGCCGCCATAGCCGCCGACATCGCGCGAGCCATCGCCTTCCCATGTGGCGCCGCCTGCGCCCCCGCGCCCGCCATTGCCGCCGCCGCCGCCAGCTGAGTTGTGGCTGATACCGCCGCCGCCAGCATTGCCCGGCGCGCCACGGCCGTAGTCGCCGCCGGGATAGCCTTGGTTGTTGGCGTTCAGGCTGGGGTTGATGAGGGAAGCGCCGGTTGAGGTGATCAGCAAGGGGTTGTCCGATACCCAAACATGGCGCGGTGTACCGGCAATTCCTTCGCCTTTGGTGGTATCTCTGGTGTTGCCGATGATTTCTGCGTCTGCTTGAAACTGTCGGTCACCATTTGCCGTGCCGCTGCGTTCACCGTAGCCGGTGCGAAAGCCGGTGCCTGATGCATTGATGTGCGGCCCCGCGCCAGAAAAACTCAGCGCTCCCGCCACATCGAGCGCCACAACCCCGCCCACCAAGCCATTCCAGCGGATCGGGCGAATGGAGCCAGAAATCGTCAGGCTGGCATATTGCGGAACTCTGATGACTTGGTAACGGAGCTGGCCAATGGTGAGATCTGGCGCTGCCTGCGTGTACGCATACGTTAAGGCTGGAGAAAAATTGACGACGCTACCCGCGCCGCCCGCACCAGTGACCGATGTGACCCGCACGTATTCATAACGGCCAGCAGTGTAGCTGGGATCTTCCAGGAAACCTTGTGCTTTATCCGAGCCAATGGCGCGGGTGTTGGTATCGGTGCAGGGCCCTAGGCCATCGCCGTAACAGTTGTTGTTGACATTGTTGATGTCTGCGCCTTGCATCTGGACGATGAGCAACGTATCGCCCACACTCACATTGGGTGCTCCCGTTTGTGCTCCTAGCGTGAGGCTGGTGTCGGTCGCGTTGGGGTTGCCGTTGCCTTGAAAATACGTGTTGACGCTAACGGCGCTTCCACTGATCGTGACGGGGCCATCTTTGCCAGGGGCTGCGCAAACCTGCGCCAAGATTGGCGCGCTCGTGCAGGCCATAAAGATCGCGATGATGAACAAACGAAGAAAATGCATGCGATGAGCTCTATGAGCCTGAGAATTCCAAAGTTGGCCAGCTTTAGATTGTCGCATGCAGCTTTCAATTGCAAACAGTTGTATCAATAACGATTGCGCCATTGCGTGACGTATGACTGCAGAATGTTGCTCACACCAGACGTGCCATCTGCTGCGGCTGTGTTGAGACCGAGCTGTAGCCCGGCAGCTTGAAGCGCTTGCGTGGCTTCAGATTCACTCCACAGAGCCAAAGCTTGAGCGCCATTTTGCTTGGAGAGTTTTTGGCCATCTGCTGCCAAAACCAGCGGGGTATGAAGGTAAGTTGGCGTGACGTAGCTCAAAGCGCGTTGCAGCAGGATTTGCCGCGCGGTGTTGTCGGCCAAATCTTCCCCACGCACGATGTGGGTGATGCCCTGAAAGGCATCGTCTATCACCACAGCAAGCTGATAAGCCCACAGGCCATCACCCCGCAGAATCACAAAATCGCCCACTTCAGCAGCCACATCCTGCTGCTGCAAGCCCAGCCTGCGGTCAGACCAATACGTGATGGAACTGTTTGGCAGTTCGACAGGCGTTGCATCATTTACTATTAAATTAATAGCAATCGGCGCATATTTTATAACGGGTACAGGCTGATTTTCCTTAGAAAAATCAGCCTGAAAGCGCCATGCGCGTCCTGGTTTGCCCTGCAGCCCTGTGCGGCATGTGCCCGGATAAATCAGCTCGCCATGACGCGGTTTGAGCCAGCCCAGCGCCTGATGGGCATCTGCTGTGTCTTTGCGCGAGCAGGCGCAGGGGTAGGAGGCGCCAAGGCTTTGCAACCGATCCAAAGCTGCTTGATACAGCGGGCTGCGCTGCGATTGATAGACGGGCGTCTGGTCAGGAAGTAAACCGCAAACCGCTAGCTGTCGCAAAATTTCTAGATCAGCGCCTGGAATGCAGCGCGGCGTGTCCACATCTTCGATACGCACCAACCATTTGCCGCCATGTGCACGCGCATCCAACCAACTGGCCAGCGCGGCTACCAGCGAGCCCGCATGCAAAGCACCCGTAGGCGAGGGGGCGAATCTACCGATGTAGTGCATTGTTCAAGACTAAAAGCCCGTGGCGGTGACTCCACAACTCACATTGAAGTTGACTGTGCCGCCAGATGGAAAACTCGGAATGGCCACGCCAGCAGGCGTGAGCAGATCAGACCATGCACCAAATGCAGGGCAGGTGGCCGTTGGGCTACCGCCAGAGGCGCTGCATTGGGTGACGCTGCAATTGGCCAAACCTGCGGAGGGCATGTCTTTGGCAGTCGCACCATCTGCTGCTGAGGGGCCGGCATTGGCAAATGTGAGGGTGTAGCTGGTGGTCGTGCCTGCGGTGAGCGTGGTTACCGCATTGTTTTTGGAGACCGAGAGGTTGGCATTGCAATCAATGCTGCTTGTGGTGAAACTGGCGGTGTTGTTGGGCAATGCATAGTCAATGTAGGGCGCTTGCAGGTTGCCAATGGAGACGGTGTTGGTGATCGGGCCGGGGCAGGCAGCAGTGGTGACTCGTAGCGTGCCTGTGATGACAGGAAGATCGGTGGCCGCGGTGAGTGGAACCACTGTAGGCGTGCGCTCGCAGCTCACGAGGAGCCCCGAATTAGTGCATTGCCAGCCTGCGCCACTGAAAGCGCTGGTGATCGTCAAGCCAGCTGGCAGGGTGTCGGTGACGCGCACGGTGGAGCTGGCTAGGATGCGGGTGAGGGTGTCAGTGTTGCTGGTTGTGCTGGCTTGATCGGTGCTGAAGACCAAGTCTCGGATGGTGCGGCCGCTGTTTCGCGGCGTGAGGGTGTAGTCGAAGCTTTGACCAGCAGACACAGTGGCAGAGCCGGTTTTGCTGATCGATAAATCGGCATTGAGTCGGACATCTTCGCTGCTGGGGCCGGCTTGTAAGCCGCTGTAGTTGCTGCCTGTTACTGGGCCAGCTGCGGTGCTGGCGTGTGCGGTGTTGCCGGTGTAGTTGGTCAGGCTGCGGTTGTCGCCATTGCTACTTGCCGGCGTGATCAAGCGATTGGCATCTGCGTTCAAACGCGTCGGGTCAAGATAGCTGATGCCCGCGCTGTTGTGGTAGGTGCCCACTGGGGATGCATCGGCAATGTTGACCACAAAGCTGACAGTGAGAGTGGCACCTTGATCGAGTAAGAAAGTGCCCCAGCGCAGGGCATTGTCTCCCGCTGCGGCTGCTACACCGGGGGCTGTTGCCGCAGCGCGCAGGTTAAAGCTGTTGGCCAGGCTGTTGATCGTATTGTCTGGGAGCACAGCATCGACCACACCTGCCGTGGCTTCCGCACCTGCGCCTAAGCGCGTGGCGCTAGGAAGAGGGTCGTAGCTGTAGGTAGCGGGCGAGGCTAACGTCCAGCCGGGGGGCAGGGCTTGGTCAAACAACGTCAGGTTGGTCACACCGCCAGACAACGCGCCGTTGCTGATCGAGATTCTGTAGCTGGTTGTTGCGCCTACAGCTGTGTTGATCACAGTGGGAGTGGCCGATTTGCTCACGCTGAGCACGGGCATGCATTCGAAGCCCGCGCGTGCGCCCACATTGTCTTGCGCTAGGCCAACGCTGGGTAACAAACCGACTTGCCCGGGACGAGCGTAGTAAAAGGGCGGATCTGTGGGCGCTGTGTTGGCCGTGGTGACTGTGCCAGAGAGGCCAAAATTGCTTGTGCCAGAGCCACCTGCAGGTGTATAAATCACACCACCACCGCCGCCGCCGCCAGGTCCGTCTTGCTCAGGGTTGGTAGCGCCCATGCTGTTACTGCCGCCTGTGCCACCGCTTGCTTGTAAGCTCAGACCAGCTACACCGCCCGTTTGCACACTCACCAAAATACTGCCGCCCGCGCCGCCGCCGCCAGCAGCATCGGTGGAGCCCGTGTTGGGTGCGTTGCCGCCATTGGCCAATAGCGAGCCAATGCCTGCCAAGCTGCCCGCACGAACGATGATGATGCCTCCACCGTTGGCCCCCGAGCCTTGAGGATCGGTGGATCCATTGCCACCCACATCGCCAGCGCCGCCGCCGCCCCCTAAAAAAAGGCGACTGGCACCAAAGCTTGCACCCACCGGGAAGCCACCATAGCCCCCAGTTTGCCAGCCGCTTTGACCGTTGGTGTTGGCATTCCAAGAACCGCCGCCATTGCCACCCGCACCCCCGTTTCCGCCGCCGCCGCCGCCAGCATTGTGCTGATTGCCACCGCCGCCTGCGTTGCCTGGAGCGCCTCTTCCTACGTCACCATTTGTGTAGCCATCTGTGCCAGCCAAGGCGCTCAAGATAGTGCCAAGCGAGTCATACAAGCGAGCAGGTGTGCCAACGATACCTTCACCTTTCATGCCGCCGAGATTTGTGGCATACAAAGCGCGCCAGCCGCCATATTGGGGAGATGTGATCGCACCGATATTGCGCACACCGCCACCCCGAAAGCCGCGCTGAGAGACATCGATATTGGCATTGAAGCTGAGTTGGCCTGCGACATCCAAGGCGACCACGCCACCTGTGCTGCCGTCCCAAGTAGGCGATGTGACTGCGCCTGCGATGACCGCACTAGACAGTTGCGGTACACGGATGACTTGGTAGGTGTTTTGATTCGGGCCCGCGCTTTGGCTGTAGCTATTGAGCAAATTGTCGCCTGCGCTCGCGCCGCGCACCCGAACTTGCGTGGTGGAGACGATTTGCGTGACTACCGCATATTCGTACCGCCCCGCTGTCGTTGTCAAAAAACCGCCTGTATAACCATCGGTGGCATTGGTAGCTGAGTTGTAGGCAACGGTAGGCGATGGTGCTGGAAGCGTTGGCACGGTGGCATCTTGGCGTGCGTGAGCGGCGCCTTGACTGTCGCCGTATTGAGAAGTGTCTGTGGTGTCAAGGGTTGCACTTTGCATTTGCACGATCAGCATCAGATCGCCAATTGCAAAGGTGGCTGTGGCTGCACCAGCGCGTTGCGCACCAAAATTGACAGTCGTGCCCGATGCGCCTGCCGTATTGCCAGCGAAATAGGTGTTGATCGCTCCAGACAAACTTGCAGCAGGGCCAGAAAAACCAGGCACTGCGCAGACCTGCGCTCTTGCATTGGGCGAGGCAGCCAGCATCGTGAGCATGGCGAAGAGGCAAAAGCTGAGTTGCTTGCGTCCCTTCGATACGAAGCTTTTCAAGCAATCAAAAACAAAAAATTCAGTCAAGCGCATGGGGAGTAAATGGATGTCGGGCCAAGAGAAGCTCTGAATTTTCCCTCAAACTGCCCGAATTTTGCTTGCTCACACACAAAGCATCACATAGAAGCACGATGGCAAAACAGGCTGTGCACCAGATGTCGCGACGTTGCAGCAATTAAGATTTCAGAATATGCGTGGCCAATTCCAAACCGCTTACAAAAGCATCTTCCACCCGATGACCTAAACACCAGTCGCCACATACTCCCATGCTTGTCTTCGCATCCCATAAATGGGAGGTGCCTAATGGGTTTTCGGTTTTGGCATAGCGCCAACGATGCACTTCTGAGTAGGCCGGCAGTGCGCGGATGTTGGTGATTTCTGCGAAGGCTTTGAGCAATTTGGCTTTGGCGCGTTCGGGGTCGTCTTCGAGATGTTCTAGACTCCAAGCGGCGCTGGCCTGCACAGTCCAGCGTTCGATGCCGCCGCGTGCGGGCTTGGAGCTTTCGCGCGCCAGCCAAGCGATGCGGTGATGGGTGGAGCGGGCGGCGCTCCATTGGGGGCCAAGCAGGCGCACGGGCTGCTCTGGCGAGAGAGGGAGTGCGTTGGGGAAGGCGAGCATCAGCGTCCAACAGGGAAAGACCGTGACAGGCTTGATTTTTTGAGAGAAATCGGTCATGACCCGTTGTAAAACCTGTGCAGTATGCTCACTATTTGATAGCGTTTTATGTTGTTGAGCATTTGCTGCTTGCGCACTGTCTTGCAGCAGAGCCTGCGCTTGCACGCTAGGAATGGCGAGCAAAATGGCATCAAAATTGCCGAGGCTTTGCGGTTTATCGGAAGGCTGATCAGGGTTGTGGCATTGCAAGCTGTATTGGCCGCTGGCGCTTTGCTCGATCAAGCGCACTTGCTTGCCCAGCAACAGTTGCTTGTCTGCCAGCAAAGGCGCGGCCATGTGGCCCACCAGTGCATTCATGCCGGGCTGCGCGACCCAATGAGGCTCCAAGCTGGGTAGGGCGGCTTCTAGGGTGCGGCCTTGGTTGTCGAGCACACGCACGGCGTTGGCCGCCCAAGGGCGCACAATCTCTGGCGCATTGGCCAGCGCCCATTGCATCATCTGGCGAAAGCGCGCATCGCGCACCGTGAAATACTGCGCGCCGTGATCAAAACCGCCAAACTCGGTGCGCCGAGAGGCCATGCGACCACCTGCGCCACGGCTTTTTTCAAACACTTTGACGCGATGTCCGGCTTGTATCAGCGTACGAGCCGCCGTTACACCGGCCATGCCGGCACCAATGATGGCAATGTGTTTTGGGGATGGGGAGGATGTGGAGGAGGCTGTCTTTCGCATGACCTGACTCTACACGGTTTGAACGCAAAAATCAGCGCGCCCGCAAGGACAAGAGTTTGCTGCGCGCGTCAGAAAGATGACTGCGCAGGGTATACCAGCGGCTGGCATAGTGGTTCGGCAGCTCCAATTGCATGATCTGCATTTCAATCTCGTCAATACGCTGGAGTAATTTATTCAGCTCCATGGGACGCTCCGAAGCGGTCGGTTCAATATCTGTTTCAATGAATTTGAGCTCGCCATAAAAATTTTGCAAGACAGCGTTAACGCGCCATTCAAACCAAGTGGGAATCCAAGTCAGCAGTAACAAGGTGGCTGCGACCAATGGCAAAAAAGCCAGCAGCAGCCATTGCACCAGTTGTGCCCACCAGTAGGGCAGCAGTTGCTCAAGCCAAGGCATTTGGCCGCGCGAGGTGGCAAGCGCTGTAGGAGAAATCGGGTAATCCAAGCCTACGAAGCTTGGAAACTCGCCTTGGTGTTGCAAGAAGGTGGGGATCTCGTGAATTTGAGTAGCCACCTGCAACAAGGCGCGTTGCAAAGCAGGATGCATGTCTGGCTGGATCAACAAATGCAGATCAGCAGCAACGATCGTCAAGTCGCGCGAGGGTATATCTCCGCGAAATTCAATCACGCCCTGTGGCAGCACAAAAGGCCGCAGCGAAGGCTCTGTATTCATGAGTTTGCCCACCTGCTCCATCCCGACCAACTGGATTCCTGCACTGCGTGTGAGCAAGCGCACCACATCATTGCGTGAGCTACCCATCAGCACAATGGCATCTACCTGACCATCGATCAATGCATTGGCAATGGCATCGCGCGAAAAGACGAGCGTTGTCACATCATTGCGCTGCAACTGAGCATGTTTGAGCACGATGGAAAGAACTTTTTCTTGCAATTGGTCTTTCAAAGGCACGCCAATACGCAGACCGCGTAAATCTTGCAGCTGATTCATACTGGGTAAGCGCGTAAAAATCCAAATCGGCTCGCGTTCAACAGCTGCTAAGGCTTGTACAGATTCTTCAGGTTGACCTGAGGCGACTAAACCATTGACCAAAGCGACGTCAGCCAGCGCTTCACCCATTAAAAATGCTTTCGCACTGTGTGCCTTCTCAGTCGTTACTAATATCGTCTCGATACCGGTAGCTTCGAGTTTTTGGCGGTAGAGCAAAGCCAGTTGAGAGTATCCACCGCCAGGCACGCCAGAAGCTAGCGTTATTCGCGTTGGTGGCAAAGGCAACCATTGTGTGAAAGACCAGAACAGCAGAAAAATCGCCAGCAAAAATATGGGCAGGTAAAACAGCCACCAGCGCTTGCGAAAGAGAATATCCAATTTCATGGCAGGGATGACGCGTCAGCGGCCTTGACTCTTGTTGATTTCAGCCTGTACCAAATCGATGTGCTGATGCAGTAAAAACATGCGTTGCATGTAGGCCTTGGGAGCAGTCAATTGCTTAACTTGGCGGCTGATCGTGCTGATTTTTTGGCGAAAACGAGCGATCTCTAAACCGCCAGGTTTTTCGGATCGCAGCGCGTTTTCAATGAACTTTAGCTCGCCGTACCAGCGATTGATGCTGCTTTGCATGCGCCAGTGAAGATAAGTTGGAATCGCATGGCAAAGCAGCGCAGCCAAAGCGATCAAGGGAAGGCCAATAAAGAGCAAGCGATAAACCGTTTGCGCCCAGTACGGGCTTAATTTTTGCTCCAGCCAAGGCAAGCCGCTGCGCAGCACTTCTCTGGCTTGTGGGGAGCTTGGAAACTCCAATCTTTTGAGATGCGGAAACTCTGCTGCGCGGTGAAGAGGACCTGCAGGGCTATGCGTTTGCATGAGAACATGCGTCATCAAGCGTTTGATGAGTGGATGCGTGTCTTCGCGCACGACCACGCTGGCTAAGGTGCTGAGCAAGACGGTGTCTTGCGTGGGTTGTGCGCGTTGGGCATGCAAGCTACCAGCCGCCACGAAGCGGGCATCCAGATAGGGCATGCGCTCACTCAAAGCGGCGCTTCGCTTGAGCAGGGCAAGATGGACACCCGGCGCGACAAGTAGCTCCTGTACCACTGGCGCATTGGCAGCCGCCACAAAGATGGCGGCATCGAGCGTGCCATCTTTGAGTGCACGCACAGTTTCTCTGCCTGCTATTTCTGAAAGCTGCAAATCCTTCGATTCGAGCCGTACCTGTTGCAACATACGCGTGGCGACCACTCTGCTGCCACTGCCCTGTTGCCCAATGGAGACTTTGGTACCTTGCAAGCGCAGTAGCGAATCGACATCTTTGAAACGGCTGAACACCCAGATTGGCTCGATATCCACATTAGCCAGCGTCTGAACAGCCGCACTGTTCACTCCAGTAGCTTCGCTTAGGGCATAGCCGCCTTGAACGAAGGCAATATCTGCGAGACGCTCAACAGAACGCAGGCGACTCAGGTTTTCTCCCGAGCCCGCTGATTCAACAATTTGAAGATGAACCCCGTTCTCTTTGAGCAGTTTGGCGTACTGCTGAGAATGTGCATAGTACATACCCCCTGGGCGGCCAGCACTGAGCAAAACCGTGTCTGGGGGGAGCGGCAGATAAACAGCTGATAGCCACAACAATGCCACTAGGGCAAGAGCCCAAACCGGCATATAGATTATTAACCACCGCAACTGGTACAGCTTTGTAGTGTTCACAGAGGGATATTAGCTCACGCTGATAAAAATAAGGCATGCAAGGAGCATGTCGCACTCAGCTGCGCAGGATCAAAAATGAAATAAACGATAAATTATTCACATTCCTGAGTAATTCGGCCCACCGCCACCTTCTGGCGTGACCCAAACAATATTTTGTGTCGGGTCTTTGATGTCGCAGCTTTTGCAATGCACGCAGTTCTGCGCGTTGATTTGCAAGCGGTCTTTGCCTGCATCATTGCGCACGTATTCGTACACGCCTGCGGGGCAGTAGCGGCTCTCGGGGCCGGCATAGGTGATGAAATTGGTGTTGACGGGAACGCTTGCGTCTTTGAGCGTTAAGTGTGCGGGCTGGTTTTCTGCGTGATTGGTGTTGCTGATGAAGA
The DNA here is from genome assembly GCA_031418715.1 of Variovorax sp. Lineage (GTDB taxonomy): Bacteria > Pseudomonadota > Gammaproteobacteria > Burkholderiales > Burkholderiaceae_C > JANMDU01. The sequence goes on along the minus strand of JANOJL010000030.1, from coordinate 25,192 downwards.
CGCTGCTCAATCTGTCGAAGGTGAGTTTGCCGTCGGGCTTGGGATACACAATTTCCGCGCATTCGCGCGCTGGTTTGAGCATTTCGTGATCGGCTTGTGTGCGGTGAATCGTCCAAGGAATGTGGCCGCGCAGGGCGAATTGCTCCAGACCGTTCATCACCGTGCCTGCTACGAGACCTTTTTTGAACCAGTTTTTGAAGTTGCGGTCTTTGTTCAGCTCGGTATGAAGCCAGCTTTTCTCAAAGGTTTCTGGATAAGCGGTGAGTTCATCATGCTGGCGGCCAGCGTGGACGGCATCGAAAGCGGCATCTGCTGCGAGCATGCCGGTTTTGATGGCGGCATGGCTGCCTTTGATGCGCCCAACGTTGAGATAGCCTGCGTTGCAGCCAATGAGTGCGCCGCCGGGGAACACAGTTTTGGGCAGCGAGAGCAGGCCGCTGGAATTGATGGCGCGTGCGCCGTAGCTCAGGCGCTTGGCGGGCTTGATGCCTTTGGCTTCATCGCCCTCGAGATACCAGCGAATATTCGGATGCGTTTTCCAGCGCTGCATTTCTTCAAAGGGGCTCAAATACGGATTGGTGTAGCCCAAGCCTGTGATGAAGCCGAGGGCGACTTTGTTGTCTTCCATGTGATAGAGGAATGCGCCGCCATAGGTGTCGTTTTCTAGCGGCCAGCCCGCGCTGTGCAGCACGAAGCCGGGTTGATGCCGAGCAGGATCGATCTCCCAAAGCTCTTTGATGCCAAGGCCGAAGCTTTGCGGATCTTTGCCAGCGTCTAGCATGTATTTAGCGATCAGCTCTTTGCCCAAATGGCCGCGTGCGCCTTCAGCAAACACGGTGTATTTGCCATGCAGCTCCATACCAAGCTGGAAATCTGGCGTGATGTCGCCTTCTTTGCTGATGCCCAGATTGCCAGTCGCTATACCCTTCACCGAGCCATCTGCGTTGTACAAAACTTCTGCTGCCGAAAAGCCAGGGAAAATCTCTACGCCCAAGCTTTCAGCTTGCTGCGCCATCCACTTGACGACATTGCTCAAACTCACGATGTAATTGCCATGGTTCTGAAAACATTCTGGCAAGAAAATGTTGGGTACACGGAAGGCCGCTTTTTCGCCAAGGAACATGAAGGCATCGTCGGTCACTTCTTGGTGGAGCGGCGCACCTTTTTCTTTCCAGTCAGGAATGAGCTCAGTTAAAGCCTTCGGATCCATGATCGCGCCAGAGAGGATGTGTGCGCCAGGCTCTGAGCCTTTTTCAATCACAACCACTGAAATCTCTTTGCCGGTCTCTTGCGCTTTTTGCTTCAAGCGAATCGCCGTGGCCAAGCCGCCGGGGCCACCGCCCACGACCACCACGTCGTATTCCATGGATTCACGGGGGCCATGCGCTTTGAGGATTTCTTCGTGTGTCATAACAAGTCTCGTTGATAATGGAACTGACATGATTTTATGTGCAGGCTGTATCTTGCAGGCCATCAGCCGCTTTCAATTGAAGAGGACTCACTAAATGGCATACGAACTCGATCTTTCTGGCCGCGTCGCACTCGTGACGGGCGCATCCAGCGGCCTGGGGGCGCAGTTTGCCAAAACCTTGGCCAAAGCAGGCGCAGCCGTGGTCTTGGCCAGCCGCCGCACCGACAAACTCAAAGAGCTGCGTGCCGACATCGAGGCCGAGGGCGGCAGCGCCCATGTGGTGGCGCTGGATGTGACGGACACTGTGAGCATCAAATCCGCAGTGGCGCATGCGGAAACGGAAGTCGGTCCGATTGACATCTTGATCAACAACTCTGGTGTCTCCACCACACAGCGCATCAGCGATGTGACGGAAGAAGACTACGACTTCATCTTCAACACCAACACGCGGGGCTCCTTCTTCGTGGCGCAAGAGGTGGGCAAACGCATGCTGGCTCGCGCCAAGGGTGCAGCGCCAGGCACGTACACCGGTGGGCGCATCGTCAACATCGCTTCCATGGCGGGCCTGAAAGTGCTGCCGCAAATCGGTGTGTATTGCATGAGCAAAGCGGCTGTGGTGCACATGACCAAGGCGATGGCTGTGGAGTGGGGCAAATACGGCATCAACGTTAACGCAATCTGCCCCGGATATATTGACACCGAGATCAACCACCATCATTGGCAAACCGAGCAAGGCCAAAAGCTGGTGCAAATGCTGCCGCGCAAGCGCGTAGGCAAACCGGAAGATTTGGATGCACTGCTGGTGATGCTATGCGCGCGTGAGAGCGGATTTATCAACGGTGCAGTGATTGCTGCGGATGATGGCTTTGGTGTTTAGTGTTTATTGATAGGTTTCAAACATGGAATTTCCTTCTTATCTCACTTCTGTTGGTTTTATTTTGTTGGCTTTGCTCGCAGGCGTGCTCAGTCCAGGGCCGAGCTTTGTGATGGCTGCGCGCACGGCAGTGGCTAAGTCTCGCGAGGACGGTTTGGTGCTTTCGCTGGGCTTGGCGATGGGTGCGGCTTCAATCGCAGCGCTATGTTTGGCAGGATTGCACGCGGTTTTGATTGCCGTGCCAGCGCTCTATATGGTGCTGAAACTTGCTGGCGGCTTGTATTTAGCGTACATCGCTTGGAACATTTGGAAGGGTGCGCCGCAGCCTTTGAATGTGGACGTTGCGGATACATCTACAGAACTCACGAAACGCAATTTGGCAGCCTCATTCCAGCTGGGGTTGATCACTTCAGTGAGTAATCCAAAAACGGCTGTTGTGTACGGCAGCGTATTTGCAGCCTTGCTGCCCGCCAACTTTCCGTTAATGGGCTCGCTGCTAGTAGCAGGTGGAGCACTTGTGATGGAGTTTGTTTGGTATGCCATCGTCGTTCTCGTGCTCTCGTCACCCGTGCCACGCGCTGCCTACATGCGTGGCAAAACGGCAGTAGATCGGATTGCTGCAGGTGTCATGGGCTTGCTAGCCGCGCGACTGATCAGTACTGCACATCACGCGCATTGATAACATGGGCGTTGGTATTCTTGCGGGCCTTTTGGCCGGCGCACTTTGGGGCTTGGTTTTCGTGGCGCCGCGCATGGTGCCGGGAATTAGTGGTGTGGATTTCACTGCGGGGCGCTTTGTCTCTTACGGCATATTGGCTTTTGCTTTGATATTGCTGGCGAGGAATAAACAGTGGCCGACTTGGGCGCAGGCTCGCTCGGCAGTGCTGCTCAGCTTTCTGGGCTTCACAGGCTACTATTTACTACTGGTTTATGGCATCCGCGATGCGGGCACCGAAGTGCCCAGCCTGATCATCGGCACGATTCCGCTGTGGATGATGATTTTGGGTAAACCCGTTGGCCTGAGCTGGAAATCGCTGATTCCTGGCCTCTTGCTCACGGGCTGCGGCTTGGCGCTGATGATGACGGCAACGCACGGCTCGAGCAGCACCGTCGCACCAGGAGATCATTTCTGGCGCGGCGTAGCGTTCTCGACCGCTTCGATGGTTTGCTGGACAGCCTTTGGCCTGATGAACGCTAAATGGCTCAAAGATCATCCCGAAGTCAGCGCCACGACTTGGGCTAATTGGCTGGGTGTGGCAACAGGGCTGGGAGCGCTGCTGCTCTGGGTGGTGGCTGGTTCAGAACCCAAAGTGCTGCTAGCCGACAAGAACATTGCGCTGGTTGCTTTTCTTTCTGTAGCAACTGGCATTGGCTCAGCTTGGGTGGCGACGATTCTTTGGAACATCGCCAGCCAGCGCCTAAGTGCCAGCCTGTGCGGCCAATTGATTGTGAGCGAGACTATTTTTGCCTTGATTTACTCGTTTGTTTGGGATGGTCAATGGCCGAGCATTATGCAGTTTGCCGCAGTGGCGCTATTTGTGGCGGGTATCTTGGCGAGTATTCGGGCGCATCGTTGAGGTCATGCGGCTCAACGGCTTCGCTTCCTAGCGAGCCCTTTGGAGACACCATGAAGATTGCCTGACAGCTTGCGGTTCGACACATCTGATGAGGCAATTTGCGTGATAAGCGAGACGCAATCGCTGGCCAGCCTCTTGTTCGTCGGTGGAATATTGGCTAGCATCGGGGCAGCCCGCCAAATGAGCGGTGCATTTTTAAATTACTACTTTCATCGAGGAGTCTTCATGGATATCAAAACCGCTGTCATCACCTGCCTGACCAAATACGTCGATTTCGATGGACGAGCGAGTCGATCAGAGTATTGGTGGTTTTTCTTGTTTCAGGTCATTGCCATCATTTTGCTGAGCGTTGTGCTGTCGATTTTGGGCACGATTGCATCCTTGGCTTTGCTGCTGCCCGCCGTGGCAGTCGGCGTTCGCCGTTTGCACGACATCGGCAAAAGCGGTTGGTGGCTGCTGATTTGGTTGATTCCATTGATCGGTTGGTTGATCGCGCTGTACTGGGCGGTGCGGCCTAGCCAAGCCGAGACCAACAACTGGGGCGCAGCCCCTGCGGATACGCCCACCTGAAATCTTGCGCACACATGCCTATGCCCTGATACTTGATGACTCCTGATTTGATAGCAATCTATATATATTTTATAAGGGCTAGAGGCTGAATCAGCGTTCACTTAACGACCAGCACGATACGAGCTTTTGCATGTGGCATGTATGTTGCTAAATTATTCTTATTAGAGCGAATGCTGAGTCACGTTTTGAATGAATATTTAGGGAAATCCCTTCGTTTCAAATTGTGACCGGCATCTAGACTAGTGCCCTAACTCAGAGGGAGATACCGTGTTTTTTGTTAACTTCAATCGTTTTGGTTTATTTTTTCGGACACTGACGGTGCTCCTGTTTGTGGGTTTACAGCCTACGGCTTGGGCAATAGAGTTTCCTTACAACGCCCTGCGTTGGGTGACGCATTCGGCATCGGGCGGCGGCTCGGATGCCATGGTGCGGGCTGTGGCGGCGGTGATGGGGGAGTCGCTGGGCAAGCCAGTGATCGTTGAAAACCAGCTTGGCGCGGGCGGCTTGCCGGCGGCTAGTCTTGTGCTGAAAGCGGGTAACGATGGCCACACTTGGCTGGCTGCGGACAATGGCCTGTTGGTTTTCAATGCCGCGCTTTACAAGAGCTTGCCCTACGACAGGAGCAGCTTCACCACGCTGGGCTTGATTGCGCGAGCGCCCTTGGTGTTGGTGGCCTCGCCGCAGTCTGGGCTCAAAAGCGCCAAAGACATGTTGGATGCCGCCAAAGCCAATCCAAGCAAGTTCAACTATGCATCGATGGGCAGCGGAAGCCCGGCGCAATTGGCGATTGACCTGCTCAGCAAGCGCGCGGGAGTGCAGTTTGTGCGCGTGCCCCTGGGCAATGATGTGGCGGCGCTGAATGATGCGATGGCGGGGCAAGTGTCGTTCACGGTGGTGGATTTGCCCAGCGCGCTGCCGTATCTACGCGCTGGCAAACTACAGGCGCTCGCCGTGTTCACGCCAAGGCGCATTGCAGGACTGCCCGATGTGCCCAGCTTTGCTGAGCTGGGGTTGCCTGATTTGAGCGTGTATTTTTGGCAGGGCTTGGCCATTCCCGCCAAAACTGAAGCTGACGCTCAAGCCAAAGTCAGCAAAGCTCTGCAAGCGGCCATTGCGCTGCCGAGCTTGCGCAAGCGCCTGAGCGATGCAGGCTGGGAGCTGCTGGGCAACGATGGCGGCTTTGCTAGCGCCTATCTCGGAGCTGAGACCGCCACTTGGCATCGGCTCATCAAAGAAGCGGGTCTGCGGGCGGATTGAGGTTGTGCCTAGCGCAAACTCGCTCGGTTCACGCCGTATCTGCCGCCATCCGCGCGATATGGGTGCGCCAGAGGCGCAAGCGTTTTTGACGATGTTGGCAACCGAGCGCAAGGTATCAGCTTCTACACACAATCAGGCGCTGAGTGCGATGCTAGTTTTTGCACCGCGAGGTCTTGGGTATCAAGCTGCCTCGGCTTTTTCGGGCACATCACGTGGCAGGCGAGCGGGTGGTGCGAAGGCTTTAGGCCACTGCCGCCAACACCTTATTCAGCGTCGCGCTTGGCCGCATCACCTGATCGAGCTTGGCAAAATCTGGCCGGTAGTAGCCGCCGATATCGGCGGGCTTGCCTTGTACGGCGGCCAGCTCGTCCACGATGATTTTTTCGTTTTCGGTCAGGCTCTTGGCCAGCGGCGCGAAATGAGCGGCCAACTCAGCGTCTTCCGTCTGCGCGACCAGCTCTTGTGCCCAATACATCGCAAGGTAAAACTGGCTGCCTCGGTTGTCGAGTTGACCGGTCTTGGGTGAAGGGTTTTTGTTGTTATCCAGAAGCTTGCCAGTGGCGGCATCCAGAGTTTTGGCCAGCAGCTTGGCGCGGGGGTTGTTTTTCTTGACGCCCAGATCTTCAAACGACACAGCCAGCGCCAAAAATTCACCCAATGAATCCCAGCGAAGATGGTTTTCTTCTACCAGTTGTTGCACATGCTTCGGGGCAGAACCGCCTGCGCCGGTTTCATACATGCCGCCGCCCGCCATGAGTGGCACGATGGAAAGCATCTTGGCGCTGGTGCCCAGCTCCATGATGGGGAAGAGGTCAGTCAAATAGTCGCGCAGGATGTTGCCTGTTGCGCTAATCGTGTCGAGCCCGCGCGTCACGCGCTCCAGCGTGTAGCGCATGGCGCGCACCTGGCTCATGATTTGAATATCCAAGCCAGCGGTGTTGTGCTCATGCAGATACATCTTCACTTTGGTGATGATCTGCGCTTCGTGGGGGCGGAACTGATCGAGCCAGAAGACCACAGGCGTGTTGGAATTGCGAGCGCGGTTCACAGCCAGCTTCACCCAATCGCGGATCGCAGCATCTTTACACTGGCACATGCGCCAGATATCTCCTGTTTCTACGTCTTCGCTCATCAGCACTTCGCCTGTGGCCAGATCGGTGATGTTGGCCACGCCATCTTCAGGGATTTCAAAGGTTTTGTCGTGTGAGCCGTATTCTTCGGCTTGCTGCGCCATCAGGCCGACGTTGGGCACGGTACCCATAGTTTTCGGATCAAACGCGCCGTGCCATTTGCAGAAATTGATGATTTCTTGGTAAATGCGGGCGAAGGTGGATTCAGGCATCACGGCCTTAACCTCTTTTAAGCGGCCATTGGCATCCCACATCATGCCGCCATTGCGAATCATGGCAGGCATAGAGGCATCCACGATCACGTCGTTGGGCGAATGAAAATTGGTGATACCTTTGGCAGAATCGACCATCGCCAAAGCAGGGCGGCCTTCGTGGCAAGCATGCAAATCGCGCTTGATCTCATCTTGCTTGCTTTGCGGCAGCGTGGTGATCTTGTTGTAAAGATCGACCATGCCGTTGTTGACGTTGATGCCCAGCTCGTCAAACAGTTTGGCATGTTTGGCAAAGGCGTCTTTGTAGAAAATCCGTACGCAGTGACCAAAGACGATGGGGTGCGACACCTTCATCATGGTGGCTTTGACGTGCAGCGAGAACAGCACGCCGGTTTGGCGGGCATCTTCAATTTCTTTCTCGTAAAACTCCAGCAGCGCCTTCTTGCTCATAAACATGCTGTCGACCACCTCGCGATCCAGCAGGGAGACTTTGGCTTTGAGCACGATGGTTTTGCCGCTTTTGGTGAGCAGCTCCATCTTCACGTCGCGGGCGCGATCCATCGTCATGGATTTTTCGCCGTGGTAAAAATCACCCGAGTGCATGTGCGAGACATGCGAGCGCGAGGCTTGGCTCCATTCAGCCATGCTGTGGGGATTTTTACGAGCAAATTCTTTGACTGCTTTCGGGGCGCGGCGATCCGAGTTGCCCTCGCGCAGCACGGGATTGACGGCGCTGCCAATGCATTTGCCATAGCGAGCGAGGATGCTTTTTTCTTCATCGGTTTTCGCGTCTTCAGGATACGCAGGAATGGCAAAGCCTTGGCTCTGTAGCTCTTTGATGCAGGCCTTGAGCTGGGCCACCGAGGCACTGATGTTGGGCAGCTTGATGATGTTGGCCTCGGGTTTGAGGGTCAGCTTGCCCAGCTCCAAGAGTGTGTCAGGCAGACGCTGCTCTTCTTTGAGGTGTTCGGGAAACAGCGAGAGCACGCGGGCGGCCACCGAGATATCTGCCGTATCGATCTTGATGCCAGCGGGGGCGGCAAAGGCGCGAATGATGGGCAAGAAAGAGGCAGTGGCCAGCAATGGGGCTTCGTCGGTGTAGGTGTAGATGATGGTGGGTTGCGCGGTGTTTGGCATAGGGGTGTCTCAGGGCTTGGAGTGGTTATAGACGCGCTGCCAGTTGTCGGGGGCACTGCTGGAAAGCGAATGAGATTGATTTTGTCCGAATTTCCTTGCCTCGGACTGACCTGAGGGTTGTTTTTTTACGATGCCATGACACATGACGCGATGTTGAGTTGGCTTACGCGGGCTAATAGCTCGGGCGTCCATAGATAATCCCGAGTATGAAATACGAGATTCCCGAACTCAAAAAATTGGTTCATGAGATGCATATTCCCATGCGCTGGGGCGACATGGATGCGATGGGGCATGTGAACAACACGCTGTATTTCCGTTACTTGGAGACGATTCGTATCGAATGGATGCGTTCGATTGGCGCTCAGCCTGATCCGCAAGGCGAAGGCCCAGTGATCGTGAATGCTTTTTGCAATTTTTACAAACAGCTCGTTTATCCAGGTGATGTACTGATCAAAATGTATACCAGCGACCCGCAGCGCACCACCTTTGAAACCTGGGGCACGATGGAGAGGGCTGATGAACCTGGCGTGATTTACGCTGCAGGTGGCGCAACAACGATTTGGGTGAATTTCCCTGCGCAAAAGGCTGCACCGTTGCCCGATTGGATGAAGGCGCACGTGACACCTTGATACCGTTGCTATCAAAATAATAGCACTTTACGCACATTCTATAAGGGCTAGATGCCAAAATTGCTTCTGAATTGAGCGTTTTAAGCTCTGAGATAATAGGCGGTCTATGGCAGATCTTTTTCATATTGCTTTCTACAAATTCGCTCGCCTCGAAGCGCCAGCGGTCGTTGCGGATCGGCTGCGCGTGATCACACAGGGCCTCTGCGGCAGCATTTTGATTGCGCATGAGGGCATCAATGGCATGCTGGCTGGCAGCGCTGCTGAGATGGATGGCTTTGAGGCTGCGATTCAGGCGGATGCTTCGCAGGATGTGGTACTCGGCGGGGCTTTCCAAGGCATGGGATTCAAGCGCACGGTTTGCCTCACGCCGCCTTTCAAGCGTATGAAGATTCATTTCAAAAAAGAGATCGTGCCGTTGGGCGTGGATGGCGTGGATGCACCAGGGCGGATTGACGAGATTCATGCCAACGACGTGCCGCCTGCGCAGTGGCGTGAGCTGATCCGCCGCGACGATGTGGTGCTATTGGATAACCGCAACAGCTTTGAATACCGCCTTGGCCGCTTTGAGGGGGCCATTGACCCCGGCGTGATCAATTTCCGCGATTTCCCTGCGTATGTAAAGGCGCATGCTGATGAATGGAAGAGCCAAGGCAAGACGGTGGCGATGTATTGCACTGGCGGCATCCGCTGCGAGAAAAGCAGCGTTTGGATGCAAGACATGGGGCTGAAAGTGGCGCAGCTGCAAGGCGGTATCTTGAATTACTTCAAAGAAATGCCTGATGCAGAGAAAGATTGGCAGGGCGAATGCTTTGTGTTTGACAGCCGAGTAGCGCTGGATACCAAGCTGCAAGAGACGCCCACGTCCGTGGACCAGGTGTATAGCGCCAAAGATTTGGTGGATGCCGCGCAGGCTGAAGATGCTCGCTGGCGGCTCGCGCGGGCGAATCGGCTGGATTAATGTTGCAGAAAAACCAAATGCCGGAAGAAATACCGGACGCGAAAGACGCAAAAGTTGCGCAAAAGACGCAAAAAAAACCAAGTCAGATCGCCAATTCCTCAAGGGCTGTACATGCTTTGCCTATGCGTGACGGCGTGAGCGCGAGTACGCGGGTGTTGCCTTTGCTTAAAGATTTGGATTTCATACCGACGAGCTTGCTCTCTTTTTTAGAGCATCCCACACAGGATTCACGACGGCTAGGGTGGGAAAACCGTCTTAAAAATGGGTTGATTTGTGATTCTGACGGCCACAGCTTGCCGTTGGATGCGCCTTACATTCAGAGCCAAAGGATTTATTACTGGCGCGATTCTGGTGAGGAGCCGCGGATTCCGTTTGATGAGCAGATCATTTACCAAGACGATCACATCTTGGTCGCTGACAAACCGCATTTTCTGCCCGTCACGCCTACGGGCCGCTATGTGCAAGAAACCTTGCTCGTGCGTTTAAAGAAGCGCACCGGCCTGGCCGATTTAACGCCGATGCACCGGATTGACCGAGATACGGCAGGTTTGGTGCTGTTTTCTATTCGGCCGCAAAACCGCGATGCCTATGCCGCGATGTTTCGAGAGCGCAAAATCCATAAAACCTATGAATGCATTGCGGCTTTTTCAGATGCGATCCGCTTTCCATTGATCCGCAAAACGCGCCTGGTCGAATCGTCCCATTCCTTCATGCAAGTGATGGAAGTGCAAGGCGAGCCCAACACTGAAACGCATATTAATTTGATTGAGCAGTCAGGCCAGCTCGCTCGCTATTGTCTAAAGCCCGTGACTGGTAAGCGCCATCAGCTCAGAGTTCATATGAATGCTCTGGGTTTGCCCATCGCCTTCGATGGCATCTATCCGACACTCACTCCCGAAACGCAGCAGCCTGATTACAGAAACCCTTTGCAACTGCTCGCGAAAGAGGTGGTGTTTCAAGACCCAGTGACAGAGCAGCCGCACCGATTTGTCTCTCTGCTGAATTTGAAGTCGCTATGACTCGTGGCGATCAGTGGTTCGAGTGCCCCAAATTCGTGACATACTTATTTTCATGCGATTAAATTTCCAGTTCGACCCATGTACGCCGACCATTTCGGACTGACCCAAGATCCGTTTTCCATCGCACCGGATCCCCGCTACCTCTTTATGAGCGAGCGGCATCGGGAAGCCTTGGCGCATCTGCTGTACGGTGTATCGGGGTCGGGGGCTCAGAGTGGTGGCACCGGGGGCGGCTTCGTGTTGCTCACGGGCGATATTGGTACGGGCAAGACCACGATCTGTCGGTGTTTCTTAGAGCAAATCCCGCCAGACTGCCATGTGGCCTATATCTTTAACCCGAAGCTCACGGTGGCAGAGCTGTTGCAAACCATTTGCGAAGAGTTCCATATTGCGAGCCCGCAGCCATCGGATTCAGCGCCAACGGCCAAAAACTACATCGACACGCTCAATTCCTTTTTGCTACAGAGCCATGCACAGGGCCAAAGCTGCGTATTGATCGTTGACGAAGCCCAAAATCTGCGCCCAGACGTGCTCGAGCAACTGCGGCTGCTCACCAACTTGGAAACCAATGAACGCAAGCTGCTGCAAATTGTGTTGATCGGCCAACCCGAGCTGCGCATCATGCTTCAGCAGCCTGGGCTTGCACAACTGGCGCAGCGTGTGATTGCGCGCTTCCATCTGGATGCGCTGAACGAGCACGAGACCACGCAATACATCAGCCACCGGCTCGCCATTGCGGGGCATCACGGCGCGCTGCCGTTTGATGATGCGAGCCTGCGCCAAATCCACCGCCTCACACACGGCGTGCCCAGGCGCATCAACTTGCTGTGTGGCCGTGCGCTGCTGGGTGCTTGGGCCCATGGGGCGACACGCGTCGATCGCTCTATAGTGAACAAGGCTGCGCAAGAGGTATTTGGGGCCGAGCCAGCTGTAGCCACAAAGCACCGCGCCGTGACGAAGGGCCTTGAACTTGCGGGACTAGCGCTTGTCGTGGCGGTGGCTTTGTGGGGCGCGGTGTGGTTCATGCCGTCCGTTGAACCTGCTGCAGCGCTTCAGCCCGCACCTGTGGCTTTGGTGGCATCGCCTTCGCCTGCGTCCACGCCCGTGTCCGTATCCGTATCAGTGCCTGTTAATGCAACACCATCCATCCGACCGATGGAGTCCTTAGAGGATCTGCTGCCAGTGCTACCCCGTGAGCCCCAGGCTGCGTGGAATGCCCTCGCCGCCCATTGGAAATTGCCTGACACCACGGCCACGCCGTGCGTAGCCGCCGCCATGGGCCCGTGGGAGTGCTACCAAACCAAGCTTTTGACCGTGCCACAGCTACGCCAGTTGGCCAGACCGGGCGTTTTGAGGCTGCGCCTCGATGATGGCGCAACAGCCTACGCCGTTGTCATGTCCCTCACCAATGAATCGGCGACTTTGCGTGTCAACGGCGCCTTGCGAACCGTGCGGCTGGCCGCGCTGATGCGGATGTGGGATGGCAACTATGCCACCTATTGGCGCGCACCTGCAGGTTACAAACCTGTGGAGCAAGGGGGCGGTGCTTCGCCGTTCTTTGAGTCACTGGCGCGCCAACTGGCCCAGATCGACGGCACCACGCCGCCCCAGCCAGTGCCGCAGAGCCTCGATGCGGCGCTCCGGTCACAAGTACTCGATTTTCAGCGCTCGTATGGGCTCACGCCTGACGGGCTACCCGGCCCTTTGACCTTGATGCAAATTGAGAGTGTCATGGCTGCGGCAGCACCGCGCCCGCAATAGTTTTTCAGAGAAACCATGTCTTATATCCTTGATGCCCTCCAACGTGCCGCACTCGAGCGCGAGCGCGCCAGCGGCACGGTGCCAGGCCTGCAAACACGTTCCATCGCAGCCGAGGCTGCCACACGCAAAGGTGGTGCCGTGATGCGACACCGCTGGCCCCTTCTGGCTCTGGGCATCGTGCTGGCCATCGCGGCGATAAGCATCATCCTATGGCGTACATCACCGGTGAGTACACCTGTGGCTTTATCACCCCTCGATTCAGGGCCGGCAGCAGCACCTGTCGCTGCAACGGCAGTTGCGGTGGCAGCTGTTGTGAGCCCCACTGCAGCACCAGAGCCCAGTAGTTTGAACTCGCCTAGCCCCTTGCCAGCCCCTGTGCGCGTAGCCCCCTCAAAAGCGCCGTCCACTGCGTTGGTCACGGCGCCCGCCGAAGCGCCCCAGTCCGTGCCTGTACCTCGACCTCCACCCCAGCTTGGCGCCAGCGCACCGCAAACGCCCAAGGCGACCCTCCCATTTTTGAAAGACCTGCCAGACGCGTTACGGACTCAAATACCGCCACTATCGATCTCCGGAGTCGTGTATTCCGAGAATCCAGCCCAACGGCTGCTTCTGCTCAATGGCCAGGTATTGACGCAAGGCAGCCGCGCCGCCGAGGATCTGGTTTTAGACGAAATCCATCCGAGATGGTCCGACTTTACGTTCAAGGGAACGCGGTTCAAGCTCAGCCACTGATCATTGAGCAGCTGCCTGCAACTCCCGAATAAACGACACCGCCTTGGTGGTGATCATGTCTACCGCCGGGCCATTAGCGCCGTGGGGCAAGATGACGTGGGCGTTGCGTTTGGTGGGTTCGATAAATTGCTTGTGCATCGGGCGCACGGTTTGCAGGTATTGCTCGATTACGCTATTTAAGCTGCGCCCACGCTCGGAAATGTCGCGCTGAAGGCGGCGGATGAAGCGCACATCGGGCGCCGTATCGACAAAGACTTTGAGCGACATCATTTTGCGCAGTGCGGGGTCAAACAGCGCAAACAATCCTTCGATCACGATGATGGGCGCGGGCTTGATCGTGACTGTTTTGCTGGATCGGTTGTGGACGGTGAAGTCATACTGCGGCATTTCAATCGCTTGGCCGCTTCGCAAGGCTCGCACATGCTGCATAAGCAGCGGCCAGTCAAATGCATCGGGGTGGTCGTAGTTGACTTTGCTGCGCGCGTCATACGAGGGCTCGGCTTGGTGCAGGTAATAGTCATCTTGCATCAGCACGGCTGCATGATCTGCGCCCACGGCTTGCAGCACTTCGCGCGTGACGGTGGATTTGCCGCTGCCGCTGCCGCCTGCAACGCCGATAACGAGGGTGGGGTAGGGCGGGGTGGTCATGGTCTCGTTGGGTGCAGGGTTCGTGAAGGCTTGATCTTACTCAAGTATCCTTAGGCTATGCGCCTCTCACAATCGCCCACCGATCCTGCTTTTGTGCAGAATCCCTATGCTTTTTACGAAGAGGCGCGCGCTCATGGCCCGTTTTTTCATTGGCAAGAATATGGGATGCTGGCCACAGGCGATTGGGCAGCGGTGAACGCAATTTTGCGCAGTCGGAAGTTTGGGCGCGAGGCCTTGCCCGAAAAAGCGCCAGCGATTCCTGAGCATCTGAAGCCGTTTCACGCGGTGGAGGCGCATTCCATGCTCGCACTGGAGCCGCCGCGCCACACGCGCTTGCGCAATCTGGTGCTGCGCGCCTTCACCTCGCGCCGCATTTCGGCTTTGCAGCCAGAGATTGAGCGCTTGGCGCATGATTTGATCGATGGATTTCCTGCCGGTGAGTTTGATCTCCTGCCTCATTTTGGTCAGAAGCTGCCTGTGATCATCATTGCACGCTTGCTGGGCGTGCCAGAGATGATGTACGACGACTTGCTCAAATGGTCTCGCGCGATGGTGGGCATGTACATGGCTGGGCGCACACGAGAGACGGAAGATCGCGCTGTGGCCGCGACTGAAGCCTTTGTGGCCTTCCTACGCAGCTATATTGCAGCGCGCCGCCAAGAGCCGCGTGACGATTTGATCACCGAGCTGATCGCCGCAGAAGAAGCCGGCGAAAAGCTGTCCACCGACGAGCTGATCAGCACCTGCATCCTGCTGCTCAATGCTGGCCACGAAGCCACGGTACATACGATTGGCAATGGTGTGAAGACGCTGCTGCATACTGGCACGCGCATCACACGAGACAACTCGGCAGCTTGCGTCGAAGAAATCTTGCGCTTTGATCCTGCGCTGCATATGTTCACCCGTTGGGCGTATGAAGACGTGGAAATTCTCGGGCAAAGCTTCAAGCGCGGGGATCAAGTCGCGCTGCTGCTTGCTGCAGCCAACCGCGATCCTGCTGTCTGGCCGCAGCCTGAAGTGTTTGATATTCTCAGAGAGATCAAACCCATGGCCAGCTTCGGCGCGGGCCTGCATTTTTGCGTCGGTGCTCCGCTGGCGCGCTTGGAGCTGGTGACCGCACTACCGATTTTGTTTGAACGCTTGCCGAAGTTGCGTTTGGCTGAAGCGCCGCAATACAGCAATCTCTACCATTTCCATGGCTTGAGTCGGTTGCTGGTGAAAGCAGACTGACCCTCTCAGCGCACCAGCCGCCAATCTGCTGCGTGCGATTGCGCATAACCCTGCGCGAGATCTCGGTTATCGTGCTGGTTGGGGTGGAAGTCTTTGCGGAAGTAGGCCATCAGGGGTTTGGTCGTCGTCCAAATCCAGCCGCCGCCTTTGCTCGGGCGGCCGAAGAAAAACTGGGCAGCACTCAGCCAAGTCGATGGTTTGAAGAGCGTGCCGTCGTGCCAGAGGTTGTTTACCGTCTGGCGCATCACGTCGGCCAGCAGGGTGATCGTGCCATAGATGTAGTAGCGCACACGCCAGCGATGACCGCCGCCAACGGCGTTGTAAAGATCAAATGCGACGGCTTTGTGCTCCGTCTCTTCCAGTGCGTGCCAGCGCCAGACCTGTTGCATGGCGGGAATCATGTGCTCGGTGTAGGCTGGGTTGCGCAGCAGCGCATCGGACATCACGGCCGTGTAGTGCTCATTGGCCGCAGTCACGCCTAGGTGATGGATCGCTTTGATGTGCTCATGCTGCTTGAAGCGCGCCCAGATGCGCGGCTCCACATCATTCTTCAAGCCTTGTTGCGCGAGGTGGTTGTTGAACTGGGCGTGCACATGGCGATGCGTGGCTTCTTGGGCGCAGAAATCGCGAATCGTTTCATGCATCAAAGCATTCTCTGGCGCCTGCGGCAAGTTGGGCTGCAGGCGCTTGACGGAATCAATGAACAACTGCTCGCCTGCCGGAAAGGTCATCGACATCGCGTTGAAATACGCGGTGCGGAAGGCATCGCCTTGGCCGCTGGCGCTTTTGAACCAATGGCGATCAAAGCCTTGAGACAAATCCACATGCAGCTTGCGAATCGGCAAGTAGGTGGGTGAGGGGTGCAGTGTTTCCATGCCTAGAATATACTGAGCTTTATTCAGATTTCAAACTCGCTATTTGCTCAGATTTTTTTGGAGCAAGCCTGAAATGCCGACCGCAACACCGAAAAAGCCAGTTTCTCCAATGAGCGAGGTACGCCGAGAGCCCTCGCAGGAGCGTGCTTTGCGTACGATTGAGACGATTTTTATCGCCACTGCTCAGATTGTGGAAGAGCATGGCGTCCATGCCCTGAACACCAATAAGATCGCCGCAAAGGCAGGGTTTTCAGTGGGCACGCTGTATCAATACTTCCCCAGCAAGGAAGCGATTTTGCTGGCCATGATCGAACGCCAGCGCACTCGCGTGCTCGAGCGGCTTTCACAATTGCTATCAATAGCAGAGCACTCTGCGCAGGATCCGCAAGGGCTGATGGCCAAAATCATTCATATTCTGGTGGAAGCTTTTGGCTCAGGCCGGGTGGACAATGAACGCACAGCCGCAGGGCAGGCCGTGCGCGGCACGATGATTCGCCTCGCTTGGCAGCTGGATCATCACGATACGGTGACCCATGCGATGCGCGAGGCGGCCGATCGAATCGCGCTTTATCTCTCCCGCATGGCTGCCCAGCATCCAGAGATCAAATTGCGCACCACGCCTGCGGCTCTGTTTGTGGTGGTCAGAGCGGTCATGGGCGTGATCCGCAGCGCTTCTCTCGAAAAATCCGCCTTGCTGGGCACGCCGGAATTTGAAGCAGAACTCGTGCGCCTGGCCTGGGCCATGCTGGTGGAAACAGGCGACGCAGCGTTTATCGCACGATCCCATCCAAGGGAATAAACACAATGATCACCTTGATATATGCCCATCCCTATCCAAAGCACTCTCGGGCAGGGCGAGCGCTGCTGCGAGCGGTGCATGATCTGCCTGGCGTGCATGTGCGCAATCTGTACGAGCTGTATCCAGACTTCCATATCGATACCGCGGCAGAGCAAAAGCAACTGAGTAATAGCCACACCATCGTTTTGCAGCACCCCTTGCATTGGTATCACACGCCGGCGCTGCTCTCCCTGTGGTTTGAAAAGGTTCTGGCTTACGGCTGGGCTTATGGGCACGGCAGCGATGGCAAGCCTAGCGATGCGCTGCGCGGCAAACGCCTGCTTTGGGCCGCCACAGCGGGCGGCGAGCAAAGCGCCTATACCGACGCAGGCTACAACCACTTTCCCATGAATCAGATATCCACACCGATCCACCAAACCGCACTCTTCTGCGGCATGGAATGGTTAGAGCCCTACACGGTTTACCACGCGGGGAGTCTGAACGATACCCAACTCCTGCAAGCGGCCGAAGCCTACCGAGATCGATTGGTGGCCGAACTGGCATCGCTTAGCGCCAAAACCGACGGGGGTGATCATGCCCACTGAAACGAACATTCTGTTGACTGTCTTGATTTACTTGGCGGCCATGGTCGTCGTCGTGCCGCTGGCCAAGCGCTTTGGATTGGGCGTTGTGCTGGGTTATTTACTGGCGGGATTGGCGATTGGGCCTTACGGCCTAGGCTTGTCAAAAGCAGACAGCAATATTGCGCTGCTGGCGGAGCTAGGGATTGTGCTGATGCTGTTCACCATCGGGCTGGAGTTGGATGTCAAGCGTTTGTGGGCGATGCGACTGCGGGTTTTTGGCTATGGCGCGGCGCAAATGGCCGTCTGCGGGCTGGTGTTGGGCGCAGGCGTTTATGCGTTTGGCTTTTCGCCGGCAGCCGCTTTGATTTTGGGCCTCACTCTGGCGCTTTCGTCGACGGCGGTTGCCGTTCAGTTGATGAACGACCGTAATTTGATGGGCGCAACGGTGGGGCAGAGCAGCTTCGGCGTATTGTTGTTTCAGGATATGGCCGCGATCCCGATTTTGATTGCGATCAGCCTCTTTTTTCCTAGCGAGGGCGCAAAGGCTTTCCAACCGCTTTACGCCATTGGGGCCATCGTAGCGGTGGTGCTCGGCGGGCGCTATGTCGTGGGGCTTGTTTTGGGCTGGATCGCTAAAAACGGTTCGCGCGAACTATTCGTGGGCACAGCCCTTTTGCTGGTCATCGCTGTTATGGAGTTGATGACCTTTGTGGGCGTCTCGGCGGGCTTGGGGGCTTTTATTGCCGGCGTCATGCTGGCCAGCAGCGAGTATCGGCATGAGTTGGAGGCCGATTTAGAGCCTTTCAAAGGCTTGTTTCTAGGTCTCTTTTTCATCACCATTGGTTCGGCAATCAATCTAGGCTTGCTGGTGCAGTTTTGGCCGCAAATCATTGGCTTGCTGGCTTTGTACTTGGTGGTCAAGTTTGCCCTGTTGTACGGTTTGGCGTCGCTCTTTAAGCTCGCTGTCGGCCAACGCATAGGCTTCATGACACTGCTCGGGCAAGGCAGTGAGTTTGCGTTTGTCGTGATCAGCTTGGCGCTGTCGGGCAAGATGATCAGCGCGGACCAGGGCGCCTGGATCAATCTAATCGTGGCGCTATCGATGGCCGTGTCGCCGCTTTTGATGAAAGCGCAAGACCTGTTGCAAGTGCGTTGGTTCAGTGGGGGCAAGGATAAACCGGCGGCAGACGCTGAGATGGATCACAACGGCGTGATCATTGCTGGGTTTGGGCGCTTTGGTCAGATTGTGGGCCGACTGCTGAAATCCAATGGCATCGTCTCGACGGTGTTGGATCACGACAGTGAGCACGTTGAGAGCATGCGCCAGTTTGGCTTTAAGGTGTTTTACGGCGATGCGGCGCGGCTCGATTTGCTTGAAGTCGCTGGTGCCCACAAAGCCAAGATCCTGGTGATTGCCGTTGATGACAAAGAGACCGTCACAGAAATCGCCGCACTCGCTAGAAAGCACTTTCCCCGCCTTCAGATCATTGCCCGCGCCAAAGACGTGCCGCACTTGGTCGACTTGAAGGAATTGGGGGTGACTTTTGCGCAGCGTGAGCTGTTTGAGAGCTCTCTTAACGTGGGTCGCCAAGCCTTGGAAATGCTGGGGCACGGTCGCTATGAGGCCAAAGAAAAAGCTGATGCGTTCAGGCGTACCAATTTGGAGCAACTCAAACAAACGGCCAAGCTACGCAAAGAATTGGATCGCAAAGACCTGATCAAGGCCATCCGCGAAGGGCGACTGGAATTGGAGCGCCAGTTGGAAGAGGAGTCGAGCCAAGTCAAAGTCGGCTACGAGTGGCATGATGCCAGAAGGCGGGCGCTGGAAGAATAGTTCAAACCGAAGAATGGGGTGCGTGTGTCCCAGTAAAATGGCGGGCTATGTCAAATTCCACCACTCTGAATCCGCATTTGAAACCCTTCGTACCCGTCCAAAAATTCAGCGTGGACGAGATTCGCCAGTCTTTCATCGCTTACTTTGAAAAGCAAGGCCACACCGCGGTGGCCAGTAGCCCGCTCGTGCCGGGCAATGACCCAACGCTGATGTTCACCAACAGCGGCATGGTGCAGTTCAAAGACGTGTTTTTGGGCGAAGACAAGCGCCCCTACGTGCGTGCCGCTTCGGTGCAAGCCTGCCTGCGTGCCGGCGGCAAACACAACGATTTAGAAAACGTCGGCTACACCGCTCGGCACCACACCTTTTTCGAGATGCTGGGCAACTGGAGCTTTGGCGACTATTTCAAACGCGAGAGCCTGAAGTGGGGCTGGGAACTGCTCACAGTGGTTTACGGCTTGCCTGCTGAGCGCTTGCTCGCCACAGTCTATATCGACGACGATGAAGCCTACGATATCTGGACCAAAGAAATCGGCCTGCCGCCCGAGCGTGTGGTGCGCATTGGCGACAACAAAGGTGGCAAATACAAATCAGACAACTTCTGGATGATGGCCGATACCGGCCCTTGCGGCCCGTGCAGTGAAATCTTCTTCGACCACGGCCCGCACATTCCCGGCGGCCCACCCGGCAGCCCAGATGAAGATGGCGATCGTTTCATTGAAATCTGGAACCATGTGTTCATGCAGTTCAATATGGCGGAAGATGGCTCCATTACCAAGCTGCCCGCGCCTTGCGTGGACACCGGCATGGGCTTGGAGCGCTTGGCGGCGATTTTGCAGGGCGTGCATTCCAATTACGAGATTGATCTGTTCCAAAAGCTGATCACGGCCGCCTCACGCGAGGTGTTTGGCAAAGACGTGCCCGTGGATCTGAACAACCCCAGCCTGCGCGTGATTGCGGATCACATCCGCGCGACCAGCTTCCTAGTGGCCGATGGCGTGATTCCGAGCAACGAAGGGCGCGGCTACGTGCAACGCCGCATCGTGCGCCGCGCGATCCGCCACGGCTACAAACTGGGCAAGAAAACCCCGTTTTTCCACAAAATCGTACCCGATTTGGTGGCGCTGATGGGCGATGCTTATCCCCTTCTCAAAGCCAACGCCCAGCGCGTGATGGATGTACTGAAAGTCGAAGAAGAGCGCTTCTTTGAAACGCTCGAGACCGGGATGCAGATATTGGATGCAGCCTTGGGCGGTGGCGCCAAGGTGCTGCCTGGTGATGTGGCTTTCAAACTGCATGACACCTATGGCTTCCCGCTGGATTTGAGTGCTGATGTCTGTCGCGAGCGCGGTTTGAGTTTGGACGAAGCTGGCTTCAAAGAAGCGATGGAGCAGCAGAAGAATCAAGCTCGTGCCGCTGGCAAATTCAAGATGGGTAAAGCGCTGGATTACAGTGGCGCATTGAACACCTTTGTGGGCTATGAGCAGCTAGAGTCTGCTGCTAAAGTGATAGCAATCTATATAGAAGGTATAACGGCTACTGAGCTAAAAGCTGGCCAAAACGGCATCGTGGTCTTGGATACCACGCCTTTCTATGCCGAGAGCGGTGGCCAAGCTGGTGACGAAGGCTTGTTGCATGGCCCAAGCGGCGCGATTTTCTCCACGCTCGATACGCAAAAAATCAAAGCCGATGTATTTGGCCACCATGGCAATATGCATTCAGGCGCGATCAACGTGGGCGATGTCGTTACCGCCAAGGTCAACCACGAAGCGCGCAATCGCACCATTCGCAACCACAGCGCCACGCATTTGATGCACAAAGCTCTGCGCGAGGTGCTGGGCGATCATGTGCAGCAAAAAGGCAGCGAAGTGACGGCGGATCGCACGCGCTTTGATTTTGCACACAACGCACCTGTGACGGATGCGCAAATCGTGGAGATTGAGCGCATCGTCAACACCGAGATTTTGGCCAACGCCGCGACCAATGCGAAAGTGATGCAGATTGAAGCGGCCAAAGCCACTGGCGCGATGATGCTGTTTGGCGAAAAATATGGTGAAGAAGTGCGCGTGCTCTCGATTGGCAGCTCCACCGAGCTGTGCGGCGGCACACATGTCAAAGCCACAGGCGATATCGGTTTCTTCAAAATCGTGGCCGAAAGTGGCGTAGCCGCTGGCGTGCGCCGCGTGGAAGCTGTTACGGGGCAAGGCGCTTTGGAGTTTGTGCAACACCTCGAAGCCACGGTGAGCAAAGCAGCAGCTGCGCTTAAATCGTCTCCTGATGAACTCTCCAACCGCATCGCGGCCATGCAAATGCAGGTCAAAGAGCTGGAAAAAGAACTCGCACAAGCCAAAGGCAAGCTTGCATCGAATCAAGGCGATGAGCTGGTCAATTCTGCGGTCGATATCAAAGGCATCAAAGTGCTCGCTGCAAAGCTCGAAGGCGCAGATGCCAAAGCTTTGCGCGACACGATGGACAAGCTCAAAGACAAGCTGAAAACGGCGGTGATCGTATTGGCTGCTGTCGATGGCGACAAAGTGCAAATCGCAGCTGGCGTGACTCAAGATTCCATTGCAAAAGTCAAAGCTGGCGATTTGGTCAACTTCGTAGCTCAGCAAGTCGGCGGCAAAGGCGGCGGCAAGCCGGATATGGCGATGGCTGGCGGCGCGGATGCTTCCAAGCTTGATGAAGCCTTGGCCAGCGTACAAGCTTGGGTGGCGGCTAAGCTCTAAATTATCTGCGTTGAATGCTATTAAATAAATAGCATTCAACGAATATTCTATAACGGGTAGAGGCTGATTTGGCTTAAAAATAGGGTGATGTAGAAGAATGGTTGGGAAACGCGCATTGCGCGACTCTGAGCATCCGGCGGCAGAGCCATGGCCGCCCAGCTTCTGCCCGCTCTGCGGCCGTGGCCTTGTTTTTGGCAAAAGCATTGACGAGCATCACCTGCTTCCCAAAAGCCAAGGAGGCCGCGAGACGCATACGATTCACCGCATCTGCCACCGGAAAATTCACGCTACTTTTAACGAGAAAGAACTCGCTCGCAGCTATACCAGTTGGGCTTCGTTGCAAGCGCATGAAGACATCGCCGCCTTCATCGTCTGGGTGCAAAAGAAGCCGCTGGATTATTACGACAACAGCGTGAAAGCGGCGCGACGAAAGTAGCGCACTGGTGAGCCTAGGCTTTTGCTGCAAAGCCCGATACATTCGCCGTCAAATCTGCATGTCCGCCGAAATGCTCGATACAAAAATCAACGAACACGCGCACGCGCATGGGTAGTTGTTTGCGGCTGGGGTAGTGAATAAAGAGTTGCAAACCATCGAATAAATGCGCGGGGAGCAAGGTTTTGAGCTGGCCTTTTTTGAGCGCTTCTAACACCAAGGGCTGCGGTAGCTGGGCGATACCTAGGCCGTCGATGCAGGCTTGGTGCAGAGCACGGAAATCATTGCAGATGAAATGACCGGGGAGTTGGAGCATTTGCATGCTGCGTGCGCCATCGCTACGCGTTTGCACGAAGAAGGGCGTAGGTTGCTCGCGGCCTGTGATTTGCAGCATGAGCAGGCGATGATTCGCTAAATCATCGAGCGAGTGCGGCACACCGTTGGCTTTGATGTATTTGGGTGAGGCGCAGATCGGCAAGCGCAGCGGGCCTAGAGGCCGAGCGACATACGCAGCATCATTCAATGCGCCCACACGAATGCCCACATCAAAGCGCTTGGGAATAAGCTGCACCGAATCCTCGCTCAGTTCCAATTCGAGCTGAATATTAGGGTGGCGCTGGCTGAATTTGGGCAGCAGCGGGATCAAGTACAAAAACGCCACAGGCGAGACGATGGTTGCCCGCAGCTTGCCCGAAGCATGTTGCGCATCGGAGGCTACATCTTTGCAAGCGGTATCCAAGAGCGCGAGAGGGCCTCCGCCGCAATGGCGAATATTCCAGCTGAGGCGATGCAGCAAACTATGCAGGCCATGATGGCTTACAACCAGCAGCTGATTCAAGCGGGTGTGTTGGTAGCTGCTGGCCAACTCGCGCCGCCTGAAAGCGCTCAACGCGTGTTTGCCGAAAAAGGCCGCATCACAACCAAAGAAGGCATGGCGCTGGCTGGCGACACGCAAATTGGCGGTTACTATTTGATCGATGTGCCCGGCGAGCCAGAGGCCACTGGCTGGGCGGCAAAATGCCCCGCCGTACATTTTGGTGCGCTGGAAGTGCGCCAAGTTGCGTATTCCCCAGTTTGATATTTTTTAAGATTCAAGGAGAACCACCATGCAATTCGAAGTCAGCGCCCAGATCAACACATCCGCCGCCACCATTTTCGCCCTGTATGAAAACGTGGCGCAATGGCCCGCTTGGGATACCGAAGTGAAATCAACATCGATCCAAGGCGCATTCGCCTCTGGTACTCGCGGTGTGATCGTGCCCCATGGCGGCCCGAAATCAGATATTGTGTTCAGCGAAGTGATTCGCAACAAGAGCTTCACGGTGGATTGCAAGCTGCCGCTGTGCCTGATGCGCTTTGAACACGAGTTGCAAGCTCACGAGGGCGGTACGCGAGCCACTCACCGCGTGGCGTTTGATGGCCTGCTTGCCCCAATCTTTGGTCGCTTGATCGGCTCGGGCATGCGCAAGTCTCTGCCCAATGTGATGACAAGCTTGAAAGCTGCGGCTGAAAAATCTGTGGTTTAAAGGGATGACCGCGCGATTTAGATTTGGCATGATCAGCGTGTTCGTCAAACTGAAGGAGTTTTCATGACCTTGCCTCATCTCAGTCTGTTGTTTGCTGGCCTGTGTGCGCTGCTGCAAACAGCGCTCACCGCGCTGGTGATCCTGCGGCGCGTGCAAGCGCGAGTGAGCTTGCTGGATGGTGGAGATCAAACGCTGATTCGCCGTATCCGTGCACACGGCAATTTCGCTGAAACTGCGCCGATGGTGTTGCTGCTGATGGCGCTGTTGGAGATCAATGGTTTGGCCACGGAATGGCTTTGGGGCTTTGGCTCGATACTGATTGCGGGGCGTTTGTTGCATGCCTTTGGTTTGCTGGCTCGCAAAGCGAGATGGGCACGGCTGGTGGGCATGGCGATGACGCTGGCTGTTTTGAGCATTGAAGGCGTCGTCTGCATTGGCTTGTTTGCAATTTAACGCTGCCTAGAATAGCAGCATGAAAACTGCATTTGCTTTCGCTTTTTCAGCACCCATCGAGAGGCCTGCCTTTGCACAAGAAGCAGTTGTGTTGCCCAGTCTGGGCAGCGTACAGTTGAAAGCGCGGCATCATGCGCTGGGGCAAATGCTGCACGTGCAGGGCTAGCATGCCGTAACGGCTACTGGCCTAAAACGCTCATAAACTGAGTCAACAAGCCCTACTGGCTATTCAAGCCGCAGACTTACCCGCCACCACAGGTTTCAACGCTTTACCCGAACCTTGATGATCGAGCGCTGCCTTGATGTAAGCGTTAAAAAGCGGATGTCCATCCCAAGGCGTAGACTTGAACTCAGGGTGAAATTGCACGCCAATAAACCACGGGTGTACTTCTTTGGGTAGCTCCACAATCTCCGTCAGCTGCTCGCGCTGTGTGAGCGCGGAGATTACCAAGCCTGCTTTGCGCAGCGTGTCTAAATAGTTGACATTCGCCTCGTAGCGATGGCGATGGCGCTCAGTGACCACGTCGCCATAGATGCTGTGCGCGAGCGTATTTTTGGAAACATCGGAGCTTTGCGCACCGAGGCGCATCGTGCCGCCGAGATCTGATTTCGCATCGCGCTTTTGAATGCTGCCATCTTTGTCTTTCCACTCGGCAATCAGTGCGATCACCGGATGAGGGCAATCGGGCGCGAATTCGGTGCTGTTGGCATCTTTCAAACCCGCCATGTTACGGGCGTATTCGATGGTAGCCACTTGCATGCCTAGGCAAATACCGAGATAGGGAATCTTGTTTTCACGAGCGAATTTCGCTGCTGCAATTTTGCCTTCCACGCC
>JANOJL010000029.1:0-6026 GCA_031418715.1 Variovorax sp. | reverse complement strand
GTGGCAACCCGCTCACAAAGGGCATGCAAAGCAAGGTAAAGTTTGGTTAACTTAACTCAAATGGCTCTCGCATCATGACTTTTCCTGGTCTCATCACTAGACGAAACACTATCAAAACCATAGCAGCTTGCGCAGTCTCTACGCCGGCTATCTCCGCTTTTTCTCAAAATTTCCCTTCCAAACCCATCCGCTGGATCATTGCCTCCGGCGCAGGCAGCTCGCTCGATGCGATTGCCCGCGCGATGCAAGATCGTCTGGCTGCCACACTGGGGCAACCTATCGTCATTGAAAACCGCCCAGCCGCAGGCGGCACCGTGGCCACCAACGAAGTGGCCAAAAGCGCGCCCGATGGCCACACTTGGCTGCTTGGTTTCAATGGCCCAGTGGCGTTTGCGCCTTTTCTCTACAGCAAGCTGCCCTACAACCCGCTCAAAGATTTGAGCCCTGTGGTGATCACCACATCGCAGCCCAACATCATTGCCGTCAACGCGAATGTGCCTGCCAACAACATGAAAGAGCTGGTCGCGCTGCTCAATGCCAACCCTGGGAAGTACAACTACGCCTCGGTGGGCAATGGCTCATCGTCGCATCTCACGATGGAGTATCTGAAAGCGCTCACGGGCACATTCGCCGTCCACATCCCGTTCAACGGGGGTCCACCTGCCGCGCTCGCCACTGCCGGCGGCGACACGCAAATTCTCGCCACCGTGCCCACGTTGATCATGCCGCAGGTGCGCGCAGGCCGTATGAAAGCACTGGCCGTCACAGGCAAAACGCGCTACAGCCTCACGCCTGAGCTGCCCACCGTGGAGAGCAGCGGCTTGAAAGAGCTCGCAGGCTTTGAAGCCATCGCATGGAACGGCGTGCTGGTGGCTGCTGGCACACCGCGCGCAACGATTGACCGCATCAACAGCGCCATCAACGCCGCCATGAAAGAAGCCGTGGTGCAAGAGCGCATGAAATCTGCAGGGCTTGATGCGGTGGGTGGGAGTGCAGATGACTTCGGCAAGCTGATTGCTGATGAGGCCAAGAAATGGGAGCCCATCATCAAGCGCTCGGGGGCGAAGCTGGATTAAATTTTTTGGCACTCAACCCATAAAACGCAAAAGACGCAGAGGTACGCAGAAGACGCAAAAAATTCAGAAAATCAATTGGGATTTTTCTGCGGTTTTTGCGTTCGCCTCTCAAGAAAGAAACCACCATCATGCAACGCCGCCAACTCCTCTCCATCACTACTAAATCAATAGCGCTCAGCGCAATATCCCTGCCGGCTACTAGCGCTTTTAGCCAACAAAAGCCGATCCGCCTCGTCGTTCCCTACGCAGCAGGTGGCCCGATTGACGTGACAGCTCGCCTCATTGCTGAGCAAGTCAAAACGAGCCTAGGCACGGTCATCATCGACAACAAACCCGGCGCGGGCGGCAATATTGGCGCAGACATTGTGGCCAAAGCCGCACCCGATGGATTGACCATTGGTATCGCCGCGCTCGCCACACACGCTATCAACCCTTGGCTCTACGCCAAGATGCCCTACGACGCAGGCAAAGATTTCGCGCCGATCACGCAAATGCTGCGCGTGCCCAATGTGCTGGTGATGAATGCGGATACGGCCAAGCGATTGAATATCAACACCCTGCAAGATTTCGTCGCTTACGCAAAAGCCAACCCCGGCAAACTCAACTTCGCATCAGGCGGCAACGGCTCAGGCGGCCATCTGGCCGGCGAAATGTTCAAGCAGCGCGCTGGCGTGTTTGCCGTCCACATTCCCTACAACGGCGGCAATCCCGCGCAACTGGCCTTGCTCTCAGCCCAAGTCGATTTCAACTTCGACAACCTCGCCACTGCCGCGCCCAACATCCGCAGCGGCAAGCTCAAAGCGCTGGCCGTCACCACCCTCAAACGCTCCAGCACCATGCCCGATGTGCCCGCGCTCGCCGAGGCCATGCCCAATTTATTCAGTGGCTTCGCAGTCGACACTTGGTGGGGTCTCGTTGCTCCCGCAGGCACACCCGCCGAAGTGATGAACAAACTCAACACGGCGTTGACCACCGCCCTCAAATCCCCCGAGACCCAAACCCGCTACGCCACCCTCATGGCCGAGCCATCGCCCAGCAGCGCATCTGAGTTCGCCGCCTTCATGCAGGGCGAGCGGGCCAGGTATGAGAAGCCGGTGAAGGCGAGTGGGGCGAGGGTGGATTGAAATGGCGGATAAGCTCAGTCAGATTGTTTATGTGCTGACCAATCCCGCCATGCCGGGCTTGGTCAAAATCGGCAAAACAACGCAGCGGGAGGTGAAAGAGCGTATGAAACAGCTCTACAGCACCGGCGTGCCGATTCCGTTTGATTGCGCATTTGCCTGCAAGGTAAAAGACGCCAGCGAAGTAGAGAAAGCGCTGCATCTGGCATTTGGTATGACGCGACTCAATCCGAACCGTGAGTTTTTTAAACTCGAACCTGAGCGCGTGGTTGCAGTTTTGAAACTGTTGAAAGTCGATGACATCACGGCAGAGTTTGAGCAAACGATTGAAGCCGATCTGCCTAGCGCAGACAAGCAATCTGCTCTCGCCGTCAAACGCAGCATGCGCCCGCCGATGAATTTCCATGAGTTGGGCATTGCCAATGGCAGCGTGCTGATGTCAAAAGATGGCCAGCAACAAGCCGTGATCGTGGCAGAGAAGAAAGTAGAGTTTTCGGGCGTGGTGTGTTCACTGACTGCGGCGACTCGCAAGCTACTCGATTTGCCAGACGACTATGCGATACAGCCCTCACCGCATTGGACGTTCAATGGCAGAACCATCAAAGAGATCTACGAAGATTTCCACAACCAACAAGCCGAAAGCTGAACTGCGCTGTCAAAGCAATCGCGGAAACTGCGCATCGTCCATCTCAGCGCCATCCGGCAACCGTTGGGTCAAACCTTCAAACGGTGGCGAGGTGCGCCAAGGGCGAATGGCGTGGCGGGCATCGTCGCCGATGTAGCGGGCGCTGAATACGCGGCGACGTTGATCGGGCAATGTGCCGCGTGTGGCGTGCAAGGTGAGCATGTGAAAAGCGATGCAATCGCCGGGCTCGAGTGCCCAGCAAAGTTCTTTGAATTGCGCAGGCTCGGCTTTGAGGCCAGCTTCAATATTTGGCAACTCTTGCAGCGCTCCTTCAGGAAACCACTTGGCCTGTGCATCCTGAAAGGTGCGCGGCATGAACCATATGCCGCTGTGTGAGCCCGCAATGAGTCGCAAGCTGCTTTCGATGAGCACAGAATCCACCGGAATCCAAAAGCTCACATTCTGGCGACCTGAGATGTTGTAGTAAGGCTGATCTTGATGCCACGGCGTCGGTGCGCGCGTGCCACCTTCTTTGACCAGCAGATGGTCGTGATAAATCCGTACTGATTCGCTCTGCATCAAATCGCGCGCAATCCACGGCAGCGCTGTTTCTTTCAAAATGCTCTCGTAATGGAAGTTGCTTTGCCAAGTGCAAAAGTCTTCAACGAATAGGCCGGGGTCATCGGCATCGCTGGCTGTAATCGCCAGCGGGCTGAGGTTTGCTAAATTTTCTTCGATGCCCAATTCGAGTTGCATGAGCTGCATGGTGGGCAGCACACCGCGCAACACAACTGCGCCATCGCGCTGAAAATTCTGAACGGTTGTGTTGTCAAGGATGTGCATGGTTGGCTTGCATCATGGTGTTGCTCAGAGAGAATTTTTTATGAAAAAGCCCATGAGCTATTATGAAATGTGCGTAGAGTGCTATCAAATTAGTAGTTTTGAGATTTGATGGCAGTAACTTCAATCTCCACCTTCGCGCGCGCTTCCACCAAGCGCGCCACGCCCACGCAGCTCATGGCGGGAAAATTTTTCCCCATCACTTCGCGGTAAGCGCCGCCCAATTCTTTGAGCCGCGTGTTGTATTCCTCGCAGTCGGTGATGTACCAAGTCATGCGCGTCATATGCTCAGGGCCTGCGCCTGCGGCCTCCAATACCGCACGCACATTGAGCAAAGCTTGGCGTGTTTGAGCAATGAAATCATCGCTCTCAAACTGCTGCTGCGCATTCCATCCAATCTGCCCTCCCACGGAGATGAGCTGACTGCCTGCGGTGAGGGTGACAGCGATGCCGTTGGCGTAGCCTTTAGCGGGCGCCCAATCGGGGGGTTGGAGGATTTGAAGCATGGCGTGTTTCTTAGTCTGTGGTTTTCAAATATGAAGAGAACACGAAAGTCACAGAAATACACGAAAGCCACAGAAAAAACCTCCGTGTTCTTCGAGCGATTCGAGCGCAATTCATGTTGGGTCAAGCTAGGCGCAATTTAAACCTCTGTAACTTACCCGTCTCAGTGCGTGGCAAGGAAGTTCGGAATTCAATCGCGCGGGGATATTTGTAAGGCGCAAGATTGGCTTTCACGTGATCTTGCAGCGTTTTGACCATCGCCTCATCGCCCACATGCCCGGTTTTCAAAACGATCACAGCTTTCACGATCATGCCGCGCTCCTCGTTGGCTTGGCCGATCACGCCGCATTCGGCCACTGCGGGATGTTTGAGCAAGCAATCTTCTACCTCGGGGCCGCCGATGTTGTAGCCGGCGCTCACGATCATGTCGTCGGCTCTGGCTTGGAAGAAAAAGTAGCCATCGTCGTCTTGCATGAAGGCGTCGCCGGGATAATTCCAGCCGTTTTTGACATAGTTTTTTTGACGTTCGTCGCTTAAGTATTTGCAGCCCGTGGGGCCAATCACGGCGAGCTTGCCGACTTGGCCACGCGGCAGCTCCTTGCCATCATCATCCACCACCTTGGCTGTGTAGCCGGGCACGACTTTTCCAATCGCACCGCTCTTGATCTCATGGCGGGCGCTGGAGATGAAGATATGAAACATCTCGGTGGCGCCAATGCCGTCGAGCATCTCCAAACCACTGGCCTTTTTCCAAAGCTGGCGTGTCGCATCGGGCAAACCTTCGCCTGCGCTCACGCTGATGCGCAAACTCTTCGTGCCTTTGACTTTGGCGAATGCGGCCATTTGGCGATAAACGTGGGCGCGGTGTAGCAAATCGTGGCGCCAACCGTGTTGATCACATCGACCATATTTTCTGGCGTGTAGGCTTTGTCATGAAAGTACACGCTCGCGCCTGCCCACATCGGAAACAGCAGCAAGCCACCGAGGCCGAACGTGAAGGCCAGAGGAGGCGAGCCGAGTGTGATGTCACTCGGCTTGGCTTGCAACACATGGCGCGGCCAGCATTCGCAAGCAGCCATCAAATCGCGATGCAGATGCACGGCAGCTTTGGGTAAGCCGGTTGTGCCGCTAGTAAAGGCCATCATGGCGACATCGGTAGCCAGCGTGGGGCAGGCTTTGAAATCGCCATTTTTGCTCGCACAGAGCGCACCCAAATCTTGATCAGCTTCGGTGTTAAAGCAGATCACGCGTTGCATCAGTGCATGGGTTTGTTGATGAGCAGTTTCGAGCTCTGCCAGCCACTGGCCATCACATAAAGCCATCGCAGGCTGCGCTTTGTGGATGATCTCCGACAGCTCCTTGGCTCGCAAGAGCGGCATCGTGGCCACCGCGATCAAGCCGGCCTTCGCGACAGCAAGAAAGCACAACGCCATGCCGATGGAATTAGGTCCGCGCAGCAGCACGCGATTGCCGGGAATGAGACCGCAGTCCTCAATCAGATAGGCGGCGATGCGGTTGACCACTTGTTGCGCTTGTGCGTAAGTGAAATTGCGCGCCGCAGAGCGCAGCATCGCGTGATCTGCAAAGCCTTTGTTGCTCACAGCGTTGTCGAGCAATTGCTCGACTGCATTGAGCGCTTGCGGAAACTGCAGCTCAGGGCGGTCAAAACGATATTCTGGCCACGCATCGGCAGGCGGTAGTTGGTCTCGGACGAAAGAATCAAGTTGTGCAGTCATCATTGCAGTCACCTCTTGCTTAGTTTTATTTCGCTTTTTAAATCACACCGGTCAATACTGATTTTCCGAGAATCAATTGCTGCACTTCCGTGGCGCCCTCGTAGATGCGCAGCGAGCGAATATC
>JANOJL010000028.1:0-37960 GCA_031418715.1 Variovorax sp. | reverse complement strand
AGTGCGCCTGTGTCGGTGACTACGCCAACTGTTGATATGCCACCGGTGTTCAAAGTCAGGTTAAAGGTATCGCCATCGACCGCGCCTGTATTGATTGCGCTAGCGCCTGTGTCTTGCAATTTCGTGTTGGTGTCTAGATTGATGCCGCCCTTGTAGGTTTGACCTGCGCTGGTGACAACATCGCCGCCTAAAGTTGCTAGGCCAGTCACCGTCACGCTCTTCGCACCTACTGCTCCCGTAGTAGTCAAGGTTTGATTTGCCGTCACCACATCTAGTGCAGTTGATGCACCGATGGTGGCTAAGCCGGTGAAGGTGATGTCTCTGCTGTTGCCGGTGATTGCGCCTGTGCTGATCGCATTGGCTGCGCCTGCGTTCAGGGCCACGTCTGCGTTCAGTGTGGTGCTGCCATACGTTTGTCCTGCCGCACCTGTAGTCGTCACATCGCCGCCCAAAGTAGCAGCACCTGTCACGGCGACGCTCTTGGCAGCAACAGCTCCGGTTGTTGTCAAAGTTTGATTGGCTGTCACCACATCTAAAGCGGTTGAAGCGCCGATGGTGGCTAAGCCGGTGAAGGTGATGTCTTTGCTGTTGCCGGTGATCGCACCTGTGCTGATTGAATTGGCTGCGCCTGCGTTCAGGGCCACGTCTGCGTTCAGTGTGGTGCTGCCATACGTTTGTCCTGCCGCACCTGTAGTCGTCACATCGCCGCCCAAGGTGGCTGCCCCTGTAACGGCGACGCTGGAGGCCGCTACTGCGCCTTTAGTGAGCAGGCTTTGATTGGCAATCAACACATCTAAGCCGCTGGCGCTGGCAATTGTACCTACGCCTGTGATGGTGAGATCTTTGCTTGCGCCTGTTATGGCAGCTAAGCTCACTGAGTTGGCAGCGCCAGCATCAAGAATCACATCGCCCGCCAGAGTGACTGCATTGTTAAAAGCCTGCGCACCCGATGTAGTCACGTTTCCAGCCAAGCTTGTTGTGCCCGTAGCAGGGGTTGTTACGCCCTCTACAGTCAAGCTTCCGAGTGCTTGATTGACACCTGCACCAACGGTTTTGGCAAAGGTCGTAGCGCCGTCTGTACGCACTGTCAGTTGATTGGCCTCGCTCGCTGTGCTGTAGACCACATCGTTGAAGCTGATCGCTCCGCCCGTGGTGCTGGACAAGGTGATGTTCGTACCGGCAACTGCTGCATCAAGCTCAACAAAATCGTTGTAGGTTTGGCTGCCTGCTTTGATGTCGTCTGTAACGATGACGGTGCCTGGCGTGCCGGTGTTATTGACGGTGAGACTCGTTAAAGCTGTTGTGCCGCCCACTTTGCCCAAGCGCACAGTGCCATCGGTGTTAATTGTCAGTGCCTGCGCGCCATCGATGGCTTTGAATGTCATCAAGGCGGCGTTGTCTGTGCTTGTCAATACGGTCGCGCCCGTCAGGCTGATATTGCTTGCGTAGGTTTGCGCACCTTTGGTGTTGACGTTTGCAGCTAACTTGATGCCGTTAGCAGCAGTCACGCTGAACGCGCTGAGTTCCGTGCCAGTAGCTCCAAAATTACCCGTCAAAATCGCCTCATCAGCAGAGTTGATTGTGAGCGCTTTGCCTGAACCCGTGGCGCCACCAGTGAGCGACACATCGCCACCCACTGCCGTGCTCTTGATGGTGACATCGTTGAGCAGATTCACATTGGAGGTGGTTGAGAAGCTGCCGACCAAAAGGTCTTTGCTCAGGTTAACGCTTGCGCCTACAGCCAAAGTTGGCGTGTATGCGCCAGTTAAATCTAATGTACCCGTCGTGATTCCTAGAGCAGCATTACCGGTGTTATCAACAGCAAAGTTATCGCCTTTGGCTGAGACTGCGCCAGTCAGGATGTTGGCTTGGGTGTTAAGCGTAATATTTGCTACGCCCGCATCGAAAGAAGATGTGCCATCTACATCAAGCACGCCAGTTTGCGTGATCGCGCCACCAGCAACGATCGACAGATTGCCGGTGATCGTTGTTGCACCAAGCGCTACTGCCGCAGCGGTATGCTCTAGTGTCAAGTTCTTCAAACCTGTGGGCAGGGTGGGCATTAATGCGCCAGCATTGACGTTGCGCCATGCGACATTTTGCAAATTGGCCGTGCCGCTCTCTGCAAAAGTTACAGCGCCTGCAACACTGTTGTCTTTGGAATTCAGTGTGATGTCGTAATCGGGCGTGCCCGCGATGTCTGATACTGTGAAATTAGCGCTTCCAACAGTGAGTACACCAGCTTGGCTGATATTGCCCTGACTCGTTACGCTCAGAGCGCCTGTTGTTGTGATCAAGCCTAATGCGGTGGCTTGAGCGTTCGTGATACTGACGCTGCTACCTACTGCGCTTACTGCGCCTGTGAATTTATTGTCTGTGTTGGCAACCGTGACGCTTCCTGTTCCAGCTTGGAAATTAGAAGTTCCAGTGACTCTGACTTTGCTTGGAGAAACTGCTTGCACAATGTTGAGGTTATTCGTCGTGACAGACAAATTACCAGAGGCGGTAATGTTGTCCAGTTTGGTAGCAGCGACAGAAGATGAATTGTTGAGGGTGATGTCTTTGCCTACAGCAACAATTGCGCCACCCAAAGAGTTGCTGTTGCTTAAAACAACATTGGCTGAGCCAGCATCGAACTGGCTTGAACCAATAACTGCCAATGAAGTTGCGCCAGCTTGCGTGATGGCGGCATTGTTGGTGCCTACAGTTAAGAAATTCGAATTAACCGTACCAAGCTCCAAAGCGATGTTGTTGATGACGGTGACAGCAAAGCCTTTTGCCTCCACCGTGCCGGTTAAAGCATTCGTTGTTTTGTCCAGGTTGATAACAGAGCCAATTGCTGTAAATTTACTAGCTCCTGTGACGCTAGCAGCCGCAGCTTGCGTGATTGCACCACCAGCAGTAACTGCCAATGTGCCCGTGGCATTGATTGCACCCAAAATAATAGCGTCGGCATCTCGCAAAGTCACGTCTTTGGCATTGACGGCCACTTTGCCCGTGAAGTTGTTTCCGGTTTGGTTCAACGACACATTGCCTGCACCTGCTGTAATTGCAGTGTTGCCCACTGCGGTGATCGAACCAGCGGTTTGATTGATATCGCCGCCGCTGGTCGCCAAAGAAATAATACCTAAGGTTGATGTCAGGTCGTGTCCCAAACCTAAAGTGCCTGAGCCGGAGGTCAGCGTGATCGTTTGGCCTGAAATGTTGCCAGATGTGTTCAATGCTGCAGCGCCGCCGCTTGCTAGGTTGATATTTACACCTGTGATGTTGGCTGCTGGCAATGTTAGTAGGCCTGCAGCTTTGATATCAACGTTTCCAATAACAGGATCGTTGCTGAGTGAAGTCAGCGTCAGATCGTTTTTATCGCTGATAGCAATGCTTTTACCCACTGCTTTGATGCTATTAAAATCGTTATTGGTGTTTGCGAGGGTGATGTTTTCTGCGCCAGCTCCCGCATCTAGGTCAGTCGCACCAGTGACTGTTACTACACCTGATTGGACAATAGATTTTTGAGAAGTGGCAGTCAGCGATGAAGCAGAAACTGTGCCAAGATTCAATGCTAAAACGCTTTTAACTTCAACTTTGCCACCCGTGGCACTCAATGCGCCAGCCAAGGAATTGGCAGTATTGGTGAGGGCGATGTCTCCTGTGCCAGCGTTAACGCTGGTAGTGCCGCCCACAATGATCGGGCCAGCCGATTGGCTGACAGCGCCGCCTAGGCTGGTGACATTGAGATTGCCTGCGCCAGTTTTGGTGAGGCCTAAAGTGATAGCGCCGCCTTGGGTGGAGAAGCTGACTGCGCCGCCGTTTGACAGGATAGTGGAGCTGCCTGCGGAAATTGTGCCGCCTGCTGTTGTGAGACCTGCAGACAGCGTGACGCCGAGTGCATTAGCGCCCGTACCTTCAATCTTGGCATCATTCAGGGCAATATTGTTGTCCGCCTTGAGAGTTAGCGTGCCTGCTGCGACGGCAGCTGCGTTATCAATAACCACGCCTGCACCGAAAGTGATGTCGCCTGCTTTTGTGCCAGCGCCGGCTGTAGTGATGATCACATTAGCGTTTAAGCCCAAGCCTGTATTGATGTCATCATCGGTAATTGTGCCGGTATCGGCGGAAGTGGCGTAAGT
The DNA here is from genome assembly GCA_031418715.1 of Variovorax sp. Lineage (GTDB taxonomy): Bacteria > Pseudomonadota > Gammaproteobacteria > Burkholderiales > Burkholderiaceae_C > JANMDU01. The sequence continues at coordinate 33,833 of JANOJL010000028.1, read as the reverse complement.
GCCAGCGGGAGATTCGGTCAGATCGGTTACGCCTGCTGCCACGATGTCAATATTCGCTGGATCAAGCAACCATGTGCCAGCTGTGCCATTCGATGCACTAGTGTTGACGCGTACGCCTGCCGCTTGCAGCACCTTCTTACCCGATGTCTCCACAAAGCCGCCATTGCCGCTTTGCGCTCCGCCGCGTGCGCTGATTTGGCCGCTGACGCGGGTGGTGTCGTCTGACCAGGCGATGACGCGGCCGCCGTTGCCTGTTTGAACAGCGTCGGCACGAATTTGCGTGCCACTATCAATGCGAGTGACTTGCGCATTGGCAACTGCGCTGCCGTCGATGATGGAGCGCGTGTTTTGGCCTAAATAGTTGCCGCCAATCAGGGCTTGGCCGCCGCCGGCTTGGCCGGATACATCGACGATGGCATTGCCGACCACGCCAACTGCGCGGCCCGCCATTTGCACTTGGCCGCCGGTGGTGCCAGCGGCTTCGCCTTTGGCGATCAGGCTGCCAGAGTTTTCTGCGATGCCGTTGCCTGCATCTAGGAAGATGCGGCCATTGCGCTCAGACAAGCTGTTGGCTTGGATGATGCCGGTGTTGTTGACGACGAGGCTGGCGAGATCGCCTGCATTGCGAGCAGAGAGGACGACGTTGCCGCCATCGGCTGTGATGAGGCCGGTGTTTTTGACGCTAGCCAGTGCTGTGGCGCGATCAATATTGAGCTTGATGAGGCCATCGCCTGCCAAGTCAACGGTGACTTTGTCGCCTGCGGCCATGCGCACAGTGCCCATGCTGGCGTTGATCACGCCATTGTTTTCAACTTTAGGGGCGATCAGCGCGACATAGCCACCGCTTCTTGCCGTAATTTTGCCGTCGTTGATGACAGCGCCTGCGCCGCCTTGGTTTTCCATGGAAATGGTGTTGCCATTCATGAACTCTTGCTCATTGACTTTGAGCGAGGTGGCAAGCATGCCGCCTACGTCAATCACGGCATCTTTGCCGAAATAGACGCCGCCCGCGTTTTGCAGCCAAACTTGGCCATTAGAGGACATACGGCCGAGAATTTGACTGGGCGATGCGGTGGTCACTTGGTTCAGGGCAACCGAGCTGGAGCTGGGTTGGTTGAAAGTGACGCTGGCTTGCGTGCCGATGTCAAAAGTAGACCAATTCAGGATGACGCGGCTAGAGGTTTGCGTCACGGTCATTGCGTTGCCAACGGTGTTGACACCTGCTTGACCCGCAGCCACGCTGCCGCCAGTGGGCAAGGCATTGACTGCCAAGCCTTGGGCTGCAGCCAAGCCAGGCCAAATGAGCACTTGGCCGCCGAAAATGCCGATCAGGAATTTCAGCAGAACCGACATGCTCTTGCGTGGACGGAAGGTGTAGGTCATCTTTCGACCCCCTGTGCGAACCGTGAAGCTGGTGGTTTTTTGTTCTGCTTGGGCTGACTTGGTCATGGTCGAATTCATAGTTTTAGGCTTCCCGGATGTGTTGCTGCTATTGGTATCGCTGCTATAGCTGGATGCTTGTGAGAAATTGGAGGTGTTCATGTGTGTGCTCCCGAATAATCAGAATTGAGTGACGGCTTGGAACCAGAGGCGTTCTTTGCCTTTGCGTCCGTCTACGTCGTTGAAATTAGGTGCTGTGGAACCAGGGTTGCTGCCCGCCTTCTTGGCCCAGAGTGCGCGCATTTGGAACATGCCTGCGCGCGAGACGTTGAGGCCAATGCCCCAAGAATGTAGGTCGTAGCTGTTGGGCGTTAGGCCGCCAGCCACGAAATTGGTGTTGTTGACCTTGACACCGCCATGGTCATAGAAGAGGAAGGTTTGCCACTGCGTTGCGCCGCCAACAGGCAAATCTGCGCGCAACTCCACTTGCGCCACATAGCCTTCGTCTCCGCTACCCTCGCCGCTTGGATAGCCGCGAACGCCTGTGGCGCCGCCCAAAGCGAATTTCTCAGCGCTGTCTAGATTCTTATTGGCCCATTGCGCATTCACGCCACCATAAATACTGAATTGGCTGTTTAAGCGCTGAATGCGAGAGGCCTGCAAGCCGAGCTTGGCAAAATTGCCAGCAGCCCGCGAGCTAGCGGCATCTGATGTTTGACCGAGCGCATCTTTGATTTCAAGATGACCCAAACCGAGTGAAAGGTTGGCAAAGTTGACACCGCCACCGCCCGCACTGTCGCGGCTTTGGAGCGAACTGCCTAGGGTAATCACATCCAGCTCGCGCTCACCGACTTGCGCCACGCCAGATTGATTGCGCTGTTGTTTGTTGTCGTAATTGGCGCTTAAGAAGATGCTGCGATCGCGTTGGCGCTCTAATGGATAGAGGCCAAATGCGGTGAGCTGGGTGCTGGCGCCGCTTGGGGAGAAGCCCGCAGGCTGGCAGCACACTTCAAAGACAACACGCGAAGCGGCTAAACCAACACGCCCGCCATTGGTGCCCACTGGCAATGAATAACTGCCGCGCACCAAGCCGAGCTTTTCGTCTGTGCGCATCAAGCGCAGTGTGACTTGATCGCCCAAGCCGAAAGGGCTGTTGAGGCTGAGTGTTGCGCCCAAGCGGTATTCGCCTGTGAAGCGGTTGCCATGGTTGTCTAGATCGACTGTGGCATTGAAGAGCTTGCCTTCATTGAGGTTCAAGGTGACATTGGTGTCACCCGTATTCGCACCTGGATCTAGATTAATTGTTGCATCAATGCCGGGCAGATCATTGGCCAGCAAAGCAGCGCGCTCCAACGCCTTTTCTTGCACGATAGAGCCGACGGGCACATTGGCATCTAGCAAACCCTGCGCAACGGAAGCGGCTGTGCGCACGCTGCCTTCTTGCTTGACGGCTGTTTGGCCGACACGACCTTCGAGCAGGGCGATTTCAATAATGCCGTCTTTGATTTCTTGCTGAGGCAAATAGGCGCGGGCTACAAAGAAGCCTTTTCCACGGTAGAAATTACTCACGCTGTCTGCCAAACCTTGCAGACCATTGAAATCGAGCTTCTTGCCCAGGCTTTCAATAATGAGCAATTGCAAATCAGTTTCCATGATCTGGGTGTTGCCAGAGAAGCGCACGCCGTTGAGCGTCGTGGAGAAATTGCTGGCAGGGCGCAACTGGGGGCGCACTTCTTGCGCTTTGGGCAACACAGGATCTGCCTTGGGCAGGCTAGGCGCCGGCACAGAGAGCTCGCGCTGCACTTGACCTGCCGTAGGCGGCGTTTGAGCGACAGCTTGACTGGCAATAAAGCCTGCGCCGAGACTGAATGCCGCCAGCATGACTGCTTGCGCCAAACGGCTCATTTGTGGTGAATTTATTTGCTGCATAGGCACTGCTTTCATCGTGGCTTGCGCCACTTGGACAGACTGGTTGTTGTGGTTGATTTGCTTAGCCAAAGGACACCTCTACGGGGATGCGTGATGAAAAGGGAGAAGACAAGGAAACATGGCGCGCGCAAATGAGCTGAACACCCACTCGCAAGCTTTTAAGGAAAGCGTGAAAAACATCACGCGGAAAAATTTTGTCCAAGACACCGAATAAGGGTTTCCCCATGAAAACACCTACGACAAAAGTATTCACTTTGTAAAAAAAAGACACATACCAAGCAGCAAAAACACCCCTCCAGCGAGCAACAACGCTGTGGGGCAGGCCAGATGACCTGCTTGTTTGGCTTCGATTTCTAACTTTGTGAAACAAAAAAGAGCCCCTTAATGAATACTTTTTGCATAATTTATTGCGGTAAACACCTTAAATATGAATACTTTTGAATTACTTTTTAAAATTTCTATGATTTTTCTTGGCAGATGCTCTTGTGTGAATTTGTGAACTCATAGGATACTTTGTACCATCATTCATTGGCAACTTCATGTGTTTTACATCTCTTTAATACTAGGCATTTGCGAACAACAAATGCCTTGCGAAACCGCTACTTTTTTGCTAGGCAAAGCCTAGACATTGCGCAAGAGTGTGATGCGCCGAGCGCGTGACTGTGCCTGATGGCACAAAAAATTGAGGGTCTTTATGACAGCAGACGGATGCGGGCGGGTCTACAAAGTGAGCCAGCCGAGCTGAGCGAAATGCGCTGCTTGAGAGGGGCTAGGCTTGGCTGCATGCGGGCTACCATCGAGTTGCGCGAGTAAGGCGCGGTCAGCATCGTGCAGACTCACGGGCTGATGCCAGATGCTGGGCAGATAACGGCTGCCTTGGCGCAATGCTTCAAGACGTAGCCATTGAGGGGCTTGCAGAAGAAGATGCTTTGACATGTCTGGCGGTTGCCGCCAAATGCTGAGCAGGCCGCGCAAAGCGCATTCATGCAAGAGTGCCAAAGATTGGGGATGCGCTTGAAGCAATGCATCGGTACTTTGCCAGAGCTTCATGGGCGAGCGAAGCAGCGTTTGCAGGGCAGGTGCATGCGCTGCAGCCACGCTGAAGCCCACGCCATGTGCACTAACAAAAGCTTGGCTGCCCTCGGCTGCGCCCTGCCCTGCGCTGATGTCTGCGGCGAAATACAGGCCTCGCAGCGCATCGCTAGGCCAAGCCTCGAGCGCAGAGGGCAATTGCGCAGCGACGGCTGGCGCGATCCAGAGGCTGTTGCGATAGGTGCGGGCAAGGGCGAAATCCATGTATTGCTCTGCGCGCATTGCATCGCCGCCCGCCATGGCCACCAGAGGGGCAAAAGCCGCGCCTAAGCGGCCTGGCCAAGCATCTGGCAGGCCAGCTTCGCAAAGATACGCAAAGCCTGCTTGCTGAGCTGCTGCAAGCATCTCACTGAAATACAAAGGGCGGTTGTCCCCCGAGAGGAATTCATGAAAGAGCAGTCCGGGTATGGCTTTGGCAGCGGCAAGCGCTTCGGCTTGAAAACTGTGGCCGTAGCCCGCCGTTAGGCCTTCGGTGTGCTTGGGGGCGAGCGTTGCGATTTGGCCCAAGCCCTCGCGCACGGCTTGTTCGCGCTGCGTGCCGCTGGTTTGCTCAAGAGCGGATTCGCCTAAGGGCATGCCTGCAGGCGCATGAAACTGCGCAAAATCTTGCGCTACTTCGCGCTGCTTCCAACCGGGATAGGTGTTGAAGCTGATGTGGGCGATGCCTTGCGGAGCGAGATGTTTGCGCAGCAACTGCCAAATGGCTTCGCGTACCTCATCTGGCACGACGTAATAAACGCCTTGGCACACAACGTAATCAAACTGGCCGCCGAAGGTTTGCGCGGCCTCCAAAGCGCTCTTGGGCAGGCCTTGGCTTAGATCTGCGGCATGCAGACTCACATTCGCCAGCCCCAAGGAGCGAATGCGCTCATTGCCCAATGCGATCTGCCCCGCCGCGAGATCCACGCCAATCAACTGCATCTGCGGATAAAACCCCGCCAGCGCAATCACATGCCCGCCAGAACCGCAACCTAGATCAAGCACGCGAGCCGTGGCCACAGGCAGCGGCGGCATGCCGCGCAATTGCGCTGTGGCCGCTAAGCGCGCCGGATGCAGATGCGCAAAGGGATATGACTCGTAGGGGACGAGATCGTAGGAGCTGGGGGCACTTGAATTCATGGGATGATGATTGCTATTTAATTGATAGCATTACAAGCACATTCTATAACGGCGAAGTGCTCAAAACGCTTAGGATTTTGCCCCTAAACCGATGGCCAACTGCTTTTGCAGGCTGCGTTCTTTTTCATCAAGCGCTGCGCGGGTTTCCCAGCCGCTTAAATGCAGCTCTGCTACATCGGCCAAAGCGCTGATCCAGGGCAGGGAATCGTTCAGGCAGGGGATATAGCTGAACTGTTTGCCACCTGCGTGGAGGAAGGCTTCTTTGGCTTCCATGGAGATTTCTTCTAAGGTCTCTAAGCAATCGACCGGGAAACCGGGGCACACGACATCGACGCTTTTGCAGCCACTTTGCGCGAGCGCGATCAGCGTGGGCTCGGTGTAGGGCTCTAGCCATTTGGCTTTGCCGAAGCGGGATTGGAAGGTGAGCTGGTATTGCTCTTTGCTGAGACCCAGTTTTTCAGCGAGCAATCGAGCCGTTTTGTGGCATTCGCAATGGTAGGGGTCGCCCAGATTCAGGGTGCGCTGGGGAACGCCATGAAAGCTCATGATGAGTTTTTCGCTGCGGCCATTCACTTGCCAATGCGCTTGGATGCGCTCTGCCAAGGCGCTGATGAATGCGGGATGGTCGTGATAGTGATTGACAAAGCGCAGCTCGGGCACGAGGCGGGTCTTGGCGGCCCAGGTGTAGACGGCATCAAACACGCTGGCGCTGGTGGTGCCGCTGTATTGCGGATAGAGCGGCAAAATAAGGACGCGATTGAAGCCTTCGGCTTTTAAGGCTTGCAATTGGCTGGGAATACTGGGGTTGCCATAGCGCATACCGAGCAAGACGCGCACGCGGTGGCCACGCTGGGCGAGGCTGCCTTGCAAGAGGAGCGCATTCTTTTCGCTCCAAACTTTCAGGGGTGAGCCACCGCCTCGGCCTTCAATGCCCGGCGCGATCCAGATGCTTGCGTATTTTTTGGCGGATTTGGCGGGGCGAAAGCGCAAGATGATGCCGTGCAAAATGAGCCACCAAATAATTTTGGGAATTTCTACAACACGATGATCGCTCAAAAATTCGCCAAGGTAGCGCCGCAAGGCTGAGGCGGTGGGCGCATCGGGTGTGCCCAGGTTGCACAGCAATACGGCGGTGGAGGATTTGTACTGATTTTGGCTACCGTGGGAAAACGCGGGTTCGGTTTGAAATGTCATGGTGCTATTCTCTCAGCAAGATGCTAAACATTGAGAAAATCAGGGCGATTTCATTGGATCTGGACGATACGCTGTGGCCGATCTGGCCGGTGATCGAACGGGCTGAAAAAGTCCTCCTCGCTTGGCTCGGCGCACATGCGCCCATGACTGCGGCGCTGTTTGCCTCGCCGACTGCGCTGCGCGAGATTCGGGAATACATGCACGATGTGGTGCTTAAGAAAAGGCCCGAAATGGCGCACGATTTGGGTGCAATTCGCAAAGAATCTATTCGCTTGGCGCTGTATCGCGCGGGAGACGATCCGCTGCTGGCTGAGGGCGCATACCAAGCGTTTTTTGCAGCGCGCAACCAAGTGGAATACTACGAAGATGCCCTGCCCGCTTTGAAGCTGCTCTCACAGCGCTACCCGCTGGTGTCACTGTCCAATGGCAATGCGCAGCTGGATTTGGTGGGGATTGCACATTATTTTCAAGCGGCAATCAGTGCCAAAAGTGAAGGCGTGGCCAAGCCAGAAGCGCGGATCTTCCAAGCGGCTGCCTTGGCGGCGGGCGTGGCGGCAGATGAGGTGTTGCATGTGGGCGACGATGCGGCGCTAGACGTGATCGGCGCACTGAATGCCGGCATGCAAGCGGTCTGGCTGAATCGGCAGGGCAAGCTCTGGCCGCATGAAACTCAACAGCCGACGCTTGAGATTGCTTCGCTGGAAGAACTGACCGCGCTCATTTGCTAAACCCAAGTCTCGGTTTTTAACGGTTTCTTGATTCAGCGTGATGAAATAGGCGTTGTTCGCCCAGAGCCCGTTCACTTCACTGGCGCTCCCGCTTTGAACCAATCCGCAATTTGCGCACGCTCAGCTTCCGTGATCTGCGTGGAGTTGTTCATGGGCATTTGCTTGGTGACAACGACTTGCTGGTAAATCGCCTGCGCATGTAGCTTGATCTGCTCTGGCGAATCAAGCCGCACATTTTTCATCTGCACTTGCGCGCCGTGGCATTGAATGCAACGCGCTTGCAAGGTGGTTTGTAGCGTCGTATAAGCACTTACTTCAGCAGTATTTTTTAAGTCTTTTTGACCTGTACCCGTTATAGAATCTGCGCGAGGTGCTATTGAATTTATAGCAACTGGTGCAGGCCTTAGGACGAAAATCACGCCAAACAACACCACCAGCCCCACAGCTACCCAAGGCCATGGGTTGGCGGCGCGGCCCAGATGGTAGCCATGGCGCTGCACGAAGAATTGGCGGATCAAGGCACCGCTTGCCATCATGGCAAACAGGATCAGCCAGTTGTGTGCATGCGTGTACATGAAGCTGTAGTGGTTGGAGAGCATCGCGAAGATGACAGGCAGCGTGAAATAAGTGTTGTGAACGCTGCGCTGCTTGCCGCGCTTGCCGTGAATGGCCAGGGCTGCGGAATCGTATATTGCGCCACCGGCGTTGGATGCCATCATGGCTTCCACCACTTTTTTCTGCCCCGGAATGATCCAGAAAAACACATTCGCGCTCATGGCGGTGGCTATTGAAGCGCCCACTAGCAGAAAGGCCGCCCTGCCCGCAAACCATTGGCAAGCCAGCCAGCTCATGAAAGCGATCACGATCAGCATCAAAATGCCCACGATCAGCTCACCATGCTTGCGGAAGCCGAAAAGCTGGCAAACGCCGTCGTAAATCATCCAAAAGACAACTAAAAACGCTAAAGCGACGCTAATTGCAGCGCCAGGCTGCCAATCCATGAGCGATTTATCAATCAAATAGGTGCTGGCGTTGTACAGATACAGCACTGTGAACAGCGCAAAGCCGCTGAGCCAGGTGGAGTAGCTTTCCCAATAAAACCAATGCAGCTTGGTGTGAATTTTCTTTGGGGCGACGAGGTATTTTTGCGGATTATAAAAACCGCCGCCGTGCACGGCCCAGATGGCGCCATCGACGCCCTTTTCGAGCAAATCAGGTGATTTGGGTTTTTCTAAATTGTTATCTAGAAAAACGAAGTAAAAAGAAGAGCCAATCCAAGCAATCGCGGTAATGACATGCACCCAACGCAACAGCAGGTTGGCCCAGTCAAGCAAATATGCTTCCATGGGTTCTCCTACTGTTCACCACTGCGGGCGCTGTAAACAGATTTTGCCGCGAACCAAAAGAAGCTCCGCTGCGGCATGAGCCAAGTGTATCCAACTTTTATGACGCATTGAAAGTGAGGGCACTTTTCTTGTCCGCTGGTATCAAGCTGGTTTTTGCATTGCCGCTGCCCGCAGCTTGTCTTTCTTGCTGATGCGCTTGCCTTTGATGCCGCCGTTGATGTCCAGCCCCGTGGGTACGAGCTCTTGGCCTTCTGGCAAGGGCTCGTTGGTGGGCTCGAAACCTTCGATTTCTTCTAACTCAGCTGGGACGCCTTGTCGTTTGCAAATGAGTTGCCAGTGAGCAAGCGCATCTACGCCAACGAAGCTCACCGCCAAGCCGGGCAGGCCAGCGCGACCTGTGCGGCCGATGCGATGGGTGTAATCGGTGGCGGAGCGCGGCAGATCGTAGTTGACGACGACTGGCAGCTCTTTGATATCCAGCCCGCGAGAAGCCAGATCGGTGGCGACGACGATTTGAATACGCCCTGCTTTGATGTCTTGCACCACTTGGATGCGCTTGCCCTGCGTGAGCTGGCCGTGCAAAGGCTCGGCTTTTAATCCTGCGGCGCGCAGCTTCATCGCTACTTTTTCCGCGTCGTATTGCCGCGCGACGAAAACCAAGGCACGCTCCCAATCGTTTTCTGTGAAAAGCTTTTTGAAGAGCTGCGTGCGGCGTGCGGCGTCAACTGCAATGGCGCGCTCTTCGATTTGCGGCTTTTCCTGTTCAGTAACAGCGATTTCTATGCGCAGAGGCTCTTGCAGCAAAGCCGCGGCCAAAATTTCAATCTCTACCGAGAAAGTCGCTGAGAAAAACAGGTTTTGCCGCTTTTCGGGCAGCAGCGTGAGGATGCGCTGAAGCTCTTCGTTGAAGCCTAAATCGAGCAGGCGGTCTGCTTCATCGAGAACGAAATGGCGGATGGATTTGAAACTGAGCGCACGTTGATCGGCCAAATCCAGCAAGCGCCCTGGCGTGGCGATCAAAACATCCACGCCCTCTCGCAACGCTGCCATCTGTGGCTCAATATCCACGCCACCGTAAGCAGCCAAGAGCTTGATCTTTCGCGGCAGAAACTTGGCGAACATGCGCGTCATCTCCTCCACCTGCACCGCCAGCTCACGCGTCGGCACGAGCACGAGGCAGCGCGGTTTGCCGGCCTGCGCGGGCTCCATATCGACAAGCTGCTGCAAGATCGGCAAGGCATAGGCTGCGGTCTTGCCAGAGCCGGTTTGCGCCGAAGCAAGTACATCGCGGCCTTGCAAAATGGCCGGAATCGCAGCTAGCTGAACTTCCGTGGCTTGGGTAAATTCTTCGCCTTGCAAGGCGCGATTAAAAGCAGCTAAGACTGCTGGCGTGAAGCCGAGATTTGAAAAGGGCATGGGGGGAGTTTAAGCTTTGCGGTATTGCATCAACTGCGCGGCCACACTCGCTGCGATCACTTCTGGCTCTTTCCCGACAATGCTTGGCAAGCCAATCGGGCAAGTGATGTGCGCCAGCTCTTGCTCAGTAAACCCGCGCCCCTCCCAAACTTCCAAGCGATGCCGAAACGTCGCCCATTTGGTTTTGCTGCCAATCAGACCAATGAAAGGCAGGTCTTTCCTCTCCCGCTGCCTCAGCAAACAAGCGGCCACCACATCCAAATCCTCCGCATGCGAAAAGCTCATGATCAGCACATGGCTTTGCGGCGCGAGATCGCTGACCGCTGCTTGTACCGGAGCGGAATGCTCAGCCTGCACATTGGCAGGAATCAACTCTGGAAAGATCTCATCACGGCTGTCAATCCAATGCACGCTGCATGGCAAAGGCGCTAGAGCTTTCACAATCGCTTTACCCACATGCCCGCCGCCAAACAAAGCAATTTTTAAGCTTTTTGGGCCTCTACCCGTTATATATTCTGCGCGGAGTGCTATCAATTTAGTAGTTTCATCAGCAGCAATACTAACAAACTTGAGCCACACCACGCCACCACAGCATTGCCCCAATGAAGGCCCGAGCGCATAGCGGCGTGTTTCCTCATAAGCAATAAACGGCAAGGCAGCCAGCAACGAACGCGCATGCGCAATCGCGTCAAACTCCAAATGCCCACCGCCCACTGTGCCTTCTATGGCATCCAACGAGACAAGCATTGCAGCCCCCACCTCACGCGGGCTAGAGCCCTCAAAGCGCTCGATGTTGACCCAGACACAATTCGTTGAAACGGGATGATTCATAAGGCGCCCGGCTTAGCTTCCAAGATCAAGCAATCCAAGCCTTCAAAACGCAGATAGTCCCGATCAAAGCTCACTAGGCGAAGCCCCGTGGTTTGTGCCAATGCGACAAGATAAACGTCAGTGGACATATGCAACGGAAGTTTCGGATGCACATTGAGCAACATCGTGAGCGTCGCATCTACGCCCAGCCAAGGCTCCTGCAAAAACGCCACTTCTTCAATATCCATGAACCGCTGATAAGCAGCCATCGCTTGATGCATCTCAACATGCCGCCCTTTGGCTCTCTCAGATTGGCAAAGCACTCGCACCAAGCCCAGCATCGTGGTGCGGCAAAAATACATTTTTTCAGCTTGTTGCGCGCTGGCTTCGTTAGCAGCAGAAAACGCCCATTTCCCCATCGTTTCTTGCCAGTAGCTATGCGCAGATGCGTGGTGAATATGGTCTGTTTGTGCGAGAGCAAGCCAGACATTAACGTCTGGCAAATCCCCCCGAGGTCTGTTCCAGTGAGTCAAAGACTGAATAGAAGCCGAATCCCTGACTTGGTTAACTTGCTTCATCGGGAATAACGCCACTTCCGCGACCGTACTTCATGACGTTCAGGTATTTTTGGTATTCCTCGTTCATCAAAAATTCGTTGATGCCCTTATTCGTCATCAGCTCTGGCGGCAAAGTGCCGAAATTCACTGTCGGAATCTCGGGAATAGGCTTGGGCACGCGCTTGAGCTGGCTTGGCTCAGGCTGCTGCATGCCCCGCTCAATGAGCTGCAGCACGTAATCACGCAAGCTCTTGCCCTGCATAGCCGCGCTGGCTTTTAGGGTGCGGAATAAAGGATCAGGGAAGTCAATACTGGTACGCATATTTGCATTTTTATGCGAAAGTGCAGCTTTGTCAAGCTTCAACAAATGGGAAGCCCGTGATGAACCGACATGCTCCATAAGCTTCGCGCTATGTCTTTTTGGATCGATACCAAGCCGTACGTTGACCATCCTTTTCATGATATTGAAGCTCAAAAAGGCGGGATTCGTGTACGACTTGCCGCCAACTGCTACACCCATACTTTGCCGGTAGTTGATCGGGATACCTTAGTGCAATCCATCGTTCAGCATTAGCGACCGGAGTCCACTCTTCGACAGCCAACTCACTAGCTGCCTCACGTAAAGCGCGAACAATTCCAGCGGCGGGCCAATCCACCGAGCCATCTGGCGCTATGCCATTGATCACCAGATCGACGAAGGCATCGGACTGGGCAAATTCCGCTGCCAAGCGTCTAGCCTGATCCATGTGCTCCGCCCAGCCTCGCAGCTGCTCAAAGTGTTGGTCGATGCGACTGTAGGCGGCCACCAAAAACTCTTGCGCACCACGGCATCCGTCCAGACTCCAAAGGTCGTGCTGGTCGATGAAGTGGTGCACTAGGTTGTTGCGCAGCAGTACCAACTCTTTCAAATCGTTCTGCGTCCTGTCGTAATCATCAGCAGACATATGCAAGCTCATCTTCGTCTTTAACGAGATGATGTTGTAGGGCGCATCTGCTTCGACGATCTCTTCTTGTTCGCTGCTGGTGACAAACGTTTCGAGTAGCGTGCCAACCAATGTACCCAGGGTTTTGTTCGCGGTATCCGCAATGCGCTTTGCCTGGTTTGACTTGAACGGTGGCCCAGTCGTGGAGATTTCGTGGTGAGCCACGATGGCTTTCATCAGTTTTTCATACTGCTGCAGACGCAAGAGACAACGGCCCAGCATTCGCGGCACTTCGCGTTGAACATCACGTATCAGATCATCACCGATGGGCAGAGACAGGTTCATAGACACCGACAGTAGCTCAAGCCTGCTTCAACGCCTCACAAGCCAGCAAAATCCGCTCTGGCGTAGCGGGGGCTTTAAAGGCGACACGCTTCTTGTGGTCTGCGCTGGCGCTGACTGCATCGCGGATGGCGAAATAGGATGACAAAGCGAGCATGAGCGGTGGCTCTCCGACAGCCTTGCTGCGAAACGGCGTGGGCTTGAGGTTTTGATTGTCAAACAAGCTGACTTTGAAATGCTCGGGCACATCGCTGGCTACCGGAATTTTGTAGGTGCTGGGGCCGTGAGTTAAGAATTTGCCTCGGCCGCTGAAGCCGTCTTTGGTGGGCTTGCCTTTCAAATCCCAGACGCATTCTTCCATCGTGAGCCAGCCCATGCCTTGCACATAGGCACCTTCGACTTGGCCAATGTCAATCGCGGGGTTGATGCTCTGGCCAGCATCGTGCACGATATCCACCGCTTTGAGCCACCATTCGCCAGTGCGCGTGTCGATCTCCACTTCCGTCACGGCTGCGCCGTAGCAGAAGTAATAGAAGGCATGGCCCATCAAGGTGTCGAGGTCGTAGCCGATCTCAGGGGTCATGTAAAAACCTGCGACCGACAAACCGACACGATCCAACCAAGCCTTCTTGATCAGCGCAGACCATTCCACGCTGTTTTTAGAGTCAAATCGGCCATTCGCCGTTATAGAGCCTGCACGGCCAGCTATGAATTTAATAGTGGAAGCATCGCAGCCGAGCATGCGTGCAGCTACTGGCGCAAGGCGTGCGCGCATCTGCTCGCAGGCATTCATGATGGCTGCGCCGTTAATGTCAGCGCCGCTGGAGGCTGATGTGGCTGATGCGTTGGGCACTTTCTGCGTGTCGGTGGCTGTAACGCGCACCAAGCTGGCAGGAATGCCCAAGCCATCCGCGCAAACCTGCTGCATCTTGGTGTTGAGGCCCTGCCCCATTTCCGTGCCGCCGTGGTTCACGCTGACTGAGCCATCCATATAAATATTGAGCAGCGCGCCGCCTTGGTTGAGCATGGTGGCGGTGAAGCTGATGCCGAATTTGAGCGGCACGAGCGCGACGCCGCGCTTGCGCGTTTTGCTTTGCGCGTTGAAAGCAGTCACGGCTGCACGGCGAGCGCGGTATTGGCTTTCCGCTTCGACTTGATTGATGACGCGATCGCCCACCCAGTCTTTGATCTGCTGGCCGTATTGCGTCGTCATGGTTTCCGCGTTGCCAGATATCGCAGGCTCTTGGTACAGATTGATTTGGCGCACATCCAAAGCATCTTTGCCGGTTGCTTGCGCGATTTCTTCGATCACCGTCTCAATGCCAAACATGCCTTGCGGGCCACCGAAGCCTCGGAAGGCGGTGGCGCTTTGCGTGTGGGTTTTGCAGCGATGGCTGAGGATGTGGAGATTGGGCAGGTAGTAGCAATTGTCAATGTGCAACACAGCGCGATTGTTCACCGGGCCTGAATAGTCTGTGCTGTAACCGCAGCGCGACGCGATCATGAAATCCACGCCGAGGATGCGGCCTGCATCGTCAAAGCCCACGGTGTAGTCCAAGCGGAAATCATGGCGCTTGCCAGTGATCATCATGTCGTCATCGCGGTTGACGCGCAGCTTGACGGGCTTTTGCAATTTGTGTGCAGCCAGTGCCGCAGACTGCGAAAAGATTGAGGCATTGCCCTCTTTGCCGCCAAAGCCACCGCCCATGCGGCGGCAAATCACTTCCACGTCTTTGGTCGTTAAATTCAGCGCAGCAGCAGCTTCACGCTGATTGCCATCGGGATGCTGGGTGGACACGTAAAGCGTGAGTTGATCGTCCTCGCGCGGCACGGCGTAGGTGATCTGGCCTTCGAGGTAAAACTGCTCTTGCTGGCCGCAATAGGTGGAGCCGCTCAATTTGTGCGGCGCGCGCGTGATGGCACCGAGCGGGTCACCGCGAGTTATCGATTTCGCGGGCATGATGAAAGAGTTCGCGGCCAGCGCTTGTTCAATCGTCAAAATCGCGGGCAACTCTTTGACAAGCACTTTGGCATGCTTGGCAACTTCACGCGCATAGAGCATGTCGGTGGCCACGACAACCGCAACTGCTTGCCCTAAAAATTCCACCTTGCCCGCAGCTAAAAACGGATCATCATGAACGATCGGGCCGCAGTTGTTCTCGCCCGGGATGTCTTTCGCGGTATAAACCGCGACCACACCATGCTGCGAGAGAATCGCCGCGCGGTCAATGCCTTCGCCGATCAGCTCGCCATGCGCCACGGGCGACATGATGATTGCCGCATACAGCGTGCCGCGCAGCTCGGGAATATCATCGGTATAGACCGCCGCGCCTGTGACGTGCAAATGCGCGGACTCGTGAACAAGGTTGCTGCCCTGCTCTTGAAGCGTGTCAGGAAGCAGCTCTTTGAGTGTGGTGGGAGCGTTCATTTAAATAGTCTCCATCTCATTCGTTTCGATAAATTCCATCACCAAGTTGCGTGCGACCAACGAGCGATAAGCCCAGGTGGCGCGCAGGCCATCGCGTGCGGGAAAACTGGCGGTAATCGCTGCATCTATGTCGCTCTCGCGCGCATCGGAGGGCGCTTTGCCTTCGAGTACGGCTTCAATCTTCGGCGCACGACACGGCGTGGGGGCCATGCCGTTGTAGGCGAGTTTGACGTTTTTGAGCTTGCCGTTGGCCATTTCAAAACTCATCGCAGCGCAAGTGGCCGAGATGTCTTGATCGAAGCGCTTGCTGATTTTGTGGGCTTTGAATGTGCTGCCTGCTTTGGGCTTGGGCAACTCAATCGCGGTGATGAATTCTCCGGCTTGCAGCACATTGGCTTTCATACCTGTGTAGAAGGCATCCAGCGCCACCACACGCTTCTTATCGCCTTTGCGCAAATGCAGCGTTGCGCCCAGCGCCATCAGGCAAGGCATGGTGTCGCCAATCGGCGAGCCGTTGGCAATATTGCCCGCAAGAGTCGCTGTGGAGCGAATGGGTGGTGAGCCAAAGCGGCGCAGCACTTCGGCGAAATCGGGGTAAGCCTCACTCACCAAATTCATCACGGCTTCTAAAGGCACGGCAGCGCCGATGAGCCATGCAGTGGAAGTTTCCTTGGTGCTCAGCAACTCAGCCACATTGCCCAAATAGCAAATATTCGCAGGCCGGGCAAACTGCTTGTTGACCTGCAAGCCGATCTCAGTGCTGCCTGCGAGCAAGGTGGCTAGTGGATATTCGCTGATATACATCGCCACTTCATCGACCGTGCTGGGCGAGACAAATTCGCTGCCCTTCTTGGTGCGCACCACGGGTTGAATCACGATTTGACCTTCAAGGCCAAGAGTGGGCTGCTTGTCGCGGGCAATTTCTTTGAGAAGCGCCACATCTTGCGCGTCTTCAATTTTGAGTTCTGCGGCTGGGCGCTGGCAGGCTTTCAAAGTCGCATCAATGATTGGTTTGTAGCCTGTGCAGCGGCAGAGGTTGCCACTCAGCGCATCGTTGACCTGCGCGCGGCTCGGGCAGCTATTGGTTTGCACCATGCCAGCCAAGCTCATCACAATGCCCGGCGTGCAAAAGCCGCATTGCGAGCCAAAACAATCGACCATTTCTTTTTGAATCGGGTGCAGCGTGCCATCAGCTTTTTTCAGGCTCTCCACCGTCTTGAGCGATTTGCCATCGAGCGAGGGCAGCAGTTGCATGCAAGAGTTCACCGGCACATAATCCACGCCCGATCCTGCTGTGTTGAGTTGCCCCACCAGCACCACACAAGCCCCGCAATCGCCTTCCGCGCAACCCTCTTTCGTGCCCATGCGAGCCATGCCCTCACGCAGAAAATCTAAAACAGTCGTCGTGCGGCGCTTGCCTTGGGCTTCAATGATTTGCCCATCCAGGACAAAACGAACAGTGTTGGTGACTTGGCTCATGGCTTGATTACCTATTTAGCAAGTCAGTATTTTATTTTGATAATCGTATAGTATTTATACGATTTTTCATATGAAATGACATTTCAAACCCCTGACTTACCGCGCCTGCAAGCCTCAGAGCAATACTTCACCTCTTCCCAATTCTTCGCCCAAGCTTTGCGCCAGGTCATCTCTTTGCCGCAGACCGTGCAAGGTTTGCTGGGAAGGTAAGACTTATTGCCTTTGAAGCTGGATTTTGAGGGGTCTTTAGGTTGACGAGATGACATAATTTGATATCATAACGATATCTTTAGTGAATTTACGCCTCATGTCAACAATCGCCCTCCCCGCCTCTTCCGAAGCACTGCTCATGCGCTTTCAGACTGAAGACACGGCCAGCAAAGTATCGCGCGATACGGTCAAGCGCTTGGCCAAGCAATTGGGCTTGAAGCGCGAGGCTGAAGTGTTGCATTACGCAGTGAAAAAGCTAGCCGCTGAAGTCTTGCCGCATTACGAGTTGGACGATGGCGCTCTGACACCCAAGCAACTCGCAGCCATTCGCAAAGCCGCTGGCCCAGCAGGCCAAGGCAGCATGACATCCAGCCTCTTCGGCAGCTGACGGCTGATGGCCGGCAAGATGCTCGCTTGGTGGCCGCAGCCGATGGCGGGTGATGTGCTGTGGTGTCACTTCCCATATCTGCCAGAGCTCGAACCCGGCCCTAAGCCGCGCCCAGGCTTGGTTATGGAAGTGCGCGAGAACTCTACTCAAAAATTCCGCGTGCTGATCGCCTACGGCACAAGCCAGAAAACCAAGCAATTGCGAGCAGGTGAGTTTGCGGTCAGCCCGAAAGATGGCGCAGCGTATCAGCTGATGGGTTTGCAAGCAGAGACGAAATTCAGCTTGCAACAGTGTGTGGAGCTGGATTACAACGAAACATGGTTCAAACCACCGCCGCATCAGCCGCATGGCCTCTCACCCAAACTGGGCATGCTGCATCCCAGCTTGATGCAGCGCGTGGCTGCCGCATGGCGCGCAGTGCAAGCTACCTAACTCAATTCAGCGTATTGAAATAAAAGTGCGCATTCGTGGCATCTTATAACGCAGCAACATCAATTGGAGGGCTGCTGATAAATAAGGCAAACAACTCACTCTGAGAGTTTATTCCCAATTTCGAATACGCATGCTTGCGATGTACTTTGACTGTTTCTGGAGAAATTCCAAGTTTTTTGGCAATATGCTTGGATGAATGCCCGCTAAGCACCAACTTTGAAATCTCCAGCTCTCTATCAGAGAGTTGTGCATTTTCTATTCGAAAATTGAGCAGCTTCTTAGGTGCTTTTTCCTTAAACTCACTGCTCGATGCACCCATTTCATACCGCCATCGTTGACTAAATAGCGGTACCAGCCAAAAAGCTAGTACGCTGAGGACCCCCAATTCTGCGGGACTGAATTTACGGTGGGAGCCAAGTGACAGGCAAAGCACCAAGTCGCTATCTATTGCGCAGTTAATCTGCAACTCGTCCTCTACGACATTGATTCGGAAATACCGTTGATAGTATTCGGTTAGCTTAAATTGATCGGGGGCTACCTCATCAAGCAGTACGAGGCCATCACGGGGCTTTTCACGCGTTGCCATAAAAAATGGATCCAGCACATAGATGCCTCTCTTGTATTCTTCAAACAAGTGATCCACCTGCCCATCATTCAGCTGCATTTCTGCCAGTACCAACGGATGACTGTGCGAGCAAAAAGTCAGCGCGACCCAGCTATCGAAGTGCACATAGTGAGACAGCAGACGGGTCAGTCGTATCCAAAAATCAGTCTGATCTAGAGCTGCAAGCAAGCTTCCCATGGCTCGGTGCCACTCTAGCTCTTCAAGTTTGAACATACGGCATACCCTCAAAGTAGTACCCCATCAGGGTAATAGAAATGATGCGCGAATCTCACTAAAGTACCTTCAATAGACAAATCAGAAGTCGCCTCAGGAAATAACAGTCACAAGTTCAACTTTTACAAAAATATGCTCATTCAAATACAACTCGCACAAATTCCTTTTGAGGATGGCGCAACATCTCAGAACCTAGAAAAAGTTCTTCAAGTCATTGAAGGAGCAGATCCAACGACCGATTTGATTGTATTTCCAGAAACATGCCTAATGGGGTTTCCGAACAAAGATAACGTCGCAAGTCTGTCTGAGCCGGAAGACGGCCCCACGCTTAGCGCTGTGCGCAAGGCGATCAATAAAACTGGTGTTTCTGCCGCTATTGGTTTTGCGGAGGCTGATGAGGGAAAGTTCTACAACACAACAGTTCTGATCAGTCCACAGGGTACTGCTCTGAAATATCGCAAGTCTCACCTCTGGAGTTCAGATGTTGGGATCTTTGATTCTGGAGATCATCTTGTAACTGCAATTTGGAAGGGAATTCGAGTTGGGATTCTCATCTGTTTTGACATAGAGTTTCCAGAAAACGCAAGAGCACTCGCTGCGCAAGGTGCTGAGCTTTTGATCGTCACGGATGCCAACATGGATCCATATGGTCCCGTGCATCGGACTCTCATTGTCGCAAGAGCAATAGAAAACCAGATATTTGCAGCGCTTGCAAATCGTTGTGGTAGCGATGGTGATCTTACGTTTGCGGGCGAAAGTGTTGTGGTTTCACCGGCAGGCCAGATTCTTGCCGCGATGGGTAGGGCTGAGGGTTCTGTCGTTGTAAAAATTGATACCTCAGAGATCGAAAAAAGTCGCAAGGACTACAACTATCTAGATCTCCGCCGCATTCATCTCCGTCTGGATCAGCCGCAAGAAAACAAAGGAATACTTAGCCAAAAAATTGTCCCCATCTCACCCCAGTAAAGTTTTCCCCCTGTTAATTATTAAATTGGAGACATGCTATGAGTCAATTAAATAGAACGCTCAGCTTAAGTTCCGTTGTCATGTTTGGCCTAGCCTACATGACCCCCATCATTGTTCTAGGCACTTTTGGTCTGCTGGCAGATGCAACGCATGGTGTCGCAGCTGGGGCTTATGTTTTGGCACTTCTAGCCATGCTCCTGACGGCGTACAGCTACGGTGTTTTAGCGAAGGAGTTCCCGGTTGCGGGTTCAGCTTATACGTACGCTAGAAAGTGCATTAGCCCGAAGTTCGGATTTCTTGTAGGGTGGGCTGTTTTACTGGACTACTTATTTTTACCCATGGTCATTTGGCTGTTTGGGGCGGTGTATCTGCAACGAGCATTCCCGGATGTTCCGATGTCGGTGTGGATTGTTGCATTCATCGGGCTGACTACCATCATCAATATCCTCGGAATCAAACTCGCAAACACTATCAATAATCTGATGATGGTTGTGCAATTTTTGGTGCTGCTGGCATTTGTTGGCTTGGCAATTCGATACAACTTGGGAGATGCGACGAAGCCTTTCTTCGATCTCGCCCCTCTGTACCAAGCTAATGTCGACAAATCGTTGATCATCGCTGGTGCTGCCATCGCATGCTATTCATTTCTTGGATTCGACGCGGTCACGACGCTCACAGAGGAAACTGTAGATGCCCAAAGAGTGATTCCTAAGGCCATCATGATCGTGGCGTTATTGGGTGGTGGGATTTTTGTTGCGACGGCATACTTCGTGCAACTGGCTCATCCGGGCTACAAGTTTGAAGCAACAGACTCTGCTGCATTCGAGATTGCGAAAAATATTGGTGGCGATATTTTCGTCTCGCTTTTTGTCATTGGTTTGATTATTGGTCAATTTGCATCTGGGCTTTCAGCGCAGGCCAGTGCTTCCCGGCTGTTGTTCGCAATGGGGCGAGATGGCGTGTTGCCCAAGAGCATCTTTGGCCGTTTGAATCCAAGTTTTCTGACCCCTGTCGCGGGTATTCTGGTGTGCGGCATTGTTGGATTAGCCGCATTGTTTATGGATGTCACGACCTCCGTTTCGTTTATCAATTTTGGGGCGTTCCTTGCATTTATCAGCGTCAACTTTTCTGTAATCCCTCGTTTCTTTATCAAGAAAACCAACCCGAAGGCTTGGGAGTTCATTCAATATCTGCTGATTCCATTGCTAGGTATGGCGGCCAACATTTGGCTAATGATCAGCCTCGATCAGAGGGCATTGACTTTGGGTGCGATCTGGCTTGCCATTGGGTTTGTTTATCTCGCAGTGTTGACGGGCGGCTTCAAACGAAATCCGCCTGAGTACATAAGTAAGGACTAGCAGAGGTCTTTTGCTGTGCCGGTTTAAGCAGAGCATTTTTTCAGGTTCTTCATGGTGCACGGTGTTGGCGCATCGAAATAACTGCCTACCTTAGTAGGCGGTTGCACCGTTCATTTATTTTTTTCACTTTACACAAGGAGACAGCTATGTCCACAACTCTACGTCTAGCATTACTCGCCGCTGTAGCGGCATTGACTCAACAAGCCGCCCTAGCGCAAAGCACCACCACGACCAGCCTCGTGCTGGCTAGCGATTACAAGCCTCGCGGTATGTCACAGACTCACAACAAAGCATCACTGCAAGTCGGACTGGATCATGCACTTGACAACGGCGTCTATCTGGGGGCGTGGGGCTACAACATCGACTGGATTAAACAGTCATGTGTCGCCGTCGGGTCTAACTGCTCACGCTCGCTCGAAGTAGATCTCTACGCTGGCTACAAAGGAAAACTCAGCGAGTCGGTCGCCTACGATGTTGGGGCGATAGGCTACTGGTATCCAGGTAACCGAGCTGTAAACGCAGGACTCGCTAATGCCAACACCATAGAGTTGTACAGCGGGCTCACCGCTGGTCCTTGGTCTGGAAAACTCTATTACAGCGCAACCAACTATGGGGGGTTTGTGAGTTCCAAAGGTAGTCTATATCTGGATTTGAGTGCAGCCTTCGACTTGGGAAATGGTTTCACTCTCAATACACATTTAGGGCATCAGTGGTTGCCAAACAATCGCACCTTCAACTACAGCGACTATCGCGTAGGTGTTTCTAAGGATCTTGGCGACGGATTTTTGGCTTCAGCAACTCTTAATGGCAGCAATGCTGACAAGACTCCATGGACTGTCAACGGGCGCTATTGGGGAGCCAATAAGGTGGTTATCGCAGTGCAGAAAACATTCTGAGAAGGTGTGTGCTGATGTCTCATACACTCCAATTGCCCGGCAACGCGACTCCTGTTGCCAACACTAACGCAGCCATTGATGCCCGCCGCCAAGCCGCTACGCCACGCGGCATCGCCGTCGGCTTCCCCATCTATGCCGAACAAGCCCTCAACGCTGAGCTTTGGGATGTGCAAGGCCAGCGCTTCATCGATTTCGGATCGGGTATTGCTGTACTCAACACAGGACACCGCCATCCGCGCATCGTGTCAGCGATTCGGGCTCAACTCGATCGCTTCACCCACACGGCCTACCAAGTGGTTCCCTACGAAAGTGCGGTTGCCCTAGCTGAACGCCTGAACCACTTGACACCGGGCAATCACGCCAAAAAAACAGCGTTTTTTACAACGGGCGCCGAGGCTGTTGAGAACGCCATTAAGATCGCTCGCGCAGCCACCCGCCGCCCCGGCGTGATCGCGCTCGGTGGCGCATTTCATGGCCGTACCTTCATGGGCATGGCGCTCACTGGCAAGACCGTGCCCTACAAGATCGGTTTTGGTCCTTTTCCTGGCAGCGTGTATCACATACCCGCACCCATCCCTCTTCATGGCGTGACGGTGGAGCAATCCTTGGAAGCCATGACGCAACTGTTCAAATGTGACATCGATCCCGAACAAGTCGCAGCTATCATCCTTGAGCCCGTGCAAGGTGAAGGTGGTTTTTATCAGGCTCCGCCCACATTCATGCGTGCGCTGCGGGAGATTTGCAACCGCCATGGCATCTTGTTGATTGCTGACGAGATTCAAACTGGTTTTGGTCGCACAGGAAAATTGTTTGCCATGGACCACTATGACGTGGTGCCCGATTTGATGACCATGGCCAAGAGCTTGGCCGGTGGCACCCCGCTGTCTGCCGTTTGCGGACGATCTGAGATCATGGATGCACCAGCACCGGGTGGCCTAGGTGGAACTTACGCCGCCAATGCGCTTTCCATAGCGGCAGCTCATGCAGTACTTGATGTCATCGAAGAAGAAGGTCTTTGCGCACGTGCTCAGCGCTTGGGTGACCGACTCAAGGCGCATCTCAATGGTCTTCGGGCGCAAGTGCCTCAGATTTCGGATGTGCGCGGCCTTGGTGCGATGGTCGCGGTCGAATTCGCGACCTCTAACGGGACGCCGGATCCAGATTTCACCAAACAGGTTCAGGCGCGCGCACGAGACGCAGGCTTATTGCTACTGACGTGTGGCGTATACGGGAACGTGATTCGCTTCTTATTCCCGTTGACTATCCAAGACGAGGTTTTGGAAGAAGGTCTCGCCATTCTGACTGCTGCAATCCTGGCGTGAACGGTAACCAGTACCATGCAGATCCAACTTAAAGACCCTTCATTACTGCGTCAACAGGCCTATGTGGCGGGGCACTGGGTGAACGCAGACGATGGACGAAGCGCTTCGGTCATCAACCCCGCCACGGGCCAGGAAGTGGCCACTGTGCCACTGTGCGGGGTAGTAGAAACTGAGCGCGCTATCCAAGCCGCTCAGATTGCCCAACGCCATTGGGGGCGGTGTCCCGCCAAGGAGCGCGCCATGATTCTTCGCAAACTCAACGCGTTGATGCTAGACAACGCGGACGATTTAGCGCTGATCATGACAACTGAGCAGGGCAAACCGTTATCCGAAAGTCGTGGCGAGATCGTCTATGCCGCCTCCTTTATCGATTGGTTTGCCGAGGAGGCGCGGCGCGTCTATGGGGACTGCATTCCTGCACCGCAGGGCGATCGTCGCATTCTGGCGCTCAAGCAGCCGATCGGTGTTACGGCCGCGATCACGCCGTGGAATTTCCCTACCGCGATGCTGACACGCAAAGCGGGGCCCGCTTTGGCTGCGGGATGTTCGATGGTCGTCAAACCGGCATTGCAAACGCCCTTATCAGCTCTCGCGTTTGCTGCGCTGGCCGAGCGTGCGGGCCTCCCTGCTGGGCTACTTTCGGTGGTGACAGGTGATGCTATTGCCATTGGAGGTGAGCTAACGGCCAATCCCGTCGTCCGCAAGCTCACCTTCACGGGTTCAACCGGTGTTGGCCGCACCTTGATGAGTCAGTGCGCAGACACAGTCAAGAGGGTTTCGCTGGAGTTGGGAGGCAATGCACCCTTTATCGTTTTTGAAGATGCAGACCTAGACGCCGCAGTAGAAGGTGCAATTGCGTCGAAGTATCGCAATACCGGTCAGACCTGCGTGTGCACCAACCGCTTCTACGTTCAGCGCAAGGTCTATACAGCATTCGCAGCTAAATTGGTTGACAAGGTACGCGCCTTGAAGGTTGGCTCAGGTGTCGAACCCGGCGTGACCCAAGGACCATTGATTGACGAAAACGCGGTGCGCAAAGTTGAGACTCATATTGCCGATGCATTGAGCAAAGGAGGTGAGCTTCTTGTGGGCGGCAAGCGCCATGAACTAGGACGTACTTTTTTTGAACCCACTGTGATCGGCCTTGCGAACAACACCATGAAGCTGGCTCACGAAGAAACGTTTGGTCCTCTAGCCCCTTTGTTTGTATTTGATACGGAAGAAGAGGTTGTTGCCGCAGCCAATGAAACGGAGTTTGGGCTGGCGAGTTACGTGTACACCCGGGATATGGCGCGTGTTTGGCGCGTGGGCGAAGCGCTTGAATTCGGCATGGTGGGCATCAATACCGGATTGATATCGACAGCAGAGGCGCCGTTCGGTGGAGTCAAGCAGGCGGGCCTCGGCCGGGAAGGATCACGCTACGGTATGGATGATTACTTGGAGGTCAAGTACCTTTGTGTCGCAGGACTGACCTGACTGGCGTCGCCTCTTTTCACGGATACCGTATCGTCACGAAAAAAGGAGGGTGTGAGAAGGGTTCAACTCCAACCCAGTTCATCGAGCCGCTTCTTGATTCAGTCTTTACGGCACCAAAATCAATCGAAAGTGGTTGCACTCAATGATTAGCTGAGCGTATTGAAATAGTGGTGCGTATCAGTGCGGTAATAGCCTCGGCGCAGCTCCATGGGGGTGTCGCGGTAGGTGTAGGCGATGCGCTCGACGAAGAGGAGTGGTGTGCCTTGCTTCACTTTTAATAGCAAACTTTGCTCATTTGATGCCGGCAGGGCGCGGATTTTTTCATCAGCTCTGAGCATACGCACGTTGAATTCGGTTTCAAACAGCGCATAGCTGGGGCCGGGGTAGCTGGCCAGTTGTTCGGCGGTTAAACCTTTGAATGCTGCTCCGGGCAGCCAAATGTCTTCAAGAATCGTGGGCACTCCTTTGAAGCCGAGCAGGCGGCAGATTTGCAGCACAGCATCGCCTGTGCGCAGACCGAGAGAGCGGGCAATTTCTGCGGTGGCGCGAGTTTTTTTGCATTCAAGAATCTGGCGCTCCGCTGGGCCTTCGCTACCCGGCGCACCATCGTCGGGCACGAGCTTTAAGAAGCGAAACTGCACTTGCTGCTCGTTGTGTGTGGCAACGAAAGTGCCCTTGCCTTGGCGGCGATTAACCAAATTCTCAGCCGCCAGCTCATCAATCGCTTTGCGCACCGTGCCTTGGCTCACGCGGTAGCGCGCGGCCAGATCCATCTCGCTGGGGATGGCTTCGCCCGGCTTCCACTCGCCCGCCTGCAAGCTCTGCAAGATCAGGGTTTTGATCTGGCTGTAGAGCGGGGTGAACGAGGGTGTGTCCAAAACGTCGGGGGAAATAGCCATAGCTTGGAAAAGGTTGAATTCTGCTGAGTTTATCTTATATAAGACATAAGACAAAATGCTGCGCACAGCGTTTCGAGGGTAAACTCTAGCTGTGTCAAATTAAATGTGACAAGTCATCAAACAGCAGCAATCTCGCTGTAGTTTTGATTCATTTCGTCATCTCCATCATTTCGTTATTTTTTAGGAGCCTCCCATGAGCAAGAAACCCGTTCGCGTTGCCGTTACTGGCGCTGCTGGCCAAATTGGCTATGCCCTGTTGTTCCGTATTGCCTCTGGCGAAATGTTGGGCAAAGATCAGCCGGTAATTTTGCAATTGCTGGAGATTCCTGATGAGAAGGCACAAAACGCACTCAAGGGCGTGATGATGGAATTGGAAGACTGCGCCTTCCCCCTGCTCGCTGGCATGGAAGCGCATTCTGACCCGATGACTGCATTCAAAGACACCGATTACGCCCTGCTCGTTGGCTCTCGCCCGCGCGGCCCTGGCATGGAGCGCGCTGAGCTGCTCTCGATCAACGGCGCGATCTTCACAGCGCAAGGCAAGGCACTCAATGCCGTGGCCAGCCGCAATGTGCGCGTGCTCGTGGTGGGCAACCCCGCCAACACCAATGCCTACATCGCCATGAAGAGCGCCCCTGATCTGCCGCGCGAGAACTTCACCGCCATGCTGCGCTTGGATCACAACCGCGCTGCTTCGCAAATTGCTGCCAAAACTGGCAAGGCCGTGGGCGATATTGAGAAACTCTGCGTCTGGGGCAACCACTCGCCCACGATGTATGCCGACTACCGCTTTGCACATGTCGCCGGCGCTTCGATCAAAGACATGATCAACGACCAAGAGTGGAACGCCAACACCTTCTTGCCAACAGTCGGCAAGCGCGGCGCTGCCATCATCGCAGCGCGCGGCTTGTCTTCAGCGGCATCGGCTGCGAATGCCGCCATCGACCACATGCGCGATTGGGCGCTGGGCACGAACGGCAAATGGGTCACGATGGGTATTCCATCGAATGGCGAATATGGCATTCCAAAAGACGTGATGTTTGGCTACCCCGTGACCTGCGAAGGCGGCAAATACAAGATCGTTGAAGGCCTGGCCATCGACGCATTCAGCCAAGAGCGCATCAACCTGACGCTCAAAGAGCTGACCGACGAGCAAGCGGGCGTGGCGCATTTGGTCTAAAGCCATGCACCCACGCCAAGTCTTGCTCGGATCGCAGGCAGCGGCTTTCGCTCTGCCTGTGGTTGATCATTACTGCGGCGTGGAAGCTCGGATGCGCAAATCGCTCGCACTACAAGCTGAGCTGATCGAAGAATTCAAAGTGTGCGTGATGGATGTGACGCTGGATTGTGAAGACGGCGCGCCAGTGGGGCAAGAGATTTTGCATGCAAATACGGTATTGGCCGTTATAGAATCTGCGCAAAGTGCTATTAATAATATAGCATCACGGGTGGGTGTTCGCGTGCATGCAATTGACCATGCGGCGTTTGAAAGCGACGTGAAGATCATCATCACAGGCGCTGCACACAGGCTCTCGCATGTGATGATTCCCAAGGTGGAAAGTTCGGTAGATGTGAGCCAAGCGGCGAAATCCATCGACGCTGCCGGTGGCTCGCAATTGCCGCTGCATGTGCTGATTGAATCCAGCGCTGCTGTATCGAAGGCCTTTGAAATCGCCGCCCATCCGCGCGTGCAAAGTATCAGCTTCGGCTTGATGGATTTCGTCTCCAGCCACGGCGGCGCAATTCCTGCCAGCGCAATGAGCGCTGAAGGCCAATTCACGCATCCGCTGGTGATCCGCGCAAAATTAGAAATCGCTGCGGCCTGCCATGCGCATGGCAAAGTCCCGAGTCATTGCGTCGTCACGGAATTTGCTGACACTGCCAAGATGCAGCAAGCCGCCAGACAAGCCAGCCAAGAATTGGGCTACACGCGCATGTGGAGCATTCATCCTGCACAGGTGCGGCCGATTTTGCAGGCCTTCGCACCGGCTGCACAAGACATTGAAACCGCTACTAAAATAGTAGCACTCGGCGCAGAATGTGCTTGGGCTCCCGCCTCTTTTAACGCTCAATTACACGACCGTGCCAGTTATCGCTACTATTATCAGTTGCTAGAACGCGCATTTGCCACCGGGCGCTTGCCATTGGCTGGATTGCCCGCCTCGCTGCGTGCATTTTTTGAACCTGTGTCCCTTGCCACCTTGAAAGCTTGAAGCGCCTTATGAAGACTCTTCTTTTGTGTTTATCAACCAGTGTGCTGGCCTGTCTTTCTTGCCTTACCTGGGCGCAAACCGCGCCCACGGCAAAAGCAGCAGCGCAGCGCGAGCAGTTCAAAAAAGAAGTGGCCACCAGCCGCGAAGCGCCTCTCTCGCCAGAGCTGATCGCTGTAGCAGAGCGCGTGCAAACAGGCCGCATCCCTTGCGAGCTGGGACACAACATCGCCCTGCTCCCTGATCCAGCAGCGCCCGGTTACTTCATCATCACCACCGGCAAAGAGCGCTATCGCCTGATCCCCGTGCCAACCACCACCGGCGCGATCCGGCTAGAAGACAAACTGCGTGGCGGCGTGTGGCTGCAGCTGGCCAACAAATCCATGCTGCTTGACGAAAAAAATGGCCGTCGCTTGGCTGACGAATGCATGAGCCCTTCGCAAAAGCAGTTTGCAGAAGCCATGAAAACAGCGCCTCCGCCAAGCATCCTAGGCACATTGCCTGGTACGGTGCCCAACGCTGAGCCGCTACCGCAACCCCCCGAAGCAACCGCAGCCAGCGATGCACCAGCAGCCACCCCAGCGCCACTCAACCTCACCCTGCCCCCAAAGCAATGATTCAGTCATGATTTTCGCCTCTCATTCACTACTAATTTAATAGCACACTATGTACGTTTTATAACGGCAAACCATCGTTTTCACTTAAATTTTCGACCTCTCAGGAGTACACACCATGGCATCGACCTTCCTCACCACCTACCAAGCCCACGTCGCCGAACGCGCAGCGCAAGGCATCAGCCCGCTGCCGCTCAAGGCAAATCAAGTCGGGGAGCTGATCGAGCAACTGAAAAGTCCGCAAGCTGGAGAAGGCGAAGCGCTGGTTGACATGATTGCCCACCGCGTGCCCGCAGGCGTGGACGATGCAGCCAAAGTCAAAGCCTCGTATCTCGCTGCCATCGCTTTGGGCCAAGAGCCTTCTAGCCTCATCACCCGCGAGAAAGCCACGCAACTTCTGGGCACCATGCTCGGCGGCTATAACCTCACGCCACTCATTGAGCTGCTAGACGACGCAGCTTGCGGCGCAGTAGCTGCTGAAGGTTTGAAAAAGACGCTGTTGATGTTTGATCAATTCCATGACGTGAAAGAAAAGGCCGACAAAGGCAATGCACATGCCAAAGCAGTGCTGCAAAGCTGGGCCGATGCCGAATGGTTTACCAGCCGCCCCGAAGTGCCGCAAAGCATCAAGCTCATGATCTTCAAAGTGCCCGGCGAGACGAACACCGACGACCTTTCCCCTGCCCCCGATGCCTGGAGCCGCCCCGATATTCCACTGCACGCTCTGGCGATGCTGAAAAACAAGCGCGAAGGCGCACCTTTCGTGCCTGAAGATGATGGCAAACGTGGCCCGGTCAAGCTCATCAATGATTTGGTGGCAAAAGCCAAAGCGGCAGGCGCAGTCGTTGCCTACGTAGGCGATGTGGTCGGCACAGGTTCATCGCGCAAATCGGCGACGAACAGCGTGCTGTGGTGGACGGGCGATGACATTCCTTTCATCCCCAACAAACGCAATGGCGGTGTGTGCCTAGGCGCAAAAATCGCCCCGATTTTCTACAACACCATGGAAGATTCTGGCTCGCTACCGATTGAGCTGGATGTGGATCAAATGAACCTTGGCGATGAAGTCGAATTGCGTCCTTACGACGGCAAAGCGCTGAAAAACGGCCAAGTGATCGCTGAATTCAAAGTCAAGAGCGATGTGTTGTTTGACGAAGTGCGCGCTGGCGGTCGCATTCCGCTGATCATTGGTCGTGGCCTCACAGGCAAGGCACGCGAGGCTTTGGGTCTTCCACCCTCTACGCTTTTCCGTCTGCCAACGCCGCCCACATCAAAAGCCAAAGGCTTCACCCTTGCCCAGAAAATGGTTGGCCGTGCCTGCGGTTTGCCTGAAGGCAAAGGCGTGTTGCCAGGCACGTATTGCGAGCCAAAGATGACTTCCGTGGGCTCACAAGACACCACAGGCCCGATGACGCGCGACGAGCTGAAAGACTTGGCTTGCTTGGGTTTTTCATCCGATCTCGTCATGCAATCCTTCTGCCACACCGCAGCGTATCCCAAGCCAGTCGATGTGAAGATGCACCACGAGCTGCCCAACTTCATTAGCAATCGCGGCGGCATCAGCTTGAAGCCCGGCGACGGCATCATCCACAGCTGGCTCAACCGCATGCTCCTGCCCGATACCGTGGGCACAGGCGGCGACAGCCACACCCGCTTCCCGATCGGCATCAGCTTCCCCGCAGGCTCTGGTTTGGTGGCCTTCGGTGCGGCCACAGGCGTGATGCCTCTGGACATGCCAGAGAGCGTCTTGGTGCGCTTCAAAGGCACGATGCAGCCCGGCGTCACGCTACGCGATTTGGTACACGCGATTCCGCTTTATGCCATCAAAGCTGGCCATTTGACAGTTGCCAAGACAGGCAAGATCAACATCTTCTCTGGCCGCATACTGGAAATCGAAGGTTTGCCAGACCTCAAGGTCGAGCAAGCGTTTGAATTGTCTGATGCATCCGCCGAGCGCTCCGCTGCAGGTTGCACGATTGCACTGAACAAAGAGCCGATCATCGAATACATCAACAGCAACATCGTGCTCCTGAAAAACATGATTGCCCAAGGCTACCAAGATGCCCGCACCATTGGCCGCCGCATCAAGGAAATGGAGAAATGGCTCGCCAATCCGCAGCTCCTGAAAGGCGATGCCGATGCCGAATATGCCGTAGTGATCGAGATCGATTTGGCCGAAATCACCGAGCCCATCGTCTGCTGCCCCAACGATCCTGATGACGCAAAAACGCTGAGCGACGTCGCCGGCAGCAAGATCGATGAAGTCTTCATCGGCTCTTGCATGACCAACATCGGCCACTTCCGCGCCGCCTCCAAGCTCTTGGAAGGCAAGCGAGACATCCCCGTCAAACTCTGGATGGCCCCGCCCACGAAGATGGACGCACAGCAATTGACGGAAGAAGGCCACTACGGCGTCTTCGGCAACGCCGGCGCCCGCATGGAAATGCCCGGCTGTAGCCTCTGCATGGGCAACCAAGCGCAGGTGAAAGAAGGCGCAACGGTGATGAGCACGTCAACACGCAACTTCCCCAACCGCCTAGGTAAAAACACCTTCGTCTATCTCGGCTCCGCCGAACTCGCTGCCATCTGCTCAAAATTAGGCCGCATCCCCACAAAAGCCGAATACTTGGCCGACATTGGCGTGATCAACCAAGACAGCAGCAAAATCTACAAGTACCTCAACTTTGATCAGATCGCGGAGTACAAAGAAGCGGCGGATGCGGTGACGGTGTAAGCGCGCTACTGAGTCTGCAACGAATACTATTAATTCAATAGCAATCTGCGCACATTCCATGCCGGCTAGATGCCGATTTCTCTTAAAAAAACGGCTCTTTGAAGCCGTTTTTTATCGGATTGAAAAATGTACCTGTGAGCACAACACAGGAAAAAGAGTTTTGAAGTTAATGTCATCTTGCTGCCAGAGTGATTGAATCCATTGTGCGCATTTAGAGTCTGCTGACAACTCGGCGTGGTTAGCTTTAGCATGATGAATTTCGTATAGGTATTCATAGAATTTATGCTCATAACGCAACCTGGTCTGCGATTCAAGTACCGTCAATGCATGCCGATGCGCAGAAACATCATCAGTTAGCAACCCTAAAAATATCTCTGAGTTTCTAAGCTTGTAGTAGATAACCCAAGGCAATGCAGGGTACAGATACTCAGGTGGATTCGCTAAGTTAAACAGTGTTGTAGCTTGCTCAATTTCACGCAAAGACAAATTTACTGCGTTCGACAGCCCAGCTAACGAATGAGTCCATCTTTGAATTACTGGGCTTCGAACATCGAAACCGTATCGTTGGATTTGAAATTCGGTAAATTTACGCGCAGTATCGTTTTCGCGATAGTTCTGCACTTTTGGAAGTATTAGCGTCAAGTTAAGAAACTTACTTAAATAGCGTGATCCATCTACGTCTTGACCGTAGACACCTTTTACTGCTTTACTGAGCTGATCATGATTTAGCAGTAAGACGAAAACAATGTTCGGCATTTCAA
Organism: Variovorax sp.; assembly: GCA_031418715.1. Taxonomy (GTDB): domain Bacteria; phylum Pseudomonadota; class Gammaproteobacteria; order Burkholderiales; family Burkholderiaceae_C; genus JANMDU01. The sequence continues at coordinate 1,986 of JANOJL010000028.1, read as the reverse complement.
AGAAATGCTTAATTCGCTCAATCAATTTGACTGCAAACTCAGGTCTACAACGATCCAATTCATCTACAAAAATAACAATGGGTTTATCTTGCGCGGAAGCTAACTCACCAAGAGTTTTGCGAAAGCCAGTCACTGCAACCTTACTATTTTCGTAGTCCTCAATTTGCTTGGATAGCAGCTTTTCTACGCCAGCGGCAATTGCATCGCCAGCTTTCTCCAATTGCTCGTCAATCTTCTCAGAAAAATTAGTCGTACCTGTCGCAAGCTGTGCGACGGCATTAATTGCGCTCTTCACAGCCAGCGGGGCGATTGCTTTCGCAACAGCTACACCAGATCTTTTAAGCTTAGATTTCTCAGCCGTATCGAGACTGGTAAGCAACTCTGAAACGAGCATGACGAACGGCTCTTCCACGTAATCTCGCTCAAAAGCGTTGATAAAAGCCGTCCGATACCCATACTCTTTGAGCTTGTTGTGCCAATGCTGCCCAAACCAGCTCTTGCCTTCGCCCCATGGCGCGTCAATCGCAATCACGCCCCCACTAGGCAAGCGATCAATGCAATCTGTCAACCGTGCAGCCAAATTGGCTCTGCTGAACAAATCACCATGAAACGCGGGCTGATCGGCGTTAATCGAAACGGGAGGAAGATAAAGAGGTCTTTTTGAGGTTTGATTCATGGTCTTCGAAATTTAAATTAAGTATCTTTCAGTACTCACCGCAAAGCCTGCGCAATCTCTCTGCGCCCCGCGCCTGCCGCGACTAACGCTTTCACCATCAGATCAATCGACACACTCGGATCGGCGGCTTCGATTTTGGCGATGCGGGATTGGCTGGATTTCATGCGTTGGGCGAGCTCGGCTTGAGACAGGTCTTGCTTGATGCGCGATTGCTTGGCCGCTTGGGAGAGCGCGAGGCGAATATCAATCAGCGTGCTTTCCTCGCTGCTCAGTTGCAGAAAATCTTCTGCGTTGCCGATTTGCCAATCGGTGTTTTGCAATCTTTTCTTCAGGGTTTGAGACATGGTTTACTCCTTCTCATCAGATTCAACAGCGTCAATAAATTCTTTCAAGCGCGCTCTGCACAGATCAATCGCCGGCTTGGGTGTTTGCGGCGTGGTTTTCTGAAACACATGGAGCACAACGATCGCTTGGCTGTGCAACGCGTACACGATGCGCCAACTCTTGGCTTTGTCCACAATGCGCAACTCATGGCAGGCTTTGCCAATCGAGGGCATCGGGCGAGACAGTGGCATCGCAATCAAATCGCCGCGCTGCAATTGCCTGAGGAGCATGCCTGCTTCAAGCCGCGCCTCGGCAGAAAAAGGCGGCGTTTTGACGGCGCTGCGAAGCCAAACGAGTGGTTTATGAGTTGGGCTCATACCTTATTTTATGTCGAAATTGGCATAAATGCATAACTCTGACATTTTTGCCGCCTTAGCGAGTGCTGCTCATACCTTGCTATAAGCCCTCTTAATCTGTTGCTTATCCAGCGCCGGGTAATGCTTCACATTCAAAGTCAGCAACTGCAAATCCAGCCCCATCGCAGTCGCGGCAATCAACGCGTCATTCAAACCCACGCCATGCGAGCGGCTATAGTCTCGGCGCAGCAAGCCGCCACGCGCGGCTATCTCGGATGTCAAATCTGCCACGTCCAGCGAAGAGATCAGCATTGAGAGCGCCTCGCGCTCTGCGCCCTCGCGCACGCCTGCATGCAATTCAGCCACGCTTACCGCGCTGATCCACACCCGCTCGGGCAGTTGCTTGACGAAGGCCGTGGCTTGCGGATGGCCGCGCAGGTAGTCGATCCACACATCGGTATCAACCAAAGGCTCACGTTGCGCAGTGCGCTGGACGCTGGGCTTTGAGCCGGTGCTCAAAATGAGCGCTCCTCGCCGCGCAGCTCACGCAGGCTAGGAGCGTCTGGATTGGCCTGCCAGCTTCCCGCCACGGCCAATCGACGAGCCAGCTTGCTAGCAGGCTGATGCGCT
>JANOJL010000027.1:0-16688 GCA_031418715.1 Variovorax sp. | reverse complement strand
CCAGGCCCGGTCTGGCGGTACGCGGTACATTTTCGCCAGCCCGGGCCTGGCGTCCTGCCGCTGTCGCCCGCTTAGCTCGAACGTTAGCCTACGCAAGCATATCTTGTCCAACTGCTATTTATTAGAGAAATTCGCTTCTAGCCGTTATAAAATATGCGCAAATTGCTATTAATTACATAGCAATCAACGACGAGCCGACCATATCTACCCGCTGCGTGATGGGTCTGAAAAAGCTGAGGACTTTCCTCGTTGAGCGCGGCCAACCGAGGCTAGAACGCTACAAAAGACAAGCAGCTCGGAGTGAGGTGTACAGATCGCCGCAAAGAAAGCTCTCGGCTTTTTCAGGCACGTCACGTGGCAGGCGAGTGGGTGGTGTAAAGACGGGTGGCCGTTTTTTCTTAAAAATCCCACCAAGGCAGGACCCGCGTCATCTTCAGCACTTTGCCGCTTTGCAAGGGCGCGTAGCCAGCAATCTTAGATAACTCTCGCAGCCAAGCGGCGCTCTTGAGCTGTTTGGCCAGCAACTGAACCGCAGGATCATTCAAAGCCTCAGCGCTGCAGACCAATGCGTAGCGCTCTTGCACGAGGGGAACGAAGCCTAAGCCTTGCGCGGCTGCTGCGGCTTCGATACCGAGGGCGACGTCTGCCCTGCCTTGCGCGACGGCGAGCGCGGCGGCTTGGTGGGAGGGCTCGGATTTCTTGTAGCCTGTGAGGGCCGCTTTCGCAATGCCCTGCTCTGCCAGCAATTCGTCGAGCAAGACGCGTGTGCCTGTGCCTGCGGGGCGGTTGACAAAACGCAGGCTACGGCTCGTCACGTCTGCCAAGCTTTTGATCTTCAGTGGATTGCCTTTTGCCACGATCAATCCTTGACTGCGCTGCACAAAGCCTAGGATTTTGTGTTGACCGGGGATGAGCAGGCTTTTGTAGGTGCGTGCAGCGAGAGAATCGGCCTGCGCTGGCAAGCGCGTATGAAAACCAGCTACCAAGCAGCGACCATCGTTCAAGGCTCTGAGCGCATCTAGGCTGCCTGTGAAGCTGATGTCCAGATGCAGTTTGGATTTGGCGGCGTGAGTGCGCAGGCGGGAGAGGGCTTCGTCGTGGCTGGCGTGTAGGGCGATCACGTGGGCGCTGGGATCGAAAGCCAAGGCCAGACCACGCTCTAGTTCGGCTTGCAGGGCTTCGATTTGTGGAGCGAGTCTGGCGAGCGCTTGCGCTTCGGCATAGATCAGGCGCTGCGCAAACGGTGTGAGCTGCGCGGCTTGGCCGCGCTCCCATACGAGCAATGGCTGCCCCAATGCCTTTTCCCAGCGTTTGAATTCGCCCCAGACGTGACGATACGAGAGGCCGAGCGTTTTGGAAGCAGCCAGAATTGAACCGCTGCCTGAGACTGCACGCAGGGTGGTCAAAATGAGATTGCTCAAAGCGCTAGTGGGCGCTTTGTCATGGCTCATGTTGTAGGCGAGGTGAATGTGCTGCATGTTTGTTAGTGTAGTGCGCTGCTTGTTGCTATTGCGGTGGGATCGCACGACCTGCGCGCTTTGCTTCGTGTCCCCCGGCGGCGATTGAGCTTGATTTTTCTCCGGTGATTAGATTTCTCCGCCTCCTCCTTGACCTACGCAAAGCGCACAGGTCGCGCGATCTTGCGAACAAGTCTGCGAGCAAGAGAAAGACGACAGGGCTTGGCACACACCATTCGCAGCCATCGGCGCGGTGCATCCACCGCAGTGAGGTAAAGGAGGAGGCGGTGAAACCGACTTACCGAAAAAAAATAAACTTTATCGCCGCCGGGGGACACGAACGGAGGTGGGTGCGCCGTGGCGATGGCGGGCTCAGCGACAAACTGCGAGCGAAAAAGTCAGAATCCACTGATAACAATAGGAAACCTAGCAAGGGCACAATAGACGAATGACAGAAAATCTCCAAAAATCCCTGATGTGGTTTCGCCGCGATCTGCGCGCTACTGACAATGCGGCGCTGTATCACGCGCTGAAAAGCAGCAAGCAGGTGTATTGCGTCTTCGTGTTTGACAAAGAAATTTTGGATGCCCTGCCGCGTGCGGATCGCCGCGTGGAATTCATCCGCGAATCTTTGGTGGATTTACAAGCCCAGCTAGAAAAAATGGCTGGTAAAAATACGCCCATGCTCATCGTGCGCCACGCTTGGGCGAATGAGGAAATTCCGCACTTGGCCAAGCAGCTGGGCGTGCAGGCTGTGTTTACCAACCACGATGACGAGCCGCAAGCTTTGGTGCGAGACGTGAAGGTGCGCGGTGCGTTGGCTGATCTGGGCGTGAGCTTTCAGACCTACAAAGACCATGTGATTTTTGAGCGCAGCGAAGTGTTGACGCAGATGGGTGGCTCTTATGGTGTGTTCACGCCATACAAAAATGCTTGGCTCAAGAAGGTGGATGATTATTTTCTCAAGGCTTATGCGGTGGAGAAATATGCAGCGCATTTGGCTGCTGCGCCTGAGGCTTTCGCTCAGGGTGTGCCTACGCTCGCCGAGATTGGCTTTGAGCCCACAAACCTTGCCACGCTCAAAATACCCACAGGCAGCGCGGGCGGCCAAGCCTTGTTTGACGATTTTCTGCATCGCATCGACCGCTACGATGAAACGCGAAATTTCCCCGCCGTGAAAGGCCCGAGCTATTTGAGCGTACACCTGCGCTTTGGGACGGTGAGCATTCGCCAGCTCGCGCGTGAGGCGCATAAGCGTGCCTTCCCGCGAGCGAGTATGGGCGAAGGCACGCAAGGCACCGAAGGCGCGCGAGTCTGGCTTTCTGAGCTGATTTGGCGCGATTTTTATGTGCAAATCTTGCACCATCATCCGCAAGTGGCCAAGGGCGCATTTAAGAAGGAATATGACGCGATTGAGTGGGAAAAGGGCAAGGAAGCGAATGCTTTATTCAAGGCTTGGTGCGCTGGCCAAACAGGCTATCCGATTGTGGATGCCGCAATGCGCCAGCTCAACGAGACGGGCTACATGCACAACCGCTTGCGCATGGTGGTGGCGAGCTTTCTAACGAAAGATTTAGGACTGGATTGGCGCTGGGGCGAGAAATATTTTGCTGAGCAACTCAATGATTTTGATTTGAGCGCCAACAATGGCGGCTGGCAATGGGCATCCTCCAGCGGCTGCGATGCTCAGCCTTACTTTCGGATTTTCAACCCCACGAGTCAGAGCGAAAAATTCGATGCGCAAGGCAAATTCATCCGCCGCTATGTGCCTGAGCTTTCCAAGCTGCCCGATGCTGCACTGCATGCGCCTTGGGATGCCAAGCCGTTAGACATTGCCGCCTCTGGCATCACATTTGGAAAAGACTATCCCGAGCGCTGCGTCAAGCATGACGAAGCCCGCGAGAAGACATTGCTACGGTATGCTGTGGTGAAGAAAAAATAGAAGAAATCGTGCGATAGCCGTTATAAAATATATGAAGTTTGCTACTATTTTTATAGCAACAATGGCCATCTAAGGTTTAAGATTCATCAGCTCTAGCAGCTCGCGTACCGCATAATCATCATCTAATTTAATGCGAGCGATGGGACCCACACCCGCTGGCACGCCGGGAAAACCAGGTTTGAGACGCAACACGATGATTGCCGTTTGCGCAGTTTCGGCACAAGCAGATGCGAGCGACACCAGCGGTAGCTTCATGCGCTCAACTTTGGTGCTCACGAAGCCTGCTTTGCGATTGGCTGTGATGCGCAAATGATCCCCTTGGAAGCGCAGTTCGCCTTTGCCAATGAAACCGATTGCACCAGGTTTGATGAGACTGCCGCCGCAATCGATCAAGAAGGCAGGCCAGATGCCAGATGCTGGTGGCGAGGTGGCTTGCTGGTGCAAACTTTCAGCATCGGCCATTTCAAAACGGTCTGCCAGAAGTTGCGCCACAGTCATCAGGTGGCCGTCGCTTCGGCGAGTTTGCAGTTCGTTGTCAATCAGCTTTTTAATGCGCATGCCCACGACAGTTTTACGGTCGTATGGGCCGAGCTGCTTGTTGCCGACCAGCAGCTGATAACGGTAGGGCGAATCTGCGCGCATGATGCATACAAGTCTACGCCAAACAATGTGACTTTTTTGTCAAAGTTGCCCCACTCATCCCCCGGCAAGCCGCGCCAGTCCTAGTCATTCAAGCGCACTAGTGACAATTTTTGTCCACACAACTCCAACACCGCATCCAGCGAAGGCGTTTGTGCCTTACCCATGAGGAGCACGCGCACGGGCATGGCCAGTTGCGGCATTTTGAGGCCGGTCTCGGCAAGCGTTTCTTTGACGGCAGCGGCCAAAGCGACTCTGTTCCATTCACAGATTTTGAGTTTTGCAGAAAGAGTGGCAATCGCGGGCTTCACGGCCTCGGTCACATGCTGCGCATAGTCGGCTTCATTTCGCTGTGGTGCGGCGTAAAAAGCAGCGGCCCAATCGGCGAGTACTTGCGTGGTTTCGCAGCGATCTTTGAAGAGCGCGCAGATGGCGGGGAGGCGCTCATCGGGCGTGATGCTGCGTTTGGCGAGTTGCCCGGTGACGAGTGCTGCCAAGCGTGCATCATCGGCCAACTTCATGTAATGCTGGTTCACCCAGCGCAGCTTTGCGCCATCCCATTGCGCGGGGCTGCGCGAGAGGTGTTTGCCTTCAAACCAACCCGTGAATTGTTCGCGGCTGAACAGCTCATCATCGCCATGACTCCATCCGAGACGGGCGAGGTAGTTGATCATCGCTTCGACCAGATAACCATCATCGCGATACTGCGTGACGCTGACTGCGCCGTGGCGCTTGGAGAGCTTTTCACCATCGGGGCCGAGGATCATCGGCACGTGGCCGTAGATCGGCAGAGGCGCGCCGAGCGCTCTCAAAATATTGATCTGGCGCGGCGTGTTGTTGACATGATCATCGCCACGAATCACATGCGTCATGCGCATGTCCCAGTCATCCACCACGACGCAGAAGTTATAGGTTGGCGTGCCAACCGTCTCGCCCTGTGCTGCGGCATCTGTGCTCACAGGGCGGGCGATGATCAGATCGTCTAACTCATCATTACTGATGGAGATTTGGCCTTTGACCATGTCGTCCCACACCACATCGCCGCCTTGCGGGTTTTTAAAACGCACCACCGGGCGCAGACCTGCGGGCGGCGGAGGTAAAGTCTTGCCAGATTCGGGCCGCCATGTGCCGTCGTAGCGCGGCTTCTCGCCCCGCGCCTTCTGCGCCTCGCGCATCGCATCCAACTCGGCAGGCTGGGTGTAGCAGTGATAGACCGTACCCGCAGCGATCATCTGCGCAATCACCTCGCGGTATCGGGCCATCCGTTTCATTTGGTAAAACGGGCCTTCGTCATATTTCATCTCCAGCCAATTCATCGCCTCAATGATCTGATCGACCGCTTCTTGCGAAGAGCGCGCTTCATCGGTATCTTCAATGCGCAAAATAAATTGCGCATCCGCACCGAGCGCTTTGTGATGCTGCGCGAATGCCCAGCAATAAAGGGCGGTGCGGGCTGTGCCCAGATGCAGGAAGCCTGTGGGAGATGGCGCAATGCGAGTGCGGATGGTGGTGAGAGAGTTGGTCATATTGTTCTCATTCAAATCGTATTCAGCCCACGCTCAAGATCAGACTGCATATCGCCCACATGCTCCAGCCCCACCGCGACGCGGATCATGCCTTGACCAATGCCCGCCATACTCCGCTGCGCGTCAGAGAGCTTGCCGTGCGAGGTGCTTGCAGGATGCGTGAGCAGAGTTTTGGTGTCGCCAAGGTTGGTGCAGAGTGAAAGCACTTGCAGGCTGTCGAGCACGTGGAAGGCGCGTTCGCGGGCTTGAATTTCGCTACTGGCTTTCACATCGAACGAGAGCAGCGCACCGCCGTTGCCAGACATTTGCTTCATAGCGAGTGCATGCTGCTCATGGCTGGGCAAACCGGGGTAATACACACGCGCCACCTGCGGATGCTGCTCCAACCATTGCGCCATCTCAAGCGCCTTAGCGCTTTGGGCACGGATGCGAATATCCAGCGTCTCCAAGCCCTTGATGAGCACCCATGCATTGAATGGCGCGAGAATCAAGCCGCTATTCTTCATCACGGGCAGGAATTTTTCTTGAACGAGCTTGTCACTCGCGCAGAGCGCACCGGCCATCACGCGGCCTTGGCCATCGAGATACTTTGTGCCCGAATGCATGATGATGTCTGCACCCATGCTGATCGGGCGCTGCAAAACAGGAGTGGCAAAACAATTATCGACAGCAAGCAAAGCGCCAGCATTGTGCGCAATGTCTGCCAGCGCTTGAATATCGCATACATCGGTTAAAGGATTCGTAGGCGTTTCAGCAAACAGGATTTTTGTGCTCGGGCGCACTGCTGCTTTCCACGCGGCCACATCGGTTTGCGACACGATGCTTGACTCCACGCCAAAGCGCGCAAACTCTGTGCCAATCAGCTTGATCGTTGAGCCAAACATGGAGTGCGAAATGATCACATGATCGCCCGATTTGAGCAGGCTGAACATCATCAGCATGATCGACGACATACCCGAGGACGTGGCCATGGCAGCTTCAGCGCCTTCCATCGCGGCGAGGCGCATTTCAAAGGTGCTCACAGTCGGGTTGCCACTGCGGCCATAGGTGTAGCCCTCTTCTTCGCCTAAGAAGCGCCGCGCGGCAGTCTCGGCATCAGGCTGCACATAGCCGCTGGTGAGATACAGCGCTTCAGAATTCTCGCCATACTGACTACGCGGCACAGCGCTGCGCACAGCAAGCGTGTCGATATGCAGGCCTTCTGGAAGAGGTTTTTGTTGGATGTTTTTCATATTGATTTCAAACTTCTATAGCCTGACTCACGTTGATGTCTGATACGGAATAAATAGACGCGATCCAATTCTGGCTGATATTCATAAAGAGCTAAATAGCCAGATTTACCGCGCGAGATCACGAGTTCTCGCATAGGTAAGCGATAGGGACGGCCAATTTCAGGGCTATGGGTCAAAACAAACAAAGAATCAAGAATGACTTCACCCAAAGTTTCGGCATCTTCGGGGTAGCGTTCCAAAAGAAATTGAGTTAAGCGTTCAATATCTTGTTTAAATTCCAACGAAAAATGCAAGTCCATCAAACTGCTTTTCGTAAACTTGCCGGGTGCAGGTCGGGCCTCATGGGCAGACTAGGATTGACGGCATGCGGCATGGGCTCAAAGAGGCGATCGCCTTTCACGCGAGCACGAACCATCTTTGCAACCTCATCAAAGCTGTATGCCATATTACTGGACACCATGTTGGCTTGCGCAATTTTTGCCTCTCGGTAGAAATCGTCTTCCATTCGCGCCTCATCCATCGCCTGCTGGAGCACATCAACCATCAATGCGTGCGCTGTCTTGCCACGGCTTTTTGCAGCTTCAGCGATTTGCGCTTTGAGTTCATCGGGCAATTTGAGAGATGTGGTGGATGTCATGGTGGAATGCTCCTAACGGGTGTCACGATAGTAACACCTTCTGCACAACCCATCTTAGAACCGCACCCATTTTGGACGATAAAATAAGCACTTCAAGGCTCAATTTCAAAGCCTTTTCGGCCTTTGCCCGCCATAAAACCTGCGCGAAGTGCTACTCATTTCATAGCGAAAGACATCCCTCATGACGACTCACACCACCCCTTCTGGCCTGCAATACATCGACACTGAAATCGGCACAGGCGCTGCCGCTGCCTCCGGCCAATACGTTACCGTGCATTACACCGGCTGGCTGTTCAACAATGGCGAGCAAGGCGCAAAGTTCGATTCCAGCAAAGACCGCATGCAGCCTTTTGAATTCAGCCTCGGCGCAGGCATGGTCATCAAAGGCTGGGACGAAGGCGTGGCAGGCATGCAAGTGGGCGGCAAGCGCACCCTGATCATCCCACCCGAACTAGGCTACGGCGCACGCGGCGCTGGCGGTGTGATTCCAGCGAATGCGACTTTGAAATTTGACGTGGAGTTACTTGGCGTTCGCTGATCAGCAGCTGAACATCAAACGTTGTGCAAAGCCAAGCGAGAGGCGTCATCTGTTGCCTCTTCGGTGCTGCGCCCTGCATTGATCCTCTGCACATCTGAAGCGCCAATATCTCCCGTGATGTAAACGCCATCGAAGCAGCTCGCTTCAAAATTCGTAATCGCTGGATTGAGCTTGCGGATGGCTTCTTTCATGCCGCTCACGTCTTGGTAAATCAGGGCATCGCAGCCGATGTAGTCGCGTATTTCATCGAGCGTGCGGCCGTGTGCGATGAGCTCGGTTTGGGTGGGCATGTCGATGCCATAAACATTGGGATAACGCACGGGCGGGGCAGCGCTGGCTAGATAGACTTTGGCTGCGCCTGCGTCTCTGGCCATTTGCACGATCTCTTGGCTGGTGGTGCCGCGCACGATGGAATCATCAACCAGCAAGACGCGCCGGCCTTTGAACTCGCTGCGGATGGCGTTGAGCTTTTGGCGCACCGATTTTTTGCGCGCGCCTTGACCGGGCATGATGAAGGTGCGTCCGACGTAGCGGTTTTTCACAAAGCCTTCGCGATAGGGAAGCCCTAGCAATTGCGCGAGCTGCATCGCGCTGGGGCGGCTGGATTCGGGGATGGGGATGACGACATCAATCTCATCCGGCGGCACGGTGGAGATCACGCGTTTAGCAAGTGTCTCGCCCATGTTGAGGCGGGCTTGATACACGCTGATGCCATCCATCTCGGAATCAGGCCGCGCCAAATACACGTATTCAAAAATGCAGGGCGAGAGCTGCGATTTCTCGGAGCACATCGCGCTGTGAACTTCGCCTTGGTTGTCTACAAACACCGCTTCACCCGGTGCGATATTGCGCACAAATTGAAAGCCTGCGCCTTCGAGCGCCACCGATTCGCTGGCGATCATCACGGTGCCATCAGCGCTTTTACCCAAACACAGCGGACGAATGCCAAACGGATCGCGAAACGCAAGCAAACCATGCCCAGCGATCACGGAGACCACCGCATACGAGCCTTTGATGCGTGAATTCACGCCGCGCACTGCGGCGAACACATCCTTGGGCTGCAGAGGAAGTCCGCGCGTCGTTAGCTCAAGCTCATGCGCGAGCACATTGATCAACACCTCGGTGTCGCTGGTGGTGTTGATATGACGATGATCGTGGTTGAAGAGCTGCTCTTTGAGCGCGTCGACGTTCGTTAGATTTCCGTTGTGAACGAGCACCAAGCCAAACGGCGCGTTGACGTAAAACGGCTGGGCTTCTTCTTCGCTATCGGCATTGCCAGCGGTGGGGTAGCGCACTTGGCCCAAGCCCATGTTACCGGGGAGTGAGCGCATGTTTCGCGTGCGAAACACATCGCGCACCATGCCTTTGGCTTTGTGCATGTAAAACTTGGTACCCAGTTGGGTGACGATGCCCGCCGCGTCTTGGCCGCGATGCTGCAAAAGCAGGAGCGCGTCATAGATGAGTTGATTCACTGGCGATTGAGATGCTACGCCGACGATGCCGCACATATTTCAGAGTTCCTTGGCGCTTGGCGCCTTTGCAGAGATGTATTGTCCCACTTCGTTGGGCAGCAAAGGCTTGATGCCACGCAATGTGGCTGACAAAACGCTTGCGCCAGCAGATTGCTTCCACCAATCGCCCTCTTTGAGTGGTGTCATGAGCACGGCAGTGGTGGCGGCCAAAAGGATGACCACGCCTCGCAGAAGGCCGAAGAATGCACCTAAAGTGCGGTCTACCGGTCGCAGACCCACAGTTTCGATGAGTTTTTTAGCGAGCCAAGCGAGTAAACCTGCTGCGAAAGCCGAGGCAATGAAGGTGATCACAAAGCCTGCGGCGTAGCGCAGCGCATCCGTAGAGCCGCTCACGGGAAGCATTTGACCGACATTGGCAGCATAGAGCTGTGCGACGATGAACGCGGCAAACCAGCCGAGCACGGAGAGCACTTCATAAACCAGCCCGCGCCAAGCGCCCAGCGCCATCGACAGGAGCAGGATCGCCAAAAGAATCCAATCCAACGCGGCGATTTGCATGAAGGATCAGCGATCAGAGCGTGAGGATGTTGGCTGGCAAATCCAGCGTCTTGATCTTGGCAGCGGCTTTTTCTGCTTCAGCGCGGGTGGCAAACGGGCCCACGCGGGCACGATGGCGCTTGCCTTCAGAGGTGTCTGCTATTTGAGCGTAGGTCTTGAGACCTGCTCGCTCCACTTTTTGGCGCACTTCGCGGGCTTTGCTTTCGTCGGCAAACGAGCCGAATTGCACGATGAAGCGGCCTTCGCTTGCAACTGCTGGCGCACCAGCGGCGGGCGTCGCCTTGCCTTCCAAAAGAGCCTGCGCTTTAGAGCTTTCAGCTTTGGATTTGTCTGCTGCAGCTTTGGCAGCAGAGGCTTTGTCCGCAGCGATTTTCTCGGCAGTGGCTTTGTCTGAAGCCAGCTTATCTGCTGCAGCTTTCTCTTGAGCGGCTTTGTTAGGAACAACTGGCGCTACTGTTTTAGTAGCACTCTGCGCACTATTTATAACGGGAAGAGCCACTTTTGACTCATTTTTTACACTGCCAGCAGATGTCGGACTGACGATCTCTTCTTTGCCGCCCAAGCTGGCCTTGTCATCTACCTTGTCATCCACCTTCGCTGCTACTGCGGGCGCGGATGCTGGCGTGGGCAGGGGGAGAGGCTTGACTTTATTTTTATCTGGAATCTCAATCGGCACATCCACCAACACCGGGCGCGGCTGCGTTTCAAACAACAACGGAAAGCCCACCACAGCCGTGACAACCAAGACTAGCGCGCCAATCAAGCGGCGCTTGGCGCGGCTGCGCATAGACTCCACCGTTTCTACGGGTGCATCTTGCGCGATGGAGGCATCTTTTTTGCCGAAATTGAACCAAGCCATGAAGGGGAATACTCGCGTGAAAATCAAGAAACAGATGAAGCGGAAAGATGCTTGGCCGTTAGGCGCGGCGTGCCATTTTGCAGTACACCACCTACGGTATAGAACGAACCAAACACCACGATTCTATCGGCTGCGTCTGCGGCTGCAACTGCGGCATCCAGCGCCTCTTGTGGGGATGTGTAAACGCTGCTGCTTGCATCGGCTCGGGTATTGAGCGCTTTCCAGCGGTTTTGCAGCTCAAGCGCCTTGGCCGCGCGGGCTGTGGGCAAATCGGTGAAATACCAGCGATCCACAATCGGAGCGAGCTTGATGAGCATGGGCGTGAGGTCTTTATCGGCCATTGCGCCAAATACAGCATGCGTGGTCGGATAAAAGCCCATGGCATCTAAGTTCGCGGTCAGTGCAGCCACCGAATGCGGGTTGTGCGCCACATCAAGCACCAGCGCAGGCTGCCCCGGTACGATCTGAAAGCGTCCGGGCAGCTCCACAAATGCCAAGCCATTGCGCACGGCTTGCGCGGTGACTGGCAGTTTTTCATTCAGCGCATTGATCGCGGCCAGTGCGCCAGAGGCGTTGATGAGCTGATTCGCTCCGCGCAGCGCGGGATAGGCCATGCCTGAAAATCTTTTAGAGCGCCCTGCCCAACTCCACTGCAATTTATCGCCCTGATAGTTGTAATCTGAGCCCATGCGCCAAAGATCAGCGCCTATTCTTAAAGCATGGTCGATCACCGATTGCGGCGGCATCGGATCGCTCACGATCACTGGCCTGCCCGCCCGCATGATGCCGGCCTTCTCAAAACCAATGCTCTCGCGATCCGGCCCGAGGTATTCCATGTGATCCAAATCAATGCTGGTGATGATGGCCACATCTGCGTCAATGATATTCACTGCATCCAGCCTGCCGCCCAAGCCCACCTCCAAAATCATCACATCTAGCTGCCCCGCTTTGGCTGCGCGACACATGATCAGCAGGAAAGCCAGCGTGGTGAATTCAAAATAACTCAAACTGATCGGCTGCTCGTTTTCAGAGGCTTTTTGGCATCTAGCCGTTTCAACATCAGCGCAAGATGCTATGAAATTAGCAGCATCTGCGTTTTGCCCGCGCAGGCGGCAGCGCTCCAAAAAATGCACCAGATGCGGGCTGCTGTACACGGCTGTTTTGTAGCCTGCTTGTGAGTAAATCGCCTCCAGCATCGCACAGGTCGAGCCTTTGCCGTTCGTGCCCGCCACGGTGATGACGGGGCATTCGATGCCTACGTCAAACGTCGTTTTCATGCGGCTCCAGACCACACGCACGCGCTCCAGCCCCATATCAATGTTCTTCGGATGCAGGCCTTCGATGTAGGCCAACCACTGGTTCAAATCTTTCATATCAGGATTGTCGTTTAACTTCAGCGCTGCATTCGCAGTTCTCAGCCAAAAGTTGCTGCACCTTAAAAGCACACTTCCCCAAAAAAACAAGGCCTACGCGCTATCATGAGGTGCAAGCCAAATACCTTGGCATCAAAGATTACTCATGCTAATTCGCATCATCTATGTCAGCACTGCAGCCGGCGCCCAAACTGCCTCAGACATCAACGACATTCTCGAAGGATCGCAAAAATGGAATCGAGCCAACGATGTGACAGGCGTGCTTTGTGAGGGCGAGGGCGTATTTTTGCAATGCCTGGAGGGCGAGAGAAGGCGGGTGACGCAGCTTTACGCCCGAATCTATGCAGACCCCCGCCATAGCGATGTGCAAATGATCCACTGCGAAAGCGTTCCAAACAGGCGATATAAAAATTGGTCGATGGGGCATGTTGACCTTGCCGAAGTTGATCCGGTCAGGCAAGTCAATTGGTCTGAATTTGATCCTTATTCAAGCTCCGGTATTGCTGCTTTGGCTCGAATCGACGAAATTTTGGCAAGAAGCGTTACTACGCCGAATCCCGGCAAAGATGTGCTGTAGAGCGCAATATGACCACTACTGCCTTTGTCTACGGCATCACGAACTGCGACACAGTAAAAAAATCCCGCGCTTGGTTGGATGCAGCAGGCAAAGCCTATGTTTTTCATGATTTTAAGAAGCAAGGTGTGCCAGAGACCGAGCTTCGCTATTGGGTGAAGACTCTCGGCTGGGAAGCGCTGCTGAACAAAAAGGGGACGACTTGGCGCAAGCTTGATGCTGCGCAGCAAGCAGCGGTTGTCGATGCGCCGTCAGCCATCGCGTTGATGCTTTCCCAAAGCAGCGTGATCAAGCGGCCCGTGGTGATCAGCGAGCGTGGCGTCACGGTCGGGTATCTGCCTGAGAGATGGTAGTTTATTAAGCGTTTTAGGCCTCTACCCGTTATAGAACGGGCGCACAGTGCTATTGAATAGATAGTAGCTCTGGCCTGATCAGATCACTTGCCACAAGTACTCTTGCCGGATAGCACTTTCCACCTCACAATCTGCGCTTTCAACACAAGGAGTTTCATCATGGGTTTATTAGATTCCGTCGTTGGCGCGGCTTTGGGTGGCGGCCAGCAACAAGGAAGCGGTGGCGGTTTGGGCGGCTTGCTCGGCGGTTTGCTGGGCGGCCAACAAGGCGGCTCTGGTATGGCCGCTTTGATTCCTATCGTTACCAGCATGCTGGCCAACGGCAGCCAGCAAGGTGGTTTGGGCGGCTTGATGGAGAAATTCCAGCAAGCCGGTATGGGCGATCAAATGGCCTCTTGGGTGGGCAAGGGCGAGAATCTGCCGATCAATGCAGACCAGCTCAGCTCGATACTCGGCTCAGGCGCGATCGGCGATATCGCTTCGAAACTCGGCGTAGGTCAAGGCGAAGCGGGCGGCATGCTCGCGCAAGTGTTGCCAGGCCTGATCGACAAATTAACCCCCGATGGCCAAGCACCTGCGGGCGGTTTGGGCGGCGCGGATGATTTGATGGGCATGCTCGGTAAGATGATGCAAAAGTAATAGCAAACTACTGAGGTTTTATAACGGCCAGAGGCCTGTTTCTTCTTGAAGCAGGCCTCTTTTCTTTTTTCTGTGGGTTTGATGGTCTGATGGTTTGAGTTTGGAAGATTTCTCGTCGGCACAGAGCGGCCACGGCTGAGCGCTAAGCCGCTTGGCTCATGCGCCATACGTCAAATCACCTAATCCATGAAGCAAAACCAGAAATCGGCTAAGCTCGAAGATTGTCATTTTCAAGCCCCTTGGCAGTCAATTGCCAAGCAGCGTATCGCCATCAAGGAAACTCCATGCAAGACCCCATCGTCATCGTCTCCGCCGCCCGCACGCCTATGGGCGCTTTTCAAGGTGATTTCGCTTCGCTTTCAGCGCACGACCTGGGCGGCGTGGCGATCAAAGCAACAGTCGAGCGCGCTGGCATCTCGCCCGATGCAGTGAACGAAGTCTTGTTTGGCAACTGCCTGATGGCCGGCCTTGGCCAAGCACCGGCTCGGCAAGCGGCCTTCAAAGGTGGTTTGCCCAACAGTGCAGGCGCAGTGACGCTTTCCAAAATGTGCGGCTCAGGCATGCGCGCAGCCATGTTTGCGCATGACATGCTGATAGCGGGCAGCGTGGATGTGATGGTGGCAGGCGGCATGGAGAGCATGACGAACGCGCCGCATCTTTTGCTCAAAGGCCGCAGCGGCATCCGCATCGGCCATGACCGCATTTTTGACCACATGATGCTCGACGGCCTGGAAGACGCATATGAGCCAGGCCGCGCGATGGGCACGTTTGGCGAAGAATGCGCCGAGAAATACAAATTTTCCCGCGAAGCACAAGACGAGTTTGCGATTGCCAGCGTAGAACGTGCGCAAGCTGCGACGAAATCAGGCTCATTCGCCGCTGAGATCACGCCTGTGACCGTCAAAACCCGCGCCGGTGAAACGGTAATCAGCATCGACGAAGGCCCGCTCAAAGCGAAGCTCGACAAAATCACCTCCCTCAAACCTGCGTTTAAGAAAGACGGCACGATCACCGCCGCATCCAGCTCCTCCATCAACGATGGCGCAGCCGCATTGGTGATGATGCGCGCCAGCACCGCTGCCAAGCTCGGCTGCAAACCGCTCGCCAAAATCGTCTCCCACGCCATGCATGCGCAAGAGCCCAACTGGTTCACCACCGCCCCCGTCGGCGCTACGCAAAAGGCGCTCGCAAAAGCGGGCTGGAGCGTGAAAGACGTGGATTTATGGGAAGTCAACGAAGCCTTCGCTGTCGTGCCCATGGCTTTGATGACGGAATTGAACGTGTCTCACGAGATCGTCAACGTCAACGGCGGTGCCTGCGCCCTCGGGCATCCCATCGGCGCATCCGGCGCCCGCATCATGGTCACACTCATGCACGCTTTGCAGGCACGTGGTTTGAAAAAGGGCGTAGCAACACTGTGCATTGGCGGCGGTGAAGGGACGGCGGTTTGCTTGGAGATGCTATGAATAAATGAGCAATCTGCGCACGTTCTATAACGGCTAACTGCCAGTTTCTTATAAATTTCCTCAGTATCGACTCTCCACGACATACGCAACACCTGAGACTGGCACACCATGCTTTTATCTGAAGACCATATCGCCGTGCAAGACGCGGTGCGCGCTTATGTGCAAGCTGAAATCGCACCACATTCGGCAGAATGGGACAAATCGCATCACTTCCCTAAAGCGCAGTTGCGAGGCTTGGCGGATTTGGGCTGCTATGGCGTGGCGGTGCCTGAAGAATATGGCGGTGCGGGTTTGGATTATTTGAGCCTGGCTTTGATTTTGGAAGAGATTGCAGCAGGCGATGGCGCGACATCCACGGTGGTGAGTGTGAACAACTGCCCGGTGTGTTCGATCCTCATGGCTTGGGGCGATGAGGCGCAGAAGCAGAAATACTTGAAGCCGCTGGCGCGTGGCGATATGCTCGGCGCGTTTTGCTTGACTGAACCGCATGTGGGCTCAGAGGCGAGCGGCTTAAAGACAACAGCGGTGCGCGATGGCGATCATTATGTGATCAACGGCGTGAAACAGTTCATCACCAGCGGGAAGAATGGCGATGTGGCGATTGTGATGGCTGTGACCGACAAGACTGCCGGCAAGAAAGGCATCAGCGCTTTCTTGGTAGAAACCAAAACGCTGGGTTACGAGGTGGCTCGCATTGAAGACAAGCTGGGCCAACATGCCAGCGACACCGCGCAGATTCGGTTTGAGAATTGCCGCGTGCCGGTTGAGAATCGCATCGGCGAAGAAGGCCAAGGTTTGAAGATTGCGCTTAGCGGTTTGGAAGGTGGGCGCATCGGTATTGCCGCGCAATCGCTGGGCATGGCGCGGGCGGCTTTTGATGTGGCTTTGATTTACAGCAAGCAACGCGAGAGCTTTGGCCAACCGATTTTTCAGCATCAAGCGGTGCAATTCAAACTGGCCGATATGGCCACGCAGATTGAAGCGGCACGCCAGCTGATTCATCACGCGGCTTCGCTGAAAGATGCTGGCAGGCCTTGCTTGAAAGAGGCGGCGATGGCCAAGCTGTTTGCCAGCGAGATGGCTGAGCGCGTTTGTTCGGACGCGATTCAGGTGCATGGCGGCTATGGCTATGTGAGCGATTTCTCCGTCGAGCGGATTTACCGCGATGTACGGGTGTGCCAGATTTATGAAGGCACGAGTGATGTGCAAAAGATATTGATTGGGCGGGCGTTGGCTTGAGGTCATTGCTTTTGCAATTGGCACTTTTGGGTCGGTCATCGGCGTATGCGAGCGCAGATCCTCAAGGTAGCTAACAGGCCTTGGCTGTGATTGGGCTGTCCCACGCAGCGTGGTAAAGGCGGAATGCGGGCGTAGCCTGCAGGGGGACACGAGCAGCGTGAGACAGCCCAATCACAGCCAAGGC
>JANOJL010000026.1:0-36604 GCA_031418715.1 Variovorax sp. | reverse complement strand
TCACAGGTCTGGGCGGCGCAGGCACAGGCGACAGCGACGGCGTACAGGCGAGCAAAGCGATCATCAACGCCGCCGGCAACTACACCGTGACGGGCACCGCCTTGAACAATGCCAACACCAAAGGTGCAAGCAACCAAGGTGTGAGCTACACCGAAGTGCAAAGCTCGGCTAACAAAGGCAGCATGACCATTATTGGAATAGCGCCTGGTGCTAGCGCGAATCTAGCCACCAATGACAACGTGGGTGTGGTGATCAGTAATTCCACTTTGGTGGCGAACTTGGCCAATGATGCGGCGGCGTATTCCATCCTGATCTCTGGTGTAGGCGGCACAGTCGCTACTGGTAGCAACAACGATGGCGTGAGCATGACGGATACCGCCGTCTCCTTGCCAGCGGCTGCTGGTACAGGCGGTATAGTGGTGTATGGCTCGGCTGGCACGGGCACAGGTGGCAACACCGATGGCGTGTCTCTCACGCGCTCCACGATTTCGTCAGATGCCTCTGGCACAAGCACTGCCGATTGGGGCAATGGTGCTGTGATATTGACGGGCTTCAGCAATGCCACGGGTGGTAACAACAACAATGGTGTGCAAATTGTCGATGAGTCGTCTGTAACGGCTACCAACGGTAATAGCAGTGCCTACATCTACATCTCTGGCTCGGGTGGTAGCGCTGGCGCAAACACCTCAGGCAACAACGGGGTGCAGATTTCTGGTTTGAGCAACCTCACCACCAATGCTGGCGATATTTCTATCGAAGGCTCGGCTGGTGTAGGCAAAGATAGCAACCGTGGCGTTGACATCATTGCTACCGTGGCAGTGACTTCCACCAAGGGTGTGATCTCTATTTCTGGCTCAGGCGCAGGCTCTGGCATCAGCAATGATGGCGTGAATATCGGTGGTTCGATAATCACGTTGGTGAGCGGCACAGGAGCTATTACCATCTTTGGTACAAGCGGCGCGGGCAATGAATCTGATGGTGTGAGCCTGTTTAACTCGACGGTGCAGTCTTCCAGTGATGGCTCGACGGCTAGCGACAAAGCGCTGTTCATCAGCGGTGTGGCAGGCGCGGGTGCAGGTGCGGATTCGATTGGTGTGAACATTGAACAGAGCACCTTGACCGTGACCAGCGGCGCAGCGACCGCCAAGGCTTATATCTTTGGCACGGGTAGCGCTGGCGGCTCTAACAGCACTGGTGTGCAGGTGAGCAATACCTCTAGCATCACCTCCAACGCTGGCGATATCTTCATCACGGGTGTGGCACAAGATAAAAGCAGCTTCGGCGTCGTCATGTCGGGTTCTAGTCCAAACAAGGGCTCAGATATTGTCTCGACCAGCGGCGATATCTGCATTGATGGCACATCGACGGTTGACACGACTGAAGGCATCTTCATTGCGGGAGCGCTAGGCCAAGTCAATACGGTGCGCACCACCAGCGGCGCAGTAGCTTTGACGGCGCGCGTGGGTGGCATCCAGCTAGGCAACAACGCGGGCACAGACACCGTGCTGGTGCAAGGCTTGGGCTCATCCACTGTCGCAGGCGTGAGCTTGATTTCTGACTATGGCGTGAATCAGTACAAGGGCGGCACGATTCTTTCTGCTACCGGCGGCTTGCTGCTCAGCGGCAAAGGCCAGTTCTTCTTGGAGAGCACGACCAACGACTTCACGCAATTAGCGGCAAACATCATTGACTCACCCACGGGTGGCAAAGCCAATCTGATGCTGGGCGAGGCCAATGGCTTCACCATCACGGCGTTGGATGCTTGCGTAGATTGCGGCACAGGTGTCACGACGATCAACGGTGTGACTGTTGGCGTAGCGACCACTGCCAAAACATTCACCGCAGGCACGGACAACAGCGTGATGCTCAACGTGCTCACTGGCACTGTAGATCAAACCGCTGGCAACAACCTCGTGACCAGTGGCTTGCAACTGCGCGGCGGTGCGAACTTCTCGCTGCTCAGCAATGCGGGCAACGATGTGGATGTGCTCTCTGCCACCTTGACCACCACAGGCAAGGCTGCGCTGCAAGATGCCAACAGCATCACCGTGGCGGATCACAGCATCACGGGCATTCAAGGTGTGACGTATGCTTCTACCGGCATTACCAGCGCGAACCAAAACGTGGCGGTGAAAGCAGCAGCAAATATCTACATCGACAAAGCAGTCAATGTGGGTACAGCCAATGCTGGATTTGAGGCAGCCACATTGATCCGCCAGAACGCAGATGGTGGCATCACAGCCGCTGGCTTGCAGTTGCTGGGCGCTGCGGATGTGAATTTGGTGGCTGGCACGAACGATGTGGTGACGATTGCCGCCAATGGCAGCAAGAACCTCAACTACATTGATGCCAACAGCTTCGCAGTGGGCGATGTGGCGACGCAATTGGCCTCTGGTGCCACCACGGCCGGCATCACTGCTGCGACTGGTGATATTTACCTGACCACGAATTCCGCATCCAATGCTGATTTTGTGAACGTCAACAAAGCCATTACCACCACGGGCGCTGTTGTGGCGATCAATGCCAAGGCAGGCAGCATCTCGATTGCTGCGCCAATCACCTCGGGTGGTGATATCTGGCTCAGTGCTGGCAAGTCGATCCAGCAAGTGATTGGCGGCGGTGTGGTGGCTAAATCTGGCGCAGGTAATCTGCTCCTGGTCGGCGGCGCATCGGTGGACATGATCCAAGCGGGTAACGATGTGGGTACGATTGCTGCCGGCACAGCAGCTGTGCCGATGGCTGGCGTGTGCTTCCGCGATGACAATGCGCTCACTGTGGGCGAGATCACCAATGGTCAATTCCTCACCGGCGCGGCAGGTGTAGAGCCATTTGGCGGCACTTACAGCTTGGCTGGCACGGTCTCTGGCATCAACTCCAGTAAGCATGTCTTCCTGCAAGCAAGCCCACTCACGATTGATAAGAACATTTCCGCCAACATGGGCTTTGCAGCTACGGGAACTTCTGACATCATCATTGACGCGGGCACAGGCGCCATTGCGCTGAACGGCGTGATCTTGGATGCTGGCACAAAGGGAGACATTGGTCTCTGGAGCACTGGTGCAGTGACGCAGACGGGTGGCTCGCTGCTCTCGGCTGGCTTACAACTGGGCGGCTCAGGCAGTTTCGATCTGCAATCTAAGGCCAACAACTTCACCACTTTGTCGATGGGTGCTAACGTATCGCCGGGCACGACCACCGCAGCCTCAGGGCAGCCTGCATCCACAACGCTGGTGAGCGCCAATGGCTTTATGGTGAGTGACCTGACGCTTGATTGCTGCAACCTCACGCGCAGTACATCCGGCGGCAACGTCACTGGCCTGGCCTCTCTGACCGCTCTGGCTGGCGACATCACTCAGAACAAAGCGCTTGTCGTAGGCTCGCTGGAGGTGCTCACACCGGCTGGCAATGTGGTGCTGACCAATGCGGGCAACGTGTTGCCGCAAGTGGCTGCGAGTGCTCTTGGATCCGTGAGCCTCACCAGCTCTGGCGCGATGAATGTGGCTGGTGTCAATGGCACCGCTGGCATCACCAGCGGTAAGTCGGTGACGCTGAACAGTGCTGGTTTGACGCAAACAACAGGCAAAGGTGGTGGGGCGATTGTCACGCCAGAAGGATTGGCCATTTTGGGCAGTGGCGTAGCGGTCATCGACAACGTGAACAACAAGATCAGTGACTACGCAGCCAACACCACGGGCAGCGTGACGATCAATGAGGTCAACAATGTGATCATCGGCGATGCAGGCGGTGTCAATGGCATCACGGCAGCTAGCTTGACCATCAACGCTGCTGGCAAAACCATCACGCAGACACAAGCTGTGGCGGCACCTACCGTTGTGCTCAACACCGGCTCGGGCGACATCACCTTGACCCATGCAGGCAACGACTTTGGCACAGTGAGCGTGCCGAGCACGGGCGAGGTGCAGTTGGCCGACGTCAATAGCATCACGGTGAATGATGTGGCCTCTTCCAAGCTGGGTGTGGCTGCTGCGGGCGGCAACGTCACCATCAACGGCCCAAGCGCTGTGAATATGGGTGTGATCAGCGGTCAGAAGGTGAACATCACCGCTGGCACCGATATCACCGATGCCAACGGCGCAACCAACAACATCACAGCCACCGTGGATGTGACCTTGATCGCCAAGACGGGCACGATCGTGACCGTGCCAGCGAGTGGCCCGTTTGCTGGTATCAACACGCCGATCTTGAATGCCTTTGCTGGCGGCGTGACCAAGACGACCAACGACGGCACGGCTTCGATCGACGTCTGGGGCCAAGTGGGCACGAACACGATCAATGTGATCGGCAACCCACCGGGTTCTGTCTGGCTCAATGGTCAGCGTCAGGGCGTGCAGCCTTCAGGTGTGGTCGCGCATGCGCTGCAAGCAGACATGAACAGCCCAGGCCAGGTGGTGATGAGCAATGCGCTCAACCGCGCTGATCTGCAAAACGAAGCCTCATTCCCAACCGATACACCTCGGGCAGGTCTGGAGAATATGCCTGCGCCTGGCGTGGGTCAGACTCCGGGTGTGGCCAACATCAATGGCTCGGGCATGAACCTGCCAGCGGGTGTGTCGCCACAAATCGGCGGTGGTGCGGGCGGTGCGGGTGTGATGGTGTTGCAGCCAGGCGGTGCGCCGATGAACTTGCCGAATGGTGCAGTAGCTTCCATGGCTGCAAACGGCGATGTGTTGATCACCTTGCCAACAAGCGGCTCGGGTCTGAGTGGCTTGTCTGCTGTGACGATTACACCGACCGATGCTGGTTTCGTGGCGATGGGTCGCACGCCGGGTGGTTCGGTCTCGGGTGTGGAAGGCGGCGTGGAAGGCAATGCTCAACTCAAGGCTTTGCTCGACCAGATCGCAGACTTCTTGCCTGAGGAATACCGCCGCAAGTGGGGTTTGCGCGCTAAGGCCTCGGATGCTGCTGGCATCAAGGTCAGCCAGCTTTGATGCTGCGGGGTGATGTTGAGGCTGTAACAGGCTTCGATATCACCTTGGTTTGCTAATTCGCGTGTACTTTTTGAAGTAAAGTGACGGCCAAGCCGCAGCAGTGATGCTGCGGCTGGTCTTTTTTTGTATTTGACTTTTTTGTTTTGAAAAAATGAGGAGTAGCCCTATGGCCGCAGTGATGTTTTATGAGAAGCCAGTTTTGTTGAACCGCGAGGCTCACAAAGCGAAGAAAATTGCCCCTAGCGGCAGTTTTGCGTTTGCTGGCAAAGCCAACTCGCTTTATATGGCGGGTGTGGAGTTTATTGAAGCTTGCAAGGAATACCCGATTGTGTTCACGCAAGTAGGCGGCGGCAAGATTGTGCCCGTGGCGATGATGGGCTTGCGCGAAGGCGAGAATTTGTTTGTGGGCCAAGACGGTAAATGGAGCGCGGGCTATGTTCCGGCTTTCGTGCGCCGCTACCCTTTCGTGCTCGCTGAGCTGGAAGGCCAGCAAATGGGCGTGTGCATTGATGAAGGCTATGCTGGCTTGAATGAAAAAGACGGCGAAGCGCTGTTTGACTCGAAAGGCAACAACACGCCTTTTCTGCAAAATGCACTAGATTTCTTGAACCGCTACCAAGTGGAATACATGCGCACAGACCGCTTCTGCCAGCGCTTGAAAGACATGGGTTTGCTGATGGAAATGAATGCCAAGGCCGATCTGTTTGACGGTACGAGCTTCATGGTCAATGGCCTGATGGTGGTTGATGAGCGCAAGCTTTTGCAACTGACCGATGCGCAGGCTTTGGAAGTATTTCGCTCGGGCGAGCTCTCTTGGATTTATGCGCATCTGGTGTCGCTGTCTAACTTGAATCGCTTGGTGGACAAGCTGGCTGACTCTAAGCGTGCCACCGGCACAGTCGCCACACCTGCCGCTGCTACGCCTGCTGCTGCAACGCAAGTTGAGACAACAAAACCTGCTTCTCCCGTTGTATCTACTGCGTCAGCTGCTATCAAAACAGTAGTGCCTACAGCCGCCAAGGCAGCTGTCAAAACCAAAGCCTGATCGGAGCGCCTAGATGTCTGCTATTCCTTCCGTTGCTACCAGCGTTGACGTGCAAACCGGTGCCAAAATTGGTGCGCAAGTGGGTGCAAATGCCGACAATCAAGCGATTGCCGATGCCTACGATACGGTGCCTTATCAATCTAAGCCGTTTGCACAAAGCGCGCCTGAGCAACTGGCTGTCATGGCCAAGCTGTTTGGTCTGAATCCGCCTGATTTTCGCAAGGCACGCATCTTGGAGTTGGGTTGCTCGGCGGGCGGCAATTTGATTCCCTTGGCGGCCAAATATCCTGGCGTTCAGGCGGTGGGTTTGGATATTTCCAAAGTAGAAATTGAGCATGGCCAGCAGGTGATCAAGCAAGCGGGCATCACCAATTGCACCTTGCTGGCGCTGGATATTGTGAAGATGCAATCTGAGATCAAAGGCCAGTTTGACTACATCGTGTGCCACGGTGTGTTCAGCTGGGTGCCCGAGATCGTGCGCCATGCGATTTTGGACATCATTCGCGATCATCTCGCCCCCACGGGCGTGGCGTATGTGAGCTACAACGTCTATCCAGGCTGGAAAACACGCGAAGTGATTCGCGAGATGATGATGTTTCATGCGAGCAGCCGCCCCACGCCGGCTGAGCGCTTGCAGCAGGCCAAGGCGATTTTGGAATACACCAAGAACATCAGCGCCGAAGCATCCACCTATGGCAAGCTGCTGCGCGATGAAGCGGCGCAAGTGGGCCGTGCGGAAGACTATTACCTGTATCACGAGTATCTGGAGATTGAAAACAATCCCATGTATTTCCGCGATTTCATTGGCCTGGCAGGGCAGCGCAAGCTGGCCTATTTGGGCGAGGCTGGTTTGAGCGACATGGCGCCTCAGCGCTTGGGCAAAGATATCAGCGACACCTTGGGCATGCTCTCTGGCGGCAACATCCTTGCCACCGAGCAATACATGGATTTCTTCACCAACCGCACTTTCCGCCAAACTCTTCTTGTGCATGAAACGCAAGCGGCCAAGATCAATCGCGGCCTGGGGCCTAAGTCGATGCACGAATTCAGCGTAGCGACGACGCTGTTTGTCGATCCTGAATTCAAAGCTGTTGAAGGCCAACTGCCTTTGGCGCAATACAAAGATAATTTTGGCCGCAGCTTAGGCGTGAATGGCGCTTTGTCTTTGGAGTTGATCAAGGTTTTGGTGGATGCTAAGCCTGGCTCGATTGCCTTCAGCAAGATCGTTGACAAGCTCAAAGCCACTGTGCCTGGCTTGGCTGCGAATACCGATGAAGCTGTTAACGATGCCGTGGGCATGGAGTTGATGAACTTACTGGTGCAAAACGTCATCAAGCTCAGCATGGATGAAACCATCGTCGCGCCACTGGCCGCCAAGCCCACCGCCTATGCACTCGCACGCGCACAGGCTGAGCTAGGCCAAACCTGGGCCACGAATCTGGCGCATCAGCCTGTGGGCATCTCGCCTGCGCATCGCAGCGTACTCGCGCTGCTTGATGGCACGCGCGATCAAGCAGCCTTGCAAGCTGAGCTACTCGTTCAGCTCAAAGATGGCCGCTTAACCGCCAATCGCGGCGAAGAGCGCATCACGGCAGAGGCAGAATTGGTGCAGCTTTCTGGCCAGTTTTGCACGCAGGCGCTCAATGATTTGCGGCAACTGATGGTGTTGATCTAACTCAGTTTCATGAGTGCTGGCCATGAAAAAAGCCTGATCATGGAAACGATCAGGCTTTTCATTTTTTGGTGCCGGAGAGATGAATCGAACACCCGACCTTCTCATTACGAATGAGCTGCTCTACCGACTGAGCTACACCGGCTAAGCTATAAATTATAGCTTGGGCTCGGATAGACTCTGCATGTAATCAGAGTAATTTGCTCAAATGACATCCTCCTTGCCTTTGTTTTCTTTGCTGGCAGATCGTGTGCGCAAGAAGCCCGATGCTTGCGCCATGGTCTATCGCGATCAGGAGATTAGTTTTCTGGTCTTGGCAACAGGGGCACTGAAGCTGGCGCAAGTTTTGCAGCAGCAAGGCGTTAAAGCAGGCAGCAAAATGGGTTGGTCATTCAATACATCGCCATTGGCTGTGATGCTGTTGTTTGCGATGGCTAGATTGGGCGCATGTGTGATTCCGCTCTCGCTCGGGCGTGATGGAGCATCTCGTGCTGAGATTGCGCGTAAGTTTGGTGTTGAATTGCTGGTGGCGGAAAACGCTGCATCGCGTCTGGCTGGCTGGCCTTCGCTTGAGATTCACAAGGTGAGTATCAGTGTGCAAGAGATGCAAAATACCAAGCAATTGCTTGCAGAGCAGGGTGAGCAGGCTAATTCTGGTCTAGCAGATTTGCCTTGGTTTGTTGTTTTGTCCTCAGGTAGCACGGGTGTTCCCAAAGGTGTGGCGCTCACGCAAGCTCAGACTTGGACACGCATCGAGCAAAGCGTGTTGCCGTGGACAGAGGCTACGCGAGTGCTCCCGTATGACCTAGCGATTGGTGCGGGCTTATTTCCAGCCCTACGCACTTTGGCTGCGGGTGGCACGGTGATCATCACAGAGGATTCAGATTTCAAGGCAGGGTTAGCGGAATTTGCCACGCGTCATCGCGCCACACATGTGATGAGCAGCCCTTGGATGGCGGCGCAATTGCTGGAGCAATTGGGCGATAGACGAGCCGCCATGCCAACGGTTGAATTCCTGTGGATTGCTGGCGGCCATTGTGCGCGGTCTGTGTTGGAGGGCTTGATCGAGCGAGCTACGCCCAATGTGTGGGTCAAGTATGCCTCGGCTGAGACAGGAGTCGTGGCTGCGGCTTCTGCGCACGAGCTGCTCAGCACACCTGGCTTGTCTGGGCGAATTGGCGATTGGATCGAGGCTGGTGTGGTCAATGAAGCTGGAGAGCCTTTGCCAGAGGGCAGCAGCGGTTTGCTCAGATTTAGAGCGCTAGGATGGCCTGAGGCTTATGCGGATGCGCAAGACAATGCGGAAGGTGCTTTTCGAGGTGGCTGGTATCAATCGAAAGACTATGGGCGCATTTTGCCCAATGGCTATTTGATCGTCGAAGGTCGTATTGAAGGCTTGGTGAATGTGGCGGGCATGAGGGTGCAAGCAGAGTTTTTTGAGGAGTTGCTGACTACGCGACTGGCGCTCAAGGAATGCGCGGTGTTCTCTGTGTTGCAGGCCGACGGCTCAAGCAAATTGGCGGTGGCTGTGTCTCGAGCAGATGCTGCCAAGCGGGATGATGTGGCTGCTTTGCTTATGGAGCACTTCAAGGAGTTGACGCGCGATGTCTGCTTGGTGTTTGAGTTGCCTACATTGCCACGCACGCCGACGGGAAAAATTTCTCGCAGGCAGCTTCAGCAACAGTTTTCGGTTTCAGTTTAAGAGGATCATGATGAAGATGAATCGATTGTTTCTAGTGTGCATCGCCGCTGCTTTGGCCACGCTATCAGCCTTTTCAAACGCGCAAGCGCCTGCGATTCAATTGGTCGTCCCCTTGCCGGCGGCTGCGCCGAGCAGCGAGCTGGCGCGTCAAATGGCTACTTTGCTGACGGCCAAGCTGGGACAGCCCGTGAATGTGGAATACAAGCCGGGGGGCAATGGCCGCGTGGCGCAG
Source organism: Variovorax sp. (assembly GCA_031418715.1). Lineage (GTDB taxonomy): Bacteria > Pseudomonadota > Gammaproteobacteria > Burkholderiales > Burkholderiaceae_C > JANMDU01. The sequence continues at coordinate 27,004 of JANOJL010000026.1, read as the reverse complement.
GATTATTTGCGTCAGGCTAAGCCAGATGGCCTGACCTATCTTTGGGCCACGAGCGCGGTGGTGGTAGAGTCGGTGATTGCAGACAAGCAGCAAGAGATGGCGCGTGATTTGATGCCGTTGGCGCTGTCGGCGCGCTCCAGCTTGATCATGATTGCTCGCGCGGGTTTGCCGCAGCGCAGTTTTGCTGAGGTGCTGGTGCATTTGCGCGCCGGCGGCAAGATCAGTTGCGGATTTGGGGGGGGCGCGATGCTTCTGGCTTGCTCGGCGCTCAAGCAGATCAACCCAGAGGGCGTGGCGGTGGTGGGCTATCAAAGCTCGGGTTTGGCCGTGCCTGATGTGGTGGGCGAGCGCTTGGATGTGGCTTTTCTCTTGCTAGAACCGAGTGTGAAAGGTTTGATTGCGAGCGATAAGCTGCGCCTGTTGGGGCGCACCAACGCGGGCACCAGCGATCCGGTGGTGGCGAGCACGCCCAGGCTCGATAGCCTGTTGCCCTCATTGGCCGTTGCGCCTTGGCATGCGTGGTTTGCTCCGCAAGGCACCCCCGTGGATCAAACGCGTCGATTTGTGCAGGCCGCACAAGAGGTGATGATGGATCAGGCCATGCTTAAACGCATGGATGATTACGACTTTCGCCCAGAATTCATTGGCGAGCCGGAGTTCACGCGCTACTTGAATGCTGAGTATCAGCGCTACGCTCAATTGCTCAAAACTGCGAAATAACGGCGGTACTGCTTATAGTGAAGTGAGTGAGTGCTGATACGGAAACGCCTCTGGCGAAGGCAAGCAGAGAATGTTCATGCCCCAATCGAGCACGGTGTAGTTGCGCTGTTTGAAGTAGGTGACGAGTGCGGCTTTGTCGGATTTGATCCATTCGACGAGGCACAGGGGGCGATCTCGCTCAATGGTGACTTTCGCGCCTTCTAGGGCGGCTTCTTCCATGCCTTCGATGTCGATTTTCATGAGACGCACGTTTGAGAGGCTCATGCAGTCTAGGCTGACTTGGCGCACTTTCTCGCTGCTGGCTTGACGCGGTTGGCCGATGAATTCTTTTTGTTCTTTGCCGAATTCGACACTGCCGTAGCTGGAGATTTGGCGGTAGTCAAATTTGGGGATGTCGATTTCGCCTTCTGTTGCGCCTACAGCGAGATGATGCACGATGGCGTTTTCTACTGCGTTGAGGGCGAGTGTGCCGCAGACCATGTAGGCGATCACGCGCTGGGCTTCGAAGGCGTGCAGGGTGCAGCCGCGCAGGAAGCAGGCTTTGGCCATGGCGAGGGTGTAGAGGCCGAAATTGGCGCCCATATCAACGATGGTGCTGCCCTGCGGCAACTGGCTGGCCAACTGCGCCATCACGGCGATCTCGTGGGTGTCAATCGCGCTCGCGGTTTTGATGAGGGCGTTGGTTTGATTCGTGTCAAAGCGATTGACCATCACTTGCCCATACACGCTGGGCAAGACGATGGTGTAGCTCACATCTTCAGAGGGCAGGATGACGGGTTGCATAAATAGTTTAAAAAACGTCTTTGCTATTAAATAGTGAGCACTAAGCGCTTATTCTATAACGGGCACAGGTCGATTTTGCATTATTTTTGAGCATGATACGAAGTGACGCGCTCGACCTCGTTTTTACTACCGAGAATCACGCTCACGCGCTCGTGCAACTTGCTTGGCTGAATGTCCATGATGCGTTGCATGCCATTGGTGGCTGCGCCGCCGGCTTGCTCGATCAGCCAGCTCATCGGGTTGGCTTCGTACATGAGGCGCAATTTGCCGGCTTTCTCGGGCTCGCGTTTATCCCAGGGATAGAGGAACACGCCGCCACGCGTCAAGATGCGGTGCACATCGGCCACCATGGCAGCGATCCATCGCATATTGAAATCTTTGCCGCGCGGGCCGTCTTTGCCTTCCAAGCATTCGTCAATGTAGCGGCGCACAGGAGCTGCCCAATGGCGCATGTTGCTCATGTTGATGGCGAATTCTTGCGTGTCTTCGGGGATGCGTACATCGCTGTCGGTGAGCACGAAGCTGCCTTGCTCGCGGTCTAGCGTGAACATCACTACGCCTTCGCCCACAGTGAGCACTAGCGTGGTTTGCGGGCCGTAGATGCAATAACCTGCGGCGACTTGTTTGCTACCTGCTTGGAGGAAGTCAGCCTCCGTGACCGCATCAGAGCCTTCTGGCTTTTTCAAGACGCTGAAGATCGTGCCGATGCTCACATTGATGTCAATATTGGACGAGCCATCGAGCGGGTCAAACAGAAGTAAATATTCGCCTTGCGGATAGCGATTGGGCACGACATAAATGCTGTCCATCTCTTCGCTGGCCATCGCCGCCAAATGGCCGCCCCATTCATTGGCTTCAATCAAGACTTCATTGGCAATGATGTCGAGCTTTTTTTGCATCTCGCCTTGAACGTTTTCCGTCTCTGCAGAGCCGAGCACATCACCCAAAGCGCCTTTGTTGACGGCATGGCTGATGCGTTTGCAGGCGCGGGCGACGATTTCTAGAAGCAGGCGCAGCTTGGGAGGAATCTGGCCTTGTGGGGCAGTGTCATTCTTGCTGGCACGCTGCTGCTCGAGGAGGTAGCGGGAGAGGGAGATGGGTTTGTTAGACATGGTGGTCAATCGAATACAAATACAAATGCAAATACAAATTCAATACCGGACGCAGAAGTCGCAAAGGTTACGCAAAAGACGCAAAAAAATACCAATACAAAGAAACTGAATCTGTCTTTTTTCTTTTTTTGTATTTCTTCTGCGTAACCTTTGCGACTTCTGCGTCCGGTATTCGGATGTTTTTTTCTAAGTCAATCAAGCAGCCAAAGCCCGCGAAACGACTTCGCGCACGTCGTTGCTCAGATCGGCCTTTGCAGCGACTCTTTCTATCGCATGCTTCGCAGCATCCTGATAAGGTTGCGCGAGTTTCTTCCAGCGGTCTAGAGCGCGAGCCAAGCGGGCGGCTACTTGAGGGTTGATGGCATCCAAGGCCAACACTTGATCTGCCCAATAGACGTATCCCGCAGCATCTGCACGGTGGAAGGCGGCTGGGTTGGCGCTGCAATAGCTGAAGATCAGACTGCGGGCGCGGTTGGGGTTTTTGAGGTTGAAGTCTGCATGCTGCATGAGTTGACGCACTTGGGGCAGGATGTTGCCGCCGCTGTCGGATGTACCTGCTTGCAAAGCAAACCATTTGTCGATCACAAGGGCCTCGTGCTTGAACATGGCATGGAACTTCTCAAGCGCTGATGACGCATGCAGGCTGCTTGTGGCCACTAAGGCGCTCAAAGCGCCGAAGCGATCGGTCATGTTGCCTGCGTCTTTGAAGCGCTGGAAAGCCTTGCCATGCCAGACTTCACGCGCTTGGCCTTCTGAGCCGAGGCAAAGCATGTGGAGTGACAAATTGGCTAAGGCGCGGCGGCCTGAGCTCTTGGCATCGGGCGAGTAGCTGCCGGTGTCTTTGTTGGCCTCAAAGGTGGCGATCCAATCCTCTTGCAAAGTACGGGCCATCACGAGGCGCATGCCTTCGCGCACAGCATGGATGGCTTGTGGATCGACCGTTTCCAATTGCTCAGCGATATAGGTTTCAGAGGGCAGGGTGAGCACAAGTTCTTTGAAGGCAGCATCGAGAGATGGATCACGCAGGATGTGACGCAATGCTTCCATGTATGGGCTTTGAGCAAAGTTTATAGAGTCAAATGAGCCCGTTCCCGTTATATTATCTGCATTGTTTGCTATTAAATTAGTAGCGATTGGTTGCAGGGCATTGAGCGCCGTTTCAAGCCCTAAGCGCTGCGCTGCTTCCCAGCGGTTGAAGGCATCGCTGTCGTGCGCGAGCAGGGCGAGGAGCTGGTCTTGCGAATAATCAAACGCCAAAATCACAGGTGCCGAGAAGCCGCGCAAGATCGAGGGCACGGGCTCAGAGCTGATGCCGATGAATTGCAGCGTCTCCTGCGTTTGCGTGAGCACGAAGGTGCGCTGGCCATGCACGGCTTGCGGCTCATGAGCGAGCTGCAGATCGAAGTCTTGCCCTGTGGCAGGGTTCAGCAGCCCGAGTGCCAGAGGAATCACGAAAGGCTCTTTGGCATCTTGTCCCGGTGTTGGAGGGCAGCTTTGCGCCAAATGCAAAGTGTAGGTTTGCGTCGTAGCGTCATACACGCCCTGCGCCTTGATACGCGGCGTACCGGCTTGGGCATACCAACGCAGAAATTGCGGCAACAACACTTGCAGCGCTGAACCGGGATTCGCCTCAGCAATCGCTTTGGCAAAATCTTCGCAGGTGACGGCTTGGCCGTCGTGGCGTTTGAAATACTCGGTCATGCCTTTGGCAAAGCCCGAACGACCCACCAAGCTTTGCATCATGCGCACCACTTCAGCGCCTTTTTCGTAGATGGTGACGGTGTAGAAATTATTGATCTCCATATAGTGGTCAGGCCGCACTGGATGCGCCATCGGGCCTGCATCTTCAGGGAACTGCGCTTGCCGCAACACGCGTACATCTTCAATCCGCTTGACAGCTCTGGCTGATGGCGTGGGGCACAGGTCTTGCGAGAACTCTTGATCGCGGAAGACGGTGAGGCCTTCTTTCAATGAGAGTTGAAACCAATCTTGGCAGGTGACGCGGTTGCCAGACCAGTTGTGGAAATACTCGTGGCCGACGACGCTTTCGATGTTGCCGTAATCCACATCGGTGGCGGTGGCGGGGTTAGCCAACACAAACTTAGTGTTGAAAATATTCAAACCTTTGTTTTCCATCGCGCCCATGTTGAAATCACTCGTGGCGACGATCATGAAGCGCTCTAAATCTAGCGGCAGGCCAAAGCGGGCTTCATCCCACGCCACACTGGCCATGAGGGAATTCATGGCATGCTCGGTTTTATCCAAATCGCCAGGACGCACAAAGACTTGCAGCAAATGGTCGGTGCCAGAGCGAGAAATAATGCGCTGCTCGCGGGCGACGAGCTTGCCTGCAACCAAGGCAAACAAATAACAAGGTTTTTTGTATGGATCGGCCCATTTGGCGAAATGGCGACCTTCTTCCAAATCACCACTGTCCACCAAATTTCCGTTAGAGAGCAAGACAGGGTATTTCGCCTTATCTGCTCGCAGCGTGACCGTGTAGCTGGCCATCACATCGGGGCGATCTAGAAAATAAGTGATGCGGCGAAAGCCCTCAGCTTCGCATTGCGTGAAAAACGTGTCCTCGCTCACATACAAGCCCATGAGCTTGGTGTTTTTCGCGGGATGAGAGGTGGTGAAAATCTCTAGTTCACACTCAGCGGGCAAGCCGTCGAGCACGAGCGCATCACCCTCTATCTTGAACGAACAGCCTGCGCCGTTGACAAGCACACGAGCCAAATTCAGCTCATCACCATCGAGGCGCAGCGGTGCATCCGCAGGTGCATCGGGGTTGCGGCGAACCTTCATCTTATTCAGCACGCGAGTTTTCACGGGATCGAGATCAAAGCTCAAATCCACGCTGTCAATCCAAAACGCGGGCGGCGCGTAATCAGCGCGGCGAATCACTTGCGGGGCAGCTTGGCCATCCTTGAACATTTTTAACTTCTCTTTCTTCTCAAATCAATACAAAACAGTTTCTCAAACTTCCACCAGCAAGCTTTGCAAAAAACCTTGCTGTATGAGTTCATCATAATTTCTCACAGCCGCGATCACATGCGAGCCGGCAAGCTCAGCGGCGCTGTGCGTCGAGCAGATCGCCACCGCCCGCATACCCGCCCGCCGCGCAGCCTCAATCCCCAAAGGTGCGTCTTCAAAGACAATGGATGCGCTAGCCTTTGTAGATACTGCGCGAGCCGCTTCTAAAAAGATAGCAGGTTCAGGCTTTCCCGGGAAACCCATATCGCCACGAATCACAGCATCTGGCATTTGCGGTAGCTTCAAATGACTCAGCGCAAATCCGACATTGTGTATATCGCCCGCTGTACCTACAGCAATTTTCAACCCCGCAGCGCGAGCCATCGATTCAAATGCTTTGAAGCCGCGCACCTCAGCAAAGACAGGTGCAAACAGTGCTCGGTAAATCTCTTCCTTCTCTTTAACCAGCGGCAGCGCTTCGTCAAACGACATGACTCGCCCAAATAGCTCACCCATGCATTCCATGCCGGTGCGCCCCGTGGTGCGGCGCATCAGCTCTGGTAAATCCATCTTCACACCATGCCTTTGTGCAAACACTGCCCAAGACTGGGTATGGGAGGGCATCGAATCGATCATGGTGCCATCCATGTCGAAGATGAAGGCGGAGGTAGACATGGCGATGGGGGAGGCATTGAAATTCATAGTGAGACTGTATTTTAAGCGGCGCTCCCCCTACCAAAGTTTGGATGGGTAAGCACTCTCCCTATCAACAGGGTTACAAACCTACCATCGGCGCTCTGCCAATCAATCCTGCGTTTTGATTGATTGATTTGGCATTCACTTTCAATTGCCAACGGATGACCATGAGCCCTACTTTTACATTACTGCTTTCCCCGAGCCTGAGCGCGCAGTCCTTTCCCACTTTGAAGCAAACTGTGCATCGAATTCTTTCATCGACGCTGAGCTTGCGTGCTCTGTGGCTAACGTGTTGCGTTATTTTTTTTGGTTTGATCAGTGCATGTAGCGATGGCGTGTTGCCAGATGCCGCCGTGCCGCCTTCACAGCCGCCGCCCGTTCCGCAAACGCCAGCGGGCTTGAGCGTTGCGTATGCTGCCAAGAGTTTGAATTTTTCTTGGACACAGACCACGCATGCACAGAGCTATCGTTTGTTTGAAGACTTGGATGGTACTGGCCCACTGGTGGCCAGCGCGGTGGGCACGGTGACCACAGCCTCGATCCATTACGCCATCCCCGACCTGCTGATGACACGGCTGAATGCGAGCTACACATTGCAAGCCTGCAACGTGAGCGGCTGTAGCAGCAATTCCGCCGCATTGCAGCCCGATATCCATCAAGCCATTGGGTATTTCAAAGCATCCAATCCTGGTGTGAATGACATTCTGGGTAATGCGATTGCCCTATCAGCCGATGGACTCACACTCGCTGTCAGTGCCTACGGCGAAGCCAGCATCTCGCTGAGCAATCCTGCTGACGACAGTGCTCCGGAGGCGGGCGCAGTCTATGTATTCAGCAAAATCGCAGGTGTTTGGGCGCAGCAAGCCATACTGAAAGCACCCAATGCCGCAGCTCGGCATTTCTTTGGCAAAACTCTGGCGCTGTCCGCTGATGGCAACACGCTTGCGATAGGTGCAGATGGTGAAGGCAGCAACCACACTGGCACATTCGCCATCATGCCAGCAGGTAACGCCCTCGCACCCGATTCTGGTGCCGTATATGTATACAACCGCTCGGGCACTGCATGGACGCAGCAGGCTTACATCAAAGCGGCTCATGTCGATCCAGCCGATTTGTTTGGTTTCGCACTCGCTTTGTCGAGAGACGGTAACACGATGGTGGTTGGCGCATGGTACGAGTCAGGCGGGGGGACAGGCACGACAGGCGACCCAGCGGACAACTCTAGTTTTGCCTCAGGCGCTGCATATGTATTCAAGCGCAGCGGCACAAATTGGACGCAACAGGCTTACCTCAAAGCCAGTAACGCCGATGTGGGTGATTGGTTTGGACTGTCGGTTGCCATTTCTGCGGATGGCAATACTGTTGCAGTAGGTGCTTTTAGCGAGGCCAGCAATACAGGAGCAGATCCTTTTGATAACAGCGCCGCGAATGCAGGTGCCGTGTATGTGTACACGCAAAGCGCCGGCGTGTGGTCAACCCAAGCCTACTTGAAGGCACCCGTGCCAGAGACGGGCGACAACTTCGGTGTTTTCCTTGCCTTGTCTGGCGACGGCAACACATTGGCCATTGGCATGCATGGTGACGACAGCAATCACACAGGTACTTTCAGCGTCATGCCAGTCGACAACAGCCTCGCCGCTAACTCAGGTGCCGTATTCGTATTCACGCGTACAGCAGGTGCATGGGCGCAGCAAGCCTACTTGAAAGCATCTAACGCCCGCTCCCCCGCACGTTTTGGACGCCGATTTGCTTTGTCTGAGAGCGGCGACATTTTGGCAGTGGCCGCCTATCGAGAAGATGGCGCTGGCGCAGGTTTAGCTGCTGACAGCGCAAACCAAACTTTCATTGACGCAGGCGCTGTGTATTTGTTTGGCAGGAGCGGCTTAGCTTGGACGCAGCGTAGCTATATCAAAGCCAGTAACACCCAAGCGGGAGATCGCTTCGGCATTGGCATGGCCATGACAGCAGATGGCCGCACCCTCGCTATCGGAGCAGAGTCAGAGGACAGCCAAGCAACAGGTGTGGGTGGAAATCAGGCAGACAACAGCATCAGTAAAGCAGGCGCGGTTTATCTTTACTAGCGATTTTTTGAAAACACGATATTAAAAAACCCCTCGAAAGTGGTAATAAATCACGCCAAATCCAGCTGAAATTACAGCCTGACTCACAAACCCGACTGGGGTCGGGTTGATCGTTTTCTTACTGCAAGCAACACTCGCATTTGTTGTTTTTAAGTTAGTTTTTCAGGAAAAGGTGTTTTATGTCTGCGAGATTTATGTACTTTGGTTTGATACCTCCGTTGTTGTTTTCTGTGTCGTTGGCTGCCTCTGCGCAATCTTTCCCGGCCCGCCAACCGGGTGACTCAGACATGAGTTGCCAAGCCGTTTATGACGAAGCTAAAGTCATGGATGATATGGCTGCAGTCAATGCGCCGTCAGCAAATCAAGCCAATACACAGAGCGCAAGCTCCGCAGTAAAGAGCATCACCGATGCTGCCGTGCGCGACACGCGCTCTGCTGAGGTGGCGCAATTTGGCAATTTGCTAGGGCGGCTGACATCTGGCCTTGGAATCGATTCCCAGCAACAACAGCAGATCGAAGCCAATAAGGCGCAAACCCGTGCTAGTGCGCTAGCGCGCAAGCAATATCTCACATCACTCTTCAATAGCAAGAAATGCAAAGTTAGCGCATTGCGCAAGTGATTGCGTCCAATTGACGCATTCGATGACACTCAAAGGATTTTTATCATGATATTTTTAACGATGGCACGAAGCAGGATGAACAGTCTGCTGGCGGCATTATTTTTATCCACGTTAGTTGCAGCTTGTGGCGGCAACAATGACATCAGCACTGACGTACCTCCCGCGTCTGTTGAAAAATTTGAACTAGGTGTTCAAGTTATTGGTGTTGGACAAGTGCAGTCTGCGCCAGCAGGCCTTGATTGCAGCAGTTTATGTGCGGCTGATTTTGATGCAGCAAGCACTGTCACTCTCACGGCCATCCCAGCAAGCGGTTTCCGCTTCGTGGGTTGGAATGATGGATGCACTGGCTCTGCCACTTGCAGTGTCACTATGGATCAGTTGCGCAATGTGTTGGCTACTTTTGAGCCAATTCCCGGAGCGCAAATCTATACATTGAGTGTTGCCATTACTGGAAGCGGCTCTGTCGCCTCCCTGCCAGCGGGCATTAACTGCGGCAGCGATTGCAGTGAAGTCTATCCGGCCAACACGCAAGTCACGCTGACCGCTACGCCAAACGCGAATCAGAGTTTCGCTGGCTGGTCGGGCGCGTGTTCAGGTGCTTCTAGCTGCGTGGTGACGATGTATCAAGTGGATTCTGTGGTTGCAAATTTTACGCCCATCACAGCGAGTCAATTCACATTGACCACTAGCGTCACTGGTAACGGCCGCATCACCTCCAACCCAGCAGGTATTGATTGCGGCATCACTTGCAATGCGACATATAACGCAGGTACGAGCGTGACTTTGACAGCCATTCCTGCCTCTGGGCAGTTGTTCAACGGCTGGGGCGGCGCTTGTTCAGGCACACAAATCACCTGTGTGCTCCAACTCTCGCAAGCGCGCACTGCGCAAGCGGCATTTGTGATTGCGCCGCCAGCTGCAGCAAGCTGGCAAACTGCTGAACTCTTAGAAACCAGTAACGACTTCAACGTTGATGGCACCAATATTTTCAGTTCAGCAAATATGCTGACTGCGATTGGCCCGAATGGTCATGTGATGGTCTTGTGGGAGCAATCTGATGGTATTCCTGATGGCACGACCCGCAAAGTGTTTTCACGCCGCTATGTGCCTGGCTCGGGATGGCAAGCCAATGTCGCTGTGCCCGGTCTGAGCGCGTCCAGCAGCAGCGTTGCACTTTTAGATGGCGTGTTGTTCATGGACAGCACGGGCGTTTCTACTTGGCTTCGCCTCAACAAGGAAACCCGCCGTAACTCGCCATCCACAGGCTGGGGCTCAGTGTTCTCAACGCCTGTCGTGACAGTTGGCAGAGCTGATCCGGGCACTTTGTCGTCCGCAGTGATGGATGCCAGCGGCAATATCGGTATTGTGATTTCTGGCAGTGATGTGTACAACATTGCGCTCAATGCTGGGCAAAATCAATGGGGTAGCTGGGCACGTTTGGATACCAGTGGCAATCTGGTTGCACGCGATGCTCGCGTGGCCATCAGCAGCAATGGCACGGCTATCGCTGTGTGGCGCGAGAGCAATCCTGGCGACAGTAACTACAGCCTCAAATCTGCCCGCTACACGCCCGCAGATGGCTGGGCCGCGCCTGTCACCATTGAAACTCTGTTTACGAACGTCTTGGTCAACACGCCACGTGTTGCGATGGATGCCAATGGCAACGGTATTGCTATGTGGGCTCAAGGCAATTCGATGTACTACAACATCTACCGCTCAGGCAGCGGATGGCAAGGCGCAGTGGTGTTTGATGATGCGCAAGTAGGCTCACTTGGTAACGTGGTTCCGCAAATTGCGATGACACCTGATGGCCGTGCGGTAGCAGCTTGGAGCATTGGTCTTGCGACGCTGCGCAGCATGCAATACGATCCGAGCACGGGCTGGAGCACCCCTGTCACCTTGGACAGCTACAACCTTGAAAAACAATTGTTTGTCACGGACGATGGTCAAGCCAGCTTGGTTTATATTCCACCGATCAATGCCGTTACGGCCAATTTTGATGTGGTTGCCCGCCGCCTGAATTTGGGTGGCACGTGGAGCGCACCTGTTTTGCTTGAAAGTGCTGCTGGCAATGTCAAGAGCACATCCTTTGTGATGAATCGCAGCGGGCAGGGCATCACGGTATTTGTACAAAATGACGTGGTCAACTCTGGTGTTAGAAACAGCCTGTGGGGAGCGCTATTGCGGTAATTCTTCACGCTAAAGCTCTTCTTCGCAGAAAGCCGCCAACCAAGGCGGCTTTCTGCCTTCCAGAAATCAGATGAAAATATGATGCGAGTCAATTCAAAAATAAATATGCTGCCTGCCAAGCCTTACATCCTCATCTGCGACGACCATCCTGTGGTGGGTCGCGGCTTGGTTGAATTGCTCAAAGGCCATCCGCTGATTGATGCTTGTATCTACACATCTTCAACTCAGCTTTGCCTAGACCATATCGAGACACACGATCTACCAGCCTTGGTGATCGTTGATTTCTGGATATTGGGAGATACTTCTAGAGAGTTAGTCTGGGCTCTCAAGCTGAAAAGGCTTCCTGTGTTGGTCATCAGCGCAGACGATGATCCCATGATTCAGCAAAAGAGCCAAGAGTGGGGCGCAGATGGGTTCATCAGCAAGCAATCATCGCCCGGCGTGGTGATTGAAGCTGTGAGCTGCCTGATCAAAGGGCTGGGTTGGTTTATGCCTATGCAAGCTGCTCAGGTGCATCACGATTCTGTTCAGCGCAATCGAATTCCTGTTTCGGCTCGCGAGCTCGGGCTCACACCACGCCAAGGAGAAATTTTGGTGCAGATTCTTGAAGGCTATCCCAACAAAAAAATTGCAGACCTGCTCTTTCTCTCTGAAGCCACCGTGAAAGAGCACATCACCGGGATTTTTCAGCGTCTGAATGTGAAAAGCCGTGTGGAGCTGATTTCGCGCTTGAAACACCGAAAAATTGAATGAGAGTGAGCCAGAGGATGAACTTGATAGACATGCTGGCTGCCCGGGTGCCCTTTGTGGCCGACTATCGAAAGCACATGCAGATCGCGCCAGATATCACTGCTTCGCGGCATGTGCAATTGATGGAAATGACGCATGAGCGGCTGGTTTATTCTTTCGTGGCGATGCCCTTTGTGGGCTTAGCAGCCACTTTGTTTCATGGCAGTAAAGCAGATCCTACTTTGTTGGGTCTATGGGCATTGGGCTATTGCGTTGCCTATTTTGTCAGCCAGCAGAGGCAGCGCACTTACCAAGTCGATAAGGCATCACTCAAGGATCAAGAGTTAATAGATCGATGGATTCCTAAGCTCAAACGCGTTGCGGGTTTGCATGGTCTGGCACTTTGTTTACCGCTGGTGTTGACCGCCGGCACAGCCTCTTTCGAGTTCATCACATTTTGGTATCTCACGATGGGTGCCATCATTGCGGGGAATTCGACTCATCAAACCCCTGTGCTTGGCGTTTTCACGCGATTTTTCAATCTTTCTTGGAATGTGGCCACTTTATTGGTCGTAGTGGCGTACCCCAACGATTGGCCCTATATTGGCTTGGCCGTACTGATGTATACCTTCGGTATCTATCGCCATGCACTGATTGCCCATAAATTTTTCTTGCAGCAAGTGCGCCTTGAAGAGAGCAGTGGCCGTTTAGCCTCACAGTTCAAACAAGCCAAAGAGCAAGCCGAGAACGCATTACAAGAAAAGAACCAATTTCTTGCTACAGCCAGCCACGATCTTCGCCAGCCGGTGCATGCGATGGCGATGCTGCTGGAGGCAGTCAAGCTGCAAAACAAAGATGCAAGCTTGCAGCCAGCGCTGCGCGATTTGGGGCAAAGTTTGCAAGCGATGAGTGCCATGTTCAATTCATTGCTGGATTTGAGCAAGCTAGAAGCAGGTGTGAACCAAGTCAAATTCGAGTCTGTAGATCTGCGTTGTGAGCTCGACAACTTTCGTTCGATGTTCGCGCATGAAGCCTTGCAGAGGTCGCTAAGCATAGTTCTCCATCTACCACGCGAGCGAACCATCGCTTTATGTGACGTGAATTTGCTGCGCCAAATCATGCTCAACTTGATTCAAAACGCTTTGCGCTACACCTTGCGAGGTGGCATATTGATCGGCCTGCGCTCGCGGTCTGAGTATTGGCAAGTGGAAGTCTGGGATACGGGCGTAGGTGTCGCGCAGCGTCATCAAAAAGATATTTACTTGCCCTATTTCCGCGAGGAGCAAAGTTGGGCTGTTGATTCGGAAGGACATGGCCTGGGGCTTTCCGTGGTGGCGCGATGTGCCAAGTTGATGCAAGCTGAGATTGGGATGAATTCTCGGCTTGGCCTTGGCTCACGCTTTTGGGTTCGCTTGCCCAAAGTGGTCTCAAATACGCCTTGGATCGGCAGCTTGCAAGTGGGTGTTGGCTCTGGCGATCAACTGCTCTCTCCTTTGAACACCGGGCGCTGCTTGATAGTGGAAGACGACCCGCAAGTCACCCAGGCTTGGCGCGTGCTCATGCAGGCTTGGGGCGTGAATACCGAGTTTGCGAGCAATTCGGCGCAGGCGTTTGCGATTTTGCAAACAGGCTTTTTGCCGCAGGTGGTGCTGTGCGACGAGAGGCTACGCGCGGGGGAGAGTGGATTTGATTTACTCAAAGCAATTTTGGGAAAAGTACCGAGCGCGCATGGCGCGATGATCAGCGGTGAGTTCTCTTCCACTGCTTTAGTGCAGGCGGAAAGCGAGGGCTACTTGGTGTTTCGTAAGCCCGTGGAGATGGCGCTGATTCATGAGATGCTGAGCCGTTGGCTCATGGCGAATGAGCCAACACACTTTTAGTTAGATGGACTATATTTTAAGAAGAATCGGCCTCTTCCCGTTGTATATTATACACAGGTTGCTATGTATTAAATAGCAAATGCAGTTCGCAATAGAGATGCTTATGTGGCACTTTTGTGGATCAATGCAGTGATGATTTCATCTGCCACGCGTTGAGCAGCTTCTATTTGCGGCCAGTGGCCAATTCCTTCTAGTTTGATCACTTGCACATCGGGTCTGAGTTTTTGAAAGACCATTGCCATATGCCATCCTGAATTCGGATCGGCTGCGCCATTGATCAGCCGCAATGGGATGGAGGCTCTAGTGGTTGCGTTAACCAAACGATCACGCTGTTTAAGACGGTCTAGCCAAAATCTGCCCACCCGATGGTTGATGGCGCAGCCGTCATTGTGTGCATACAAAGCCCAAAAATCATCAAGCAACTCAGAGCTGGGCTGGGTCTGTGTACCAAACAGCTGCCGCAGAGTTTTGTTGAACATGCTTTGCGGTATCTTGGGTCCGAGCCAATCGCCAGTGGACGTGGCTAGTAGTTTTTGAATCCAACGAGGGCGATAGGCTTCAGGACAAATGCCGCCGTTGAGAAAAGTGATATCAATGATCTGAGGCGCATGTGCAGGAGATACTTGCATGGTCATCATCTCCTGCGCCACACTCACACCCAGATCGTAAGCCACCACGGCGGTCTTGTTGATGCCAAGCTGAGTCAGCAGCGCGGTATGCATCTGGGCGTGATGCGCGATGGTGTAGGCGTGATTTCTGGGCTTGTCTGAGAAGCCCATGCCCAACATGTCTGGTGCAATCAGGGAGAAGTGAGTCGCCAAATCATCCCAAATACGATGCCAATCGTAGGAGCTGACAGGGTAGCCATGAATGAGCAACAGAGGCGGGCCGCTGCCTGCCTTGCGATAGAAGATACGATGACCCTGCCAATTGAAAAACGTGCCCGCTTGCTGCCAAGCGAGAAGTGTCGGGCTCATGCCTTAAACACCTTCAGCAAAATGACAACACAGCAGCCCAACTGAAGTAACACACTGGCAGCATGCGCCATTTGCCTCACCCGCAGCCATCTTGTGAACATAGACAGGCCGTGAATGCAGCGGATCAACACAAAGCCGCCAGCCATCCCTATCAAGACGTTCGCATAGGTCTTACCGCTCAAGCTTTCGGCGATGAGCAGCAACAACAGAAACAGTAAGCTTTGTTCAAGACTGTTGCCATGTGCACGGATCGCAACTTCTAAATCTTTGTGACTTCCGTGCCCGTAGCTGATGCGGTGGCGCAAGCGCAAGCGGGAGATGTTGATTGACAGAGTGGTGAGCAGCATGAAGAGGCCGCAAGCGGTGAGGGCGGTGATATTGAGCATGGTTTTCTTTTAGAGATGGCGTATCTGTGTTTTTTTTATGCAAGTGTGGATCGTAATTCAGCAGATGTGGGGGTTGTAATCACAACGTGAGAAGTTATTAGGCTTACGATGTAAGTCTAGCATAAAACATACGCCGTAAGTTTTATGCTTTGAGCAAGACGTTATCTTGGAGGCAGGCCGGGTTATTCGAGGCCGCTGTTGCGCAGAAACAGATCGAGGCCGAAATCAAAAGTGCGTTTGAACTGGTTGGGCTGAAAATACTTGCCCGCTTTTGCGACTTGGGGATACAGTTTTTTGATGGCAGCATCACTCATCGGTTGCATAGAGGTGGGGCCATTGGCATAACCACTGATTTCATCAAGCGTAGCGCCCAGCACCAGATAACACAGTACACGAAAATGCCTTGCGCAGGCTTCATCGCTCAGCCCCGCATCACGAAAACAGCACATGATTTCAGCAAGAAACTTGACACCAGTTTCTGAATTCCAACGGTGCATGGCCAGATGGGGATACAGGCGCGGATGAGCGAGCGCGGCAAGCCGCCAACTGTGCGCAAGACAGCGTAAGCGCTGCGCTGGGCTTAGCTCTTGCACGGGCAAAGGGATGGATGCGAGCACACGATCCACCAAGGCATCCAGAATATGCGCCTTGCTGGGGAAATGGTGGTAAATGCTCATCGCTTGGCAGCCGAGTTTGTCACCCAGGCGGCGTGTGCTGAAAGCTTCTAAACCACCTTGCTCAATCAATGCCAGCGCGGCTTGCTCAATGCCTTCCCGGCTCAGAGGCTTCGCTACTCGGGTGGCGCGAACAGCAGGCGTTTTGCGCGGCAAAGCCTTCACGGCTTCAGAGGCTGTCGAGGGAGAAAGAGGAGAGCGTGTGGTTTTCATAGGATCAGTGCTGACGATTATTGCAGCGATGGGTGCTATCGTAAGTGTTAGCTGGACTGCCGATGAACCAGCTGCTGGCAAAATCCTACAAACTACTTTGAATTTCCCATGCAAGCCATTTTTGACCTTCAAAACGATGTTGCGCCTCTCGCGCTGCAAGAGCAACTCTGGGCGTTGTTCCAGTTGCCGAATTGGCGTTATGGCAGCCACACCGATCCGCAGTCGCCGGGCATGCCGTTTTGGCACATGGATTTAACCGATCAAGTGCCCGCTGATGAGCTCTGGCAGTTGCGCAAGAGTGCCTGCGAGGCGCGTGTGGGGCATGGGCTGCGCGTGGTGCGCCAATATGCCAATGGCCACACGTTTGGTCAAGGCGGACGCCCGCATGTGGACGATCAGCGCGAAGGTTGCTTCACACTGCTTTATTACCCGATGCTGCAATGGCAGCACGAATGGGATGGCGAGACGGTGTTCTTCAATCCAGAAGGCGAGATCATCGAATCTGTGCACCCGCGCCCCAATCGCACCGTGTTGTTTGACTCGCGCATCATTCACGCAGGTCGCGCGCCTTCGCGCAGTTGCCCCATGCTGCGCGTGACGGTGGCTTATAAGTTGGAGCGGGTTTGAGCCAGGCTCGAAAGATAAGCGCTTATCCCGCCACCATGCGGGAGGATATTCAGGCGGCCATGGCCTTTGTGTCAGAAATTTATAACGAAGAATCTTTCCTCGCGGAGCGGCACGCCAGGCAGATTAACGCCAATGAAAGATGCCATGTTGAAATGGGTGGTTGATGAGAATTTTCCGCTGCCCGCGACGCAAGCCTTGCGTCGATGACACTGTCTTATGCAACCGCTGGACTGGCGTGAGGCTCATGGAAGCAGTATGGGGCACTAATTTTTAAGTGGAAAATCGGTCGCTCCCCGTTGTATTACCTACGTGAACTGCTCTACTTTTGATAGTAATACTGTCAGGCTTGCGTATGCGCGTGATGACGCAGATTGATTTAAAGTGAAAATACAGGTATGCTGTTTGTATAGCCAGTTAACTGGCTTCATCCAGCATCCGGGAGCTTTCCAAAATGTCAGAGGCATTGGCGCACTCAGGTGGCCATTCACTTGAGAAACATCTGCAATCAGTCGCCATTCTTGCTGCTGATTTCTCGCAGACATTCGAGGCCGAGCCAGCCGCGCAGCGTTGGGCATATCTGGCGGGCTTGTGGCATGACTTGGGCAAATATCGGCCTGGCTTTCAGCGCTACATGCAACTGGCCGACAACCCAGAGAACGCGCACATTGAAGGCAAAGTCGGTGGACGCGAAAAGACCCATTCCGCAGCCGGTGCGCTGTGGGCCATTCAGCAACTCAACAAGCCAAACCAGCCTTACGGCAACATCCTGGCCTACCTGATTGCCGGACACCACGCCGGGTTGGACGATTGGGATGGTGGACTGAATCAACGCCTGCAAAGCGATGACGCCAAACTAGAGTTAAAGGAGGCCTTGGAAGCCAATCCCCCAGCAAACATCCTTGCGCATAGCGATTTGGTTGCCCAAATTCCCGGCGGGCCAGCCGGTTTTTCTCTGTGGGTGCGGATGCTCTTCTCGTGCCTGGTCGATGCCGATTTTCTGGATACCGAGGCCCACTTTGATGCGGGAAAGCCCGCCCGGCGCGAGGGCTTTCCCACGCTGGAAAAAATGCGGGTCGCGCTGGATGCACACATGCTTGCCAAGGCCGTCAGCGCCATCCCTTCCGATGTCAACACTTTGCGCGCCGATATCCTGCGCCAGTGCCGCGCCAAGGCTACTCTGCCTGCCGGATTTTTCTCGCTCACAGTGCCCACTGGCGGTGGCAAAACCTTGTCCAGCCTGGCGTTTGCCCTGAATCATGCGCAAACGCACGGCAGGCGCCGCGTGATCTACGCCATCCCCTACACCAGCATCATTGAGCAGACCGCCGACGTATTTCGCGACGTTTTCAAGGCATTGAGTGATGAGGTACTGATTGAGCACCACAGCCAGGCCGATGCAGCTGACCACGATGAGACCGCCCGCAGCCGCCTCGCCTGCGAAAACTGGGATGCGCCGCTGGTGGTGACCACCAACGTGCAATTGTTCGAGTCTTTGTTTGCCGCCAAAACCTCGCGCTGCCGCAAACTGCACAACATCGTGGGCAGCATCATCGTGCTGGACGAAGCGCAGCAACTGCCGCCGGAGTTTTTGCAGCCCATTCTGGACGCGCTGAACCTGCTGGTGAAGCACTACGGCGTAACCGTGGTGCTGTGTACCGCCACCCAGCCTGCGCTCAACAGCACCGACTATTTCGACAAGAGCAACAACCTGCGTGGCTTGGATAATGTGCGCGAAATCATCGACCACCCCGACGCACTGTTTACGGCGCTTGAGCGCGTCAAAGTGGAATTGCCGCCGGACTTGAACGCCACCACGCCGTGGGCGGACATTGCTGCACAAATCGAACAAGAAGATTGCGTTCTCGCCATCGTCAGCACCCGCAAGGCCGCAAGGGAACTGCACCGGCTGCTACCCCAAAATACATTGCACCTTTCCGCTTTGATGTGTGGAGCGCACCGCAAAGTGGTCATCGATCAAATCAAAACCCGCCTGCAAGCCAAGCGCGAGGGGCGAGACGTGGAGCCGCTGCGCGTGGTCAGCACCCAGCTCGTAGAGGCGGGGGTGGATATGGATTTTCCTGTGGTGTTTCGCGCTCTGGCCGGGTTGGACTCCATCGCCCAAGCCGCAGGGCGCTGCAACCGTGAAGGGCAGCTCCTAGAAAACGGCTTGCCAAAGAAAGGCCGCGTCGTGGTGTTTGTGCCCCCTGAGCCCGCCCCGGCAGGGCATTTACGCAAGGCGGTGCAGGCTTGCACGAGCACGCTGCATGGCCAGCGCGCAGACCCGCTGGCACGCGCTTTGTTTGCCACCTACTTTACGCAGTTTTACAGCGCTGTGGATTTGGATGCCAAGAAGATTGTGAGCAAGCTCACCATCAACGACCGCAAAACCCTGAGTGTGCAATTCCGTACCGCTGCCGAAGCGTTTCGCCTGATTGACGATGCCGATTCCGCCACGGTGGTGGTGCGTTATGCGGAACACCATGACGAGATTGAGAAACTGCTTGGCATGCTGGCCGTACAAGGCCCGGCCCGCTGGTTGATGCGCAAGCTGCAGCGCTACACGGTCACCATCAGACAGCAGCGGGCCGTCAAAATGCTCGCCCAAGGCGATCTCAAGCTGGCGATGCCAGGGCTGTATGTGCTTGCAAATACTAATAATATGTACAGTAGCATTTTTGGTCTTGTAGACGAAGCTGACCTCTACAACCCCAGCGGTTTTGTCTCGTAAAGGAGCCATATGTCCCCCAATTTTTGCATTGAAGTCTCTGGCCCGTTCGCCTGTTTTACCCGTCCTGAAATGAAGGTGGAGCGCGTTTCTTATGACGTAATGACACCCTCAGCGGCGCGTGCCATTTTTGAAGCCATTTTGTGGAAGCCGCAAATGCGATGGCGGGTTTCACGCATCGAAGTGCTCAAGCCGATTCGCTGGGTCAATTTGCGGCGCAATGAGGTGAAAGAAAAAATCCTCACCGGCAACGTCGAGCGTGCAATGAAGGAAGGTAAGGGGCAGCTCCACTTAAACATTGAGGACGAGCGGGTGCAACGCGCAGGCTACTTTTTGCGCGATGTCACTTACCGTATCCATGCCGACTTGTTGCTAACGAGTAAGGCTACTGACCCGATCATCAAGTACGCTGAAATGTTCACCCGCCGCGCCAGCAAAGGCCAATGCGTAAACCAGCCGTATTTGGGCTGCCGGGAGTTCTCGGCAGATTTCCGCTTGGTCACAACCGATACGCCACCAGTGCCCCCCATTGCCGATACCCGTGATTTGGGCTGGATGCTGCACGACCTGGACTACACCCACCCGTCCGACCCGCAACCGCGCTTCTTCAGGGCACACATGAATGCGGGCGTGATTGAAGTGCCGCCGTTTGAGGAGGCCGTGGGATGATTCTGCAAGCACTCAATGATTACTACGACCGCAATGAGGAGCTTCCTAGACAAGGATGGATTCGTCGCGGTGTTGACTACGCCATCGTTTTGGATTCCACCGGCAGTTGTATCGCAATAGATTCACTGGGGACTGCGAGCAAAGCTAAAACAACAGCGTTGGAAATGCTCTTGCCGTCCATTGGCAAGCAAGCGATGAAACATACCAATAGCGGTACTGATGCAAATTTTCTTTGGGATAACGCTAGTTTCGTTTTTGGGCGCGGCAACAAGGGAAATCAAAAATTGGCAGCTTTCCTTAGTGCTATCGCGCATTGGTCGAATGATTCACCCGATGAAGGGCTCACAGCCGTAAAGCAGTTTTGCAAAGCGATACAGCAAGATGCCGGACGTTCACTGCAACTTTTCAAGCGGTTTCATGTAGAGGCTGATTTTGAAAAACGCGATCCCGTGGTTGTTTTTCGCTTGCACCCAGACAATGAAGGCGTTCATGCGCGCGGTGCAGTGCGAATTGCCTATGAATCGAAACTGGCCGAGGCGAGTAGTGACGCAGTGGTGCGGGGAAATTGCTTAATTACGGGCGCATCCAACACGCCAATTGCTACCAATGAGACAGTAATCAAGAATGTTTGGGGGGCACAAACTTCGGGCGCGAACATTATTTCGTTCAACGCACGGGCATTTGAATCTTATGGAAAGAAGGACCGAGGTGGTGAAAACGCACCTGTGTCCGTTCGCGCATCCTTCGCCTACACCACCGCACTAAACCACCTGCTGCGCAAAGACTCTCCCCAGCGCATCCAAATTGGTGATGCCTCCACCGTGTTTTGGGCGGACAAGGCAACTGACCTTGAAACTGCGCTTCCAGATATTTTTGGCGACCGACCCACAGACGACCCGGATGCAAGCGCTAAGGCGGTGCAATCGCTTTTGTCGGCTGTGCATAAAGAGCATGGCCCAGCTACCGATGAGGTTTTAGCGGACAACCGTTTCCACATCCTCGGGCTGGCACCCAATGCAGCGCGCATCAGCATTCGCTTTTACTACTGCTTGCGTTTGCCGGAATTGGGCAAGCGCGTTGAACAGCACTTCAAAGACTTAGAAATTCAGCGCGGCTCGCATGGGTATGACCCGCAATATCCAAGCCTGAAGAGACTGCTCCAGACCGTTTGTCTGGCAACCAGCACTCAGCCTTTTGGCGACATTGACCGCCTACCGCCAAATTTAGGCGGCGCGATTGTGGATGCCATCTTTTCAGGAGAAAACGTGCCCTATCCGGCCCTCTGGCTTAACGCCGCAGTGGGGCGTTGCCGTGCAGAGCAAACCAAGAAAACGCAGCAGGGCACACAGGCGCAAAACGTCCCCTACGCCCGCGCTGCTGTGATTAAGGCCTGTCTTAATCGGCAGATACGCAGAGCAAATCTTTCAGCGCCAGAACACTTACTTGAAAAGGAGTTTTTACCCATGCTTGATCGCACAAATATCAATCCCGGATACCTGTTGGGACGGCTGCTTGCCGTACTTGAGCGAATCCAGGAAACCGCTGCTGGTGGTGGTGGAAAGTTGAACTCCACCATTCGAGACAAATACTACGGTGCAATGGCTAGCTCGCCTGGGATAGTTTTCCCGACTTTGGACAAACTGAAAACTTCCCATTTAAAGAAGCTTCCTTGGGGTCAGAAGGAGTGGTTTGATAAGTTGGTCGGTGAAATTTTGAGTGACCTCCCCGACATTCCAAGACAACTTTCCCTGCCAGATCAAGGCCGCTTTGCGCTGGGTTATTACCACCAGCGCCAAGACCGCCCACCAAAAGTAACTGACGATTCCAGTACGCCACCCGCAACCCCATCCCCCACCGAAGGAGCATCCGCATGACCACCACCCACCCACTCGCCAACCGCTACGACTTTGTTCTCGTGTTTGACGTGAAAGACGGCAACCCCAATGGCGACCCAGACGCGGGTAACATGCCGCGCCTAGATGCCGAGTCCGGCCACGGTTTGGTAACGGACGTATCGCTCAAACGCAAGGTGCGCAATTTTGTGGGGCTGGTGAAAGACCAAGACCAGCGTGATCCTGTGGATGGCGAGAAGCGCTTTGAAATTTACGTGCGCGAAAAAGCGGTGCTAAACCTACAGCACGACCGCGCCTATTCCTCATTAAAGCTGACTGCAGCCCCTGAGGAGCAAGCGCAAGCAGCTACTGAAAACGTAGCGGAAGTGACGCTACCGGCCGATGCAAAAAAGAAACCTGCTAAAAAGGAAGGGCGCAAAGGCAGTGCCGAAGATGTTGTCCGCGCACGCGACTGGATGTGCCAGAACTTCTTTGACGTGCGCACCTTTGGCGCTGTCATGTCCACGGGCAAGAACTGCGGCCAGGTTCGCGGCCCGGTTCAGATCACGTTTGCCCGTTCGGTTGAGCCGGTGGTGGCCCTGGAGCATTCACTAACAGTCTGTGCTGCACGTACAGACCCAGAAATTTCTGGCAAAACAATTGAGCAACAGACTGGCATACAAGGTCGCAAACACACCGTCCCCTATGGTGTGTATGTTGCGCACGGGTTCGTGTCCTCCTTCCTCGCCAAGCAAACCGGATTTGGCGAAGACGATTTGGAACTGCTGTGGCAAGCCTTGGCGCAAATGTTTGAACACGACCGCTCTGCCGCACGCGGCGAAATGTCCACTCGCGGGCTGTACGTGTTCAAGCACGACTGCGAACTTGGCAATGAGCGATCACATGCCTTGTTCGAAAAGCTCAAAGTCGACCAAACGAATGCTGGCGAAGTAGCCCGCAGTTTTGATGCCTACCAAGTGGCGTTTGACGGTAAAGCTTTGCAAGTCGGCGAGTCAGTGGCCCCTGTGCCCGGTGTAACTTTGACCCGCAAATGCTGATGCGTGTTGGGAGCCAAAGATGAAAATCCTGCCCACCGAATTCGACGGAGAAACTATCCGCCGCGTGTACGACGAAGCCACTGAAATCTGGTGGTTCTCGGTGATTGATGTGGTGCAGGTGCTGACGGACAGTAGCAACGCCAGGCGTTACTGGTCTGACCTGAAGCGAAAGCTGGCGCAGGAGGCTGGTTCAGATCAACCGTACGAGAAAATCGTACAGTTGAAAATGCCCGCCCCGGACGGCAAAAAGCGCGACACCGATTGCGCCACCGCCGAGACCCTGCTGCGCCTAGTGCAGTCCATCCCAAGCCCCAAAGCCGAGCCCATCAAACTCTGGCTGGCCAAAGTGGGCTACGAGCGCATGCAAGAGATGGCCGACCCCGCTTTGTCCCTCGACCGTGCCCGCCAGACCTGGCAGCAGCACGGCCGCAGCGACAAGTGGATCGCTCAGCGCATGACCGGGCAGGAAACGCGCAACAAGCTCACCGACTACTGGAGCGAGCACGACATCAAGCAGGGCACCGAATTTGCCATTCTCACCAACATCATTCACCAAGAGTGGACGGGTGTCAGTGTTGAAGACCACAAGAATATGAAGGGGCTGAGTAGCCACAACCTGCGCGACCACATGAGCGAGGCCGAATTGATTTTTACCGCCTTGGCGGAGTTGTCCACCCGGCAGATTGCACAGAGTGTGGAAGCCACCGGCATGGCCGAGAACAAGACCGCTGCCAAGGCGGGTGGGCGCATTGCCCGGCAAGCGCGCAACCAACTGGAGAGTCAAACCGGAAAATCCGTGGTTTCGGGTGAGAGTTTTTTACCATCCGCTACCAAAAAGATAGCTGGTCGCGCACGCTAGGCAAGCGAAAACGGCATAAATGACCATGGAATCGCCAGAACAAGTTCCTCTGTCTGCCCTGCAGCATTGGCATTACTGCCCGCGCCAATGCGGGCTGATTCATCTGGAGCAGGTGTTTGATGAAAACGTTCACACCTTGCGCGGCCAAGCGGTGCACGCTAAGGTAGACAAGCCCAGCGTGGAAACTGCCAAAGGAGTGCGAATTGAGCGGGCGCTGCCTTTGTGGCACGATGAATTGGGCTTGATCGGTAAATCGGACGTGGTGGAGTTTTTGCCCGGTGGTGTGCCATATCCAGTGGAATACAAGCACGGTAGCCGCCATAAAGCGGCAGATATTGCCGCTTGCGATGATGTGCAATTGGCTGCGCAGGCCATGTGTCTGGAGGCAATGATGGGCAAGGCGGTGAATGAGGGTGCTATCTACTACGCATCATCCAAGCGCAGGCGTGTGGTGTCAATTTCCTCTGAACTTAAAAACACTGTTGTTCAAACGGCTGAGGCTATTCGTCAAATGATACGCGGCACAGTATTGCCGCCGCCGCTTGTTGCCGAGCAAGCAGCCAAGCGCTGCAAAGCTTGCTCGCTCTTAGATCGGTGTCAGCCTCAAGCGCTTAGCGGTGATCTCCAAGCGGCACGCGTCGCTTTGTTTGAGCCTGATTCATAGGATGTCAGTGCCATGCAATTGCTAAATACACTTTACATCACGACCCCGGAAACCTATCTTCGGCTAGATAACGATACGCTGCGGGTGGAGGTTGAGCGTGAAACTCGGCTGCGCGTGCCGCTGCATCATTTGACGGCGGTGGTGTGCTTTGGGCATGTGAGTATGTCTGCGCCTTTGATGCATCGCCTAGCTGAAGAGGGCATCGCTTTGGTGCTGCTTGACGACAATGGCCGTTTCAAGGCGCGGCTAGAGGGCGCAGTCTCTGGCAATGTGCTTTTGCGGCAAGCGCAGTTTAAGCTGGCGGGCGACTCTGCTTTTGCGCTTGAAATGGCGCGCGCTTGCGTGGCAGGGAAAATCAAGAACACGCGGCAAGTTTTGCAAAGAGGTGCTCGCGAAGCTAAAAGCGAAGTGGATGCCAAATCGCTCGGCCGACTGGCAGATGATTTGGCTGCGAGCTTGCGTGCCTTGCCGAATGCCGCGAATCTGGATGTGTTGCGCGGCATAGAGGGCGAAGCGGCGCGGCAATATTTCGGCGGGCTCAATTTGCTGGTGCGACAGGATTTGCGCAGCGCTTTTCAGATGGATGGACGCACTCGCCGCCCGCCGCGCGATGCCTTCAATGCCATGCTGTCGTTTTTGTATGCCATGTGGATGAATGATTGTCGCTCCGCGCTTGAAGCGGCTGGCCTAGATCCACAGGTGGGTTTTTTGCATGCGCTGCGCCCTGGCCGGGCTGCGCTCGCACTTGATCTCATGGAGGAGTTTCGCCCTTGGGCTGATCGTTTGGCATTGACTTTGATCAATCGGGGGCAGATTGCGCAGACAGATTTCGCAGCGCGTGAAGGTGGTGGATATGCTCTGCTGCCTGATGCTCGTAAGGCAGTCGTGGTGGCGTATCAAGAAAGAAAGCGCGATGAAATCAGCCATCCCATTCTTGCGCAAAGCGTGCCCTTGGGCTTAGTGCCTTTGGTGCAGGCGCGCTTGATGGCGCGAGCCTTGCGGGACGAGAGCTCGCCTTATGTGCCTTTTGTGCCCAAGTAGTTCGAGGTGAATGGATCATGCTTGTTTTGGTTTGTTATGACGTCAACACCGAGTCCAGGATCGGGCGTCGTCGCCTGCGACGCGTGGCTAAAGTGTGTGAGAGTATTGGGCAGCGCGTGCAAAAATCAGTGTTTGAATGCCATCTAGACATAGCCCAGTTTGAAACATTAGAGCGCAGACTTTTGGCGGAAATTGATCCTCAGCAAGATTGCCTGCGTCTGTATCGCATACCTGAGACACGAGGTTTTGAGGTCTTGGAGCACGGCACATTCAAAGCAATTGATTTTGATGCGCCTTTGGTGCTCTAATTTGTGCATCAAGCGCGAACCGGAAGTGATGGCCAGTTCTTAAACAGGTTCGCGCAATTGTTAAGCACATTGATTTCTATCATTATTTTGAAATACACTGAGCCTTCCTCCGATCTGCTAATTCCCTGTTTGAACCAGTTCGCGCAACTGCGTGAGAAATCTGATTTGGATGAGGGACTTGGCGAAGAAGGGTTCGCCCGCCAGCGATGGCGGGCGTGGATTGAAACGCCCGCGCATCCACAGGCGGCGGTGCAGGCGGCGGTTCGCCCGCCAGCGATGGCGGGCGTGGATTGAAACCACGGCGAAGCAATGCCCAGCTATGAAATTGCAATGTTCGCCCGCCAGCGATGGCGGGCGTGGATTGAAACGCGCCTTGGCAGGCGGGTACAGCTGCTCTCATGCGTTCGCCCGCCAGCGATGGCGGGCGTGGATTGAAACGCATTTGTGGCAGCTCACGGACAAGGTGCCCGTGGGTTCGCCCGCCAGCGATGGCGGGCGTGGATTGAAACGAATTCACGGCGATTGCGGATGCCGCGCTGCAAGGTTCGCCCGCCAGCGATGGCGGGCGTGGATTGAAACGCGTGTATACCGAGAGGCCGTCATGTCAGTGCCTGTTCGCCCGCCAGCGATGGCGGGCGTGGATTGAAACCCAGATACCCCGAAGGGTCTGCCCGACCTCAATGAGTTCGCCCGCCAGCGATGGCGGGCGTGGATTGAAACCCAGATACCCCGAAGGGTCTGCCCGACCTCAATGGTTCGCCCGCCAGCGATGGCGGGCGTGGATTGAAACACGGTAATCGACGTTTAGCTGATCGGCCAGCCGCTGGTTCGCCCGCCAGCGATGGCGGGCGTGGATTGAAACGCTTGGTGGCCACGCCAGCCCAAAGGTGCGCGAGCGTTCGCCCGCCAGCGATGGCGGGCGTGGATTGAAACGGCTGATCATGTGGCGGCTCTCTAGGAGGTCTAGCGGTTCGCCCGCCAGCGATGGCGGGCGTGGATTGAAACATCACCAATGGTTTGCAGCTCTATCAACTTCGCTGTTCGCCCGCCAGCGATGGCGGGCGTGGATTGAAACGTTTCCGAGATCATGCTCTAAATAGTCACATAATGTTCGCCCGCCAGCGATGGCGGGCGTGGATTGAAACGCGATTTAATCTCAGATTCGCGGCGTCGTTTTCTAGTTC
>JANOJL010000025.1:0-5069 GCA_031418715.1 Variovorax sp. | reverse complement strand
GATCTGCAAAAAATGGGCATCGCCTATTTGCCGCTGGGCACCAGCGAAGAGCTCAAAACCCAAATCCTCGAATTGGCGATAGACAAAGCCTTCCTCACTGAGCCCCTGCCCACCACCGCGCCAGAATTCAAAGCCCGCGTCGCCGAGGGAAGAGGGCGGCTCACCCTCATTTGCAACGAAGTCGCGCGGCTGGCAGGCAGCATCCTCACCGAATACCAAACCGCCCTGCGCAAAATCAAAGACAGCAAAAACGCTCCTGAAGCCACCGCAGACTGCACAGCCCAGCTCCAGCGCCTCATCCCCAAGCGCTTCCTCAGCACCACACCCTACGTGCGCCTGCAACACTTTCCGCGTTATCTCAAAGCCATCACGATGCGTTTAGACAAATACCGCGCTGATCCCGCCCGCGATGCCCTGCGCATCAAAGAGCTGCGCCCCGAGGAGCAACGCTACCTGCGCCTTATTACAGAGCGCAAAGGTGTGCTTGACGAGCGCCTAGACGATCTGCGCTGGCTCTTCGAAGAGCTGCGCGTCAGCCTCTTCGCCCAAGAGCTACGCACCCCCCAGCCCGTGAGCATCAAGCGGATTCAGAAGAGTTTTGAGCAGTTAGCACTTTGAGTGCAAAATCTGCTTGACGAAGTTTTTTAAACACCAGCCCCATGATCCTGCCCAACAAACTCAACATCCTTGACCAAATCGAGCTGGCCAAGGCAGAAGAGAAAATCAGCAAACAAAAAGCCAAGCAGCTTTTTGATTCAGGCGATATGGCCCGCATCGAGGTTGGCAGCTTCGCAGGGCTTTGCGCCATCCATGCGTATTTGTTTGGCGATATTTACGACTTTGCAGGGAAGCTGCGCGAAGTCAACATCGCCAAAGGCAATTTTCGTTTTGCCCCGCTGATGTATCTGGAGCAATCGCTCAAACATATCGATCAGATGCCCCAGGCCAATTTTGATCAGATCGTTGAAAAATATGTCGAGATGAATGTGGCGCACCCCTTCCGCGAGGGCAATGGCCGCGCCAGCCGCATTTGGCTCGATCTCATGTTCAAACAAGCAATCCAACAAGTCGTCGATTGGAATCGCGTCGATAAGGAAGAATACCTCTCCGCCATGCAGCGCAGCGTCGTCAAAGACCTTGAAATCAAAGCATTGCTCAAGCAAGCCTTAACCGATCAAATTAACGATCGCGAGCTGTACATGAAAGGTATTGATGTCAGCTACTACTATGAAGGCTACAGCGAATTCAAAACGGACGAGCTGTAGCTTACTTACTAAGGCGTTGCTCTTTCCAATTTGAGGTCGCAGTTTGCGACCTCAAATTATTGAAAAATTACTACAAATTCAATAGCTCTCCACGCAGTATTGTTGCCGGCTAACTGCTCAAAAGGCTTAAAAATCTCTGATAAGCAAGTCAATCGCAATGCAGTTGGCGCTTTCAGGTTTTCACGCGTTATTCGTCATCCAGCACTGCTCGGGTGCAACTCAATACCTGCTCCATCAATTCAACTGGCACAGTTTCTACCTTGCTTGCTTGGCGAGCTGCCCAATCGAGCGCTTTGAGCTGATGCGCATGCACATTGCCATCCGTGCGCAAACCGTAGCCCATGAGCGAGATCAAAAATCCGCCATCGCGCGCGCTCGAAGCCGCGCCTCCAGAAATAGGGCAAACCCAAGCAAGCTTGAAGCGGCTGTTGAATGCTTGCGTGGACACCACTAAACAAAAATGATTGCCTTTCATTTCTCGGCCTGATGCGGGATCAAAAGCCAAATGAAGAATATCGCAGCGCTTGGGTGTCATAGCTCTTGGCCCGCCGAGCCCAGCTCATCCCAGCCCTGCACGCGCTGCGCGCCGCGAGGCGTTGCTTTGATCAGATCAGCCAGCTTGGGCTTTTTCTTAGGCACACGCAAAGTCAGCTCCGAGCCCGCCACAAGAATTTCAAGCTTCGAGCCGGCCTGCAAACCATTTTGCTCCGCGTAGCTGGGCGGGATGGTCAAAATCAACGAGCCGCCAGAACGGCGCAATGCAGCATCAAGCATGGTGTTCTCCTGAATTAGTTTTACTATTGTAAAACTAATCTTGGAATAGCAGCCCCTTAAGGCATTGCTTCCTATACCTGATCGCTGAACGCAAAGAGGCGCTAGACGATCTCCGCTTGCTGGTCGAAGAACTAAGATCAGCTTCCTCGCCCAAAAGCTCCGCACGCCCAGCCCGTCAGCATCAAGCACATTCTGAAGAGTTTTTAGCAGTTGGCGCTTTAAGCGCCATTGACTGCTTCAAAATTAACAATTCACGGGCATGGTGGAAATTCTGAGCGGAGTTTGATCAGTCCCTGCATATATTTTTCATCCTCAGATCCGATCTGTAGTTTGGCCTCTGCTGCAGATTTCTCATCAACAGAGGTGGCAAGCTGTCTGACTTCAGCAGAACACTGACCCTGCAGACCAGCTGACTTGCTTTCACAGGCCACTAATAAAGACAGAGCCTCGCTCCACTGTTTGAGCTTCTGATGGTAATTTCTTCGTTTAAGCTGCAGCTCGGCGCTTTCTATCGTTTCTGATTCAAGTAGCCGCATGCGTCGCTCAAATTCGATGCGTTGCTTCTCGGGCAAACAGGCAGTTGTTGAAATAACTGCAAGGGTCTGCGCAAATGTTGTGATTGTGAAAAGCGCAGTAAACGCTAGGACGACGATTTTTTTCATGCGATTTGGGCAGGGTTTTGTGAATATTCGTGGCGACAATAATGTGTTGTTTAGCTATTTGATTTCGAATTTTAAAGCAAAGATTTCCTAGCCAAAGTGGCCGATCGCCAGCGTATTCATTGCGCGAGAAGCTATTATTTTCATGGTGAACAATGACACGCCAACAATCTCCACCCGCCGCGTGATGGGTCTGAAAAAACGAAGACTGTCTCGGTCGGGCGCGGCAAACCATGCAATCATCGCCACAAAAGTTGGTAGCTCGCGAAACCATACAGTGAGTACTGAAAAAGACGGTCGTCGGCTTTTTCGGGCACGTCACGTGACAGGCGAGCGGGTGGAGTGAGACAAACACCCCAAGCAACTACAGCTCATGCGAATACACGATAAACCCCGCATGCTTGGCGAGTTTGTCGTAGAGGGCGCGGCCGCTGGTGTTGGTGGTTTGGGTGG
Source organism: Variovorax sp. (assembly GCA_031418715.1). Taxonomy (GTDB): domain Bacteria; phylum Pseudomonadota; class Gammaproteobacteria; order Burkholderiales; family Burkholderiaceae_C; genus JANMDU01. The sequence continues at coordinate 1,918 of JANOJL010000025.1, read as the reverse complement.
TCCAGTAGACGCGGGAGCTGTTTTGCTGGGCTGCTGCAGCGTACACGGCTTGGATGAGATCTGCGGCGATACGCTTGCCGCGATGCTCGGGGGCGACGAATAAATCTTGCAGGTAGCACACGTCGTTCAGTCGCGTGGTACTGCGGTGAAACAGGTAATGAACTAGGCCGACGAGTTGCTCGCCTTCGCTTCCTGCTGTTCCTTGGCTTGACGCATCTTGCGCAGTAGCTACCAAGGCATGCACCGGCTCGCTGCTGTCAAAAAAGCGCTGCCAAGTGGCTTGCGTGATGTGTTCGGGCAGGGCGGTTGCGCCTTCGCGGCCATAGAAGGCGTTGTAGCCATCCCAGAGCGGTTTCCAAGCTGCGAAGTCGCTGGGTTGGATGGGGCGGATGATGATGTGGGGCTGCATGGAGTGGCGGTTATTGGAATGGGTTTACTATACTTATGATAGCGCCTTGCGCAGATTCTATGACGGCTAGAGGCTGATTTGGTTTGAAATTTACGATGATGGGGCAAGCTGAGTTGGGGCGAGTCATTTCTGATCCATTCGGCGTGAACTTAGGTTGCGGCCTGATCAACCCTAATTAACCCGCAGCACCTCAAACTGCTGTCGGGTTGGAGCGATCTGTATCGACACCTGATCACCCTCGCATTTACCCAGCATGGCCCTACCCAAAGGGGCTTCGCTGCTGATGACCTGAATCACCTCTGAGCCGCTGGCCAACGTCATGCTGCCACCACCCGGGCCAAGAAAGAGCTGTTGCTGTTTGTCGTCGGCATCGACCAGGCAGACCAGCGCGCCGAGCTGTATGCCTTTGCTGGCGTCGTAGGGGCGTGGGCGGAATTGGCGCCAATGGGCCATCGCCTGGCGGATGGCTTCGGCGCGACGAGCTAGGCCGGTGGACAGGTAAGCGGCTTCCAGGCCCAAGGTGTCGTATTTGTTTTCGGCGATGTTTTCTTCGTGGGTTGCCGTCTCGTGGGCCGCCCGCATGGCGCGCTCGGCTTGCAGCAGGTCTTCGGCGAGCCGCTGTAGCACCTGCTGCTGCAGCAAGAATTTATCCATGATGAAAGGTCGGCATATCGGCAAGAGAGGGTGAGGTTTGGATGATGAGGGACTCAAGCGGTAATTCGGTGGGCTGGATCGGGCGGATGGTGATGTGGGGCGGCGTGGGTGGTGTGGGCTGGCTGAATTGTTTAAGGATAGATGGCACTTTTCGCTCATGGATATTGCGCAGAGCGCTATTAAAATAATAGCAAATCGATGCATTCATTATCTTCAAGAGTGTCATACGGTGCTGCAATTTGGCGGGCTAGCGGCTCGGCGTTGCCGTAGCGTTGAACGTGCATCAATCAGAAGCGCCTTCGCGCCGCTGCAGCTTCATGCGCAGCCCCACTGGCGACATGACAAAGCCCATGAGTTCGCGGGCTTCGTTGCCGTCGGGCGTATTGACGCTTTGCAGATTGAAGCTGCCCAGCAGCATGGCGACGGCGATTTTGATTTCTAGCAAGGCCAAATAGCGGCCGGGGCAGGTGCGCGGGCCAGAGCCGAATGGGGTGGAGATGTGTTTGTTGACTGCCGGATCTAGCCAGCGCTCGGGCTTGAATTGCAGGGGCTGCTCAAAATATTCTGCGCTCACGCTGTCGCGCCGCATGACGCACCAAATCATGCTGCCTCGTGGCACGTAGACGTCTTCAATTTGCGTATCCGCCACGGCCTCCAGCGGCAAAAATGGCCCCACGGGTTTGAGCCGCATGGCTTCTTGCGCAGCGGCATCAAGATAGACCAACCCATCCATCTGCTCTACGGTGAAGTTGGCGCAATTTGGGGCGAGCTGCTGGATTTCTTGCGCGGCGCGTTGCAGCGTACCGGGATTGCGGTAGAGCAAATGCAGCAGCCAAGCGATGGTATTGGCTGTGG
>JANOJL010000024.1:0-1595 GCA_031418715.1 Variovorax sp. | reverse complement strand
TTTTTCAGCACCACGCGGTAAACGCCCTCGCCCATGCCATGCAATCGTTGCAATTCGAACTGGTTAGCCCCAACGCTTGCCACTGCGTTTGTTGCGCTGCCCCCCGAGGGGGCCGTGCCTTGCTTGGGGCGGCCCGGCGCGGCGGCGGTGGCTCCGGTCTTTGCGGCCATCTGCAATATGGCAGCAATAGTGGCTGCGTTGTGCGTCGCAAATTGCGGGTAGATCGCATCGGGTGCATCCAACAGCGCCCGCGCGCAGGCCAGGTAAGACACGTCGGTGTGGTGCTTGTGGGTGAACACGGGGTAGTCGCTCAAGCCCAGCTCCTGCGTGCGCTTGATCTCTGCATCCCAATAGGCGCCTTTCACCAGGCGGCACATCAAGCGAATCTTGTGCTTGCGCGCAATCATCGTGATGTGTTCGATCAACCCCAATGCGCGGCTCTGGTAGGCCTGCATCGCCAGGCCAAAGCCGGTCCATTGCGGGAAATGCTGCGCCGATTGCGCGGCCAGTGCTTCAAAAACGTCCAGCGAGAGCTCTAGTCGATCAACCTCTTCGGCATCAATCGTCAGGTTGATATTGGCTTTAGCCGCTAACTCGCAAAGGCCCCAAACGCGGGGAACAAGCTCACGCATCACGCGTTCACGCTGCGCATCCTCATAGCGCGGGTGAAGCGCGCTGAGCTTGATGGAGATGCCGTCATTTTGCTCGCATGCCACTGTGCCAGAGGCCGTCGCCGCTATGGAATTGATGGCGTTCTGATAGCTTGCCAGGTACTTCTGTGCATCCATTTCGGTGCGTGCGCCTTCGCCCAGCATGTCAAAACTGTAGCGCAGGTTCTTGATTTTGCGCTTGGCGCTGGCCGCCTCATCCATCGCCTCGTTGATAGTTTGACCCAGCACGAACTGCCGCCCCAACAGTTGCACGGCGCGCAAAGTAGCCGCAACGACCGAGCGCGCACCAAGTTTCGCAAACAGACCACTTTTGGCATCAGCATCGGGCAGAAACTTCTTACTCATCGCAATCGCCGTGCTGGAAAGGCGCGCCAAGGTTTTGTCGCCCGCATGGTCAAAGTCAGCGCGGCCTAACTGGTCGGCAGTGAGCGCAATGGCGGTTTCGGCATCTGGCACGCGCAACAGCGCCTCGGCAAGCCGCATCAACGCCAGACCTTCGGCGCTTGAAATGGGGTATTCCTTCAACAAGCTTTCCATCGCCCAAAACGGTGGTGGGTTCTGCCGCACGGCCTGTACCCACGGCGTCGCTACTTTGGCGGCAGCGGGCCAGTCGAGCGCATTCGCCAAGGTGCCTAGCGCGTGCGCGACGGATTCAGCTTCGGGACGGTCGGGGTTGGGCAAACGCATTAAACGACTCCAGTGAGGTGAGATGTGATGCCATCAATGGCTCAGGACGATACCTGCAAATACCGTGAACCCCAACCAATGATTCAGCCGAAAGGCTTTGAAACAGCCTTCGCGGGAGCGATCCCGAATCAACCAGCCATGCCAGATGGCTTGCAACGCTGCCACGACAATTGCTGCCGTAAAGGCGGCTGAGTTTCTATATTCAACCAGCGCTGTGGCCCACACAGCCAGGTAACT
>JANOJL010000023.1:0-95707 GCA_031418715.1 Variovorax sp. | reverse complement strand
TGGCTGCTCACCGTTTGCACCGACATATTCAGGCGATCCGCCGCCCGCACCATTCCGCCCTCTTTGGCCACCACCCAAAAGTAAAACAAGTGCTTGTAGTTGAAATCTTGGTTCATATTCAGTTTTTTTAGAAGTTAGATTCAATAATTATCTTCTTTATTAGAAATGAATGTTCGCCTACATTGCATCCATGTCCAACCCGATCAGGAGATCCATCATGCAAGTTAAATTTGAATCCAATGACCCCGAAGGCTCAAAAATGCAGGAAGTATCGCTCAGCCGTTTGAGCTTTGTGATGCGCCGCATGGCTTGGCTGATTTCAGATGCCAAGGTGAATCTGACCGACATCAACGGCCCTCATGGCGGCGTAGACAAGCGCTGCCGCATTGAACTCAAAACAGACACCGTGGGCACGGTGGTCATCACCTCCCTCGCGCAAGATTGGCGCGGCGCGCTGGAGCATGCCCTGTCGCGTGCCAATCAAACTCTGCTGCGTATTTGGAGGCGCAAAAACTCGAACCGTCGAGGCGCACTGCGCAACACCAGCAAAACACAAACGTTTGCAATCTAAATTTCTAAGACATTTTTTAAGGAACAAAATGAAGTGCCCCTCCTGTGCTGAATCCAGCTTGGTTCTGAGCGCTCGCGATGGCGTGGAGATAGATTACTGCCCTAGCTGCCGAGGTGTTTGGCTAGACCGCGGCGAACTCGACAAAATCATCGAGCGCTCCGCTTCTCAGACACCTCGGCAATCCAGCCCGGTGCAGCAAACCTCTCGCCCTGATTTTGATGACTCTGATTTCCGAGGTAACAGGCATTTGCAGGGGCAGGGACAGCGCAAGAAATCGTGGCTAAATGAAATCTTTGACTAAAGTTTCTTGCCTACCATCGCGTTAGCAGATTTCAATGCACCATACGGCTAAGCCGTATGGTGCATTACTAATGCGAGCACCGTGCCCCAATAAGTTCAGGCATTCTTTTTAAAACCAAAACAACCCACTCTGGAGAACATCTTGGACAGCATCCTTGCGTTTCTAAACACCTCATTTCTCGGGCAAGCCACCTGGCTTTGGCTGAGCTTCATCGCCATCGTCGTCACGCTATTGGCGTTGGATTTGGGCGTCTTGCACAAAGAGGATCGCGAGATTGAGGTCAAGGAAAGCCTGTGGCTGTCTGCGGGTTACATCGGTATTGCCGCTGCATTTGGCGGCTGGCTCTGGTGGTACTTGGGTGCGCAAAGCGGCATGGAATACTTCACCGGCTACCTGATTGAAAAATCACTGTCGATGGACAACGTGTTCGTCATTGCGCTGATCTTCACTTACTTTGCTATTCCGCGCCAATACCAACACCGCGTGCTGTTTTGGGGCATCTTAGGCGTGATCGTATTGCGCGCCATCATGATCGGCCTGGGCGCTGCCTTGGTGACTCAGTTCAGCTGGATTTTGTATTTGTTTGGCGCATTCTTGGTACTCACTGGCATCAAGATGTGGATCATTGCAGACAACATGCCTGATATTGCCAACAACCCGCTCCTGAAATTTATGCGTAAACGCATGCGGGTCACAGAAGGCGTGCGGGGCAATGCATTTTTCGTCCACGAGCCTGACCCTGCGACTGGCAAAGTGGTGCGCCATGCCACGCCATTGTTTTTAGCACTGATGTTGATTGAGTTTGTTGATCTGGTGTTCGCGGTGGACTCTGTGCCTGCAATTTTTGCGATCACCACCGATCCGTTCATCGTCTACACCAGCAACATCTTCGCCATCCTAGGATTGCGTGCGCTTTACTTCGCGTTGGCAGCCATGATTCACCGCTTCAAGTACCTCAAATACGCGCTCGCCTTGGTTTTGGTCTTCATCGGCACCAAAATCTTCTTGGTCGGCATCATCGGCAAAATCCCGCCCGTGATTTCCCTCTCCGTCACCTTCGGTCTGATCGCAGGCGGCGTGATCTACTCGATGTGGAAGACTCGGGGGCAGACTGTGGCGGTGAGTGGGTGAGAGGAATGGGGACATTTGAACAAACAAGAATGCAAGTGCATCTCAAATGAGATACACTTATGGCCAGTTAAAGGAATCCCTCATGACCACCAGCACCATGCTCCACATTCGCGTTGATGAAGCTCTCAAAGCAGAGGCTAGCTCTGCTTTAGAAGCCATGGGATTGAGTCTCTCGGATGCCGTTCGGTTGCTGCTCAAACGCATAGCCAGTGAACAAGCTTGGCCACTCGAGTTGAAAGTACCCAACGCTGAGACTCAAGCGGCCATGCGTGAAGCGCGTGCAATGGCCGTGAGCAGATCAAGCTTTGCAGATGCGCAACAATTGTTTGCTGCTTTAGATGCTGGCACTGCCACTCAAGTCAACAGTAAAGTCAAACGCCCTGCCAAGCCCCGCACTCGCAGCCTGGCCGCATGAAAGCAGCTAAGACCAGCAAGCGCGCAAAGCCACCACGCACCAGCAGCTTCACGAAGCAATTTCTGAAAGACTGGCAATCGCTGACGCACAGTGGTCGCTACGACATGGCCAGCCTCAAAGAAGCGATGATGCTGTTGGTGGCCAACGATGCACCACTAGGTGCTGAGTGGCTAGATCACGCCCTCAAAGGCGAATGGTCAGATCACCGCGAATGCCATATTGGCGGTGATTTTTTGCTGATCTATCGGCTTCATGTGGAAGGCTTGCTGGAGCATATTCAGTTCGTGAGAGCGGGTACACATTCGCAACTTTTTAGCGTTTAGAAGCAACTTACTTCTTCACGCCAAAGCGATGTGCTCGTCACAGAATTGTGCGATCAAACAAGTAAAACTCACCCACTATCGCTCGCTCAAGATAGTCCGCCGCTATGCTAGACAAATCCCTTTGATGAAAATCTGCCATAGCTTTTAGACGTTCGTGTAGCTCAGGATCAATCTATAAGCGCACATCGATTTTTTTTACTGTCTTTGGCGTCTCCAATTTTAATTTCACGAATAAGACTGAACCATGCTTCTATCTAGCTCGCCAATGCCTGCCAAGTCGCCACCACCGTATCCGGGTTCAGCGAAATGGAGCTGATGCCCTCATCTGCCAACCATTGCGCAAAATCAGGATGATCGCTGGGGCCTTGGCCGCAGATGCCGACGTATTTGCCTTGGGCTTTGCAGGCATTGATGGCCATGGAGAGCATGGCTTTCACGGCGGGGTCGCGTTCGTCGAAGTCTTTGGCGAGAATTTCTAGGCCGCTGTCGCGATCAAGGCCGAGGGTGAGCTGGGTTAGATCGTTAGAGCCAATGGAGAAGCCGTCGAAGTATTCGAGGAATTGCGTGGCGAGGATGGCGTTGCTGGGGATTTCGCACATCATGATGTGACGTAATGCTTGATCTGGATTTTTTAAGCCAAATTGGCCACTACCCGTTATATTATCTGCGCTAGATGCTACTGAATTAATAGCATTTAAAGGCAATGATCCTCTTGCCAAACCCTGCTTAGAGAGCAACTTATTCACCGCCTTCGCCTGCCCCAGCGTGCGCACGAAGGGCACCATGATCTCCACGTTGGTCAAGCCCATGTCGTTGCGCACGCGGCGCAGGGCTTCGCATTCCATCGCGAAGGCTTCGCCGAACTCTGCGCTGATGTAGCGCGCTGCACCACGGAAGCCGAGCATTGGATTTTCTTCTTCAGGCTCGTAGCGTGAGCCGCCGATGAGCTTGCGGTATTCATTGCTCTTGAAATCTGAGAGGCGCACGATCACAGGTTTCGGCCAAAAGGCTGCCGCAATCGTGGCGATGCCTTCGGCCACTTTGTCCACATAAAAAGCGCGGGGCGAAGCATGGCCGCGCGCCACGCTCTCCACGGCTTTCTTCAAATCAGCATCCACAGCCGGGTAATCCAAAATGGCTTTGGGATGCACGCCGATGTTGTTGTTGATGATGAATTCCAGCCGCGCCAAGCCCACACCTTGATTGGGCATTTGCGCAAAGTCAAAGGCGAGCTGCGGGTTGCCCACGTTCATCATGATCTTCGTCTTGATCTCGGGCATGGTGCCGCGCTGCACTTCAGTGATTTCGGTATCGAGCAGGCCGTCGTAGATGAAGCCGGTATCTCCCTCGGCGCAGCTCACGGTAACTAACGTGCCTTGCTTGAGCAATTCAGTAGCATCGCCGCAGCCCACCACCGCCGGAATGCCCAGCTCGCGGGCAATGATGGCGGCGTGGCAGGTGCGCCCGCCTCGGTTGGTGACGATGGCTGAGGCGCGTTTCATCACGGGCTCCCAGTTGGGATCGGTCATGTCGGTCACGAGCACATCGCCGGGTTGGACTTGATCCATCTCAGCAATCGAATGCACAAGGCGCACCGGGCCGGTGCCGATCTTTTGGCCAATCGCACGGCCTTCGGCGAGCACCGCACCGCGACTCTTCAGCTTGTAGCGCTGCTCCACTTTGCCTTTTTGCTGGCTTTTCACCGTCTCAGGGCGCGCTTGCAGAATGTAGAGCTGACCGTCGTTACCGTCTTTTCCCCATTCAATATCCATCGCGCGGCCATAGTGTTGCTCAATGATCACGGCGTATTTGGCGAGCTGCTCGACATCAGCATCTGTGAGGCAGTAGCGATTGCGTTGCTCGGTGGGTACGTCGATGGTTTTGACGAGCTTGCCTGTTTGTTTTTTCTCATCCGGCGTGGCAAACACCATCTGCGAGAGCTTCGAGCCTAGATTACGGCGAATCGTGGCGCGATTGCCCGCGGCCAGCATCGGCTTGTGCACGTAAAACTCATCGGGGTTCACGGCGCCCTGCACCACCGTCTCACCCAAGCCGTAGCTGGCGGTGATGAACACCACTTGATCAAAACCGCTCTCAGTATCAATCGTGAACATCACGCCCGCTGTGCCCAGATCCGAGCGCACCATGCGCTGCACGCCGGCGCTGAGTGCCACGTCGGCATGCGCAAAGCCCTTATGGACGCGATAAGAAATTGCGCGGTCATTGTAGAGACTGGCAAACACTTCTTTCATCTTGTGCAGCACTTCTTCAATGCCCATCACGTTGAGGAAAGATTCTTGCTGACCGGCAAACGATGCATCGGGCAAGTCTTCTGCCGTGGCAGACGAGCGCACAGCAAAGCTCGCTGTTGTGGAGCCGCCAGACAGCGTAGCGTAGGCTTCAGAAATGGCTTTTTGCAAATCCGCCGGGAAGGGCTGGGCTTCCACCAAAGCGCGAATCTCCGCGCCCATCTGAGCCAGCGCGCGTACATCTTCGGTATCCAGCGCAGCCAGCTTGTCGTTGATTTTCTGATCCAGCCCGCCGTGCTTCAAAAACTCACGAAAGGCATGCGCCGTGGTTGCAAAGCCAGTGGGCACTTTCACCCCCGTCGGCAGTTGCGAAATCATCTCGCCAAGGCTGGCGTTTTTACCGCCAACCGACTCGACATCGCTGTTTCTTAAGTTCTCAAACGGTACGACCAAGGCGGCCTGCGCAAAGAGTTGGGACATGGGGAAGCTCCTAAGTTAAAAACTGGGGCATGCGGCGGCGCAAAGTCTTGTTCTTGCTTAGGTGCGGCGCAGCTGGAAATGGGATGCATAGCTACATTCTAGGGCGGCTTTCAGGCCTCCTGTATTCAATTTCCCTTCAGCAAGCTGAAGGCATCGGCTTATCAAAGACCTCCATCTAAGTATTGTCGCCCTCAATCACCATGATGGGACGAGCTATATGGATGGCCTTGGGCGCGCGAAAATCCAAGCGTCGAGTGCAGCGACAGGCCTGTGGCACGGGGAAAATTGTGGCAGACATCGTGCATGGACGTGCGCCACGCATAGATTTAGATGGCTTAACTTTGGCGCGTTTTGGTTAAAGCATCCCTTCCGCCTTATGGGTTCGTGATTGCTCATTCAGCCAAGCCGTAATCTTGGCTTGATCGTTTTCGGTGCGAATTGTCGTGTATGCCGTTTCTGCCTCGGGATGAGTGCGGCGCAAAAAATTCAACCACTGTTTGAGTCTGCCTGCACGCTGGCGCGGCTCTTGGGTGTTGCAAACCAAGATCCAAAAATTTTGAATCAGTGGCAGCAGCTCAGCCCAAATGAGTGGCGTTGCAGCGTCGTTCCGTATGGACAATGCAAGGCCTGGGTCAGTGACCATGCCGCGCCCCAGCATCAGCGCACCCCCGCCAGACAAGGCTTGGCAGCGCCTTGCATCCTCTACGTTCCAAATCTCGCCGTTCGCAATGACGGGGATTTTGATGACAGCGCGAATATCCGCAATACGCGCCCAATAGGCGGGCGGACGATAGCCGTCTGCTTTGGTGCGGGCGTGGACGACAAGTTCGCTTGCGCCCGCCTCAGCAATGGCGATGGCGCATTCTTCGGCGCGGCTGTCGTCGTTAAACCCAAGGCGCATTTTGGCGGAGACGATTTGATGTTTGGGCACAGCGCGGCGCACGGCCGCGACGATTTTTGCAACCAACTCCGGCTCATCAAGCAGCGCTGCGCCGCCGCCGTGGCGATTGACGACTTTGGCGGGGCAACCGAAGTTCAGGTCAACCCCCTCGGGGCCAAGACTGGCCAGGCGTGCTGCGTTTTCTGCGACGCATACAGGGTCAGATCCAAGCAGTTGCCCGCGCACGGGTACGCCAGATGGCGTGCGGCTGTTGTTCAACAACTCAGGCATGACGCGGACAAAGGCGCGTGCGGGCAATAGTGTGTTTGTCACGCGGATGAACTCGGAAACGCAGCGGTCAATGCCGCCGTGCAGCGCGATGCCGCCCACGCGCGTGAGGGCGTCCCGAAGCACGAAATCAAGCAAGCCCTCCATTGGAGCCAACAGCAACTGCATAGGGGCGGCGGTGAGTTTGTCCTGCTCCAGTTTAGGTACTTGGCTGATAGACATAATGCTGTCAATATTTACTAAGGGCATGTTGAATTCACGAGATTGCCGTCATTTTCTATCAAGCGCAGCATTCGTTGCAGGACGCGAGGGATTGGAAAATTTTTGGGCATAAGCAAATCCAGTAGCAGCCAAATGACCTGCCCAGCCTACTCGCATTGTGGTCACATTTCCGCCTGGCAGGTTGACCGATGCCTACGCGACTGTTGCCGAGAAAATTACGGCGCAGTTGGGCTTACGCGCACTAGTAGAAAACAAGCGTGGCGCAGATTGCTGAGTTTGGGCTGGCTTGCCGGTTGCATCAAAACCGTTCAAATGAACTAAATTTTGCTGTTTTTGGGGCGGAGGGTGTTGGTTTGCAAGCGGGCGCACGATTGAGCGTGGGAAAATCCAATATCAAACAATTAAATCCGCCATGACTAACCGCACCGTTTTCTTCGTCTCCGATGGCACCGGCATCACTGCCGAGACTTTTGGCAATGCCATTCTTCGGCAATTTGAGATGCAGCCGCGCCATGTGCGGCTGCCTTTCATTGACACGATGGACAAGGCGCATAGCGTGGTACGCCAGATCAACCATACGACCGAGATTGAGGGCAAGCGCCCGATTGTGTTCACCACCTTGGTCAATGACGAGGTGCTCTGGCTGATCAAGACCGAATGCAAAGCGCAGGTGCTGGATATGTTTGGCACTTTTGTGCATCCGCTTGAAGAGGAGCTGGGCATTAAATCGAACCATCGCGTGGGGCGGTTTTCGGATGTGAGCAAAAGCCAGGCCTACACCGACCGCATAGAAGCCATCAACTACAGCCTGGCACACGACGATGGCCAGAGCAACCGCGATTTAAGTAGCGCAGATGTGATTTTGGCGGGTGTCTCGCGCAGCGGCAAAACGCCCACCTCGCTTTACTTGGCCATGCAATACGGCCTGAAAGCAGCGAACTATCCGCTCATTCCCGAAGATTTTGAACGCGGCCAGCTGCCGCCTGCTCTGGCATCGCAAAAGAAGAAGATTTTTGGCTTGACGATTGATCCGCTGCGCCTGCATGAGGTGCGCCATGAGCGCCGCCCCAATTCCAACTACGCGAGCATTGCGAATTGCCGCATGGAAGTGGCCGAGGCCGAAGCCATGATGCGCAGAGAGGGCATTCGCTGGCTTTCTACGACGACCAAATCGATTGAAGAGATTGCCACTACGATCCTGCAAGAGATCCGGCCCGAGCGGTTGACGTATTGATTTGCTATACATTAGATAGCAAATTACGCAGGTTTTATAACGGCTAGAGCCCCTTTTCTCTTAAATTTTGATGACAAATCCCCGCCAACCCTTGTGGATGCTGGTTGCAGCTTTCCTCTTCGCGCTGATGGGCGTGTGTGTGAAATTTGCCTCTGAGCATTACAACGCGATGGAGCTGGTGGCGTATCGCGGGATGGTGAGTGTGGTGATCACTTTTCTCTGGGCGAAATCGCTCAAAGTGAGTTTGAAGACGCAGCGGGTCGGCATGCATGCTTGGCGCGGGCTCATTGGCGCGATCTCGCTTTTGGCTTGGTTTTATGCGCTGCAGCATTTACCGATTGCCACGGCGATGACCTTGAATTACATGAGCAGCATTTGGATTGCGGCCTTCCTCGTGGGCGGCGCTTTACTCTATGGAAAAACCAACCAACAAGGCGCGTTGTTTGCCACCGTGTTGGCGGGTTTTGGCGGCGTGGTGTTGGTCTTGCGGCCTGCGTTTGAAGCCAATCAGCTCTGGGCGGGCTTGATCGGCATGATGAGCGGCATGACAGCGGCGCTGGCGTATTTACAGGTGACGGCGCTCTCCCGGGCGGGCGAGCCTGAGGCGCGGGTGGTGTTTTATTTTGCGGTGGCTTCTCTGCTGCTGGGCTCGGTGGGCGTGGCGTTCACAGGCTATTCCAGCTGGAGCTTTTCGCATGCGATTTGGATTTTGCCGATTGGCATTTTGGCCTCGGCTGGCCAGCTTTGTATGACGCGGGCTTACGCCAGCGGCGCAACGATGCTCGTGGCGAATTTGCAATACAGCGGTATCGTGTTTGCAGCGATTTTGGGCGCACTCGTCTTTGGCGATAAGCTGCCGCTGATCGCGTGGGCAGGCATGGCCGTGATTCTGGCCAGCGGCATCGCAGCGACCGTCTTGCGTAACCGCACGATTCCCAACACGCCACCCGAGGAGCATTGAGCCATGAGTCACACAGCACCGCACTCAACTATCATTTCGATAGCAAACTTAGCACAATATATAACGGGTATCGACTCTTTTGACTCAAATAATCTACACATCTGGGATTGCAGCGGCGATCTGATGAACCCGCCTGCAGCTCGCGTGGCATATGAGCAAACCCACATCGCTGGCAGCAGGTTCATTGATCTCGATTTGGATTTGAGCGACAAATCTGACGCGGCAGACAAGATGAGCGGTGGACGTCATCCGCTGCCATCGCTAGAGAAGTTTGCCGCTTGGGTGGGCGCGATGGGTATCACGCCAGAGACGCAAGTGATCGTGTATGACCGCAATGGCTGCAACTACTGCGGCCGCGCTTGGTGGATGCTGCAATGGCTCGGGCATAGAAAAGTAGCGGTGCTGGATGGTGGTTTGCAGGCCTGGGTGGCAGCAGGTGGCGCTGTTGGATCTGGCGCAGATGCCTTCGAGGCTGATTTATCTAAGCAAAATTACCCTATAGCCGTTATCAATAGTGCGCTAGTAGCTATTGATTTTGTAGCAGACGCTGCAAAGACTGGCTCCCACACCCTCATCGACGCCCGCGCCCCAGCACGCTTTCGTGGTGAGGTCGAGCCGCTCGATCCCATCGCCGGCCACATCCCCGGCGCGCTCAATCGCCCATTTGCCATGAATCTCAACGAGCAAGGCTTCTTCAAATCTGCAAGCCAGCTCAAAACCGAATTCGATGCCCTGCTCGGGGGCAGAGATGCTTCAAAAGTGATTCACCATTGCGGCAGCGGCGTGAGCGCCGTGCCCAACCTGCTGGCCATGCAAATCGCTGGTTACCCGCCGAGCCAACTTTTCGCGGGCAGTTGGAGCGAATGGAGCCAGCGCGGCGATTTGCCTGTGGCGCAGGGGTGAGTCGATCGGGAAAATATCACAAATCCGGGAATACACTTAAGAAATATGGGAATTTTTAGATAATTTTGTCATACTCGTGCCATATTTGAATATGCCATTTTTGCACAGGAGTATTGGACATGAATTCGACATCGCACCATTTTGGTCAGTTCGCTGCGATCAGCTGTTTGGTATTGGCCACCCTCAGCGCAAACACCCAAGCGCAAACCACTGGCACAGGCTCTACGCTGGTACGCGATCTCATGACGAGCTGGACGGCGCAATACGGCTCTACCTCCGGCGGCGCAAAGTATGAGCCCACCGGTTCATCTGCAGGCATTGCGCAGGCCCGTGAAGGCGCGGTAGATTTTGGCGTGACGGATGTACCGCTCACAGCTGCTGCTTTGCAACAAGGCAATTTGCGACAAATACCGCTGGTGGGCGCGGCAGTGGCCGTGATCGTGAATCTGCCCGAGTTAGGCGGCAAGCCGATCAAGCTCACCGGTGATATTTTGGGCGATATCTTCACAGGTGGTATCACGCAATGGAACCACAGCCAAATCGCAGCGACCAACCCCGGCCTGCCTCTGCCCGCGCGAGCTATTGTGCCGATTTGGCGCAGCGATGGCTCGGGCCAGTCTTATGTGTTTTCCACTTACCTATCACGCGGCAATGCCAAATGGCGGCGCACCACCTCCAGCACGAACAATCTGGCGCTGAGCAGTGGGCGCGGCGTGCGCGGCGGTGCAGCGATGATTGAGGCGCTCAAAGCCACACCCGGCGCAATTGGCTATGAAAGCTTAGGCGCAGCGCAACGCGCTGGCTTAGGCATCGCCGAGCTTCGCAATGCGGCGGATCGCTTCGTCGCACCGAACGCCGCCTCAGTCAACGAAGCCTTGGCGCAGGCTAAATGGGCTACCGACAGCCTTTCAGCTGATCTTGATGGCGGCGCAGGCGCAGGCAGCTATCCGATGACGGCTGTGGCCTATGCGCTGGTCTCAGGCAATCGCAAAGCTGGCGTGAGCCCTGTACCTTTCCTGAAGGCGGCAGTGGCAACAGGTGATGCGCAAGTCACTCAGGCAGGCTTTGTAGCTTTGCCTGCTACCGCGAAAAATCTGGCCAATCAGGTGCGCTGAAGCATTTATTTTCCTGGTTCCCAAGAGCGCTATAGCCCAGTGGCCGTGACGCTGCTCCAAAGCAATGCAAACAAGCCGATGAGCGACAAGATTCTGATCAAACTGAAGCGTCTTGGCATATCCCTGCCCATGATGGTGGGGATGAATTTCACCACGAGACTTGGCAGATAGTTGGGTAAGAGCTGTTAACACCTGCCATCTTGGGATTGTTTCGTGAATCAGTTAACACCACCGTGGCTCATCCTGCTCAATGCTCATGCCTAATGCGCGAGCCCGCTGACCAAAGTCACCAACACCACGCCGACGACCAGCCAAACAATTTGAGCAAAAGTCTCTCGCATGCTCAATCGCTTTTGCAGCTGTGGAATCAAATCTGCCAGCGCCACATACATGAAGCTGCCTGAGGCGATGATGAGCATGAAGGGCAGCAAACTCTCTAGTTGCGCGACGAGTAAATAACCCACGATACCGCCCAACACCGTCACGCCGCCAGCCATGCAGAGTTTGAGCAGCGCCGGGTTAGAACTTCGCTCGTTTTGCCGTAGCACCACCAGATCGCCCATGTGATGCGGAATCTCGTGTGCAAGCACAGCGAGAGAGGCTACGATGCCAAGCTTCACGTCAGCCAAGAAGGCCGAAGCGATCAAGATGCCGTCGCCAAAGCAATGCACGCTGTCGCCCACAAGCACCGCCCAGCCACCGGAGCTGGCTTTGCTGCTTGAAGCGTGAGAATGCCCATCGCTGTCTGCTTGCACGTGTGCATTTCCGTGCGCATGTCCATGAGCGTGATCGTGCACCGGTGCATGCGCGTGATCATGTGAATGCTCATGGCCATGGTGATACAACTCCGCTTTGTCCAAAAGGAAGAAAAAAATCAAACAAGCCAGCAGCGTGGCAAACAAATCCTTCGCACCCGCCGAGCTTTCGATCGCCTCAGGCATGAGATGCATGAACGCCGTGGCCAGCAATGCGCCAGCAGCCATGCTGAGCAAATGTTGGGTGTAGCGCGCGAACACGCCGTAGGTCAACAGCGCCGCAATCAGCACGCTGCCAATACCGGCAATAAAAGTTCCAAGCAGGATAGCAAGCAGGGTCATGACATTTTCGTCTTCAGTGAAACAGATCAAACGCTATCAAAATATGAGCACTCTGCGCACATTCTATAACGGCTAACTGCCGATTTGACTTAAAAAAACCACCCTGAGGCGGTTTTTTAAAAAAGCCTGAGAAAACTTCTCATTTCCCAGCTTACACGAGCTGTCAAGCCTCCTCGCCTTGATCAAGCTACGCCATTGGCCTTAAACCAATCCACGCAGCGCTTCCAGCCGTCTGCCGCAGGCTCAGCGCGGAAGCTGGGACGGTAATCCGCATGGAAAGCGTGCGGCGCGCCGTCATACACCACGAATTCGCTCTTCTTGGCCGCTGCGCTTCCGTCTTTGAGCGCAACCTTCATCTTCTCCACCGTATCCAGAGGAATGCCTGTGTCTGCGCCGCCATACAGGCCGAGCACCGGACCGTTGATGCTGCTCACCAAATCAATGGGGTTTTTCGGTGACAGCTCGGATGGCTGTCCGACCAAGCGGCCATACCAAGCCACGCCCGCTTTGACGTTTTTGCTGTGTGCAGCATAAAGCCAAGTGATGCGGCCGCCCCAGCAAAAGCCAGTGATCGCTACTTTGTTCGCATCGCCACCGTTTTTGCCAGCCCAAGCCGTCACGCCATCCAGATCCGCCATCACCTGCGCATCAGGTACTTTGCTGACCACCTCGCGGATCAAATCGGCGATCGCGTTGTATTTGGTCGGATCGCCTTGGCGGGCATACAGCTCTGGCGCAATCGCCAAATAACCGGCTTTGGCAAAGCGGCGAGCGGTATCGGCAATGTATTCATGCACCCCGAAAATCTCTTGAATCACCAAGACCACAGGCAAATTCGCCTTGCCCGCAGGTCGCGCCACGTAAGCCGGCACTTTGAAGCCCGCCACATCAATCATCACCTCGCCTACCGTGAGACCTTCAGAGGAGGTTTTGATCGCGGTTTGCGCAATCGCTGCGCCTGTGGTGGTGGCGTAGCCTACCCCGATAGCAGTGGTTTTTAGCACCGCGCGGCGGCTCGGCGCTTGACCCGCTTGGCTGTCTAAAAGGCTGGCAGCGTCTGCAATTTCGTTGTTTGTGTGGTTGGTTGTTTTGAGCATATTGGATCTCCGTGAAATAATCCAGCTGTATGAGCCTTGTTGAAACCCCAAGTTCAGCGCACAGTCTCTCTATTTATCAAGGAAAACCCGATGCCCACACTCAAAGTCGAAATGCTCGAAGGCCGCACACCTGAACAGAAAACCGCCCTCGTCAAAGCGCTCACCCAAGCCGTGGTCGACTCGCTTGGCTCCAAGCCCGAGAGCGTGGATATATTGCTCTTTGATATTCCGCGCCAAAACTGGGCGACGGGTGGCGTGCAGTGGTCTGAAAAACAATGACGCGCGGCGCGAAAACGGGGCGCGGCCCCAACGGCTATTACGTCAAAGGCGAATTCGTAGCCGATGGCAGCGAGCTCGATGTTGAGCTGAAAGCTGAATTCGATGGCAGCAGAAGCAAAGCCAAAGCAGAAAGCGATGCGTTGCAAAAGCTCGGCATTCAATTGCTCGATTTGCCTGTGGCTCGGCTTGCAAAATTAGAATTGCCAGAAAAGCTTTTCGATGCCATCGCAGAGGCAAAGCGCATCACGAACTTTGAAGGCAAGCGCCGTCAGATGCAATACATCGGTAAGCTGATGCGCAAGGTTGATCCCGAGCCGATTCAAGCCGCCGTGACAGCTGCTAAAAAAGGCAGCGCCACAGAAACGCTGATGCTGCACCGTGCCGAAAAATGGCGCGACGATCTTGTCGCTGTGGAAACCGCGTTCCAAAAATGGATGGATGAATTCCCCGAGACCGACACGCAACACCTGCGCTCCCTCATCCGCCAGGCGAAAAAGGCCATCGTGCCCGACGCGGGTGCAGGAGAAGCCCAACGCCAAGCCAAAACCTATCGCGAGATATTTCAACTGGTGAAGACGGCGATGCAGGCGAAGGCGGGGGAAGATATGGATGACGAAGATGCAGATGACGATGAAGATTCAGACGAGTAAGAAAGACAAAGAAAGCATGACTTTTGACCCCGTAAAAATCGGCATTGTCTCCATCAGTGACCGCGCGAGCACAGGTGTGTATGAAGACAAAGGCTTGCCTGCTTTGAAAGATTGGTTGACCAAGGCGCTGAAGAATCCGATCACATTTGAGGCGCGTTTGATTCCTGATGAAGCGCCGGGGATCAGCCAAGCGTTGATCGAGTTGGTGGATTCGGGCTGCTCGCTGGTGCTCACCACCGGCGGCACGGGCCCTGCGCTGCGCGATGTGACGCCCGAAGCCACGCTGGCCGTGGCGCACAAGGAGATGCCGGGCTTTGGCGAGCAGATGCGCCAAATCAGCTTGAAATTCGTGCCCACGGCAATTCTGTCGCGCCAATGCGCCGTGGTTCGTGACAGAAGTCTCATTATCAATTTACCCGGTCAACCGAAAGCCATTGCTGAGACGTTAGAGGGCATCAAAGCCGGGGACAATGCAGTAGCGGGTATTTTTGCAGCCGTGCCGTATTGCATTGATTTGATTGGCGGGCCGTATATCGAGACGCATGAGGATGTTTGCAAAGTGTTTCGGCCTAAATCAGCAATGAGAGTTGCAATTAGGGCTGCAACACCACCCTAAATGCGCAAAGCGTGCTTCAATTAAGGTGTGATTGTTAGTTCTTGGATAATTATGAAAAAAATGCTGGTCGCCGTTATGAAACCTGCGCAACGCGCTACATATTTGATAGCGTCTGCGACTGCTTTGATCTGCCTCTCAGCACCTGGCGCTTGGGCTGCGATGGACAAACACACCGAGCCTTTCATCACCTACACCGTCAAGCAGGGCGACACTTTGCAGGCGCTCTCGCGCAATCTGCTGGCTGATCCAAAAAAATGGAATGCGTTGGCGCGACTGAATGCCTTGAAAAATCCCAATTTGATCAACCCCGGCTTGGTGCTCGATGTGCCGCGCAGCATGATCAATTTCGCCAATCAACCTAAGCTGGCTACCAGCGGCGTGCTGCAAAGCGCCAATGGCACCGTGACGATCAATGGCGCAGTGGCGCAAGCGGGCGCGACTGTGCCAGAAGGCGCTCGCGTGCAAACGGCAGCGGGTAGCTCGGCTGTGGTCAAAATGTCGGACGGTTCCACAGTACAGCTGATGCCGCGCACGTTGGCTGAAGTCGCGACGCAGCATGGCTACGCGATGAAAGACCCAGCCAGCAGCATTTCAACGACTTGGTTTTCAGGCGCGATTCGCTTGGTGGAAGGCGTGTTGGATATTGCTGCGGACAAAGCGGCTAAGCGCAATCAGCCGCTGAATGTGGTCACGCCGACCTCCGTGGTTGGTGTGCGCGGCACGCAGTTTCGCGTGGCGTATGAAGATCCTGCCACCCGCACAGCTCGCACTGAAGTGCTCGAAGGCAATGTGCGGGCCGACAATTCCGCGCAAGCTGTTGGCGCGGATGTGGGCGGCGGCTTTGGTGTGGCGATCAAACCGAATGAACGCGACATCAGGGTGGTGGCGCTTTTGCCTGCGCTGCCTGAAAGCGCATTGCCCGCGCGTGTGGAGCGTGCACAAAGCAAC
Organism: Variovorax sp.; assembly: GCA_031418715.1. GTDB lineage: Bacteria > Pseudomonadota > Gammaproteobacteria > Burkholderiales > Burkholderiaceae_C > JANMDU01. The sequence continues at coordinate 79,947 of JANOJL010000023.1, read as the reverse complement.
GGATCTGAAGGCCAGCAAGCTTCTTGGACAGTGGGCGCGTTGAATGGCGCGGCTGCATATCGGGCTGAGTTGGCACAAGATCCTGCTTTTTCACAAATTGTGTTTGACACGAAATCCGCCAGCAATGCGATCAATCTGGCCGCTGCTCCCAATGGCAATTATTTCGCTCGTGTGCGCGGTGTGGATGCTTCGGGCATTGAGGGCTACAACGCAGTGCGACGGATTGATATTGCTGCTGCGCCTGTCTCTTTGATTTGGGTGCGCGAAATCAATATTGCAGCCACGGCAGACTTTGTGCCAGAGGGCGTGTTGCTGCGCGTGAATACATCGAGCTTGGATGCACCTCGCAGCATGCAAATTCAAGTGGCGCAAGATGCGGCGATGACGCAGGGTTTGCAGACTTTGGCTTTGCAGGCTGATTCCACCGTGATTCTGAAAGACGTCGCAGCGGGGCAACGCCGCTTTGTGCGTTTTGTGGGCACGTCACCGCTCGGTGTGGCGGGGAGCAGCGCTGTTTATTCGCTGGAATTACCAGCGAATTGGGGAAGCACGGTGTTTGGGTTGACTGGGGCTTTGCTGCAGGTGCGTTGATGTCTTTGGCGCTCTTATAACCTGCGGGAAGCTTATTCGGGCAAGCTCATGCTTCCTGCTCGGAAATTTGGCGAGACGCGTCGCCTGAAACGATGATGTGAAACGCTGTCGCGCTTGACCTGTCCTGTGCTGCGAAAATCAATCAGGCGCCAAGTGTCGCCACTCTCACAAGCAGAGATCATGAGCGCGGCGTATGCTCGCCCACGCAGAGCTGTTTTATCTGAAGAAAAAATCTGCAGAGCACTACCAATTCAATAGCAAGAAGCGTAAGAAATATAACACCTAAAGCCATAAAAGGCTTAAAAATCACTTCCCAACCAACTCGTTGAGTTTCTTAGCATCCAACTTATCAGAGGCAGGATGAGCAGGCACGTAATCAGGCACGGCATGCGCTGTCGAGAGTTTTTCAATCGCCTGCCAGAGCAACGCAATTTGATCCTCTTGGCTCGAAGCGTTGTCAATCAACCCGCGCATCGCTAAGCTCAAGGGATCGTCGTCTTGCGTGATGCCGTAAGCGGAGAATTTTGGATCAGCGGCTGAACCGGTCGTCACGTCCGCGCTCACGCCCTCTTTCGACGGAATGATGCGCGCTGGAATGCCAACGGCTGTCGCACCCGGCGGCACCGGTTTGATCACCACCGCGTTGCTGCCAATCTTCGCGCCATCGCCCACAATGAAGCCGCCCAGCACCTTGGCACCCGCGCTCACCACCACGTTTTTTCCCAAAGTCGGATGGCGCTTCGCACCTTTGTAGAGCGATGTGCCGCCTAAAGTGACGCCTTGGTAAATGGTGCATCCATCGCCAATTTCTGCCGTCTCGCCCACCACCACGCCCATCGCGTGGTCAAAAAAAACGCGATCGCCAATCACCGCGCCGGGGTGAATTTCAATGCCAGTGAACCAACGCGAGAGCTGCGAAACAAAACGCCCCAGCCATTTGAAACCACGCGTCCAGCAGCCATGCGCGAGCCGATGCAAGATCAACGCATGCAAGCCCGGATAACAGGTAAGCACCTCAAAACGGCTGCGCGCTGCGGGGTCGCGCTCAAGGATGCAATCAATGTCAGCTTGGATTCTGGAAAACATGGGAATAGTTTAACTTTTTACTCAGGTTTGCGCTTTGCTGCGCCGGGGGCTTGATCTCTGGCCGGACCCGCGCTCCCGCGCTTCGGCGAAGCTTCCAACATCGCTTTGGCAATCCCGCGCAAGATATGAACTTCTTCCTCGCGCAGCCCCGCACGGTTGAACAAATCATTCAAACGCGGCATGAGTTTTTTCGGCGCTTGCGGATCTAGAAAATTCAGATGCACGAGCGCCTGCTCCCAATGGCTCAACGCACCGCCCACAGCGGCTGCATCGGCGAGTCGGCTGGGCGAGGCAGCCTCCGAATCGTTGGCTTCGCTTCGCATCGTCTCTGGCCACCCGATAACGAGCCGCCATTCATACGCAATCAACTGCACAGCAGAGGCCAGATTGAGCGAACCGTATTGCGGATTGGTAGGGATTTGTAAAGCGGCATGGCAGCGGTACACATCTTCATTGCGCATGCCAAAGCGTTCAGTGCCAAAGAGGAAGGCGATTTGCAGATCATTTTTTTGAACCAAATTGGCTTCTACCCGTTGTAAATCTCGCTTAGAGTGCTCACCTTTTGATAGCAATTCAAAATAGTTGCGTGGCGAATAAGTCTTCGGCCCAAAGTCCCTCGCCGTCATCGCTGTGGCGCAAAGATGGCTCACGCCAGCCAGCGCTTCATCCAGTGTCGCCGCAATCTGCGTCTTGGCCAACACGTCGGTCGCGCCACTCGCACGTTGAATCGTCTCATCCCGATTGAGCACCTTCGGATCACGCGGCGCGATCAACCACAGATCATCAAAGCCCATCGTCTTCATCGCCCGCGCTGCAGCGCCGACATTGCCGTTATGAGAAGGCTGGATCAGGATGAAGCGCGCCATGGCACTCAAGCCTTGCCAGCCAGCCGCTTCAAGCCCAGCCATTGCTGCTGCCAAAAGCCCGCGCCATAGTTGCGGCCTTGCTCGATTTGATCGCGCACGCCTGTGGCATCGAAGCGCTTCTCGAAATTGCCCGTGCGAAACAAGATGTCCCACCAAGGCAGGAGCACACCGAAATTGTGGCCGCCTAAAACGCGAGTGGGCGATTCATGGCCAATGCCCACGGCATGGTGCAAACGATGAAAACGCGGGCTCACCCAGAGGCGCTCACCTAGAGCGCCAAACCACACGCGCACATTCGCATGTTGAAAACTCTCCGACAACTGCGTGAGCGCCACGAGTGCCACAAACTGCCCGGGCGCAATGCCCACTGCGATACCCACCGCCACCAAAATCGTGTCGCGTAGCGCATCATCCAGCAGATGATTCCGGTTGTCGCTCCACATCGTCATCTGCCGCTGCGCATGGTGCAGGCTGTGAAGTTGCCACCACCAATTCAAGCCATGCTGGCCTCGATGAATCCAATAATCAAAGAAATCAAACACAATCAAATAGGCGAGAAAACCAAGCAAAGCGTTGTCCCAACCGATACTGCTGGCTAACCATTGATCCAAATGAAAACTACCCACGCCTTGCATGCGAAGCGCACTCACCGCTTCGTCCAACAGCGGATCCACAGCGAAGAAAAGTGCGACACGAAACAGCCCCAGGCGATGAATCAGGGTGTAGAGAATATCGGTACGGATGGTGGCGCGATCCGTCACGGCTTCGACGGGTCGCCACTTTTGTAGCGGGGCGATGATCGCGATCAAGACCACGAGTTGTATGACGCCCACCAAAAACCAACCCGTCGCTGTGAAACCATCTTCCAGCAAGCCTCCGATTCCAGCGGCATACATGATGGGTTGTACCGCACTTTCAAAGAGCCATTGCTGCGCTTGCGCGAAAGCATCTATCAGGTGATTGATTAGGGCATCCATGCTGCGAATTATAGGTTTTTTGTGCTTCTTGCCGTTATAAATTGAGCTTAGTTTGCTATTGATTTGATATCAATTGCTTGCTGAAGATGACTCTCTGGGTGAGGCGGCTCTGCCTGATAGTTCGCGGAAGACTTCGCGCCTAGTTTGTCGTATCTCAAAAGGTTTGCTGGCGCAGACACGGTGGCGCGCAACGAAAGTCACAGACATTCAGGTCGCGTACCAACCCATCAAAACAGTCGCGCACTACCCACAAACCCTAGAGCGCCAACCCACACATCACAAACACACAAAAAAGAAGGCACTGAAAAGTGCCTTCTTCCGTTATAAAACGGTCATAGTTTGCTATCAAATACGAAGCAAACTACCCTCCGCGCCGCATTTCTTCAAAGAATTCCGAATTGTTCTTCGTTGACTTCATCTTCTTCTGAATCAGCTCCATGCTCTCGATCTCATCCATGTTGAACAAGAAGGAACGCAAGATACGCGTTTTTTGTAAAACCTCAGGCGAGAGCAGCAGTTCCTCGCGTCGCGTGCCAGAAGATGACAGCGCAATCGCAGGAAACACGCGCTTCTCGTACAAGCGGCGAGAGAGATGAACCTCACTGTTACCCGTGCCTTTGAATTCCTCAAAGATCACTTCATCCATCTTTGAGCCAGTATCCACCAGGGCAGTGGCAATGATCGTGAGCGAGCCGCCCTCTTCAATATTGCGCGCTGCGCCAAAGAAGCGCTTGGGGCGTTGCAACGCATTCGCATCCACACCGCCTGAGAGCACCTTACCCGAGCTTTGCACCACGTTGTTGTAGGCACGCGCAAGCCGAGTGATCGAATCGAGCAAAATCACCACGTCTTTTTTGAGTTCGACCAAGCGCTTGGCACGTTCGATGACCATTTCAGCCACGTGCACATGGCGCGCAGCTGGCTCATCAAAGGTCGATGCAATCACTTCGCCGCGCACGCTGCGCTGCATCTCGGTCACCTCTTCAGGGCGCTCGTCAACGAGCAACACCATCAAATGCACATCGGGGTAATTGGCGGTAATCGCATGCGCAATGTGCTGCATCATCACCGTCTTGCCGCTCTTGGGCGAGGCCACAAGCAGCGCACGCTGGCCTTTGCCAAACGGAGCAATCAGGTCAATCACGCGACCTGTGATGTTCTCTTCGCTTTTGATGTCGCGCTCAAGTTTCATTTGCACATTGGGAAACAGCGGCGTCAAGTTTTCAAACATCACTTTGTGTTTGTTTTTCTCGGGTAGATCGCCGTTGACCTTGTCCAGCTTGTTCAAAGCAAAGTAGCGCTCGCCTTCTTTTGGAATCCGCACTTCGCCTTCGATCATGTCGCCGGTGTGCAGATTGAAACGACGCACTTGGCTAGGAGAAATGTAGATGTCGTCGGTGCTGGCGGTGTAATCGGCTTCCGGGTTGCGCAGAAAGCCAAAGCCATCGGGCAAGACTTCGAGCACGCCATCAGCTTCCACCAATTCGCCATTTTTGGCGCGGGCTTTGATGATGGCAAACATCAGCTCTTGCTTGCGCAAGCGGCCTGGGTTTTCAATGCCGAGAGCTTCCGCTTCGTTAACCAAGAGGGAGACGTGTTGGACTTTGAGTTCGTTTAAATGCATGGAGACTCCACAAAAAAATGTGACTGGAGTTGAGAAAAAATCTAGGGGGAAGGTGAACCGGAAAACGACAATTGCCGAGGCCGGGATTCTTGGGCGGTGTCACTCTTGACTACAAATCCGCGATACCGAAACTATAGCACTTTTTGCATGCAGCATAATTTCACCATGCTTTTTCTGATTTCACCCGCCAAATCGCTGGATTACGACACGCCAGCACCCGCTGAACTGCCGCACACCATGCCGCAGTTCACGAAGCAATCCGCCCAGTTGATCGACCTGCTGCGCCCTTTCAGCCCACAGCAAATCTCTGAGCTGATGGACTTGAGCGATGCGTTGTCAGGCCTGAATGTGGCTCGCTATCAAGCTTGGCGGCCAAAATTTACTGCCAAAAACTCCAAGCAAGCGATCCTCGCATTCAACGGAGATGTGTATGACGGCATGGATGCCAAATCGCTCAATGCCGCTGATCTCGGATGGGCGCAAAGCCATCTCGTGATGCTTAGCGGCTTGTATGGCGCTCTGCGCCCGCTGGATTGGATGCAGCCATACCGCCTAGAGATGGGTACAAGGCTGACCAATCCCGCTGGTAGCAATCTTTATAAATTTTGGGGCTCGCAAATTGCGAACTATTTGGACACTCATCTCGCTCAAGAGAAACAACCCGTGATCGTGAACCTCGCGAGCCATGAGTATTTCAAAGTCGTGGATCGCAAGGTTTTGAAAGCGCGGGTCGTGGAATGCGTGTTTGAAGAACACAAAAATGGACAATATAAAGTCATCAGCTTTATGGCCAAGCGCGCGCGCGGCATGATGGCGCGATTCGCGATTCAAAAGCGCATCAACGATGTGAAGAAGCTCGAAGCCTTCAACAGTGATGGCTATGCATACAACGTGAGCGAAAGCACACTGGATCGGCTGGTGTTTCGGAGGAAAGTATGAGCCAGGCCATCACACCTCAATTGCGCGAATGGATCATCTTGCAGGAGCAGGCGGGCTTTGCAGCAGATGTGGTGCTCAAATCCATGCTGGCTTCGGGCTGGGAGGAAGATGTCGCCATCGCTGCGCTGGAGACCACGCTGCATGATCATCTGCAAGCCGGGCGAGTTGCTGCTGTGCTACCTGCCCCAGTGGCCGTACCGCAACTCGCAATTGAAGACTCACCGCTGTATTTGCAACTAGAAGATCGCCGCGTGACCGTGCTCTCGTGCATGAGCGACCCGAGCATTGTGGTGATCGGCAATTTTCTCTCAGATGAAGAATGCGATGGCCTGATTGAAGGCGCCAAGCCGCGCATGGCACGCTCACTCACTGTGGCCACGCAAACCGGCGGCGAAGAACTCAACGCTGACCGCACGAGCAATGGCATGTTTTACGCCCGCGCTGAGAACGAGCTGATCGCCCGTATCGAGCGCCGCCTCGCGCAGCTGACGCGCTGGCCGGTGGAAAACGGTGAAGGTTTGCAAATTTTGCATTACCGTCCGGGCGCTGAATACAAACCGCACTACGATTATTTTGATCCAGCCGAGCCTGGCACGTCCACCATTTTGAAACGCGGCGGCCAGCGTGTGGCCACCATCCTCATGTATCTGCATGAGCCAGAGAGAGGCGGCGGTACGACCTTTCCCGACGTGAAACTAGAAGTTGCACCCAAGCGCGGAAACGCCGTCTTCTTCAGCTACAACAGGCCTCACCCTTCCACCAAAAGCTTGCATGGCGGCTCGCCCGTGATCGAAGGCGAGAAATGGATTGCGACAAAGTGGTTGCGAGAAGGCAAATTCACTTGAATATTTATAAAGAATCGGCTTCTAGCCGTTGTATAACCTGCACGGAGTGCTATGAAAATTAAAGCAAACGGTATTTCTGTTGAGGTGCAAGAGCATGGCTCGCCGGAGCATCCTGCGGTGCTGCTGATCATGGGTTTGGGCATGCAGCTGATTGCTTGGCCGCCTACCGTGATCGAGCCTTTGGTGCAGGCGGGCTATCGCGTCATCACGTTTGACAACCGCGATATCGGCCTCTCGCAGCATTTTGATCATGCTGGCAAACCCAACATCATCTGGGCGAGCATCAAACTCAAGCTGGGCTGGAAAATTCAATCCGCCTACACGCTGCAAGACATGGCGCGAGATGCGCTTGGCGTGCTCGATGCTTTGAATATCAGCAAGGCGCATATCGTGGGCGCGAGCATGGGCGGCATGATCGCTCAGCATCTGGCCTGTATCGCGCCAGAGCGCGCTCTATCGCTCACCAGCATCATGAGCAGCAGCGGAGCGCCGGGCTTACCCGAGGCCAAGCCAGCAGTGATTCGCGTTTTGATCAATCGCCCGAAGAGCCTCCGAGTAGAAGATATCACCGCCCATTATGTGAAGCTCTTTGGCGTGATCGGCAGCCCCGCTTTCCCGGTAGAGCCACAATTGCTGCGAGAGCGCATTCGCCTAGGCATCGAGCGCAGCCATCACCCGGATGGCACACTGCGCCAGATGGTAGCCATTGCAGCCGATACTCAGCGCCATGAATTGATCAAGCGCATTGCTGTGCCCACGCTCGTCTTGCATGGCCTGCAAGATGTGCTTGTGCCGCAAGAGCATGGACGCGACACCGCTCAGCGCATTGCAGGCTCACGCTTCGTGGGCATCGAAGGCATGGGCCATGATCTCGCGCCAGGAGCTGTTGCGCAGTGGTTGCCAGATTTCTTAAAGCACTTAAAACATGAACACGCCTGAACTATCTCAGCTCGGCAAAGCCAGCGCCTATATCGACCAATACGACGCTACTCTGCTCTTTCCCATCGCCCGCGCCGAAAAGCGCAGCGAAATCGGCATCACAGCCACGCTGCCCTTCATGGGTGCAGATTTATGGACGGCGTTTGAGCTATCTTGGCTCAACAGCAAAGGCAAGCCCCAAATCGCCATCGCGCAAATCACCATCCCCTGCGAATCGCCTTGCATCGTGGAGAGCAAAAGCGTGAAACTGTATTTCAACAGCTTCAACAACACGCGCTTTGCGGGTAGCCACCACGGTGCAGACGAAGTACGCGAAGCGATTGCGCTAGACGTTGGTGCTGCAGTTTTCCAAGCGCCACGCGGCGAGCGAAGAGTGGGTGTGCGCATGATCAGTGTGGATGCGTTTTCCAACGAGCATGTGCAAGAGCTCGATGGCGTGTTGCTCGATCGCCTCGATGTGGAATGCACGCATTACACCCCTGCGCCCCAACTCTTGCATGCTGCCACACACGAGCAGCCCGTCACGGAAACGCTCGTGAGCCATCTTCTCAAAAGCAATTGCCTTGTCACTGGTCAGCCCGATTGGGGTAGTGTGCAAATCAATTACAGTGGCCCGCAAATCGATCAAGGCGGCTTGCTGCAATACATCGTCAGCTTTCGTAATCACAACGAATTTCATGAGCAATGCGTCGAGCGAATTTACACTGATATTTGGCAGCGCTGCCAGCCCGCAAAGCTAGCCGTCTTCGCCCGCTACACGCGGCGTGGCGGTGTGGATATCAACCCGTTTCGCACCAGCTATCCGCAGGCTCTGCCTTTGAATGTTCGCTCTGCTCGTCAGTGAGTTTTTCTAACGGACTGTTTGACTCGACGCGAAGCAAATCTCAACTCCGCCGACGACGCGGCACGATTTGCAATTGCGATTTCACTTGCAAAGGCGCAGAAGTCACCGTTACGGCTTGCAAAGGCAAATCCACCAACTGATCGGTATGCCAGACGCGCACTTGCACCGCGCCATCGGGCACGTTGTCGAAGCTGGCGATGCCTTCTGCATTCGTCTTGGCGGCCCAAGGCGAATCGCTCACATAAACGCTGCCGCGCATAGAGCCATGCAAGAAACAACCGAGCGCCACAGCGGTTTGCGGGCCGGTTTTTTCCATCGTCACGTCTTGGAATTTGGCGGGTTTGCCTTCGTCTTTACCTTGCAAGCGAAGCTCAAAGCCGCCCGTGTTTCTGCCTGCAGCATAAGCCTCGGGCGTATTGGCAAATATCGAGGTGGTTGGCGCGCCGCGAACATGATGATCCCATGGGTCGTTGTTGACGAAACGGACTTTCGCGCCAACCCGCACGACGGTCACCGCCGGAATGAACTGCATCTTTTCATTCGCTACGGTGACTGTTGTGGGCAAATTGCTGGGCGCATTTTTGGCGGTCGCATGCACGAGCACCACCACCGCGTCTTGCGCGGGTTTGCCATCACGATCCACCACGCTGACCTGCACTGTGCCTGCTTGCACTGCAGCGGCTACAAACGCAGCAGTTATTAAGCCAAATAGGCAATTAGCCGTTATAGAATATGCACGCGATGCTATTGATTTCATAGTATTGATCTTTCTTATTTCACATTGATGATATCCCGATGCATCGGCGCGAGCAAGGCCAGCATGCGGTTTTGGGCGCTGAAGGCAATGCCTCGCGTATTCATACTTTTTTGCAGCACTTCCACCAGCGCGTTGAAATTAGCTTTGTTGATGTCCATCTCTTTGTGTACCAGTTTCATATCTGGCCCTTTGTATTGGCAAGGCCCACCGGCGAGTTGGCACATTTGATTGCCTAGGCCGGCTTTGAATTGCATGGGATTGGTTTTTTCAAAGAAGGGCTGCATGCGTTTGTCGGCCAGCAAATCGTTGAGAAATTCGTCCATTAAGGCCGACATACCGGCTTGCTCACCAAAGGCCTTATACAAGCTGTCGTCGGCCTTGGCGGGCATGGCGATGAAAGAAAGGGCGGCGATCAGAGCAAAGAGAATTTTTTTCATGACGAATCCTTAGAAAGCCACTTGGGCGGAAAGATACGCACCCGTTTGACTGCGGCGGCCGGTGGTGGCGGGCACGATCAGGCCGAGATCCACGTAGGCAAAGGTGAGGGAGAGGTTTTTGCTTGGTGCCCATGCTACGAAAATATCTTTCCAATCGCTGGATTGGAGACCATCGCCTAGGCCTGCGGCAAGGCCAGCCACCTGCAAGCGATTGGACATTTTTCGGTATTCCGCGCCAATGGCCAAGTTGTTGCGCAACAGGAAGGCCAGCGAGATTTCAGGCAGCACTTCATAGCCATTCTTTGCACCGCCTAAAGTCGCGCCAAAGCCGAGCAAGCCGTTTTGATTGGCTTTTGTCGCGCGCAAAGTGCCATTGAGCAAAATGCCTTGCGCCAGAAACAACTTGGTGGCGCTGACATAAAAATCTGTGCCGCTGCGCTTTGCGCCCAAAGCGGTGAGGGTGGCATCCAGCCCGGTAGAGCCGAGTGATTTGAATTGCACGCCGGCTGCGATTTGCGGCATCAGGCTGTCGCTATCCAGAACGGCATCGCCTGCCAGCTTGATCTTGATGCCGACAATATCTTGCTTCAGGCGCAGGCCGGACAAACCCAGCAGCGTGCCGGTCACGCCCGTGTTGAAGTCTTGTTTGGCCAGGCTCAGCTCTACGCGATCATTCCAGCCCAGAGCTGCGCCATAGGTGCTTAAGGCGTAATCCGTGGTGACGACGCGCGTGACATGGGCGGTGAAGCCGATTTCGCCTTCCGTGGCTTGGCTGCCGATCACAGCCCAAGGCGTCAGCCCGCCACCAGCAGCGCCATCGACCGTGCTCACACCGCCTGTGAGAAGCAGTTTTCCTGTCTCAGAATGGGCTACTGGCGTTATAAATACTGCACAGGACGCTATCGAAAAAGTAGCAAATTTGGCCAACGGCCTGCGAGAGAAATGAAGCAGTGGATGCATCGGTCTTCCTTTTTAAGAGCTTTATACCTGGAATACGTAACAAGTTGGATTTTGGATGCGCAGCTCAGCAACATGGCAATCCAATTAAAAATGCTGATTTTTTTCAGCTTAACTGAATCCAAGCCTTTGCACTACCCGTATTAAAAGGGTCTGGACAACTCAATCTCTCTTTTTCATACCCTTTCTGGAGTTTTCAATGAATTTATCTTCTTCGCGCCGCAATTTTTTTGGCCAAACCGGTCAACTCTCCGCTCTTGGGCTGGCTCTGCTGGGCGGTAATGTGGCGCTTGCACAAGGCATGCCTGGCGATGCTGCCAAAGACGCTGGCATCTTGAATGTGGCGCTCGGCCTAGAGCATGAGGCCATCAATGCGTATCAGCTTGGCGCACAAAGCGGCTTGCTGCAAAAGAGCGTTCTAGACACCGCTGTGAGCTTCCAATCGCATCACAAAGCACACCGCGATGCCCTGATCGACACGATTCAAAAGCTGGGTGGCCGCCCTGTGGCCGAGAAAAGCTTGGCCGATTACGCCAAAGCGTTGAAGGCTGATACCTTGAAAAACCAAGGCGACGTGTTGGATTTGGCCGCTCGCTTGGAGCTGGGTGCTACCAACGCTTATCTGGGTGTGATCCCAGCTTTCATTAGCAAAGATTTGGCCAAAATAGCGGCTCGCTTAGCGGCTGACGAAACCATGCATTTCACCATTTTGACCAACGCGCTGGGCCGCCCGCTGCCTGCTGGTGCTTTGAGCTTCGGAGCCTAATGTGCGACCACGCATCTCCAAGTTGATGCACTGCCTGCCTTCAAAAGCAGGCTTAGCGCCGAGCCTGCCGCTTTATGCTGCAGCGCTCAGCGCTTTTTTTGCCTTCAGCGTGCAAGCGCAGACTGCACCTGCAGCCAAGCCCAGCGCAGAGCGCGGCTTGAGTATTTATACCGCCAAATGCAGCGCCTGCCACAGCGTCGATGAGCACCGAGTGGGCCCGGCGCATGCGGGCGTTGTCGGGCGCCGCGCAGGCAAGGCCAAAGATTTTGAGTATTCTGAAGCCTTGAGTAAAAGCAAAGTCGTGTGGAACAAAGTCACGCTGCAAGCTTGGCTCACCGATCCAGAAAAAGTGATTCCCGGCCAGCGCATGGGCTATCGTCTCTCGCTGCCGCAAGAGCGTGCTGATGTGGTGGCCTACCTGGCTACGCTCTCCGCACTCAAGTAATTCAACCTAACATCAGCATCATGACCCCAGCCACTTCTGACGACCAACTCATCGTTTGGCTCGAGCGCATCGCCAGCCAAGATGAAGCCGCCCTGCGCCAGCTCTATGACGCAACCAGCAGCAAGCTCTATGCGATTGCAATGCGTGTGGTGGGCAATGTGGAGCATGCAGAAGATGTGTTGCAAGAAGCGTTTGTCACGATCTGGCGCATCGCAGGCGATTATCGCGCTCCCTTGAGCCCGCCGATGGTCTGGATGGGCGTGATCGTGCGCAGCCGGGGCTTGGATTTTCTGCGTCGCCGCAAGGCTGAGCGCGCATTGGCAGGCCAGCCTATGGACGACATGCTGGCCGACACCCTCGCCTCAGATCAAGAAACGCCGATGGACACGCAGGAAGCCAGTGAGCAAGCCTGGGCACTGCATGAATGTTTGCGCAAAATTGAAGTCAAGCAGCGCCAAGTCGTCACCATGGCTTACTTTCGCGATTTGAGTCACAGCGAGCTTGCCCAGCAGCTGAAGCTGCCGCTAGGCACAGTTAAGACTTGGATGCGCCGAGGCCTAGATCAGCTGCGCACGTGTATGAACCGCTTTGCCTGAATGCCTATTGATGAACATCGCCCAACACCCCGAATTGCTCGACCAACTCGCCGCCCGCTATGCCGTGGGCGTGTTGCGCGGCGGTGCGCGCCGCCGCTTGGAAGCCCATGCCCGCCAAAGCGCCACCGTGCGCGCTCGCATCCTGCTTTGGCAAGAAAGGATATCCGCCCTCATGGAACTGCCCTCGCCTGCCCACCCCAGCCCAAATGTCTGGAAGCGCATTGAAAACAGCTTGCAAGCAATTCCAAAGCAGATTTTGCAAGCCTCGCCAAAATTACAGCAACTGCAGGGCAGCTTGGATCGCCTGCGCCAGCATCTCGCTTGGTGGCGTGCGGGCGCAGCACTGGCAGGCATTGCTGCTGTGGTGGGCACACTCGTCTCGTTGCAATCCACGCAAAGCTTAGAAGACCGTGGCCAGCAAATTGCTCAGCTTGAAAAACGGCTCCAGGAGCAAGTCGCGCAGCAGCAGATTCAGTATGTGGCCGTTCTGGCAGACGAGAAATCCGATGCATCGGTGCTCGTGACCTTTGATCCTGATAAAAAACGCCTCGTTTTGCAACGCGTCGGCGGCTACCAAGAAGCCGCTGACAAATCGCTCCAGCTTTGGGCGCTGCCGCCCGGCCAAGCGCCGCAGTCGCTGGGCGTGATGGGCGGCGACAAAGTGCTCAAGCTCACCGCAGCGCCCGAGCAGATCAAAAATGTACCCACTTTAGCGATCAGCTTGGAGCCCAAAGGCGGCGTGCCCAGCAGCGGCGGGCCTACGGGGCCAGTGCTGTTCAAAGGGGCATTGTTACAAACTGTACTTTAAAGCACCCATCAAACATCATCTAAGGAACCACATATTTGGCAAAGGCATGCATCTGAAACTCGGCCACACGCGTAGCCCTTTTATGTCCGTCCTACTTTCACCGTCCCACGTGTCGTGTGTGCCGCTGCACCCTTGGCGGCTCAGGCTCGAGCATTCAAGGCACAATACGCGGGTGAACCGTTTTTCCATCCCTGAAACTCAAGCCCTCGCTCCCCTATTGAACGAAGAAGCCGCGCTGCAAGGCCTGATTCAGCGCATGGCGCAAGGCCATGCGGCCGCCATGGCAGAGCTGTATGACGTCACCATTTCCCGCGTCTTCAGCGTGGTGCGACGTTTCTCATCCGACGATGCCAGCGCACAAGACGTTACGCAAGAGGTCTATTTACAAGCTTGGCACCAGGCTAGCCGATTTGATGCCCAGCGCGGCGCGGCCATGGCTTGGTTGCTCAATCTCGCGCGCAGCCGCGCACTTGATGCCTGGCGCAAACTAGCCAGCAACCCCGTGATGGCCAACAGCGACGTGGCCGAAGAGGCCTCTGCGCATTGGCTGCATGCCCAGCAACCCGCCGACTTACTTGAAGCCACCGACACAAAAGCCCAGCTCCATGCTGCATTGCAGCAATTGCCCGCCGCCACGCGCCAAATGCTGAGCTTGGCTTTTTTCCATGACATGACCCACCTCGAGATCAGCGCCCATTTGCAAATTCCACTCGGTACCGTGAAGAGCACAATACGCCGCGCCTTGCTCAGCCTGCGTGACACATTACACCAAGGCGGCTTGAGCCGCGAACACCTAGCTGCGCTAGCGCTGGAGAACGCACTATGAACGACGAAAAAGCACTAAACCCCGCCTGGACGGGGCAAATCGCGCAAGCCCTGCGCACCGATCCCACACACATGCTCAGCGATCAGGCCAGTGCACGCATCAAGCAATCTTTGCTGCAAAAAATCACGGCCTCATCGCAGGCACAGGGCGGTGTGCGCAATGTGCGCCGAGATGAGGGCTGGCACGACTTGGGCAAGCACAAGCAAGCCAAGGTCTTGCATGATGACGGCACAACCTTGTCTTGGCTGCTCAAGATGTTGCCCGGCAGCAACCTGCCTGTGCACGACCATTCTGATGGTGCTGAAGAATGCATGATCTTAGAAGGCAGCCTGCGCATCAATGGCGAAATGCTTCTGGCGGGCGATTACCAAATTGCACTGCATGGCTCGGTGCATTATGAAGTCTTCAGCGTGGAAGGTACCCTCGTTTATTTGCGTTCGCCTTCTTCCCGCCGCAAGGATTTGATGGGCGCTTAATGCACCGCTTTTGATCAATCCTGTAAGGGCAAAGGCGCAGCCGCTGGTTTTTTCCGTTTTGCTTCTCGCTGCTTAGCTTCTGCGCGGCGCTGCTCAGCAGCTTTCTCTCTTTCAGCCGCCTGCAGGCGGCTTTTCTCCATCTTGGCAGCCTGGCCTGGGCGATCAGCTGGCGCAAGTTTGGGCGCTAGTTGCTGAGGCGGCTTGCCTTGCGCTGCATTGGCGCTAGGCTGCTTTGGCTGGGTAGCGCTGGCGGATTTTTCGGGGGATGTAGGTGCTGATGCAGCGGCGGTCTGCTTGGTGCTTTGGCGCTGCGCACGATCTTCTTCTCGCTTGCCAGAGGCTTCCAGAGCGCGGCCTCGGCGCTGAGCCTGCTCTAGCTGCACCTGAGGTGAGTTTCGCTCATCCAACGCACGCTGGCGATCAGCCGCCGCACCCTTGCGCTGCTCATCATTGAGCGCCACTTCTTGGCGCTTAAGATCGCGTGTTTTTTCGTTGTGCTGATCGCGTGCTTCGTTCAGGCAAGGCGTGACAGCGAGCTTTTGGTAACAAGCTTGGCGCTGCTGCTCTAGCTCTAGCGTAGCAGCCATGCGCTCGCGTTTGATGCGGTCGTGCTCCATCTGCTCAGCTTGCTTAGTTGATGCGATATTTCCAGAGCCATTTTGGGCAACAGCCGACATAGAAACTGCGCAGAGTGCTATTAAATAAATAGCAATAGATTTCAGCAAAGATCGGACTAAGGAAGATGCAAACATGGCATCAATGTATCACGCTAAGCGCCTCAAGTCAGACGCGTATCCACCGTGCGCCGCTCCAGCGCTAGAAACTCCGCGCTCTGCATTTCATTCAAGCGCGAAGCCGTGCGCGGAAATTCGTGCGAGAGCGGGCCTTCGGTGTAAAGCAACTCAGGCGCCACAGCCGCACTCATGATCAGTTTGCAGCGCCGGTCATAGAGCACGTCAATCAACCAAGTAAAGCGCCGCGCCTCTGAAGCATGCTTCACAAACATCTGCGGCACATCAGACAGCATCACCGTATGAAATTGCGTGGCCAACTCCAAATAATCATTCTGGCTGCGCGGCCCGCCGCACAGCGTTTTGAAATCAAACCAGACCACACCACCCGCTTTACGCCGCGCCTTGATCTCGCGTGCTTCGATGGTGAGCACAGGGCTTTCATCGCGTGATTCCGCCAGATCGGTAAACGCTTGGTTCATGGCCTGATCAGCCAATTCGCCCAGCGGCGTGTGATACATGCGCACTTTTTCAAACGTGCGGCGACGGTAATCTGTGCCGTTGTCCACGCTAAGCACTTGCATCTCGGATTTAAGCAACTCAATCGCAGGCAAGATGCGGTCGCGGTGCAAGCCATTGGGATAGAGGCCATCGGGAGTGAAATTGCTCGTCGTCACCATGCCCACGCCGTTTTTAAACAACGCATCGAGCAAGCGATGCAAGATCATCGCATCGGTGATGTCGGCCACATGAAATTCATCAAAGCAAATCAGCCGATAGCGCTTAGAAATGCGCTTACCCAGCTCATCAAGCGGATTGACTGTCCCTTGCAAATCCGCCAACTCGCGATGCACCTCACGCATGAACTCGTGAAAATGCAGTCGCGTCTTCCTCTGGATCGGCACGGCATTGAAAAAGCAATCCATCAAAAAGCTCTTGCCCCGCCCCACCCCGCCATACATATAAACGCCTTTGGGAATGTCGGGCCGATTGATCAGCTTCTTAAACGCATTCGAGCGCTTCTCTTTGAATGCCGCCCACTCATCCGCACAACGCTGCAAAGCCTCGACGGCTCTGAGCTGCGCGGGGTCACTGGTGTACCCGCGCAGCTTTAGCTCGGCTTCGTAGGCTTGGGTTACTGACATGCTTGAGGGAGAAATTCAACAGCCGGACGCAGAAGGCGCAAAGGTTACGCAGAAGACGCAAAAAAATACAAAAAATTCGTCAACGACATACATGCACTAATGCATTTTGAAAGAAAATTTTTGTCTTCCTTTCTTCTGTCTTCTTTTGCGTCTTCTGCGCAATCTTTGCGTCTTCTGCGTCCGGCATTAATGTATTAAATTTTAAAAATTCAAAGTCCGCTTATCAACAGCCAACGCAGCCTCTTTAGTAGCCTCAGACAGCGATGGATGCGCGTGGCAGATGCGAGCAATATCCTCGCTCGAAGCACGGAATTCCATCGCCACCACGCATTCCGCGATCAGCTCAGAAGCAAACGGCCCCACGATATGCACGCCCAGAATTTCGTCCGTCACAGCATCCGCCAGCATCTTCACCATGCCTGTGGTGTCGCCCAACGCCCTCGCACGGCCGTTGGCCATGAAGGGGAAGGTACCTGAGCGGTAAGCCCGGCCAGCGGCTTTAAGCTGTTGCTCGTTTTGGCCCACCCACGCGATCTCGGGCGAGGTATAAATCACCCAAGGCACGGTGTTGAAGTTCACATGCCCATGCTGGCCCGCAATGCGCTCGGCCACGGCCACGCCCTCTTCCTCGGCCTTGTGCGCCAGCATCGGCCCGCGCACCACATCGCCCACCGCCCACACATTGGGCAGATTGGTTTTGCAATCGTCATCAACGATCACCATGCCGCGCTCATCCAGCTTCAGGCCGACGGCTTCGCCATTCAAACCAATGGTGTTTGCAGTGCGGCCAATCGAGATGATCAGCTTGTCTACATCCAAGCTCACCGCTTCGCCTTTGGCATTGGTGTAAGCAATGCTCACACCCTTTTTGGTGGTCTTGATCTCGCCCACTTTCACACCCAGCTCAATCTTCAAGCCCTGCTTGTCAAACGCTTTCTTCGCTTCCTTGGCTATCTGCTCATCTACAGCGCCGAGGAAGGTAGGCAGACCTTCGAGCACCGTCACATCCGAACCCAAGCGACGCCACACCGAGCCCATCTCCAGCCCAATCACGCCCGAGCCAATCACGCCCAGCTTTTTAGGCACAGCGCCAATACGCAGCGCGCCATCGTTGGAGAGAATATTTTCTTCATCAAACGGCGCACCCGGCAGCGCCCGCGCATTCGAGCCCGTGGCCACGATGATGTGCTTGCCGGAGATCACTTCGCTGGCCGTGCCCGCAACGTTAATCTCGTAAGCGCTATCTTTGGCTGCAAGAAACGAACCCCGCCCGTGAAAAAACGTCACTTTGTTTTTTTTCAGCAAATACAAAATACCGTCGTTGTTTTGCTTAACCACAGTATCTTTGCGTCCCAACATCTTCGCGATATCAATCGTCAGGTCTTTCAACCCAATCCCATGATCCGCAAAATGATGCCCCGCCTGCTCAAAATGCTCAGAGCTTTGCAGCAGCGCCTTCGATGGAATGCAACCTACATTGGTACAAGTGCCACCCGGCGCTGGCCCACCTTTGTCATTTTTCCATTCATCAATACAAGCCGTATTGAAGCCCAATTGCGCAGCCCGAATAGCCGCAATATAGCCACCAGGGCCACCGCCGATGACGATAACGTCAAATTGTTTGCTCATTTACTTTCTTTCAGTTTTTGCTTTCTCAAACAGCGCCGCGCAACAGCACTGGTCAGAAAAATTATCAATGCGATAGGAACAGACCACATTGATCCAAAGACGACGATCGCGTGACTCCAACACATAACTCCACCGATGCTACGGCAGTCTCCTGGCCTCTCAAACGATTCAAAACCAATTATCAGTATGCCAATACACAATGGAGCAAAGAGGATCGTTATTGCTACTTTATCCATCATTACCAATTGATCAATCAGTTTTTCAAGATTCATTTGACTTCTAGCAGGAATCGAGTCGGATCATTCAGAGCTTCTTGGATTGAAACCGTACATTGCTCTGGAAATGTTGTTAGCTCTAAACCAGTTTCGATAGCCGCAGTCCTGCGCGCCTTGGTATAGGCGCGCGCAATGAAAGCATCATCTTCTAGCTTAGGTTTCAAGCTCGGGCTGTCCTCGATGCTATCTTCAATACTCTGTCGCGCATTCTCGATTGAGAGCTTCCAACTGTTACTACGCATGGAAGGTTGATGTTCCCACTTGAGCAGATGCATCAGTAGCACTGATAAATGACTCTCCAGTGCACGGCGTTCACTTTTGCCCATGTCTTCCAACTCCTCAATCAAATGCGGAACATCCAATTCACCAAAGCGACGCTGGCGCAACAGGTCTGCGTTCGCCGCAGCCCAAGCGGCAGTGTCTTGGTCGTAAAGTTGGTTAGCTTGCATCACAGACTCTCCTTTTGAAGCAACTCGGCATCAGCATCAAGTTTAGCCAATCCCAAAACACTCGATGAGTGATCCAAAATTTGCCGACCATTTTCTAATCGATAAAAAGAGGCCAACTCATCCTGCGCAATGGTGATGCTCAAATCGTCATGCCGAAGGTCATAGTCTTGCGTTTCACCATTGGGCGCTGTGACTCTCAAGAAAAAAGTGATGCGTCCGTCAACAATCGATTTGCAGAGGATGCCACTGATTCCACCCGCAGGTGTTTCAGTGGCAACTTCTTGACCATAACGGACTTGGCTCATTTTTACTTAGATGTCAAACAACAAACGTGCAGGATCTTCCAGCGCCTCTTTCATCGCCACCAAGCCGAGCACGGCTTCGCGGCCGTCGATGATTCGGTGGTCGTAGCTCATGGCGAAATAGTTCATGGGGCGCACGACGACAACGCCGTTTTCGACCACGGCGCGGTCTTTGGTGGCGTGAACGCCTAGGATGGCGCTTTGGGGCGGGTTGATGATGGGGGTAGACATCATGGAGCCGAAGGTGCCGCCATTGCTGATCGAGAACGTGCCACCGGTCATATCTTCCATGCCGAGCTTGCCTTCGGCTGCTTTCTTGCCGAATTCAGCGATCTTTTTCTCAATATCGGCAAAGCTCATTTGATCAGCGTTGCGCAAAATTGGCACGACCAAACCCCGCGGGCTGCCCACTGCGATGCCCACATCAAAATAGCCGTGGTAGACGATATCGCTGCCGTCAACCGACGCATTGAGCACCGGGAATTTTTTGAGCGCATGCACTGCGGCTTTGACGAAGAAGCTCATGAAGCCCAGCTTGCAGCCATATTCTTTTTCGAATTTTTCTTGGAAGCGCTTGCGCATTTCCATCACGGGCGCCATGTTGACTTCGTTGAAGGTTGTCAAAATCGCGTTGCTCGATTGCGATTGCAGCAAACGCTCAGCCACACGCGCACGCAAGCGGCTCATGGGCACGCGCTGCTCGGGGCGGCCAGCGAGTTGCGCGGCCAAGCTGCCGACTGCGGGCGCAGCCACTTGCGCGAGCGCCGTGGTAGGCACACCCGTTGGGATATTTACAGAAATTAGGGCTGTAGCCGTTACATTACCTGCGTTAGATGCTCCTGAGTTAATAGCACCTAATACATCCCCCTTGGTCACGCGACCATCTTTGCCAGAGCCAGCCACCGAGCCTGCAGCCAAGCTGTTGTCTGCCATCAACTTGGCAGCCGATGGCATGGCCACGCCGGCCATTGAGCCACCCGCTATTGCAGGAGCAGCAACTGAAGCCGAAGCAGGCGCTGGAGCTACGGCGGCGGCCGCAGGAGCAACTCCAACTTTGCCTGCACTGTCGATCTTCGCAATGACCTGACCCGAGACCACCATACCGCCATCAGCCACCAAGATTTCAGCCAACACACCCGCGCTGGGCGCTGGCACTTCGAGCACGACTTTGTCTGTCTCGATCTCGATCAAAATTTCATCAATAGCGATTGCATCGCCGGGTTTCTTTTTCCATTGCAGCATGGTGGCCTCGGCCACAGATTCAGAGAGTTGCGGGACTTTGACTTCTACGATTGCCATTTTTGAAAATTTCCGTTTGGTTGTTTTTTTAGAACACGGAAGTCACGGAGGATTCACGGAAGACACAGAAAAACTTCTGTGAACTCCGTGTACTTCTGTGTCTTCCGTGTTCTTTCAATAGGTTAGGAAGTGAAGGTTTATTTGGTGAGCACAAAGCCCTTGAGCTTTGCGAATGCGCCGTCGACCAGTGCTTTTTGCTGCTCTGCATGCAGATGGGCATAGCCCGCTGCGGGTGAGGCAGATGCTGCGCGGCCTGAGTAGCCGAGCTTTTGGCCGTCTTGCATGTTTTCGTGGATGTAATGCTGCACGAAGAACCAAGCGCCTTGGTTTTGCGGCTCGTCTTGACACCACACAATGTCAGCCAGATTCGGGTATTTTTTCAACTCGTTGGCAAACGCCTTGTGCGGGAAAGGATAGAGCTGCTCGACGCGGATCAAGGCCGTATCGTCATGCCCTTTTTCCTCGCGCTTCTTGGCCAAATCGTAATAAACCTTGCCCGAGCAAGCCACCACACGCTTGACCTTCTTCGCATCCAGCGCTTTGTTCTCAGGAATCACGGTTTGGAAGCCGCCCTTAGTGAACTCGCTCAAAGGCGAGGTGGCATCTTTGTTACGCAGGAGCGATTTCGGTGTCATGATGATCAGCGGCTTACGCAAATCACGGATCATCTGGCGGCGCAAGACATGGAAGATCTGGCTGGCCGTGGTCGGCTGCACGATCTGCATGTTGGTGTCCGCAGCCAATTGCATGAAGCGTTCTAGGCGTGCCGAGCTGTGCTCAGGGCCTTGGCCTTCGTAGCCATGAGGCAGCATCAGGGTGATGCCGTTGACACGACCCCACTTGACTTCGCCCGAGGCGATGAATTGGTCAATCACCACCTGAGCGCCATTTGCGAAATCGCCGAATTGTGCTTCCCAAATCACGAGTGTGTTGGGGTCATTGGAGGCATAGCCATATTCAAACGCGAGCACCGCTTCTTCCGAGAGCAGCGAATCAATCACCACAAAAGGCGCTTGACCTTCGGCCACGTTTTGTAGGGGAATGTGCGTACCCGCGTCAAACTTCTCACGGTTTTGATCGTGAATCACCGCATGGCGGTGCGTGAAGGTGCCACGTCCACAATCTTCGCCGGAAAGGCGCACCGGATAGCCGCTTGCCACCAGCGTGGCAAAAGCCATGTGCTCGCCCATACCCCAATCCACATTCATCTCGCCCCGACCCATAGCAGCGCGATCGTCATAAACTTTCTTGACCAAGTTGTGTGGGGTAATGGTGCTGGGGAAAGTGGTGAGCTTTTCAGCAATGCGCTTCCATTCGGCGGTGGGAATCGCGGTGTCGCCCGCGTCTGTCCATTTCTTGCCAAGGAAAGGACTCCAATCCACCGCATACTTGCTCTTGAAGTTGCTGATCGTGATGTCTTCGGTGTGTTGGCCCGCATCCATCGCTGCGCGATAGGCCTTAGCCATGTCGTCACCAAGTGTGTCGCCTAAGCCTTGCGCGGCGAGTTTGTCGGCATACAGCTTGCGCGTGCCGGGATGCTGCGCAATTTTCTTGTACATCAGCGGCTGCGTGAGCGCAGGCGTGTCTTGCTCGTTGTGGCCAAGTTTGCGGAAACAGATGATATCTACCACCACATCTTTGTTGAACTTCTGGCGGTATTCCAGCGCCCATTGCGTGCAAAGCACCACAGCTTCTGGATCATCGCCGTTCACGTGCAACACTGGCGCTTCAATCATCTTCACCACATCGGTGCAATACAGCGTGGAGCGGGTATCGCGCGGGTCAGAGGTGGTGAAACCGATTTGGTTGTTGATCACCAAATGCACTGTGCCGCCCGTGTAATAGCCGCGCGTTTGTGCAAGAGCCAGCGTTTCCATCACCACGCCTTGGCCTGCGAAAGCCGCATCGCCATGCACCAGCACAGGCAGCACCTGCGTGCCATGCGCATCGCCACGGCGATCCATGCGAGCGCGCACGCTACCTTCCACCACAGGATTCACAATTTCCAAATGCGATGGGTTGAAAGCCAGTGTCAGGTGAACCGGGCCACCGGGGGTGGTGATGTCACTTGAAAAACCTTGGTGGTATTTCACATCGCCAGAAGGCAAATCTTCGGGGGCGGTATGGTCAAACTCAGCAAACAGTTGCGCAGGCATTTTGCCCAGCGTATTCACGAGCACGTTGAGGCGGCCACGATGTGCCATACCAATGACGATTTCTTGCACGCCAGCCACACCGGCCTTTTGCACCAGCTCATCCATCGAAGCAATAAAGCTTTCGCTGCCTTCGAGCGAAAAGCGCTTTTGGCCGACATATTTGGTGTGCAAATAACGCTCTAGGCCTTCTGCAGCGGTGAGGTTTTGCAGAATATTCTTCTTTTCCTGTGCACTGAAAGCAGGCTTTGCACGCACGCTTTCCATTTTCTGCTGCCACCAGCGCTTTTCGTCTTGGCTCGTGGCATACATGTATTCCGCGCCAATCGTACCGCAATAGGTTTCGCGCAGCGCATTGAGCAGCTCGCGCAGGCTCATCTGTTCTTTGCCGAAATAAGTGTTGGAGGTGTTGAACACGGTTTCCATGTCGGCATCGGTGAAGCCGTAGAAAGCGGGGTCAAGATCGGGGATATTGTCGCGCTCGGTGCGCTGCAGCGGGTCAAGATTGGCCCAGCGCGCGCCCACGTTGCGGTAAGCTGCGATCAATTGTTGTGCAGCGGTGCGCTTTTTGCCCATTTCGGAATCAGTGCTGGCATGCACAGTGCGCGTAGCACCTTGCTTGGCCAATTCGGTGAAGGCATTGATAACGGGAAGATGGGCTACGTCTTTGGCAGCCGAGCCATCCGATGCAGGCACATGCTGCAAAGCATCGAAATAGCTGCGCCAGTTGTCGGGCACAGAACCTGGATTGACCAGGTAATTTTCATAGAGTTCTTCGACATAAGGCGCATTGCCGCCGAAGAGATAGGTATTGTTACCGTAGGCCTGATAGACCGATGCTGACATTGTGCTGCCTTCTGTTTCCCTTGAGGAAACTTTAGTGGGTTAATTAACCTTCCGCGACACGGCTGAACCGGATAGCGGATGCATTTGGCGTGGAAGGGCCGGATATACAGACTTAATTGTGACAGGTTTGCTCTGCATTGGATATAGCTCTCTAAACTGCGATGCCCTGCTTGCATGCCTTGATCGCAAGATTTTTGCTATCGAACATCATTTATTTTATTTCTCTCTTGACAGAAATAAAAGACAAGATCACAATTTGGCTCATAGAGCAATTCTCATGACATTAAGCCAAACCTCTCAGCAATTCATCCTCCATTGGGGAGAGATGGGTACGCGCTGGGGTGTGAACCGCACGGTGGCGCAGATTCATGCTTTGCTTTATTTGCACGGCAAGCCTCTGCCTGCTGATGAGATAGCCGAGACGCTCGTGGTGGCGCGAAGCAATGTGAGTAATAGCTTACGTGAGCTGCAATCTTGGAATTTGGTCAAAATGGTGCATGTGATGGGCGACAGGCGCGATCATTTCGAAGCCAGCACGGATATTTGGGAGCTTTCTCGCACCGTAGTGCGCGAGCGCAAAGAACGCGAAATCATGCCCACGATCAGCATGCTGCGCGATTTGCTGGCCCAGCCCGAGATCATGATTGATGGCGTGGAACGCGCGAACCGCATCCGTGAAATGCTGGCGTTTCTTGAGACGATGAGCGTTTGGAGCGATGAGATGATGCGTCTTGATACCGAGACGCTAACTAAAGTGCTCAAACTCGGGGCGAAGATTCAAAAGCTGATTCGCGGCGATGCGGCTGAGCTGCCAGCAGATGCTGCGGCGAATCATTCCGCTGCAGGCAGCATGATTGGGCCTTAAGCACAAACCCCTCGTACACCTCCGTTTTTTTAATCTTAAATTTCTGTTTATACAGAAACAACAGGAAGAAAGAATGAAAACTCTCACCGCCCTCATCATCCCAGAATTTAACACCAAGCTGTTTGTGATTCGCTTCAATCGCTTGCTCGCTTGGAGTTTGCTGATCTCGCCCGTGGTGCAGATCATGATGGGCACAGGCTTTTGGCGGGGCTTAGTTTTTGACCTGGTGCTGCTTCTGGTTCATGCCGCGCTGTCTTTGGCATTATTTGGCACGCCGCGCGCCGCCAGCTTTCGCCATCAGCATCTGCTCATGCGCTTCTTCGGCGGCAGTCGCGCATCACTTACGGGGCGTGATCGGTTTTTGTTGGACACCTGGCGGATTCCGCTCAGCCTCATCAACCTCACTTTGTTGATCGCGCTGTATTTCTTGGTGTTTAGCTTGCTGCACATCTGGGGCTGGCTTGACCTTATGGCGCTGCCGATGATGTGTGCTTTCTTATTTTTCAACCTCCTTCTGCCCGTGAGCATCTTTCGGCATGTACGCGATGCGAGCAGCTATGCCTATCGGCGCTGGCATGTGCCCGCTGAGCAAGTGGTGTGGCTGGGCTGGAGCACGATGGCTGTGTTTGTTGTGCTCAGCTTGGTCAATCTTTTCAAGGGGCTGTGGCTTTGAGTGCCTTGGCCGGCTCGTTTCGCTCTAGGAGATCATCATGAAAGTGATTGTGTTTGGTGGTGCAGGTTTGCTGGGCAGCGCCCTTGTGCGCGAGCTGCTCAGCCACGGGCATAGCGTGGTCACGGCGGGGCGCAGTGGCTGCGATGTGAAGGTGGATTTTCGCTATACACACAGCGTGGAAGACTTTGCGCCACTGGTGCAAGGGATGGATGTGGTCGTCAATGCCGTAGGTATTTTGATTGAGCGCGGCGATCAGCGCTTTGGTGCCGTGCATGTCGCTGCACCGCGTGCTTTGTTTGAAGCTTGTGCGAAGGCGCATGTGGCGCGCGTGGTACATATTTCTGCTTTGGGAGCAGGCAAAGCTGAACCCATTGCTGGCCGACTCATGGCAAGCAAACGTGCCGCCGAGGCCGCGCTGATACAGACCATGTTGGTTAGCCGGGGTGATGCCGTGATCGTTCGGCCTTCGCTTTTGATCGATCCCGCAAGCCGCGCCACGCAATGGATTCACCGCCTTGCCGGCCTTCCCTTGATCGCCCTGCCTGGCCTGTTGCGCCCAGGCAGTGCAATGCTCGCACCGATCTTGTGCGACGACGCAGCCGCTGCCATCTGCCGCATTTGCGAGCATCCCAAGGCATTGCATCGCGCCATTGAGCTGGCCGGGCCGCAGGAGCTCAGCTTGCGCGAATTGCTCCATGAAGTGCGGCACGCGCTGGGCTTGAGCGCCGCACTCTGGCTGCCCATGCCTTGGACACTGCTGCGCCTCGTGGCCAAACTCGCCGAATTCCTGCCGCAGAAAACCATCAGCTCAGATGGCATCCGCGTTCTGCAAGCGGGCATCACCAGCGAGAGCAATGAAGCCCTGTATTGGCTACGTTGCATGCCAAAACCAGTGATTGCCCACATATTACCTGCGCAGAGCGCTACCAAATTCATAGTAACCACGGAGTCAGCACCATGAGAATCATCAACATCCACACCCGTCAGATCGGCGCATCAATCGCGGAAATCAAGCCGCTTTTGCTCACGCTTGGCAGCGCGCAAGACTGCGTTTGGCCACATGAAGACTGGCCGCGCATGCAACTCGATCGCCCTTTGCAAGAAGGCGCCAGCGGTGGCCACGGACCGATCCGCTACCGCGTGAGCATTTGTGAACCCGAGCGACGCGTGCGTTTTGAGTTTCTGCGCGGTAGCCAAGGTTTTCATGAAATCGAGCTGCAAGCGATCAGCCCAACCCGCACCCTGCTGACCCACACCATCGACACACAGCCCACGTTGAAATTCCTCATTGCTTGGCATTTGAGCATCCGCTACATGCACGATGCCGTGGTCGAAGACCTGTTTGACAAACTGCAAGCGCAGTTTGAGCCCGTGCTTCAACGCAATCGGTGGAATGCGTATGTGAACTTGCTGCGGCGCTTGGCAGGCGGCTCAACACAGCCACGCCGAGCAGCCCATTGACGGGTTAAACAACAAGATTCGAATCGCCCCAATCACAAACTTGGAAAAGTAGAACCTATGAAGAACCGTCCCACAGCATCCACTGCGCCCCATGGCAGCCGAATCGTCTCGCGTCTACCGCGAGCCTACTTTCATGATGCCTGGGCCATCCGGGCAGCTGAGCCAAACCTCAACGCTTTGGAGCAGTTCCTTCGAGTTGCCAGAAAAACACCCGCATGGATCGACAGATTGATGGCACTTCGAAATCGTATCGTCGCGTTGTTTGGGTTGAAAATTTAGGCGGCATCGCGCAGATCGATCCGAATAAGAAAGTATCCGACTATCAAGCTGGCGACCATGTTGGCATCTTTACCTTGATCTCCAACTCAGACAACGAAGTTCTGCTGGGTGACAGCGACAAACACTTGAATGTCGTCGTGTCTGTCCACAAATAAGCAGATTCAATGAATGGAGGCACCGTCGTCACCGTGACCACGGTGGTGCATATTCACAATTGGCTCGGGTGGCTTTACATGATCCCTGTGGCACCCGCCCACAAAGTGATTGCGCACTCTATGGTGCGCGGGATTGGTAACGAGATTTATGCCACATCGACTACCCGCAATACAGCATAAAAAATCCCAGCTTTTCCGGGCTATAATCATGGGCTTACCTGCTTTAGGGCAGGTTTTTAGACCGCTGAATCAGCGCCTGCAAAGGCTCTGTTGGCAGCGAGGTGCGGCGGGAGCCGTTAATTTTTTAGCTAGGAGTGCTTCAATATGGCACGCGTATGTGATGTAACGGGCAAGAAGCCTATGGTCGGAAACAATGTTTCCCATGCCAACAACAAAACCAAGCGCAGGTTCCTCCCGAACCTGCAATACCGTCGTTTCTTTGTCGAAACCGAAAACCGCTGGGTGCGTCTGCGCGTAACAAACGCTGCGCTGCGCCTGATCGACAAAAACGGCATCGATGCTGTGCTCGCAGACCTGCGCGCACGCGGCCAAGCTTAAGGAGCACCGAACATGGCAAGCAAAGGCGGACGCGAAAAAATCAAGCTGCAGTCCACAGCTGACACCGGTCACTTCTACACGACCACGAAAAACAAGAAAACCATGCCCGAGAAAATGCTGATCATGAAATTTGATCCAAAAGCTCGCAAGCATGTGGAATACAAAGAAGTGAAGCTGAAATAAGCTAATTTCCGTATTCTCCAAAAAGCCGCCCTGCTGCAAAGCTTGGCGGCTTTTTCATTTTTGGCAATGGGATGTGTCCATTACTACCTTTGCACCGCCAAATGCGATGCGGATTGATGGTGTAAAACTATGAATTTAATAGCGCTTTGCGCAGATCGCCATTGGTCTGTCAGCCCAAAAGCCCTAAAGCTTTGCCTCAGGTATCTCTTCCAAGGAATAAAACACCCGCAAGCCCAGCGATTTGGCATGCGCCACATCCATGTCTGCGCCGCGCGATTCGCCGGGGATGCGCAGCACGGCATCGCAGCGTTGAATGAGACGGTGCGCGACGGGGTATTGGTAGGCCTCAAAAATGCTGTCGCCATGCTGCAGGCTACCAGCGGCATGCATGATCGGTAAAGCAAACCATTCGCCGACCACAGCGAGGTGGCCTTTTTCGTAAATGGGCAGGCAATAGCTTTCCAAGCGGGCGCGGTTGGCCGCGATTTTGGCAGGGTCGCCGCCCGTGCCCGACATGTAAGGGCCTGCCATCATGATCAGCCATGGGTGTTGACGCTTGAGTGCAGAAACAGTTGAATTCACGGTGATTTTCCTTTAAAACAAGACAATACAAGAAATAACAGGCAAATATTGGCAGATAATTCCATCAAAATCAAGATTTATTTAGAAATATCAGGCAAAATCAAGAAATGCTGAACCAACAACGAAAACAATGGCTGCTTGATCGCCTGCAATCGACGGGGCAATTGGTGGCCGCCGATGTGGCGCAAGAGCTGGGCACGTCTGAAGACACGATTCGGCGCGATTTGCGCGAGCTGGGCAAGCAAGGGCGCGTGCAGCGCGTGCATGGCGGGGCGTTGCCTGCTTCGCCTGCAGTGGGCAGTGTTCCAGCACGCCGAGAGATTGCCACACAAGAAAAGCGCGTGTTAGCGCAGGCTGCCACTGCGTTGATTGCTCCGCGCCAGGTGGTGTTTTTAGACGGCGGCACGACTGCTTTGGCACTGGCGCAGGCTCTGCCTGCACGTTTGCAAACCACCGTGGTCACGCACAGCCCCGAGGTGGCGCTGGCCTTAGCCGAGCATGTGCAGATTCAAATCATCTTGCTTGGCGGCACGCTGTTTCGCCACTCGATGGTCAACATGGGCGGCACAACGCTCGCGCAATTGCAGCAGATTCAAATCGATTGGTTTTTCATGGGGGTGACCGGCGTGCATGCCGAGGCAGGCCTGACCACTGGCGATTACGAAGAAGCGGCCCTGAAACGTGCCATTGCCGCACGAGCCGCAGAGACGGTCGTACTGGCATCGAGCGAGAAAATCGGTGCCGCGTCGAGCTATCAGATCATGCCCTTCAAGGGCATCAGCAGGCTGCTAGTGAGTGGGACGGCATCTGATGTAGCCCTCGAACCATTACAAACTTCTGGTGTGGTGATTCAGCGCTGCTTGGTAGATTGAAGCCGTTGGCGCTTTGCAGAATGCTCCTAATTCAATAGCGCTCTGCGCAGTAAGTACGCCGGCTACAGGCCTAAAAAGCATCAGACATCGCTGCATCAGTCATTCCACCGTTTGAAGCAACGCATTCAGGCAAACATGCCGATACACATCTGCCTGCCCACCGCGAAAATCAATGCGGCTCTCTTGCTTTGCTCCCAACCGCTGCGCCACCGCATGCGAAGCCGCGTTGTCTGTCGCAATCACACTCACTGCCGTTTTCCACCCAAAATCCTCATACGCAGCTCGCAGCGCACGCCGCGCAGCCTCCGTCGCATAGCCCTTGCCATGCTGCCCCGGAATCAAGGCCCAAGAGATCTCTGGCTCTGGAAAGCCTTCTGGAAACCACATGCCGCACAGCCCCACAAACTGGCCTGAATCTTTGGTTTCCAACGCCCAAGGCCCAAAACCGCGCAACACCCAATGCCCCGAATACACCGCGAATTTGCGCCAAGCCTCCTCGCGTGAGCACGGGCCACCATACGGCCGCGAAACCTCAGACGCATAAAACATCGCCATCGACTCGAAATCTTCTGGCTTGAAGGGTCGAAGTAACAAACGACTTGACTCAAAACTCGGAATGTTTGGCATGGAGTTCATTATCAGCGCTCCAAACCAAGCCTTACAATAGCGTTGACGGGCCTTCCCGCATGGTGAAGCGGCCAACCGGGTCAGGTGGGGAACCAAGCAGCCCTAACTGTAGAGTCAGTGCCGGGGTCAAGGCTCGTCACCTTTTTTTTCAGCGATAGCTGTCTTGGTAAATTTGGAGAGTGTTGCGCGTATGGCGCTCTGGTTCATTCTCACCAATTGAGTTTTCAGGGCGTGAATATATTTTCTCTATGCCAGTTCAGAAACGAACTATCAGGTGCAAACCGCTCAGGAATTTGAACGACTGCATCTTGGCAAGCTAGAAAGTGCCTAGCGAAAGCAGACTCGTTTTGCTCGGGAATCATTGATTTTGATATCAACACCCTACCCTCTTTGCTAATGCTCATTAAGCCTTGATCGAACGCACGATCATGCAGCGCAGAAAGGCAGAGCCCATTGCGAGGATTAAGCCGATTTTCTTGATCAATGCTCCAAGGAACGATGTGGCTAGCGACAAGTAGCTTAGGATTCTTTAGCCCACTGATGCAGCAGGTGCTCTTGTAACTCGCCAAAACGGTTTTTCTAAATCTTGCTTGATTCACCCGGACCTGAACCGTTGCACTGCGCGTCTTTCCAGCAGGAAATACAAACCCTTCCGCGGCTAAATCGTCAGCCACATCTACCACTGGACTCAGGCCGTTGTTGACAGCAAGAGTCTCATACGCCTTGGCCGCCTCTAATGTCATCGAGGTCCAATTCTTGTTGAGATCGTTCCAAATAGCCTTATCAAGTGCTGACGAATTGCCCATGCCCTTACGCCCACTTGCTAATATTTGTGGGTCAAGGCTGGCGAAATTGACTAATTTCAAAGCAACTGAATTCGCAGTTCTTCCAATCCAAACAGCGAACTGTTTGATCAATGCGTTCCTAGCATGCAATTGACCAAAAGATAGCTGCATGTACACATGTAAAGCGGCAATCGTCTCTTGGCGAGACCAATTTGATTTTGTGGCTGTGGTCATCTGGAATGGTTGTGCTGCATGTGTTGGTTGAACTAGATCGATAACGTGATGCAGCAATGTAAATTGTCCTGTGGGTCTGCACTAATTGAGTAAATTTAAATCTCAATCAACGCGCCCTGCGCCGTGATGAACGCAGCTTTGACTGCGGCTTGCGGGTTCGCTGCTTTCACGGCTTCTTTGTATTGTGTTAACTGCGCAGTCAGCTCGGGCACTTGCTGCGGCGCAACGTTAGATTTGTAGTCGAGCACCCACCAGGTTTGCGTGATCGTGTGCTTCACGAGGCGGTCAATGCGCAGCAGAGCGCCTTGGTGCATCAACTCAACTTCATCGGCTTGCCAATCAATCACGCTGCGATCCCACAGCCATGCGGCTTCGCCTTCGGTGATGACTTGCGCTGCTTGCAAGGCTTGGGCGGATTGCACTGGGCTGAGTTGGAAGCTGGCGGCGACGGACAGCGCGAGGCGGCTTAGATCGAGGCCTGGGCGGTAGAGCTCTAGCAGGCGGTGCATGGCTTGGCCAATACGGGCGGCTGTGTCGTCGATGTTGATTGATTCGTTGCTTACTATCGATTTGATAGCACTCTGCGCAATATTTATAACGGGTAGAGGCAGTTTTTGTATATAAAAACGGCTCTGCGCTGCGTTCGTTGTAGCAGCAGCTGGCGCAGCGAAATCGCCATGCCATGCTTCTTCTACGGCTTCTGCATCCAGTTCCCGCAGCGCTTCGATGCGTATCCACGGGCAGGTGGGATCGCTCTTGCTGACTTCGTGGCCGCTGATGACCAGCTGCTCACGAGCGCGGGTCATGGCAACATACAGCGCATTGATTTCTTCGCGCGCGCGCTGCTGCGTCTCGTGCGCGAGCGCGGCAGCGACGCACTCAGGCGCACTGGCTTCGCTGCGCAGGAAGGCGAAGATGTGCGGCACCTTGCTCTCGCCCGGCCAATCAACGAGTACATCCAGCGATTTGGCCCGTTTGGAGGCGGCATTGCTGTCGAGCAGGAGCACGGTATGAGCCTCCAAACCTTTGGCACCATGCACCGTCATGAGCCTCACGGCTTGCTCGCTGGCAGCCGTTTGCGGCGTTTTGAGGGCAGCGCTTGTGAGCTGGCGCACCCAAGCATGCGGCGTGAGGAAGCGGCCTCCGCTGGCTTGCAGCGCGGCTTGCAAGAGCGCCTGCAAACTCAAGCCAACGCGGTTGCGCAGTGGCGCGGGCGCGGCTGACATGCAGCGCTCAATCACTTGCCATTCGTCGTAAACAATGCTCAGGGCATCGTGGGGCGGGAGGGTTTGAAAGAGGTGCTGCGCTCTTTTCAGTTGAAGCGCAGTCTTTGAAGCGAAATCGGCATCTAGCCGTTGTATTACCTGTGTGGAGTGCTCACTATTCAATAGCGTATCAAACCAACTTTGAGAGGTGGTTTTTTGAGAACTAGAGGTGTGGGCGGGGACTTCGACAGGCTCAGTCCGAACGGTGGATGGCGCAGCCTGAGCGGAAAGGGGAGTCGCTTTCGCTGCGATAGCCAACGCCATCAGTTGCGCATCGCTCCATCCGAGCAGCGGCGATTTGAGCGCTCTGGCCAAAGCCAGATCGTTGCTCGGCGAGACGAGTGCATCGAGCAGCGCCACCACGTCTTGCACTTCAGGCTGCTCGATCAGCGCCGTCTTCTCGGCGATTTGGCTTTCAATCCCTAAGCTGCGCAACGCATCGCGCATGCGTGCGAGGCGATTGCGCTGCCGCGCGAGCACCATGATCTCTTGCGGCTTCAAGCCAGCTTCGATTTGCTTGGCCACCCAACGCGCCGCCATCTGGCATTCGGTATCGACGGCATGCTCTTCGGGCTCATCGCGCGGCTGATTTAAGGTATCGCGCCAAACGAGCGAGACATCAGCCAACGATTTTTCTGGCTGCGGCGAAAGCGGAAGCTGGATCACGCGGCCTGTTTTGTCGCTCTCCGTGGTGTGTTCGCGGAAGTCATAGGGCTGTTCCACGACGCTTTGTGTGGTTATCGAATGCGCGGCTTCGCGCATCACGGCATTGACGACATTGACAATCTCAGGCGCATTGCGCCGCGTGTGATCGCAAGAAAGCAGCGTGCCGCCAAGCCCTTCGCAGACAAAGCGCGTGGCCGCTGCAAACACCTGCGGCTCGGCTCGGCGAAAGCGATAAATACTTTGCTTCGCATCGCCCACGATGAACACACTCGGTGGCTCGCTGCCCGCGCCCGCATAGCCAGCAAGCCAGCTTTGCAGCGATTGCCATTGCAGCGGATTGGTGTCTTGAAATTCGTCAATCAAGAGATGCTTGATCTGTGCATCCAAGCGCTGCTGCACCCAGCCTGCCAGCGCGTCGTCGCTCAGCAAATGCTGCGCAGCGCGCTCCAAATCGCCCATATCGACCCAGCCGCGCGAGCGCTTGAGATCAGCAAAGCATTGCAGCAACCCCCGCGTGAGCTGGGCCATGCGCTGCTGATGTAGCCAAGCGGCATGCTGCTGCGCGGCGGCTTGAATGCGCACACACAGCTCTTGCGCAGCGCGGATTCTTCCAATGCCAGATATCTTGTCGGAGAACTTGCGCGGCTCGCCTTCTTTGGTGAGCAGGCAGAGGGGAATGTTTTTCCATTGCGCCGAGGTAAGCGCTGTTTCTAGCTCCACGCCTTTGGCAGCGTAGCTCTTTTGCGGTGCTGCGCCCAGTAGCCGAGCAGCCTCTTGCAAAGATGATTTCTCATCAAGAAGCTTATGCAGCGGATCATCCAAATGCGCCATCTCGGGGAAGCGCTTGCCAAATGGCTCAATGCTCCGCGCCACCACGCCCGCCGCGTCGGCCAATGCAAACTCCACCCGCTTGGCAAGCGCATTCGTCAAAGCTTCCTGCACACCCCAGCGCCCCGCATCTGCCACCGCCTCGCGATACACGCGATGCAGTGCCTCATCCTTTTGCAGTAGCTCATAAAACTTAGGCCATACCAAAGCAGTAGCCTGCGCATCGTCTTCCAGCAGCTCATAAGGCATCGGCAGCCCCAGCGCCTCCACCACCGCGAGCGGCGCGCTGGAAAGCAACGCGGCAAACCAACTGTGAAAGGTGCGAATCTGCACCGGGCGGCTGGATTGCAAACTCTGCTGGTATAAATTTGATAGCAAACTACGTAGATTTTGTAACGGCTGTTGGCCGATTTGGCTTGAAATTCCGCGTATCGCAAGCTCTTGCGTCAGTTGCGCATCATCAGCTGCCGCAAACGCGTGCAGCCATTCCTGCAAACGCGAACGCATCTCGCCCGCAGCTTTCTTCGTGAACGTGATCGCCAAAATTTCATGCGGCTGCGCGCCCGCGAGCAGCGCACGCACGATGCGCGAGACCAGCATCCAAGTCTTACCCGCGCCCGCGCAAGCTTGCACCACAATCGGCCTTTGAGGATCGCAAGCCGCTGCATAAAACGCTTCGCGCGAGCAGGGCTGGCCGTTGAGGGCATAGGCTGCAGTTACGGAAGCGTTAAGAATTTCGCCGCTCATGCCCGCTCACCCCCAGCTTCACGCTCTGCCCAAAAATCTTTCCTGCACAAGCCCCGCGCCGCGCAATACTCGCAAGCCATGCCCTCGCCCATCGCAGGCAAACCATGCCCTGCGGCAATGCGCTGCGCGTCATCAGCCAAGCCTTCGAGCAGCATCGGCAAAGCATCATGAACCAGCGTTTGCTCCACCACTTTTGTCTCTTTCTCCGCCACGCCAAGATACCCGGCTTTCACATCCTCTTTCCCCAGCAAGGCTGCGTAAAACACCAACTGCGTGTCTTCCAGCGGCTCTTTGACTCTGCGTTGCAAACTGCCTAAGCTTTCAGTTTTGTAGTCAATCACCATGTGCGTGAAAGAACCTGTTGCAGCACCCGAGCCAGCGAGTAAATCCACGCGATCCAAGCGCCCTTGAATCGCTACGCCCTCCACTTCCAATTTGGCATCCAGCTCACTGCTTTCAAACCGCCAGCCCTCGCCTTCGTGTTTCTCTAACCAAAGCAAATAGCTGCTGCGCACCTGCGGCCAAGCGGCGGCAAACGGAATGAATCCAGCGTTTTGCCCATACCAATCTTGCGCGATGCGTGCGGCGCAAGCATCTAAGTTTTCCGCATCTAAAAGTGCGTCCGTTTCACGCGGGCGTTTCCGATGAAACTCAGAAAGCACTGCATGCAGCCAAGAGCCAAAATCCCGCTTAGAAAGCTCCGCATCCAGCTCTTGCGATTCTTGCAGCCCGAGCAATCGCAGCGCAAAAAAGCGATAAGGGCAGGTGCGCACATCTTGGTAGCTGCTCGCAGAAAAGCGCAAGGTCTTTGCAAGAGAAGCTCCATTCGGCGCAGGCTGCATCACGGGCTGCGCCATCACTTCTTGGCTGAAGCGCGCATCCACGCCCTCTTGCCCAGCATGCGCCAACTGCCAAGCTTGCAAGAGCGGGCTGCGCTGCAAGGCCTCCTCGCCCTCCGCGCTGCGCCAAAGCACATCCACGCGCGGCACTTGCATCGCCCGCTGCCACACCGTTTGCTGCTCCTCGCGAAGCAACTCCCGGCTAGGCAGCCCAAGCGCCTCGCGCTGCGCCGCATTCCACCAGCCCTGCGGCTCAGGCGCGAGCGGTAAATGCGCCTCATCGCAGCCCGCCATCACCAGCGCCGCAAACGGCCGAGCCGCCAATTGCGCCAACGGCAAAATCACCACCTCAGCCTCGGCTTCAGGCGAAGGCATCTTGAAGCTCGCGCCCTCCAAAGCCGTTTGCACCCATTGGCTCAATTCTGGCAAGCTCATGCGCGAAGCGTCTGACTGCAAAATCTCTCGTGCTTCACTGCCCTGCAAGTGCAAAGCGCTGAGCACTTGCTCGCCCGCAGTATCCCTCTTCAAATCTGCCCATTGGCCGCTGCACTTCAAAGCCTGCGTCAAAGTATCCAGCCAAGCTGCGAGCGGGCGAGAAGAGCGCAATTCTTTGAGCAAGGCCACAGGCTCAATGCTCAGATCATTCACTATGAATTCAATAGCACTCTGCGCACGTTCTATAAAGGCGGGTGTCGCATTTTGCTTACGAAGCTCGTGCTCATAGCGTTGCACTGCGCCCTGAGCTGCCTGCGTGTGTTTCAGCCAATCCAAATGCTCATCTTGCGACGCCTGAGGGTGCGCAGCGCGCAGCAAGCTCATCACATTCGCCGCAGCCCGTGTGGTGGAAAGCTTCCAACCTGTCTCATCGCGCAGCGCCAAGCCTTGACTGCCCAGCATCGCGCTGATGCGCCGCGTGACCAATCTGTCAATCGCAGGCAGCGCCACGGGTGTGCTCCCCGCAGCCACATGCGCCATCACGCAAGCCGCCGCGCGTTGCGCTTCATCTTCCGCATCTCGCGCTGCATGAAGAAAGAGCTGGCCATCGCTAGCAGTAGGCAGATCCACAAACAGCGTTCGCTCCCCAAGCTTTGCAGCCAGCGAGAGAGTCAAAGCATTCCTCTGCACTCCGCGCACCACGATCAGCGCGTCCACATCCTGCAAAGCCCATTCAAACAATGCATCGCTCGCATAGCGTGAAGCAGCCGCCCATTCCAGCGCAATCCGCGCCACCGCCGCTTCATATGCTGCAAATTCCGCGCCAGCCGTCAAACCAGAAGCCACCACAGGCCGCATCTGCTCCGCCCAAGCCGCCCGCTCATCTGGCGCAACGCTAGCTGCCAAGCCGCCCAGCTGCTGCGCCGTCTCCACCAGCAGGGCTCCAAGCACCGTTTGCTTGGCTTGCAGCCCCGATTTAGCCAGCCAACTCCGCGCCCGCAACGCATCCAAAGCCGCATCAAAGCTCAAATCCAGCGCATCGGGCGAAAAAGGCGCAATCCGCTGCTGCCAGCTTTTGGTCGTCTCAAGGCGTGGCAGAAATCCGCCCGGCCAATATTGCGCCGCCGAAGCGCGCGCCACCACTTGAAGCTGAAAAAACGGCAACAGCACCACCGTGCGAGCCGCATGTGCGCTGCAAAGCTGCATGTGAGCAGCCACTTGCTGCCACACGCTGCCCCAAACAGGCGCAGCGCTGCCCGCAGCATCAACTTTGCCTATCGCGCTCATAGCCAGCGCCCTGAACCGGATGGGGGAATAAAAAATTTGCTTTCTGTCACAATGCCCACACTGTAATGTGCATCGAAGCCATTCGACTCAACTCAACATTCTTCCAACACATTTTGCTAGGAACCCATCATGGCCAACGCCCTCATCAAAACCATCACCGATGCCAGCTTCGAGGCTGATGTATTGCAAGCCGACAAGCCCGTGCTCGTCGATTTTTGGGCCGAATGGTGCGGCCCCTGCAAAATGATCGCTCCCGCCTTGGACGAGATGGCCACCGCCTACGAAGGCAAGCTGCAAATCGCCAAGCTCAACGTGGACGACAACCGCGACATCCCCGGTAAATTCGGTATTCGCGGCATCCCCACCCTGATGATTTTCAACAAAGGCCAGCTCGCCGCCACCAAAGTCGGCGCATTGAGCAAAGCCCAACTCACCGCTTTTGTGGATCAAACCTTGGCGGCTTGATTTTTCTAAGCGCTCATAAAAAGCTCCTGAGGGAGCTTTTTTAATTTAAAGCCATGCTTCGGTCGATCTGGATGAAAACACACAATCTCTTTAGAAATCAACAAGTTATCCATTTAACAAGTTCAGGAATCAATGAAAATAATTCAAATCTCATTGAGAATCGACAAACCAAAAAGAAAATGACCCGATAGTCATTAGCCATCAAGGTCATTGAACTTTTTAATTTGGCACTCTCCAAGCAAGAGTGCTAATATACAGTTTGATTAGCGAAAACCCGCACTTTTAGCGCAGTCGCTGATCTACGAAAGAAAGAAGGAGTTCCGCCATGTCTGGAGCTTTAGCTGTATCGAACAACACCGCCGTCTCCAATTGGAGCGGCATGAGCCTGGTGCCATCGCTGGGCAATTTGGATGCGTATATCAGCGCAGCCAACCGCATGCCCATGCTCACCCTGGAAGAAGAGCAGCGCTATGCGCGCCAGTGGCGTGAGAATGAGAATATGGAAGCGGCTGGGCGGCTGGTGCTCTCGCATCTGCGCTTGGTGATCTCGACCGCTCGCCAATATCTGGGCTATGGGCTGGCGCATGCGGATTTGATTCAAGAGGGCAACGTAGGCCTGATGAAAGCCGTGAAGCGTTTTGACCCGGATCAAGGCGTGCGCCTCGTGAGCTATGCGCTGCACTGGATCAAGGCTGAGATTCATGAATACATTTTGAAGAATTTCCGTATGGTCAAGGTGGCCACCACCAAGGCGCAGCGCAAGCTTTTCTTCAACCTGCGCTCGATGAAGCAAGGCTTGAAACACGATGCCGCCGAAGCCGAGGGCGGCATGACACACCGCGACTCTTTGAACACCAAGGAAATCGATATCGTCGCAGCCAAACTCAATGTGAAGCGCGAAGAAGTCATTGAGATGGAAGCGCGTTTTGCAGGCGGCGATGTGTTGCTCGATCCTGCGCCTTCGGATGACGGCGAAGAGGCTTTTGGCCCGATTGCTTACCTGACAGACAACTCGATGGAGCCCACAGCGCTGCTAGAAGCTCGCCAACGCGACCATCTGGCCTCAGATGGCGTGCAATCCGCCCTTGAGCAGCTAGATGCACGCAGCAAACGCATCATTGAAGAGCGCTGGCTCAAGGTGAATGACAACGGCTCTGGCGGCCTCACGCTGCATGATCTGGCTGCGGAATACGGCGTAAGCGCCGAGCGCATTCGCCAGATTGAAGTGGCGGCGATGAAGAAGATGAAGAAGGCGCTGGAGGACTAATCCTTCTGGCGTTTGCTTTCTCGCTACTTTCTGCGTGATTTTGTTCACATAAACCGAGGTTAAAAGTACTACTTTGTAAGTGATTTGACTAAATTGAGACGGCAGGAGTTACAGTTGGTAGCATATTTATGCTCGACTGTGCTGCACTCTTTTTAGCGCTCCACCTACACCAGTTTATTCGAGCCTGCCGCCGCTTGGCTTGGCTCGGGGTATTGGTGTGTGCGCACGCTCAGGCTAATCACCCAAAAGCACCAACACCCGAGCCCATCGTTCCCTTGGTCTCCAGTGCGCTAAGCCAACGCCAGCTGCCAGTCGTCTTGCTAGGCGCCGAGGTGCCGCATATTGATCTGATCCCGTACGTCGAATATTGGATCGACGACAGCAAAGACACCACACTCTCTGCTTTGCAAGCCCGCGCCACCGCCGGTTTGGAGTTATTCAAGCCAAGCAAACCCACCGACGCGCACAAAATCGATGGGAAGGTGCTCTGGTTACGGTTTGAAGTCAAAGCCAGCGAGGTGCGCTCGCGCTGGCTCTTAGAGCTGGGCTCGCCCCTGATTGACGATGTTCGACTGTATTGGCGAGACACCAGCGGCCAGTGGGTCAGTCTGCGCTCAGGTGATGTCGTGCCGCGCCAGCAATGGCCCATATCCACACGCCTGCCCACCTTCAACCTACAAAGCGACACCACAGATTATGTGCAGTATTACCTGCGCATTGAAAATGCCCGCTTTCCCGTTTCGCTGCCGATGCAAATCTACCGCGACACGGCGTTTTTTCAATCGCATCAAACGGAGCAAATGCTCCTTGGCGCACTCGTTGGATTGATTCTCTTGATTTTCGTAACGAGCGTCATTATTGCTATCGCAAGGCGCGAACAAGCTTTCATCGCATTTAGCTTTTATATGCTGGCATTGGGCTTGTTTAACTTCGCTCAAACAGGAATTGCGCCCCTGTATCTTTGGAACGAATCACCCCTGCTTGCTGATCGCATGAACTATGTTCTTGCAGGACTCACAGCCGCCCTTGGCCCTTGGCTGGTCGGCTTAATAGTGCAGCCCGTGATGCGCGTTCGCGCTGTCAACGCGCTGATCGCAGTTCAAGTGGTCACGATGATGGCTTGCGTCGCGCTGGAGATCTGGTATCCAAACAATATTTCCTATCGCTTTCTTAATGCAGGTGTTTTAACGTCTGTAGTATTGGTTTACACGATTATTGCCATGAGTTGGCAGCGAGGTGAAGCCATCACGCGCTGGGTGGCTTTGTGTTTTGCGCCAGTAGCTCTCTCTGCCATTCCCCTCATACTGCGCAACTTGGGCATCGTTCCCAATAGCATGCTCACGCAAGCTAGCGTACCCATTGCCACCGCCATTGAGTTGCCATTGCTGCTGTATGCCTTGCTCTCGCGCAGCAACATGCGCCGCGAAGGCTTGGCACGCGCCACTGGCCTTCCCAGCAAAGACGCTCTGACCGGTTTGCCCAATATGCGCAACTTCTTGCAGCAATTGCACGGCAGCATCACCCGCGCACATCGCTTTAACCATTCTTACGGCTTGATTTTGGTGGAACTGACCAACCACGCTTGGTATGTGAAAGAGCATGGCCGCGAGATGGCAGATCGCGCTTTGATCATCACCAGCTCGCGCTTGCAGCAGCAATTGCGCGATGTGGATGGCATCAGCCGCATTGACGAAACGCAATTCGCCGTGTTGGTAGAAGGCGCTTGCACCCCTGGGCAATTGACGAAACTGAGCGCGCGCATCTCAGCCAGCGCCCATGCACCTACTGAAATTTTGCCAGTAGGCGCGAGCCTGCGCCTCTCAATCTGCTGCGCACTGATGCCCACACAAGAATCAAGCGAAACCGGCGATGATGCCAACGCCCAGCTGGGCTGGCTGATCGCCGCCGCTGAAACCGAATCGCCCGAGCAGCGCAAGCTGGTGCGAAGCATCGGCTTTTAGCCAACCCGCCAGAAGCGGGCTATAATCATGGGCTTACCTCGCTGCACCGGCTCTTGACGCGCCGGGCAGCTTTTCGGGCTCATTCTGTAAAAAGAAAAGGCTCAAACATCCTCAAGGAGTATTCATGCGTCATTATGAAATCATCTTGCTGATCCACCCGGATCAAAGCGAGCAAGTCCCAGCTATGCTGGAGCGCTACAAAGGCATGGTCACCACCGGCGGCGGAAAAATCCACCGCGTGGAAGACTGGGGCCGTCGTCAGCTCGCTTATCAAATCAACAAACTGTCCAAGGCTCATTACCTGTGCGTCAACATCGAGGCTGATCAAGCCGTGATGGGTGAGCTGGAGCATGCCTTCAAATTCAACGATGCCGTTTTGCGCCATCTCACTGTGCTCAAGAAGCAAGCCGATACCGGCCCTTCAGCCATGATGAAGCAAGTCGAGCGCGAAGAAGCCCGCAAAGCCCAGCAGGAGCAATACGCACAACCGGCTTAATGCCGTTTGCGCCGCCGCTGCTGAATTTCAGTTGCACGCGAAACCCATCCCATTGAATTGAACACTTTTGTCCTGACGGCCCATATTGCTGAGATCAGCGCCCCGCGCTACACCCCAGCAGGTATCCCGGCGATTGATTTGATACTCGAACACGAGTCGAGCCAAATCGAAGCAGGGCAAGAGAGAAAAGTTAAGCTCAACATCCGCTCCCTTGCACTTGGCGCCACAGCTGACCAGCTTGCCAAACTCAAGATCGGACAAACAGCAAAATTCAAGGGGTTTCTCGCCTCTGGAAAAAATGGCAAAGGCGCCGTGCTCCACCTCACTGACATTGAATTAACTCTCATTAACTAGGAAGACCATCATGGCCACTTTCGGTAAAAAGCCCTTCGACAAAAACAAGAAGCGCCCCGCACAAAACCAACTGTTCAAACGCAAGCGCTTCTGCCGCTTCACCGTCACTGGTGTGATTGAGATCGACTACAAAGACATCGATGTCTTGCGCGATTTCATCGGCGAAAACGGAAAAATCACACCCGCGCGCCTGACCGGCACGCGCGCGATTTTCCAGCGCCAGCTCACCACCGCCATCAAGCGTGCGCGCTTCTTGGCCATGGTGCCATACAGCGACCAACATCGCGTCTAAGCCCCAAGGAGAACTCACATGCAAATTATTCTTCTCGACAAAGTGATCAACCTCGGCAACCTCGGCGATATCGTCAAGGTCAAAGATGGCTATGCACGTAATTTCCTGATCCCAGAAGGTCGCGCTCGCCGCGCCACTGCAACAGCCAAAGCCGAATTCGAAGCCAAGCGCGCCGATTTGGAAAAAGCAGCCGCAGCTAAGCTTGCCGAAATGCAAGCTCAGGGCACCAAGCTCGAAGGCGCAAACGTCAAGATCACGCAAA
The DNA here is from genome assembly GCA_031418715.1 of Variovorax sp. Lineage (GTDB taxonomy): Bacteria > Pseudomonadota > Gammaproteobacteria > Burkholderiales > Burkholderiaceae_C > JANMDU01. The sequence continues at coordinate 37,901 of JANOJL010000023.1, read as the reverse complement.
AAGCTGGCGTTGACGGTCGCTTGTTTGGCTCTGTGACCAACTATGACATCGCCGAAGAATTGGGCAAAATGGGCTACACAGTCCATAAGAGCCAAGTGCGTATGCCTCTCGGCCCGATCAAGATCACTGGCGACAGCAAAGTCTCCGTGGCCTTGCACACCGATGTGGTCGTTGAAGTCAGCGTGACGGTGTACGGCGAGACCGCTTAAATCTCACAGCTTTTTAAAAAGCAAAAGCCCGTATCGCAAGATGCGGGCTTTTTTTTACTACGACTAGGCTACAAACGCAAGAATTTATAACCTATTTCATCAGATTTTTATAGAAAATTTGCCATTTCCTGCATTCTGAATTAATACAGATTGCTATATTTTTGATATCGCACACAAGCTGAATCTTGTGCATCAGCAACCTGCCAAAGCAGCAGCGCTCATCGTTCGCGCACCCAAAATGAACGCAGCGCACCACAGAGGTGCAAGACTGAAAGCGATGCGAGGCAAATACTTGGCATAGTTTTCGCACTGTTGTTGTGTACTGTTTGCACAAAGGGATCACATGGCCAGCATAGGCACTTTTTTAAAGAGTGGACACGCCCCAACTTTGGGAGCATCGTTCTTTTATTTTTTATTTTGCTGCGGCGTTTGGGTGATCAACGGTGCGATGGCGCCTTTCATCAGCGAGGCCTATCAACTGACGCCTCTGCAAAAAGGCATCATGCTCTCGGTGCCGATCTTTGCTGGTGCGCTGATGCGCTTTCCGCTCGGGCTTTTGTCGCAATATATTGGCAGAAAGAATGCCACGCTGGTTGAAATGGCGGGTATTGCCATTGCCATGTTGTATGGCTACTTTTTCGTGAACTCATTCAACACGCTCCTGGCGATGGGTGTGTTGCTCGGTATCGCGGGCGCGAGCTTCGGCGTGGCTTTGTCGCTCGGCTCAGGCTCGTTTCCAGCGCGCTACAAGGGCTTGGCAATGGGCTTGGTGGGTGCAGGTAATGTAGGCACTGCCGTTTGCGCTTTGTTCGCGCCGCTCTTGGCACAGCGCTATGGCTGGCAAACGGTATATGGCTTCGCGGCCATCGGCGTTTTGCTACCCGCGGTCGTGATGATCGTATTCGCGCGTGAGCCAGATGATGTGGACAAGCATGCCAGTTTTCGAGATCACACTGCTTGTTTGTATGAAAAGGATGGCTGGGCGTTCAGCGTGATTTATGGCGTGACGTTTGGCGGCTTCATCGGTTTGACCACTTTTTTGCCCAGTTATTTTCACGATCAATTTGGCGTGAGTAAAGTCCAAGCTGGGCAACTCACAATGATGGTGGCCTTCATGGGTGCAGCGCTGCGCATCATGGGCGGCTGGCTCTCGGATCATTGGGGCGGGATCAACACACTCACGGCAGTGTTGATCGTCGTTGCAGTCACGCTCACGCTCTGTGCCTTCACGCAAAATTCGCTCACGCTCACCACCCTGCTCTTTCTGGTCTGCTTCGCAGCTTTAGGCGCTGGCAACGGCGCACTGTTTCAGCTCGTGCCACTGCGCTGGCCCACCACCACCGCTGTCGCAGGCAGCATGATCGGCGAAATCGGCGCACTGGCAGGCGGTATCGTACCCAATGCGATGGGCATGTCCAAACAATACGCTGGTAGCTATCTTTGGGGATTTTTGCTCTTCGCATCTTTCGCAGTGGCGATGCTCATCATGCTGCGCGTGATGCAAATCCGCTGGACGCGTACCTGGGCAGAACGCGGTGGGCGGGCGCGTGTACAGCTCAACCCATAAATGCTATATTATTGATAGCATATTGCGCACATTCTCTAACGGCTAACTGCCTAAAACGCTTAAATTTCCGTGCTGTCTAGCTCTTCGGCAAAAACAGCAACCAAATCATCATTAACACGTTGAAAAGCAGACTTACAACCAATCCCAACTTCCACAGCAAGGCGGGATCGCGTTGCATCAGCGGCGTTGGCCTTGGCGCTGTGATCGGGCGAGACGCACCGCGCTCTAGCGCCAAAAGGAATTCTTCTGCGGTTTCAAAGCGCTGTTTTTGATCACGCGCGACGGCCTTGAGCACCACATGATCCAGCCACACTGGCACCTCGGGCTGCATGCGACTGGGCGCAATCGGGTCTCGGAAATAACGCCCGGTTTGATAAGGCAACACCTCGCCATAGGGCAGCTTACCAGTGAGCAGTTGATACAGCGTCACACCCAATGCATACAAATCGCTGCCTGCATTGGCGCATTGCTCCTCGCCCGCGCCTTGCAGCGCATAGCCAAATTGCTCGGGATTGATATAGCTTGGTGTACCCGCATGCAGGGCGAGCATGCTCTCAGGCTCATGGCCGCTGAGCGCTACACCCAAATCGAGCAGACGCAGCATACCGCCTTCGCTTTGGTGCAAGTTGGCGGGCTTGATATCCCGGTGAATCACGCCTTGGCGATGCATCGCACCCAGCGCCTTAAGCACCTGCATGGCCGCCTGCACAGCCTGCGGCACATCGAGCCGTCCACGCGCATCGAGAGACTGTTGGAGCGTTTGCCCGGCATGCCAATCGTAGAGCAAATAGAAACTACTGGCGATCTTGCCGGTGGGCAACTGCATGTGCGAATACAGATTCACCAAATGATCGGCAGCCATACCTGTCTGCATACGTTTGGCCAGCCAAGCTTCGTGCGCGAGCATAGCGCGCTCCTGCTGATCTTTCTCGCGGCTAGGGTGAAGGGTTTTCAGAGCATAGAGCTTTTGCGAACCGGTATCGCGCACTTGGTAAATCAAATTCACGCCACTGTCGGCCACCAATGCCGTCACGGTGAGTCCGTCGATCACATCCCCGATCTTTAGCTTGGAAGGCACAGGCAAATGCTGCGCTATCAGCTCTTCATCGCGCAAATGCGACTCTTGTAAACCAAGAATCCGTACAACCAAAGCGCTGGCATTGTCTTGGCTACCCAACTCTAATGCGGCAAAGGCCAAGGTATCAGCAAGCTTTTGTGCGCTGCCTTGCTCAGCAAAGACGCGCAGCTTGCGCTCTGATACGCTGCCATGCACACCATCTGTGAGCAAGAAAAACACATCCCCCACCTGCAAATCACCTTGGATGTAATCCACCACCAAGCGCTCATCAGCGCCCACAGCACGTATCAGTTGATGCTTGAAATCCGGATGATCCACCACATGATCCGTGGTCAGCAGTTCCAACTGCTGACCACGCAACAAATAGGCGCGTGAATCGCCTACATGTGCGAGTGTGTAGGTCTGCCCACGCAACACGAGCGCTGTGAGTGTGGTTAACCCACATTCATTGCTCGCTGCACGCTTATGGTTCACCCCAGCCAGCCAACTGTTGTGTGCTGTGATCACGCGATCCAAGGCGACGGAAGTGTCCCAAGTCTCGCGGGTGCCAAAATAATCTTGCACCAAACTCATCACGGTGGTTTGCGCAGCCTCCTTGCCTTTGCCACCCGTGCTCACGCCATCGGCAATCGCGCAAATCGCACCAAAGCCTTCACGTCCTGGCTCGGGCAGCATGGCTGCGCAAAAATCTTCGTTGATGAGTTTTTTGCCGGTGAGCGAGGTGAAGCCAATGTCAATATCGAATGCCATGCACCAGTTTAAGCAAGATTTGCGCCCTGTTGTGAGGCATGCACCGTTGAAAGATTCAGAATCGCTCGTGGCTTTGTAAGAACCGCCATTGGCCTGCTGGCAAATCAGCCAGCGGCACGCGCGCCACGCGAATGCGCTTCATGCCTGCGATTTGCAAACCGAGATGCTCGCAAAGCATCGCGATGCTACCCGGCTTGCTGCCTTTAACTGCAAAGCGCAACCCAGTGATCTTCTCGGTGCGTTTGCTCAAAGCGACTTTGGCGTGGAGCTGCAAGCGGTCATGCCGGATGAATGGGCGGTTCATCACCAGCAAAATATCTTCCGTCACTTCGCCTGTCACATCCACAATAGTTTCGTTTTCTACCAATGACGCGCCTTCCCAGAGCTTGCGATGGATCCGGAAATCTTGCGTGAATACGATCAAGCCACTGGCTCCCACTTCCAGCGGGGTAACACAGGCTTGCTCTTTGAAATGCCGCTTGAGCAAGCGCACGCCAGATGCATCTGCTTTACTTCGTTTAGCCTCAATCAGCAGCTCACCCGCTGGCTTGCGACCATCGCCCCAGTCAAAGCCAGCTGGTTTGTGCAGCAGGATCGTCATCGGCAAGCTCTCCAAGAGCGTGGCGTTTTTATCTAGCTCGATGATTTCATTCGTCACCTTGTGCTGCGGGCTTTCTTGAATCTGGCCATTCACCCTCACCCAACCGCCTTCAATGTATTGCTCGGCTTGGCTGCGCGAGCATGGAAGCATTTGAGAAAGGCGTTTGGCTAGGCGGATCGGTTCGGTCATGGTGCAGATTGTCTCAGTAAGCTGAGCGAGTTGGCCAACTCCTTCGTTTCAGCACCAATAAGGTGCGACTCTGAAGATTGGCATTGGCACAGCACTTGCACTCTCCCAAGCCAATATCCGGAGGTTAAGAATGAAGAAATCGAAGTTGGTGATGGTTGGCAATGGCATGGCAGGCGTGCGCACGATTGAAGAGTTGCTTAAAATTGCACCAGAGTTGTATGACATCACCGTCTTTGGTGCAGAACCACATCCTAACTACAACCGGATTCTGCTGAGCCCCGTGCTCGCTGGCGAACAAACGCTCGATGAGATCGTGCTCAACAGCTGGGAATGGTACAAAGAGAACAACATCACTTTGCATGCAGGCAAAAAAGTGATTGAGGTGGATCGCATCAAGCGCATTGTTCGCTCGGAAGATGGCACAGAAGTGGAATACGACCGTTTGCTGATGTGTACTGGCTCGAATCCCTTCATCTTGCCTGTGCCCGGCAAAGATCTGAAAGGCGTGATTGCCTACCGCGACATTGCAGATACCAATGCAATGATTGACGCTGCGAAGAAATACAAAAAAGCCGTCGTGATCGGTGGTGGCTTGCTTGGGCTAGAAGCAGCCAATGGCCTGATGCTGCGCGGCATGGACGTAACAGTGATTCATGTGATGCCTTGGCTGATGGAGCGTCAGTTGGATGATGTGGCTGGTGGTTTGCTACGCAAATCTTTGGAACACCGTGGGCTCTCATTCATGATGGGGGCGCAAACGCAAGAGCTCATCCCCGACAAAGATGGCCGTGTGATGGCTTTGAAATTCAAAGATGGCAAAGAAATTCCTGCGGATTTGGTGGTGATGGCTGTAGGCATTCGCCCGAACGTCGAACTCGCGCAAAGCATGCGCCTGCATTGCGACAAAGGCATTGTGGTGAATGACACAATGCAAACTGTGACCGATGCGCGGATTTACAGCGTCGGAGAATGCGCAGCACATCGCGGCATAGCTTATGGTTTGGTCGCACCTTTGTTTGAGCAAGCCAAAGTAGCTGCGAATCATTTGGCGCAATTTGGCATCGGGCGTTATCAAGGCTCGCTCACCTCCACCAAACTCAAAGTGACGGGTATTGATCTGTTCTCCGCTGGCAACTTCACAGGCGGAGAGGGTTTTGAAGAGATCGTGATGAGCGATCCGTTTGGCGGCGTCTACAAAAAACTCGTGCTCAAAGACAATAAGCTCGTGGGCGCATGCCTTTATGGCGACACGGTGGACGGTAGCTACTATTTCAAACTGCTGCGCGATGGCAAAAACGTGAGCGATATCCGCGACAAGCTGATGTTTGGCGAGGCGGCGATTAACAATGGCATTGGCGATGTCGGTCACCAAGGCCACACCAAAGCATCGAGCATGGCGGATAGCGATGAAGTTTGCGGCTGCAATGGTGTAAATAAAGGCACGATTTGCAAAGCGATTCGTGAGAAGGGATTGTTCACTTTGGATGAAGTGAAAAAACACACAAAAGCCAGCGCCTCGTGCGGCTCTTGCACGGGATTGGTGGAGCAGATTTTGATGTTCACCGCTGGTGGCGATTATTCGGCCACACCCAAACTCAAAGCCATGTGTGGCTGTACCGATCATGGCCATCAAGCGGTGCGTGATGCGATTGTGGCAAACAAGCTACTGACGATTGGCGATGTGATGACATCCATGGATTGGAAAACGCCCAACGGCTGTTCATCTTGCCGCCCTGCCCTGAACTATTACGTCACCTCTAGCTGGCCCAAGGAAGCCAAAGACGATCCGCAAAGCCGCTTCATCAATGAGCGTTCGCATGCGAATATACAAAAAGACGGCACCTATTCCGTGATCCCGCGCATGTGGGGCGGCGAGACGACTGCTGATGAGCTGCGCCGCATTGCCAACGCGGTGGATAAATACAAGATCCCTACAGTGAAAGTCACAGGCGGCCAGCGCATTGATTTACTGGGCGTGAAAAAGGAAGATTTGGTCAACGTCTGGAAAGACATTGGTATGCCTTCTGGCCATGCCTACGCCAAAGCCTTGCGCACCGTGAAGACTTGCGTGGGCAGCGAATGGTGCCGCATGGGCACGCAAGACTCCACGCAAATGGGCAAAGATTTAGAGCGCGCCATGTGGCGCATGTACGCTCCTCACAAAGTGAAATTTGCAGTGAGCGGTTGCCCGCGCAATTGTGCTGAAGCGGGTATCAAAGATGTCGGCATCATCGGTGTGGACAGCGGCTGGGAAATGTATGTGGCTGGCAACGGCGGCATCAAAACCGAGGTGGCGCATTTCTTTGTCAAGCTAAAAACACCAGAAGAAGTGCTCGAATACACCGGCGCTTTCTGCGAGCTGTATCGTCAAGAAGGCTGGTATCTAGAGCGCACCGTGCATTACGTCTCGCGCGTCGGTCTGGATTATGTGAAGAAGAAAATCTTGGACGATCACGAAGGGCGCAAGGCGCTTTGGGAACGATTGCAATTCGCTTTGGATGGCGAGCCCGATCCTTGGTTCGAATTCGACAAAGCGGCTGTGGATACACGGCAGTTTGAGGCTTTGGCGGCCTAAAGAATCAAAAATACCAAATACAAACTTCCGGACGCAGAAGACGCAGAGGTTACGCAGAAAAAATAACAAAAAAGAAAAATGCAAAATGATTTGGAATTGCTTTTCTTTTTGAATTCTTTTTTTGTCTTTTTTTGCGTCTTCTGCGTAACCTTTGCGTCTTCTGCGTCCGGTATTGAATTCTCTCTCTTAAAAAATATGAATAATTGGAAAAAAATCTGTCTCGTCACCGACATCCCTGTGCTCGGCTCGCGCCGCGTTACGCGAGATCAAGGCATGGATGTGGCGGTGTTTCGCAATAGCGAGGATCAAGTCTTCGCTCTGCTTGATCGCTGCCCGCACAAAGGTGGCCCTCTGAGCCAAGGCATCGTGCATGGCACATCGGTGGCTTGCCCTTTGCACAACTGGAACATCGGTTTAGCAGACGGTTGCGCCAAAGCACCCGATGAAGGCTGCACACCGAAGTTTGCTGTACAGATCAAAGATGGTGAAGTGTATTTAGACACTGCTGAGTTAGCTTCTCATGCTATTGACGAAACTCGCCCAATAGCCGGGCCAGCACGCAGAACAGCTCTGGTTTAATTGCGCAATGAAAGAGACGAAAAGCACCTGCCCGTATTGCGGCGTGGGCTGCGGCGTGATCATTGAAAGCGAGGGCGCTCAGATCACTGGGGTGCGCGGCGATCCAGATCACCCAGCTAATTTTGGCAAACTCTGTACCAAAGGCTCAACGCTTGCGCTCACCGCCAGCGCGCCGATCACGATGCAAACGCGGCTCCTACAGCCGATGCGGCGCGAGCATCGTGGTGAGAAGGCCAAAGCCGTTTCTTGGGATAGCGCACTCGATTTCGCCGCCACCTCTTTTGCACAAGTCATTCAAGAGCATGGCGCAGATGCAGTGGGCTTTTATATCAGCGGGCAATTGCTCACGGAAGACTATTACGTTTTCAACAAACTCGTCAAAGGCCAGATTGGCTCGAACAACGTCGATACCAATTCTCGCTTGTGCATGAGCAGCGCAGTGGCGGGCTACAAACAAACACTGGGGGCAGACGCACCGCCTGCATGCTACGACGATGTGAATCATGCGAGTTGTATTTTCATCGTCGGCAGCAACACCGCCTACGCGCATCCGATCTTGTTTCGCCGGATTGAAGAGGCCAAGAAAAACAACCCGCAGCTCAAAATTATTTTTGCTGATCCGAGGAAGACCGATACCGCCGAGATTGCCGATCTGTATTTGCCGCTCTTGCCCGGCACCGATGTAGCACTGTTCAACGGCATGCTGCACATCATGCTTTGGGAAGGCTGGATGGATACGGCCTACATCGCGGCACACACCCATGGCTTTGATCAGCTGAAAACCCTCGTGCGCGAGTACACCCCCGAGAGCGTGGCGCAAACTTGTGGTATCAAGAAAGAGGATTTATTTGCGGCAGCCAAACTGTTTGCCACCAGCTCCGCCACACTCAGCCTGTATTGCCAAGGCCTGAATCAATCCAGCAGTGGCACAGCAAAAAACGCCTCGCTGATCAACCTGCATTTGGCTACCGCACACATCGGTAAACCCGGCGCTGGCCCCTTCTCCCTCACGGGCCAGCCCAATGCGATGGGTGGGCGTGAAGTGGGCGGCTTGGCGAATTTGATTTCTGCACACCGCAACATGGCCAATCCCGAGCACCGTGCTGAGGTCGCTGCGCTCTGGGGTATCTCTGATGTGCCGAGCAAACCCGGTAAAACGGCGGTAGAAATGTTTCAAGCCGCAGCCGACGGCGAAATCAAAGCGCTCTGGATTGCTTGTACAAATCCCGCGCAAAGCATGCCCGATCAAGCCCTCGTGCGCCGCGCCTTGGAACGCGCTGAGATCGTGGTGTTGCAAGAAGCCTATCTCACGACAGAAACCGCACGCTATGCCGATCTCTTGCTGCCCGCCAGCACCTGGGGCGAAAAAGAAGGCACAGTCACCAACAGCGAACGCCGCATCACCCGGGTTCGTGCAGCCATCCCCGCCCCCGGCGAAGCGCGCCACGATTGGCAAATCGCCCAAGACTTCGCCCAGCGCTTGGAGAAATTAATTGGGGTCAGAACACAATTAATTTCTGCCTCAAACCCAATTAATTTTCTGAACTACGCGAACCCCGAGGAGATTTGGGAAGAACACAAAGCCTCCACCGCTGGCCGCGATTTAGATATCACGGGATTGAGCTACGCCCTGCTCGATCAAGCGCCTCAGCAGTGGCCTTATCTGCCCGGCGACACGCAAGGCAAAGCGCGTCTGTATGAAGATGGCATTTATCCCACACCAGATGGCAAAGCAAAATTTGTCTCACATGCCTACAAACCTGTCGCCGAGCAGCGCGAATCACGCTTCCCCTTCAGTCTGACCACAGGAAGGCTCAGGGACCAATGGCACGGTATGAGCCGCACAGGCACTTTGGGCAGACTCTTTGGCCACGTGCCTGAGCCAGTAGTGCAAATGAATGCGCAAGACATGAATCGCCGCCTCCTGAAAGAGGGCGATCTGGTGCATGTGACCAGCAAACGCGGCTCGATTTTGCTACCTGTGCAAGCCAGTAGCGAAGTCAACGTCACGCAAGCCTTCATCGCCATGCATTGGGGCAGCGAATTTTTGAGCGGGCGCAGCAGCAACGGTGAGCGCATCGGCGGGGTGAATGCGATCACCACCAGCAGCTATTGCCCGATCAGCAAACAGCCTGAGCTCAAACACGCTGCTGTCAAAATCCTCAAAGCTGAGCTGCCTTGGAACTTACTCGCCGTGGCTTGGTTGCCCGAAGAAAGCGCACACACCACACGCTCCGAGCTGCAAAATCTCATGGCGCGATTTGAATTCTCAAGCTGCACACCTTTCGGCAGAGAGAGCAATGAGGCCAACGCATCCACCCAACGCGGTATTGTCTTTCGCGCTGCTGCCAATTACGCTCCTGAAGACGACAGCCTCGCTCGCGTCGAAGCCTTGCTCGGCTTGAACAGCGCGGACACCCTACGCTACGAAGATAAAAAACGCGGCCAGCGCCGCACTGCAAGACTCGTACGCCTGCCCAGTGGCAAGGCGCAACTCCAAGGCTTCGTCCTCGCTGGCGATGTGAGCGCTGAAAGCTGGATCAAAACCCTGCTGCAAGACGAGCTTGATGCGCAATCCTATGGTCGCTTGCTGCTCTCCCCGGGTGCAAAAGCGCCGATAGCGATTCAAAGCAAAGGCAACCAAATCTGCTCCTGCTTCAATGTGAGTGAATTTGAGATCACAGATTATTTAAAGACTTGCGAAGGCAACGAGGCCAAGCAACTCCTCGCCTTGCAAACGCAACTCAAATGCGGCACGAATTGCGGCAGCTGTGTGCCACAACTCAAGAAAATCATCCGCATTCAACAAAGCAACGCGCAACCCAGCATGGCTTGATGAGCTGCCCAAGCTGCCATCACTTTGCTTTTTAATAGCGCTCTGCGAAGGTTTTATAACGGCGAAAAGCCAATTTCGCTTAGAAAATGCTTATCACTGAAAGTGATGAAGCATGCGTGACAATCTAGGTTATGGCAATCGCACACTACATCAAAGAAATCGGCCGAGGCAAGGAAGGTGCTCGCTCGCTCACGCGGGAACAAGCTGCGGATTTGCTGGGGCAGGTGCTGGATGGCGCTTTGACGGATTTGGAGATTGGCGCGTTTTGTATTGCGATGCGCGTCAAAGGAGAAACGCCGCTGGAGATGGCGGGATTTTTGGATGCGGTGCAAGCGCGCATGCAGCTTGTCTCATGTACGCAGCCTGTGGTGGTGATCCCGAGTTACAACGGGGCGCGAAAGCTCCCCGGTTTGACGACCCTGCTGGCCGCGCTGCTCGCACGCGAAGGCGCAGTGCATGGTTTTTCTGTGTTGGTTCACGGCTGTACGACTGAGGTCAGCCGCATCCCCACGCAGGCGGTACATGAAGCTGTATTTGGTGCTATTTTTAAGCAAAATGAGCCTCTGCCCGTTATAGAAATTGCGCAACGCGCTATAAATTTGATAGTGAACGACAAGCCTACGTTTTTGCCTACAGCGCAGCTCTCCCCGGCTTTGCAGCGCTTGCTCGACGTGCGCCGCACGATTGGGCTGCGTAATCCAGCGCATAGCTTGGTGAAATTGATGAATCCGACCTGTCGTAAAGATGCGCTGATCGTCACGAGTTACACCCATCCCGAATACTTGGATTCCATGACCGAGACTTTGCAGCTCACATCTCAAAATGCGATGCTGCTGCGCGGCACAGAAGGCGAAGCGGTGGCCGATGCGCGCCGCCGCCCACGCATGGATGGTTTTGTCAATGGCCTGCCCATCGCCCTGTGTGACACGCAAGAAGGCAGTTTGGCTACCCTACCCGATCTGCCCAAAACCTGCGATGCGGCTACCACTGCGGTCTACATCCAACAAGTGCTTACCCATGAAAAGCCTGTTCCCGCGCCGATTGCCGCTCAGGTGGAACACATCTTGCATCTCATGCGTCTCATGATGAAAGCAACATGAAAAACAATATTCCTTCCGTATTCCAAGGCAAAGTATTGCTCGTTGGCGCTGGCCCGGGCGATCCAGATTTGCTCACCTTCAAAGCCGCCAAAGCGATTGCCAGCGCCACCGTCATCCTCGTGGACGATTTGGTGAACGAAGCTATCCTGTCGCATGCTTCAAGGAATGCCCGCATCGTGCAGGTCGGCAAGCGCGGCGGCTGCAAATCCACGCCGCAAGCCTTCATTGAAAAACTCATGATCCTGGCCGCCAAAGAAGGTGAAACGGTGGTGCGCTTGAAAGGCGGTGATCCCTTCATCTTCGGACGTGGCGGCGAAGAAGTTGAAGCGTTGCAAGCGGCAGGCATCGAAGTGGAAGTGGTCAACGGCATCACCTCTGGCTTAGCTGCGGCTACCGCGCTTGGCTCACCACTCACGCACCGCGATCATGCCCACGGCGTGGTTTTCATCACCGGCCACGCCAAGCCTGGTATAGATCAACACCGAGGGCCCGATTGGCAACTGCTCGCGCACACCGCCGCGCAAGCCAAGCTCAGCCTCGTCGTCTACATGGGCGTGAGCGGCGTGGCGCACATCAGCGCCGGTTTGCTTGCGGGTTTGCCTGCTCGCACCCCCGTAGCCGTGGTGCAGCATGCCAGCTTGCCGCAGCAGCGCATCCATCACACCACGCTCGGTGCATTGGCCGATGACGTGATCACTTTCAAATTAGAAAGCCCTAGCATTTTGCTGATTGGCGATGTGTTTGCGGCGAATCAAGCGCTTGATGCGGAACTGAAATTGCGCTCACACGGTTAAGCCCAAGCGAGCCGTTATGATTCCTCCCTAGCAAAACAGGAGGAGCGCATGCTCGACAAACTCAATCAACTCACCGAAGGCCATGGCGCACTCAAACCCGGCCACGGCCTGATCAGCGGCATCATTGCGCTGTGTCTCGCCATCTTATGTTTCCTTGGCGTACTTGCCTTTCATTTCCCCGAATACCTCACCACACCGCAATTACGCAAAAGCTATGACGTAGAAATCATCCGCAAGATCATGCTTGGCGCGTTGGCGATTGCAGGCGGCTTGAGCTTGGTGAACATTATTTTCGGTCGCGCCCGCTGGCTGTCTAGCTTTGCATTTTTACTGGTCGCCCTCGCTGCCTTGCTCGGTGGCCACAAAGTGCCAGTGAATGATTTTGCAGACAACACGCCCTATATCGGCCTGGATTGGTTCATTCTCGATCTGCTCGGCTCGTCGCTGATTTTCATCTTCATTGAAAAACTATTTCCGCACCGTAAAAACCAACCCATCTTCCGTCCTGAGTGGCAAACCGATTTTCATCATTTCATCGTCAATCACATGATCGTTGGTTTTGTGCTGCTGGCTACCAATTTGATGGTGCATCAAGGCTTAGGCTGGGCGGTGAAAAGTGATCTGCAAGCTTGGATTCAAGGCCTGCCGCTGGTTGCCGAACTGCTGCTGATCATTCTCGCTGCCGATCTGGTCCAATACTGGACGCACCGCGCCTATCACGAGACATGGCTGTGGCGCTTGCATGCAGTTCACCACAGCGCCAAGCACATGGATTGGCTCGCTGGCTCTCGCCAGCACATCCTCGAGCTTGTGATGACGCGCACAATGGTGCTTGGCGTGATCTTCGTCTTGGGCTTTAGCAAAGAAGTGATCGATGCCTACATCGTGATCGTCGGCTTCCAAGCCGTATTTAACCATTGCAACGTCAACGTGCGCCTCGGTCCTTTGCGCTACATCATCGTCACCCCGAATTTTCACCATTGGCATCACAGCCAAGACAAAGAAGCCCTCGACACCAACTACGCAGCGCATTATTCCTTCTTAGATTACTTGTTTGGCACCGCTGCCAAAAGCCACAAAATCTGGCCAGAACAATACGGCGTGCTCGGCGATTACGTGCCAAATGGCTTCATTAAACAATTCAAGTTTCCGTTCACTTGGAAAGGCTGAATTTACTATGAATTCAATAGCAATCTGCGCAAGTTTTATAACGGTGGATGGTCGATTTGACTCAAAAATTTGACGTTTGCATCATCGGCGCAGGCGCAGCGGGCTTGTTCTGCGCGGGTGTGGCCGGGCAGCTAGGGCTGAACGTATTGATCATCGATCACAGCGAAAAAGTCGCCGAAAAAATCCGCATCTCGGGCGGTGGGCGCTGCAACTTCACCAACCGCGATGCGCAGCCTGCGAACTTTCTTTCTGAGAATCCGAATTTTTGCCGCAGCGCTCTTTCGCGTTATGGGAGCAAAGATTTCATCGCACTCGTGCAAAAGCACGGCATCGCATTTCATGAAAAGCACAAAGGCCAGCTCTTTTGTGATCGCAGTGCGGAAGACATCATTCAAATGCTGCTGCGCGAATGCGACGCAGGTGCGAATGGCGGGAGCGTGACGCGCTGGCAACCATGCAGCGTGAAGGCCATGCGCATGCTCGCGGCAAACGAAACAGCGCCTGAAAGTGCAGATTTACAAGTAATATCGGCCTCTACCCGTTATAAAACTTGCGCAGAGTGCTATGAAATTGATACTGATCGCGGTGTCGTGCAATCAGGCGCTGTAGTCATCGCATCCGGTGGTTTGAGCATTCCAAAAATCGGTGCCACAGATTTTGGCTACCGCATCGCCAAGCAATTTGGCCACAGCCTGATCGAGCTGCGCCCTGCTCTGGCCCCGCTCACTTTCGATGAGGCAGGCTGGCAACCCTTCGCTGGTCTTTCTGGCCTAGCGCTGCCGGTCACCATCAGCACAGGCGAGAAAAAATTGCGCACGAGCTTCGATGAAGATCTGCTCTTCACGCATCGCGGCCTCTCAGGCCCCGGCGTATTGCAAATCTCCAGCTTCTGGCAGGGTGGCACACCGATCCGCATGAACCTGTGCCCCAGTGTGAAGCTACAAGAATATCTCAGCCGAGCCAAGCAAACTTCGCGCAAACTGATTGCCAACGAACTCGCTGCGCTCCTGCCCAGCCGCTTGGCCGAGAGCTGGGCAGCGCAAAAACCCGAATGGCAGCGCCCGATCAACGAGGCGAGCGACAAAGCCCTCGCCCAGCTCGCCGAGCACTTGAGCAGCTGGCAACTCACCCCGAGCGGTACGGAAGGCTACAAAAAGGCCGAAGTCACAGCTGGCGGCGTGAACACACGCGAACTCTCTAGCCAAACCATGGAATCCCAAAAACAGCCCGGGCTCTATTTCATCGGAGAAGTGGTCGACGTCACCGGCTGGCTCGGCGGCTACAACTTTCAATGGGCTTGGGCCAGCGGATTCGCCTGCGCTCACGGGCTGGCTGCGAAATTGCGCTGAGCCTTAAACCCGCTCAATCACCGCCCTGCCAGATGCCACAGCAAACTGCGCCAAGGTTTGAATCGAAGCGTCTTTGCTCGTCACATCGCTCACCGTGCGCAGGCTCACCTGCAGCTTCTGTGCGGTGAAATCAGCCAAGCCGTAGCCGCGTTTTTCGACATCGGCAAAAACGAAATGGGGGTTGCGAGCGATGCGCTCGGACACTTTTTCATTGCTGCTCGCTGCGCTGTGGCGCGAGGTGATACTTGTGCCACAAAATTCTGTGGCGATAGATTCGCTGTTCGGCTTACTGAAATCAGCCTTCACATGACCGACCCAGTTTTCATGTACATCGCCGCCAAAGAAGACCGCGCTTTTCGTCTGCGCTTTTTGCAATGCATCAGTCAGGCGCGTGCGGGCGGCACTGTAGCCATCCCAACCGTCGTTCCACATGCTCTGGCTCGCGCCGCTGGCGCGGAAATCGCGTGAACCAAAGAGAGACGTCTGACCGATGATTTGCCAACCCAGTGCATTCGCATTGCGCGACAGAGCTTGTGCGAGCCAGCTCTCCTGCGCTGCGCCCAGCATGCTGCGGGCAGGATCGCTCCAAGCGGGACACTGCGCGGGCGTGACGGTGCTTGAGCCCAGTGCGCCATCTTTGGTGCAAACAGGTGCATCTTTGTATTGGCGTGCATCCAGCAGATAGAGGCTGCCCAAAGCGCCTAAGCGCATTTCTGAATACAAGCGCAGCTCCGCAGCAGGCTTCTCGGCCAAGCCAGCGAGGGCACGCATGAGGGCGCTGGCGCGCAAGGGCGTGTGCTCGTAAAACGCTTGGTATGCAGCGGCGCGGCGAGCTGAAAAATCTGCAGCTGCTGGGCCCGCATCGCCAGCTGTCAAGCCGGCGTAATCGTTTTGCACCTCATGGTCATCCCAAGTGAAGGCCCAGGGGCAGGCGGCATGCATGGCTTGCAAATCGACATCGCTTTTGTGCAGCGCGTAGCGGCTGCGATAGTCATCTAAAGTGAGCGTCCAACCGCCATTGTTGGTGGCATTCGGCGTGCGAACTGGCAAGGCAGCGCGAGGGTATTCATAAATATAGTCGCCTAAAAACAGCACCATATCTGGCTGATCAGCCAGCATGTGACGATAGGCCGAATAGTAGCCGTGCTCCCAGCGCTGGCAGGAGGCATATGCGATCCGAAAGCGGCCTGCTGGGCTGCCAGCAGCGGGCAAGGTGCGCGTGCGGCCTGTGACACTCACCCATTCGCTGCTTCCCGAGCCGCCTGCAATAAAGCGATAAAAATAGCCGCGCCCCGCTTCCAACCCCGCCACTTCCACATGCACCGCATGCGCTAGCTGCGCGAGTGCCTGCGCTTGCCCGCGCTGGACGATGTGAGCGAAGCCTTCGTCGTGGGCAATTTCCCAGCGCACAGTAATGTTGTCTGCGCCCAAGTTTGCAGCGCCGAGCAAACCGCTTGGCGCAAGCCGCGTCCAGAGCACGATGCCGTCATGCGTCGGCGAGCCGCTGGCAATGCCCAACGTGAATGGATTGCTGCTGATACGCGTTTGGCTCCAAACGCTGCGTGGCAGCCAAAGCGTGCTGGCAGTGGCACTGGCCAGCGCAGCATTGCGAAAGGTGTTTTGTAAAAAATAACGGCGATTAGGATGCTTCATGCACACATCCTAATCGCCGCTGAGGCATTGCGCCAGTTATTTGGCAATCAGTTCAGGTGAGGCTGGTTTGTGTTGAGGCAGCTCATGCTCTGGCAATGCTTCTTCGGAAACCACCGCCTTGTTTGCTCCCGGCGCAGCCTTGCGAGCAAACAGCGTGTACATCGTCGGCACCACGAAGATGGTCAGCAAGGTGCCTAAGCTCATACCGCCCACAATCACCCAGCCGATTTGTTGACGGCTTTCTGCGCCAGCGCCAGAGGAGAGCGCCAGCGGAATCGCGCCCAGCACCATCGCGCCAGTGGTCATGAGAATCGGGCGCAGGCGCAGTTTGGCAGATTGTTGAATCGCTTGCATTGCATCGACACCCTGCTCGCGTAATTGGTTGGCAAACTCCACAATCAAAATGCCGTGCTTGGTGATCAAGCCCACCAGTGTCACTAATCCAATCTGGCTGAATACGTTGAGCGACCCCCCTGACCATTGCAGCGCCGCCAAAGCGCCCACCATGGACAAGGGCACTGACAGCATGATCACAAACGGATCTATGAAGCTTTCAAACTGCGCAGCGAGCACGAGATAAATAAACAAAAGCGCCATGACAAACACAATCGCCAGCGAATCCGAAGCACTCTTGAACTCGCGCGATTGCCCATTCAGATCTGTCGCGTAACCGGGCTTCAATACTTTTTGCGCAGTGGCATCCATGAAATCCAGCGCTTGTCCCAAAGAGTAATCTGGGGAGAGATTGGCCGTGATCGCAGCTGAGCGGCGCTGGCCGAAGTGATTCAACTCACGCGGCACCACCGTCTCACGAATACGCACCAAGGCTGAGAGCGGAATCATCGTCTCGTTGCGCCCGCGCACGAAGATTTTTTCAATATCGTCTGGGGTATCACGACCAGTGGAGGCGGTTTGCACGATCACATCGTATTGCTCGCCTTCGCGCTTGTAACGCGTGACGTTGCGGCCGCCCAGCATACTCTCGACAGCACGCCCCACCGCATCAATGCCCACGCCAAGATCAGCCGCTTTCTCGCGGTCAATTTCGAAACGAATTTCTGGTTTGTTCAAACGCAGATCGGTATCCACCTGCAAGAATCCGGGATTTTTGGCAAGCTCATCTTGGAATTGACGCACCACTTGCGAGAGATTTTGATACGAATCCGACGTCATGATCACGTAGTTCACCGGGCGGCTATTGAAGCCTTGGCCGAGCGAGGGCGGCGTGACGGGAAATGCCGTAACGCCTGGCAAACCTGAGATACGCGGTGCCATCTCACGCGCCAACTCAGGCGTGCGTTTGGTGCGCTCTTCCCAAGGGATGGTGCGGAAAAAGACATTGGCCTGCGCCACGGTAGGGTTACCCGCCACAGCAAAAACACGGTCAAACTCTTTGTAACCTGAGCCGACACGCTCAATCGCATTGACATAACGCAAGGTGTAATCCAGCGTCGCACCATCGGGGGAATTCACGTTGGCCACGATTACGCCTCGATCTTCCAGCGGCGCCAACTCGCGCTTGATGTCTTTCAAAAACAGCCAAGTGCCTACGCCCGAGGCCAGCATGATCAACACGATCAACCAACGCGCTTTAAGCGACCAGCCGAGCAACTTGGCATAACCGTTGGTGATGCCCACAAGGAATTTCTCAATCCAACGGTCGTAAAACGGTGGGTTCGGATTGTGTTTGAGCAAGATCGAGCTCATCATGGGCGAGAGCGTGAGCGCCACAAAGCCCGAAACCACCACCGCGCCTGCGAGTGCTAGCGCAAATTCAGTGAACAGCTTGCCTGTGCGCCCCGGGGAGAAGGCCAGCGGCGCATACACAGCAGCCAGCGTCAGCGTCATGGCCACCACAGCGAAGGCAATTTCCTTCGCGCCAATGATGGCCGCATCAAATGGTTTTTTGCCCATTTCAATATGGCGGTAAATATTCTCAAGCACCACGATGGCATCGTCCACCACCAAACCAATAGCGAGTACCAAAGCCAGTAAAGTGAGCGTGTTGACCGTGAAACCAAACAAAGCCATCAGTGCAAACGAGCCAATCAACGAAACAGGAATCGTCACCAACGGAATGATGGCCGCGCGGAAATTGCGCAGAAAAAAGAAAATCACAAAGGCCACCAGCACCACGGCTTCAGCAATCGTGGTGTAGACCGATTTGATCGATTCTTTGATGAAGATCGAATTGTCGTTGGCGATATCAATCTCAATGCCCGGCGGCAAATTGGCCTTGATTCGCGGAATCATCTCCCGCACATCTGCAGACAAATCCAATGGGTTCGCCGTGGCATTGCGGATCACGCCGAGTGTGATGGCATCTCGGCCATTCAGGCGCGTGGCGGTGCGCTCAGAAGCTGCGCCTTGGCGCACGGTAGCCACATCGCCAATTCGCACGGGCACGCCGTTCACAACGCGAATCACCACTTGTGAGAACTCGAATGGCCGCTGCAAATCAGTAGCCGCTGTCACGTTGAATTCGCGCCGTTGGCTTTCAATGCGGCCCGCAGGCACCTCCACATTGTTGCGGCGCAAGGCATCTTCCAAATCCTGCACCGTGAGGCGGTAGGCGGCGAGTTTGTCGGGATCGACATTCACGCGCATTGCATATTTCCGCTCACCAAAAATACGCACATCAGCTGCACCGCTGGCGGTTTGCAGCATCGGCTTGGCGAAGCGGTTGGCCAGATCAGACAGTTGCAACACATTTAGCGTGTCGGAGCTGAAAGAGAGCCAAATCACGGGGAAAGCATCGGCTTCAACCTTGGCGATTTGCGGTTCGTCCACATCGGCGGGCAAGCGCTGGCGCACACGTGAGACTTTGTCGCGCACATCGGCCGCTGCGCTATCGGCATCGCGCGTGAGCTTGAAGCGCACCGTGATTTGGCTTTGCTCAGGCCGGCTGGACGAGGTGATCACATCCACGCCTTCGATGCCAGCAAGCGAATCCTCCAGCACTTTAGTCACCTGCGTTTCCACGATTTCTGCGGAAGCGCCTCGGTAGTTGGTCGACACCGTGACGTTGGGCTCATCAATCTTGGGATACTCACGCACCGAGAGCTTCGTAAACGACGCATAGCCAATGAGCAAGATCAGCAGTGAGAGCACGGTGGCAAACACCGGGCGACGGATCGATAATTCTGGTAACTGCATGATCTGCTCCTAGGGATGGATCGCGACTTATTTATAAAGCGGGTTAACGACTGGCGGCCGGTTGCGCGGGGCTGGCTGCGGGCGCTGCACCTTGTGCTCCCGGCGCTCTGCCCAGTTCAATCACCCGCACTGGCGTGTTGTCCCGCTGCAATCGCTGCTGACCGGCCACCACCACGGTGTCGGTCTCACTCAATCCTTCGGTGATCTCCACGCGACCTGGTCGGCGAATACCGAGCTTGACCTCTTGCCGCTGCGAAACCAAGCGCTTACCATCCACAAAACCGGCCATGTTGTAAGGCTGCGCACCGCCGGGGCCTCCTGCTCCGCCGCCGCCAGCTGGCGCAGCACTCGCAGCAGGTGCGCTCGAAGCTGCCGCTGCCGTTTTTGCAGCCTCAGCTGCTTTGGCCGCATCTGCTGCTTGCTTGTCGGCAATCTCTTTGCCCTGCGCTTCTGTTTGCTCCACCACGCGAATCACAAACTGCCGGCCACCTTGCGGCACGATGGCCTCTTCAGGAATCGTTAGAGCTGTATCTTTCACGTTGAACACCGCCGTCACACGCGCAAACATGCCCGGCCGCAAAGGCCCGCCGCCCGAGCCCGCGCCTGCCGCACCGCTTGGCCCACCTCGGCCACTTGCAGCCGTACCGCCAGCACCCGCACCCGCATTTCGACCACCACCACCAGCCGCACTTGCGCTGCCTGAAACGCCCGAGGCCGCACGCGCCGTGATCGCTGCATTGCTAAATTGCGCACAACTCACTGCAATTGGATCCACTGGTCTTGGTGCTGCCGCCGCAGGTGCAGAAGCAGGCCGCTGAGGTGGCCGCGCAGCTGGCTTTACCGCAGGCTTCTCAGCCGGTTTACCAGCAGCAGATGAAGCAGGCGTATCGCCCGCACCCGGCGGACGACCCGCGCCACCGGGCGCGCCAGAGCCACCCGCAGCACCACCAGGCCCACCCGGCGGCCTAGCCAAAGGCTCGCCCGCCGTGTTCGCCAATACCGCTCGCACCAACACCGAACGCCCATTCGCATCCAACTGCGGGTCAATCGCATCAATCTTCGCCTTGAACTGTCGCCCCGGCATCGCATCCAGTTGCATCTCGATCGCCTGTTCGCGGCGAATCTTGCCAATGAAGCGCTCAGGCAAACGGAAATCCACAAACATCGAAGACAAATCTTCCAAATTCACCAAATCCGCGCCGTCTTTCACATAGTCGCCGATGTTCACATTGCGAATGCCCACCGTGCCATCAAATGGTGCCACCACGCGCATCCGATCCCAGCGAGCACAGGCCAAAGACACTTGAGCTTCAGCCACTTGCACGCTCGCGCCACTTTCATCCAGCACCCGCTGCGCCACAAAATTTTGCGCCACCAACTCCTGATTGCGTTTGAAATTAGCCCGCGCAATCGACATCTGCGCCTCCGCTTGGCGCACCTCAGCGCGCTGCAAACCATCTTCCAACTGCATGATCACATCGCCCTTGCGCACCCGAGTGCCGTCTGTAAAGCCCAGCGTCTGCACCCGGCCACTGATCTCCGGGCGCAGCATCACGTTTTGCTTAGAGCGCAACGAGCCCACCGCCTGCGCATCGTCTTGCAAACGCGCCGTCTCTACTTTCGCCACCTCCACCGCGGGCATGCCGCCCCCGCGCGGCGCACCACCTGCAGCTGAAGCCCCACCTGCTGGCGCACCCGCAGCGCCACCCACACTTGTTATTTCTTTCGGGCTCTGAGGCTGGTTTTGATACCAATACGCGCCACCTGCCGCTCCAGCGATGCCAACGAATGCCACCACGGAGTAAATAATTTTGGATGCCATGAAGACTGTCTTTAGAAAGATTGAAAACTGAACTGACCTATGTTAAAGGCTGTTGCACCATGACATACGAGCAAGCTGCTATACCCGACTGCTTTACAAAAGGGTTTACCCTGCGCAGGCTACGCGCCGATGACATCGCTGCCTATATCGCCCAACCAATACCGCGCCGCCCGCTGCAAACCCTCCACATCCGCACTGCTTTGCCACACCACAGCGCCTTGCCAACTGTCTCCTTTATCTGCCTGATCACCTGCCCGCTCGCCCGCGTGCTCAGTCAGAGCCCCAGCCTGAAGCAAAAGTTGCGTCGTGCGCAACGCCACCGGCATCGCGTTATCCACAATCGTCACGTTGGGTCCCACCAACTGCGCAAACACATCGCGAATCAAAGGGTAATGCGTGCAGCCCAGCACCAGCGTATCTAATTCATCATTTTTTAAGCCAAATCGGCCAGTAGCCGTTATATATTGTGCGCAGAGTGCTATCAAATCTGGAGTAATCTGCTGAGAGCCAACTGCCTGCGCCAGCCGCTCGATACGCTCCGCCAAGCCATCGCAAGGTGTGCAAACAAACTCTACATGTGCCAGCGAGTCGCGCAAAGCCGCAAACTTTGCGCTCTGCAAAGTCCCCCGCGTCGCGAGCACACCCACCCGCCCAGTACGCGTGATCAGCGCCGCAGGCTTCAATGCAGGCTCCAAGCCAATGATCGGCAGATCAGGATGCGCCGCGCGCAGCAGCCCAATCGCCGCCGCAGTCGCTGTATTGCAAGCCACCACCAGCGCCTTTATTCTGTGCTTCTTAATCAGCTCCTGCGCAATGAAAAGCGAACGCTCCTGCACAAACGCCTTGCTCTTCTCGCCATACGGGTTGTGCGCCGTGTCAGCAAAATAGACGAACTGCTCATACGGCAAATGGCGTCGAAGCGCCTTCAAAATGCTCAGGCCACCGATCCCGGAGTCGAACACGCCGATGGGTTGATTAACATGAGCCGAGGTGTTCATCTCATCACTTGAGGCTGGATGAAAGCTCTCACACGTTCATCTTCAGGCGGCCTGCCCCGCTGGAGAGAAGGTAAAAAGTGATCCGAACTCGCCACCTCGGGTACCTGGCGATCGTCTGTCAGTAAAGCATGCATCGCACACACATTCTTAAGCGTCAAACCCGGATGCGACCACAGGTATTCGATGGCACGCTTGTGATTCAAAATCAACACCGCATCTCCCGTCGGTTTGCCAGTGTTGCGCTGCCCATCATCGAGTTGAGCGGCTCAGCTCAGGCAGCGTCTGCTCCATCCCCTCAGGCGAGATGCCCGCAGGCCCTGCAGCCTGAATAATGCGCGTCAAAGGCGCAAGAGCATTGATCAGCATAAAGGCGCGTGCTTGACAAGAATATTATTGATATAACTCATTGAATTGTATGAATAAATCAATTTCATGTCACAAAATAATGATCTGCCGTTTTGCTGATCAAACTGAGTCTGACGCTTCATTTCCCCAACACAGCAACCAGCTGCGCCGCATCAAAACCATCCTTCATATGCTCCCCTTTCACGATCAAATACGGGACGCCGCCGCCCGGATCGAGTTGCTGGAGCTGGGATTTGCAGGCGCTGCTGGCTTCGATGTCGCAGCGCTCGTATTTGAAGCCGTATTGGTCCATCCACGCATGCGCGGCGCGGCAATGCGGGCACCAAGGCGCGGTGTAGAAGATCACATCACTCGCTTGGCCTTTGGCGGCAATCTGTCGCAAATCATGCTCAGAGAAACTACCGCCCATGCCACTTGTGCGCCCTGCGCGGCTCAATACCGACGAATCGCCGCTGCCTTGCCCGCTGGCATGCTGATAGCCCACCCAGCCGCCGTAGCAAATCAAACAAGCCGCCACCAACTTGCCCCAAGGAATAGAAGCCAACAGCCCCTCGCCTGCCTCGCGGTTGGAAGACGACGAGGAAGAGCGCCTCTCCACGTCCCGCGAACGCTGCACCGCAGCCCCCTGCGAAGCATCCCCACTCGCCTTGGCATACGCCACACCACAAGCTGGACATTGCCAAGCCGGGACCGTGGCGTTTTCAGGGCGGACAGTGCGACATTTAGGGCAGATGGTGGGCATGATGTGGCGCTGGGATAGAGGAGAAATAAACTGAGAGGAATATGCAGATTACTATGAATTTAATAGCACGTTGCGCAGTTTATATAACGGGTAGAGGCTGATTTTATTCAAAAAATGATGCCAAACCCCGCTCTGGCGCTGCGACTGCTATTTGCATCTGCATCTGCATCTGCATCTGCATCGCTTGCATCGCGCACCGACGACGATCACATCCAGACCCCGTAGTTCATCCATGTCGAGCTGACGCAGGATTGGCACGGGCGTAAAAGCAATGGAGTTGCTGAACTCAATTTTCGTAAGCTGTTGATTTTATTGAAGATTCAACTGAAATTAAGAATTTAATGCTATCCAGGTGGAGAATGTTTTAAACAACAACTTACGGCGATTACGAAGCTGAAACTGCGATGCCCTTGAATTCGCCTGTCGCAATTCGCTTCTGCCATTCCGCTGGCCCCGTGATATGCGCACTGGTACCGCCTGAATCGACTGCAACAGTGACAGGCATATCGACCACATCAAATTCGTAAATCGCTTCCATGCCGAGATCAGCGAAGCCGACGACTTTGGCGGTTTTGATGGCTTTAGAAACGAGATACGCTGCACCGCCGACTGCCATCAAATAAGCCGATTTATGTTTCTTGATCGCTGCGATACCTTCGGGGCCGCGCTCGGCTTTGCCGATCATGCTGATGAGGCCAGTTTGCGCAAGCATCATTTCTGTGAAACCGTCCATGCGGGTGGCGGTGGTGGGACCGGCGGGGCCCACGGCTTCGCCTTTGACTGGGTCAACTGGGCCAACGTAATAAATCACGCGGTTGGTGAAGTCAACGGGTAGCTTTTCACCAGCAGCGAGCATGGTTTGGATGCGTTTGTGGGCGGCATCGCGGCCTGTGAGCATTTTTCCGCAGAGCAAAAGCGTTTGGCCGGGTAGCCAGCTAGCGACCTCTTCTTTGGTAAGCGTGTTCAGATCGACGCGCTTGGATTTCACGTAATCTGGCGCCCAATGCACATCAGGCCACAGGTCGAGCGAGGGCGGATCGAGATACACCGGGCCCGAGCCATCCATCACCAGATGCGCATGGCGCGTGGCAGCGCAGTTGGGGATCATCGCAATCGGTTTGCCAGCGGCATGTGTCGGATACATCTTGATCTTCACATCGAGCACGGTGGTCAAACCGCCCAAGCCTTGTGCGCCAATGCCCAGTGCATTCACCTTTTCATGCAGTTCCAAGCGAAGGGCTTCGGTTTTGCTCAAAGCTGCGCCAGAAGCCTGCTTGGCTTGCAGCTCATACATGTCGATGTCTTCCATCAAGCTTTCTTTGGCCATGAGCACAGCTTTCTCGGCTGTGCCGCCGATGCCAATGCCCAGCATGCCCGGCGGGCACCAGCCTGCGCCCATGGTGGGCACGGTTTTGAGGACCCAATCGACCACGCTGTCGCCCGGGTTGAGCATGTACAGCTTGCTTTTGTTTTCTGAGCCGCCACCTTTGGCCGCGACGCCAATGTCTAGCGTGTTACCCGGCACGAGCTGCACATTGATCACAGCGGGCGTGTTGTCTTTCGTGTTTTTACGATCAAACTGCGGATCAGCCACGATACTCGCACGCAGCGTGTTGTCTGGATGGTTATAAGCGCGGCGCACGCCTTCGTTGATCACATCATCTAAAGCGCCATCGCCAAACTCTTCGCAGCCTTCAAAGCGCACATCCATGCCGATTTTGAGAAACACGTTCACGATGCCCGTGTCTTGGCAAATAGGGCGATGGCCCTCGGCGCTCATGCGACTGTTGGTGAGGATTTGCGCAATCGCATCTTTCGCAGCGGGCGATTGCTCACGCTCGTAGGCTCGCGCCAAATGGGCAATGTAATCTGCGGGGTGGTAGTAGCTGATGTATTGCAGCGCGCCGCCGATAGTGTCAACGATGTCTTGGGCTTTGATGGTTGTCATGGCGATCCAAAATGAGAGTTTTTTGAGGGACTGAAAAGCCCAACGCTCTATTTTAGGTCTCTTGCGCTGCAGCCAGCTTACTTCTCAATCGCCCACTGAATGATGTATTTCGCCACAAAGCCAGTCATGCCAAAGGCCAAGCCAAGAAACAAGACAAAGGTACCGAATTTACCTGCCTTCGACTCCCACGCCAAATGCCCAATAATGAACAGCATGTAGAGCACAAAGCCGCCAATGCCAAAGCTCAGGCCAAACGCCGAGATTTGCTCTTCTGTGAAGCCAAACATCAGACGCGCTCCTCTGGCGGCATGCGCTCAGGCAGGCTGCTGGCATCTACCAAATCGCGGTAAGCATGCCAGCTGGCATGGCCCAACCAAGGAACAATCACAATCAAACCAAGCATAGCCGTGGCCATACCGAGCAGCGTGAGCAACATGATGATGGCAGCCCACAAGGCCAATGCAACAGGATTGCGCATCACAGCCTGCCAACTCGTGAGCACAGCCTGCATCACCGTCGCGCGCCGATCTAGCAAGAGAGGCATCGAGACGACGCTTGATGCAAACAAAGGCGCTGCCATCAGGCCGCCCAGCGTGAGCCACAGCTCAAAAAGAGAGTGCTGCGGAGACAACACCACATAGCGTAGGAAATCCATCGGCGTTTGAATCGGTTGCGCAGCCATCAAGGTGATCAACGAAGCAGAGGTCAACACCCAGCCAATACCCGCCAAGCCCAGCAGCAGCCCGAATCGCACCAGACTCCAATAGCCGCCGCGCACGGCATAACGGGAATACTGCCAGCGCGTCCATGTGTTGATGATCAGAGTGATATCTGTTTTTTCATCTTTTTCGAGCGCTCGGCTGATCGCATACAAGCTGGTCGCTAACACCGGTGCAATCACCAGAAATCCAGAAAAAGCGCCAGCCAGCAACCAAAATTTATCCCCTGCGATTCCGATCAGCAGCAGCCCAACGGTTGCCACCAACAAGCCATGCGCCAAGCTGATACTGCCCGCTCGCCACGTGTCTCGCCAGCCTTTACCCAGCCATTGCAGGCATTGCGTGAGCTTGATCTCGCGAACTTTCGGCAAGTTGTTGTTGCTGGGATCAATCCAGCGCTCTGGTGGCGGAGAAGCTTCGGGCATGGCTTTGAGCATACTGGCGCGCTGCACCGCGCCTCTTGATCTAGATCAAACCACCAGCAGCCTGTTTCGCACAAGATACCTGATGCACTGAAACTCGCCCGCTTCATGACCGATTTACCTGAGCCCACTGATACGATTTCTCAGCCTGCCGCTCGGCAGATGCCGCGCCCTGCGGCGATCGGCTTTGTAGATCCCATCCGCTGGCTGATCGCCGGTGTGAAAGACGCGTTGGCGCATCCTGGTATTGCCTTGTTTTATGGCATCTGCTTTTGGCTGATGGCCTATGTGCTCGGCGCGGTTTTTCGCCATAAACCGGAATACAGCATGAGCATCGTTTCGGGTTGCTTGCTGGTCGGCCCTTTTTTAGCCATGGGGCTCTACGATGTCAGCCGCCGCATCGAGCGCGGCTTGAGGCCGGCGTTGTCTGCATCTATCACTTGCTGGGATCAGCATCTGGGCAGCATGGGCATGCTGGTGCTTGTTTTAATCGTGCTGGAGCTGATTTGGGGGCGGGCTTCACTGGTGGTTTTTGCCGTTTTTTTCAACACCAGCTTATCGGGCACACCCGATGTGCTTCAGGCGCTGCTGTCTCCCGACAACTGGGAGTTCATTGTGATTTATATGGCCGTTGGCGGGTTGTTTGCGGCTTTGGTGTTTTCCACCTCAGTCGTCTCTATTCCCATGATCCTAGATCGCAATACCGATGCCGTGACAGCCGCCATCACCAGCATGGCCGTCGTGTTGAGCAATATCTTGGTGATGAGCTGGTGGGGCTTGCTGATCACCAGCTTGGTGGTGTCAGCTTTGCTTGTGCCTTGGTCTATCGGCATCCTGGCGGTCGGCCCTGTTTTAGGCCACGCCACCTGGCACGCTTACCGTGCCAGCGTGCGCTGGGAAACGGTTAATGATTAGGCGTGTCATCCTTGGCCCGACCATCAAGCTTACGAGCCACATGATCGCTGTGGCTCATGAGTTTGTCTGTGTAAGCAATGGCCATCGCGCTCATGAGAAACACCACGTGGATGATGGTTTGCCACATGAGCACCTGCTCGGTATAGTTGGCCGCGTTGATGAAGGTTTTTAGCAGGTGAATGGAGCTGATGCCGATGATGGCCGTTGCGAGCTTTACTTTCAGCACACTGGCATTCACATGGCTCAGCCACTCAGGTTGATCTGGATGATCTTGCAGATTCATGCGGCTCACAAAGGTCTCGTAGCCGCCCACGATCACCATGATGAGCAAGTTGGAGATCATCACCACATCAATCAGCGCGAGGACGACAAGCATGATGATCGTCTCATTCAGCGACGTGATCGTCACATCCGATTTGTAGCCGATGCTGGTCACCAAGGCCGCCACGTCAGGTTGACTCCCAAAAGCAGCCATCACCAGGTGATACAGCTCCACAAAGAAATGCCAGACATACACGCCTTGCGCCAAGATCAGCCCAAGGTAGAGCGGCATTTGCAGCCAGCGGCTGGCAAAAATCATATTTGGAAGAGTGCGCATTCTGTTGTCAATCAATTTTTAAGAATCAGGCAAAGATACGGGAAAACACGAGGAAAACCGATTGTAGTGGGCGATACGCTAAGTAATCGGCAAGTCGCCACCGCGTCAGTAGCCCGTAAGAGCAATCCGCGACATTAACGCCTGAATTTTCATCATCTTGTCATAACGAGGAGACCTTTCGTATGAGCACCGCTATTGAGTCCGTCTTGGTTGAAAACCGCGTGTTTAAGCCATCTGCCGCTTTTGCCAAAAAAGCGCGCATTGAAAGCATGACTCGCTTTGATGCGATGAACGCTTCTTTTGAGAAAGATTTTGAAGGCACGTGGGCACGCCTCGCGCGAGAAAATCTGCAATGGAGCAAGCCCTTCACCAAAGTACTCAACGACAAGAAAAAGCCTTTCTACAAATGGTTTGAAGACGGCCAGCTCAATGCTTCGGCCAATTGCCTCGACAAACACATCGGCACATCAGTTGAGAACAAAACTGCCATCATTTTTGAAGCAGACGATGGCTCATCTACGAAGATCACTTACAAAGAACTGCTGGTAAAAGTCAGCCGCTTCGCCAATGCGCTCAAAGCCCACGGCATCAAAAAAGGGGATCGCGTCATCATTTACATGCCGATGACGGTCGAGGGCGTCGTCGCGATGCAAGCCTGCGCCCGCATTGGCGCGACCCACAGCGTGGTCTTCGGCGGCTTCTCGGCCAGGAGCTTGAACGAGCGCATTATTGATGCAGGCGCAACGGCTGTGATCACCGCTAATTTTCAGATGCGCGGCGGCAAAGAGCTGCCTCTGAAAAGTATCGTGGATGAAGGTATTGCCTTGGGCCATTGCACCACGCTCAAGAAAGTCTTGGTCTGGAGCCGCACTGCCACGCCATGCAACATGGTCGCAGGCCGCGATGTGAGTTTTGAAGACGCGCTCAAAGGCCAAAAAGACGTTTGCAAGGCAGAGCCCGTAGGCGCAGAGCATCCGCTGTTCATCCTCTACACCTCAGGCTCCACCGGCAAACCCAAAGGCGTGCAACACGCTACAGGCGGCTACCTGCTCTGGGCGAAGCTCACGATGGAATGGACGTTTGACATTCAGCCCAAAGATGTGTTTTGGTGCACAGCCGATATCGGCTGGATCACCGGTCACACCTATGTGGCTTATGGGCCGCTGGCTGCAGGCGCAACGCAAGTGATCTTTGAAGGCGTTCCCACCTATCCGAATGCTGGCCGCTTCTGGCAAACGATCGAGAAACACAAAGTCTCGATCTTCTACACCGCGCCCACAGCGATTCGCTCGCTGATCAAAGCCGCTGAAGGCGATGCCGCCGTGCATCCTGCGCGCAGCGATCTTTCAAGTCTGCGCATCTTGGGAAGCGTGGGCGAGCCGATCAACCCTGAAGCCTGGATGTGGTACCACAAACACGTGGGCGGCTCTCGATGCCCAATTGTGGACACCTTCTGGCAAACCGAAACTGGCGGCCACGTCATCACGCCCCTGCCCGGTGCCACGCCTCTCGTACCCGGCTCTTGCACTCTGCCCTTGCCCGGCATTTACGCTGCCATCGTCGATGAGACAGGCAACGACGTGCCTCATGGCTCAGGCGGCATCTTGGTCATCAAAAAGCCATGGCCTTCCATGATCCGCACGATCTGGGGCGACCCCGAGCGTTTCAAGAAAAGCTACTTTCCCGAAGAGCTGAAGGGCTACTACTTAGCTGGCGACGGCGCAGTCAGAAGCAAAGACCGCGCCTACTTCCGCATCACTGGCCGCATCGACGATGTGCTCAACGTGAGTGGCCACCGCTTGGGCACGATGGAAATTGAATCGGCATTGGTCTCCTGCTCACACCTCGTTGCCGAAGCCGCCGTCGTCGGCCGCCCAGATGACGTCACAGGCGAAGCCATCAGCGCCTTCGTTGTCTTAAAACGCAGCCGCCCCACAGGTGAAGAAGCCAAAAAAATCGCCACCGAACTGCGCAACTGGGTCGCCAAAGAAATCGGCCCGATTGCAAAGCCCAAAGACATCCGCTTTGGCGACAACCTGCCCAAAACTCGCAGCGGAAAAATCATGCGCCGCTTGCTGCGCTCACTCGCGAAAGGTGAGGCGATCACGCAAGACATTTCCACGCTTGAAAATCCGGCGATTTTGGAGCAGTTGGCAGAAAAGCTGTGAGGCTGATGCGCTCAAGAGCCTGAAATGCTTAAAAACATCGTCTATCACGATAAGTGAATTCACCATGAAAAACGCCGATCCATAGATCGGCGTTTTTCAGGGCGGAAAAGGCAAGCTGTCGGTTTAAACAACTGATTGAATTGCTCTAGTTAAAAACCATCTACGAAGGTTCCACCGTCAAATCCAAACGTTGTGTTGATCGCATTGCTTCCTACATTGGAGGCTCGCAAAACAAAGGTGGGCGTCATGCTGGCATTGCGCCCCTGATTCCCATTAAAGGTATTCAAAGCGCGCATCGTGGTCGTCGAAGGCGGTGTTGTTTTGCACAACACGTAATCACCGTTTGCAACGAAAGGAATGCCGGGTGCAAATGCTGTTAAGCCCTCCCCACTGTCTGCGGTAAAGTTGGAAACAGTGACGGTTCGCCCCGATCCCGTCACAGGTGTGATGCCGTCTGCGGCAATAGCTGCCATCGTTGTGGTAGTGGCTGCAGGAACTGTTCTCGCAGTGGCAAAGGACACTCGCGTACCGGCACTTGCGCATGTGGCATTGCCAAAGTCCACTTTAACAATCTGCGAAGCGCAGCATGATGAATTGCCATCAACAGCTTGGAAATCATAACGAGACGAGGTGCTCGCTCCGGTCGCTAAACATGGGGTTGAATACACTGCGGGCCTACCTAGCTCAGCAAGTGTGGGTGCCGTACAAGCCACTGCGGCAGGTGTGATCGGCCCCATGGTTGATGTCCCGCCACCAGTTGGGGAGGCAACATCATTGCCGCCGCAAGCCGAGAGCCCTAAAACTGCCGATGTGGCCAATGCGAGGCCGAGAGATTGATTGCGATCCATGTTGTTCCTTTGATGACGAGAAAAGATGACGCCAGTTTAATCCCAACTGATGCAATTTGAAGCATTTGTTTGTAAACTGCATGCACATATCAAAGCTGCCTCTCGCAAAAGAGTACTTTCGTATTGAATTCATCGCTGCATGCCGCACTCTGATGTGTGAGCTGCTGATCAGTCTGTGCGATTTTTACGACAGACTCATGCATAGTATGCTTGCTCGCAACACATTCGCATCATGGCAAAACCAGCTTTTCCTCTTTTCAAAATCAGCAAGCGCTCACCTGAAATCGGAATGGTAGAACGTTTCGCGCTTGCACAGGCGCACACCTCACAAGGCCGTTTCGTACAAGCTCTCGCTTTGTATGAAGAGGCAGTGAGGCAGCAACCTCGCATACCAGAGGCGCATTTCAACCGCGCCAATACTTTGAAAGCCATGCAGCGCTATCCAGAAGCGCTGGCCAGCTACGATGCTGCGATTGCCTTGAAGCCCGATTACGCGCAAGCTTTGAACAACCGTGGCAATGCTCTGGATGCGCTCAAACTGTCCCATGAAGCCTTGGCCAGTTACGATGCCGCGCTGACGCTGCTGCCCAACAGCGCGGTGATTCACAACAACCGCGCTGGTACGCTGAAAGACCTGCGCCGCTTGGGTGAAGCCTTGGCCAGCTTTGACCAAGCCTTCATCTTAGATCCTCACCAAGAATTTCTACTGGGCAATTTGCTCACCGTGAAAATGCAGCTTTGCGATTGGGGCGAGCTGCCGCAAGCGCTGCATGCTTACCAAACCATGATTCGCGCAGGCCAGCGGGTGGCGCTGCCGTTTCATGCACTCGCGCTGGTGGATGACGCGGCGCTGCATCTGCAATTGGCTCGCGTGTATGCGCAAGCTAGGCATCCGGGCATGTCATTGGCTGAGCCGTTTCAGATGCGCGCGCCAGAGGCGAAGATTCGCCTAGCTTACTATTCTGGCGATTTTCATAACCATGCCACCGGCTATTTGATGGCTGAGCTGATTGAACGACATGACCGCTCGCGCTTTGAAGTGATCGGGTTTTCTTTTGGCCCTGACTTGCAAGACGAGATGCGCCAGCGCTTGGTGAAGGGGTTTGACGCGTTTCATGACGTGCGCAGCCTGAGGGACGAGCAAGTCGCGCTGCAATCACGCCAATTGGGTATTGATATCGCCATCGATCTGAAAGGCTACACGCAAGACAGCCGCCCCAGCCTCTTTGCCTACCGCTGCGCACCGCTGCAGGTGAGCTACTTGGGCTACCCCGGCACGCTGGGCGTGAGCTACATGGATTACATCGTTGCAGACAAGATCGTTTTGCCGCCGCAGCGCTATGCAGACTATTCAGAAAAAGTGGTGAGTTTGCCGCACAGCTATCAAGTCAATGATTCAACGCGAAGAATTTCTGAGCGCATCTTCACCAGAGAAGAACTCGGCCTGCCCGCCGATGCCTTCGTGTTTTGCTGCTTCAACAACAACCACAAAATCTTGCCCGCGACCTTTGAAAGCTGGATGCGAATTTTGCAAGCCGTGCCAAAAAGCGTGCTGTGGCTTTTTGAAGAGAACCCGATTGCAGGGCGCAACTTACGCGAAGCAGCCCAGCGCTGCGGCATTGCGCCAGAGCGCATCGTCTTCGCGCCGCGCATGCCTTTGGCCGAACACCTGGCGCGCCACCGCTTGGCCGATCTGTTCATCGACACCCTGCCGTATAACGCCCACACCACCGCCAGCGATGCGCTCTGGGCAGGCCTGCCGGTGTTGACTTGCATGGGGCAAACTTTTGCAGCACGGGTGGCGGCCAGCTTGCTCAACGCACTCGGCTTGCCGGAGCTGATCACTTCCAGCGCGCAAGCCTTCGAAGCCAAAGCCATTGAACTCGCGACCCAACCCGCCTTGCTGCAAAGCCTCCAATCCAAACTCGCCACCAACCGCAACACCTCACCGCTGTTCAACGCCAAGCTCTTCGCCCAACACATCGAGCAAGCTTTTGAAACCATGCTGGCAAAGCAGCAAGCAGGGCAGATGCCCGAGGCTTTTGAGGTGATGTGAATGGTGTTAGATAGCTATCTATTTGATAGCAAACTATGCATATTTTATAACGGCAAAGTGCCGAAAACGCTTAAAAATCAGCGCAAAACACCTGCCAACTGCACCACCCAGATCAACTGAATCACCACTTGCACCACCAAGAAGCTGAAGCGCAAAATCACGGCGCGGTTGCGGGTGGAAATCAGATGCACGGTAGATTGGCTGATGCGAGCTGCCAGCAGCCAAAGCGCTAGCGGATCTGTGATCTGCGCATTCCCGCTGAATGCGGCCACGGCAATCAACGCTGCGAAGATTGGCAAGTTTTCATAGCCATTCGCATGGGCGCGGCACAAGCGCGCTGAGAAGGCAGACACATCTTCTCCGGTGGTTTTGAAGCTGTTGGCATAACGCCCACCAACCAGTGTGTAGTAAGTGCGGAGCAGGGCGATGCCTCCCAAGAGTGCCAGCATCCAAGCGGCATAGCCTAGCAAAGCCAGAGTGGAATTTGTCATGATGTGCATCCTTCTTTTGAATCAATGATGTATTGATTATGGGTAAAGTTGATACAAGCAACCAATGTCAATAATGCCTTATTTAAGGGCAAAATAGCCAAAACTATATTGATCGCCAACCATGAGCCCCACTCCTCCCCTGCGCATCGGCATCTTGGCCTTTGAAGGCTGCATGGGGCTGGAGATTTTTGGTGTGGCAGATGTGTTGCTCATGGCCAATCTGGTGGCGCAGGGCATGGGCAGGGCGGATGCTGCGCCATTTGAGGTGCATGTGATTACTGCCCAGGGGCGCATTGTCAAAGCTGCGGGTGACATTGAGATCGTGGCGCAGCGCGCCAGCGGCGCTTATGACTTGCTCGTCGTGCCCGGCTTGGAGCTGAGCCGATCTGGGCAATGGCCAGAAAAATTAGCACGCTTACAACCCGAGTTGGCCTACATACGCAAAAGCTTCGCGCGCGGCACGCCCTTGGCTTCAGTTTGCATCGGTGCGTTTTTACTGGCCGAGGCCGGGCTGCTCGATGGCCGCCAAGCCACCACTGCTTGGATCATGGCCAAAGACTTCGCCCAGCGCTACCCCGCCATTCGCGTCAACGCAGATGCCATGCTCATCGAAGATGGCGCGGTCATCACCAGCGGTGCCATGAGCGCCACCTTTGATCTGGCGCTGCATCTGATCAAGCGCACACTGGGCGCAGAAATAGCCAGCGCCACGGCCCGCATCGCCCTGCTGCCCAAGCCCCGCAGCAGCCAAGCGCCTTATGCAGACGCGCGGCTCATCCCAGCGCCACCCATCGACCAAGCGCCCAGCTTCTCCAGCAACGTGGCGCAGTGGCTAGAAAAGCGATTGAAAGAGCCCTACAGCCTGCCCCTGCTCGCGCAAGCCTTCCATGTGAGCCCGCGCACGCTCATGCGCCGCGTGAAAACCGAGACCGGCCACTCCCCGCTCACGCTCCTGCAACAAGCGCGGATCAACCAGGCCAAGCAGTTGCTGCAATCAACAAACTGGAGCATTGCAAAAATCGTCGAAGAAGTCGGCTACAGCGACGTTGCCACTTTCAGCCGCTTGTTCACCCGCGAAGTGGGCGAGACACCTGCTCGGCATCGGGCGAGGTAGCTATCATCCCTGGCTCAAGATTGCTTTAATTTACTTTTGTACTTATAATAAGTACATTTTTATATTAAATCAACCTGCATGGAAGAACAAATACCTTCATCGTCAGCATCTGCACAAGACAGCTACCGCGCCGTCATCCGCCAAAAAATCGTGGATAGCATTGCGCGGCCTATGCCCAAGCTTACGCAGCGCGATACGTGGCTGCCCGCCGTCAGCAAGAAAGCCATCGCCGTGATTGGCATGCGCCGCGCGGGCAAAACTTCTCTGCTCTGGCAGGTCATGGCGCAGCAGCTTGAAGCGGGCGTGCCGCGCGAGGCGTTGGTGTATTTCAGCTTTGAAGACGAGAGCTTGGCTGGTATGGCGGCGCTTGATTTGCAGCTCGTGTTGGAAGAGTATTTCAAGCTCTATCCAAAGCGCCGTGATCGCGCGAAAACCGTCTTCCTGCTGGATGAAATTCAACTCGTGCCCGGCTGGGAAGGCTTCGTGCGCCGTATCCTAGACACCGAGACGATTGAGCTCTATCTATCGGGCTCATCGGCCAAGCTGCTTTCGCGAGAAATCGCCACCAGCATGCGAGGGCGGGCGTTGGAGGCCATCGTCACGCCGTTTAGCTTTAGAGAAATGCTGCGCCACCATGGCGCGCTGCCCGCTCAGCCAACAGAGCGTTGGACGAAAGCGCAGCGCTCCGAGCTGCATCATCAGCTGGTGCAGTATCTCGCGCAGGGTGGCTTCCCTGAGGTGCAAAGCCTGCTTGCACCTGAGCAAGCGCGCGAGCGATCAGCGCTACTGAGCAGCTACGTAGATGTCGTGCTGCTGCGCGATGTGATCGAGCGGCACAATCTCAGCCAGCCCCAGGTGCTACGCTGGCTCGTGCAGCAATTGCTGGGCAATGCAGCGGGCGCATTCAGCGTCAACAAATTCTTCAACGATCTCAAATCACGCGGTGTGGCCGTGGGCAAAGAGCGGCTGCATGAGTATTTGGCGCATTTGGAAGACACCTTTTTAGTCACCAGCGTCAGCATCGCCAGCGATTCCGAGCGCCGCCGCCAAGTCAATCCGCGCAAGTCTTATCCGGTGGATACGGCTCTTTCTGCTTTGTTTGAACCCGCAGGCAAGCCCAACACCGGCCACGCGCTAGAAACCGTGGTGCTGCATGAATGCCTGCGCAGAGGCATGCAGCTCGCCTACGTGCGCACCGCGCAAGGCTACGAGGTCGATTTTCTGGCTACGCGATACGACGGCCAAGTCACGCTCATCCAAGTCTGCACCGATATCAACGACAAAGCCACTTTTGAGCGCGAAACCCGCGCCCTCCAAGAAGCCCAAGCTGAACACCCCGCAGCGCAATGCCTGCTCATCGTCATGGAGCCGCCCACGCGAGCGGTAGACATACCTGGCATTCAAATCGTGCTGGCGGTGGATTGGTTGTTAGAAGTGGTTGCCCACTAGATGCTATCTATTCAATAGCACTCTACGCAGATTCTATAACGGCAAAAGCCCTAAAACGCTCAAAAAACCGGCATCCATACTTCCAGGCTGCGATTACTTCCACACCCTTTTCAGCTGCGCATCGCGGCCGCAGCCGTTGCGGTAGTAGCTGTAGCGCACGGGGTTTTTCTTGTAATAGTCTTGGTGGTATTCCTCGGCCAAATAGAAGGGGCTGGCGGCTGCTAGCTCGGTGTAGATGGTTTTGAAGCGGCCGGTTTTGAGCAGCGCATCACGGCTGGCTACTGCGATTTGGCGCTCGGCATCATTGCCCCAATAAATGCCGCTGCGGTATTGAGTGCCTGAATCGCAAAACTGCTTGTCTTTCTCGCTCGGATCAATCGTCTTCCAGAAATACTCCACGAGCTGCGAGTAAGTCACCTTTGCCGGGTCGTAGGTCACGCGCACGGCTTCCGTATGCCCCGTTTTCCCGGTGCTGGTGGATTCATACGTCGGGTTGGGCGTCTTGCCAGCGGTGTAGCCCGATTCAGCAGCAATCACGCCCGGCAGCTTCTCAAAATCAGATTCGGTGCACCAAAAGCAGCCGCCCGCGAAGATGGCTGTGGCGGTGGCCGCTTGAGCCGTTTGAACCAGCAGCGCAGCGGCCAGCAAAGCGATGTGTTTGGCGGTTTTCAAAGAGAGGAATGTCATAGGTGCTTTCAATTAGGTACGCAGCGCGGGCAAAGCTTGATCTTTGGGT
This sequence comes from Variovorax sp., assembly GCA_031418715.1. GTDB lineage: Bacteria > Pseudomonadota > Gammaproteobacteria > Burkholderiales > Burkholderiaceae_C > JANMDU01. The sequence goes on along the minus strand of JANOJL010000023.1, from coordinate 903 downwards.
ACAAAGGCCAACGCGATACCGTTGTTGCAATAGCGCTTTCCTGTGGGCTTGGGGCCATCGTCAAACATATGGCCATGATGCCCGCCGCAGCGGGCGCAGTGGTATTCGGTGCGCGGATAAATCAGCTTGAAATCTCGCGAGGTGCCAATCGCACCGGGCAGCGCCTGCCAAAAGCTCGGCCAGCCGGTGCCGCTGTCATACTTTTGCGCCGAATCGAAGATAGGCAGATTGCAAGCCGCGCAAACAAACGTGCCCGCGCGCTTCTCGCGATCCAGCGGGCTGCTGCCTGCCGGCTCGGTGCCATGCTCAAACAACACGCGATACGCCTGCGGCGAAACAATCGCTCGCCACTGCGCCTCGGTTTTCTTCAAAGGAAACGGAGCCGCAGCCAGCGCAGAAGTGGCAGGCAGCGCCGCGCCTCCAAACCAAGCAGTGAGCGTTTTGAGCATATGTCGTCTTTCCATGATGGCATCCTAAAGTTTCTTGTGAGATTCAAAGCGCAGCAGAAGGTTGCTGGCATGGTTCTTATGTCTGATGGGCGGGGGGTTTCTTACATCCAGAGCTGCTTCACGCGAAGCATGCTGGCAAACTGTGCAGAATTTCACAGCACACGAATTACTATTAATTCAATAGCACTCTGCGCACATTCTGTAACGGCTAACGGCCTAAATGCCTCGTAAAAAGCGCGTCCATGGCCGCATCTTCCAAGCAACTGAGATCCAAGCCCAGCGCGGCTAAAGCGGGTTCGATCTGCTTGTCTGTACGCACGGTTTGCAAATCTAAATCTTCCGGATCAAGCAGCCAAGCATGGCGCACGCGAGCATCTTGCGCACGCGCCAGCATGTCGGCCAGCGCCCATGCGGGGCGCAAGCGATCCAGCCCTTGCTGCACGCGTTCCATGCC
>JANOJL010000022.1:0-2255 GCA_031418715.1 Variovorax sp. | reverse complement strand
CTTGGTGACATAGCCTTTTGCGCCCAACATTTGGGCAAATACGCGATCTGCTTTTTGATCTTTGGAGGTAACAAACACAACCGGAATGCCTTTGGTGTTTGGATCTTGCATCAGCTGGCGCGTGGCAGAAAAACCATCAAGTCCGGGCATGTTCACATCCATCATGATCAGATCAGGAATTTCAGCCTTGGCTTTGCTGACGGCTTCTGCGCCCGATGAGGCGGTCACCACGATCCAGCCAGCATCGGCGAAAATTCTTTGTAGATTCTGTGAATCGACCGGCGCATCATCCACAACTAAAACTTTTTTCATCAGATTCTCATTCAAAAAACAAACCGCCAAAAAACTCTACATCTCTACGTCTCTACCGGCTTAACGATTTCTCTATCCATCAAGCATCATGCATCAAGCTTCACGCACGCTGCGTCGTTGTGATCTACTTAGCGGGGCGTGCAAATCCAGACGCGCTGTTGCCAAAATTAGTTTCTTGAAAACCGCGTGCAACATGGCGATCATGTTTTGCCAACACCGCAATCAAATCTCGCTCATTCAAGGGTTTGGTGAGGTAGGCATCGCATCCGGCCAGCGTGCCGCGAATCTTATCGATGGTGCCGCCTCGGCTGGTCAGCATGACAACGACAGGCGGCTTGCCATCTGAGTATTTGCGCTGCTTGATGGCACGGCAGGTTTGGTAGCCGTCCAAGCCTTCCATCATGACATCAAGAAAAACGAATTTATACGGGCGCGTGTTCATCCGGCCGAGAGCTTCTTCGCCGGAATTGACCAAATCAGCATGAAAACCGAAACGGGAGAGTCGATTGCGCATGAACTTGAGGGCAATGTCGCTATCGTCCACCACCAAAATATGATCAATATCTGCGGCATTGGACGGCGGCAATGTTTTGGCAACATTCATGCTCGTTAGCGGATTCTCCGAATTCCCCGATTCAAAACGCGGAAGTTGGCCAGCGCCAGTACGCACAGATTGGCGCATCGTCGAGTCCGGCCCGCTCGCTGAGGAGGCGGGCATCGTTTGCGCTGGTGCAGCGGTTAGTGGACGCGAAGTTGGTGTGCTCGTCGCTGTGGGAGCAGGGCTGGGAGCGCTGCTTAGGCGCGTTGGCGAAAAGAAGGATCGAGGCGAAGGTGTTGGTGTTGGCAAAGGCGTCGGCAAACGCTGCGCTAACGGCGGCAAAGGCCTTAAGGCGCTTAACTCTGCGGGCTGTGTCTCGGCGTTTGCCGATGAAAAAGATGCTGGCGCGAGCAGGCTTTCAACAGTCGCCAAAACTTTCATCAAATTTAAAGGTCTGCGCTGCAACATCCAACCCGTGCCACCGTCTTGGCTACCGATCAGCAAGACTTGCCCGGCGGGCTTGGTTGCCATGCATTGCCGCAGCATGGCTGCATCATCGGCATTCACAACGGCAAGATGCGCCTGCGCAGCATCGTCTACCAATTGATAGCCCGGCGGTCTGCGGGCGGCTAATCGAAAGAAGGATTCAAAGGTGACCTTCTCGAATGTCGAAAAGCCCATCAAGACGATTTTGTGTGGCTGAGTCAAAATACAGTTCCCCGCGAAACCCCTGCGCAGTCGTCAAACCGACAAACGATGGAAAAAACGTGATAAATCATGGGCTTAAGAGGTAATGTTGGCAAATTACAGTGATTTCATTCTATCGAAACAGTCACGCTTTGGCTAGTACACGCTTGGTCAAACGTTTCTGAGCACGCAAGCGTTGCACAGAAACATACAAGATAGGCCACAATTTAAGATTTCTCCTGCATTTGTTAAGGTAGTCAGCATGCCCGTTATTAGTAGCGTTTATGACTTTCAAGTCTCGGATATCCGAGGCAAAAAACTCATCTTGAAGAAATATGTGGGCAAGGTGTTGCTTATTGTTAACACGGCCAGCAGTTGTGGTTTCACGCCTCAATACAAAGGCTTGCAAGCTTTGCACGATCAATACGAAGACAAGGGCTTGGTGGTGCTGGGCTTTCCTTGCAATCAGTTTGGCGGGCAAGAATCAGGCAACGAAGAAGAAATTGCCTCGTTTTGCGAGATGAATTTCGGCGTGAGCTTCCCGCTGATGGGCAAAATCGATGTGAAAGGCGCCGATGCCGAGCCTCTTTTTACTTGGCTCAGCGAAGAGGCGCCTGGCCTTTTGGGCAGCACATCCATCAAATGGAATTTCACCAAATTCTTGGTGGGCAAAGATGGCCAAGTGCTCAAACGCTACGCCCCGCAAGACACGCCGCAA
>JANOJL010000021.1:0-14594 GCA_031418715.1 Variovorax sp. | reverse complement strand
CGCTCAGTATATTTATTCACTTTGGCGCAGAGCGTGCCGTGCGTGTGCGCATGGGCAGGATTGCCGCGCACCTTGATGGCCACGCCATCCTGCACTTCCGTCAGGAAAGCACAGGTGTCGGGGCAATCATGCGGGCAGGCGCCGCGAATTTGAATGGCGGTGGCGGGCATAGTGAGCGTTGTCAGTCTCTAGGAACGGGATTACCCCCATGATACTGTGCGCTGTTCGGACATACCATTACCGACAATGAAGAATTTAAGCTCTCTCCTTCCTACATGGGCACTACTTGGCACGCTTTGGTTCACACCCGCATCCATCGCTCAGGATGGCGTGGGCAGAAGCAGCATCACCATCGGTCAAACCACAGCGTTGACAGGGCCTTCATCTGCATTGGCGTTGCCATTTCAGCAAGGTGCCAAGCTTTTCTTTGATCGCATCAATGCCAATGGAGGCATCAATGGTCGCAGCTTGAATTTGGTCAGCCTAGATGATGCCGGCAACCCTGCTGCGAGCAAAATGAATGCGCAAAAACTGCTCAAAGATGGCGTGATTGTCATGTTCGGCAGCTATGGCTCGCCTCAGACAATTGCCATCAGCGAAGCCGCCAAAGACACCGATGCCATCGTCTTCGCGCCAATGGCTGCTGCAGACGAACTTCAAGGCGCTAATTACCCGAATGTCTACTCCATGCGCCCCGGCTATAGCGAAGAGGCTTTGGCCATCGTGCGACATGCAGAGACACTGGGCATGCGCAGATTGGGCATTCTCCACGGCAAAGATGCCGAATCTTTGAGTGCACTGGATTCCGCCGAGCGCACAATGCACGGCTTGGGCGCCAACCTTGTGGGTAAGGGCGCTTTGGACGCGTTTGATCGCGTCTTGAGCAGTCGGCCCGATTCGCTCTTGGTGGTGGGTAATCCGCTAGAAGCTGGCAAAGCTGTCCGAGATGCCCGCAGCAAAGGCTTTCGCGGCCCAATTTATGGTTTCTCCAATACGGGTGAGAGCCTGTTGGCAGAGCAGCTGGGCGCGGCCGGTGCTGGAGTGGTTCTCGTGCGCGTGACGCCTCGTTCTGACAATGCCAAAAGCGTGGTGGTGCGCGAGCTGATTCAAGACGCGCAAGCGGCCAAGCTTCCCAAACCCAATGTTTATATGCTCGAAGGCTATATTGCTGCCCGCACTCTCGTCGAAGTGCTGCGCAAAGCCGGCCGTGAACCCAATCGCGCTAAGGTCAAGAAAGCCTTGGAAGCCGTGAGCGAATGGGATATGGGCGGTTTTCGCGTGAGCTTTGATGGTGGGCGCATCGGCTCCAAGCTGGTTGAGCTTAGTCTGATCGATTCATTAGGTAAGGTGCGGGAGTAACAGTTACTCACAATAGCTCATTGTCAGAATTGACAGTGATTTGCTTGCGCTGTGTGCGCGCGCGACCAAAATCATGTCGCATCTGTCGCCGTTGACAGATCCCAACATGAGAAAAACACCATGAGCACACGCCGACACGCGATCGCATTGACCTTTGGCCTGGCTGGAAGCAGCATCGCTTGGCCCGCTTTGGCTCAAGCCGACGGTCCGCTCTTGCTCGGTCAATCCGCACCCTTGACAGGCCCCGCTGCGCAGCTGGGCATTCAGTTTCGCGAAGGTGCCAATTTGTATTTCGGCCAGATGAATGCCAAAGGCGGAGTCAATGGCCGCAAAATCGAACTGCGCACCCTTGACGATGGCTATGAACCAGAAAAAACCGCCGCCAACACCAAAAAATTCCTCTCTGAAAATGTGTTTGCCTTGTTTGGCTACATCGGCACGCCCACCAGCTTGGCCGCTTTGCCACTGGCCACAGAAGCCAAAACGCCGTTTTTTGCTCCGTTTACGGGTGCGCAATCGCTGCGCGAGCCTTTCAATCGTTACGCTGTCCATGTGCGTGCCAGCTACTTCGATGAAACGGCTGCCATTGTCAAGCAAGCAGCAGCCGTAGGTATCAAAAAGTTTTCTGTGTTCTACCAAAACGATGCCTACGGCAAAGCCGGTTTGGAAGGCGTGGAGCGTGCCCTGAAAACCCTGAATCTGCCGATGGCCTCAACCGGTACCGTAGAGCGCAATACGGTGGATGTCAAAAAAGCGGTGGCAGATATTTTAGCCAAGCAACCAGAATCCATCGTGCAAATTGGTGCCTACAAAGCTTGTGCCGCCTTCATTCGGGAAGCACGTCAAGCAGGCTTTGGCGGCACGTTCTACAACGTCTCCTTCGTCGGCACTCAAGCCTTACTCAACGAGTTGGGCAAAGACGCACGCGGTGTGGTGATCAGCCAAGTGATGCCCTTTCCTTACTCACCCAACACGCCGCTAGCCAGCGAATTTTTTGAAGCGGTCAAAGCAGTAGCCAGCAGCAACAAAGACATCAGCATCAATTACTCCAGCATGGAAGGCTATGTGGCTGCAAAGGTTTTTACAGAGGCGCTGCGCCGCGCTGGCCGCAATGCGACACGAGAGGCGTTCATCACGGCTATACAAAGCATGCAAAACTACCAAATGGGCGGCTTCACGGTGAACTTCGGCCCCAATCAGCACACCGCTTCCAAATATGTTGATTTGACCGTACTCACCGATGATGGACGGGTGCGCCGCTAGATCGCCGCACTATTTGCGCCAAAACGTGTGCGTCAACAACACCAGTACGCTGAGCAGTTCCAGCCGCCCCAAAAGCATCGCGACAGTACACACCAAGGTCGCACCATAAATCATCATGAATGCAAACGAGCTCGCGGCTCGCCTGTTTCAGCAGCAAGAGCAATCGAACCGTTTTGATACCGCCACCGGTGGAGCCTGCGCAGGTGGCAAAGCAGCCCAACAAAATCATCAACAGCGGTGCGAACAAGGGCTATTGCGCATAGTCGTGATTGGCGTAGCCGGTGGCCTTGGCAATCGACACCACGTGAAACGCCATTCGGCGAAATACCTGCCCAAAACTCGGGTACGTACCGTGCGTCATCAGATAGCCGGTGATCAAGGCAATGCTCGCGGACAACGCGATATAGAAGGCTCGAACTTCGGTGTTGCGCCAAAATACATCACTAAATTGATCCCCGACAGCAGCATAAAGACAATCGCCACGGCTTCAATTTGCGCTGAATTCCAGTGCCCAATACTCACATCGTAGTTGGAAAATCCCCCTAAGCTCACGGTGGAACACATATGCAAAAAGGCATCCACCCAACTCATACCCGCCCAGCGATAAGCGAGAAAACACAACAATGACAACAAGCCATAGGTGCCCTAAATGACGCGCGCGGTATCAGCGATTCGCGGCGTGAGCTTTTGGTCTTTCATCGGGCCTGCCGACTCCGCCTTGTACAACTGCGATCCGCCGACACCGAGTAAAGGCAAAATCGCCACGGCCAGCACAATGATGCCCAGGCCACCGACCCACATCATGAAGCAAAGCCACACGTTGACCGATAGCGACAAGGCGCCAAAGGCCGGAAGCACGAGCCATGTCATGCCGACCAAGATGAAGCCATCTCGCGGTTGCAACTCGCGGCGAAAGCGCCGTGTGGCGAAACTCATCAAGAGGCCGCTGACCATGGTGATGGCAATACTGCGCAAAAATGCCTGCTAAGCTGTATCGTGCAGGCTTAAGGCAAACGCCAGCGGCACCAGCATCAGCAGTGCAAACAGCACCACCATGCGACCGACCAAGGCGACGACAGCAAGTGAGCCCATCAGAGGAAAGTTGCACTCACTTGAAACAGTTTTTCCACCTCGCGCACCATACGCTTGCGAGGGACGAACACGATCACATGATCATTGGATTGGACCACGGTATCGCGATGCGCCATCAGCACTTAAGGCTTCGCATCGTTGCCCGCCTCGCTACCGTCGGCGCGGTGCAGGCCACGCACAGTCGCACCGACCTGTGCGCCAAGCGGTAGGCCGACCTCGTCGATACGGCGGCCCGCCATGCGGTAGGTTTTATGATCGCCGCGCACACTGGCTTCCATCGCTTCTGCCGCGCCGCGCCGGGTGATCACGCTTGCGCAACGTGCCCAAGACCTGGCGGATATGCTCGGTTGCGGCCTAGACAAAGACCTCGTCGCCCGGTTCAATATCGGTGGCGCCATCCAAATCGTGGACGGCACTGTCCTGGCGATAGATGGCGACAATGCGCATGTCCAAGCCCGGCACCAAGCGCGGTATCTCAGAAAGGCGATGCTGTACCAAAGGCCCGCCGGCAACAGCCCGCACCGCAATTAAACTCACCAAACCGTGCGCAAACTCCAGCACCTGCAGCGCCTCTGGGTATTCGATCAATTTGCGAATACAGGCCGTCACGCTCTGCTCAGGGCAAATCACCTGATCGACCGCAAAACCGGCTTTCCCGAGCAATGCACTGCCATTGTCAAACTCCGGGCTGCGCACGCGGGCGATCGTGGTGGGCACATTGAACAGATCATGCGCCACTTTGCAGGCCACCAAATTGGTCTCATCCATCGGCGCGCAAGCAATCAACATATCGGCATCGGCAATACCCGCGTCCTGCAGCACCGAGGGCTGAATGCCATTGCCCACCACCCCGCGCAAGTCCATGCGCTCCTGCAAAACGCGCAAGCGCTCAGGATCGGCGTCGATGATGGTGATGTCGTTTTTCTCTGAAAGCAAGCTCTCTGCCACACTCTCGCCGACCCGGCCTGCGCCCAAAATGACGCTTTCAGCGTCGATTGTGCCCTGCTTTTGCTCGCGGCTGTTGTCGGCGAAACCCTGCCCACAGCTTGAGGAATTTACTCGCATTAACCCAATGAGAACTGAATAGATTTAGACTGTCTGACCCGTTTGAAAGTGTTTTTATGCAAATCATCGATTCCATTGTCACCCAGGCCGCAAGCATTGCTGCCGTTCGCCGCGATATTCATGCACATCCTGAGCTGTGCTTTCAAGAGGTGCGCACTGCGGATGTTGTGGCGCAAAAGCTCACGGAATGGAGTATTCCGATCCATCGCGGGCTGGGCACCACGGGCGTGGTGGGCATCGTGCATGGGCGCGATGGTGGCAAGAATGGCCGCGCGATTGGCCTGCGCGCCGATATGGATGCGCTGCCCATGCAGGAATTCAACGCCTTCGCCCATGCGAGCAAGCATGCCGGCAAGATGCACGCCTGCGGGCATGATGGCCACACCGCCATGCTCTTAGCCGCTGCACAACATTTTTCGAAGTACAAAAATTTTGACGGCACGGTTTATTTGATTTTCCAACCAGCAGAAGAAGGCGGCGGCGGCGCACGGGAGATGATCAAAGAAGGTTTGTTTGAAAAATTCCCGGTCGAAGCGGTGTTCGGCATGCACAACTGGCCAGGCCCGCAGGTCGGACAGTTTTCGGTGAGCCCTGGGCCCGTGATGGCCTCATCCAACGAATTCAAGATCGTCTTCCACGGCAAAGGCGGCCACGCTGCTCTGCCCCATAACGCGGTTGACCCGATCATCATTGCCGCCCAAGCGGTGCAGGCTTTTCAAAGCATCATCAGCCGCAACAAAAAGCCCGTTGAAGCTGGCGTCATCAGTGTGACGATGATTCATGCGGGCGAAGCGACGAACGTGATTCCCGACAGCTGCAAGCTTGAGGGCACGGTGCGCACATTCACCACTGAGTTGATCGATTTGGTCGAAAGGCGCATGAAAGAAATCTCCGAAGGCTTGGCAGCTGCTTTCGGTGGCACAGTAGATTTTGAATTCTCACGCAACTACCCACCGACCATCAACAGCGAAAAAGAGGCGCTTTTTTGCGCAGGAGTGATGACCGAGATTGTGGGCGCGAGCAACGTGACGGCGCAAGAGCCCACCATGGGCGCAGAAGACTTTGCCTACATGCTGCTAGCCAAGCCCGGCGCTTATTGCTTCATTGCCAACGGCGACGGCGCACACCGAGAAATGGGGCACGGCGGTGGCCCTTGCATGCTGCACAACCCAAGCTACGATTTCAACGATGATTTGATTCCGCTTGGCGCGACGTATTGGGTTCGGTTGACGGAGAAGTGGCTAGCTGCTGCTTAACTTCTTCTGTTGTTACCATGTTGGTCTCGGCTGGAAGCACGGAAAAATTGAGGCCGTAGAGTCGCCCCGTGTTCGAGCTTAGCGAGTTGGGGTGACGCGCCTCAATTTCGAGTACTGCAGATGCTCCCCCGAAGGGGCTGCTGTTCGGGGCGCATGAGCACAGCGCGTAGCCTGCGGCGAGAACCGCCAACACCTCAGCACCTCAAGCCATCGAGCTCATCGCTCAAACCCGAGCACGCTTAACCGCAGTAACCTTAGGCTTCGCACGAGAACGCGCACGTGGCGCAGCCTCAGGCTTCGCACTCACCAGCGTCAACTTCGGCTCAGTCTTCACTGACGCAGCAGGCTCTAAATCCAATGTCTTCGCAGCCGCCTGCTGTGCCTTGGCAAGCAACACTTGGTGCTCAGCCAACAGATGATCGCCCAAATCTGTGACATCGGGTACAGCTCGGCGGCATGCGATCAGGCCGTAGTCTAGGCGGCCTGCATAGCTTTGCACCGTGACGTTGAGCGCCATGCTGTGGACGACGATCGACACCGGATAGAAGCTGGCCAGCTTGGCACCGGCAAAATACAAAGGCACGGGGCTGCCCGGCACATTGGAGATGATCAAATTGCTGATCGGCGGTATGGCGCTGAGCAATCCAGAGCGAGAAACGGCCGCCGCAACGCCCGACATCAACCAAGGCGCACCAAACAGGGGGAAGTCGGTCGGGATGGCCGTCTTCATGCGGTTCATCATTCGTTTGTTGGCCTCAGAAGCCTCGTGGATCACGGCCAAGCGCTGCACCGGATCCGCAATGTCCGTACCCATCACGGACGTCACAAAGCTAACTTGGTTGTTCGCTGACGTATCCCCGGCCTCGCGCAGGCTGACGGGAATGGCCACCAGCAAGGTCTTGTCTGGCAGGTTGTTGTGGTCTTTCAAGTAGCGGCGCAGGGCACCGGCGGTTGTCGTCATGACCACGTCGTTGAGTGTGCCGCCCAAGGTCTTTCCGATGAACTTGGTCTCGGCCAAGGAAATGGTGCGGCCTGCAAAGGTACGTTGGTTGGTGATGGTGGTGTTGAGGATGGTGCGCGGACCAAACAGCTTTAAGTTTTGCGGCAAACCCCATTGGCGTTTGCCGGTCTCTTCATTCGGTGTGGCTACGGTGTCACGCAGGGCGCGCAGCATTGTCGGCGCGGTTTGCACGAGCTTGACCACTTGCAAAGCCGTGTTGCGCAGCGCAGCGCCGCCCAGCTCTGCCATGCCCAGTTGATAACGGTGGCTACGCACTTTCGGGCGCGGTGGCTTGACCACGCGGCCTGTGGCCTCCAGATCAAAGATCGCTTGCGCCACAGCAATACCGGCTTGGCCATCCATTCCAGCGTGATGCGCTTTGGTATAAAGCGCGACTTGCCCGCTCTTCAAACCATCAATGATGAAAAACTCCCACAATGGGCGGCTGCGATCAAGCAGGCTCGAATGCAGGCGGGCCACATACTGCTGCAAAAGCCGATTCGTACCCGGCTTTGGCAGGGTGACGTGGCGTACGTGGTAATCGATATCTATGTCTTCGTCTTCCACCCAAACAGGGTTGGACAGATCAAACGGAATCAGCGCAAGCTTACGCGTGAACAGATCAGCCAAATGCATGCGCTCAGCAATGCGTTGCTTGGCATGCTCAAAAAAATCATCGCTGGCAAAGCCTTCGGGTAAATCCATCACGCACAGTGAGCCAATGTGCATGGGCATCTCGGGCGATTCAAGGTGTAAAAAGGTGGCATCTAGGCCGCTCAAATGGTTCATGTTGATCTCCTCTATATCAAGGCACAGCATGCGCCAGCGCAGAAGGGCCTCGGCCTATGGAATACCCGAATTTTCTGGGACAGAGTCACAATGGCTACATGATTGATTTGATCTCTGCCTTTTCTTCCAGCTACGCGCAGGCGCGCGTGAAATTTCTTGAGGCTGCTGCCTCGGCTGGATTGGCGATTGAATCCTTCGCACATCCGTTACCCGGCAAGGCAGGCGAAGCTTTGGCGATGGATGTAGCGCTAGAAGGCTCGCCTGATGCCCAACACATGCTCCTTGTCTCCAGCGCTTGCCATGGCGTGGAAGGTTTTTGTGGCTCGGGCGTGCAGGTGTTTGCATTGCATGATGTTGAGTGGCACGAGAAAGTTAAAGCGTCAGGTGTGGCTGTGCTCTATATTCATGCACTGAACCCTTTTGGCTTTTCGCATCTGCGCCGGGTGACGCATGAAAACGTCGATCTGAATCGCAATTTTCAAGATTTCTCCAAGTCCTTGCCTGCGCACACAGCCAACCCAGAATACGCCACGGTTCATGACCTGCTTTTACCCAAGCAATGGCCACCCACTCCTGAAAACATAGCACTCTGCGCAGATTGGATGACGGCGAGGGCTCAAAAAGGCTCTAAAAATCCAGATGAAGCCAGCGGCCTACGTGCTTTTCAACAAGCGATTACGCAAGGGCAATACACGCACTCAGATGGCATGTTCTACGGCGGCAGCGCACCCACCTGGAGCTTGACCACATTGCGCATCGTGGTGCGCAAATATGCTGCGCATTGCAAAAAGTTAGCGTGGATCGATTTGCATACGGGTCTTGGCCCACGCGGCTTGGGCGAGCGCATCTTTGCTTGCAAAAACGACCCCGTCGCCTACGCACGCGCGAGCCGCTGGTGGGGCAACGCAAGCAACCCCAGCGGAGAAACACCACTCACGAGCTTGTACGACGGCTCATCCACATCGGCCAAACTCAGCGGCGAGTTTGTGCTCAGCGTCTATGAAGACGCGCCTCAGGCTGAGTTCACTGCGATTGCCATGGAATATGGCACCCAGCCCGTGAGCGAAGTTCTCTACGCCTTGCGCGCTGATCACTGGCTCGCCAATCATCCCGAAGCTGCGACAGAACAAGCAACGCAGATCAAGCAGCAACTGCTCGATGCGTTTTATGTGAACGAAGACGACTGGAAAGGCCTGATCATCAGCCAAGCGAGGCAGTCGATGTTTCAGGCGGTTGATGGGCTTGTTCGCTAGCTTTTGCACGATCCATGAGATTTACGAAACTGACGCGGCTCCACAGCCGCTGCGCTCTGCGCCCAGAGCCCGATACGGTTGTGCTTGGCCTGCGCTTGTTCGCTCGCATACGGCCCGGGATTGCGCCGATAGTGATAGCTCCAAGCATGGCCTTGGCTGACCAGCCATTGACCCACATCTTGGCCTTGGTGCTGCATCCGGCCTAGGGTGCGTTGGTAATCGTCTTTCGCACGTGTGTTCAGGCTCACGGTTTGACGCAGCAGCCGTTTTCTCAAAGCATCACGCGCCTGCATACCCCCAGCTTGGCAAATTTCTGGTGCATCAATGCCTTGCAGACGCACTTTGATCGGCTTCTTGTTTTTATCAACCTCAAGCCAAAGCGTATCACCATCACTCACATGGGTGACAACGCCCTGCAAGGTTTTGGCATGCGCGCTGCAGGCCAGCACAGCAGTGATGAGAAAAATCAAATATCGCATCCGCTGATTTTCTCCGCTTCTCGCAAGATGAGGCCTAAGCGATCCGATAATTTTTTGTGCTGCACGTGTGCTCTCCTACAGCAAACCACTGCGCCTAGCGGCTATATGCGCCCATGCCTAGCGCTGAAAGTCAAATGGATGCTAATTTTGCTGCCGCTGATATGCCTCCAATCGCTCTGTCTGTTGAATGAGGGTGGCCTGCATACTTTGATCTTACGAGACATAATGAAGGATTTTCTATTCCTACTTAAGAGACCTTCTATGAGCTACCAAGACACCCAACTTCTCATCAACAACGAATGGGTTGATGCCGCCAGCAAGAAGAACCTGCCTGTGGTCAATCCCGCCACCGGCTCCGAGATTGGCCGGGTTGCACACGCAGGCCAAGCCGAGATGGATGCTGCGCTCGAATCTGCCGCCAAAGGCTTTGAGATTTGGCGCAACACACCCGTTGCAGAGCGCCAGCGCGTGATGCGCAAGGCTGCATCGCTTTTGGCTGAACGCGTCGACACCATCGCCCTGCTGATGACATTGGAGCAAGGCAAGCCGCTGGCCGAATCCAAAGGCGAACTGCTGGGCTCTGTCGACACACTCAATTGGCTCGCCGATGAAGGCCGCCGCGTCTATGGCCGCATCGTGCCCCCGCGCTCGATGAACACACAAATGCAAGTGCTCAAGCAGCCCATCGGCGTGGTGGCAGCGTTCACGCCTTGGAATTTCCCCGTCAACCAAATCGTGCGCAAAGTGGGCGCTGCGCTGGCCACGGGTTGCTCGATCATCGTGAAAGCCCCAGAAGAAACACCCGCTTCTCCAGCGATGTTTCTCAAGTGCTTTGTGGATGCTGGCTTGCCCGCAGGTGTGATCAATTTGCTCTACGGCGTGCCGTCCGAGATTTCCAGCTACTTGATTGCTCACCCGACCGTGCGCAAGATCAGCTTCACCGGCTCCACCCCTGTGGGCAAGATGCTCGCTGGCATGGCGGGCCAGCACATGAAGCGGATCACCATGGAACTCGGCGGCCACGCGCCGGTGATTATTTGCGATGACGCAGACGTAGCGCTCGCCGTGAAATCCGCAGGCGCTGCGAAATTCCGCAATGCAGGCCAAGTGTGTATCGCGCCGACACGCTTCTTAGTCCACAACAGCGTCAAAGCTGAGTTCATCGAAAAATTCGTCGCCTTCACAGCCAAGATCAAAGTGGGCGACGGCACGGCGGACGGCACGACCATGGGCCCGCTGGCAAATTCACGCCGTTTGGATGCCATGGCCAAGGTGGTGGCTGACGCACGCGCTGTTGGCGCGAAGATCGAAACTGGCGGCGAGCGCATTGGCAGTTCGGGTAACTTTTTCGCTCCCACCATCATCAGCGATGCCCCGCTCAACTCCAGCGTGTTCAACGACGAGCCCTTTGGCCCGATCGCAGGCATTCGCGGCTTCGATACGATGGACGAAGCCATTGGCGAAGCCAACCGCCTCTCCTTCGGCTTGGCTAGCTATGCTTTCACCTCATCTCTGAAACATCAACACAATCTCGCGCAAAACATCCAAGCCGGTATGCTCTGGATCAATCAGCCCGCGCTCGCTGTGGCTGAAATGCCTTTCGGCGGCGTGAAAGATTCAGGCTACGGCTCTGAGGGCGGCCCCGAGGCGCTGGAGGCTTATATCAATACCAAATCAGTTTCTACTGTGATGGTTTGAAGCATTAACTGCTTCTGAGCAAAAGCGCCACAGATGCAGTTCTGTGGCGCTTTTTTTATGCGATGAAATCTGCGAGCAACTGATGCACTAGCGCAGGCTGCTCGTGAATGATCCAATGTGTGGCATCTTCAACGCGATGAATTTTCAGATCGGGAATATAGGCTTCTAATCCTTCGATCAGGCGCGGCGGCAGCGCAATATCTTGCATGCCCCAAATCACTTGTGTGGGTATATCGACCTTGAGCGCTTCGCGCGGAATGTGAATGCCGTGAATAGGGCTTTTTTCATCCAGCGGCGGTTTAAGCGGCGAAGCGCGGTAGAAATTGCAGCCACCCGTGAGGCCTTGGCTCCATACATCGCGGTATTTCGCTTTGGTGGCTTCATCCAGCCAAGCGTATTTGCCATCGACCGCACCTAAGCGGCTGAAGAATTCAAACAGGCGGCGGAAGTCGTCTTCAGCCAGTAGTTTTTCTGCATCTGGACGGCAGAGGAAATGCATGTAGCTACTGGCCGCTTGCTGCGCTGCATCGCTTTTCAGATCGCGTAAAAATATGCCCGGATGCGGCGAATTGATAATGCAAAGCTTGCGCATCAACTCAGGCATTTGGTTGGCCACATTCCAAGCCACCGCGCCGCCCCAATCGTGCGCCACGAGCGCAGCGAGCGGCTGGTTGGGTGATGCCAAAGCGATCAGCCCCGCAATGTCTTGCACCAAATGTTTTGGGCGATATTGCTCAGGCTCTTGCGGGCTAGAAGATTTTTCAAAGCCACGCAGGTTTGGCGCGATGCAACGAAACCCAAGGGACGCGAAATGCAACAGCGTTGCATCCCACACAAAAGCCGCCTCGGGAAATCCGTGAAGAAACACCAGCACCGGGCGATGATCTTCTCCGGCTGCGCGGCAAGACAGTGTGATGCCGTGCGGCAAAGTTTGCAAATACGTCGTGATCATGATAGCTATTAATTTGATAGCAAACTATGCATATAATATAACGGGAAGAAGGCTAATTTCTCTAAAAATCAGCCGCCAATGTATTCTAGACCGCACACAGCCAACACGCTGTCACGCGCGTGGCTGCAAGCCAAATCAGCCACCCAACTTCTTGAGCACCGTCATCACGCCGATCATCACCGGCTGATGCAGCATGTACCAAGTCAAACTCCAGGTGCCCAGCCAAGCCAGCCAGCGCTGCGAAGGCGCGATGCTTCGCGTCATCAGATCAATGCGATGCACCAGCAGCCATTGCGTTGCCGCCACGCCCCACCACATCACGCCCAGCCAAGGAAAGATCGGCACATAGTCTTCCGTCACGGGAAGTTGAGAGATCCAACCTAAGATATTGAAGCCTTTTTCATTGAGAAATTGAAGGTTAGCCGTTATAGATATTACGTAGAATGCTATGAATTTAGAAGCAATCGCCAGCGCACCCAGCGGCCAGAGCCAAGCGCCCCAATGCGCGGTGAGCCGCCCGATGATCAGCATCACAGCAATGCCATGCAAGACACCGAAGTAAATAAACGTCTTCGGATACATCAAATATGAGCCAGCCGTAACCAGCAGCGCACAGAGAGCCACCTGTGCCCAGCGCCGCCAAAAGCGCGGCCAGCTCTGCCCTTGATGCAGCGACACCGCCTGCCCAGCGCCAGCGCACAGTAAAAACAAACTCACAATTGCGCTGCGCTGCCAAGTCCAAACGGGATCGTGATAAAAATCTTGCTTGATCCAGCCAAAGTAATTCAGATCAAAGCAAAAGTGATAAATCGTCATCCAGACAATCGCCACACCGCGCAGCGCGTCAAGGCGGTCAAAGCGCTGAGCGCTTTTTCTGTCGTGCTGCTCTGCGCTTGCCATGATGCCTACTTTGTTTGAACGCAGCACATCAATGCGCCGCAGATTTCCCGCGAATCTTCTGCACCAGCATCCACAGTGCTACACAGACCGCGCCGACCATCACGCCTACCAATAATTCCAAGCCAAAAGCGGCTATGCCCGACATAAAACCTGCGTGGCGTGCTATGGAATTAATAGTGTCTTGAATTGCATGCACGCCATGCGCAATGATGCTGCCGCCCACGGTAAACATCGCAATCGTGCCCGCCACTGAAAGAAATTTCATCAGCTTGGGCGCAAAGGCCACCAAGCCGCGTCCGAAAGCGCGCAGGCCGCTGCTCGTAGATTTCATCAATGCCAAGCCCGCATCGTCCATCTTCACAATGCCTGCCACCAAGCCATACACACCCACGGTCATAATCACAGAAATCGCCACCAGCACCGTCACTTGCCGCGCAAATGCAGCAGCAGCCACCGTGCCCAGCGTGATCACGATGATCTCGGCAGACAAAATAAAGTCGGTGCGAATTGCGCCTTTGATTTTGTCTTTCTCAAAAGCCACCATGTCCACTTCTGGATTCAACACCGCTTGCGTGATCGCAGCGTGCTGTGCTTCGTCTGCTTTTTTGTGAAAAAACTTATGCACCACTTTTTCAAAGCCCTCAAAGCAAAGAAACGCGCCGCCCATCATCAGCAGCGGCAAAATCGCCCAAGGCATCAATGCACTGATCGCCAAGGCTGCGGGCACGAGAATCGCCTTGTTGACCGCCGAGCCTTTGGCCACCGCCCACACCACCGGCAGCTCACGCTTAGCCGCCACGCCCGCCACCTGCTCGGCATTGAGCGCCAAATCATCGCCCAGCACGCCCGCCGTCTTTTTAGCAGCCACTTTGGTCATCACCGCCACGTCATCGAGCAGCGTAGCAATGTCGTCGAGGAGAGCAAGGAGACTGGAAGCCATAAGTTGTTTTGAAAAGAAGAAGATTTTGCCGTAGCCAGCAATATAAACCCTGAACGCATCATGCAACTTGATTTCAGTCACACCTCGTTACGTTGACAATTTGTAGGTTTTGTTAAAGAATAATTCACAAAAGGAAAACCCGCTGTAGTTTTACCCACAGCGGGTTTTCGGATACGAACAGACCCTTTCTTGCGATCAGATCAATTCTTATTGCAGCAACGGCTCTCACCCCGGATTGTCACAACTTATGAAGTTTAAGGGAATTTTGAATGGAACACAACACAATGGCCAAAATTTATCGCCAAGAAGAGCTTGGCGCATTGACGTTTGGCTTTGATATTGGCATGGCATCGGTTGGCTGGGCGGTGCTCAATGAAGCCCGAATCGTGGCTCTTGGAGTAAGAGCGTTCGATAAAGCCGAAACCGCCAAGGAAGGCGAATCCCTCAATTTGGCACGCAGATCGGCTAGGCTTATGCGCCGCCGACTGCGCAGGCGCGCTTGGCGCTTAACCAAACTCGGGCGACTCCTCAAACGGCAAGACATCACT
>JANOJL010000020.1:0-2306 GCA_031418715.1 Variovorax sp. | reverse complement strand
CTCTACCGTTTATGTCCAGCAGCCGCAAGTCGTCTATGTGCGACCTGCCCCGGTGGTTTACGCGCCACCGGTTTACCACCACTATCCGCGCCCGCATGCTCACTCACATTTGCATCCCCATTTGCAGCCTCAACACTTGGCCTATCCGCAGCACCCGCATCACCAGCCGCACCGCAGGCCGGGCAGTGTCGTGAGCATTGGCTACAGTGGGCATTTCCGCTGATCAAAGCCAGTCTGGTTGATAGACAAGCCCTTGGCGAGAACCCGAGGGCTTTTTTCATGGAAATTTGATCAGTTATCTGCGGAGGGCAAGCTAAAATCAAGAACTCATGAGTTATCTCGTCCTCGCCCGCAAATACCGCCCAAAAAGCTTCATCGAAATGGTGGGGCAAGAGCATGTGGTGCAGGCTTTGACGAATGCGCTGACTCAGCAGCGCCTGCATCATGCCTATTTGTTCACCGGCACGCGCGGCGTGGGCAAGACCACGGTTTCTCGCATTCTGGCCAAATCTCTCAATTGCGTCGGCGCAGATGGGCAGGGCGGCATCACCGCTGAGCCTTGCGGCGTGTGCGAGATGTGTCGAGCTATTGATGCGGGGCGCTTCGTCGATTACACCGAGCTCGATGCTGCGTCGAATCGCGGCGTGGATGAAGTGCAAAGCCTGCTAGAGCAAGCGGTTTATAAACCCGTGCAAGGGCGCTTCAAAGTCTTCATGATCGACGAAGTTCATATGCTCACGAACACGGCGTTTAACGCCATGCTCAAGACGCTGGAAGAGCCGCCGGAATATTTGAAATTCGTGCTTGCGACGACGGATCCACAAAAAGTGCCCGTCACCGTGCTATCGCGTTGCTTGCAATTTAGCTTGCGCCCGATGGCGCCCGAGACGGTGCATACGCATTTGCGCAAAGTTTTGATTGAAGAAAACGTGCAGGCTGATGACGGCGCACTGCGCCTAATCGCGCGGGGCGCTCGTGGCTCAATGCGCGATGCTTTGTCGCTCACAGATCAGGCCATCGCTTTTGGTGCAGGCAGTTTGAACGAAGCCAACGTACGCCTCATGCTTGGCGCGGTAGATCGCAGCTATGTGTTTCGTTTGATTGAAGCGCTTGCAGTGGGCGATGGCAAGGCAGTGTTCGAGATTGCCAATGCTTTGCGAGATAACGGTTTGTCTGCCGCCTCAACGCTGGAAGACATGGCCAGCATCCTGCAGCGCATGGCCGTTTCCCAAGCGGTGCCAAATTCGCATGATGTGCAAGACAGTGAAGCGGTGGAAATCGCTCGGCTCTCCGGCTTGATGCCCGCTGATGAAACGCAGCTTTTGTATCAAATCGCCATCCATGGACGCAACGAGCTCGGCTTAGCGCCCGATGAATACACTGGCTTGACGATGAGCTTACTGCGCTTACTCGCTTTCAAGCCGAAAGGATTTCGCCCCAAGAATCTGACGACAGGCGCAGCAGAGGCTGAAAAAAAAAGCCTGAAGCTTGATGCTGAGCGGGTTTCAGAGCCTGTGGCGAAGCCAGCGCTCCGAGAAGTGGTTGCAGCTGTCACTCCACCGGATTTAGAGCCAAAACAGTCTATTGCCGGCGTAAATATTGCGCAGAGCGCTACTGAATTAATAGCAAATGCTCTGCCAATCGAACCCGTTCACCCTGAGCGCGTTGAAGGGCTAGCGTTGGCTTCGACAAGCTCAGCCCGAACGGTAGGTGACTCATCGAGCCAACCAGTTCCAACAGCCACTCCCGCGTCCACTCTCATGGCCGTGCCTATCCGCGAGCAAGGCGAGGGCAGCGCGCGGCTGGATTCTCGTATCTTCGCCGTTGAGCCGGATGCGCATCACGAGGCTTGGGTGCAGCTCGTGCAGCAGCTCTTGGATGCGCAGGCTATCCAAGGCTTGGTGCAGCAGTTGGCTGTGCAGAGCCAGTGCGTGGAGAAGGGCGCTTCGCATTTAACGCTGCGAATCAGCCAGCCAAGCCTCAAAAGTGACAATACGCGTGATGAGCTGCAAGCCGCGCTGCAAAGCGTGGGGCGCAGCGAGGCGCTGGTGATCGAAGTGGGCCCGGTGCAGGATTCTTGGGGCCGTCGCAACACTGCCAAGCTAGAGGCGCGTCAAAAACAAGCGGAGCAACTGATCACGCAAGATCCATGGGTGCAATCCCTCGTGGCCGATTGGGGTGCGAAAATCGTCGCTGGATCAATTAAAGCGGTCTGACCTGCCTAGTCAATGAAGGCGGCCTGACCAACCCGCTGGGATCAAAGTTTTTTAATTTTAGGTTTTTAAAAAAGGAAAGATATGTTTAAC
>JANOJL010000019.1:0-63801 GCA_031418715.1 Variovorax sp. | reverse complement strand
AGTTTGCTGGGGCGAATGGTGCGCGTGGAAACGGCTGCTGAAATCGTGGCCAAAAAGCTCTGGCATCGCGGAGATCGCGCCACGGCGCGAGATTTGTTTGATTTATCTTTGGTGATTGAGCGCGAGCCACAAGCTCTGCGGCAAGCCGCGCGCTTCCTCACGCGGCATAGAGCAATATTTTTAGAGCAACTACAAACCCGGCGAACAGTGCTCAAAGCGCAGTTCGATGCAATTGCTTCCCTAGACTACCAGCCAAGCTATGACGAAAGCTTGGCAAGGGCTGAGGCGTTTTTGAATTCGCTCCCATCTGGTGCGTGAAATAGACTTTAAATGCTATTTATTTCATAGCGATCCGCGCACTATTCTTCCCGGCTAATTGCCGATTTCGCTTTAAAAATCACTTAAAAACCCAGATTGGGCATGATCCCATCCAATATGGGTTTGCATGCACATTGGCAAGCAAGCGGCCCATCGCATAGAGCGCTAAACTGCGCGAATATGCAAGCCTCCGACATCCTCCACTTTTGGCTCACCGAACTCACCGATAAGCAGCATTTCTTGAAAGACGCAGCGCTGGATGCTTTGATCGCGCAGCGCTTTGGCGCGGTGCTGGAGGCGGGCTCGCGCAGTGAGTTGTGGGGCTGGCGCAGCTCGCCCGAGGGACGGTTGGCGGAGATTATTGTGCTCGATCAGTTCTCGCGGAATGTGTGGCGGGACACTCCTCGTGCCTTCGCGCAAGATGCGCTGGCTTTGGCGCTGACGCAGGAGTTGGTGGCGCGGGGCGATGATGCGCGGCTTAGCCCGGCGCAGCGTTACTTTGCCTACATGCCTTATATGCACAGCGAATCATTAGCTGTGCATGAGGAGGCGCTGCGCCTCTTTACCGCTTTAGGCAACGCCAACGCCCTGCACTACGAACAACGCCACCAAGCCATCATCCAACAATTTGGCCGCTACCCGCACCGCAACTTAATCCTAGGCAGGGAATCGACGGCGGCGGAGATTGCGTTTTTGCAGCAGCCTGGCTCGGGGTTTTAGGCTGTTGACGCTATCGATTCAATAGCGTCTTGCGCAGATTTTATGCCGGCTAGATGTCATGTTTTCCCAAAATAAGCCCCTTTAACGTCGCTTGTTCAGCGCACTTGATTCCCTGAAGGGGGTAACTTACGCCGTACGTGCAAGTGGACGTGCTGCCCAGCATCTCCAGAAACCACTTCTTTCGTTTCAAGATAGGTTTGCTTGCGAATCAAATCTCCAAGTTTGGTGACACCATAGTTTCGCGAATCGAATGAAGGGTGATTGCGGCTCAGTTGGCTACCTAAGGCCGAGAGCGTTGCCCATCCATCGTCTCGTGCTACGGCCTCCAAAGCGTTGACGATCATGGGCTTGAGCTTGGGCAGCCCCGGTACCTCGGTTGACTTTACCTCGCTCTCTGGCTTGGCTGTACTGGAAGCCTTGAGCAATACTCCTTCCGGCTCCGGAGGCGTGCGCAAAATTTCCGTATAGACGAACTTGTCGCATGCCGCCACGAAGGGCTCAGGCGTTTTGCGCTCTCCAAAGCCGTAAACCAAGAGGCCCGCCTCGCGGATGCGAGTGGCTAGGCGGGTGAAGTCGCTGTCGCTGCTGACGAGGCAGAAGCCATCAACCTTGCCTTCATGCAACACGTCCATCGCGTCAATGATGAGGGCGGAATCTGTGGCGTTTTTGCCGCTGGTGTAGCTGAACTGCTGGATAGGCTGAATGGCCATGGTGTGGAGCACATCTTTCCAGCCTTTAAGGCTGGTCGTCGTCCAGTCGCCATAGGCTCGTTTGATCGTTGCCGTGCCGTAGCGCGACGCCTCCGCGAGCAGCTCTTGAACGATGGATGCTTGCGCGTTGTCAGCGTCAATCAAGACGGCAAGCTTTTGATTCGTGTTGGTTGCCATGTATCTTCTCCAAAAGCCTATCGTAAAGCCTTCGCAGGTATCAGTCGCGAAAAATGATATATAATGTTGCCTAAGCAACTAAATTAGCTTCATCTCACAATCCTTCCCATGAACACAGCCGCTCAACATCCCGCCGTGCGCATTGACGATGCCCTCGCCTATCGCATCTATCGCTCTGCTCGGCTGTTGCGTGGGCATTTTCGGGAGTTGGCATTGAAGGCAGGGGTGGAGTTGTCGCAGGAGCAATGGTTTGTGCTTAATCGGCTCTCGCATGAGGATGGTTTAGCGCAAGGCCAACTGGGCGATGCGGTGCTGGATGACCGGCCGAATATGGCTCGGCTGATTGCTGCTATGGAGCAGCGCGGCTGGGTGACGCGCACTGACGACCCCACTGACGCTCGCAAGCATTTGGTGTACCTCACGCCTGAGGGCCGCAGGGTGCATGATATTTTTGATGCCGGGGTGCCGCAGGCGCGCACGCGTGTGCTCGCAGGCATCAGCGAAGAGGATGCAGCCCTAGTGGCGCGCGTGCTCTCGCGTATCGAATTCAATCTTGAAAAGGGTTGATATCAGCGGGTGAAAATTTTTTATCCATTTTGTTGCCTAGGCAACTTTAATTTTGCAAAGTAAGTACCATGACTTCTCTTAAAACCTCTCACAATCGCCGCGCAACGGGCTTGATGATTGCTGCCGGCATCGCTGCCAGCGCTTTGACTGCAACGAACTCGCTTATGGCGCAAACCGTGCCGAGCACCGATCCCACACAGGGCTTGGCTGCGCAGCTGGTGCGCGAGTTCATCGCGGCGGGCGATCAGCGCGACGTGAATGCGCTTGAAAATCTGCTGCACCCAGAATTTCGCATTCTCTTTGCCACAACCGCTGGGGCTACAACGACCACCATGACGCGCAGTCAGTATTTGCAACTGCTGCGCGATGGCAAGCTCGGCGGCAAGCCGCGCAAGACGGAGGTGGCCAGTTTTGTGGGCACGGGTGGGCATGCGGTGGGCACAGCAGTTTCAATGCACGATAGCGCGCGCTTTGATGGGCATTACGCGCTGGTGTTGCGCGATGGCCGCTGGCAAATTGCACAAGAGACGGTGCTGATGACGGTGAGCAAGCGCTGATGCGACGCGATGCTTTAAGGGCAGCTTGCTGGATGAGCATCGCGCTCGCCAGCAGCGGCTTGGATGCGCAAACGAAGCAAGACAATCAAAGCACCATGATGAAACGCGTGCAAGACTCCGGCGTGATCTTTGAATGGCGCACCACGGCCACCCACCTGCAAGGCTGCATGCAAGCTCAGAGCACAGGTTGGATCACAGTGGGTTTCAACACACAGCCCACTTTGGATGGCGCTCGCTTGGTCATGGGGCGCGTGGATGCCAGAGCAAATGCCAAGAGCAGCCTCATTGAAATCCACCAAGCCATGCCGCCGCGCCATGAGATGCGCCACAGCAGCGCTATGAAGTCCGAGGTGATTCAACTCATTAGCAGCGAACAGCGAGGCGGCCTCACGCGGATTTGCTTTCGCATGGCTTTGGCTGCCAGCTACACGGGCGATGTGGCGCTGAGTGTCGGCAAACCAGTACATCTGATCTTGGCATGGTCGCATGAGCGAGATTTTCAGCACCATTCGGCGCAACGTGGTGCGGTAAACACCGTTTTGTGAGATCAGCAATGCGCAGAGCGCTAAACTGCTTTCATGAGCGCAACTGAAATCCTCCACTTCTGGTTCACCGAGCTCACCGAGAAGCAGCATTTCGCCAAAGACGCGGCGCTGGATGCTTTGATCGCGCAGCGCTTTGGCGCGACTCTGCAAGCGGGCTCGCGCTGTGAGTTGTTTGGCTGGCGCGGCGATGATGCGCAGCTCCCCGCGCCCCAGCGCCGCTTTGCCTACATGCCCTATATGCACAGCGAATCCGTGGCGATCCATCAAGAAGCCCTGCGCCTGTTTGCGCAGCCCGGCCTGGAAAGCAACCTCGATTTCGAACGCCGCCACCTAGCCATCTTAGAACGCTTTGGCCGCTACCCCACCGCAACGCGATCCTAGGGCGGGAATCAACAGCGGAGGAGCTGGCTTTTTTGCAGCAGCCGGGATCTGGGTTTTGATGCGATTTGCTATAGATTAAATAGCACTCTACGCATATTCTATAACGGCCGCCTGCCATATTCCTTATGAATTCCTACCATTAGCGAGGCTTCTTCTTCAGATCACGCACAATGTGCTGATCGAAATTTCTAAAACACGCCTCACGTGCTGCAACCGATTGACTTCTCATGCGCCGTGTGTAGGATGCTCCAGCAGGAGACACCAAATGATCAACAAATCAAATACCGCCGCCTTATTGCTCATGGCGGCTTTGCTAGGCGGCTGCGCGAGCTTGAGCGGCCCTTCATCGCCTGCGAAGATGGAGCCGATTGCGCAGCAGGCCAAGAAGCGCGCTGTGACAACGGCTCATCCCTTGGCCACCACGGCCGCTTTGACTATTTTGGATCAAGGCGGCAGCGCGATTGACGCTGCGATTGCCGCGCAGATGGTGCTGGGCTTGGTGGAGCCGCAGGCTTCGGGTATCGGCGGTGGGGCGCTGGCCATGCATTGGGATGCGAAGGCCGCCCGCTTGACGAGCTTTGACGGACTGGCTGCCGCCCCCAGCCGCGTGACAGCTGCTCTTTCCCAAGATTTTGATGGCAAGACACTGAAGAGTGAAGACGTGGCGCGTGGCGGGCGCTCGGTAGGCGTGCCGGGAACTTTGAGCGTTTTGAAAATGCTGCACGAGCGGCAAGGCAAGCTGCCATGGGCGAGTTTGTTTGAGCCGGCCATCAAGCTGGCGAAAGAGGGTTTTCCGCTGCCGAAAAGGTTGCACGCCGCGCTCTCTGAGCCGACTGCCGCAAGGGATCTTCCAGAAATGCTGCCCTTGTATTTTGATGTGAGCGGCAAAGTGCTGCCGCTGGGCACAATGATTAAGAACCCAGCGTATGCCAACACCTTGAACCGCATCGCGCAGCAAGGCCCCGCAGGCTTTTTGGTGCAAGGCGGTGGTGCCAATTTTGTGGCGGCTGTGCAGCGTGGTGCGCATCCTTCAATGATCAGTGAGGCGGACATGCGTGCATATCGCGCTGAGCCGCGAGAGGCGATGTGTGCGCCATTCCTGGTCTACAAGGTCTGCGCCATGGCACCCACCTCATTCGGCGGCGTAGTAGTTTTGCAAAAATTGCAGATGCTAGAAGCGCGGCTACAAGGCGCTTCGCCTGCGGGGCGCTTTAATTTTGACGATCCAGAGTTTGTGCATTTGTATGCAGAGGCCGCGCGCTTGGCGCAGGCAGATCGCTTGCATTACATTGGCGATCCAGCGTTCACCCAAGTGCCCGTTGCTGCATTGCTTGCTGCTTCTTATGTGAAAGAGCGTTCTCGCTTGCTTGACCCTAAGAATCGCGCTCCTTCGGTGAGCCCAGGTGCGGTAGATCCAAAAGCGGCGCTGCTAGAGACTGCACCCGGCAACGAGACAGCCGATGCCACGAGCCAGATGGCGGTCGTCGATGCAGAGGGCAATGCCTTGAGCATCACCACGACGACGAATCTAAATTTTGGCTCGCGCCTGCTGGTAGATGGTTACGTGCCGAACAATGCGCTGACGAATTTCACTGGCTTGCCGCGCGCCGGCCAAGCTGCCCCAAACAAAATGGAACCAGGCAAACGCCCCGTAACTTCGATGGCGCCCGTGATCGTGTTTGACGCTGCTGGCAAGCCCATGCTGGTGGGCGGCTCGGCGGGCGGTTTGCAGATCGTGGACTACATCACGGGTAGCTTGATCGAGATGCTGGCCAATCAACGCACCCCCGCTGAGGCTTTGGCACGCGGCAATATCTCCACTGCCGTGGTCGGCAAAGTGCAACTGGAAAAGGACACAGCCGCCGCCGCCCTGGCCCCTGCTCTCACTGCCAAAGGCCACACAGTAGAAATTGTGTCTTTGCCTAGCGGCCAAGGCTTCTTGATGCGAAAAGACGACGGCTGGATCGGCGCAGCGGATCCGCGCAGAGATGGTGTGGCGATGGGGTATTGATAGCATGACGGGAATCAAATCCATCGCTGATCTACGCACCCTCTATGACCCAGCCCGTGAGCGCTATCGGAATACGCTTTGATCAATTTGCTATGAATTAAGTAGCATTCGGCGCAGATTCTATAACGGCTACATACCTATTTCTCTGATATTCCTCTGTAAAAGTAACCTTGGCAGTACAAACCCAGGCTGCTGGTGATATCGTTGCGCCTCTTGCCAAATTCCGCTCCCATTACTCCCCTCTTTCCCATGTCACTCTTCAATCCTTTGAAACTAGGCGCGCTCACGCTGCCCAATCGCATCATCCTAGCGCCCCTCACACGTACCCGCGCTGGCGCGGAGCATTTGCCTAATGAGTTGATGGCTGAGTATTACGCGCAGCGCGCCAGCGGCGGCCTGCTCATCACCGAATGCACGATGATTGAGGAATACACCTCCGCCTTCTACGCCGAGCCGGGCATTTACTCGGCAGCGCAGATTGAAGGCTGGAAGAAGACGACCGCTGCCGTGCATGCCAAGGGCGGGCGCATTTTCATGCAAATCTGGCACGCTGGCCGCGCCGCGCATCCTGATCTCAATGGCGGGCATCGCACCGTCTCGAGCAGCGCAATCCCCATTGAAGGCCAGATTGACACGCCTGCTGGCAAAGTGCCGCATGCCGTGCCGCATGCGTTGACTGAGGCAGAGATCGCCGCCATCGTGGCCTCGTTTGCGCAAGCCGCTAAAAACGCGATGGCTGCAGGCTTTGATGGCGTGGAGGTGCATGGCGCGAATGGCTATTTGATCGACCAATTCTTGCGCGATGGCGCGAACCAGCGCACCGATGGCTACGGCGGCTCATTGGAAAATCGCGCACGCTTTTTGTTTGAAGTGCTCACTGCCGTGTCAAACGCCATTGGCTCAGACCGCGTGGGCCTGCGCCTCTCGCCGCTCAACAGCTACAACAGCATGAAAGACAGCGATCCTACTGGTTGGACGAGCTTTCTCGCTGAAAAGCTCAACGCGTTCAACCTGGCCTATCTGCACCTCATGCGCGCCGATTTCTTTGGCGTACAAAAAGCCGATGTGATGCCGATAGCACGCGAGAAATACAAAGGCGTGTTGATTGGCAACATGGGCTACCAGAGCGACGAGGCGGAAGCGGCTATTGCCGAGGGCAAGCTCGATGCCGTGGCCTTCGGCACATCCTTCCTCGCCAACCCCGACCTGCCCGAGCGCATTGCCGCCAAGGCCGAGCTTAATGCGCCCGATTCATCGACCTTCTACACACCCGGCGCTAAAGGCTACACCGATTACCCGGCGCTGGTGGCGGCTTAGACTGTGCGACCCTAGATCGCTTCCGTTTGGAATCGATCTAGAGTGACCCGGCTGGACATAAAAAAACCGCCTCGATGGAGGCGGTTCTTTTCAAATGCTGAACGCTGATTAATAACGACGACCACCGCCGCCACCACCACCACCGTAGCCGCCGCGATCACCGCCGCCGCCACCGCCGTAACCACCACCACCGCCGCCACCACCGTAGCCTCCGCCACCAGTGCGTGGTGGGCGAGCTTCCATTGGGCGAGCGACGTTGACCGTGAGGTCACGGCCACCAACGTTTTGGCCGTGCAGGCCAGCGATTGCGGCTTGTGCTTCATCGGCACTGCCCATTTCCACAAAGCCGAAGCCTTTGGAGCGGCCTGTTTCGCGTTCCATCATGACTTTGGCGGATTGAACTTGGCCAAAGGCGGAAAACTGCTGTTGCAGGTCTTCATCGCGCACGGTGTAGGCGAGATTGCCCACATATAGTTTGTTGCTCATGCTGAGCCTTTCTCAAAATGTGCACCCAAGGAAAAAGGGAGCACGGTAAAAATCAAATAAATAAAGCTGACCACGTATTTTAGCGGCGAGCCGGGAATGAGGGGGCGCCGACTCGGGGTTGGCGGTTTTCAATGTGACGGAAGGTGATGCGGCCTTTGGAGAGGTCGTAGGGGGACATTTCTACGGTGACTTTGTCACCCGCCAAGATGCGGATGCTGTGTTTGCGCATTTTACCGCCTGTGTAGGCAATTAGTTTGTGTTCGTTTTCTAAGGTAACGCGGTAACGCATATCCGGTAAGATTTCATCTACCTTGCCCTGCATCTCAATCAAATCTTCTTTAGCCATCAGGCCTCCAATGTTCACCAGCTTGCCAAGAAAAATATGACTGCATCAACACCTGCATTAACAGCAGGGAGGCGTAGCTATGAAGCGATGGAGACGGGAATGTCTGGGCACAACTTACCGCAGCAAAGGTAAGCTAATGACTGCGGAGGCCTCTAGTGTACCGCCGTTTGCGTCTGTCGTCTCAAGAATGTGGTATTTTGGCTGCATTCGCTACTTAATTTATAGCACTTTATGCAGATTCTGTAACGGCAATGGTCCAATTTCGACCAAAAAACCCAACCCTGCACACATCGCCACCACCTGCGCTTGTATGCATTGCTCGGCTGTGGCGCGGGGGCTGTCTGGGTAGACCTCTGTGGTGGTGGTGAAGCGTGCGCCGCTGATGCCGGCGCAAAGACCGAGGGCTTGGAGTTCGTAGCAGATCACGCCTTGGGAGGCGACTTGAGAGCCAATGATGTCGCCTTTTTCATCGGCGGCGGCGATGTGGGTGATGCGCTGGACGGCTGCAATGATGGCTTGTTGGAAGGCGAGCTGCGGGTTGGCAGCGTTGTCTACCAAATAGAAGCCATCGGGAATGTGGCCGGGCTCGAAGGGTTTGCCATCTCGGGCGGCAAGCGCGGGGCGGAATTCGGTCTCATCGGTGTTGGTGGTTTCGTGCAGGTCAATGTGGGCTGCAAACTGGCCTTGCAGGGGTGCGATGAGGCGCATGAGCGCAGCACTCTCTTGGCAGAGGCCATTTCCGAGGAAGGATCGATTCGGATCAACCGCATCAAAATTCCAGCGCTGAATCCGCTCGTAGCCCCAAGGGCTGATGCACGGTGCCACCAGCAGGTTCACACGGCCCGCGTAGGCAGCCGCATGCTCTTGCAAGAAGCGCAGCGCGCCTTTCACGCCGCTCGTCTCATAGCCATGCACGCCGCCAGTGATGAGCACGCTTGGCAAACTGGGTTGCCAAGCGCGGCTTCGCGCGGCCATCAAGTCATATCGCTCGTCGGCATACAGCACTTCGCCGTAGCTCGCTACATCAAACTGCTCAGGCAGAATCTCAAGCGGCGCGAGCACTTCATCCGCATAACTACGCTGCTTACGCTGCCGCTCGCGCCATTGCGCCAATTCAGCAGCGGCCCAAGGCTGGCCGGCAGTACCGATGGGGTAGAAATGCGGCGCGTTCATGCGGGTTGCATCTTTTATACGACCAACGCTCACATCGCCCTGCGCCCCAGCAGCCCACCCACTTTTCTCACCAACCATTTCGGCGTGGAGCGTGAAGCGAGCATGCCGATTTGATTGACTGCGCCAGGGACGCAAATAGCATCGCCGCGCAAGGTGGCATCGATCGCTGTTTGCGCTACATCATTCACATCGGCAATCAAAAAACGCGGGAGTTGGCTGAGTTTGTCATTCGCGCCTTTGGCTTGGGCCAACATTTGGGTCGCAGTGATGCCGGGGCAAAGCGTCGTCACGCTCACGCCTGAGCCTTGCAGTTCCTCAGCGAGCGATTCTGAAAGTGAAAGCACATACGCTTTGCTCGCTGCATATACGGCGAGCATGGGAATCGGCTGAAAGGCTGTAATGGAAGCCACATTGAGCACATGCGCTTTACCGCCCTGCTCTGCCACATGATTCACCATCATCGGCAGCACCGAATGCAGCATGGCAGTGAGCGCGGTGATGTTGAGATCAATCATTTGCCGCACATCGCTGGCTTGCATGTGGATGAAAGCATCTTGGTACAACACACCCGCGCAGTTAACGAGAACGCGAATGCCGATGCCTTGCTTTTGCAGCAGCGTGGCGAGGTTTTGCACCGAAGAGGCTTGCGTTAAATCAGCAGCAGCCACTTGCGCCTTCACGCCATGGCTCTTAGACAGCTCTGTGGCTAGCGCTTGCAGCTTATCGACACTTCGCGCCACGAGGATGACATCAAAACCTTTGGCCGCAAATTTTTGCGCCAAAACCATGCCAATGCCAGAAGACGCACCGGTGATCAGTGCGTAATTGCCCTGATCTGGCGCAACGCTGCCAGATCGTGATTTTTTGGTTTTTGTGACCATGCTGTATCTCCTCGCGCGAGCTGACGCGCAGATGGCAACATGATAGTCTGCCTGCGGCTTCTTGCGCAGGTTCGCTCCAACTCAAACAACGCTAATAATCGCGCTTTTTCTTGCTCACGCCATTGCGCATCGGCCCGACGGCCTTTCTCATCAATTGAAGCAACAGCAGCAGCACAACTGCGCCGCCGACCGCCAATAACAAAGAAGTAAATTGGAAGCTTTCAGCCACCTTAGCGCCACTGAACTGCACAGCCACGAAATCACCGCCCATAAAGGCACCAAACATGCCAAGCAAAACATTTTCAATTTGTACGCTGCGAGAAGGTGCAGTCATCATACGGGTGCTGAGCCAGCCCGCGAAAGCGCCAATAGCGCACCAGATATAGACGTTGATACTTTTCTCCAAAGCCCCAAAGAATGGGAACACTTTGATACTGACACGCTTCTCTCAGATGTCCTACAGATATATATTGTGTGAGATTTGGTGTGTTTTCCTACATCCGCTAGATATGAGTCAAATCGGCTAGTACCCGTTATATTATGGACATAGTATGCTATATATTTAATAGCAACCCCATGACTCTACTCACACCCGCTGCGCAGAATCCACACCCTGTACATGGCTCACGCCCGCGAGCGCTTTGGTCAAATGCGCAGCATCTTGCACTTCCACCGTGAGCGTGATCCAGCTGGCGCCTTTAGAGATGTGTTGCTGCACACCGCGCACAGGGATTTTGTCTTTAGAAAAAACCTCCGTCACATCGCGCAGCAAGCCACCTCTTTCACTGCCCAAAATCCTCACATCCACCGCATAGCTTGCTCCTGATTGAGGAGCACCCCACGCAACATCCACAAGGCGTTCACCCTCTTTTTGCATTAATTTTTGCAAGGTAGAACAGCCTGCGCGATGGATGCTCACGCCTTTGCCGCGCGTCACGTAGCCCACGATTCGGTCTGGCGGCGCGGGTTTGCAGCATTTGGAAAGCTGCGTGAGCAAACTGTCCACGCCGACGACGAGCACATTGCCACTACTGCTCCCGTGGCTCTTCGCTGCTGCGTTTTTCTCGCCTTGGCGAGCCAAGCGCTGGCGATAGGCTTCGTCTTCATCGGGCTCCGTTTGCAAAGCAGCAGGGCGCAAGAATTGCTCAATGGTGCGCACCGAAAATTCGTCTTTGCCCACCACTTCAAACAAATCTTCCGCTGTTTTGAAGCCCAGTTGGGCGGCCAGATCGGCTTGTTTGAGAGATGTTTTTCCTTCGCGTTGCAAGAGTTTTTCAACCGCTTCTCTGCCGCGAGCAATCGTCTCTTCCAATTGCAGCGCGTTAAACCAGGCGCGCACTTTGGCTCGTGCACGCGGGCTGGCGAGATAGTGCAGCTCAGGATTGAGCCAATCGCGCGAAGGGCCGCCTTCTTTGGCAACCGTGATGTCGACCGTTTGGCCGTTGGATAAAACCGTATTCAAAGTGACCAATTGGCCATTGACACGCGCTCCTCGGCAGCGATGACCCAAATTCGTGTGAACGGCGTAGGCAAAATCCACAGGCGTTGCGCCCT
This sequence comes from Variovorax sp., assembly GCA_031418715.1. Taxonomy (GTDB): domain Bacteria; phylum Pseudomonadota; class Gammaproteobacteria; order Burkholderiales; family Burkholderiaceae_C; genus JANMDU01. Next base: position 52,058 of record JANOJL010000019.1, on the reverse strand, counting down.
GCGGCAAATCCACAATAGCGGCATCGGGCGTGAGCACATAAATGCGCTCATCTGGCGACGCAGTCATTGCACGCAGCGCCGTTGGATCTGTCTGGCCACTTTCTGCGCCCGAAACATCTTGCTGCCAAGCCAGCAGTTGGCGCAAGACGGCGATCTTCGCATCCACCTTCGCCTCAGATGCACCGCCTGCGCTCACGCCCGCGTAACCCTTCACGCCCGCCTCTTTGTAAGCCCAATGCGCGGCCACGCCCGTTTCAGCATGCTGGTGCATGGCAACGCTTCGGATTTGAATCTCTAGCGGCCGATTTGAATCGTCACGCACAACCGTATGCAAACTTTGATAGCCATTGGCCTTGGGGCGAGCAATGTAATCGTCGAACTCACCCGGAATCAACGCATAAAGCTCATGCACGCGCGAGAGCGCTGCATAGCACGCAGCATGCGCTTGATTGCCAGCATCTTGCACGATCACGCGCATGGCGCGAACATCCAACACCTGATCAAAACCGAGCTGCTTGCCGCGCATTTTTTTCACAATGCTGTAGATGTGCTTTGGGCGGCCTTGCACGGTGGCGCGAATGCCCTGCGCTTGCAAATCATTCTCCAGAGATTCACGCAAACGCGCCATCGCCGCTTCGCGCTCTACGCGCTTTTCGTCGAGCTGCTTGGCGATGGCTTTGTATGTCTCAGGTTCAAGAAAACGAAAAGCTAAATCTTCCATTTCCCATTTGATCTGCCAAATGCCAAGCCGATTGGCCAATGGCGCAAAGACATGCAAAGCCTCGGTAGATACTGCGCTAGGTGCTATGGATTTAATCGCTGCGTAGTGGCGCAGCGTTTGCAATCTTGAGGCCAGCCGCAGCATCACCACGCGCAGATCACGCGAGAAGGCGAGCAGCATTTTGCGGATATTCTCCGTCTGGTTGGCAGCGCCGGGGCTGAGCGTAGTCTTCAGGGATGCGGCGCGGGCTTGGCGCTGAATCTGCACGAGGCGCGTCGTCTCCATTGCGAGCGTGGCATAGCTTGCGCCGAAAGCCTTGGTGATCACATCTTCAGGCTTGTTCAAATGCTCGCAGGCATAGACCAAATAGCTCGCTGCTTGCATGGCCTGAGAGCCACCAATGCTGCGCAAAATCTCCGCCACGGCTTGCGCATGCGCGAAGGTGTTTTCGCCCGTATCCAGCGTTTCGCTGGCAATGAGCGGCTCAGCAAACGCGCGGGCACGCTCCAGCGCCCTGCCTCGCTGCGTATCGAGCGCTAAATCATCCGCATCAAAGCTTTGCCCAGCCACGGCCACAGCCATTGCCGTTACAACAGTGGCATCGGCTGCCGCTGCTGTAACGCTGTCTTGCGTGCTCAGGCTCTGCGAATGCTTCATGCGCCGAAGAGGAAATCTTCCACTGCTTGGGTCTGATCGTTCTGCACCAGCATAGGCGCATGGCCCACGCCAGAAAATTCCACCAGCTTGGCTTGAGGCCCGCGCGCCTGCATTTGCTTGGCAGTTTCTACGCTGATCAGATCAGAATCTTTGCCACGAATCAGCAAGGTTTCATTTTCAATCGCGTCATACAACTGCCAAAGCATCGCCTCGGCAGCCGCTGCCGTCTCTAGCGTGGTGGCCTTTACTGCCACGCCAATCGCCGGATCGTAATGCAGCTTGAATGGCGTTCCCTTATCGCTCGTCTCTTGGCGAATCATCGGCAAACACAGCGCACGCCATTGCTCAGGCGTGTGCGGGCCAAAACTTATTGACAAGCCCCAGAGATAGTCGATGGCATCTTGCTCACTGGCAAAGCGCCTGTTTGCGCCAATATAAGCACTGATGCGCTGCAAAGCAGCCCACTGCACCACTGGGCCCACATCGTTCAAGATGAGTTTGCGAAGCTTGAGCATCTTGAGTTGCGGATTGATCGCCGTTTGCGCCGCCACAGCAATGCCAATCAAGCCGCCCATGCTGGTACCGATCCAATCGATCGTTTGCGCACCTTGGCCTTTGAGCGCCATCAGTAGCGTCACTAAATCCGCCGCGTATTGCGGCACTTGATACAACGAAGGATCCGCAAACCAATCGCTCTGCCCTCGCCCCGCCACATCCACACTCACCACGCGGCAGCGCTGGCCATCTTCGCCAATCAAGCGCTGCGCCAGCACATCAAAATCAAGCCCTTGGCGTGCGAGGCCATGCACGCACACCACCACATGCGGATGATGCGCACGCCCCCAGCTCCAATAGGCCATACGATGTGTGCCAGGTTGTGTGCCTGCGTGGTCGCAGTCGATGTGAGAGAGTTCAGGCTGTGTCATGCCATCATCCTAGCCGAGAAATCAGCGTAGCATTCATGCAAGACACAACGCAAGACAAATGCGCTTCAAATCAAGGGCATTGGCCTTCCACCACGATATCTGGCTCTGCATCTCGCTCTTCCTCAGGATCTTTCTGCAAATCTTCAAGAATCGTGTCAATCTGAATCAGTTGCGTTGTCAGCACCGATGTGCTGTTGCTTTGCGCAATGATCTTGCCGCCGCTGTAGAAGCCCGTTCCAGTGATGCCGTCGCCCAGCGGCATGATACTCAGCTCCAAGCAGCCATTGCAACTGGCTGGCAGCGAGACATTACCAAAGTTAGAAATCACCACCGCATCCGCATCCAAGCCTGAGCCCGCTTGCATACTCAGGCTGGCGGCGCTGAGCGTGATGTCGCCATCAGACACAATGGCCGCATACGCACCCGCGCCTTGGCCGCCTTGCAGATTGATGCTGCCTGCTATGACATCGAGTGGCGAACCAGCGGCTGGATCGAGCTTGGCATAAGCGCCTTGCCCGGTGCCACCGATCACGCTCAACGTACCCATCACCATCGCTCTTGCCGCACCCAGCACCTCCACGGTGGCAAAAGTATCCGTTGCACTCCCGCCTTCGATCACAAAATTGCCAGTGGCATTGATGTTGATCGTGCCTGCAGATTTCACGCTGCTCGATGCGCCCGCTGCGCTACCGCCCACCAAACTGATATCGACACCACTGAGCAAAATGGAATTGCCTGCTTGCACCAAAACAGGCAACAAGGCATTGCCTATGCCCAAGTCACCGCCCGAGATCAATTCCACGCTGGCTGCTGAAATATTGCCTGTCAGATCAATATCAAGCGCTGAAGAGTATTGCGCCATGCCGCCTGCACTGAATTGCTCCAAAATACTGGCTTGCTGGTTGACTAAATAGGCATCCAGACTGGCTCTAGCGCGAACCGTTGGTGCGTCCACAACGATTGGCGCAGCCGCAGAGCCGATGTTTGCGCCTTCCAAAATCACCGTGCCTGCGGCCTGCACTGTGCCCGAGATGCGGCTCAGATTGCCGCCCACCTTGATCACCGCATTGCCAAGTGAAGTGACTTGCCCGAGATTGAGACCGCCCGCGTCGTTGCGTACATCGATATCTAAACCAGCAACAGCTGTCAAAGAGCCTAAATTATTGACACCAAACAAGCCTAAACTGCCGGTCACGCTTGCGCTGAATGCTGCGGAATTGATAGCGTTTCCTGCGCTTTGACTGATGTCAGGCGCAGTGATGCTCACGCTGCCTGTGGCATCGATATCGGGATTCACCGTTTGGTTGCTCACCAACGTGACATCTTGACCCGTCGCAGAGAAATTGCCAATCGTGTTACCTGCCTTGGTCAACGTGATGTTTTGACCGGCTGCATTCACAGTCACATCGCCTGAGATTTGCAAATCGGTACCCAATTGCGTCACCGGCCCGCCCGCCGTCACGCTCAAGCTGCCCGCTTGAATCGCAGGCAGAGGCATCGCGCCGCCATGGCTGAGCACCACATCGCCAGAAGCTGTGATGGCAGACATTGAAGCGATGCCTTTGTTGGCGTTACGGTAGGCGATATTTGAGTAATCGCCCGTGGTCGCCGCAAAACTGGTTGCGCTAGAAACATTCACATCCATGTTGACCAAGCCGCTAGGTGCCGAGGCGGTGAGATTCAAGGTGGCCGCATTAAAAGCGCTGCTGGAAATGCTGCTCCCGAAGGTAATGTCGGCATTCGTTGCTACGCTGCCATTGATCACTAAATCCTGTGAATCGCGCATTTGCAGGCCACCTGCGGCAGCTATGAACACAGTTTTGAAATCGTTGCCTGCGTTGCTCAGAGTGATCAAATTTAAGCCCGCATCCAGCGTGGTGAGGTTGCTGGCAATGAAGGAGTTGACCTGGGTGATACTTCCCCCAGCAGTCAGCTTGGCGTTTTGTGCGCTAACTTGCTCCAAAACCAATGCACCTTGATCGTTCAGCTCCACCGAGCCGCCTGCAATCAGCTTGACGCTTGCGCCGTAGGTGCTGAGTGTGGGTAACGTGATGTTGCCGCTCAGGGCTTGAAGATCTGTCTTTCCAGCGATGTTGAGTGCTGCACCCTGCGTGATGTTGGCACTGGCCACCACCGTGAGGCCACCAACTCCTGTTACGGCAAGGGTGGATGTGCTTGAGCCCAATTGAATATCACCGCCACCCAGTTGGAGAATGGCCGCTGCTCCGCTAACCGTCAAGGGACTGGCAGCGTTAGAGATGAGTTGCACCAAGCCAGCATTCACAACATGCACACCCTCACCAAATACGTTCGCTGCGTTTAGCCAACTCACACCGCTGGCACCCAAATCGAGCTCTACAAGGCCTGCCGTATTGATGGCAGCGAGTTGCCCCACATTGCCGCTTGCAACAACAAAGGCCACATGCCCAGATGCCGTGGAAAGCGATGCGATCTGGCTGGCACCCGCAATATTGAGGAACACATCACCCGCAGTGCTGCCCGCGCTGATCGTATTGGCTTGCAGACGCACATCAATGTCATTGAAAGCCACCGCTTGGAAGCTGTTCGAGGTCAACACCACGCCAGAGGTGTCGCTGTCGATCTCGCCACGGGTGGCCGAGAGCCTGAGGTTACCAGTGACTGACAAGGCTTGATTGAAGATCAAATCACCAGATGCCTGAACGATGGTGGCGCTTGCAAAGCCAGAGATGGGATTGCTGGCTCCTGCATCATCGAATGAGGTGTTGACTTTCAACATACCGCCACTGCCCGCCAAGCTACCACCAGACTGAAGGATCAACTCATCGGTTTCAAAATTGCTATTGGCATTGAGCGTTCCAGTGATTGTGGTGATGCCGGCCGCGCCGCGTTGCAAAGAGCCTAAAGCTGTGACCGTCTTGCTACCAGCAACCGTCCATGAGCCACCCACAATGCCTGCCCCAACTGCCAATGTGGTGTCCTTGCTGAACTCAAGGTTGGCGCTATTGGCGATATTGAAGATACCCGTTTGCGTACTTGTGACGGGCAAAACCACATTGCCTGTGTTGATCTCGGTCACGCCATTGTTGTTGAATGAAAGAGCGTTTAGCGAGCCACCATCAAAAGCCAAGGTGGCAGCAGAACCGACAACCATGCCGAGACCTGCACTGAAGGTACCAGAGGTCAATGACAATTCCCCGCCTGCCATGGTGGTTGTAAAGGCATTCGCATTCAAACTACCGCCAGCAGACATCGACAACACGCGCGAGCCTGAGCCCGTGAAGGCAAAGTTGGTAACAAGATAGCTTCCCGAGCCTATCATGATGCCGCTCTCCCAATTAAATTGGCCGAAGCCGCCACCCAAGGCGTTTCCAATCAACATGCCGCCTGCCAGATTCAATGTGCCACCCAAGGTGAGATTCGCGCTCGGCAATGTCAATGAGCCACCTTGCAGATTGACTGTGCCATTCAAACTCAGATTCGTTCCAGGCAGAGCCAAAGAGCCGCCCGTGATGAACAAAGCATCCGTGACATCTAAGTCAAAACCAATCAAGCCACTGATGTTCGTTCCAGATGCAATCGTGACCGAGCCACTGCCCACAGGATTAAGGGTGACTTTCTGATTGGCTGCTGGCAGCAGATCGGTTGACCAGTTGAATTTGTTAGACCACAAACCATCTCCACCCCCGCCATCCCAGAAAATATCTGTCACGAAGCCGCCAGAGGCCGTGAGCGTCAATGCGCTCCCGAAAGAGCTAGCTTCAGTTAGAGTGAATGATTTTCCTGAAATGGCACTGCTGTTGATCGTTGGTAAACCGCCTGATCGCATACCACTGAAACTCAGCGCTTCAAACGCTTCTGCTCCTGCCAGGAAAGGTGAGGTTTCGTTTAAAACGAGTGAAAAAGCGGAGGCTGTTGTGATTGGGCCATTGATCTTGATCTTGTCATAGCTAGAAATGCTAGCAAGACCTATCTCTGCACTGCCTTCATCCAAAAAGATTTGACCTCCACCTGCAGCAGTCAAGGTCAGCTCTCCAATGCCTACGCCACCGGGCCTGATGATACCTGTCGAAGCATTTTCGAAATTACCGCCACCACTCACCTTCACCGTACCAGAGCCCGTCAATATTTTTTCATTGAAGAAGCTGTTTCCTGAAGCCAACGACAAAGTCGAGCCAGTAGCAATACTGAGTGTTCCTTGGTTGACCACAGATGCGCCGAACACCGTCAAACCAGAAGCAATAGAGACAGTGGACAAGTTCTCGTTGTAGAGGGTTGTTCCAGAGAAATCAATGCTGCCCGTGCCTTGAAACAAATGCTCGCCGCTTTGCATGCGCCATTCAATTCCTTGGATTTGCGGAGCAAACCCGCTAGCCGCAGAAATGGTTGCGCCTTGCGTGAACACATCACCACCAGCGATGAAAAATGAATTGTCCTGCATACGGAGCAAGCCAATAGACGTATCGTCACCGCTTGCGATACCCGTGTACAAACTCCCCGCCTTCGTGGTGACACCTATGATTTGCACCGTACCACTGCTCTGAAATTCGTTTTCTACAGACAGTGTGGCAGTGCCAACACCATTGCCTTGAATCACTAGCGTGTCGTCGGTATCAGACATCGTGACAGAGAGTGCTTGCCCGTTTGTCCCGACAAGTGAAATTGTTTTGCTGCCCACGGGGGCAATCACGACATCCTCGTATTGATTCGGCGCATGCCCTCGACTCCAATTGGCGGCCGCCGTCCAGCTTCCGTCAGCAGCAGAAATCCAATTATTCAAAACCTTCGTGGTTTGTGCCTCTAGGCTCGTGGCGCCAGGGCGGTTGGTCTGCATCTGCACGTCGCTGTTAGCAATGCCTGCCGTTGCAAAAGTGACTGAGGTGGAGGAATTCGGGCCTGAGAATGAACCTGCTGTAAGCAAGGAATAGGTTTGCCCGCCGCCTACGAAAGGAGAGTTTTCGTCCACTCGGATATTGGATGGCAAACTAACATCACCCGTCACGCTGATGTGATCATTGCTTGAAGTTGACTGCAGGTCAAACGCTAACAATGCAGAGGAAAAGTCTGCATCGCCAACAACGTGCAGCTTTCCTTGGGTGGTAGAAATACCCCCTGGATTCACAACACCAGTGCTTGAGACCGTGAGCAAATTGCCAGCGCCTACATCCACTGTGCCATTGCCACCGAGGAAACCGTTGATGGTTAGATCCCCTGCGCTGTGAATCAGCGTGCCAGCGCCATTGAGCCACAAGGCTGAACCGGAAGAGGTTTGCAAGCTACTCAGTGTGGCTGAACCAAATATGTCGATGGTTCCAGCGTTTGTAACGCCAGGTGCAATATTGATGTCGTTGATATTTAAATAGCCATTTGATTGATTGACGATATCACCTGCTCCAAAAACAGAAGCATTCAAAAAGGTATTTCCGTTGGGAAGCAGGCTCAGGGTGCTGCCCGCAGAAATCGTCATGGCATTGGTGGCCGTGCTGTTCAATGTTAAAAAATTGATATCGAAATTGGCATTCACATTGAATTGGCCACTATCGACGACGATGCGATTAGCCGAGCTGCTTAGCGTGTTGACACCCGCATTGGTGAGTATGCCGCCATTGACATGCAACGTGCCAGCCAGCGTATCGCCACCAAGCAAGGTCAGTGTGCCGTTCGGGTTAATCAATATGGTGTCATCGCTTTGCGCGAAGTTCAATAATGTGAAATCGGTTCCAGTTGAAACTGTGACTGTTTTAGCCCCAGAAGGATTGATGAGGACAGTATCACCAGCTGTAGGCAAGCGGTTCGTATTGGTGCTGTCTTTCCAATTCGCGCTATTGCTCCAATCGCCGTCAGTACCGATCCATTCAATTTGCCCGCTTACCAAACTCAAGGCAAAAAATGCACCGCTTGAATAATTGGAGGTCACTTGAAGCAACCCGAAGCCATCAACTGTTGCAAAGCCACCCGATGTGGTGCCCGTTGCAGTAAGCACTGAATAGCTCTGCCCTGAGTTATAGGCATGGCCTACAAGTGAGCCAAAAGAAATCGTTCCAGCAAGGTTCGCTGCCCCTTCCACATTCAGCTGATCCGAGGCGAAAGATGCATCTGCACGAATTTGCAAAATACCTGAGCTATCGTTAGAGAAGTCTCCAGAAATCGTGAGCGTGCCGATGGACCCAGGCGCGCCAGGGGCGATGATTCCTTCGTTGACTAAATTGGCGGTAGTGATCAAACCAGTACCGCGAATCAAGCCTGCCGATGCGTTAGACAACTGTGCCGTGCCTAGGTCTAAGCGCCCGCCCGCGATATCAATCGTCCCGTCGTTTTGAAGAGTTCCGCTGAAGTGACTTAAGGTAGATGCAGCAGAGGAGATCGTGATCAAGCCATTTTGGGCGAAGCTGATGGCCTCTACCTTGAGCGTGCCAGCCTGCACCGCGATCGTACCTAAAGCGCTGTTTTCCAGCAGTACCTGGTTGCTCCCGCCCAACTTACCTAAGATACTCGTACCAGACACATTGTTGATCAAGCCTTCGTTGAGGATATCTGCATCGCCCAACCCGACAGCAAGCGCAGATACTGTCGCTGCATCTAAATTCAATACGCCACCCGGCTTCACAGCCAATATGCCGTCTCCTACAGCCAATGTAACTCCCGTTAAACTCAAAGTGTTTCCACCCCAAATATTGATCAAGGCAAGGTTTTGCTCGAACTGATTGTTGACTGTGAGCGAGCCGGTGCCACTCACTGAAAGCGTGTTCCCCGAGCTAGCGCCATCTCCAATCGTGATGGAACGCGCCTGCGCAGTGCCTGCGTTAATCGTCACCAAGTTAGGAGAAGTTTGATTGATATAAACATCGTGATAAGCATTGGGCGCAGCACCACGCGACCAATTGCTGACACCATACCAGCTGCCGCCTGCAGGCGTTAGCGTGATCCAGTTGTTTTCAATGCCAACGGCTTGCGCTGTGTAAGCCTTATTGAAAACATCTGCATCGCCTTTGAAGGTGACGACGCCGCTACCGGTCGTTACTTGTCCGCCAAGGATGGTGAAAGAGCCAGTCGCTGTCATGAGCGTCACCAGTTCACCTCCTAAGAAGCTGGCACCACCGAATTCGCTGATGTCCATCGAGGGGCCTGCTGCACCAGAAAAGCTCAGATTGCCGTTGACAATGATGCGGTCTGAGCCGCCTAGAGCCATATTAAATCGTTGGGTTGAGCTGTCGCCCAAATCGAGATTTCCCATCACGGTCAATGTGCCCACGCCCGCCACGCCATCCACATCGCCGGGAGCAAATATTCCGCCAGGGCCATTGGTCACAGTGCCGCTAACCACATCTAAAGTACCCACGCCTTCGATCAAACCTGTATTGGTCATGCTGTTGGCGAAGAGCTTTGCGCCGCCCACCAAAGTGAGCGTACCTGCCTGAGCGAAATTAGCCTGAGCCAAAGCGATGCGCCCTGTACCTATGAGTTTGAGCGTTCCGTTGTTGTTGAGTTGGGCTACGCTGAAATCGCGTGTGTTTGTCGTGGCATCGGTCAGCTCGATCAAGCCAAAGTTGTTGACCGTACCGCCCGTTCCCAAAGTAGCGCCACTGAACACTGCAAAATCCTGCATGTTATTGGACGAGATCGTGCCAGAGTTGGTATTCGTCAAAGTTGCGTTGTTCGACACTTCAATAGCATCGAACGATCCACTTGCGCTGAAGCTCAAGCTACCTGAATTGACCCAGTTGCCTGCGTTGAGGCGCAAAACACCTGTCACGCTGGAATTGCCAGAAGTAGTGAGCGTGCCCGGCCCTGTGATCCTGCCGCCATTGGCGCTCAAGCTTCCTGTGACTATCAACCGATCAGCGCTGGTGGCGGTGGTTAAGGTGCCGGTATTCGCCATTTGCAAGCGATTCAGTTGCCGGGCAACCCCGCCACCGTTGAGAAGAAGCTCACCAGATGTAATGTCAACCGTGCCGTTAGCAAAGAGGTTGCCGCCAACACCGCCAGTGATGGTCAGCAGCGTGCCTGAGCCATCGAGCTTCATAGTACCCAAGCCGTTGAGGTTTGTCGCACTGTCTAGCGAGCGTGATGAGCCAACGAACGAGACAATAGCGCCTGCTGCGATGTTGTAAGTGCCACCATTGTCTGAGCCGAATGAATTGAGCTGCAAAACATGACCGCTGGAGACTAAGTTCACCGTACCTGAGTTATTGAAATTGCTCACCGAGAGATTGCCCGTACCGCTGGCCACCAATGTGCCTGCTAGATTCAAAGTGCTACCCGCGCCTGTCAAAAGTGCGTTGGAAAGCTCTAGGCTGGCACCCGAGGCAATAGTGGATGTGGTTGCGCCCAAAGTCAGTGATTGGCTGCTGATCAACAACTTATCGTCTCCCGGAAGCGCAATGCTCAGTGCGCTTCCCGTCGCACCCGTGAGCGTCACGGTTTGCGAGGTTGTGGGATCAATCACCACAGCCTCTAGCGCCGTGGGCACATGCCCACGCGTCCAGTTGCTAGAAGTGGTCCACTGCTGATCGGTAGGTGCATTTTTCCAGCGGTTGATCGCCGAATCGAGGGTGACGACCAACGCGCCATTCGAGCTCGCGGTTGTCACTCGTGAAAAATTCACATCCAGATTGGCACTGGTATCCAAAGTTGGCAGCCCGCCCGACGCAGCTCCACCAAAAGTCACCAAGCTGACGCTGTTTCCAATGTTCAATCCAAATAGCTCATTCAGCTTGAGCGGCGCTGCGCCGAACACCACATTACCCGTCACAGCCAAGCGGTCACTGAACGCGGGCGTTTGTAAGTCAAACAGCAGGTTTCCCGTTGATATATCTACGTTTCCTGCTATCGTTAGTGTAGCAATTGAGCCGATTCCGCCGGGGGTGATCGTGCCGCCGCTGCTGTTGGTTAATGTGTTGGAGCCGACATTGAGTGTGCCTGCCCCCATCAACAGGCCAGCATTGGCCACGTTGCCTGAAGAACTGCGAATCAAGCTGCTGCCAGCGCCAATGTTCACCGTGCCAGCCTGCACAAAACCTGTGGCTGACAAACTCACCGCCGTACTCGCGCCGCTGATGTTGAAAACACCTGCCGATTGGTTGTTAAAGTTTCCTGCGCCAGCGAAACCTGCACTTTTTCCCGTGTTCCAGTTGATCATTCCCGAGTTGTTGAAATCGCTATTGGCTCCGAGGCTGATCACGTTGCCCGTGGACTGACTATTGACATTGATCGTACCGGTATTGGTTAGATCGGCATTCCCCGACAGACCTAGCGATGTGCTTCCACCGCTGTCCAAGGTGATGCCGCCTTCGTTGAGCCAGTTTCGTTGCGAAAGGTTAGCCGCCCCGCTGATCTGTGAATTTGAGCCAGCGACTGATCTCAGACTGCCTGCGCCAGAGAAAGTCCCCCCGCTGGCCAGCCAACCGCTGGTTGCAGCTAACGTGATGTCCGCCGTACCAGTGAGCGTACCGCCAGTTTGTGTGATGGGGTTGGCGAAAGTGATGGGAGATGCAGAGTTCAAAGCCATTGAACCGCCTTCCACACGAAGCGTTCCTGTGCTGGCAATTCCGAACGGGTCATTGATAGCAACGATTCCCCCCGTGCTGGCAACAATACCGCCGCCGTTGATATCGCTGCCTGCCAACAAAGAGCGTACACCCGTGTTGAAATTGAGCCTAGAGCCTGCTGCGATACTGTAATCGCCACTGTCGTTGCCCGTGCTGGTCTGTAGGGTCACGGTTGAATTGCCGATGACGTTGAATTGACCGTTGTTAGCAAAACTGCCGGCGCCGCTAATGCTGTTTGACACGCCGCCATTCCAATTGATCGTACCGGTATTGCTCACCGCGCCATTTGTGATGTTCAAAGGTGTCGCGTTGGTGCTGTTGACTTGCATCGTGCCACTGTTGGCTAGGATATGCACACCCTGCACGATGAGCTGTGATGTGCCGCTCGCATCCAGTGTGATCGTTGCCGCATTGTTCCAATCGCGCTGAATCGTCGCTGCGCCTGTAATTGTGGTGTTCGCACCGATTGGCGTGATCAAATCGCCTGCGCCGCCGATAATACCCCCGCTCCAATTGAGCGCACCCGTCGTACTGTCAATCGTGATGTTGGCGCTGCCTTGCAAGAAACCGCCGGTCACCTCGAAGGGATTAACAATCGTGGTGTCGTTCGTGTTGAGGTTGACCGCTGAAGCCGTCACGCGTACACGCCCCGTACTGGCAATGCCTAAACCGCCAGAGACTGTACTGTTAATGGTTTGTGTACCGCCTGCAAAATTCAAGGTGCCTGCGCCAGTGATGTTGCTCGTTGCACCGAGCGTTCGGCTGCCCAAAAATTGGAGTTCTTGGCCACTGTCAATGTCGTAAATACCGGTGTCTATCGCACCGGGCGAGGCGATTCTGAGCGTTCCGCTATTCACGTTCACTAAGCCGTTGTTTTGGAATTGACCCGCAGTGCCGATGAAGCTGTTAGCACCGCTGTTTAAGTCGAACACGCCTGTGCTTGTATTTATGAATGCAGTTCCTGAGGTCAAATCAATGGGGCCACCTAACGCGCTGTTGATCCGAAGGCTGCCAGCGTTGGTCAAAGTGGCGGCGCTTTGCAGAGCCAAGGAGTTGCTTGCACCTGCGGCGATAGTGATGCCGCCGGTGTTATTCCAGTCTCGCTGCAAGGTTGCAGTATTCGTGATCGTGCTGATGCCAGAAGAAAAGAGATCGCCTGCACCGCCAATGGTGCCACCGCTCCAATTGAACTGCCCTGCAATGACTAAATCGCCTGCGCCATCAATCTGGCCACCGCTCAGGAACAGTGAGGCTGCACTGCCAACGGTAGAGGTTTGCGCCAATGTGAGTGTGCCGCCGCTGACCCTGAGCGAGTCGTCGCCTGTCAGTTGCAAGGATCTGGGGGTTTGCGTGCCACTAGAGAGCGTCACAGCAGCGACTTCGCTTAAGGGATTGATGATGGCATCTTCGCCAGCCGTTGGCACATGGCCTCGGCTCCAGTTGGCAGCCGTCAGCCATGAATTATCAATATTGGCATCGAGCCAGCGGTTGGTCACGCTTGTAGCCGTGAGGCGCAATGCGCCGTTGCTGGCAGCGGTGGTGGCTGCGGTGAGGGTGATGTCGGTGGGGTTGACGAGGGTGGGCAGCGCTGCGGGGGCTGCCCCAGTGTAATTTATAACGTCAAAAGTGTCTCCTGCCGTTATAAAACCTACGTTCTCTGCTACTGAAACAGTAGCACCTGCGACGCTACTGAAATTACCTGTGATAGCGAGTTTGTCATAGCTTACAGCGCTGGTCGCATCAATCAGGAGCTTGCTACCCGCTATGAAACTGACGTTGCCGGCGATGGTTAACGACCCCACCACACCTGTTCCACCTGGTGCGATCTTTCCTGCGGAGTCGTTGGTCAAACCAGCGCCGCCCACATTGATTCTTGCAGTGCCTTGAAGCAGACCAGAATTAGTCAAGGCGTTGGTAAAGGCTAAAGTGCCCGAATTGGCACTGAGCGTGCCGCCCTGCGCAAAAGCAGAGTTGACCGTGAACGTGCTAGCCCCGCTGCTGCGATTGACTGTGCCAACACTGGTGTTGTTGAAAGTTGCCGCCCCCGCCAAAGCGCCATTGCCAGTGAGATTGACGATGCCTTGGTTGGTGAAGCTGTTGCCCAGAGACAGCGTGCCATCGCCTGTGAAATCAACCGTACCAAAATTCGCAAGAATGATATTGCTCGTGTTGAATGTGGTGCCTGATCCCATGGAAAGGGTGGATGTGGACAAAGTGGGCAGCGTCCAGGTCGTTCCGCCTGCGGGCGAGGTCAAGGAGGCGTTGCCGCTCGCGGAGATCGCGCCAATCATATTGTTGGCGTGGTTGATCGTGCCGCCCTGTAGTTGGACAGTGTTGGTCAAGCTGAAGCCCGAGCCTGTGTTGATGGTTAAGCGGCCCGAGTCGACTCCCAGCGTACCGTTTTGCAGCAAACCAGTGCCTACGCCTGCAGATAAGCTCACTTGCGTGCTGCTGCCTTGAATATCCAGAAAACCTAAACCAAACAGGCCAGCTCCAGCCGCAAGGGAGGTGAAGTTACGTGATGCATTGATTTGTAGTGTTGCGCCTGTAGCAACGTTGTAAGTGCCTGATTCGCTACCTGCGGTCGTGCTGTCAAGAAACAAGCGACCAGAATTCACATTCACAACACCCGAGTTGTCAAAGGCAACGCTCACCTGACGACTCACCGCACCTGCACCGTTGGTGAGTGTGCCTTGATTGATGAAGCGATTTGATCCAGATCCACTGTACATAGCTGTTGAGCCTGTAGACAAGAAGTTCATACTGCCAGCAGCGTCGTTGGTCAGCGTAGAGGTGTTATTGAGGTAAATCAATCCACCGGTATTGAATGTTGCGTTGCCAGAATTCAGCCAATTGCCGCCCTCGCGCTCCAGTTGGCCGGTGATGGTGGAATTTCCCGTTGTGGTGACGAGGCCCGTACCGCTAAATTTTCCACCTGCAGCATTCAAAGTGCCGATGCTCAGAGCATCGCCTGTGGTGATGTTGCTGCCGGCAGAAAGCGTGAGATCGGCAATGGTTTGCGCATTGCCAATGAAAAGATTCAACCCACCGGTGAGGCTGACAGAGCCTGTCGTCAGCACACCGAGACTCACACCGCTGTTGGCGGTCAACGTGCCAGAAGACACCCCGAATTGCCCAGCGCCGGAAATTGAGGCACCAGAATTGAGAGTTCTGCTCCCAGCGAAGCTCAGGCCTGCGCCCGAAGCAACCGTATAGCTACCCGAGTCGTTTCCCAGCGTACCTGAAGTACCCACAGAAAGCGTGCCAACATTGGAGATGATTTTCCCCGTGTTCTGCATCGCATTTGAAATCACGTTCAAACGCGTGGTGGTTGCGGCATTGCTACTGGCACTGGTGATCGTGCCTTGGTTGATGATATTTCCCGGACCACCGTTGATGAAATCATCTGTTCCAGCGAGGGTCGTGCTGAGATTGATTTGACCCGCTGCAGTGTTGGTTAAATTGATAACGCCAGACGCATTACTGATCAAATCAATGCGCCTACCGCCCGTCCAAGCAACGATGCCGTTATTATTCCAATTGAGGTATAGGTTTTGGAGACTTGAGCCAGGCCCGCTGATGTTGACTGTTCCATTGTTGTTGAATTGCTGCGAAGTATCTGTGGCCAAGCCAATCGTTCCGCCAGCCCAGTTCATCACGCCGCCGCTATCAATGCTCAAGTTGTTACCTGTGGTGATGATGCCGCTCCCACCATTCATATGATTGAAAGTGCCCCCATTGAAGACCTGCATGCCACCCATCACCCCAAGGCTGGCATCGAGCGTGAGCGTGTCGCCAATCTTCACAGAATTAGCAACAGCCCCGCTTGCAACAGTGACGATAGGGTTAAAGCCCACCATATCAATCACAGCATCGTGCGAAGCTGTTGGAGAAACACCCCTTGACCAATTGCCACCGGTATTCCAGAAACCGCCTGCGCTGTTGGTCCAGTTGTTGGTCAAGCTGGTGGCTGTGACGGTGAGAAAGCCTGAGCCAAGAGATCGGTTAAAGATGCCTGTAGGCGCATCCAAAGTCGCAAATGTGCCCATGAAATTCGGGGACGTACCCAGTGTGTAAGCCGTGCCCACTGCCGTCGATCCTGGTGCGCTTTCTGTGATGCGTAATGTGCCGCCGAAGGCTTGAAAAGCACCGCCCACGACGATACGATCACCGTTGGTGGCGTTGGTGCCAATCTGTAAATCCATCACACCTGTGCTGGTCATGATCAAATTACCACTCACCGTCAGTGTGCCAATCGCGCCACTCAGACCTGGAGAAATCGTGCCATTGACACCCAGAAACCTGCCAGCATTGTTGAGCGTGCCTGCGCCTTGCAACCAACCGCCGGGGGTGGCGATGGTGCTGTTGCCGGAAGTCACGTGCACTGTATGTCCGGCGGCAATGTTGGTGATGGTTTGGAATTCAGTGCTGAACGCATCAAAGGTGAAGCTACCTGAGCCAGAAAAATCCACATTAGGTTGCGTCACGATAATATTTCCAGCCGCGTTCGATGCTGTGAGGTTGATAGCATTTCCCGAGCCAGGGTTGTTATCCATCTTTAAAGTTGTTGTGCCAACACCTGCCGCGAGATAAATATCGGTCAGAGTCGCGGCATAGCTGCCGATGCTGATATTGGAAGAGCTGAGCGTGGCATTGGCGTTTTTTGTGAGTGCGGCAGCGATGAGGGTTTGCGTCACTACGCCGCCTGTATTTCCTAAGGTGAAGCTGCTGCCATGTAAGGCGAGAGGATTCACCGCCGAGCCGATATTGCCGTATGCCTTGGCAGTGATATTTCCACCGCCCGCATAAATGTCAAAAGCTGTTGAACCGCTGACGATTGCGCCCAGCGTGTTGATCAACTTGACATCTCCTCCTGCGGTGGTGATGGTGTTGATTTGCGCTAACGAGGGCAATGAACCACCCACCAGACCGATGGTGACACCATCTGCATCGGTCACTTTCAAATCAATGCTTCCACCTGAATTAGCAGCCAAGGTCACACCCGTAGAAGCTGTCACAGATTGAATGCCGACATTGCCCAGCGCGACGTTGCCTGTTGCTGAAAAGCCTGCGGCATCCAGCTGTAAATTGCGCACAGCCGTAGAACTGATATTTCCACCTGAGAAGAAGGAGTATTTATTAGCAGCGCCAGCGCCTGGAGCAAGATTGCCTGAGCCTTGAAAACTGATGTCGCCATCGGTCAAATTAGGACGCCCAATGACGACATGCCCAACGGATGAGCCAATGTTGCCGGTGAAGAAGTATTCAAGTTGCGTTGTGCCCGCGACGGGAACACTAGAGTTATCGACAAAATGAAATTTTTGACCGAAAGAAAATCCCTGTAAGCCCAAATAGGCGAAATTGCTGATCGCTCCTGAGCCCGAGCCTAAGTTAAAACTCTCATCGGATGCCAACACCAAATCGCTGGTGCTTGTTCCCGTGATAGTGCCGGTGAAATTCAAAATGTTGGCTGCACGGAGATCAAGGTGAGCTGTGCCTGTGCCAAGCACACTGACGCTACCTACATTCAAAATACCGTTGGAGATCACTTCCATATTTGCAGTTGAGGAAGCACCCGTATCGACACTGGCATTGACCAAACTCAAAGTCGCGCCACCCACGCGAGACAACAAATACAGATTTGTTCCTGCAAAAATGGTGGTGTTGCCAGCATTGCTCAGTTCGATCCTATTCGTACTCAAGCCGATATTGCTGCGAGCACCGGCGCTGCCCAAGGTGGTGCTGTGAAAACCAGCGAAGTTGGTTAAGCCTGCATTGGCTGTGGCAATGGTTTGACCGCTTCCTGTAGTGACAGTGGCGTTGTAATAGCTTGTAGTGAGCGTTGTTGCGCCAGCAAGAGCGCCAAGGGTTACGCCTGTTTCACCATAGATTGAGATGCTTTTTGAACCCGCAGAACCGGAGGTGTCAAGGCCATTCACAGTCGCATTGCTGCCCATGATAACGTTACCAGCCGAGCTACTGATGTCAAAATTACCCTTGCCACTGACTTGCCCACCCAGAGTGATGTTGTTTTCTCCCAGCAGAGTGACGTTGCCCACTTGGGCATTCAACACGCTACCTGTGCCAGTGGTCAGGGCACTTACAGGTGCGCCGATTGCATTAAAATAAAGTAAACCGCCAGCATAGATTTCGGCGTTGTTGCCCACATTGATATTGCCTGCCGCCACTTGTACATTCGTACCAGCGGAGGTGGTGATATTTTTATTCAGGTTGACTGTGCCACTGCTTGAAAAAATATTGATCTTGCCTATGCTTGTGCCGTTGCCCGCAATCGCATTGAGTGTGATCGCGCCAGAATCGCTGTTGAGGCTCAGGTTATTGTTGCCTTGAATTTCGCCATTGAACGTAATCGCACCTGTGCCTGTGGCATTCATCGCGGCGGCATTGTTTAGAAAGACACGCCCGGTCAGACTCGCCCCGCCGCTGCCCACCGTGATGCTGCTTGGCAAATTAATTTGGCCAGCGGTGGTGCCGCTGCTGTTGACTGTGAGGTTGTTGAGCGCATTGCCTGGCGTGTCAGGCGTGACATTGCCAAAGCTGATGTTGCCGCCTACTGCATCTGATGAAAAAGAATCCAGAGTGAGGTTTCGCCCGAATTGGTTTGTATAGACAGCAGCCGTACCCAAAGAGATGTTGCCCGATGCACCCAGATTGTTGGTGTTGGAATCAATCACATAGCCACCACCGTTAACCGTGATGGTTTCAAAGGCGGCAATGCTGATGTTGCCCTCGGCGCTGATATTCCCACCATTATTGAGATACAACTGGCTGGGTGATAGATTCGTGTTGCTGAAACTTAAAGTGCCTGCGCTTTGTAAACCAGATAACCCATCGACCGTGGCCAAAAACGTGTTCAAACTGCCTGTAGAGATGTTCATCGCGCCCGTGCTGGTACGTGCGGCTAGCAGGGAGAAGCTGTTGGTTGAATTGCTCAGTATGATTGATCCAGCCTCCATCCTGAGTACATTGGCTGTGATCGCAAACAACTGCGTAATATCGCCCCCATTGCTGAGCAACGCAACCTCTCCAGAGCCGACATTGATCAAGGTATCTGTGGCAACTTCAATATTTCCAGTGAAGCTGGTCGTATCGCCAACGCGGATCACTTGATTAGCGGAGAGGTTGTCAAACTCAGTTTGGCTGATTTGAAGCGCACCGCTGCCAGTCGTGTCAGTTACACCGCTGAGCTTGATGGTGCGAGAGCCCGTCCACGGGCGAACTTCGATACCTGCGGCAGAGACCAAAGTCGGTGAGGTATCCATCATCAAGCGATCTGCGCGCAATGTGATTCCGTTGCCAATAGTACTTGTGGAGTTAATCACTGCTGAGCCCAAAATGGAAATGAGTCCATCATTCGCTTGTGATTCAATATTGATGTTTTGTGCATTGATATTGACACCCGCACTAGCCAGCTCACCTAAAGCAACAGTCGAAAGTTTGGAGCGAATCACAACATCTCCCGAGTTGGCCACAAGATTGAGACCAGAGCCCAAGCCCATTGATCCGGCTGCTTCCAAAGTAATATTGCCAGAGCCTGAGACGATGCTTAGCAAACTAGCAGGAAACGAGTTTATCGCTGGCGCATTCACGACTGTACCCGTCCAACCTGTGCCTGCTAAGAAAGTGACATTGCCTCCTGCAGAGATGGTGAATGTACTGTTACCCCAACCACCTAGGTAAATACCTTTTGAGCTGGTGCCTGTGTCTGTGGGTGCGTTTCTCGTACTTAAGGTAAAGCCGTTGATAAGACTTAAACCATTGCCGCCGAAAGTACCTTGAAATTGAATGTAGTTTGCAGCTTCCAAAGAAATATTGGTACTCAAACTCTCCAACAAGCTTTCTGTGATTGTGTAGTTCGTACTGATATTGCCGCCATCATTTGCCCCCACTAAACCATCGGGATCATCTGATGTTCCAGCACCCCCTTGGATCATGATCGTCTCAGGATCAAGCAACAGCGTCCCCGTGCGCCCTCTTCTCGCGCTCAAATCCGCCCGGCCCCTGAAGTACAAATGCTTTTTGCCTGATGTCTCGCCAAAGCCGCCGTCGCCGCCGTGTTCGCCGCCTGTGGCTTTGATGGAGCCGCCGAAATAGGTGTCGTTATCGGCCCAGACGATGACTTTGCCACCATCGCCATTGACCCTTGCGTTGGCTTCTAGGAGCACGCCTTGGCTGATATTGGTGTCTTGCGCGTTGACAATCGCTGCGTTCGCGCCTTGGTAATCGCCGCCGATCAAAATCGTGCCACCGCCTGCATCGCCGCTGGCGAGGAGCTGCGCACCTTCTGTCAAGTTCACAGTATTCGGGCTTAAAACTTGAATGGTGCCGCCGATCTGGCCGGGGCCAATCAGCAGCAAAGTGCCTGCTGAATCCACCGGGCCGAAGCTGGGTGAGCTGACGTTGAGCAACGCGCCAACGCGGGCTTCTTGGCCACCCACGATTCGAATTGTGCCGCCCGGGCTGCCGGTGGCGCTGATTTGGCTGCCCGCTTCGAGCGAGACGCGGCCTTGATTTGCTACTATATTTATAGCACCTCCCGCAGCATTTATAACGGGAAGAGGCTGATTTGGCATTAAACTTGCACTGCTTAGCGCACTCTGCCCTGCATTCGCACTGATCTGGCTGCCTGCGCCCACGCTCACATTGCCTTGCACAGACTCGATGCGCACGCTACCGCCGTTTTGCGCCACACCTTGCGCGTTGATGCCGCCATCCGCGCGGATCACGGGTGCATGCGAGAGCGATGGATCGCGCACGATTTCCACATCTTTGATGGCACGCAGCACGACTTTACCGCCTTCCATGCTGGCGCTTTGCGCCTGGATCACGCCGCTGTGGCGCAGTGTGCCGGCAAACACGCCCACGGCATTGCCTTGCAGCGTGCCAAGGTTGAGGGCTTTGTTGTCTGCGCCTTGGATGAGGAATTTCACGCCTTCCAAGCCTCGCCCGGTCACTTCCACACTCTGGCCTGCGCCAACGATGACGTTGCCATTGTCTGCTTTGACTTGTGAGCCTTTGCCTGTACTCACCTGCGGCGCAAACAGCATCACATCGCCATTGCGGGAGCGCACAAATGCGCCGGGGCGGATGTTGTTCGGATCAGAGCGGTCTTCGCCTTCAATCAACACGCTGCCTGCGAGCGCATTGCCTTCAAAGCGAAGGCGTTTGGCTTTGTAATCCGCGTCAGTGATGTTCAATGTGGAGGCTGTGAATCCAGCCGTATCCACCACGCCGCCTGCGCCCACGGCGATGCCGTTTTGGTTGACCAAGATGACTTGGCCATTGGAGCGCAGCGAGCCGTGAATTTGGCTGGGCACGTTGGTGACGACGCGATTTAAGCTGCTCGATTGCGCGTTGGGCTGATTGATGTTGGTGGTCTGGCCCGCGCCGATATTGAAGCTTTGCCAGTTGATGATGCTGCGGTTGCCGCTGCCGTTGGTGGTGGTGACGTTGAGGGTGTTGCCGCTGTAAACCGATCCGGCTGTGCCATGAACGGCCACGCCCCCTTGCGGCAGCGCGGGCGAAGGCTGAGTTTGCGCGTTGGCTAAACCAGCGAGCGTGATGCTCAGGCCGGTGATGGCTTGAGAGATGGAAAAGCTGGCCGCATGGAAGGCGCTGTATGCCCGGGCAAGGGCAATGCTCAGACTGCCTGGCGCAAAGCGGTTGTGGCGCGCGCGCTGGCTGGTCTTGCTTCGTGCTGGCCAAGTTCGTTTTCTACTGCGCAGCATCACTGCGTCGCCGCTGGGCAGTTGCTGGATGATCTGTTTTTCTGTCATGGCAGAAGCTTCTTTCTCGGTCCTGAATTCAGGACAACATTCACTGTATTTTTCTTGGAATGACCTGCTTATTTGCAGAAGCAAAAAGCAGGCGCATTTACACCTCATTGCAATATAGGCCAAAGCTGTGAATTTGCGTGCGAAAAAATACACGATTTCAACCCTGCTAGGGTCGGGTTTTTGCCTACAAATGCACACATTTGTATTTTTTAAGTGTTTTAGGCCTATCGCCCTTATAAAACCTGCGCTGAGTGCTCCTCATTTAATAGCGTTTAATCAAACAAAAAGTGTTGCTAAAAACCAGCAAAATCAGGGAATGACATCGTCCATACCTCCCCCCCGACTGCCTTGGCTAGCTAGGGGCGAAGATTTTCCGGATGTGGCGCAGGCTTGGGGGCTGTATGACCCGGTGCCTGGCCTACTCGCAGGCGGCGCAGATCTGAGCGTGGCCGCCCTCAAAAGTGCTTATGCCCAAGGCATTTTTCCTTGGTACAGCGAAGGCCAACCCATCCTTTGGTGGAGCCCCGACCCGCGCATGGTGCTGCGCTTGGAAGACTTCAAACTGCATCGTAGTTTGCGGAAAACTTTGCAGACATTTTTACAAACACCTGGCTGCGAAATTCGTGTTGACCATGACTTCGCTGCTGTGATCGCGGCCTGCGCCAACTCACCACGAGAAGGGCAAGGCGGCACTTGGATCTTGCCTGAGATGCAAACGGCCTATTGCCGCTTGCATGAAGCAGGTTTCGCGCACAGCATCGAAACTTGGATTGACGACCAGCTCGCAGGCGGCTTGTATTGCACCTGCATCGGCGCTGCGGTGTTTGGCGAATCGATGTTTTCCCGCAAATCCGACGCCTCCAAAATGGCCCTTGCAGCACTTGTCGCGCTGTGTCGTGGACAAGGCGTGAGCATCATTGATTGCCAGCAAAACACTGCGCATTTGGCCAGCCTTGGTGCAGCTGGAATGCCGCGTGAAAACTTCTGCGCGCAGGTGCGCGAAGCCGCCACAAAAAAACCGCTGCAATGGCGTACGGAATCCGTAGAATGGACATTATTAGACTCGCGATTAGCGCCATCTAAACCCACTTTCCTCCAAACATTGACGCCATTGAATTCGCCATGACCCTGCTCAAGGATCTCCCCCTTCAGACCTTGCAGTTTTACGCTACCGCGCCGTATCCGTGCAGCTACTTGGCTGACAAAGTGGCGCGCTCTCAGGTGGCCACGCCGAGCCATTTGGTGCATAACGAAGCGTATTCTGAATTGGTGGCTACAGGCTTTCGGCGCAGCGGAATGTTTACTTACCGGCCGTATTGCGACGGCTGCAAAGCCTGCATTCCACTGCGCGTGAGCGTGGCTGATTTCAAGCCTTCGCGTAGCCAAAAACGCTCACAAAAGCAGCACAACGGTTTGGAAGTGAGAGTGCTGAAGCTGGGCTTCGTTTCAGAGCATTACGAGCTGTATTTGCGTTATCAGAATGGACGCCATGCAGGCGGCGGGATGGATCATGACAGCATTGATCAATACACCCAGTTTTTGCTGCAAAGCCGCGTGAATTCGCGCATGGTGGAGTTTCGTGAGCAAAGCGTGGATGGCCAACTGGGTGCGCTCAAAATGGTGTCCATTTTGGATGTGCTGTCGGTCGGTATTTCAGCCGTGTACACGTTTTACGAACCAGATGCGAAAGCTGCTTTCGGCGTCTACAGCATCCTTTGGCAAATCAGTCAGGCCCGCGAACTGGGTTTGGCGCATGTGTATTTGGGCTACTGGATCGATGAGAGCCCAAAAATGACCTACAAAGCCCAATTCGAGCCGCATGAAAAGCTCGTAGATGGCCACTGGATTTCACAAGATAAAATGCGCTCCTAGATGCTGAACAGCTCAGACGCATGAAAAAAACACCCTCCACCACCCCCACCATCCAAGTTATTGAGCGTATTTTTTCGCTCTTGGATGTGTTGTCTTCGCGCCGAGAAGCGATTTCGCTGAAAGAAATTAGCGAAAAAACGGGTCTGCATCCTTCCACCACCCATCGTATCTTGAACGATCTGGCGCTGGGCCGCATGGTGGATCGCCCTGAAGCTGGCAGCTATCGCCTCGGCTTGCGCCTGCTGGAACTGGGCAACTTGGTGAAAGATCGCCTGAATGTGCGCGATGCTGCCCTGCCCGCGATGCGCGAGCTGCACAAGCTCACGCAGCAAACGGTGAACCTGTCTGTGCGCCAAGGCGATGAGATTGTGTATGTCGAGCGGGCATACTCCGAGCGCAGCGGCATGCAGGTGGTGCGCGCCATCGGTGGCCGTGCGCCGCTGCATTTAACTTCGGTGGGCAAACTCTTCCTCGCGTTTGATGAGCCGCTGCGCGTGCGCCAATACGCCACGCGTACCGGCCTGGCCGGGCAAACCAAAAACAGCTTCACCCAGCTGCCCCAATTGGAGCGCGAGCTGGCCAAATGCCGCCAATACGGCGTGGCGCGAGACAACGAAGAGCTCGAGCTGGGCGTGCGCTGCATGGCTGCTGGGATTTATGACGACCAATCCCACCTCGTGGCCGGTCTGTCGATTTCCGCGCCCACAGATCGCTTGAATGAAGAGTGGCTCCCGCGCCTGCAAGCCACAGCGCAAGAAATTTCAATGGCGCTGGGGCATCGCGGGTAGTTTCACGCACTGTCTTTTTAATATTACTCCGCGCAGATTCCATGCCGACTAGGGCATCAAATGCTTGTACGATCTTGTCAATACCCTGGCTGACGATGCGTGTTGGCCAAAGCGACTATTTCACCGCGCAGATATGCTGCCAAGCGATCATCGGCTTCCTGCGCCCAAGCCTGTTCGATCTGTGGCTCGGGCATGTCCATCGAATCCAAAATGGCTTCCACCAAACAATAGCGCTCTGTCATCGGGAGCTTCAGTGCGTATGCAAAAACTACGTCATTCGTCATGTACGCAAGAAAAATGAGTGATGAAAGCATTTTTTTCTTCTGGTGAGGTATCAGTTATCAGGGGCGTTTTTTGTTAGGGCGATGGCCAGTTTCTATCCATTGGGAATAGAAATCAATTTTCTCGTCAATCAAAACGAGCGCCTGTTGCCATTCCAAAATCTTTTCCTCAACGATAGTTCTGTGCTCTTGCAGCATACTCCTCGTGGGTATCAGCGTAGAGCCACCTTGCTGCGCAAGGCGCGTGTAGTCACGCAACTGGGCAATAGACATACCGCTGCGCCGCAGCTTGTCCATCAAAGCGATCCAACTCACATGCCGCTGGCTATAGACGCGCCGCCCGCCGCCATCACGTGGCACACGCGGCAGCAGGCCTTGCGCCTCATACCATCGCACGGTGTGAACGCTGTAACCCGTCAGGGCCACGAATTGACCGATCAATAGACGGGTGGAAATTTGAGCAGCCATATGCGATGTGAACGAATTTAATGATGCGGGTGAGTCAACGCATTTTCCATAAGTGCAGTATCCGCATATTCGATCAGGCTAACGACTTTTCCTTTTGAAAAATGGAATATCCAGCAATATGTATTCTCGTAGGCTAGACCAGTGAGGGTGCGGTTCTTGCCCCGCGCTTGCACAACAACATCGTCGCCTTGTGCAATAAACTGGTGTGCGATGATCGTATTGCCAGCATCAAACTGCGTATTGAGGGGTTGCAAAAGCTCTTTCAAGACAGCTTGTTTTCCGCGATAAGTGGTTGACCAAGCTGTCGTGCCGATAATCGTCCAAGTAACGTCATCATCCAAAGCATCCAGAAAAGCCCGCCCACGGCCTTGCGCTGTTTCTGAAAAAGCATGTTCGAGCAGTTTCTTGTTGTCACTGCTCGTATCTGGAAACCAGATCTGCTGTACGTGCTGTGTGTCCAAGTATTCGCGAATGCTTGCAATCTTGCCGTCGCGAATTTGCATGACGACATGATATTGCTGGTCATAAATGCGCCCGTCTTTCAGTTCGCCCAAAGACACGACTTCCAGCGCAACCCGGTCGCCCTCAGCAATGCAGCTCTTGACCTGCATCGTCAAGCCCTTCTTGAGGCGGCTAAGCATCCCCAAGAACATTCTCTCTATCTGTGGCCTGCTAAATTCGCCTGACGATGCCGTGTTTGTCGCTTGACCCGCAATCCAGAAGCTTGCGTCTTGCGTCATCGTTGCCATGACTCCAGGGATGTCGTTGGCCGTGAAGCACCGATAAAACTCATATGCAATGTGCTTGTTGTGTTCAATATCCATACTCAATTCTCCAAATTTGCATGCACCCAACGCGCATGTAATGAGATTGGAATTCATAGAGTGAACTCTAGGTCAAGTCAAATTTTGCGCATGATCCTTCAGTTGTTTGCTAAACGCCGCGAACGCTCTGAACCAACCCGATGCAGAAAAGCGCCATCGCCAGTGTGCCGAGTGCTGTGCGCAAATGATTCCAGCGAAGCCAAGCTGATGCATACCCTGGCCATTCTGTTGCTGCTTGATCTGCATGGATTTTGGCAAGCCTGTTATTCAATGGGACGTTGAATGTCATGGTGATACCCAGTGGCCCAAGCAGATAGGCCACGGCGCCCGCCAGCAACCACGGCGATCCTTCGTTTGACATGCCACCAGCAGCGATGACAGCCACTGCGAGGCAAAGCGCAGAAGTTCCCAAAAAGACCAACAAGAACAGCGGATTGATGATGATGACGTTGATGCGCTGCATCGCCGCCATACCGATTTCAGGAGAGAGCTGAAGCAGGGCTCGCATGATCACGACAGAAAATGCGAACAACAGGCCTGACACCAAACCGCAACCGACGATGGCAGCGATGACGAGGTATGGCAGGTATGTTGGCATGTTGGTGTATGGGCTTAGTCGTTGCAGCGTCAGCGGTAAGGTGCAGTCAACTCGATGAGCAATTTGTCCGCAGTTATAGGCTGATAGATGCCAATATGCTTTCTGAAAGCAGCAAAGTAGATAAGCGTTCTACCAAGCTTAAAAGCGGGCATCAATGTTGGTGAATTTTGCATTCTCAGCCATTTTGACGATCCTCAAGCGTTCAGGCGCGCCGCTTCAATCGCTGCAACATCTATTTTCCCCATCTTCATCATCGCCTCGAACACGCGTTTAGCCACAGCGGGATCTGGGTCTGTGTAGCCTTGCGTCAAGGCAATCGGCGTGATCTGCCATGAGATCCCCCACTTGTCTTTGCACCAGCCACACTCGCTGGCCTGCCCGCCGTTGATCCCCAGACAGGCAATGCCCAGCACAATGAACTCAACAGTCAAGACATCGCCTTGTTTGCCCACCGAATAGTCGCTCGGTGCACGGTGCACGGCTTTGAGCTTTGAGTCAGGAAAGACCGAGGCATAAAACCGCGCGGCTTCTTCGGCATCGCCGTTGTACCAAAGGCAAATGGTGTTCTTTGCTGGGGTAGCAGGAGCGGCCATCTTATTTCTCCATGATGATCTGAAAGCCGCCGAAGATGATGCGTTTGCTGTCGAATGGCATGGGATTGTTCTCAGCATTCATACGGGGATCGGCCATGATCTTTTCCCAAGCGCTGTCGCGTGCCGCTTTGGATGGCCACTGTATCCAAGAAAACACCACCGTCTCGCCCTCTTCTCGCTTCACGGCCATGGGAAAGGATGTGAGCGTGCCTTCTGGCACGTCGTCGCCCCAGCTTTCCACCACTTGCAAAGCGCCAAATTCCTTGAACACCACCGCCGCCTCTTGTGCATGTTTGAGAAAAGCCTCCTTATTAGTCAATGGCACAGCGGCGACAAATCCATCCAAGTAATTCATGATTTACTCCTAAAGTGATAGCACTCTGCGCATATTTTATAACGGCAATGTGCTGATTTGGTTAAAAATTAGCCCTGAAAATCTCCGTCAATACCCACCATCCAGCTCACGCCGAATCGGTCTGAGCACATGCCAAAACAAGGTGACCAAAAGGTTTTGCCCATCGGCATGAACACATTGCCATCCGCAGACAGCGCATCAAACATACGCTTGGCCTGCGCTTCATCATCTGCCGTGATGGACAGGCTCACGCCAGAAAAATCGACTTTCTCTGCACTCATGCCATCGGACGCCATGACCAAGGTTTGCCCGACCATGAAACCGCAATGCATGATCTTCTCGCTCCAGTTGGGCGGCAGCGGCATGTGAGGCGGCTCGGGGCTTTCTTTGAAGCGCATCATCATCACGGTGTGCACACCGATGGCGGTTTGATAAAAGTTCAAAGCCTCTTCGCAGCGGCCTGAGAACATCAAATAGGGTTCAACTCTCATAGGATTCTCCTTTGCCTGATACAAAACAAAAGCGCTGTGCAGTCAAGCCGCTTGCACATGCTTGGTGAAACTATTCAAAATTGCCTGCCAGCCATCGCGTTGTTGGTCAATGGAATGAGTAGTTTCGGCATCAAAGCTGACGCGGACTGTGACACCTTTATCGTTCTCAATGAACTCGACAACGCTGATACGGTCGCCGAAGGAATACTCGATGAGTTGCTGCGGTACGAGCTTGGTGTAAGTGCCTGCGAAATCGAAGCCGGCGCTGCCGTCTTTGGCTTCCATGCGTGAGCTGAATGCGCCGCCCACGCGCAAATCGACCGATGCTGCGGTGGTGTGCCAATCAGCGGAAGCGGTATTCCAAATTTTGATATCAGCGGGCGTGGTGTAGGCGCTCCATACTTTGGCGATAGGAGCGTTGGCGAGGGTTTCAACGGTGATTTTCATAATGTGTGTCCTTTTGAAGATGATGAAGTTGGTGGACTCACTTTAGGATGAGGACAGGAAATGGTTGATGGCGCTTAACCTGGAATATTCGGCTCGACTAACCGAGCCAAATGCTTCAGCGATTCTTGCTAAGCTAGATGGTGAACGAGCCACGCCATGCGCCGCCGACTTTCACATCCATCTGCGAAATGCGCCCCACGAAACCATTGGGCGGTAGCCATCGCGCGAAGGCATCTGGCTGGGTGAAAGCACGCCAGATTTTCTCGGGCGTGCTGGTGAACACGCGGTGAAGTTGAACGGTTCCTGTCATGATTTACTCCTAAATATATAGCGCTTCGCGCAGGTAATATGCCGGCTAGCGGCGGATTTCATTCAATAAATTTGGCCGCAGGCTGCTCATCCATCCAAAACACTTCCCACACATGCCCATCCAGATCATGAAAGCCGTGTTGGTACATGAAACCGTGATCAACGGGAGGCTTGGGTGTTGAAGCACCGCCTGCCACAGCGAGCTTGACCAACTCATTAACACGCTCGCGCGAAGCGCAGGGCAAGGCGATGAGCACAGAGGTCGTCTGGTGTGCGTCGCCAATCGGCTTCGGTGTGAAGCCTGCAAAAAATGGCTCTGTCAACAGCATGGCAAATAGCTTTTCACCTAAGACCAATGCGGCACCTTGCTCATTGCTGAATTGCGGGTTGAACGCATAGCCCATTCCCTCAAAGAACTTACGCGAACGTGGCAAATCTTTGACGGGCAGGTTGATATAGATTTCTGAATGCATGATGTTCTCCTTATGCCTTCTCAGCCAATGCTTTGAGTTTGTCTAAACCGACAGAAAAATCGCCGCCAATTATCTTGTTCATGTTGATGATGGCATGCAGCTTGGCAGGCGGTGCGTTGATGAGCTGCATGCGCTGACGGTGTAATCGTCCGGCTTGCTGGCCGCATAGACCAGCACGGCAAGAAGCGCCGCCGCGAAGATGATGAGATTGATTTTGATCATGGCTTAATCTTTTGAAAAACGCTGCCCGGTGTGAGCAGACCTTGCACGTATCGATACAAATGACCGATAAGACTCTTGGCGACATGCGCATCACCCTGCGCCTTGGCCACGATAAAAGCACCTTGAATTGCCGCTTGGGTGTAGAGCGCCAGGTTCTCCGCATTCCAATCCGCATCGGGCGCATACAGCGCCTTGGCCTGCGCGATCGTGGGCACGAGGGTGCGGGCGTGGCCTTCAATGCCAGCCTGGCAGGCAGCGCGGATGGTGGGATGGCTGTCATAGGTCTCTTGCACCATGGTGCCGAGAAGGCATGTGACATCGGCCAAGTCGCCTTGCACGATTTGCGAGCGAAAGTCGATGTAGGCGAGGATGCGCTCGCGCGGATCTGGTACTTGCTGGTAAGGCGCGCTTGCAAACAAACCGCCGGTGAGCGCATTCCAATGTTTGGCGGCCTCCACGGCCAGCTCTTCTTTGTTGGCGAAATGATGGAAAAAGCTCCCCTTTGTCACGCCTGCCGCAGCGCAGATGTCGTCCACCGTGGTGGCGCTGTAGCCTTTGCTGCGAATCACTTTGAGCCCAGCATCAAGCAGGCTGGTGCGCGTGACCAACGCGCGGAGCTGAGTACGAGGCTGCGTAAGGGGCTTGTTGGAATTTGAGACTGGTGTGCTCATGGCAGCTTGACATTGAGATTTGATTTAAATACATACCAGTTGGTATTTAAATCAATTATTCATACCGATTGGTATGTTGTCAAGCATTGGTTGAAGAAAAATGTAAAAGAATTCAATTAGAAGAAGCTTTAGCCGATCGCCCGATGCAAATAGAAAAACCCATCAAACTCTCGCAGCAAGGCCGGATGCATTTGTGCGAAGCGTTCGCGTTGGGTGAAATAGGCTTCGGCGGCAACAGGGAAGAACTCGTCGATGCTGGTGCTGCCGTAGCCATCTAGCAAAGGCTCTGCCTCGCCTTGCAGACTGCCAAAGCGCTGCCAAGATGCGTTGGCGTCACAAAATCTCTCATACTCGGCCTGCAAGACGTTGAGCCATTGGCGGCGTTGTGACGTGGGCATGGGTGGACAGCCGTCGGGCTGGCCATCGCGCAGATCCATCACGTGGATGAATTCATGAATGACGACGTTGTAGGCCACACTGGCTGTTTCGCCTGCGGCTTGCACGTCGCTCCAGGCCAGCATGAGCGGGCCGCCCTCTAAGGTTTCGCCAGTCAGCTCCTCGCTGCCGCTGTGGGCAATGCCGTCTTCATCAACCCACTCGCGACGCGCCCTTACCTGGCCCGCATGCAACACGATGCCAACAAAGCTGTCGTACCAAGCCAGTGCCAAATCAGGCCGCTCTGGCGGGGCCATGTGCAAAATGGGCAAACAAGCTTGCACTGCGACCATCACAGCCTGCGCATCACTGACTTGCATGCCATGTGCGCCAGAGAATTCTTTGCCATCTAAAAACAAGCTGGCCAAGACACGCAAACGCTTCAGATCAGTGAATGGCAAGCAGGCCACAAAAGGAAGCGCTGCCAGCGTCGTTTGCCAAAGCGACTCTGCAATTGCTCGCCGCGCTAGGGCGGATTGCAACCGCACTCGGCGGCGAGAAGCACGCCAGTTGAGCCACCAAGAACGGATCATGTTCGCTCTATTTGCGCTGTTCGCCAATTCACGCCATAAGCGCACATGCAAGCCACACGCGTCTTCAGGCGACGGGAATGTGATGCGCCGCCAAGCCGCCTTCGCTGCGCAATAGCCGCAGCGCATAGCCGCGCGCAGGGCGCTCGGTGACATGCCAATCGGGCAATACATGGCGTGTGCCGGCACCTTGTGAGCTGGCGATGGGGTGATCGCGGCCTTCATGGGTGTGGCCATGAATGAAATGCTGGCATTGCGCCGCATCCATCCATTGCAGCGCGGCTTGCGCGTCAATATCGACCCAAGGCTGGCCGGCGGCTTGATGCTCTTTCTTACGTGATTCGCTGGCTTGGCGGATCATGCGCGCCTGCTGCATGCGCTCTTGCAGGGGTGTGGATAGAAACGTGTCTTGCCACAACTTGCTACGCACGACCTCGCGGAATTTTTGATATTCAACATCAGCCAAACAGAGCGCATCGCCATGGCTGAGCAAAAAGCGTTGGCCGCCGAAGGTCAGCACACATGGGTCAGTCAGCATCTGCATACCGCAGGTTTTTGCGAAATCGTCGCCCACAAGAAAATCGCGATTGCCATGCATGAAATACAAACTGCGCTGCTGAGCGCAATAGTGCAAAGCACGTCTGCAGCGTTCTTCAAACGGCAGTCCAACATGGCGCGAGATTAATTTAGCTTCACTGCCTGAACTGAGCGTATCGTCTCCCACCCAGACTTCAAATAAATCGCCGAGGATGAAAATCGCATCCGCAGGCGATTGCTCAAGATACATTCGCCAAGCCAAGAAGTTGGCTGGTTCGCTCTCTTGCAAATGCAAATCTGAGATGAAATCGACGCAATGCCAATCGGCAGGAGCGTCGATTTCTTCAAAGTGCACAGCAGGCTTCAATCAGACAAAAGCTTTGCAGGATGGCGACCATGTCATGCGTTAAAGCACCGTGGCTTTACCGATGATCACATCTTGCAAGGGGACGTCGTCGTGGTGGCCCTTGCGGCCTGTTTTGGTCTTGCCCAATTTGTCCACCACATCCGTGCCAACGATGACTTTGCCAAACACAGCATAGCCCCAGCCTTGTTGGCTGGGAGCGGTGTGGTTCAAAAAGCCGTTGTCGGCCACGTTGATGAAGAACTGTGCGCTGGCCGAATGCGGGTCTTGCGTGCGAGCCATGGCCAGGGTGTACTTGGTATTTTTCAAGCCGTTGTTGGCTTCGTTGTTGATCGGCGCATCGCTTGGCTTTTGGCTCATACCGGGCTCAAAGCCGCCGCCTTGCACCATGAAGCCGTCGATGATGCGATGAAAGATCGTGCCGTCATAATGGCCTTTTTTCGCATAAGCGAGAAAGTTTTCTACGCTCTTGGGGGCTTTGTCAGCATCGAGCTCGATGGTGATATTGCCGTAGCCTGGGATTTGAAGTTCGACTTGAGGGTTGGCCATGATTTATTTTTCCAAAGTAACAGAGGAGATGAGGACATTGGTTTGCGGAACATTGCCATGCGGGCCACGGTTGCCAGTGGCAACTTGGCGGATTTTGTCCACCGTTTCCATGCCAGAGATGACCTTGCCAAACACGGCATAGCCATAGCCGTCTGGCAGCGGAGCGTTGAGATTGTTGTTGTTCACCAGATTGATGAAAAACTGCGCTGTGGCGGAATTGGGCACATTGGTACGCGCCATGGCGATGGTGCCACGGTCATTCTTCAAACCGTTACTCGATTCGAGCACGATGGGGCTGCGCACGGGTTTTTGGTTCATCTCAGGATTGAAGCCGCCGCCTTGGATCATGAAACCATCCATCACGCGGTGAAAAATCGTGCCGTCGTAGTGTTTATCTTTGACGTATTGGAGGAAGTTTTCCACCGATTTGGGGGCTTTTTCTGGGTTCAGTTCCAACACGATATCGCCCATGCTGGTGACGATTTTGACTTTGGGCGCAGCAGGTGCTGCGCTTTGAGCTTGGACACCAGAAGCTATCATTGTGATAGCACTCAGTACAGATAATATAACGGCTAGACGACGAAAACGCTTAAAAATCATCCTATGACTCCTTCAAAAAATATCTTCCATTGATTTTGCGTGACTGCTGAGCGCAGCCAGTACTGCCGCTTGGTCGAGCCAGAAACTGCGCCCTTGGGTACTTCAGAAAACGTAACCACCATGGTAGCACTTTGCGGGCTTTCAACCCAATGAAACACGGCGACATCTTTCAATTCTGAGCCGCGTTTTTTGGCGATCTCAGCGCTGATGAGGCCACGCCAATCGGCGAGTTTTTTGCCATAACTGTCAAAATCTGCCGTGTAATGCGCCATGGTGCGCTCTAAATCACCAGCGGTTTTGGCGCTGCGCCAACTCGCAAAGGCACGGTCAAACGCAGCCACATCGGCATTACTTTGGGCAGGGTTCGTCCACTCCAGCTTGGGCAAAATCACCACGGGTGTGGTACGGATTTCAACGCGCTTCAAAATATCTTGCAGGTCAGGGTTAGATACCGCCACGCAGCCATCGGTGGCCTTGGGTGCGCGTGCAAACTGCGCCTGCGGCACACCATGCAGCCAGATGCCACCACCCGTTTTGCCGCGGCGCAGGTCATAGGGATTCGGGTAGTTGATAGGCAACGCCCCTGCGCCATACAGATCTTTCAAACTGTTGGGATCAAGCGTGTTGGTGACATAGTAAATACCCAGCGGCGTTTTGAGATCGCCCTCGACATTCTTCTCAATACCCATTTTGCCGACCGAGGCGTAATAGTCAGACACGAGTTTGAGACCCTGAGCGGTGTTTTCAAACAAATACACCCGACCTCTGCTCGCATCCACTGCAATCGCATGTTTGTTACGCGCTGCGAGACGCACGAAGTTGGCAGGAACGAGCCCAGCAGCAGGTCGCTCGCGCAGCGCACGCATGCGCAACATAGATTCTTCACGCAGATCGGTGAGCACGCCCGGCGCAGCCCGTAGCGTGGCCTCTGGCACATCGCCTAAAGCACGTATGCCATGCGTTTGCGCCATCAGCAAATCGCCATGCACGAGCTGGGCTAATGCAAAGTTGGGATGCTCAGCGACGAGCTTGTCTGCCAACTTGAGTGCTTCACGGCTTTTACCTTGCCCTATCAACTGATAAATCTGGATCAAACGCGCCTCGGCTTGCAATCCGCTGTCAGCTCTGGCTTTGGCTGCATTTCTGCTGTTGGCTGCCACGAAGGCAACACCAGAGACAGCCACTGCCGCAGCGACCACTTTCTTCTTGCGCGGTTTCTTCTCAGCGGCCTGCGCAGAAGAAAGCCAAAGCGCCATGCTACACAGCAGCAAAGCGGCCATCAGGGGGCGGGTCAAAGGTGAAAACAAAGATAAAAACATCAATCAACCTAGGCAGGCCGTGCAATGCTGAACGGCGACGGCCAAACTCACACAAGGATCAGGCGGGACATGTGCCAGCAGCGATGCTCACGCAGTTCAAGAGCGCAGAGCAAGGCCGCGAGTTCCAAAACAGATGGGCGTTCAACCGCCCGTGGCTTCGCGTACGATCAGCCAGCGATTGTCCACTCGGGCAAGATCCAGCGTTTTGCGGCTGTTAACCGAGAGGCTGTCGGCATCGTAATCTTGCTTGAAGCGCGCTTGCGCTTTGTTGCCAGTGATTTTGATATCTAGATTGCTGACTTGCACGCTGATTTTGCTTTTACCCAGAATGCGCTTCCTGCGCTCTTCTTCCCATGTTTTGCGGCCACCGGGTGCGTCAAACTCCTTGCCATAGGCGCTGAGATAGCTGCCCATGTCTTTACGGCTCCAAGCACTGGCCCAGGCTTGCACAGCGGCGCGCACTTCGTCTTCATTGCCAGCGGCTGCCACGGCTGCAGCAGGAACGGTAGGCACGGCTAAAGCAGGCTTGGCAGCTGAAGCGGCGGCTGCAGGTGCAGGTGCAGCCGCCACGGCTGTGGCTGTGGGCTTGGTAGGAACTGCTGCAAGAGGAGCAACCGGGGCAGATGTTGCAGGGCGAGTGCGCAAATTCGGCGCAAACAAATCACGGATCAATCCGAGCTTGGGTTGAATGCCAGTGTTGCCGCCATCCAGCTGCAAAGCTTTGCTGTAGGCTTGACTGGCTAATTTTGCATACACATCGCCCAAGTTTTCATGCGCCGTGGCGTAACTTGGGTTGGTACGAATAGCCATTTCTAATGCAGCGCGGGCTTTGTCAAACTGGCCTTGGCCTGCATGCAAAACGGCCAAGTTGTTATACGGCTCGGGCAGCTCAGGGTAGTCTTCAATCAGTTTGGTAAATTGTGTGATCGCATCTTGCGGTTTGCCTTGCTCGGTCAAAATCACGCCTTTGAGAAAACGCATTTGTGGATCTTTGGGTTTGCCAGCTAAAAACTGATCCGCCTTGGCGGTGGCTTCGACAAACTGGCCGGCGCGCATCAGGCGGTTGACTTCGGCGTAATCGGCAAAAGCCAAGTTGCTGAACAGCAAACCAGCGGCCAACACAGCCCCTGTAATCATCTTGGGTACAAAACTCTGGAGCAAACGCATGGAAACCTCTCATGAACAGGCGCAATCGGCCAGTTATATACTGTCGAGATTGTACTGGCAGAGCAGTTCAATTTGTATAGCGCCAAGGCAACTCCAATGCCCGCGCTCTGATAACCCAAACAACAGACCATGGCTTTGAAGATTTACAACACGCTGTCGCGCAGCGTGGAGACTTTCGTTCCCCTAGAAAGTGGCAAAGTCCGCATGTATGTGTGCGGCATCACCGTGTATGACCTGTGCCATATCGGCCATGCCCGCTCGGCTATTGCGTTTGATCTGATCCAGCGCTGGCTACGTGCGAGTGGCTATGCGGTCAATTACGTCAAAAATATCACGGATATTGAAGACAAAATCATTGCTCGCGCTGTGAAAAACGGCGAAACCATCCGCCAGCTCACCGACCGCATGATTGCAGAGATGTACCAAGACTTTGATGCACTTGGCGTGCAACGGCCCGACCACGACCCGCGCGCCACTGATTTCGTGCCGCAGATGCTCTCCATCGTTGAAAAACTCGAAACTCAGCAATTGGCCTACCGCTCTGCGAATGGCGATGTGAACTATGCTGTGCGCAAATTCCCCGGCTACGGCAAACTCAGCGGCAAATCCCTTGACGAGCTACACGCGGGCGAGCGCGTGGCCGTGTTGGATGGCAAACAAGACCCACTGGATTTCGTGCTCTGGAAATCCGCCAAAGCCGATGAGCCGCCCGAAGCCACTTGGCCGAGCGCTTACGGCGCGGGTCGCCCCGGCTGGCACATCGAATGCTCGGCCATGAGCTGCGCCTTGCTCGGCGAGAGTTTTGACATCCACGGCGGCGGCGCAGACTTGCAGTTCCCGCACCACGAAAACGAAATCGCCCAAAGCGAGGGCGCTTTCGATAAACCGATGGCCACCTATTGGATGCACAACGGTTTTGTGAATGTGGACAACGAGAAAATGTCCAAATCACTGGGCAATTTCTTCACCATTCGCGACGTTTTGAAGGCGTTTGACGCAGAAACGATCCGCTTTTTCGTGGTGCGCTCGCATTACCGCAGTGGTTTGAATTATTCCGATGTCCATTTGGAAGACGCTCGCGCATCGCTCAAACGCCTCTACACTGCTCTGGATTTAGTAGCACCCAGCGCAGATGCTACAACGGCTAGCATCGATTTTGGCAATGAATACGCGGCTCGCTTCCAAGCAGCGATGGACAATGACTTTGCCACGCCGGAGGCGGTGGCGGTGTTGTTTGATCTGGCGGCGGAAGTCAATCGCAGCAAGTCGGCTGAGTTGGCAGGCCTGCTGAAATCTCTTGGCGGTTTATTGGGTCTTTTGCAAGGCTCGCCGAAAGAATTTCTTCAATCGGGCTCTGCTTTGGACGATGCAGCGATTCAGGAAAAAATCGCCGAGCGCGCTGCCGCTAAGGCGGCGAAAAACTTCGCATTGGCAGATCAAATTCGCAAAGACTTGGCTGCGCAGGGCATTGTGCTCAAAGACAGCCCGCAAGGCACGAGCTGGGAAGTTTCCACATGAGATTTTTAAGCATTTTAGGCCGATTGCCGTTATTAATTCTACGTACTTCGCTATGAAATTAGGAGCATCTATCGCCACCTCCCCCGCCTATTGGCAGGAGGCTTGTGCGCATTTGATGAAGAAAGATCGGGTCATGCGCAAGCTGATTCCACAGTTTGGCGATGCGTGTTTGTCAAGTCGAGGCGATCCGTTTGTGACACTCGCGCGATCCGTCGTTGGCCAGCAAATCAGCGTGGCTGCGGCGCAGACTATTTGGGATCGGTTTGCAAAATTAGCCAAACCCAAGCTCACGCCGGGCAAAGTGCTGAAGTTGAAGATGGACGACATGCGTACTTGCGGCCTGTCTGCGCGCAAGATCGAATATCTGGTGGATCTGTCGCTACATTTTGACAGCGGCGCGCTCCATGTGAGTCAGTGGGAAGGCATGGAAGACGAGGCGATCATCACCGAGTTGGTGGGCATCCGCGGCATTGGCCGTTGGACGGCGGAGATGTTTCTCATCTTCCACATGCTGCGAGCGGATGTCTTGCCGCTGGATGATGTGGGTCTGTTGCGCGGCATCAGTGAAAACTATTTTTCTGGTGAGTCGGTGAGTCGCTCGGAAGTCAAAGAAGTGGCCGCCCCCTGGGCTCCCTATCGAAGCGTGGCGACTTGGTATTTATGGCGCTCACTGGATCCATTGCCAGTGGCTTATTGAAATTTCAGGTCTTTTGGGCTGATTGCCTTTATATTTCCTGCATAGTTTGCTATCAAATGAGTAGTGCAGTGAAGATTGCTCTTGGGATAGATCAACTCCGCATGGGCGGACATACGCCGCGTTTATGGTCCCTGCGCGCGAGTTAGGCGGCACTGCGCCTTGAATCACGGTATCTTGCCGCCTGAAGACGATGTGAAGCGCAACGAATAAAAAACCAACCCCACGAATAGCAGTCATAAGCAAAGCAACGCCCCGCTGCTGCACCGCAGCAACTAAAATACCTCAGTGATTTCCAAAACCTACCTCAACGCCGATCTCCACTGCCACAGCGTCGTCTCTGACGGCACCATGCAGCCCGAAGCGCTAGCCGAACGCGCTGCCAAAAACGGCGTCGAACTGTGGGCTTTGACCGACCATGACGAAATCGGTGGCCAAGCGCGCGCTGCCGCCGCCGCCCGCGCCAACGGCATGGCCTATCTCACCGGCACAGAAATCTCTGTCACGTTTGCCCATGAAACGGTTCATATCGTCGGCCTCGGCTTTGATGCACAAGACCCAGCCATGCAAGCCGGTCTTTTCGCCACGCGTGGCGGGCGGGAAGAGCGCGCCAAAGAAATCAGCGCCGGTTTGGCCAAAGTAGGTATCAAAAACGCCTATGAAGGCGCGTTGAACTATGTGGGCAACCCAGAACTCATTTCCCGCACCCATTTCGCCCGCTTCCTCGTTGAAAGCGGCGTGTGCAGCAGCACGCATGATGTGTTTCGCTCCTACCTCGTCGAAGGCAAACCGGGTTTTGTGCCGCACAGCTGGGCGAATTTGGGCGATGCGGTGCGATGGATCACCGCCGCCCAAGGCATCGCTGTGATCGCGCATCCGGGGCGGTATAAATTCACTGCGAATGAAGAATACGCTCTGTTTTCTGAGTTCAAAACGCATGGCGGCCGTGCGGTAGAGGTCGTGACGGGAAGTCACACCGTGGCCGAATACTCCAAATACGCTGAAACTGCTCTCGAATTTGACCTCGCCGCCTCGCGCGGTTCAGATTTCCACAGCCCCACGGAAAGCCACACCGATCTAGGCAATTTGCCCTATCTGCCCGGCAAACTCACCCCTGTGTGGGAGCTGCTAGAGAGCCGTATTCAACCTGCTTGAAACTTCTTTTTTTAAGCCAAATTGGTATCTTCCCGTTATAGAACGTGCGCTGAATGCTCACATATTAATAGCAATATTTGCCTACTGTGATTTCTCATCCGCGCGATGCGCTCGTCTCACAAGCCCTCTGGGGCATCGCCTGCGCCATCGCCGCCACTTTTTTCTTCGCCGTACTCGACACCACAAGCCAGCTGATTGGCATGGCCGCGCCGATTGTGATGGTGCAGTGGCTGCGATATTTGATTCAAACGCTTTCCGCTGCAGCCTTGCTCACCCAAGCCGGTGAATTCAAAAGTCTGCGCATCACCAAGCCTGCGCTGCACATCACGCGCGGTCTGATGATGGTGATAACCACCGTGCTCGGTTTTTCCAGCTTGCGCTACGTGCCCGTGGCGGATTTCACGGCGATTGTGATGCTCACGCCGCTGGTCGTCACCCTCGCCTCCACGCGCCTGCTCGGCGAGCATGTGCCGCCATTGCGTTGGTGGCTGGCAGCGGGCGGGTTTGCCGGTGTGCTCATCATCATTCGCCCGCTCTCGCAAGCTTTTGAGCCAGCCGTGCTGCTCGTGCTTCTGCTGGTTCTGTCTGGCGCAGCCTTCCAAATTCTGACGGCGCACATGATGCGCACCGAGAGCGCCAGCCAAACGCATTTGTCCAGCGGCATCATCGGCCTGATCGTGATGAGCTGCGCCCTGCCCTTTTTCTGGCAAGCGCTCCCCTTGAGAGTTTGGGGCTTGATCGTGATCGTCGGCTTTGCTGCGTCCATTGGCCATTTGTTGATCAACCTCTCATTCAAACGTGTGGGCGCCTCGGTGGCCACGCCGTATCTCTATTCGCAAATGGGCTTTGCCGCACTTGGCGGCTGGCTCATTTTTGGCCGCGTGCCCGATGCCTACAGTTGGCTGGGTATGGCCTTGGTGGCTGCTTGCGGCGTGGTCAACGCA
Source organism: Variovorax sp. (assembly GCA_031418715.1). GTDB lineage: Bacteria > Pseudomonadota > Gammaproteobacteria > Burkholderiales > Burkholderiaceae_C > JANMDU01. The sequence continues at coordinate 12,226 of JANOJL010000019.1, read as the reverse complement.
TGGCTGACGATCCGCGAAAGCAAAGCAAAATCCGATCAAGCTTAGCCTCACAATAGCCGCGTATGGCACAGTATTTCGAAATTCACCCCGACAATCCGCAAGAGCGCCTCTTGCGCCAAGCCGCTGAACTTCTGAAAAAAGGTGGTATCGCCGCCCTGCCCACCGACTCCAGCTATGCCTTGGCCTGCCATTTGGATGACAAAGCCGCCGCCGATGCCCTGCGCCGCATCCGAGGCGTGGATGACAAACACCACCTCACCCTCCTGTGCCGAGATTTGAAAGAACTCGCCACCTACGCGCGGGTTGATAACGCCCAATTCCGCCTCATCAAAGCCGCCACCCCCGGCCCATTCACCTTCATCTTAGAAGCCACCAAAGAAGTCCCCCGTCGCCTCTCGCATCCCAAGCGCTTAACGATTGGCCTGCGCGTGCCCGAGCATCGCGTCTTGCAAGCTTTGCTCGAACTCCACGGCGCGCCTTTGCTCGCCACCACACTGATTCCTCCGGGCGAAACTGAGCCACTCAACGATCCCGAAGAGATTCGGGGTCGCTTTGAAAAACTCATCGCCTGTGTCCTCGATGCAGGCGCATGCGCCAGCGAACCCACAACGGTGGTTGATTTAACCGGCGACGCGCCTGAGATCGTGCGTTTAGGACGCGGAGACCCCTCGAACTTGGGGTTGTGAATTCAGGGAATTGATGCCCAAGTCTGAGACAATCACCGCGTGGACATTAACAACATCATTCAAACCGTACTCATCTACGCCCTGCCCGTGATCTTCGCGATCACGATTCACGAAGCTGCTCATGCCTACGCTGCGCTGTATTTCGGCGACAAAACCGCCTACAGCCTCGGCCGCGTCACGCTCAATCCGCTCAAGCACATTGATCCGATTGGCACGATTGCGATGCCGCTCTTGCTGTATTTCGCCACCAACGGCGCCTTCCTCTTCGGCTACGCCAAGCCTGTGCCCGTGCATTTCAGCGCTTTGCGCAATCCTAGGCGCGATACGGTTTGGGTGGTCTTCGCTGGCCCGGGCTCGAATCTGGTTCAAGCGCTTCTCTGGGGCATCTTGTTTTATGTTCTACAAATCATCGGCTTGGAGGAGAAATTCTTCCTCGACATGTGCAAAGCGGGTATGTTGGTCAACGTGGTGATGTTTGTGTTCAACCTGTTCCCTGTTCCTCCTCTGGATGGTGGGCGCATTGCTGTGGCGCTCTTGCCTTATCGCTTTTCGCAGCCCCTCTCGCGTATCGAACCCTATGGCTTTTTCATCGTGATGGGTTTGGTCATCACAGGCATTGCCAGCACCATTTGGATGCGCCCATTGATGAATCTGACCTACGGCTTTCTCGATCTCGTGCTCACCCCCATCCGTATGATCGCCAACTGATTTGCCTCTCTCATGCTTGATAAAAAACGCGTTCTCTCCGGCATGCGCCCCACAGGTGCGCTGCATTTGGGCCATTACCACGGCGCTCTGAAAAACTGGACACGCCTGCAATCCGAGATGGATTGCTTCTATTTCGTCGCCGATTGGCATGCCCTCACCACGCATTACGAAAACCCAGAAGTCATTGAAGCTTCGGTCTATGAAATGGTCATCGACTGGCTGGCCACCGGCCTCGATCCCGAGCAATGCACGATCTTCTTGCAAAGCCGCTTGCCCGAGCATGCTGAGCTGTTCACGCTTTTGGCGATGGGCACGCCACTTTCTTGGCTTGAGCGCGTCCCGACCTACAAAGACCAGCAGCAACAGCTCAAAGACAAAGACCTGTCCACCTACGGCTTTCTAGGCTATCCACTGCTGCAAGCTGCCGATATTTTGATCTACAAAGCGCATTACGTGCCGGTGGGCGAAGACCAAGCCAGCCATGTCGAGCTGACGCGCGAGGCGGCTCGCCGATTTAACGATTTGTATGGCCGCAGAAAGAGCGACGACGGCAAGATCGAAGCGATTTTGGCCACACTTCCCAAGGAAGATGCGCGCTACATCAAAAGTATGGCAAAAAAGCGCACCGAGCAAGGTGATGCCACCGTGCTGGAGCGCCTGCCTGGCTTCCTCACAAAATTCGAGACGATGAGCTTGGATGACAAAGCCCTACTGACTTCTTTCGTCTCCGGTAAAGGCAAAGTGGTGTTGATCGAACCCGATGTGTTGCTCACCAAAGCGAGCAAGCTGCCCGGCTTAGATGGCCGCAAGATGAGTAAAAGCTATGGCAACGCCATCGGCATCCGTGAAGATGCAGCGAGCATCACAAAAAAAGTGCGCGGAATGCCCACCGATCCAGCGCGCGTCAAGCTGCATGACAAAGGCAACCCCGAAAAATGCCCCGTGTGGCAATTTCACCTCGTCTATTCAGATGAAGTCAGAAAGGCTTGGGTGACGGAAGGTTGTACCACTGCTGGCATTGGCTGTGTAGAATGCAAAAAAACTGTGAGTGATGCGATTTTGCTTGAGCAACAACCCATGCTGGAGCGCGCCAAGCCTTACGTCAGCAACCCAGCGCTCGTGCGTGAGATTGTGGATGCGGGTTGTAAAAAAGCGCAAATCACGGCGCAGCAAACCATGGTTGACGTGCGCAAGGCCATGGGTTTGAACTACTAAAAAGCTGCCAACAGCAGCAGAAAGCAAGTTATGAGGATTTTTGTCGTTGATGACCATCCCTTGATGCGTGAAGCCGTGGTCATGCTGTTTCGACGTATTGCGCCCGAGGCCACCATCGTGGAGATGGATCGCTTGAGCCCTGTGACAGTCAAAGCTGAAGAGCTGGGTATGCCTGATCTGCTCTGCCTTGATTTGAAATTGCCGGATACGCATGGCGTCTCGGGCGTGCGCGAGATGCGTGCACAATTTCCTCATGTTCCCATCATCGTGCTGTCGGCTTCACCTGCTGCTGATTTTGAAGAGCTCAGTATTGATGCCGGCGCCGATTTGTATCTTGAAAAGTCTTCAGGTGCTGCGCACCTCACTCAAGCGCTGCGCGCCTTGGTCACCCCTGACAGCGAAAGCCAAGATACCAAGCCTATCACGCCAGAGAAGCTCTCACGCCGTCAGCGTGAATTGCTCAAGCTGCTTGATCGTGGCCTGAGCAACCGCGAGTTGGCTGAAATCATGGAAATCAGCGAACACACTGTCAAGGTGCATTTGTGGCGCTTGTTCCGTCGGCTGACGGTTAAAAACCGCTCACAAGCTGTTCACTGGGCTCGTTCTCGCGGCATCATCTGAGCGTAAATGCGCTCTTCATCTTCCAGTGGCATCGGCGTGCTGGGTTGGCTTTGAACGTTTGTTGAAAGAATCTCTATTTCCAAGCGGCAGCGTGTGCCTTTGCCAATAATGGATCTTAGGGTGACCGTGTGACCCAAGATGCGGCTTAAGCGCTGCACAATGGCTAAGCCTAAGCCAAAGCTGTCCGCGGTGCCTTCATGTACGGGCGCGCGATAAAACTCTTTGAACACATGTGGCAAGTGATCTGGAGCGATGCCTGAGCCACTGTCAGAGACCTCCAACCAGAGCCGATTGCCCATCACGCGTGCGGCGATCATCACGCCGCCTTTTTCAGTGTAGCGAATGGCATTTGCCAGCAGATTGGCCACAATCCGGCGCAGCAAGACAGGGTCGCTACGTACCAACACAGGCATCGAATGCGTGCGCAGCGAGAGTCCTTTTTTGTCAGCTGCTGGGGCAAACTGTACAGCCATTTCTTCGATGAGTAGATCAATATCAACTTCAGCTATGTTGATTTGAATCGCGCCTGCTTCAATCCGCGCAAAGTCAAACAGGCTGTTGAAGAGCGTGTTCACAGAATCTGTGGCGGCCAGAATTTTAGGAACCAGACTGTCAGCGAGATGCGGCTCGTTGCGCAACCAATCAGCATAGAAAGCCAGCGCATGCACAGGTTGACGCAGATCATGTGCGGCGCTCGCGAGCAAGTTGTTTTTCATCTGCACGGCTTCAATACCCGCCTGCGTTTGTTGGCGCAATGAGCGAATGAGCTGTTCGTTGCCAAACTGAGCGCTGTAGCTGCTGCGCTGCAAAATATGCAAGTACCGCCCCAGATACACAATAAAAACCCAAAACAAACCAATCAAGAGCGCAAAGACGAGAGAGGAAGGGCTAGGAATTTGCGGCCATTGCGTGAACCAGTGGATGAGGATGGCGATCAAACTCGTTCCACACAGCGCGCGAGAAAACTGCCGCTGAGATTGCGGGCGCGCTGACATCACAGAAGCGCCGACTGCCCCCACCCCAAACAAAATCATCAGGCTCAGATATTCGTTGGCTGGTGGCGCTTTTTCATGGTATAAAAAAACGGGCCAAGCAAACGCTACCGCACTGGCAGGCCAGCTCCAGCCATGGCGGGCAAAAAAACCAACGGTGTCAAGCGGCGCGGTATCGGCAGACGCCACACGGGAGAGTCGGTCGTATTCACGCACGATTCTGTAGCGGTAAACCAATATTGCCATGCAGGCCACTCCCCACATAGCCAACCCGAGCGCATCAACATGCCCATATAGCAGCGCAAGAGTGAGAAATATAACAGCCCAACCCGCGCTCAGCGCAGCCCGCGTATTGCGCATGAAATCCTTCACCAAACGCGCATCGACCCAACTGTCATGCGTATCTGCGGGCTGCTCGTCTTGCACGGCAGCGACGTAGTTGTCAATAAACTGGGAATCGGGTTGCATGCGGGCAAATGTAGCAGGAAAGATCCACATCACACTCCTTTGGAGTAGCCTACTGAGGTGTTTGCAGAAAAATCTATTTCACACCTACCGCTGGCCACGACACAGCTTTTGCCTGCAAAGCTTCAGTAGGTACAAGCTGATTGAGTACTTGACCCGCAAATACTTTCTCTCTGAGGTCGGCTAGCACTTCTTTAGCGCCTCCAAACGGGGTCACGAAGTCTACGAGCCAAATTTGATCGCCTGATTTCCAGTCGGAGGGAGCCACATGATGCGGAGCATGCTTGTATCGTTCAGCAACCTTTGGAGACATTTTCGCCCAGCTAACATAGGCAATAGGAAAGCTATCGCGTAGATAGAGCTTGGCTTGATCCAGAGTCAACGCAGGCATGACACGCCAATCCAGTTCACTGAGAAGCATGTGCTTTGTATTAGCCTGCTGCATCATCAGCCATGCCACTGCACCAAGTGCCGGCACTTTCGAGATGACCTTGGTTGCTTGTTCTTTTGCCAGTTTAGCGAACTGTTCGAGTTGCTCTGCGCTCAGCCCAGAAGGCAGCTCAGTTTTCGTATTCGTTGAGTTACTCGAAGCTTGTGGCGAATCGGGAGTAGACATGGTATTTTTCTTTCAAATCTTTGGTGAGATATAACGGTTGAATGAGCTCATAACGTAACGGTAGTCTTTTTAGATGCGATGCTTTATTTGTGGGCTAGCATGGCATTGATGGATTCCAAATCATTTACAGACAGAATTCCAGCAGCGGCTTTAAGCTTCAGACCTTGAATCAAGTTATCGATGCGTGCTTTAAAGACATCTCGCTGTGCATTGAACATTTGCTGCTCGGCATTCAAAACATCCACATTAATGCGTGTCCCAATCTTGTAGCCAATTTTCGTTGCATCCACGGCACTTTTTGTAGAACGTAAAGCCGCATTGAGTCGCATCAACTGCGCCTGACCACTAACGATACTGTTCAGCGCCTGCTGTGCTTGTGATTGCGCTAGACGTTTTGCGCTATCGAGTTCCGACATCAATTTGTTCCGCCCAGCAATAGCTTCACGCTCACGTGAAGTCACGCTTCCGCCAGCATACAGCGGGATGGACAGTTGCAGGCCAATTTGACTTGATAAAGTGCGCGTACTGATATTGGCAGGCGAGCTAACACTGCCAGACGATGAGTTCGCACCATAGCTAGCCGTCAAATCCAAGGTCGGCTGATGGCCCGTGCCGGCTCGCTTAATTTCTTTCTCAGATACGCTCAATTGAAGCTGGGTAATTTGAACTGCCAAGCCTGACTCCCGTGCGCGTGTAATCCACTCACCTTCCTGCTGAGCAGACAATACGGGCAGCGCAGCATCTGAGTTGAGGGGTTTGAGTGAGGCTTGCTTCTCTCCTAAAATCCGCTCCAATTCAACTAGCTTGTTATCTACCTCGGTACGTGCTGCCAGTAATTGTGCTTGCGCCACATCAAGACGCGATTGCGCTTCATGGGTGTCTGTGACGGTCGTCAATCCTGCTGTGAAGTTGCGAGTCGCCAAGATCAACTGCTGTTCCAGTGCCTCGATTTGGCTGGTAATCACTTGAACATTTTGTTGAGCCTGCAAGGTCTCCAAGTAGTTTTGCGCCACACGCAGCATCAAGTCTTGCTCAGCGAGTAGCATTCAGATCGAAGGAGAACTCTTGCCCACCTGCGGTGGTGAGGTTGATTTGACCGACGGCAATTTCAACGGTGCCAGCGCCATCGGGAAGCTGTAGGTTGCTCTGCACATGAACAGGCAGCTCTCGATTTGCCCAATGGTCAATCACGTCAACGGGTGTGCCAAGCGCATTAGCAGTGATTTCTTTCCCGGTTTGATCCGCAATTTGATAATGCAGATGTGCGCCATAGGCATTTTGAGTGCCGCTTGTGGAGTAGCCGGAAACTGTCCCTAAAGTCGTGCCCACTTCAACGGTCAATTCTTGTCCTGCGGCTTTAGCTTTGAGCAACTCAGCGCCCAGACCATCTGAGTCTTGACCATGAAAGAAGATGTGCTTCAGCCCCGTGCCTGTTTCTAAAATAATGATCTGACCATCTTGGGCGCGGAGCACCGTGCCATTGACGGGTGACTCAAAAGTGCGATCCTCGCGCTGCCCCAAATTGTCATAGTTCAAATCCATGCCGCGATGTGGGTTGCTGGGCATCGGGCCACTCGACGCGACTTGTCGTGGCGCATCAAAACCGCTGGTGATTCGGCTTCCGTTGACTTGCAGATTGCCGTTGTCATCTAACCGTATTTCCGGGGGTAGTAACGTCTGTGTGAGTGCTCGAATGCCCGGTTGGCTGCTGGTGTTTGCAATCCCAAGGTTGAATCCACTGCCATTGGTATTGGTGTTGTTGTACAGGTTGGTACTCAAATTACCTGCACTGAAGTCAGTCACAGGCAAAACATTTCCAGGCAAGCAATTGACTCTGCCAAGAGCCCTGCTACTTGTGCACAAGGTGACGGCGGTCACGGAGCCGGCAATATTTCCAAAGCGTTGATAGTTGGGCATTTTTAGAATCTCTGATTTGGTTATTTTTTCGACGAAGTACGCTTCGAAGTTTTAGGCTTATCTTCTTGCGGCTCGGGCGTAGGAATGTTGCGACCACAATATTCGTCAATTGTGGCCACATGCCAGTCTGGCTCATCGATTCGATCTACGCCTTGCATTTCTCGGTTGTAACCGTAAGCTTGAGCGCCACTGTTTTTAGCTAGTACAGATTGCTTCTCGTAATAGGGGCATTTATCAAAATCATAGAACGACGAAGGTAAAACAACAAATTGCAGTCGGTATTTTCTCTTCAGCTCTTGGTATCTAGCACTTTCAGGGGTGTCAACTTTAGACATTGGGTAAATTGAGGCCGGACTTTCAATGCCGAAACCTCTGGGTAATCGCAATAAGTATTTTTTTACAGTCAATGTTTTATCCAAGCAATACTCGGATTCAGTCATATAAAAATCTTTATTTTTTAACCAACCGCTTTCAAAACTAAAACAATCCGATTGATCTGGATCTTCAAGTTTCCATTTTTTAATCAACTCAAGATTTCGTTGGAATACTTTTTGACTCAGCTTTGCTCTCACATCAGGATGCAATGTTTGGCGATGCATAGATAGAGCAGTTTCTCGCGGCGACTCAATCCATTTCCAGCCATTTACAGGTGGGAAAGCCCAATCGTGAGTGCCGATCTTTGGATTCAGTGGCTGGGGCTTGAGTTTTTTGCCGATCAGAGCTGCTAATTCATCTGGCAGCTTTTGTCCATTGAGATCTACATAGCTGCGCTTTGAAATATCCTTGCTGTCCGCAGCTTGCGCAAAAACAGGATTTCCAAATACGCTTATGCAAATCTGAATGACAAAAGCAAGCGATGCATGGCGATGGCGGTGGCGAAACAGGTTCAAATCAGTCATCATGAAGCCTCTCCGCAGAAAAAGTTAGGATTCAATAGTTCGTAATCGCGGCCTATGTAGCGCTGGATACGGCCTGCGAACAACTTGAACTGATATACGGTTGCATGAACTTCACTTTTAGGTAATGCGTGCACTCGCTTACAGGGACAAAAATTCACGTCAAAGTATTTGAGCGGAATAAAAGCCTTGGCTATTCCAATTTCATTTTGATAAGCACCGAAATTTTCAGATGCTTCTTTTTTATCAATTTTTTCAACCGGAATGTTGACCAATGCAACACCCATTCCTCTAGGAACTATTACGGCGTCAGCTAAACGAATATTTTCAGGTTGAGTGTCGTAGCAAGTTTTAAACATACCAATTGCTAAACGTTTATTTTTGTACAGCAACCTTGATACGTGAAAATTGCAACCTTTAAATTCTTCATTATCTTCGTCTAATTGAATCTCTTGCTCAGGCTTCTTAAAATCTTGGTTTCGTTTAGCCGCTATCAAAACACGTCTTTTTCTTGACAATGCTTCAGCTGCTTCAATGGTTAGTTGCGGGCTATTCAAAGTTGGCGTATATACCAACTTTTCTCCGTTCACGATATTCGGGTGTGTTCTATCTGCGCCTTCGGGCGCTAATCTCCATCCATTACCAATCTCTAGGTTGTAATCCTTGTTCTTTTTAATAGGCGAATCAAGCTTGGGATATTGAACGGGAACGCTGTTGCCTTTCAACGCCTGCAATTCAGCCTTCAATTTCGCGTCCTCAGCTCCACCGTTGTCTTTTGCTAGGGCTGCTGAATTCAAGCTAAACAGAATCAAACCGAACACCAAAAAAATAGCCTTCATCTCTGCACTCCTTCTGGCGTAACCGAGCGATACCGCGTCAACGCATAAAAATATAAGCAACTAGAGCCAGAAGCTTTCTGCATAGAAACGCGCGTCACGCCTCTCTCTGCTGCCTTTTCATAGTAAATGTTGAGCGGATGATGGCTACCCATAATGTTCTGCTTTACTACATACTTCCATGGATGTGCGCTAAAGTATTTATGTAAAGCATCAAAGTTAATGCAGCGCTCGCGGCTTGCGGGTAGCAATAACGAAATTGAGTTCAAAACAATCTCATCTGAAAAGTGCACTGACATATCAGAAGCAAATACAAAATCAGTTGGCGACTTTTCAAATTTCCAATTCACAGTCTTAGACTTGTAGTATTTGTAAGGCGATGAAGGAGCATCTTTATTAGGACGCAGCGCAATATCCCAAGTCACCCCAAATTCTTGCGCCAGCGCATCAGGCTCAGGGCTGACAGTTTCTGCAAATTCAATCAGCCGAGCTTGCCATTGAGTGGGGGTATAGGTGAATGCCGGAGCTACTGCGCTTGCTGAGACGGTCGTCGATTCATTGGCCTTGCTTGAATCGGTCTGTGCATGCGCACAGCCGAGCAAACTCAATGCAAGCATTACAGTCAGCAAGCTTGCTTTCTGTCCAAATTGTTCGATGGCTTGGATAAATCTGTTCATGACACGTCCCTGTGGCGCTTTCCTCTTGGTTAAGCGATGCGATCTACTTTTTTTTTGAAGTGTAAGTTTAGTATCAGATTCGTTATTTGTGTTGATTTGTGGGCGAAACGACACATAGGCACAGTTGCATTTTTGTGCAATAAATCACGAATTTTTGAGGCTTAATCTCTGAGCGGTAATGTTTTGGTTTGCAGTCTTTGAAGTCGGTTTATGCGGCCTGTTGCCAGTGGGCATCGTTGCTGGCTTGTTTTATAGTGAATTTTGAGATCAATATTGGCATATAGTCGGCATAGATATTGCGCGGAGTGCTACTGAATTTATAGTGCTTACAGGCTGTGGTTGATTCATCCGCCGTGCCGGTGAACATATTCGTCAAACGAATGCCGCTGGTGTCAGCCGTCAAGGTTTGCGCAGATACTGCATTCGTTGTGCCATTGGCATACGACACCACGCCTGTGGCGAAGTTAATGCTGGTAATGCTCAGCGCAGCCATGCCTTGGCCTTCTGCGCTCTGCATGATGCCATCTTGGTTGGTATCGATCCACAAGCGAATCGCTGCAAACGCCGGATCGGCGGCTGTGATCATGCCATCTCGGTTGGCATCCAGCCACTGGACGTTGTTGCGCTGCAAATCAGCAAACTCATTGGCCAGAGTTGCCTCCCGCGTGGGGCTGGTGCCCGTGTTGCCGCCTAGGTTCAGAATATCGTTGGTTTCAATGATGCCATTGCGCGCAAAATCCAGCACCAATACGCCCTGCGCATTGCCATGTGAGTCCGCAGCTGCTATCCACTGCGTCATCTCAAAATACCCATCGTTCTCCACATCGCGCAGCGCCTCGCTGGTGCGAATCGTGTTCACCGTCTCATTGAGGTCTGCTTGCGCATGGATCACCAGCGCCCCAAAGCTCTGCGTTTGCCAGCCAGCCGCTTCCACCGAATTGCCTTGCAAGGCATAGGCTTGGCCTTCAGGGTTGTGTGCGCCATCTGAGCCAGCGTGCAAAGCGCGGTCGATGCGCGCTTGGTGGGCTGCTAATGCGGCTGTTGCCGCTTGATAGGCGGCAACATCGGCGCTGTTGTCGCCAATTTGCACCGGGTAGCTGTTTTCCCCCGAGCCATGCATCTCGTAGATGGCTTGCACCGTCGTGATGATTTCGCCGCCGTGGGTGTACCCTTCATCATTGCCATAAGCAGTCACAGGCAATTTGCTCGTGGCCGCCTCCAATTGCGCCTCCAGCACCGCCTTGATCTCCATATCCTCCTGCCACTGCATCTGGATCGTGTCGACCTGCCAAGCTGGTGCTAGGCCGCCATTGGCCACCAAGAGGCTGATCAAGCGCTCGGTGAAGTTCTCGCCCGAGACTGATTCTCGAATCGTCTGCCCATTAGGCAGATCGACCTCAATCCAAGCTGAGCCGCTGGAGACACCGGCTCGGGGGATGAGGTAGGGGTTAATCGCCACATCATCAGAGGTGTCTGCGGTGCGCGCATTCAGGCTGGTCACCACTGAGCTGAGCAAGCTCTGGATGCTGCCCGCTAGCTGCTGAGCTGCCGCTGCGCCTTCGGATTGGTTGAAATCGACCTGCGTGGTGATACTTCCCTGCGCATCCCACACGAAGCTGACGATGCCCTCGGGCGGTGGCGGTGGGTCGTCATCGCCGAAGAGGAAGTCAAGAATGCCGCCGATGATGGAGCCGATGGGGCCAAACAAAGAACCAATGGCGGTGAAGGGTGCGTCTTCGATGTTGGCAAAGGCCAAGATGATGTTCAAGCCTGGCACCACGCTGGCCGGGCTGACCCCCAAGGCAGCGCCAATCGCGTTGCTGACTGCGCCTTCAAACAGGATATCTCCGAGCACAATGCCGCTGGAGAGAATGCTGCCCGCATCCCCCGATTCCAGCGCCCCCAAGAATCCCAGCCCAGCGGCTAAGCCACCGGGCAAGACTCCCATCAGTTCACTGCCGGTGGCCCGTTGCAAATTGCTGTACAGCCCGACCAAACTGTTGATTTGACCGAGGGTGCTCAGGTCATCAAAGTTCTCTAGGTTGAGCAAGCCATTGACCAAGCCCAAGCCGCCTTGCAGTTGGCTCATCTGCGCAATCTGCGCCTGCGTGTATTGCGCATTGGTTTGCACCGTGCCGCCCGCATCAATGGAGTTGCTGATCTGGCCTGAGCTGCCGTCTGTGTTGACGGTATTGCCCGAGATGCTCAATGTGCCATCTGAGCGGGGAGCGATCTCGCCCACGATCTCACCATCGACGTTCTGAATCAGTGCGCCACCGCCGGGTAGCGGGAAGAATTGCAGATCGTTAGCACCACCTAAACCCATGCCGTCGAGTTGGTTGGCCAATGCAGTTTGCTGCGCAGGCGTGAGGCCTGAGCCTGCGCCACCTAGGAAGTTGTTCAGGCTGAAATCGTTGGCGGGGGCGGCTGGTGCGGCTGGTATAGCTGGAATCACTGATGCAGGAGGAGCGCTATCTACTATGATTTCAGGAGCATTCGGCGCAGGCTCTATAACGGGGAGAGGCGGATTTGATGTTGAAACTGGGGCTGTGGACTCGGTTGTGGATGGCGCACCGCCTCCTGCATCGCTGACGATT
>JANOJL010000018.1:0-3088 GCA_031418715.1 Variovorax sp. | reverse complement strand
GCAAGGACTTCAGAAATGACAAGCAAGTTTGCAGCGGCCATGCGCCGCGCGACCGTTGCGACGCGTGCCTTCAACATTCTCGGCGCGACGCGGATGATCCAGAAGACCCTCGCAAGAAGCTTGGTATCACCGGCAAAAGGCTGGCAATCGCTCGGCCATCCCGCCGCTTCAGTCAACGGCAGGAAAAAGACAGAACGAGGAGGGTCTGCAAAGCCCTCCTCATCCGGAACGACAGCCAGCAACGTCGTCAACGCTCCCATTAACAGCACCGGCAGCGTGACCGTCACTGGCACAGTCACAGGCACAGTGACCGGCACAGTCGTTGGTTCAGTCAACGGCACAGTGGTAGGTACGACAACGGGCACAGTCACTGGCGTGGTGCAAGGCTCAGCTTCGGGCACAGTCACACCGCCAGTGGTCTCGGCAGCACCTGCAGCGGCAATCGCTAAAGGCTTCTTGCAAAGCTTTGATGCTCTGCGCGCCAGCTACAAAAGCGCAGGCGCAGATCAATTCTCTTTGCACGACAGTTGCTACTTGGGCGATGGCAGAAGCAAGTCGCTCTTGGTTAGCGACTGGGATGCCTCCACAGACAAGCAAACACGCTCGGCATTTGATGTGGCCTCTACACGAGCGAACACCACGATCACGGTGTTGGCTGATCGCACAAGCACCAATGTCATCGATGGCAGCCAACGCCGCGAGCTAGACCTCCAATACAGCGTGATTTACACCGATGGCACGCGCGACGATGTTGCACGATCCACCATCATTTCCGGCAGCTCCGCTGGCGCGAAAACGGCAGCTGGTGTCGACTGCACCACGTCAGAAAATAAAGCTGCATGGCGCTTCAAGGGCAACGACCGGATTATCGATTTCGGTTTTGCACGATTCAATCGCGACACTGCACGGGTTTTCCTAAGCAGCGGGTTGGACAGAACGCCAGACACCAACTACGACCGATACATCGAATTGCGCTTGCGCGATCCAGCCAATGTCGCCACCTACTACACGGTCTCCGGCCCCGGCCTCAAAGATGGTGGCAACACTGGCACGCTAGCAACCTTGATTGCGATGTCACCGCGCTTGCTACGCGACGATCCTTTGTTTGCGGGCAAAGTGGGCAATGCAAATTACCTCAATACCGATTCATTCCGCTTCTGCCGTGTGGCAGCGAACAATGGCACATTTGCTACAGCAAGCACGGCAAACTGCCCGACCGCTGGTGTCGGTGGCCTCGCATTTGGAAGCTTTGGCTTCGGTACAGAAGCGGCCGCTGATACCAACTTCGACGCATTTGGCTTCGTGCCTGGCGGTTCTTACCAAGTGAAAGTCTATGCAGGCGATGGTTGGAAGACGGTCAATGGCGTCGCATCTGCTACACCGATTGCCACCTATACCTATACACTCGAAACGCTGCCCTACCCCGCGGTTTCGTTGCGTCCTGCCTCTGGATCACTGTATGCTGATTTCAACGCAACTGTCACGTCAGTCGTCAGCGCTTCGACAACAGGAGCAATCATTGCAAAGCAAATACGCGATAAAACGGCATTCACGGTCAACACAGGGTGGAATACCATGCCACTGACTATGCCTGATGGCACTAAAGCCACGACTACAGAAATAGGCTACTTTGTCCAAGGCCCAGCAGTGGGCGCAGCGGCAGGCTCTGCATGGCCAAGAAATCGGCAATATTTCCCTTACTTCCCAGCGCCCGGAGCTACAAGCCTCAGCATCAGCCAGCCAGCACTAAGTACCAACTTGGGCACGGCTACCTACGGAGAGGTCTTTTTATATATGAACAACCGTAATGGCAATACGATTGCCACTGGTGGAGTTTTTGACTAGCTGCTGACAGCAAACTCTTCAAAGCCCCGCATGGTTCGCCCAGCGGGGCTTTTTCTTGGGTGAATGAAAAGGCGCTGGTTCAGATGCTTCGCGGTCGCGAGCATCTCTCCGTTCACGGGCGATCACTCGCTAGGCAGTGCGAGCAGTGGATTCTGACAGGGCACGCCAAGTGGCTCAAAGTGTTTGAGATTCACAGTGAGCAGCAGCAATTGCCCATGCTGAGCAATCGCGGCAATGGCGACATCAGCGAAACCGGGGTGACAGCCCTTGGCCATCGCTGCATCTGAGATTTGCCCGGCAAGCCGAGCGGCTTCTGCATCCAGAGGCAAGATGCGATCAGCATAGCCTGCCACCAAGCCGTCGAGCCAGTGATTGAGACGATCTGCTTTCCCGATGTTGTTTGCGCCATGGGTTCGGCGCAGTTTACTAATGCCTTGAGCGATTTCTGCTATTGCCACGGCGGGCAAAAAAAGTTGGTGGTGGTGTTCTTGCAGCCATTGACTCAAAGGCGCTGATAGATGAACTTGCCGACCGGGTGCCAAGGCAGAGATCACGCTGGTATCGAGCAAAAAGCCTTTACTCAAAATCCACCCCGCGCAAAGGCGTGGCGTCGCGCTCGATTTGGAGGGCAACGTCAATGCCGCTTGGCATGGCGAGCAAATAATTGGCTAAATTGGGCATCTCCAGTGGATACAGGCGAGCACCTGCCACAACAGGCACAAGCATGGCGCAGGGCTGGCCATGACGGCTCACCAATGTGGGCCGGCCTTTCTCGGCAGCGGCCACCATGGCAGAAAAGCCTGCTTTGGCATCGCGTATTTGAAGAGTTTGCATTTGCAACCTACTTTGTGACTACACAAGGTCATTTTAAACCGTCGGCGGCTTTTCGTCTTGTCCATGGCTACTGGGTTAGCCAATCTATACACATTCTTCACATGTCCGAAAACGGCGAGTTAAATGTACAGCGCGGCGTATCATCACCGTATGCCATCCCTTCCGATCAGCGACGACACTTGCTATCTCGCCCTCAAAAGCCGCGATGCGCGCTTTGATGGGCAGTTTTTTACCGGCGTGACTTCCACGGGGATTTACTGCCGGCCGGTGTGCCGGGTGAAAGCGCCGAAAAGAGAAAATTGCCGGTTCTTTGCGCATGCGGCGCAGGCCGAGAATGCAGGCTTTCGGCCTTGCTTGCGTTGCCGCCCTGAGCTTGCGCCGCAACGCAGCGAGCCGGTTTGGAGCACGG
>JANOJL010000017.1:0-2150 GCA_031418715.1 Variovorax sp. | reverse complement strand
TGTCTTCCGTGTTCAATTTTCAACCCTAAAGACTAATCTATTTGCAGCCAAGTCCGTTGATTACCGTCAACCGAGGAGGGCTCAGAAAAGAGGAATCATCATGAAACACATCATTGCATTACTGATCGAAAACGAACCCGGAGCACTTGCGCGGGTGGTGGGTTTATTTGCAGCTCGTGGCTACAACATCGAGTCGCTCACCGTCGCTACCACGGAAGACGAATCGCTCTCGCGCATGACGATTGTGACCAGCGGCTCCGACGAAGTGATTGAGCAAATTACCAAGCATTTGAATCGCTTGATCGAAGTGGTCAAAGTCGTTGATTTAACGGAAGGCAGCTACATTGAGCGCGAGCTGATGATGGTCAAGGTGCGCGCGGTGGGCAAAGAGCGCGAGGAGATGAAGCGCATGGCGGAAATTTTCCGTGGCCGAATCATCGATGTGACCGAGAAGAGTTACACCATCGAGCTGACCGGCACACACAGCAAAGTTGATGCCTTCTTAGAGGCCATTGATCGCACAGCAATACTCGAGACCGTAAGAACTGGCGCCAGCGGCATTGGCCGAGGTGAGAGAATACTTCGTGTTTAATTTTTGATTTACTGATGACCGTTTTAAGAACACGGAAGACACGAAAGTACACGGAAGCTACAGAGTTTTTTCGTGACTTCAGTGCTCTTCCGTGACTTTCGTGTTCAAAGATAACTTCGACCTTACCAACCTACCAACCAACAACTCTGGAGAAAATGAAATGAAAGTTTTTTACGATAAAGATTGCGATCTGTCCCTGATCAAAGGCAAGACTGTTGCCATCATCGGCTACGGCAGCCAAGGCCATGCGCATGCGCAAAATTTGAACGACAGCGGCGTGAAGGTCGTGGTGGGCTTGCGCAAAGGTGGTGCGAGTTGGGACAAGGTGGCCAAGGCTGGCCTGCAAGTCGCTGAGGTGCTCGATGCTGTGAAATCTGCCGACATCGTGATGATTTTGTTGCCTGACGAAAACATCGCTGGCGTATACCGTGAAATCGAATCCACCTTGAAGCAAGGCGCATCGCTCGTGTTTGCCCACGGCTTTAATGTGCATTACAACCAAGTCATCCCCCGTGCTGATTTGGATGTGTGGATGGTTGCTCCTAAAGCGCCTGGCCACACCGTACGCAACACGTACACGCAAGGCGGCGGCGTGCCCCACCTGATCGCTGTGCATCAAGACAAATCGGGTAAAGCCCGCGAAATGGCACTGTCGTACGCGATGGCTAATGGCGGCGGCAAAGCTGGCATCATAGAAACCAACTTCAAAGAAGAAACCGAGACCGATTTGTTCGGCGAACAGGCCGTGCTCTGCGGCGGCGCTGTTGAGCTCATCAAGATGGGTTACGAGACGCTGACCGAAGCCGGCTATGCGCCTGAGATGGCCTACTTTGAATGCCTGCATGAGTTGAAACTCATCGTTGACTTGATCTATGAAGGCGGCATCGCCAACATGAACTACTCCATCTCCAACAACGCAGAGTATGGCGAATACGTCACAGGCCCTGAGGTGATTAACGAAGAGTCACGCGCTGCGATGCGCAATGCATTGAAACGCATTCAAAACGGCGAATACGCCAAGATGTTCATCCAAGAAGGCCGCTTGAACTACCCAAGCATGACCGCCCGCCGCCGCAACACCGCCGATCACCAGATCGAGAAAGTCGGCGCTCAGCTTCGCGCGATGATGCCTTGGATTGCGAAAAATAAGCTGGTGGACCAGACTCGCAACTGATTTTTGAAGCGTTTTAGGCACTTTGCCGGCATAAAACCTGCGCAGAGTGCTATGAAATTAGGAGCAAGCCACTTGGGCAACCAAGTGGCTTCTTTATTTGCGGACTAGACACTTTTTTATCGTGCGCCAACGCCATCCCAGAGCGGGAAAACGCGACGAGGATTGTGGCTGTTAAATGGCGCGTTGGCCGCTTGGTCTGCGAACTCAATCAGCATTTGCGCGCTTAATTCGGTGGGCTCCACCTCAGCCGTCCACACGCGAACATCGCGCATCATCTGCAAATCAAGCAAGATGTCGGTGGTCAAGCCTTTTGCAACGATGCTCGTGGCCAGCACCCGTGTGCTGTTTTGCTCGTCAGTTTGCATACCAACCAGCAAGAAGCGC
>JANOJL010000016.1:0-9487 GCA_031418715.1 Variovorax sp. | reverse complement strand
ACAACAACCAGGACTTCTCATGAGCCATCCGATGTACACACACTCTGTTCCCGTCTTCAAGCAAATGCTCAATTCGCTGAAGGCGGTACTTGCGCAGTCGCGTGATCACGCAAGCTCTAAATCAATCGAGCCGGACGCCCTGCTGCAGGCTCGTCTATTTCCCGACATGTTTCCTCTGGTCAAGCAGGTGCAAATTGCTGCTGATTTTTCACGCGGAATCACGGCGCGGCTCGCAGGTGTGGATGCGCCAATACTCGACGGCAATCAGAAATCATTCGCAGACCTTGATGCCCTGTTGACACAGACTTTGGCCTTTCTAGACAGTGTGAACGCGTCGCAGTTTGAGGATAAAGAAGGCATCGACATCGTGCTTCGCGCAGGTACGCCGAAAGAGAAAAAACTAAACGGCCAATCCTATCTGGCCAACTACGGACTACCGCAGCTCTTCTTTCACGTCAGCACGGCCTATGCCATCCTTCGCCACAATGGCGTGCCCATCGGCAAGCGTGATTACATGGGCATTTATTGAGCCAGCGCCTCATTGTTTGCGTCGCGTAAGGCGTAAGGCGTAAGGCCTAACGTTTAAGCTGTATTGGATCTGTGGCGCCAAGCAGCCAAAAGCGCAGAGAATGCCCTATGTCAACCCTCAAAGTCGCTGCGCTAACCACTCTCGCCATGCTCGCGTTCGCGGGCAATTCGATTCTTTGCCGCATTGCGCTGAGTGACACGGGGATCGATGCAGCCAGTTTTACATCCATTCGTCTGGCCTCTGGCGCGGTGGTGCTTTGGGCGATCACGATGTTTTTGGGGCGTGATCGACAAGGAAGGGGCAATTGGCTGTCTGCTTTGGCCTTGTTTACCTATGCCGCAGGCTTTTCGTTTGCCTACATCAGCCTCACGGCGGCCACCGGCGCGCTGATGCTCTTTGGCGCTGTGCAGGTCACGATGATCGGCTATGGCTTGTGGGCTGGCGAGCGCCTGCAAAAGCAACAACTTTTCGGCTTCGCGCTCGCGTTTGGCGGGCTCGTTGGCCTATTGCTTCCCGGCCTGTCTGCGCCGCCGCTCATTGGCTCAGCCTTGATGTTGATCGCTGGAATGGCTTGGGGCGTTTATTCCATACGCGGCAAAGGAGCCGGCGATGCCACTCGGGTGACGGCTGGCAACTTCCTGCGCGCTTCGCTGCTTGCCGTGCTATTGAGCGCCCTGATGTTTTCAGACTTCAAAGCAGACAGCGCTGGCGTTGGCTATGCGGTGGCATCGGGCGCCATCACTTCCGGATTGGGCTACGCCGTGTGGTATTCGGTCGTCCCCGCGCTGAAGGCTGCCAATGCGGCGACCGTTCAACTCAGCGTCCCGGTGATCGCCGCAGTGGGCGGCATCGCCCTGCTCGGCGAATCCATCACCCTGCGCTTCGCGCTGGCGACGCTAGCGATTCTTGGCGGCATCGCTTTGGTGATCTTGAGCAAGCCTCGCTCGCTCCCATAAAAAAGCGCTTGATGCCAATACGTTTCGTATATACAATTTTTTGCGTCATCTCTTTGCGAAAAGCAACCAAGCGCGAGTCGCAAATCTACCTCGATGAAATCCAAAACTGATTGGGCGAGCCGGAAGTCCGGCGCAGCCAAAGTGAAAACATCGGCAGAACACCCAGAGTCCGACGTCCGGCACATTGTTCGCGGCATGGTTCGCAAGGGCCTGAAGCCCATGCCCGCCAAAACATCTATTTCGCTGCGCGTGGATCAAGACGTGTTCGAATGGTTCAAAACGCAAGGCACTGGCTATCAAACGCGCATCAACACCGTGTTGAGGGCGTTTCGTGATGCTTCGGTTTAACAGCCTATTGCTCTACCCCGCCAAGCTTTTTCCATACGAAATGTGCTTCTAGCCGGCATAGAACCTGCGCAAAGCGCTATTGAATTGAGAGTAATTCGCTCGTTACCA
This sequence comes from Variovorax sp., assembly GCA_031418715.1. GTDB lineage: Bacteria > Pseudomonadota > Gammaproteobacteria > Burkholderiales > Burkholderiaceae_C > JANMDU01. The sequence goes on along the minus strand of JANOJL010000016.1, from coordinate 7,546 downwards.
CCTGCTCGCCTGCTGTGTGACGTGCCTGAAAAAGCCGAGGGCTTTCCTTCTTAGCGCTCTGTGCGGGATACGCCGAGCTGCTGATCTTTTGTGGCGATGATTGCGGGGCTGGCCGCGCCCGACCGAGAAAGCCTTCGTTTTTTTCAGACCCATCACCCAGCTGGTTAGATGGGTGTGCGCGCTGTTTACTCTGAATTCGATAGCACTCTGCGCAGATTCTATGACTGCTAGAGGCCGAAAACACTCTAAAGATGCCGCTGCGTCTAGCCATTACGACACTGCCACAGGGCAAAATTCACCCAACACGGGTAGGCTTCTTCGGTGCGTAAGCTATAGTGTTTGTAACGCAGAACCTCCCGAAGCTGAGCCAGCAAGCGGGACGACCGGGCGATATAGGAGACGGGATTGACAGACATCATGAGTACCGCAATTGCATCCAGCACATGCACTCCGGAAAGAGCCTACAAGCGGCTGTGCGCAGCTTTTCGCCGTTTCGATGAAACCCACTTTCACAGTTTGTTTCGTCGTCTAGCTTGGGAATACCTAGATAGCTGATCGCACACATCACTTAAGACCTTGTACCAAATGCAGCCACACACGCTCTTAGAACTTGACTTTAGTAACAAGCTAGAGATCACCATTAACAACAAAAATCCTGTCGTCTTGACTGACCTGACGATGGCACTTCTTGGCGTTGGCCAACAGTTCGAGCGCTTCATCGAGAACGAGACGAGTGAACAGCACGCTGCATCTAGCGAACTCTTCATCAAGGATGTTCGCTCGGGTTCAATTATTGTCGAGCTAATTGCGCAGGCCATGCCAGTAGTTCCGCTGCTGTGGCAGGGTGGGTCATTACTCGAATGGGTAAACCATACTAAGTCGGTGATTGAGTGGTTGAATGGAAAGCTGACCAATCCACCCAAAGACCTAACGAAGCAAGACCTGAAACAATGGGCGAATATTCTCGAACCTATAGCGAAAGATCACGGATCGCAAATGAACTTCACGGTCTCGAATGGGGGCCAAGTAATAAATCAGATTTTCATAAGCTCGGAACAAGCTAATGCTGCGCAGAACCAGATAAAACGCGAAATTGAGAAACTTGAGGAGCCAAATGACCATAGTCAACGCAAACGCGTCATGGTTTGGTACCAGTCAAAATTTGATTCAAGTTCATCCACAGGCGACAAAGCTGTAATTGAAAGTATTTCTAAAGCTCCAGTAAAAGTCATCTTCGAGAATAACGCCGTTAAGAAGGCAATGCTTGCAGGCGACACTCGATATCCGAAACAATGGCACGAACTTGCCTATATCGTAGATGTGAACGTTCAGACGGTTCAGGGTGTTCCAAAGGTTTACACAATCATTAACTACTACGACGAAGACACATTCGACCCAAATGAGACGTAAGCAGCAGCGCGCCCTAATTATCTCAAACGTGCTATATTTCTAGCATGAAATGGGAGATCAAGTACCACGACGAGAAGTTGCAGGCTGATGTCCTCGCGCTACCGGCAGGAATTTTGGCTAGATACTTTCATTGCACTGATCGCATGATTGAGTTTGGCCCGGATTTGGGGATGCCTCACACGCGGGCCATGAGCGCAGGCTTGTTTGAGTTGCGTTTGAAATCCCGCGAAGGAATTGGACGTGTGTTTTATTGCACCTTGGTGGAACGCAAGATCGTCATGCTCCACCAGTTTGTGAAGAAAACCGATAAAACACCTTTCAGAGAATTGGCTCTTGCGCGCAAGCGAATGAAGGAATGGAAAAATGTTGACGCATAAACAACTTCGCACCAAGGCATTGGCCAATGCTGAGGTCAAGGCGGAATATGAAAAGCTTGCCGACGAATTTTCCCTGCTGGACGAGTTCTTAAGGGCGCGGGCCGCGCAAGGCCTCACCCAGGCTCAGGTGGCAGAAAAGATCGGCACCACGCAGTCTGCAGTTGCGCGTATGGAGTCGGGCAGCGGTAAGCATTCGCCATCTCTGGCAACGCTGACGAAGTATGCAGACGCATTGGGATGCAAGCTGGAAGTTCGCTTGGTTCGCAGGCCTCGGCCAGCGAGAAATTTAGCGGCTCGCCCAAGCCCTGCAACGCCGAAACGCGTTGCGGCTTAACGAGCCCGTTAAACTAATCCCTTCAGCTTGTACAACAGAAATTTATAGATCAAATTGGCCTCTAGCCGGCATAGAATATGCGCAAAGCGCTATTTAATTGAGAGCAAATAACGCGCCAAGCAAGCCTCTCGAAAATGCCACAATCACCGCATGTCTTTTACCCACATCATTGTGCCCGCCGCCGGGTTGCAGCCTTTTGAGAAGCCTTTTGAAAACGCGACCCATGCCTTTGATTTGGCTTTGCTTGGCGGCTCGTGGAAGGAGACTGCGCGCCTAGAGCTGCATGAAGACAGCTTGTGCATGCCGCATGAGATGGCTTATGCAAGAGCCTTGGGGTTGCCCAGCGCTGAAGGGAAGACGCCTTGGGCGGCTTTTGAGACGCAAACGCTCAACCAGCCCTGCGCGTGGCTGCATCCTTGCCATTTGGATGTGGGCATGACGGATATGGTGATGCAGCCTGCGCATCGTTTGCAATTGACAGATGCTGAATCACGCGAGCTGCATGCCTTGATTGCGCCGTATTTTGAGCAAGATGGGATCACTTTGCGGTATCACAGCGCCGCGCGCTGGCTGGCCTTGGGTGCGCAGTTTGCAGATTTTGAATGTGCCTCGCTTTCTCGCGTTGAAGGGCGCAGCATCAATGACTTTTTGCCCGATGCGGGCGAGTTTCCTCAAGCGCTCAAGCTCAGTCGCTTGCAAGCGGAAGTGCAGTTGCTGCTCTACACGCATCCGATCAGCGAGGCGCGGCAGGCGCGAGGCCTGCCAACGATGAACTCATTTTGGGTCGATGGCGCGGGAGCGCTGAATGCGCTGCCATCAAGGGGCGGCGATGTGCGCCTCGATTTTTGCTTGGTTGAGGCGGCGCATGATGAGCAAGCTTATCTCAAAGCATGGCAAAGTTTGATTTTGTCTGCTGAGGAGCTAGCCGCAAATACTCTCGCGAATCGAGAGGCGCTGCATTTGACGTTTTGCGGTGAACGCAGCGCGATTAGCTTGCAGCCTCAGAAACCCAGTTTGAAACAACAATTTTTAAGCCTTTTAGGCCGTTCGCCGGCAACTAATCTGCGCAAAGTGCTATGAAATTAATAGTTAGAGATGTGCCGCCGCGAAGCAGCTGGGCGCTGGAAAATGCGGGGGTGCATCCTTTGCTGGCTCGCTTGTATGCCTCGCGTGGCGTGCAAAGTTTGGAGGAGTTGGATGACGGCCTGGCCAAGCTGCTGCCCCCGGGTTCCATGAAAGGCTGCATTGCAGCGGCCAAGCTGTTGGCTGACGCTATTGACTCGGATAAGAAGCTCTGCATCGTAGCCGATTACGATTGCGATGGCGCAACCGCCTGCGCCGTTGGCATGCGTGGTTTGCGGCTTTTGGGCGCAAAGCATGTGAACTACATCGTGCCCGATCGCGTGGTCGATGGCTATGGCCTCACCGCCTCAATTGCAGATCGCGTCAAAGCGCAAGGCGCAGACATGCTGATCACGGTAGACAACGGGATTGCCAGCGTCGAAGGCGTGGCGCGGGCGACTGCGCTGGGCTTGCAAACTTTGATTACTGATCACCATTTACCGGGGGATAAGCTGCCGCTGGCCGATGTGATCGTGAACCCGAATCAGCCCGGCTGCACGTTTGAGAGCAAATCGATTGCGGGCGTGGGCGTGATGTTCTACGTCTTGCTGGCGCTGCGGGCTGAGCTGCGTGAGCGCGGCGTGTTCACGCAGGCCACGCAGCCAAAATTAGATGCATTGCTGCCCATCGTCGCGCTAGGCACGGTGGCCGATGTCGTCAAGCTCGATGCGAACAACCGCCGCTTAGTGGCTCAAGGCATCAAAAGGCTCAGAAGCGGCATAGCACCTGCGGGAATAGCTAGCCTTTTTGTAGCAGCCAGCCGCAAAATGCCAATTGCCAGCACCTTTGATTTTGGCTTTGCGCTCGGCCCGCGCATCAATGCCGCAGGGCGTTTATCAGACATGACGCTCGGCATCGAATGCCTGATCTCCGACGATGGCAGCCGCACCGACGAGCTGGCCAAGCAACTCGACGCGATCAATCGCGAGCGGCGCGACATTGAATCAGGCATGCGCGAGCAGGCCGAGGCGGCGCTGCAATACATGTTTGCTGAGGACGAGCCGCCCGAGAGCCACCCGAGCGGCGTGGCGATTTTCGATCCCGATTTTCATGAAGGCGTGGTCGGCATCGTGGCCTCGCGCATCAAAGACAAGCTGCATCGCCCGGCCTTCGTCTTCGCGGCCAGCGCCGCCCCCGGCCAAGAGCATTTGCTCAAAGGCTCAGGCCGCTCGATTGCCGGCTTTCATCTGCGCGATGCGCTCGATTGGATGGCCAAAAAACACCCCGCCCTCCTCATTAAATTCGGCGGCCACGCGATGGCTGCCGGTTGCACGATTGAAGAAGAAAATTTCGAGACGTTTGAAGCCGCATTCGCCGAAGTCGCCGCGCTGTGGATCGACGCCGCCACGCTCTCCCGCCGCTTAGAAACCGATGGCCCGCTGCCTGCAGAATACCGCCGCGCCGACATGGCCGACACGCTCAATCAAGCCGTCTGGGGCCAAGGCTTTGCAGCACCTGTGTTCAGCGAAGAAATGGAAGTGGTTTCTCAGCGCCTCGTCGCTGAAAAGCACCTGGGGCTGAAGCTCAAGCATCAAGGCCAATTGGTCGATGGCATTTGGTTTAATCACACCGAGCCCCTTCCCGCCAAAGCGCATCTAGCTTATCGGCTAGACAGCGACGAATGGCAAGGCGTCAAACGTGTAAAGTTTTTTATTGAAGGCATGGCCGCGTAGTAGCTAAAAATGTACACTGCATTTTTATTTGTAGGACAAACAACATGGTGACCATACAACTTTATCCAAATGCGCAGCAATTCGATGCTGATGGAGTCTCGTTTTCATTGTCAGCTGCAGACTTTAAAAACCAGAAGGTTATCTCTATTCAAAAGCACTCAGACCAGCATATTCTGGTCTACGCGGCAGTTCGAGCTACTGTTAGTGCAAATGATGCGGCAGCTGTCAACGCAACTTTCGGTATACAAATAATCTAGCTGAACCATTTGTCCTGTTGAATGGCAAGACCATCTAAAGGATGAGCCTTTTTTGGCCACGGGCTTTGGAAAAACGGCGCAATCATCTCGGGCGAGATGTCTTCAATCCGCGCAGGATTCCACTTCGGATGATGGTCTTTGTCGACCGCCAAGGCGCGGATGCCTTCAACGGTTTCGCTGCTTACGCCGCTGCGCTGCAAATGCTGCGTGTGAAAACAATGGCGCACCAGATCGCGCTCTAGGCGCAGATCGTCGGCCAAGCTCATGCTGCGCGCGCGGCGGATGAGCTCGAGCGTGACGTGGAGCATGAGCGGGGAGCGTTTGCGCAGTTTTGTTGCAGTCTCTTGAGCCCAAGGCGTTGCATCAGCCTCAAGAGACAACACGATCTCATGCACACTTTGTTTTGAAAAATGTGCATTGATCTGCTCTCGCATTGGGCCATCTGCGGCGCGAAATGCGTCAATATATTTCGTAAATTTGGGCTCATCGCGCTCAGCTCCAAATTTCATGCGCCGCTGGAAATCATCGCGAATGAAACGATGCACTTCCTCAGGATTATTAAAAGCAGTGGTGGATAAGCGTTGCCACAAATCGGGCAAGCTGGCTGCATCCACCGAATGACTAGCCAGGCCAAACACCACGGCTTGCGCATCAGTTAACACATCGCCAGTAAGTGCCAGATATTCACCCACAAAATCTGGACAACGACTCAGAAAATATCCGCCGCCCACATCAGGAAACAGGCCAATCATCGTCTCAGGCATCGCCATTTTCGTGCGCTCTGTCACGATGCGCATACCATTGATCGCGCCATGCCCAGCAATCCCCATGCCGCCTCCCATCACGATACCGTCTAAGAAGGAAACATAAGCTTTCGGATAGGTATGAATCAAGTGATTGAGGCTGTATTCCTCGGTAAAAAAATCTTCTAGCGCGGGATCGCCCGCGAGCGCGGCTTGATGGAAAAAGCGAATGTCACCGCCTGCGCAGAAGCTGCCGAAGGGCTGGAACGAGCCGTCTTGAGCCTTGCCCATACCGCGAATCGCCACGAGCTTGATCTGCGGTGCATCGCGCCAGTGCAGCAAAGCTTGCGTGATCGCGCGAATCATGGATAAGTTCAACGCGTTGAGTGCTTTGGGGCGATTGAGCGTGATCAGGCCAGCGTGGCCTCGCTCTTCGATCAGAACTAAATTGTCATCGCTCATTTTTTCTCCAACCTAATACTTCATTGCCCACCAGCGCGCCAATCACCAAAGCGCCGCCAATCAACACCGCTTTGCTGGGCACTTCGCCTGCAAACATCCAAGCCAAAAGAATACCGAAGATCACTTCAAGCAAGGCCAGCAGGGACACTTCAGGCGCTTTGAGCACGCGCGCGCAGACGACCGCGAGCACGCAGGGAATGGCCAACTGAACCAAGCCCAGCAGCGCCAGCCAGCTCACATCTTTGGCCGTCGCCGCAAACGGCAAAGCCAGCGGCAGCGTGATGAGCGTCGAGATCACCGCACCAATCAACACGCAGGGCACGAAATCAAGCTGCTCACCATGCGCTTGTGCATGCTCGTTGGCTTTGGCTTGCGCGCGCTGCACCACCGTCCAATGAATCGCGCCAGCCACGGGCACGCAAAAAGCAATGAGCATCCCCAAGCCCGCACCGCTTTGCTGCAAATCCAGCTGCTGCCCAAACATATAGGCCATGCCTGCGCAGGCCACGCCAATCGCAGCCCAAGTGCGCGCAGGCAGCGTGTGGCCAATGAAACCCCAAGCCAGCAGCGCCGTAATCAATGGCCCAAGCGCCATCGTCACCAGCACATTGCCCACACTAGTCAAGGTGAGCGCAACCATGAATGCGGTAAACATCACGCTCCAGCACACGCCGCTGACCCAAAACGACGCGCTCCGCCAATGAAAGCTTTTGAACACACCCCTGCCCTGCCAAAGCGGCAAAATGATGAGCAGCGAGACCACGGTGAAGAAGCTGCGCCAAAACGTGGTTTCAAAGCTGCGCGCAGATTCAAGCTGGCGCGTGATCACGCCAGCAATCGACCACATGAGGGTCACAGCAATCATGAGCAGCACGGCTTTGGAATGGGTGAGTTTCATCGCTTCTTCTTCGAAGATTTTCGCGGCACTTTGTTCATGATTTCCTCCATCACTATGGCATCGAGAAAATCGTCATCAAAAATAGCATCGTGTCTCTCTAGCTCTTTGCTATTGGCTTTCGCCCAGCGTTTGAGATCGGCATCGTTTTTGATCATCTCCAAATCGCTACGCATCAGATGCAAAGCTTCCTCGTAATCTTGCATGGCTGCTTGAAGCGATCTTTCAAGATTTTCCGCCGTTAAATCTTGGTGGCGCGGCACACGAAACTCA
>JANOJL010000015.1:0-3602 GCA_031418715.1 Variovorax sp. | reverse complement strand
TCACCGCGTGGCCGCAGGCACGGAGCTGGGCTACACCGCAGCAGACATGCAGCAAGCCATGGCGCTCAAAGCGGCCGCCGAGGCCTTGCTGCCCGCATTGCTGGGCGACGTGCAAGCCGCGATTGACTTTGCAGCGCGAGGAGGCAAGGCTGCCGGCGCACCGAAGACGCTCAAAGTCGGCATCGTCGGCTACTGCTGGGGCGGCCTGATGAGCTGGCGCGCCGCGCAAAAGCTACAAGGCCTCGCTGCCAGCGCCCCGTATTACGGCGGCGGCATGACCCAAGAATTGAGCGGAGAGTTGTATTGCCCCGTGATGGCGCATTTATCTGATCAAGACGATTACGTCCCCATGGACGGTGTGGCATCCCTGCAAAAAGCGTATCCAACCGCTGCAGTCCATGTCTATGCAGCCAAACATGGATTCAACTGCGATGAGCGTGCTTCTTTTGATGCTCCGAGTGCCATCCTCGCACGCGAGCGCACGCTGGCTTTTTTCGGGCAGCATTTGGGTTGAGCCTCCGTATGCGTTGACGCATCTATTTATTGTGGGTACAATAAATAGATGGAAATCACGTTTGATCCCGCTAAAAGCCGGCGCAACGAGGATGAAAGAGGATTGCCCTTCACACTCGCTGCCGATTTTGATTGGAGTCAAGCCTTGATTGCCGAAGATACTCGTCAGACTTACCCCGAAAAGCGCTACCAAGCACTCGGCTTGATTGACGAACACCTGCACATGCTCGTGTTCACGCCGCGTGAGGGTGACCTTCATGTGATCAGCCTGCGTCGAGCCAACCGAAGAGAAAGAACACGCTATGCCACGCAAACCCAATCCTGAGCGCCTAGATGATGACGCACCCGAGCTGGGAGCTGAATGGTTCGCCAAAGCGCGTCCAGCCACCAAACTGCTGGAAGGCATGTTTGGCAAAACAGCCGCCAAAGAAATGCTCGCGCCAAAGCGAGGCCGCCCAGCTTTGGCGCAGACCAAAGAGCATGTGAACATCCGCCTAGACGCTGATGTGCTCGGTGCATTCAAAGAAACGGGTGCAGGCTGGCAAACCCGGATGAACAATGCACTGCGCGACTGGCTGAAAAACCATCCGAAGCAAGTTGCTTAACTGATCGGCCATCACCGGCACCAGCAGCACCGCCAACAACAGCGTAGAAGCCTGCGGCTTGTCAAACGCCACCCCAGCACCGGTCTCTCAAAGGCAATGACAAACACGTCGTACAAAAGAGCTTGAAGCACGCGGCGGCGGGTCGGCATCGTGCGCATGAGCATAAACCAAGAGCAGGTTGCGCGTTGAATCACTACTAAATTCATAGCACTTTGCGCAGTATTCATGACGGCTAGAGGTCGATTTCGATTAAAAATCTCGCTTGTTCAAGCGATGCGCGGGGGTTTAACGTCAAAACTCACCGACGCAAAGCGTCCGGTGCAATGACCAGTTAACTTGTGTCCAATTCACGCAAAGCTTTCCTGCAAAGCCTCTTGCGCCAAGCTGTTGATGCTTTTGCCTTTTGCCTGTGCTGCGATAGCGAGCTTTTCGTGTAACTGCGGGGAAATCCGCAAATTGAATTTGCCGGAAAAATGACGCCTTGGCTCAAGCCCCTTCTCAGCACAAACCTCCAAAAAAACCTGAAGCGATCGCTTGAACTCCGAACGAAGCTCCTTCGGATTTTTTCCGTAAAAATCAGCTCCACCGTTGAGGCCGAGAATCTCCCCCCTGAACAAGTCAAGCTCAGCGTTAAATTCAATCGTTGCGTGATAGTCATCAACAGTCATTAAGTTCATGGTTCGACTCCGTGTTGTTCCAGCCATTTGCGGATCGATGCCACCGCGCCTTTGTCAGTGTTGGGCGATGGATGGGGGCGATGAAAGACCCGCACCTCGCCAAACAAAAAGACAGAAACCCGGCTGCCTGCCCGCTCTTCAATTTCCGCACCCAGTTCAGCGAAGAGACCTTCAACATCGCGCCACTGGACATTACCGCTCGTCGGCCGCGAAAAGATTAATTCAACAATTCGCTGATACCGCCGTCTCATGGTTTTATAGTACCACTTTTAGGTACTGGACGCAACTTTGGTTTGCTCAGCGTGGCCTAGCGTTGGAGTTCAGCCGGCCAGGGTCGGCTGCAACGACTGGTTAGACATGCTTAGTCCCACCAACAATAGAGGGGGTTTCCACAAACGCCATGGACACCCAAATTGGTTGGATCAGTTCCCCAGAAACAGTAGTACTCATTTTCATCAGGCTCGAACACTAGCCAATAGCCATCGGATTTGGCAAGCAAATATCCCCTAACGGTTGATCCGAGTGGTCGATGGAGGAAGCCGGGTTCAACTACGGTCGCTGAAACGGGTTCAGGCCCTGTCGCATGCTCACGCACGCTTGAACGGAGCTTCTCGTAGTACTCGGCCTCGTCTTCGCCTTTCGGAACGATGATCCCTGACGTATCTGCGAGATCAATCTCAAGCTTTGCCCAATAGGGATTGTCTGCACGCATGTCTAGCGTTTGACATGAGGGGTGACCGAAAGGCGCAGCCTTTTGGGCATCCCCTCGATGAAAGGGTTAGGCGTCATTCTGCCGAAATGTACTCTTTGGTCGCCACGGCAATTTGGGCAAAGAGTGCCTGCTCCTCGACTTCGAACTTCTCTCGCTGAAGGCGTGCCACGCAGGCTTTCACTGCAAGTAGAACTTGACGACACAAGTAGGTCTTGAAGTCTTCCGGAGTCATTGGCTTCCATGCTGCCTCCGGTATTTGAATGTCGACTGTGATGTACCTACGAGCTTTGGCCAAACGTAAGCTGGCTAAGCCTTCCTCGCCGAATTGTGCGAACCGTCCGTCGAAGCGCAAGACAAGGGCGTATTCATCAATGGCATCGCAGTGTGTCGAGCTGACGTGCTCGGACAGTAGTTGGAACAGAGAAATCTTCAGATTTGACAGTGGCTTCGCTTCAGGTTCGCCGAGATCAGCGCCAAGCGTGATGAAAGAGTGTTTGGAAGCTTGCATGACGCCTAACTCAATATAGGGAGACAGGTTTCTGTCCACCCATCACCGCTCTTGTCTCCCTAACATCGGGAGCGGGAAAGCTCGCCAAGCCGCTTGCAATATGGCTTGTGAGCGATATACTGTACGCATGATCAGTCATAACAACTCCAGAAAAACCAGCACGCCTGTGTTCAAGTCAACTCGGCTGCTGGATCAGTTGCGGGAACAAATCCGTTACTTGCACTATAGCCTGCAGACCGAAGATGCGTATGTGTATTGGGTGAAAAAGTTCATTTATTTTCATGAAAAACAGCATCCGCGCGACATTGGGCAGGCGCGGGGGCAGGCGCAGGTGGAGACTTTTTTAACCCCTATGGCGGTGCGGTTGAGCGTAAAGGGTCAGCCCCTATCCACCGGCCACCACCAGGCATTTAGTACACTGTGAAGGTACTGGGGCGCGAGCCGTGGGCATCAGCAAGACTTGTGTATGAATGAGCGCCACCTACGGCGGGCACGCCTGCAGGGAGGTGCCGCCTGTAGTAACGGCAGCGGCTGCGGCATAACCAAAACGTAGGGCCACACGCTTTATTTGAATTTTAATGCGGCCC
>JANOJL010000014.1:0-34963 GCA_031418715.1 Variovorax sp. | reverse complement strand
GATTTATTCCTCACCGTCACAGGACTGACAGTGAAGGACTTTCATTTACTCGTGCGGCTGAAGGTGTTTAACACGGAGCAGATGAATCAGGCGGTGTTTGCGTTTAGGCGCTACGAAGATGCTTCGCTGCGCTACACCGGGATCGAAAGCCATGTGGGGCTTTCGCACTACGGGCTTTATGACACGGTTGTGGCTAAGGAATAGCTGAAGAGTGATTTAGTTGCGACTCTCCAGGCTGACTGTCGCCGTTAGCCCTCGCGTCTCCCCGGCTCGCGCACATGCAAAAACTTCGTCAGTAAATCCCTCGGCGCGGCGACTTCGATGGACTTGAGGATTTGGCCTACGTTGCCTCGGTGGTATGCGCCATGCGTGATGATGTGGGCGAGCATTTCTTCTCGGGTCATGCGGCCTGCGTCGCCGTCAGTGAAGCGGAAGGCGATGCTCATCTGTAGTTGCTCAGCTGTGATCTTGGCGGCGTATTGCTCATACCAAGCATCGGTCTCGGCGGCGGCGAAATGCAGGTCGCTGAGGAGCGGCGTGTCATCGGTGTTGGTGGCGGTGTAGCCGTGGGGCTCGCCCAAGAGGTGCGCTCGGAAGATGCGGTCAACCACGTAGATGTGGTTGAGCATGCGGATAGCGCTGTGCAAAGCGCTGGCGTGTTCGGGCGCTGTGACTGTGGCAAGCTGGTTGAACAGCTCGTTGTTAGCCCAAGTCTTTTGAGCGAAGAGGGTGGTGAGGAGGTTCATGGCTGGGCTGATTGCATAAGTGTGGAGCCGAAAGATAACGATAAGCGCTATATAAATCATAGCGCTCTGCGCATATTTTATGCCGGCTAGGTGCTTAAAACGACCTAAATTTTGATCAAAATAGTCAATTATTGATATACACGAAAACAGTGTGGCACGAATCTCGTGTTAATATTCAGTGCATGAAAAACGTAACCATCACGATGGAAGATGAAGTGCTTGAGTGGGTGCGGGTGCAGGCCGCTAAGGGCAATATCAGCGTCTCTCGCTATCTCGGCCAGATTCTGGAAGAGGAGATGCGCCGCTCCAATGCGTATGAGCAGGCGATGCGCAGCGCGCTGAAGTTTGAGAGCTGGGGCAGCAGCGACGGCGCTTATGCCAAGCGAGGGGATTTGTATGACCGCCCGTGAGAAACCGACCGTTTTCGTGGATTCCAACGTGCTGCTCGCCACCTTCGATGGCCGTGATGCGGCGCTGCAAGCAGCTGCGCGCGAGTGGCTGCGCTGGTGCTGGCGGCAGCGCACGGGGCGCATCAGCACGCAGGTGCTCAATGAGTTGTATGAAGGCGCGGTGCGCGCTTTTGGCTTGACCGAGCACACGTCCACCACGCCCGCGCATGTGCGCCTGCATGTGCGCCGCATGCGCGAATGGCAGCCGCCGCATTTGGATCGATATGCGGTGGATGGCGCTTGGGATCTGCAAGACCGCCATGGCCTCAGCTATTGGAATGCGCTGATCGTCTCATCCGCTTTGCAGCAAAGCTGCACCCACTTGCTTAGCCTGGAGCTGCAATCACACGCGGTTGGGGGCATGATCGACGGCATTCAAATCATTTCCCCTTTGAGCCTTCGCCCCCAAAATTTGGAAACGACACCATGACCAGCCCCCTGAAATTCATCCGCCAAGACGTGCAATCGATGCACGCGTATGCGGTGCAAGACGCCAAAGGCTTCATCAAGCTCGATGCGATGGAAAACCCGTTTACTTTGCCTGCCTCGCTGCAAGCCCAATTGGGCGAGCGGCTGGGCAAAGTGGCGATCAATCGCTATCCCGGCACGCGGATTGACGATCTGAAAACTGCGCTGCGCGCCTATGCGCAAGTGCCTGAGAGCTATGGCCTGATGCTGGGCAATGGCTCGGATGAATTGATTTCTTTGCTGGCGATGGCTTGTGACGCGACGCCCGGTGTGGCCGCGTCTGACTCAGGTGCGAAAATCCTCTCCCCGCTGCCCGGCTTCGTGATGTATGCGATGAGCGCGCAGCTCCAAGGCTTGCAGTTCATCGGCGTGGATTTGACGGCTGATTTTGAGCTGGATGCGTCGGCCATGCTCGCTGCAATTGAACGTGAAAAGCCAGCGATCACTTACATTGCATACCCTAATAATCCTACGGCTAACTTGTGGGATGCTGCCGCGATCCGCCAAATTATTGCCGCTTGCACCACTTACGGCGGCATGGTGGTGATGGATGAGGCGTATCAGCCCTTCAGCAGCAAAAGCTGGATGGATGAGATCAAGGCCGAGCCCCAGGCGAATGCCAACGTCTTGCTGATGCGCACCCTGAGCAAATTCGGCCTGGCCGGTGTTCGCCTTGGCTACATGTGTGGCCCGCAAGCTTTGATCAACGAAATAGACAAACTCCGTCCGCCTTACAACATCAGCGTCTTGAATGCCGAATGCGCTTTGTTTGCTTTAGAGAATGCAGAGGCTTTTATGGCTCAAGCCGTTATGATTACTGCGCAGCGTGCTATGCTTTTGGAAGCGATTGCGAAAATGCCCAAGCTCAAAGCCTATGCATCAGACGCCAATATGATCACCGTGCGCATGCCAGATGCTAATGTCGCCTTCTCCCATCTCAAGAGCCAAGGCATCTTGATCAAAAACATCTCCAAAATGCACCCGCTGCTGAAGAACTGCCTGCGCCTGACGGTCGGTACGCCCGATGAGAACGCCAAAATGCTGGCAGCGCTGCGCGGCTGTTAGCTTGCACTATCAGGCAAAGCGCAAGACCTCACTCACTTCGTCGTCAAAGCGCGGTAGTTGGCCTGCAGGCGCTTGGGCAACCGGAATATGCGCGCCTTGTTTGGCAAACAGCGGCAGGTGAGATAGCGGCGCAGCGACTTCGATCCATTGGCCGCTTGCATAGGCTTGTTGGGTATAAAAATCAAACCATTTGCCGCGATCAGGCAGCAAAGGTAAATAGACACGACGGGATTGCGCACCCGCTTGCACGACGGGTGCCACCAGCAACTCATCACCGAGCATGAAGTCGTCGCAGTCTGCTAAGCACTGCGCATCCGAAGGGAAATTGAAAAACGTCGGACGAATGATGGGCACTTGCTCGCGCGATGCTTGCTCAAAGCATTGCCACAGATAGGGGAGCAGTCGATAGCGCAGGGCGATGGCAGCTTTAACGGTGTCTTTCACCTCCGAATGCATCCAAGGCACATTGCTCACGCCACCTTCTTTCCAGGAGTTCATGACCATCCTCGGATTCAGGCAGCAGGTTTGGACCCAGCGTGCAAAGAGCTCTGCATCGGGCACGGGGCCGAAAAAGCCCCCAACGTCATGGCCAATGTTAAACATGCCGGACAGGCTCATTTGTAATCCAGTGCGGATATTCCATTTGAGGTTGGCCCAATCGCTGCTGTTGTCGCCAGACCAGGTTTGCGCATAGCGCTGAATCCCGGGCGGACCCGCACGGGTGACGGTGAAGTTGTTGCCGCTGTCTTGGCCCGTCGATTGCGCTTCAAAGGTCGCGCGCGTCATGAGCAGCGCATGCAGGGGGCGGCTTCTGTGAATCGGCAGGTCAGCACCCCAAGCTTGGCTGTAGGCATCTTCTGCTTGCAAAGCGTATTCGTTGTTGTCGTTCCAACCGACCTCGATGCCTTGATCCAAGATCTGCGCCTTGAGCTGCGCCTTCCACCAGTTCACCGCAGCATCGCGCGTGAAATCAAGGTGTGAGCCCATGCCATCCCAAAATGGCTCCAGCACGGGTTGGCCGCTCTCGGTATGGGAAATGAAGGCTTGCTGCGACTGCAGTTGTGCGTAGGCGGGATGATCATCCAAGAGGCAAGGCTTGATGTTGGCGACAAGTCGCATGCCGGCATCATGAAACTTGGCGTTGATGGCTTTGGGATCAGGAAACTTGCTGTGATTCCACGTAAACACATAGCGCTGCTTGCCACGGCTGGAATAGCCAGAACCGTAGTGAAAGGCAGAGATTGGAATCTCATGCGCGGTACATTTGTCGATGAATTCAGAAAGCTGCTGCTGCGCATCAGGCGCATCCGCCAAGCCCATGGCCGTTTGCGCATAGCCCAGCGTCCAGCGAGGTGGCAGGTGCGTGCCGCCGATCAACCGCACGAATTGGGACACCACTTCGGCTGGCGAGTTGCCCACCATCAAGTAATAGTCGAGGTCGCCATCATCGATCTCAGTGGTGCGAAAAAAGCCGTAGTAATTGTCATGCTCGCAGCCCAAATCAAAGGTGCAGACCGACAGTGTGTCGTAGTAGATGCCCGTCCATTGACCGTTGGCAGTACGAGTGATTAAGAACGGCCAGTGTTTATAAAGTGGATCACCGCTTTTCGGGTCGTAGCCCAGTGAATCTTGGCCTAAGCATCGCAAGCGCCGCCCGTGGAGATTGAGCGGGCCGGCTTTGTCGCCCAAGCCAAAGTAATGCTCGGTGGGGTCGCGCTGAACACAATGGCGCACCAAGCCGCTTCGCTTCTCATGGAGATAAGCGCTGGTGATGCGATCGAGCTGTAGCGCTTGACCCGTCTGCGCACAATGCCACTCTAGACGCAGCGGTTGCCCCGCAGCGCCGCGCAATTGCACGCTCAGGCGCGATGTCTGTAGGCGAAGAGCCGTGGCATCGGTCGTGACGGGTGGCCGTTGAAAACCTTCTAGGCTGCTGCGCTCGCGCCCTTGCCATGAAACATCACAGGTGGCCCCTACCGATCCATCAAGCGGCGCGATCGCCCAAGTGCGCGGCTCGCGAAAACCCGCAGCGGGCTGCCACGTGACGCGGGCTAAGGTTTCGCTCAGGAAGCAGACATCGAGTTTGCCGTGTCCGGGCAGATTCGCGCTTGCGTCGGCATGCTGGCCCGAGGGCGTGAGTTGCCAAATATCAGCTTGCAGAGGGGTCATGAGTCAGTGGGACAAAGCAAGCGCCAAGCCTTGCGCGTCAAAAGCATAAAGGTATTGGGTTTGAGTGGTGATGTGCAAGCTTTGACCTGTACTGACGCCAAGAGCGCCGGGAAGAATGACTTCGACCTCATTTGTGTCGGGCGTTTGCACGCGCATGAGTGTGTTGGCACCGAGGTATTCGCATCTCAGGACGGTGACGGGCAATCCTTGGCCTGCATCGCATTGGATGAAGTGCTCAGGGCGAATACCGATTTGGTGCGCTTGCGTTGGAATTCGTTGGGCTGCACCCTGCAGATACTGCACCGTGGCTGCCGGCAAAAAATTCATACGCGGGCTTCCAATAAAGCCTGCAACAAAGGTGTTCGCAGGGCGCTCGTACAGCTCTCGAGGTGTGCCAACTTGCTCGATCTTGCCTGCTCGCAAGACGACGATACGATCGGCCATGGTCATGGCTTCGACTTGATCATGCGTCACGTAAATCATGGTTGCACCCAGGCGTCGATGCAAATCACTGAGCTCGGCTCGCATGCTCACCCGCAACTCTGCATCTAGATTGGACAAGGGCTCATCAAACAGAAAAATCTTCGGCTCGCGCACAATCGCACGGCCAATCGCCACACGCTGGCGCTGGCCGCCCGAGAGTTGCGTCGGGCGGCGCTGTAGCAGCGTATCGAGCTTGAGCAAAGCCGCAGCGGCATTTACTTTGGCTTCAATCTCTGCCTTGGGCGTTTTCACGTTCTCCAAGCCAAAAGCCATGTTGGCATACACACTCATGTGCGGGTACAGCGCGTAGGATTGAAACACCATTGCGCAGCCGCGATCTGCTGCGCCAATGTCGTTGACCCGTTCGCCATCAATGCGCACATCGCCACGGCTGGGGTGATCCAGCCCTGCGATCATGCGCAGCAAGGTGGATTTGCCGCAGCCCGACGGCCCGACGAAGACGACAAACTCGCCATGCGCCACAGACAAATCCACACCTTGGATCACCTGCGTGCTGCCGAAGCTTTTTTCTATGGCGGAGAGTTCAAGTGTGGACACGAAGGGCCTCTGATAAAAATCGGTTTACTTCACGCCGGCGCTGGCAATGCCGGTGGTGATGTAGCGCTGTAAAAAGGCAAACACCAGCGTGACGGGCAGCAGAGTAATCACCGTCATAGCCAGCAAATAATGCCATTGCGTGTTGAGCTCGCCTTGGAAAGAGTTGAGCGCCAGTTGCAACGTAAAGAATTCGTTTTTCGAAAGTACGATCAGGGGTAGCAAGAAATCATTCCAGCGCCACATTACCGAAAAAATTGCCAGCACAGCAAGCGCAGGTGCAGACAAAGGCAAAACAATGCGCCAGTAAATCCGCCATTCACTGGCGTGATCCATGCGCGCGGCTTCCAGCAATTCATCGGGAATCGTGAGCATGTATTGCCGCAGCAAAAATACGCCCGTGGGCGTGGCAATGGCCGGCAGAATCACGCCCCACAAGCTATTGAGCATGCCGAAACTGTTGATCACCAAAAACACGGGAACCAAGATGATGGTGGGCGGGATCATCAGCGTGGCAATAATCAGCAAAAACACCGATTTTTGCCCACGAAAATTGTATTTGGAGAGGGCAAAAGCCGCCATCGAGTTGACCAGCAAGGTCAGCAGCGTGGCGACGACGGTAATGAAGACGCTGTTCCATAAATACTTGCCGAAGGTGAATTTGCTGAACAGATCACCATAGTTGCTCCAAGCAAATTTGATTTCATTGACAGGCGTGCGCTGGTTGATGTTGACTTTGATCACTTGCTCAGGTTGCGCGGGATCGACCAAGTTGGCAATGATGCCGATGCGGCTGGTTTGCGCCAATTCGCGCACCTTGCCGTCTTCTAAAGTGACTTTGTAAAGGGGTAGGGGCTTGTCGTGCCCAGCCACGGCCACCGTTTTTTGTGTGTAGGGCAAAAACGTCGGCGGGAACTGGGTGATGGCTGAGTCGGTTTTGAAGGACGACATCACCAGCCAGAGCACGGGCGCGAACATGGTGAACAGCCCAATCACCAAGTAGGCATAGGTGAGCACATCCGTCCAGTGCAGGCTTTGCTTGCCTTTGGTGCGCGTGAGAAATTGCCACATACCGCTACCTCGCTTTCTGCCCTTGCTCGCTGGCGCGCGTCAGGCGCAATTGCGCGAGCGTGAGCAGTACGAGGAAGATCGCAAGAGTGAGCGAGGCCGCAGCGGCCAAGCCATACAAATGGATTTGCTCGGCAAAGCCTGTTTGGTAAATGAACTGCACGATAAAGGTGGTGGCCGAGCCGGGCCCCCCGCCGGTGAGCACAAACACCTCATCAAACACCTGCACCGCGCGAATGGCTGCCAGCACCAGCACCACGATCAGATTTGGCATGAGCAAAGGCAGGGTGATACGGCGCAAGGTGCGCCAGGCGCTGGCGCGATCCATATCCGCGGCTTCATACAAATCTTTGGGAATCGCTTGCAAACCGGCCAGCAAGATCAAGGTGTAAAAACCCATGTGCGCCCAAATCGAGACGAACACTGTCCAGAAAAATGCCCAGCCCGCATCCGTGAGCCATTCCACCGGCTGCGCTCCCGCCGCCACCAAACCGGCATTGAACGCACCTTCGCTTTGCAGCAACCATTTCCAGATCAAGGCCACCACCACAGGAGAAAGCAGCACCGGATAGAAAAACACGCCGCGCCAAAACCCGCGCCCAATGATTTTTCTGTTGAGTACCAATGCGGTGACCAAGGAAAACAACACCATCAGCACGACTTGAATCAGGCTGAATTTGAGTGTATTCATAATGGCGCGCCAAAAGACATCTTTGCGGCAGGTGGACAAATCCAAATAGCTGCGGCACTCAAAGAGAATCTGAAAATTCTCAACGCCCGTGAAAGGCCGATCAAAAGGCATCAGTTTCACGCCGCCGGTGGCTGCATAGACGAAGTTAATCAAGATCGGCAAAAAAGTGAAGAAGCCGAAAATAATCAAATTCGGCGCAACAAACAGCCAACCCAAACGTTGCACGCCAAGCAGCCGCTGCGCCCAGCGGAACGGGAGTTCGAGCAGCTCAAAGAAAGGGGCGAAAAAGCGCATCGAGATTAAACTGAAAACCGTGCGCAGAGCGCTACTCTATTTATAGCACTCTGCGCATATTTCATAACGGAAGACAGCTGATTTGGCTTGAAAAATTACCTTTGAGCCTGCTTGATCGCATCCTGCATATCAGTATTAAGCTTGGAGATCGCCTCTTCCGTGCTCATCTCGCCCACAATCGCCTGCGTCACACGCGCTACCGTGGGCAGCATGATGGCGCGGTTGAATTTGTAGCCTTGGAACTGGAAGGCGGCAGGTGCCAAGTTGCCCACACCGGCACTGAACACACTCAAGGCATTGGTAACGGCTTGCTGATTCGAGGTGTATTTGATCTTTCCAGCCATGCCCAAGTGTGCGGGGATGTTGTTGGTGCGACCTGTGAATTCAGCATAAGCCGCTTCGCTGGCCATGAAATCAAGGAAAGCGCCGACGTCTTTCGGTGCTTTACTGGTTTTCAGTGCCACCCAAGCCGAACCACCGGGGATGCCCGAGCAAGCGGCTGGGCCGCAGGGGTTGGGCACAGCGACCCAATCAAACTTGTTACCGATGTCTTTTTGCAGACGACCAATTTGCCAGCTGCCCGAGAGCACCATCACAGCATTGCCATTGATGAATTCGCCAATTGAATCGGCATACGTGGAACCCCCCGAGCCCGCCCAGACTTCACGCAGCATGGCGCCATCTCTGTGCCAGCCAACGAACTTGTTCACGGCCATTTTGTAGCCATCGTCAATCACGGCATTGCCTTGTGCATCAAAAATCTTCGCGCCATAGCTGATCGCAGGGCCTGCAAAGCGATGGCCAGAGCGATCCCAAGCCATGGCGGCTTTGGTTTTGGTGGCGGTAGCAACCTTGCGCGTGGCGTCAACCCACTCTTCCCAAGTGGCTTTGGGGCCAGGCAGAGGGATTTTGGCCTGCTCAAAGAGCGTCTTATTCACATAAGGGCCGGTCATGGTCAGCTGCGTCATGAAGCCATAGATACCGCGGTCAGTCGGCTCGGGGCGCAGCCAAGAGGCCGTGCCGCCAAAGCTTCTATCCCAATAGGCGCGGTCTTTCACATGTGCGGAGATGTCCATGTAGTATTTGGACAAGCCGCCTAGATCGGTGACACGAGCAATATCGGGGCCCTGGCCAGCGGCGAGTTGCACCGGCAGTTGCTCCACAATGGTTTTGTAGGGCACCACATCCAAGATCACCTTGGTGCCGGGGTTTTGCGCTTCAAAGCGTTTGATCAGCTCAGCAGTGACATCGCACTCGATGCCATCTTGATAGCACATCACCCGGATGTCAGCAGCTTGCGCGGCCAGCGCAAAAATAGAGCCAAGGCCCAAGGTCAGTAAACGAAACGAGGTATTGAATTTCATGGAGTCTCCGGTGTTAAAGTGAGCGTGAATGAAGCATCATATGTTTTACAGACGCCAGCAAGATGAACATTAGGGTAAGTCACTACATTGATTTGATGTACGGCGGTTTGCCGCCAGCCGAGTCGCGATTGCAGCTGGGTTTGATCCATGAATTGAGGCGCGAGCGCAGCGTCCTGCAAATTTGGCAGATCCAGGCAACCGATGCGCAATTGAACTGGTTGTTGCAGGTCCATTGGCCAGGTGGACCTGAGGGCAACGGAGGCCGCATTTTGCTCAGTAGTGATGCTTGCTGGCCCCACTGCTTGACTCAAGACGCCGTGTCTGCGGTGCACGCGCGGGGTATCGCTTTGGCGACTTTTAACCGGTTGGATGTCGCGCACGATCCGCCGAACGGTAAGCGCCAGGGGTCACTGTTTGATCGTTGGCCACAACTTTCCTTCGGCGCGCTTTCTGCGTGGGGATGGGCGATGGGTCAGTCGGCGCTAGCGCTCCAACAGGTTTACGCGTCTGCACGAATCTCTGTGATTGGACATTCGCGCAGTGGAAAGGCTGCTTTGTTGGCTGCTGCTGCTTATCCTTCGATTGAGGCTGTGATCAGCCACAACAGCGGTACGGTAGGCGCCTCGTCTCTGTGGCACATGGGCGACGGAGCGGAGAGTTTGCAAGACTTGGCGCAGGCGTTCCCGCATTGGCTCGGTCGTGAAGCTAGGCAGGTCAACGCATACGCGGAATTGATTGCAGACGACGGTGAAGCGCTTTTGAAAGAGATTGCTCCCCGCGGCCTGATGATCATCCAAGCGCAAGACGATTTGTGGGCCAACCCGGAAGGTGCGCGATATCGATACAAGCAATTAGAGGGCAGTTGGTCAGCACGGCCGGCTGCGCTTAGGCTGCTTGAGCGATCAGGTGGGCATGCGATGAGCCTCACGGATTGGGCTGCTGCTGCCGATTTTTTGGAGCGCCTCGATCCAGCCTCTGCGACAATAGCGTTATGAGTATGAGTTCTCCCAATTTCGCACGCCAAACCAGCGTCACCCGCAACACCAAAGAAACCCAGATCACTGTCGCCGTCAATTTAGATGGCACAGGAAAAGCTGATCTGCATACCGGCATTGGTTTTTTTGACCACATGCTGGATCAAATCGCGCGCCATGGGCTGATGGATCTGTCGATCAAAGCACAGGGCGATCTGCATATTGACGGCCATCACACGGTGGAAGATGTGGGCATCACGCTAGGCCAAGCTGTGGCGCAGGCTGTCGGCGATAAGGCGGGCATTTGGCGCTATGGGCATGCTTATGTGCCGCTTGATGAAGCACTCTCCCGCGTTGTGGTGGATTTCTCTGGCCGGCCGGGGCTGCATATGGATGTGGACTTCAAAAGCGGCATGATTGGCGAGCTCGATACTCAGCTCGTTTATGAATTCTTTCAAGGCTTTGTGAACCATGCGAATTGCACGCTGCACATTGACAATTTAAAGGGCGACAACGCGCATCACCAGTGCGAGACGATCTTTAAAGCCTTTGCACGCGCTGTGCGCATGGCGCTCGCGCTCGATCCGCGCAGCGTGGGTGTGATTCCTTCCACCAAGGGAAGCCTGTAATTTTTAAGCGTTTTAGGCCTCTGCCTGTTATAGAACATGCGCAGAGTGCTCACTTATTCATAGTGACATGACCCTCAGTTTTTCCACTCCCACTGTCGCCATTGTTGACTATGGCATGGGCAATCTACGCTCTGTGGCGAATGCGGTGCAGGCCTCGGCGCAGGGCTCGGGCTACCAAGTCATCATCACGCAGCGGCCAGAAGAAGTCCGCGCGGCTGAGCGCATCGTCTTGCCCGGCCAAGGCGCGATGCGCGATTGCATGGCTTGCTTGCGTGATTCGGGTTTGCAAGAGGCTGTGCTCGAAGCGGCTGCAAACAAGCCCATGTTTGGCGTTTGCGTCGGCATGCAAATGCTGCTGGATCATTCCGATGAGCAAGACACGCCGGGGCTAGGGCTGATTAAAGGGCAAGTGCACAAATTTGAGTTACAAGGCCGTTTGCAGCCTGATGGTAGCCGCTTCAAAGTGCCACAAATGGGCTGGAATCGTGTGAAGCAAACGCTGGCACATCCGATTTACCAAGACGTGGCGGATGAGAGCTGGTTTTATTTTGTCCACAGTTTTTATGCCCAACCTGCGTCAAAAAGTCACAGTGCGGGCGAAACTGATTACGGCGGCCTCTTTACAGCCGCGCTCGCACGCGATAACATTTTCGCCACGCAATTTCACCCAGAGAAAAGCGCCGCCCAAGGCCTTCAACTCTACAAAAACTTTCTAAACTGGAAACCTTAAGTTATCCCACTGAATGCAATTGCATCGCTGATGTTCAACGTAAAAAAGCCCTTCGTAGATTTTGCGTTTTTTGCGTCACTTTCGCGTTTTTTGCGTTACGGTATTTGGTATTCATCATGATCCTCATTCCAGCCATTGACCTCAAAGACGGCCAAGCCGTGCGCCTCAAGCAAGGCGATATGGAGCAATCCACCGTGTTCGGCGACCCCGTCGAAATGGCCCAGCGCTGGATTGACGCCGGCGCACGACGCCTGCATTTGGTCGATTTAAATGGCGCATTCGCCGGCAAGCCGCAAAATCTCGCCGCCGTCAAAGGCATCTTAAAAGCCATCAAAGCGCATACCGATGCAGGCAACGAGCCCATCCCCGTGCAACTCGGCGGCGGCATCCGCGACCTTGACACGATTGAGCGCTACATCGATGCTGGCTTGGAGTACGTCATCATCGGCACCGCAGCGATCAAAAGCCCCGGCTTCCTGCAAGACGCCTGCACAGCCTTCGGCGGCCACATCATCGTCGGCTTGGATGCGAAAGACGGCAAAGTCGCCACCGACGGCTGGAGCAAGCTCACCGGCCACGACGTGGCTGATCTCGCCAAAAAATATGAAGACTATGGCGTCGAGAGCATCATTTACACCGACATCGGCCGAGACGGCATGCTCTCAGGCATCAACATCGAAGCAACCGTCAAACTCGCCAACGCCAGCACCATTCCCGTCATCGCCTCTGGTGGCCTTTCAAGTATGCAAGACATCGAAAAACTCTGTGCGGTGGAGCACGAAGGTATCGAAGGCGTAATTTGCGGTAGGGCAATCTACTCAGGCGATCTGGATTTCGCTGCGGCCCAGATCAAGGCCGACGAATTGAACGGCTAGCGCTGCTGAACTGGCCTTCTCGGCCTAGGCGCTGGCGTCACATCTAGCTCCAGATTCTTATCTGCGCGGCGCACGCTGAATTTGGTTGCGCTGCCGGGTTTGATGGCTGCGACATTGGTGAGCAGCTCGGGCACATTCGCCACGGCTTTGCCAGCCACTTGCGTGATCACATCTCCGGGCTGGATGCCGGCTTTGGCCGCAGGCCCGTTTTGTAATACGCCGGTGATGATCACGCCTTGTAGCGTGCCGTTGGCGGTTTTGAGGTTGAAGGTTTCGGCCAGCTCTTGCGTGAGCTCTTGCGGCTCCACGCCGATCCAGCCGCGCGTGACCTGCCCGTCTTTCACGAGGCCGTCCATCACCATGCGGGCGGTTGACACGGGGATGGCGAAGCCGATGCCCATGCTGCCGCCGGAGCGGCTGTAGATGGCGGTGTTGATGCCAAGCAAATTGCCGCTCACATCGACCAATGCGCCGCCCGAGTTGCCGGGATTGATGGCGGCATCAGTTTGGATGAAATTCTCGAAGGTGTTGATGCCGAGCTGGTTGCGCCCGAGCGCGCTCACGATGCCAGCAGAGACCGTTTGCCCAAGGCCAAAGGGGTTGCCAATGGCCAGCACCTGATCGCCCACTTGCATACTCTCTGCATTGCCGAGCACAATCACGGGGAGTTTGTCTAAATCGATTTTGAGCAGGGCGAGATCGGTGTCGGGGTCGGTACCGATGATTTTGGCTTTGGCTTTGCGTCCATCGTTGAGGGTGACTTCGATGTCATCTGCGCCTTCGACGACATGGTTGTTCGTCAAGATAAAGCCGCTGGGGCTGACGATCACGCCTGAGCCCAAGCCGCTTTGCTGTTGTTGCTGTTGATCGCCGAAGAAGAATTTGAACCACGGGTCGCTGGAGCGCGGGTTGCCTTTGGCGGCTGTGGCTGTGGCGATGCTCACCACGGCTGCAGAGGCTTTTTGGGCGGCTGCCCTGTAGCTACCTGCAGGAGATGCTCCTGAATTTGTAGCGGACGCTTCGATCACAGGGACGACGCCTGCGCTCGGCGTGCCGCTGCCCCAACTCATGCGTGGCGCACGGCCAAGCCAATCGGGCTTGAGTGTGGCCACCACGAAATACGCCGCTAAAAGAACGGTCACTGCTTGAGAAAAGAGAAGCCAAAATTTACGCATAGGGTGATTATCGCAATTGCGCCTCTAGCGCGTCGCAAATCGGTAGCATAGCCGCATGCACTTGCGCCATTTGCTCTGGCGTGATGGTTTTCGCCATGATGCGCACAACTTTCGCTTGCGCCAGTTTGCCTTGCTCTGCAATTGACTGCCCTTGTGCTTCCAGATAGAGACACTTTGCGCGTGCGTCTTGTGGATGACTGTCGCGCCGCAGCCAGCCGCGCTCTTGCATGCTGGTGAGCAGGCCCGACATGTGGCTTTTGGCAACAAAGCAGCGCTCCACCAAAGCTTGTTGGCTCAATCCAGGCTCGCGCAACAAGTTAGCCAGGATCTCATATTCGGCATTGCGCAAGCCGATGCTTGCCAATTCACGCGCCAGCATGGCATCGCACAAGTTGTAAGCCCGCACGACCGAAAGCCAAGAGCGCACAGCTTCTGCGCTGGGCGCGTTGGAGTCTTCTGCTTGACGGATTTTTTTTGCAATCATAATGAATATGGAGAGTTTACCGTGCGGCAAGCATATTGTTCGTTATAGAACTATAATGTTCGTTATTGAACTAAATGGAGTTGCTATGAATCTTTACCTCAGGCTGATCTGGGCGATGTTTCGTGCTTGGCGCCTGCCGCGCATCAATCCCGGTGACACGATCACCCGGCAGCTGCGCGTGCTCCCCAATGACATTGACATCAACGGTCATATGAACAATGGCCGCTATCTGACGCTCGTTGATCTGATGTTGATTGAATACTTTGTTCGGACCGGGTTTGCGCAGACCATGCTGAAAGCGGGTTGGAAGCCGATGTCGGGCGGCTCATTCATCACCTACCGTAAAGGTCTGCAGCCCTTTCAAAGTTACCAGTTGAACTTTACGCTGGATGCAGCTGATGAAAATTGGAATTACATGCGCTATGAATTTCGCAAGCGCGATGGTGCGCTATGTGCAGCGGGCTATATGAAAGGCGCAGTCGTGGGCAAGCAAGGGCTGGTGCCCAATGTGCAATCGTATGCCAAGGGGGGCAGCACGTTTGAGGCCAAGCCATTACCTGATTGCGTGGCGCACTGGATGCGTGCTGAAAGCTCGCTGATGACGGATGCACGTTGATGCATTCAGCGCTGGGCGTTTGGGCTCGCGGCGGGCGTGGTTAGCGAATGAATCCCACAATGTAAGAACGCCGCCTACTGAGCGACTGCATAATGTGCGGGCAACCTTAGCGCCGCGCTAGGAGAAAGCCATGCTCAAGTCGCACACCCAGTCGTTGACCAAAATCTTTGAGCTGCCAGGCCAGAAATATTTGGCTTTGATGGTTGGTTTCATACTGTTGACATTTACCTTGCTCGTGCATGGCCAGGCATGGGCGCAAGTGCCCGCACCCACTGCGCTGCAGGATAAAAACCGGCAAGCCCTCCCTCCTGCGCCTGCTGTCACGAGCAAGCCGCAATCTGCGGCGTTGAAAAAAGCTCTGGTGCAAGCAGCGGCTCAATTGACTGCCTTTCAATTTCCTACGGCGGCGGTCAAGGTCATCGGTGACTCTGGTGATGCGCGTTTGGCATGGTATCTGTTTGATTTGCTGCGTGTGGTGGGTAGCGAGCACGAGCAGGCATTGGTGGTTGCATTTGAAAAGCTCACAGGCACTGCGCTTCCTGCGAATCCGTACACCGCCATGGGCGACCGTTTACTGGCTTGGGATCTGCCTGAGCCGCCCGGCTATCGCGAGATGAAGCGCAATGTGTTTATGTTGATTGAGCCGCGCTGGGCTTCTTTCTTTGCCGATACACAATCCATCATCGATTGGCGGCATGTGGGCTGGGGTGGGGCGTATATCGACGACAGACCCGATGCAACGCGCGGCCAGATCTGCCCGCGCGGCTGCATACCGGCACTGGATCAGCCCAAGGTCACACCGGCCAGCGAAGGCGACTGGTATCCCCAAGATGCCATCGTATTCGGCGTGGTGGTGAACGGCCAAGCGCGTGCCTACCCCAAGAACATGATGGAAATTCATGAGATGGTGAATGACACACTGGGCGGCAGACAAATTGGCATGCCGTATTGCACGCTGTGCCTCTCGGTCCAGGCCTATTTCACCGATCAAGTGCCAGGCTTTACGCCGCTGCTGCGTACGTCTGGCCTGCTCTCGCGCTCAAATAAGTTGATGTACGACGTGCGCAGCGGCTCGGTGATAGACACTTTCACTGGCCAAGCGCGCTCAGGCCCGATGCGCAAAGCGGGCATCACGCTGGCGCAGACCACAGTCGTCATCACCACTTGGGGCGCTTGGCGCACGGCGCATCCGGCAACCACGCTGCTAGCAAGAGACGGTGGCATCGGGCGAAACTATCCATCTAATCCCTTGCGCGGGCGCGATGATCAAGGGCCGATTTTCCCTGTGGGTGATGTGGATCCGCGTTTGCCGGTGCATGAAGTGGTGCTCGCCGTGACGAACCCACAGGGCCAAGCCTTGGCCTTCCCACGTGCGGCGGCGCAATTGGCACTTGCTGGTGGCGAAGCGGTGCGGCTGGGCGGTGTGGAGGTGCGAAGCGAGGCGGGCGGCTTACGTGCCTTTGCAGACGGCAAAGAGATCGTCAGCCAACAATCGTTTTGGTTTGCTTGGAGTCAATTCAAACCAAAAACGCAGCTGTGGAAACGCTGAGCTCGCGCTGAAAAAAATCAGCGCTGCGGCATGTCTTTTACGCCGTAGCCTAGGCTCACCGTCGCATCCGCCGGAATGCCGGGCATGCTGGCTGCCCAGTTCTCCCATTGCTGGCGCATCTGCAATAGGCGCTCGGGCTCGCGTGTTGCGTGGTTGGCGCGTTCGCGTTCGTCGGCTGAGATGTTGAACAGGTATTCGTGTTCATCCACCTTGAGGTATTTCCAATCGCCACTGCGATAAGCGCGTTGGCTGCGGTGGTTCATGCGCCAGTAAAGCGGGCGCTCGAAGGCTGCGCCGCCTTGCAGCACCGGCAGCAGAGATACGCCATCGAGCGGCTGCGTGGCTTGTGCACCGCCGATCTGCAGCATAGTAGCGCTCCAGTCCATCGTGAGGCAATGCTGCTCGCTCACTCCTGCGGGCTGAATCACAGCAGGCCAATGCGCGATGTAGGGCACGCGAATGCCGCCTTCGGTCAAATCCATCTTGCCGCCCACCAAGGGCCAGTTGTCTGAGAAGCGCTCGCCGCCGTTGTCGCTGGTGAAGACGATCAGGGTGTTGTCCAATTGGCCGTTTTTTCGTAGCGAATCGACGAGCTGGCCAATGCCTTCGTCCATGTGATAGATCATCTTTCGGTAGCTGTGAATATTGCCGCCATCCAAATGGAAGAGATTCTTAGCGACATCGGGCGCAACGTGAGCATCATCGCGCGTTTCCCAAGGCCAGTGTGGGGCGGTGTAGTGCAGGCTGAGGAAGAAGGGCGCATCTTGCGAAGCCATGCGGTTGGCGTAATCAACAGCTCGCTTGGAGAGCAAATCGGTCAAATAGCCGTCTTCATTTTTCTCCTCGTTGCCAAAGTAAAGATCATGCTTGCCGTTGAAATCGCAATGCGTGAAATAGTCCACCCCGCCGCTCATGGGGCCGAAGAATTCTTCGTAGCCGCTCTTCAAAGGCCCGAAGTAGGGCGCGTAACCGAGATGCCACTTGCCGATGAGCGCGGTGCGGTAGCCAGCCTCTTTCAAAAGCGAAGGCAGCGTGGGCAAGTCAGGTGGCAAGCCGAGAAGCGGATTGCCTTGGCTGTTGGATTTGAGCGGCTCATCAAGCGCACCGCGAAGGCGGTATTGCCAACGCGCGGTCATCAAAGCAAAGCGCGTGGGCGAGCAAACCGGAGAGTTGCTGTAGCCCTGCGTGAATTTCATGCCTTCGGCGGCGAGTTTGTCCAAGCTTGGCGAGACAGATTCGCGTCCTGCACCGTCAAATCCGCGCCCGCCGTAGCAGCCCAGATCGGCATAGCCCAAGTCGTCGGCCACGATGAAGATGATGTTGGGGCGTTGCATGAACAATTTCTAATGCCAAATCGAGGCAAAGAATCGATAGAAACTACAACTTTCGCCCAGTTTGCTCAAGGTAATTTTTAGCTACTTTAGCCTGCCACTTAGCGACTTGATTGGGTAGTGTTTTCTGTACGGCATCGATAGCCTCAACGAAAGCCAATCGTGACTTAAAAACGTGATATTTTGTCTTAGAAGAATACCAAGTACCGGGACGTATATTAAAAGCTTGGTTTTGTTTCCACTGTATTTTCAATGCGGCACGATCAGAAGAAGATGCGATTTCCCAAACCTTTTTAAGCCATATTTCTTGAATTTCTATAGACTCAGAGTTCGCCTTGTATTTGAAAATTAAATAATCAGCGTCGAGTCGATGCGCATTAGTCAGTAGTGAGCGGCAGTAAGCATTAAAGTTGGCGATATCGAAGTTTGGCGATCTAGTAAAGCACTTGACTTCAAGTAAATGCGTAGTTTTTGACTCAGATAAATAGAAATCTGGGAATTCTTGGCTGTGATCAGGCTGACGATAGTCTATGCTGTTCTGCCGCATGAATTCTGACAACCAATCTTGGATGAGATTACCAATCACGCTGATATCTTTAGCGGCTGTGGTGATGCCGCCTAAGGTGAAGGCAGTAGTTCCCTGCGCACCAACGATGTCTTTATCTTGTAAAGCTTTGAACAGTTTATGTGCACTCATTCCAATAACCTTTTTGCCACAGCCGTGATGACGGGAGGCATCACGGTATTTCCTAGTAAATCAAAAGCTTCTTTGTAAGCTATCGAGTTGAGCGAATAAGTGTCAGGGAAACCAGAAAGACGCAAGCCTTCGCGAACGGTGATGGGCCGCACTCCCTGAGGAAGGGATACACCAATCTTGCCTGCCTCGGTCGCGACGATGGTAGGCGAAAACTGATCAGGGTGCAGGATCTTCGTAAGCGGAAACGATAGTTTCCCTGTCACGATGTTGTAGCCTTTGGGAATCCGTGGATCGGGGACTCGAATTTTGATGCCATCATGGCTGTGCAGGCTTTTGGGATGCTCATACTTGACATATCCTTTCTCTGCCAAATCATCAAGCATGGTTTGAAGATTCTGGTGCGGGAAAAAGCTTGCAATCTCATCACATGTTAATGGCATGCCATCCATCCAAGCCATGCCTTTGGCAATCGCCCATTTCTTTTGCCGCCGCTGAGTCATCATGGCGTTAAGCAATTGCTTTTGCTGTTGGGTAACGGGGCCTTTGTGCTCAATATCCCAACTATGAATATTCGATTCGCCACCGCGTTTGTCTTTGATCGACTTGCCCTGCAATTTTTGATGTGAGAAGTATTTGCGCAGCACTTTCCCAAATGGAAGTGGGTGATCAAAAAATTCACTCTCAATCGCTGACGCACACGTCTTTATCTCGATGGGAAAGTCACTGAGATCAACCGTACGGCGCAAATGCCCAGTGATGTACAACCGCTTTCTCTGTTGCGGCACCCCAAAATCAGCGGCATTCAAAACGCGCCAGCTGATTTTGTATCCCAGTGCGCACAGTTCGTGCTCAATCATCGCGATGGTTTCACCACCGTTATCTGTCACCAAGCCATCGACGTTTTCTAGCAAAAAGCCCGCGGGGCGCTTAGCCTCAAGAATTTCAACAATATTGAAAAATAAGTTCCCCCGATCATCACGCAACCCCTTCCTTTTGCCTGCGGCGCTGAAGGGCTGGCAAGGAAAGCCCGCGAGTAAGAAATCAAAAGCAGGTATACGCTTTGGATCAATGGCAGTGATATCACCAGCGATTCGATCATCTGAGAAATTCTCAGAGTAGGCTTTAACAGCGTGACCTTTGATTTCGCTGGTAAAAGTGCATGCGTGTTTGAGGCCAAGTTCTTGGCAGGCTTGTTCAAAACCAAGTCGCGTGCCACCCATTCCGGCGAAAAGATCAATGAAACGGATCACTCGGCTGTCGTGGGCAGGGTTATTTTTTGATGAGCTGGTATTTTTACTGTTGCCAGTATTTTCCACTTCGAGAAGTTCTAAATTCATTTCGAGTTGCACAATAAAACTCCATTTTAAGCAGAAGGCATTGTTTGATTTATACTGTATTAATAATCATATATCAAGCAATTTCTTCGATTCAGCTACATGACTTCCCGCGACACCCTCTCTCAAGCCTTCAACCAGCTCCTGCAACCCGAGCGCTTCAAAGACCATGGGCCGAATGGCCTGCAAGTGGAAGGCAAAGTGGAGGTCAAGAAAATCATCTCTGGTGTGACGGCTTCCGTGGCTTTGATTGATGCGGCGATTGAGCGTGGCGCGGATGCGATCTTTGTGCACCATGGCCTCTTTTGGCGTGGGCAAGAGGGAAGAGTAACGGGTTGGATGAAACAGCGGCTGCAGAAGCTGTTGGCCCACGATATCAATTTGTATGCCTACCATTTGCCGCTGGATTCGCACCCCACGTTGGGCAACAACGCGCAGCTGGGGCAGTTGCTGGGATTTTCGCCATTTGAAAACGGCGAGTTTGGCCGCTTTGGTGAGCAAGATCTGGGTTGGCTGGGGCAGACTTCGCTGAACACGTTTCAGGCCCTCGTAGAGCATCTAAAATTTAAACTAAATCGGCCAGTAACCGTTATAGAACCTGCGCAACATGCTATAAAAAATATAGCGTGGTGTACGGGTGGTGCGCAGGGCTATTTTGAAGCTGCGATCGCCGCTCATGCAGATGTGTTCATCACCGGGGAAATCTCTGAGCCGCAGGCACACTATGCACGCGAGATGGGCTGCGGCTACATCGCCTGTGGCCATCATGCGAGTGAGCGCTACGGCGCACCTGCTGTGGCCGCGCATGTAGCGGCACAACTCGGCTTGGCGCATGAGTTTGTCGATATTGACAATCCGGCTTGAGGCATTGATATGAATTTTCTGGCCTTATTGCGACGGCATCAGCGTCTGCTGGGTGCGTTGTTATTCCTTGGTGTCTTGGCGCTGGTTTTCACACTCTCTGGGCTGCGCGGCCATATGAATCTGGCCTATGTGCGTGAGCAATTGCAAGGGCATCCAGTGGAAGGCTTTTTGACCTTTACGGTTCTTTTCGTATTGGGCAATCTGGTACAAATTCCAGGGTGGCTCTTTCTGGCGGCTGCGGTGTTGGCTTTGGGGCAAGGCTGGGGCTGGTTGGTCACGTATCTGGCAGCTTGCATTTCTTGCATGGTGACGTTTCTGCTGGTGCGCTGGCTGGGTGGCGATGCGCTTCGCGCTGTGCCCAATCGCTGGGTGATCAAGGTGCTGGCGCAGCTAGATCGCAGCCCAGTGCGCAGCGTGCTAGCAGCCCGGGTTTTGTTTCAAACACTGCCTGCGCTGAATTACGCGCTGGCGATGTCGGGCATCCGATTCACAAGCTATTTTTTAGGCACAGCGTTGGGATTGGTGCTGCCTTTGGTCGTGTATTGCTACTTTTTTGAGACACTGGCCAAGCTCATGAATTTGCGCTGAGCCATGCTGCTGCGCCTCGCCCGGCCACTTGGCCACTGGCCAAACACGCATTGAGCAAATAGCCGCCGGTGGGCGCTTCCCAGTCGATCATCTCGCCTGCGCAGAACGTGCCTGGTATTTTGGAGAGCATAAGCTGCGCGTTCATTGCCTCAAATGCGACACCGCCAGCGCTGCTGATGGCTTCGTCAATCGGGCGGGTGGCACTCAGGGTGAGCGGCAAAGCCTTAATGGTTTGCGCGAGCAGCGCGGTATCTTGCATCTGCTCTTTGGATAAAACTTCATACAGCAGCGCTGATTTCAGGCCATGCAAATTCAGGCGGCTTTTCAAATGCGCGGAGAGAGATTTGCTGCCTCGCGGGTGGCGCACTTCGGCAAGCACCTTTTCTGCGCTGAATGCAGGTAGCAGATCAAGATGAATCGTGGCTGTGCCGCTGTTGGTGATCTCGTTGCGAATCATTCGGGAGGCGGCGTAAATCAAGCTGCCTTCCACACCTGTTTCGGTGATCACGAATTCGCCTTGCCTGTGAAACTCTGCGCCAATAGAATCCTTGAAATGCAGCGATACAGGCTTCAAAGGCTGCCCCGCAAACTGGCTGCGCAAATGCTCGCTCCAAGATTTGGCGAGATCAAAGCCGCAGTTGGATGGCAATAGCGGCTTCACCTGTACGCCTGCATCATTCAGCCAAGGCTGCCAAGCACCATCTGAGCCGAGCTTCTTCCAGCTCGCGCCGCCAAGCGCGAGCACGGTGGCATCGGCGCGAACAGCCAGATCGCCTTGCGCATTCAAAAAGCGCAACCCGCCATCCTCCGCCCAGCCCAGCCAGCGATGCCGCGCATGAAACTTCACGCCTTGGCCGCGCAACCGCGCCAGCCAGGCGCGCAGCAATGGCGCCGCTTTCATGTCTTTTGGAAAGACGCGCTGCGATGTGCCCACAAACGTCTCAATGCCCAATGCATGCACCCAATCGCGCAATGCATCGGGGCTGAGCGCTTCAAGCCATGTGGCGATCTGCAGCGCGCGCACACCGTAGCGCGGCGTGAAATTCTCGAGCGGCTCAGCATGGGTGATGTTGAGCCCGCCGATGCCAGCGAGTAAAAATTTTCGCCCCACAGAAGGCATCGCGTCATACATATCGACCTGTACACCGGCTAGGGCCAGCTCTTCTGCGGCCATCAAGCCCGCTGGCCCGCCGCCAATCACGATTGCGGTTTTCATACGGCTTCTGTTTCAAGCAGCGGCGTAAAAAAGCGCGTGCGCATCTCGTTCAAGCCCAATGTGTCAAGCATGGCTTGCAAACGCTGGCTGCTCGTCTTCGCATGCGGTTTTCCTTTCGATGCAATGATTAGCTCGTTTTTCATGGAATGCTCCCAGCCGACCAGCTCCGTCACCGTCACGTCATAGCCGTGCGCTTCAAGCTGCAGGCAGCGCAGCACATTGGTCAGCTGCGAGCCAAACTCGCGCGTGTGCAGCGGCCTGCGCCAAAGCTCCACGAGTGGATTGTTTTGCAAGGCACTGGCCTTGCCCTTCTTTAAATTGCTCGCCACCTCCGCTTGGCAGCAAGGCACGAGCACCACATGCTGCGCGTTGTGTGAAAGCGCAAAGCAAATAGCATCATCGGTGGCCGTGTCGCACGCATGCAGTGCTGTGACGATGTCAATCTGCTCAGGCAGCGCCGTGTTGGATGCCGCCACCGAGAGATTCAGAAACTCCATGCCCTTAAAGCCAAACTGCGCAGCCAGCTCGCGAGAGCGCGTCACCAACTCATCGCGCACCTCCACGCCAATCACCTTGCCTTTGTCGTGATCTGAGCCAGATTTAAAAAACAAGTCATACAACATAAACCCCAAATACGACTTGCCCGCCCCATGATCCACCAGCGTTACCGCGCCTCGCTTTGCATGCACCTGAGCCAGTAGCGGCTCAATGAACTGCAGCAAGTGATTGACCTGCTTGAGCTTGCGCCGAGAATCCTGATTGATCGAGCCTTCGCGCGTGAGGATATGCAAAGCCTTGAGCAATTCCAAGCTCTGCCCTTCGCGCAGCCCGAGTTGCGAAGCAGTGCTAATGGACATACTCTTCGCTACTGATTTAGGAGCATGCTGCGCAGGTTTTATAACGGGCTGAGGGCTTTTTTTCATACAAATATTGTCGCGCAAAAGAAAAAGGCAGTTTGCCACTCCCTTTTGCCAACCAGTTGCACGTTTAAAACGAAGCTGGCTGAGTTTGAATCGAAGGGTTGTTTACATCACATCAGCTGAGTCACTTTTTGCTCAATCGCACCAAACACGCTTTGCCCGTCTTTGCCCTTCATCTCGATCTTGATCGTGTCGCCGAATTTCATGTAGGCGGTGGAAGGTTTGCCGTCTAGGATGGTTTCAATCGCGCGCTTTTCGGCGATGCAGCTGTAGCCTTTGACCCATTCCTTTTTGCCGTCTTTCTCAATCGCGCGGTTGCTCACGGTGCCCGAGCCGACGATAGAGCCGGCGCGCACGTTACGGGTTTTGCAGATGTGGGCGATGAGTTGGCCGAAATGGAAGGTCATCTCGTTGCCGGCATCGCACATGCCCACTGTGCGGCCATTCCACTGGCTTTGAATCGTTAAACCGAGCTTGCCGCCGCTCCATGCTTCGCCCACTTCATCCGGCGTCACGGCGACGGGGCTGAACGCCGTGGCGGGTTTGCTTTGGAAGAAGCCGAAGCCTTTGGCGAGTTCGTCAGGGATCAAATTGCGCAGACTCCAATCGTTGGCGATCATGAGCAGGCGCACACCTTCTAAGGCTTGCGCAGGTGTGCTGCCCATTTTGACGTCGCCAGTGATGACGGCGACCTCGGCTTCAAAATCAATGCCGAAATCTTCGCTGGGTACCACAGAATCGTCGCAAGGTCCCAGAAAGTCGTCTGCGCCGCCTTGGTACATCAGCGGCTCGGTGTAGTAGTTGGCGGGCACTTCGCTGCCGCGCGCAAGGCGCACGAGTTCGACATGGTTGATATACGCGCTGCCATCCGCCCATTGGTAAGCGCGCGGCAGGGGAGCCATGCATTGCTTGGGGTCAAACGGAAAAGCGTGGCGGGCTTTGCCGTTGTTGAGTGTGTCGTATAAATCTTGTAACTGCGGGCTGATGAAGTTCCAATCGTCTAAGACTTGCTGCATCTTGGCGGCCATGCCGGTTGCATAATGCGCTGTAGACAGATCGCGCGAGACGACGACCAGCGCGCCATCTCGGCTGCCGTCTTTAAGGGTGGCAAGTTTCATGCGAAAACCTCTTGATGTCAAAATTGAAAATTACGATAAGGTAAATTGATTTACTATTGCGTAATTAATTCTTTGATTCTACGTGATCTTTCAGGCTCAGCTATGACCAGCAAACGCATTCCATCCTCCGCTCCGCGAAAAACTGCTGCGCCAGCCAAAGCTGTACCGAAGAAGTCGCAAGCAGGTATTCAGTCGGTGGAGGTGGGTTTTACGCTCTTGGAGGCGTTGATCCAAGCGCCGGGCGCAATGATGCTGCGTGATTTGGCGCAAGCTGCCGGCATGAGCCCAGCCAAGGCGCACCGTTATTTGGTCAGCTACCAGCGCTTAGGGCTGGTGACGCAAGGCGATGGTGATACGCGCTATGACCTAGGCCCTGCATCGCTGAAGCTTGGATTAGCCACACTTTCACGGCTAGATGCGGTGCAAATGGCGCGCTCGCGCATGGAGTCGCTGATGGATGAGATCGGCCATACGGTGGCGATTGCGGTGTGGGGTAATCACGGCCCGGTGATTGTGCATTGGCAAGAGCCTGTACGAGCCGTCACCGTGAATCTGCGCTTGGGAGATGTGATGCCCTTGCTCGGCTCAGCCACGGGGCGCTGTTTTGCGGCTTTTGCCCCTCAGGCTTGGGTTGCGCCACTGCTCAAGCAAGAAATTTCTCAGCTGGCCAAGACGCAGCGCCAAGGTATGCCGCAGAATGCTGCGCAGGCGCAGGCGCTGCTGGAGGAGACGCGTCAGCAAGGCGCAGGCCGTGTGGTGGACACGCTGCTGCCCGGCATCAGCGGCCTAGCTGTGCCAGCGTGGGACGCAGGGGGGCATATTTGCCTGAGTTTGGTGTCGCTAGGTTCATCAGCTGGTTTTGACGCAAACTATGATGGGCAAATTGCGCGCGCGCTCAAACGTTTCGCGGCCCAGCTGAGTGATGAGTTGGGGGGTATTGCAAGATGACGATGGCTGGCGTTCAAGCCGCATCAACCAACGGGCTGCCGTGGCGCGGGCTGGCGTGGGCGGTGGCTTTGAGTTTGTTGGCGCATGCATTGACTTTTTGGGGGGTCAACAGCAGTTTGGTTTTTAGCTTCAAAGGCGATGAGGGCAACGTGAGTTTTTCCGCACGTGTGATCGAGCCTGTGCCCGTTTCACTGCAACCTGTTGGCGAGCAGACCGAGCCAGTGCCTTTTCAGACGCCAGCAAGTGAGCAAACGCCTGCCAAGACAGCACCCACTATCGCAGCATCTCAGACCAATATTGAAGCGCAGACGACAGAGCCTGCTGGGCAAAATATTGAAGAAAATCGACCTGAGCCCGTTACAAAATCTACTGCTATTGCTACAAATACAATAGCAAATATATCGCCTGATGCCACATCCACTTTGGCAGCATCAGCGGCACCTTCAGTCGGTCAACTCGCTACCCCAGGGCTCAAGTTGCAATTTCCTGAAAATGCACAGTTGCAGTTTGAGGAAATCAGTATGAGCAATGGCCAAGCTCAAAGTGGCGCAGGTCTACTGAGTTGGAAGCGGGATGGAACGAACTACGAGTTGGCCTTAGAGGGGGCAGCATTCTCTCGTTCAGAAAAAAGCTCAGGACAACTCTCACCGCAAGGACTCGCGCCAGAGCGCTACAGCAGTTCGCGCGCAGGGCGCAGCGAGCAAGCAACGCATTTCCGGCGTGAACTCGGAAAAATTCAGTTCAGTAATAACAAACCCGATGAAGTGCTGATGGTTGGTGCGCAGGATCGCCTGAGTGTCTTTTTACAACTGGCAGGCATCATCGGAGGCGATCAGGCGCGTTATCGTATTGTGAATCGCATACCGATCCAGGTTGCTGGCTTAGAAGGAGCGGAGGTGTGGGAATTCAGCTTGGAAGGCATCGGCGACATCAGTTTGCCTGCTGCCAATATGCAAGTGCTCAAGCTGTCTCGCAAGCCGCGTAATGCGTATGAACCGCTCCTTGAAATTTGGCTTTCTCCTGAGCTGGGGTATTTGCCTGTTCGCATACGCCAAAGTTCAACCAGCAGTCCCGATCAGGAATTTACAGATCTAAAGCTGCGTAAACGGCCCTGAGCGCTTCACGTCGCCGCACTTACAAATTTAGGGACAAACACCCATGCCCTTGAAATAGCCTGAGGCGTTCTTAAATTAGCTGCTACAGTAAACGAAGCAATGCGCGATAGCGCGGAAAGCCCCCCATGCAAATGCTCTATGACTCTGATTCCTTTGTGGTGGTACACCTACAAGCTGAAGCGCAGGAAGAATCCAGCGCACAAGACGCTGTGCAGGTGGCCATGCGCGGCATGGAGATCGCTCCTTCGGGTCAAGCCTTGGGTGCAAATGAAGCCAGCCCTTATCGCTTAGCCAGACACGGCTTTGAAATTGTGGACAAACGTTCTGGTAAAGAAGTCTATTTAGACGGTTCATGGGCTGAGCTGTTTCAGCAGCAGATCGTGGCTTGGCAGGTGAAAACACCTACGCAAGAAGAAGTCGAAGAAACTCTTGAGCGTTATGCCCAGTTAGCGCAGAATCCTGTAGTCATGCATTGAGGACTTGCCTGACAATTTGGAACTTTTGTTTTATAAAAAATGAGCCGTCGGATCGCTCTAGCTGATCCTGACGGCTGTTTTTCTGTAAGTCTGCTTTCTGCGCATCGTGCCTAGGCTATAGTTTGCATAAGAATGTAAAAATAAGTTTTAGAAAGTGATGGAACATGTCTGATCAACCCGCAGCACCTGGTAACGACGTCGAATCTGATGAGGCGCTGTTCGACATCGTCGTGCAGCTGGCTGCAGGCTCTAGTATTGAGCGCGTCAAAGACAAGGCGATCAACGAACTGGGAATGGAGCCACTCAAGGTTGAGGCTTTAGCCAAAGCTTTGCAAAGCGGCCCGTCTGCACGTATTGGCAGCGCTGTGCCCAAGACACGCGCAGAAAAGGCGCGCGATGACTTCACCAAAGCAGGTCTGAAGGTCACGCTCTCTCCTGTTCTGTCGATCAGCAAGATGACTGCGGCTGAATCCGATGGCAAAATCCAATGCCCTGCGTGCGACGCAAGGGTGATCTTGCCTGAGAACCGCCAGTGCCCGAACTGCCATGTGTTCGTCGACAAGGTTGATGAGCAATTTTTAATGCGCAAGAAGCTCTTGGAGCAAGAGCGCCGCCGTGCCGAGATGTCTCTGGACAAAGAAAAGCGCGATTCCGACAAGAAGAAAAAAGAAACCGCAGAGCGAGAAATGCGTGAGCTGGTTCGTAAAGAGATAGAAGCAGAGATGGGCATCGGCGATGGCAAAGGAGGCGGTTCACTTGCTGGCAAACTCAAAATAGGTGTCGCCGCTTTAGGCTTGGCGGGCGTAGCCTTTTTTGGCGGACGGATGGTTGGCGGCGGCGGGGGACTTGGCGCTGGCGAAAGTGGGGGAAAGCCTGGTGCAGGTGCCCCCAACGCGATTTCAGCCTCGGCGCAATCGGTGGCGGGCGGGGTGGCAAAAGGCGGGGACATGGATCAAATCATGCAAAATCTTCCTTCTGCTGGCACGCTTGATCCAGCCAGCGCTGAATTGCTGGATGACGCAGCCCAAGAAGAGGCGCTGCTGAAATCTGCGCGAAACGGCGGGCCCAATGCCAAAGGAATCCCGATGGATCAAGCGCTGGCGGCATCCATGTCGCTGGCGCAAGTAGCGGGTAATTCCTCGGCGCAACGGGCACTGGCGGGTGCCAGTGGTGCAGCGGGCGGTGCAGGCGCTCCAGGTGCTGCAGGTGCTGCAGGGACGAAACCATTCGTTCCTGTACCGTTGCCACCAGATTTCAAACCTTTGCTGTCGCTGGAGTTTGCCGATCAATTGGCAGAGATGGGGCAGAGTGCGCGTGCGCGTGGCGTGGTTCGTGAGATACAAACGACGCCTAACCAGAGCCCAGCGGTGGCAACGGCCGTGCAAGTCAGCGAAGTCCATGCGAGTGCTTGGGGCTTGTCGGCTGCGACGGCAGACAAATCGCGAAAACTGATGGATGCCGTGCGCTCTGGTATCGCGGGTTTGCGTGAGCCTGCGGATAAATCGCTTGCAGCTAGCGCAGCGGCCATCGCGATTGCTGCGCAATCTCGCTCACCCGAACAAACTGCGCAACCCTTCCTTGCTTTGGCGGCAGAATCAGCAGGTCAAGTCGCTGATGCTGGCCAAAAGCAGCTGGCAACGGAACATCTTCTGGTCGCTTCTGGCCACGTGCTGCAGTCTGGCGTGGCCGCAGCTGCGCGGACTGGCAACTTTGAGCGAGCTACCGATCTTGCAGCGCGTCTACAGAATTCAGCTAAGCAGGCACGTTCTCCCTTGGCCAGTGCCAAGCTACAAGCCATGCTCTATCAAAGTAAGTTGGTGACCAGTGCAGATACCTCTTCAGCCCAAGCGCTAGATGCAGCGATTGCTGAGGCCAATAAAGCTGCAAGCCTGATGGACAAAGCCATCGCTTTGCAGGCGGTCGGTGAGATCGCGGGCACGACCGCCGCACCTTTGGTGCTCAAGGCCTTGCAGGCGCTTGAGCCCTCAATTGCGCAAGCCACAGGGGTGGGGCGTGTGCAGGGGCTGGGTGCATTGTCGGCTGCATTTGCCTCGGTGGGCGATGAAGCCAAAGCAGAAGATATGCGCCGCCAGATTGCTATTTCAGAAGGCGTACCGCCTGTCGATCAGCAAATAGAAATGGCTAAAGCGCTCTTGCGTGCAGATACGTCTCTGGCGCGCTATCAGCAAAAGGCGGGCGCGTATGCACAAGCTGAAAACACCATCATGCGCGCTGCAAGCTACCTGTTTGCCAAAGGCAAATAATCACATCGATATCAGCAGCATCCCAACTGCTACAAAGCAGGCGATGAAGATGGTTTCTGCCACCAACATCAATACCGGCTGCCAGCCCAGTTTGAGCAGTTCTTCAAAGCTGGTTTTCACGCCAGCCGCTGCAATCGCAGCCACCAAGCACCAGCGAGAAGCACTGCTGGCGGCATCGACCCAAGACTTGGGAAACACTTGACTACTGGCTAACAACATCAGCACAATAAAGGCAAGCAAAAAGCTTGGAATGAGCGGCACCGATGCTGTTGAGCTCAGCACGGGCTGACCATCTGCTGCCACTGCCGCAGCTCCATCAGCCATCTGGCGACGATAGAGCAGGGCAATCACCACCACCACGGGTGTGAGCAGCATCACGCGAAACAGTTTAACAACTGTCGCCGTGTCACCCGCTGCAGGCCCTAGCATCATGCCCGCCGCCACCACTTGCGCCACATCATGGATCGTGCCGCCGAGAAACAGCCCTGCTTGTTGTGGCGATATGGCCAGCCATTTCAAGGCAAACGGATACAAAATCATCGCCAAGGTTGACAACACAGTTACGCCGACCACGGTGAGCAACGTAAAGCGCTCATTGCGCGGTGTTTGCGGTAATACACTGGCCACGGCCAGCGCTGCTGAAGCACCACAAATTGCAACTGCGCCGCCCGATAACAGCCCCTCATCGCGTGGGCGATCCAGCCATCGTGCCAAGAGCACACCAAAAACCACCGTCAGCGCCACTGCCAAGATCACTAGAAGTGCCGAGCTTACGCCTAACTGCGCCACTTGCGACAGCGTGATGCGCGCGCCCAGCAGCGCTACGCCTACGCGCAACACTGTGCGCCCACAAAAATCCACTCCAGGCTTGACCTGCGGATTCTTCATCATGAAATGAAAGCTCAGACCAATCAGCAATGCATATAGCAGCTGTGGCCCGCCGTAGTGCTCAGCCAGAAAAGTGGCGGACAGCGCGATCATGGTACAGAGCAGGACACCAGGATAGTGAGAGCGTAGCCAGTCTCGCGCAATAGTAGGATCAAACCAAGACAACATGCACTCACTGTAGCGCAGGCTTAGATTGGTGCGCTAGTTCATTCAGATGAATGTAGCTTAAGAGCGCATCACTGAGACACCAAACCTGGTTGCGTGGTGAAGCGACTCCACATTTGCTCGACCTTGTCCGTGATGTCTTCGCCTTGTGCTCTTTCTGCGCCAAAAACAAAAGACAGCATCTGTTCGTCAGACAATAAACTGCCGTGGCCTGTGTCACCATTCAAGCTATGAAGCCACATCACTCCAGCACCCAATGTGCTGAAACACTGCATTTCAAAATCCGTCGCTTCAACTTCAATGGCATGCGGATTGGCGGCGTGAATAGTCAACCATTGCGCAATGGTGCCGCGCAGATGCCCTAAAGCGCTGATGTAAGTGTCAAACTGCCCGTTGGATGGCAAGCCCATGGCCAAATCCATAGAAAAGCTGCGTTGCTGTCGTAGATCTTTGAGTAATCCTGCAAGCTGTAAGCCCAGAAGAGGGTGACGCGCGCCTTGTTGGCGCAGGCCGATCAGAAGGTTCTCAGCAGATTGGCTGATAGCGCGGATGCCTTGTTGGAACCGCTCGGTCTTTTGGCCCTTCATGGAGTCTTGTATTTCTGTCGTGATGATCTCATTCATGCTGCCTAATCCCTGCCACTTCCAGTTGCCCATACAAACATGTGCATGCACTAAATATTATATTTTTAGAGTGACTTACGCAACTACCCAAAAGTAGTACAAAAATACGGCAATGCTTTGAGCATTGTGGGGTTGCAAAAATTAAACTGCCACTTAAACACGATGAAGCACCATGCTTTTATGAGCCTCGCATAGGTATCATCACAGCAACATCTTTTTCTTGAGCTACTCAGCATGAACTTTGGCTACCCCACGCACACTGACCTGCAAGGCCTGCGAGAAGGTGCTCCTCTGGACGCGCACTGCCGAGAACTACTCATACAAGCCGCGGCGCTTTCGGCAGGCATTTCCGCTGCTGAACTTACGCCACTGCGACGCCGTGCGATCACACGCCAAGCCCATCAGATGCTGCTGATTGCAGACGACACGCTACCCGTCCAAATTCAAGAGCTGCGCATTGATTTACCAGGTCGCAGTTTGCAGTCTAGACTATATGTGCCTTCCAATGTGACCAGCGACACCTTACTGGTGTATTTTCATGGTGGCGGTTGGGTACTCAGTGATCTGGATACGCACCATCAGAGCAGCCAATTCCTTGCCCAACATCTCGGTATGAGGCTGCTGAGCGTTCAATATCGCAAAGCGCCCGAGCATGCTTTTCCCGCGCCTTGTGAAGATGCCGAGCAAGCCCTGGCTTGGGCGCAGGCGCGCTTGGCATCTTGGGACTGCGCGCGCGTCGCGGTCAGTGGCGACAGTGCGGGCGGACATTTGGCCGCTGTGGCCATGCATTCGCAGCCGGGCGTGGCAGGTGCGTTGTTGTTTTATCCTGTCACCGATATGCAGTTTTCTAACAAGAGCTACTCTCAACGCGGCGCAGGTCCTGGTTTGACCCAAGAATCCATGATTTGGTATTGGCAGCAATTTTTGAGTCCTTCACAGTCTGCGAGCCAGTTGCCAGCAAGCGACGACGCTCGCGCAGTGCCGATGCGCCAAACTTGGAAAACACCGCCACCGCCCACCGTGATCTCCGCTGCGTGGCATGACCCTTTGTATAACGATTCGCTCTCTTATGCGCAACATTTGGTGCATGCGGGCGGCACGGTGCTGCTGCAATCAGCGCCAGATATGCCGCATGGTTTTGTGCGCCATGTGTTCGCCTCCAACAGCGCACGTACGCATGTCTTGGCGGCTGTGCATGCTTTTCGCGCGTTGATGATTTGATTTTTATGCTATAAAATAAATAGCATACTATGCATATAATATAACGGCTAATGGCCAATTTTAATCAAAAATACTGCAAAATACGGCCATGCTTGCTCAACTCACGTCTACCTACATTCTCACCCTGACTTGTCCTGATCGCATGGGTATCGTGCATGCCGTCTCTGGTTTTTTGCTCGATCATGACGGTAATATTGAAGAGGCTGCGCAATACAACGATCATGACACTGGCCTCTTTTTCATGCGCGTGAGGTTCGCTTGCAACAAGCCACAGGTACAGTTACAAGCTGATTTGGCCTTGTTTGCAGAGACATTCAGTATGCGCTGGAAGCTGCATGCCGCGCAGCAGCCAATGCGCACCGTACTGATGGTCAGCCAGCAAGGCCATTGCTTGAATGATTTGCTCTTTCGTTGGAAAACTGGCCTGCTACCTGTCGATATTCGCGCCATCATCAGCAACCACCGTGATTTCTATCAACTCGCCGCCAGCTACAACGTGCCCTTCCACTATTTGCCTTCAGTCGCGGATGGCAAGGCGCAAGTGGAAGCCAAGCAGTTGGAGATCATTAATGCAGAAAATGCGGAGCTTGTCGTGCTGGCGCGCTACATGCAAATCTTGTCCAACGATATGTGCAAAGCCCTCTCGGGCTGCGCGATCAATATCCACCACAGCTTTTTGCCCAGCTTTAAAGGCGCAAAACCGTATTACCAAGCGCATGATCGCGGTGTGAAGCTGATCGGCGCTACGGCGCATTACGTCACTGCCGATCTTGATGAAGGCCCGATCATTGAGCAAGATGTGACTCGCGTCGATCATTCGGATACGGTCGATGACCTGACCGCACGAGGCCGCGACACAGAAAGCCAGGTGCTTGCCCGCGCCGTGAAATGGCACAGCGAGCGTCGGGTGCTCCTCAACGGCCATCGAACTGTGGTGTTTCGCTGACGAACTGGGTGAAAAACCAGTCTTCATATGCGCCATCTGGCCTGGCTACGCTGGCCAACAGTCGTCGAAACATGGCATAATCATGGGTTCGCCGGAGAGGTGGCCGAGTGGTTAATGGC
Organism: Variovorax sp.; assembly: GCA_031418715.1. Classification (GTDB taxonomy): domain Bacteria; phylum Pseudomonadota; class Gammaproteobacteria; order Burkholderiales; family Burkholderiaceae_C; genus JANMDU01. The sequence continues at coordinate 1,746 of JANOJL010000014.1, read as the reverse complement.
AGCAGACTGTAAATCTGCCCTCTTACGAGTACGCTGGTTCGAATCCAGCCCTCTCCACCATTGAATAGCTTGCTATGAAATGGAAAGCGAATACGTTCTTCAGGTGCGAGCTTGGATGTTTCGTTACTTGCCTCTTGGATCGCTCCTTGAGTCAATTGGCGGGAGTAGTTCAATGGTAGAACCCTAGCCTTCCAAGCTAATGACGCGGGTTCGATTCCCGTCTCCCGCTCCATCTGCGGCATGTGTTTGCGCTAATGTTTTTTAAATTTCGCTTTTTTGGCGAGGTTGTGAGTTACGCCCTTTTGGCTCAGTGGCAGAGCACTCCCTTGGTAAGGGAGAGGTCGCGGGTCCGATTCCCGCAAAGGGCACCAGTTTTAATTGAATATTTAGTAATTTTTTCGGAGCAAGATATGGCAAAAGAGAAATTCGAACGCAACAAGCCGCACGTCAACGTCGGCACCATCGGTCACGTCGATCACGGCAAGACCACGCTGACCGCAGCGATCACCACCGTGCTTGCAGCCAAGTTCGGCGGCACGGCAAAGGCCTATGACCAGATCGACGCTGCTCCAGAAGAAAAAGCACGCGGCATCACCATCAACACAGCCCACGTTGAGTACGAGACCGCCAATCGTCACTACGCCCACGTCGATTGCCCCGGCCACGCCGACTATGTCAAAAACATGATCACTGGCGCAGCCCAGATGGACGGCGCTGTTCTCGTTTGCTCCGCAGCTGACGGCCCGATGCCTCAAACCCGCGAGCACATCCTCTTGTCTCGTCAGGTGGGTGTACCTCACATCATCGTCTTCTTGAACAAATGCGACATGGTCGATGACGAAGAACTGCTCGAATTGGTCGAAATGGAAGTGCGCGAGCTCCTCTCCAAATACGACTTCCCCGGCGACGACGTGCCCATCATCCGTGGCAGCGCAAAATTAGCCATGGAAGGCGACAAAGGCCCATTGGGCGAAGAAGCCATCATGAAGCTCGCAGAAGCCATGGACACCTACTTCCCTGAGCCAAAGCGTGCCATCGACGGTGCATTCTTGATGCCCGTAGAAGACGTGTTCTCGATTTCCGGTCGCGGCACGGTGGTGACTGGCCGTATCGAGCGCGGTATCGTCAAGGTCAGTGAAGAGATCGAAATCGTTGGTATTGCTGATACCCAGAAAACCATCTGCACCGGAGTCGAAATGTTCCGCAAGCTGCTCGACCAAGGTCAAGCCGGCGATAACGTCGGTATTCTCTTGCGCGGCACCAAGCGTGAAGACGTCCAGCGCGGCCAAGTGCTGTGCAAGCCAGGCTCGATCAAGCCTCACACCGAATTCTCTGGAGAAGTCTATGTGCTCTCCAAAGACGAAGGTGGCCGTCACACGCCGTTCTTCAACAACTACCGCCCACAGTTCTACTTCCGCACAACGGACGTGACCGGTGCGATTGAGTTGCCAGAAGGCAAAGAGATGGTGATGCCAGGCGACAACGTCAGCATCACCGTCAAGCTGATCAACCCGATCGCCATGGAAGAAGGCCTGCGCTTTGCCATCCGCGAAGGCGGCCGCACCGTGGGCTCGGGCGTGGTGGCGAAGATCCTGGACGTTTAAGGAATTGGCTTTAGGGGTATAGCTCAATTGGCAGAGAGTCGGTCTCCAAAACCGAAGGTTGTAGGTTCGATTCCTACTGCCCCTGCCACCGGCGCTTTGTAGGTGACTACATGCAGATTAAATCGACGGTGGGTGGAAGAAC
>JANOJL010000013.1:0-32688 GCA_031418715.1 Variovorax sp. | reverse complement strand
GACTAAGAGTCCCTATGCATCGCACCCAAATTTACCTGCAAGATGATTTGTACGACCATCTAAAAACCCGTGCCCGCAACGTAGGCGTCAGCATGTCCGAGCTGATTCGCCGCACGCTGGAGGCCGACATTCAAAAAGACCCCGTGGCCGACGCGCGGGCATACTTTGACCGCTTAATGCCTCTGCAAAGCTTTGCCAAGGTAGATGCTGAGAGCTATGTGCGCAGCATTCGCAGCAAAAGCCGCATGTTGCGCACGGTTGAGGGCGCATGATGCCCGAACGGTTGGTGCTGGACACCAACATCGTCATCGATTTACTGAAAAAATCACCCACAGTCGTCGAGCGCTTTTTAGTGCTGCTAGAGGCGCAAACCACGATGCTGATCAGCCCCATCGTGGTGGCCGAGATCTATGCAGGCGCATTCAAACATGAGCATAAAGACGTGGAGGCGTTGTTTGACCTGTGCCAACGCGTGGACATGGATAGTGACACCGGGCGCATGGCCGGCTTGTACGCCAACCAATACGCCAAGGCTTTTCAAGGCATCGCGCTAGAAGACTACCTGCTGGCTGCCACTGCCCGCGCCCACCGCTGCCCGCTGTGGACGCTGAACCGCAAGCACTACCCGATGGATGATGTGGCGTTGTTTGGATGATGGGTTGGGAAAGGCGCGAAGGGCGCAGCCCGAAGCGGTTTGCACAGCGCAGCGCGCTGTTGGCAGGGTGTCCAACCGCAGTTTCATGCGGATCGCTCGCCTGCTTCGCCTTCACGCCATCCGCTCGCCTGCCACGCGACGTGCCCGAAAAAGCCGAGGACTGTCCTTTTCAGCGTTCTTTGCGGGATACGACGAGCCGCTGGTCTTTTGTAGCGATGATTGCATGGCTGGCCGCGCCCGACCGGGACAGTCTTCGTTTTTTCAGACCCATCGCGTAGCGGGTAAAGAGGCTAGCGCGTCGTTGCTTACTATGAATTCAATAGCAATCTACGCATATTTTATGCCGGCTAGAGGCCGAAATCGATATGAAAACTCCCTTTTGTCGCTCGTTGGGTATGCATACACCAAAGCAGCCACCAGCGCCTGCGCCATGTCGCGCGGATGCTTTTTTTGATAAAAATAAATGAACTTTTTCACCCAGTACACATGCGCCTCTTCGGTCCGAAGGCTATAGTGCAAGTAATGGATGTGTTCCCGCAACTGATCCAGTAGCCGAGTTGACTCGAACTAAAGCGTGCTGGTTTTTCTGGAATTATTATGACTTCTCATATATACAGTTTATCGCCAACAAGCCATATTACAAGCGGCTTAGCGGGCGTTTTTACTTCCTATGTTAGGGATACAAAAGCCGTGATGGGTGGACAGAAACCTGTCTTCCTTTATTGAGTTGGGCCACAAAGTCAAATGACTGAACGCTTTAATCGTTGGCAAGGGTTGGCTATCGGGCAGATGTCCGTTGCAATCGCGCTCTTAACGGGTATCTCAGTCGCTGCGATGGGGCTGTGTCTGTCGCTTATCCAGCAGTCTGACTTTGTCGCTGTCTTGCGGTACAAGAACACGTTCCTCTTTTGCTTTGCATTTTTTGGCCTTTGTGCGATTTGCAGTTGCCTTGCCGTCATTACTCGTACGCTGGACTTCCGCCTCAGCGCGCGAACCGCGCGCGCTCGAGTGAAACCGGAGAATGATCGTGCGCTCACTATGTTCTGGCTCAGCTCGCGTCAGTACGGCAATCTTACATGGCTCTTCTTCTGGTCCGCGCTTATCTCAGTCGTCGCAGCGGCCACGCTCTTGGCTGTCGTTCTTTGGTCTGTGTACGTACCTAAACTTCGCGGCGCAGAACTTGTGAGACAACCTGTTTCATACGATGCGCAAGGTTGGACACAGGAAACAACGGGGTCTCCTGTAGCTGGTCCCTGGTTGAACCACGCGCCCCCTGGTACAAGGTATTACCGGGACAGCGATGGCACCATCTATCGGCTTTATCCGCCTGGCGTTAAGCCGACGGCAGAGCCTGCCAACCCGTTTGGTTTAGGCGACAGTACATCTTCCATTCCAAAGTGAGGCCCAACCCGTCGCTCAAGCGGACGCCTAACGGCGCCGCTTACCTCGACGTTAAAGCTTCGCGCATCGCTTGAGCAAACGAGATTTTTAATCGAAATCGGCCTCTAGCCGACATAAATACTGCGTAAGGTGCTATTAATTTAATAGTAATTGAACGCACAGCCTACGCTTAGTTTATGCTCAAACACATGACCCCGACCCGCCGTCGCGTGCTTCAAGCTCTTGTGTACGAGGTATTTGCCATCGCCTTTGTGGGGCCGGTGCTGGGGTGGGCGTTTGACAAGCCGCAGGTTTCGACGCTTTTGCTGGCGGTGGTGCTGTCGAGCATTGCGCTGTGTTGGAATTATGTTTTTAACGCTATGTTTGAAAAATGGGAGTCGCGTCAGCTCGTCAAGGGGCGTAGTTTGGCTCGGCGCTTGGCTCATGGCGCGGGCTTTGAAGGTGGGCTCACTGTGCTGCTGGTGCCGGTGATGGCTTATTGGCTGGGCACGAGCTTCCTCACAGCCTTTTTGGCCAATCTGGCCTTGCTGGCTTTTTTCTTTGTTTACGCGATGGGGTTTACTTGGGCGTTTGACAAAGTCTTTGGCCTGCCGCAATCGGCGGTGTAGCTGCGCTCGACGCCCGTCCGATGCGGCTTTGCGTCTGGCGTAAGTAAAGGGGGAGGCGGGGAAGATCTATTAACCGAAGAAAGACAACGCGGATACCCGCCGGAGGACAGGGAGCCAGACGCAAAGCCGCATCGGATGGGCTGCCCCATTCAGCGAAGCAAAGCGCAATAATTCAGCCCTTGAGCACCGTCATCACGCCGATCATCACGGGCTGATGCAGCATGTAAAACGTCAAGCTCCAAGTGCCCAAGAAAGCGAGCCACTTGGCTGCGGGTGGCAATTGCCCCGTTAACGCTGTGGGGCGATTTTTAAAAAACCACTGCGCCGCTGCCACACCCCACCACATGAGCCCCAGCCAAGGAAAGATCGGCACATCGTCTTCAGTGACGGGCAGCTTGGAGATGAGCCCCAGTGCGCCTCACGAAGAAAGGCCTCGGCTCTCAGGCAAATCACGTAGCACGCGAGCGGGTGACGAGAGACGCGAAGCGCCCGCAAGTCACGCAGGGAAGTCATCTTCCCGTTGATGTTTGATGCGTGCAATCGTGATTTCGCCGCTGGGCAGGTGGCGGAAGCGGGCGATGTAGCCGCTGTTGCCGAAGTCGATAATGGCTTCGCGGTGGTAGATTTTTCCCTCTACCGGGCGAAAGCGCTCTGGCATGAAGGAGATTTTTTGGAGGGCATCGCGGATGACTGAGATGGCGCGCTTGGCGACTTCTTTGTCTTGTGTGGCCAGAAAATTGTGTAGGCGCTGGAGATCTGCGATGGCTTGCGGCGAATACTTTACGGATGGCATATCGGCGCTGGCTGCTCTTTGTCAGTACCCCAAGAATCCATCCAAGTCATCACTTCTTCATGTGTGGCATGTAGGCCGGTTTCGTCAAACTGCTTGAGGGCAGCATCGCAGCTCTCATACCAAGCGTGTTCACGCTCTTTTCTTTCGATCAACTCTTTGATGGCCTCGGTGGCGAGCGCATGAGCGCTGCGCTTTTGACGGACAGCAATGGCTTGGAGCCGCTCTTTTGCAGAGACATCCAGCCTGATCGACATGGGAGCGGTGGCTACGGCAGTGTTCATGGTGAGAGCCTCATTGAAATTACTTTGTAGTGCAGAGTATAGTCTTGCACTACAAGTAAATCAACTCATGCATCAAGACAAATGCTTTTCAAAAAACGCCAGCGTCCGCTCACGCGCCAATTGCGCACTGGGTGCATCATAAGAAGCACGCTCATCGCAATTGAAGCCATGTTTGGCGGGATAGATATGCACGGTGGCTTGCGGGTGGGCTTTTTGCAGTGCGGCCACGCCGTCCATGGGGACGTAATCGTCGTTGTCAGATAAATGCGTCATCACAGGGCAGCGCAGCGGCTCGCCTAGCTCCTTGTGCATGCCGCCGCCGTAATACGGGGCGCTGGCACTCAAGCCTTGGAGCTTTTGCGCGGCGCGCCAGCTCATCAGGCCGCCCCAGCAATAGCCCACGATGCCCACTTTGAGCGCTTTCGGCGCACCAGCGGCTTTGCCGGCGCGGGCGGCCAAATCAATGGCGGTTTGCAGGTCTTCTAGGAGCTTGGGCAGCAAGACTTCGGCGGAGGCTTTGAGGGCGAAGGCTTGGGGCATGTCATCTTGCGTGTAGCCCAGCTCCACGCCTGCGGCCACGCGGTGATACATGGCGGGGGCGATAACGAAATAGCCCGCTTGTGCATAGCCGTCAGCCACGTTGCGGATATGGCGGTTCAGGCCAAAAATTTCTTGCAATACGACCACCGCGCCTTTGGGCGCACCCACAGGCTCAGCTTGATAAGCCGCAATTTGCGCACCATCTGCGCTCGTCAAATGAATCATCTGTCCCATGCGTTTCTCCTTTAAGCCATCAATTTTCGCTGCACAAAATCGAGGCGATCTTGACCCCAAAACAACTCGCCATCAATCACATAGGTTGGTGCGCCAAACACGCCCAGCTCAATGGCTCGCTGCGTATCCGCATCGTAGCGTTCCTGCACGGCCTGAGAATGCGCTTGCTCGATGCGATCAACTGGCAAGCCAAGCTCTTGTAGCAACTCAGCGTGCGTCACTTCCGAAGCAATGTTGCGCTCTTGCGCCCAGCAGGCCTTCGAAATCGCCCCTGTCATCCGCATGGCCTGCGCAGTGCCATCATGCGTGTCCACGGCGATGATCAGTTTGGCTGCATCGTCGCCGCCCACCGGGAAATATTTGGGCTGAATGTTCATCGGGAGTTGCAAATACTCACTGAAGCGTTTGAGCTCCAGCAAACGATAAGCTTGGCGCTGCGGGGCGCGCTTGGGGAGCGGCACGCCGCCTGAAACGGGAAAGACGCGGCCTAAATCGACCGGATAGATGCGCACTGTGGCGCCCGCCTTTTCAGCGATGGCGGCAAAGCGCTCGTGGCCGAGATAGGTATAAGGGGATTGGGGGGCGAAATAGTAATCAATGGTCTTGCTCATGAATGCGCCTTATGTCCGGGTTTGTTAGAGTGAGGCCAGACTGTACCGACAAAACCACTTTTCTGCTGAGAGCTCATCCATGCCCAAAACCCTCCTCATCACCGGCGCCTCTCGCGGCATTGGCGCTGCCACTGCCCTACTAGCTGCGACACAAGGCTGGCAAGTGGCTGTGAACTACGCGGCCAATTCTTTGGCTGCTGATGGCGTGGTGCGCCAAATCCGCGCTGCGGGCGGTGTGGCGATGGCTGTGCAGGCCGATGTGAGCTTGGAGGCGGATGTGCTGCGTCTGTTTGAAACCGTTGATGCCAAGCTCGGGCGGCTCGATGGCTTGGTCAACAACGCAGGCGTGGTGGATCTGGCGCAGCGTGTGGATGAGATGAGCGTCTCGCGGCTTGAGCGCATGTGGGCTACCAATATCACCAGCAGCTTTGTCTGCGCACGCGAGGCCGTGCGCCGCATGAGCAGCAGGCATGGCGGCTCGGGTGGCGTGATCGTGAATCTCTCAAGTGCGGCGGCAAGGCTCGGCTCACCCTCTCAATATGTCGATTACGCCGCCAGCAAAGCGGCGATTGATGCCTTCACCATTGGCTTGGCCAAGGAAGTTGCGATGGAAGGCATTCGCGTGAATGCGGTGCGCCCCGGCATCATCGAAACCGACATTCACGCCAGCGGCGGAGAGCCTGATCGCGCCTCGCAAATGGCCATTCATGTGCCGATGCAACGCGCTGGCTCAGCCCATGAGGTCGCGCAAGCGATTTGTTGGTTGCTCTCAGACGCTGCCAGCTACACAACCGGATCTATTCTGGATGTGGCAGGTGGAAGATAGTTCATACTCAGGGCTTCATTGATCTTCAATTGCTATATTTTAGATAGCATCTCACGCAGTATTGATAACGGCTACATCACGAAAAGACCTAAAAAAATGGACATCAAAGCCCTCGTCACCCTGCTCGCCATCGTCAACCCACTGGCTTGCGTGCCTTTCTTCATTCACTACACACAGAATTTCACCCGCGAGCAGCGCAAGCGCACGATTCTGGTGGCTAGCTTCAGCACGTTTGTGGTGATTGCCTTGAGCGCCCTGCTCGGCTTGAAGCTTTTGGAATTTTTCGGCATTACATTGGCTAGCTTTCAAGTGGGCGGCGGTTTGCTCTTGCTCACTGCATCCCTAGCGATGCTGAATGCCGAACCCGCCGAAGCCAAATCTGCCAAAGCCGACATGGACGAATCCGAAATGGCCGCCCGCACGAGCATCGCCGTTGTGCCGCTCACGATTCCACTGCTTGCCGGGCCAGCCACCATGTCTACGGTGGTGATTTACGCCGAAAAAGCCAAAACCTTCCTGCAACTGGGCACATTGGTGGGCTATGGCGTGGTGATCGCCTTGGCTACCGCCCTGTGCTTCTCACTCGCCGGCCCGATTGCCCGCATCCTCGGCAAAACCGGCATCAACGTCATGACCCGCTTGATGGGCTTGATTCTGGCCGCGCTAGCGGTGGAGGTGATGGCGGATGGCTTGACGAAGTTGTTTCCGATACTGGGAAAATAAGCAAGGTTTTTGTAACGAGCGTGACTTTTGCACGAATTGCCGCTGATCTGCCGCTAAACGGTCATCAGCAGGTGACGACAGGTGTAACTCGGAAGTGTTCTTATGCGTTACATTTAGTCATCTAGTTTGTATACAGCTTGCGTATTCAGACTTTCCTCTACTTAATTCTTAAGGATTTATCATGAAAAAGATTGCTTTGATCGCTGCGCTTGGTTTGATGGGCATGGGTTCTGCGATGGCGCAGACTGTAGCTGGTAACTTCAATGTGACCGTGACCTTGACTTCGCGATGCCTAGTGACTACCGTGGGGACACCAGCACTTGCCTTTGGGACCTACACAGCGTTTGGCTCGGCAGTGACTGCAACACCCGCACAAATCGCATATCGCTGCACGCGTAACCTACCTGGTCCTACCGTAGCTTTCGACACGGCCGGTGGCACCAGTTCTGCTACTGGCGCTACTGCATCTGGAGAAGGCGTGATTTCAGGTCTGCGCTATACCATGAATGTTGCAGCGGCCTCAACCGGAAATGCTGCGGGCGATGAGCCAGTCGTAGCTACGCTTGGTGACATCGGTACAGCAAACACCCGCAATTACGAAATCACAGGTAGCATGCCTGCCGATCAAGCCGGTCGCGTTTCCGTTGCTGCGCCACAAGCTCGTACATTAATTTTGAGCTATTGATATTCCTGTAGCAACGGGAGTATCGATGCACTCAGTACTGAGTCGCCTGCTTTCAGCAGTGTTGGCGAGTTTCGCACTGGCCATGCACTGCGAGGTGACGGCGGCAACGGCACAAGGCAATTTTGTTGTCACCGTCAAACTTGATGGCATTTGCATCAGTACCAGCCTCAGCCAGCAAACCAATGCTTTGGTCAAAGTCACCTGCCAAGGCGGCCAGTTTGTCAGCATTGAGCCCCGCGAAGGCCGCCAGTTTTTGGGTGTTCATGGCGGGGCTTATCGCTTCACTTTCTCCCGCGCTGCGTCTATTCCGGCGAGCTTTCTAGGCGGCGGCACAGCGGTAGACGACTGGATTGGGCAAGGCACGATCACAGCGCTTCGCGTGTTAAATCTCACCGAAAGTGACGAACGGCTCGAATTATTGGTAAGCTTTTGAGTATGAATGCTCAAAACACCCCCTCCAACCCGCTCTGGCGGGTTGCTTTGTCTCCGCTGCTGCTTGCGCAAGCCAGCTTTTTTCGCCTTTTGTTGCTTGCGATTGCTTTCGGGGCGGTTTTGCCAAGCTCGCCTGCGTTTGCCGGCAGTTTCTCTGTCACACCCGTTCGAATCTACATGACGCCGCGTGACCGTGCGGTGGCGATCACCATCACCAACGAAGGTGACTCGCCAGTTGCGTTGCAGGCGGACATCAATGTCTGGAGTCAAAGGCCTGATGGCACAGATGAGCTGGTGCTCACCGAAGACATGATTCTCTCGCCACCGATCATCAAGCTCGCGCCCAAAGCGCGCCAAGTGGTGCGCCTCGCGCTCCTCAAACCCGCGGATGCGAGCCGCCAACTCACCTATCGCCTGATCGTGCGTGAGATTCCAGAAGCCACTGCGCCCAAAGGCAACACGCTGGAAGTGCCGATTGCACTTGCGCTCTCCATGCCGGTCTTCATCACGCCGCCCATTGCCAAACGCGAGATCAATTGTCAAGCGGGCCGCGAAGGCGCGGCATTGGCGATCACTTGCGCGAATACCGGCAGCGCATACGCGCAAGTTCGTGAAATTCTGGTGCTGCGCGGCGATGCTGCTGCTGCACCGTTGGCGCGCTTTGAAGGCGGTACATACATCTTGCCGGGTGCGCGTAAATCGATTGGTATCAGCTCAGCGCAGCCGATTGCCGCTGGCGAGGCCACGCTAAAAGTCACGTTTGACGATGGCAAAGACCAGTCGTTCAGCGTGCGCTTGCCCTGAGAAAGCCGTGAAGCAGCATGCGGCGCTTGGCAGTCCATCCTTTGGTGTCGGCGCTGCTTTGCTCGGGCGTGATATCGCTTAGCTCGCCGCAAGCATTCGCTCAGGCTCCCATCCTTCCTAAAGAATTTCGCACGACAATCAACCTTAACGGCCAAACCGTTGGCTTCTGGACGCTGCTTGACCGAAATGGCGTGCTTTACGCCAGCCAAGAGGCTTTTGAAGCTTGGCAAATCCGCCGCCGTGTGGGGGCAGAAGGCATCAGCCATGCTGGCCAAACCTGGTATCCCTTGGCCTCCGTACCCGGTTTTGAAGCCAGCCAGAATTTTGCCGCGCAAACCCTGCGCCTGCAATTCTCCAGCCAAGCCGTGATCGGCCCCCCACGCTTGGCGCAGCCTGCCACCCCGACCGCGACCGTGCCACCCGCTGCCACACTCGCTGCATCACCCATCACTCCAAGTGCTCCTAATTTAATAGCATATCGCGCAGATTCTATAACGGGAAGTAGCCCAAATAACTTAAAAAATGCGGCCACCGCCACGCCTCTCGCGCCCCAGAGCCCCCCTGCTGCGCCTAGCAGCCCCAGCCCTTCATCCGCTCCCGCCAAAGCGGGCGAGCTACGCCTCATTCCGCTGGAAGTGCGCGTCAATGGCGCTCCTGGCGGCAGCTGGCCCTTGCTTGAAAAAGACGGCATGCTGTATGCCACAGAGGAGGCTTTTGAAGAGTGGCGGCTGAATCGCCGCGAATCGGCGCAGCCCATCGTGCATCGCAGCCAGGCTTGGTATGCGCTTGGCTCGGTGCCAGGCTATGAATCGCGCTTGAATTTCGCCAACCAATCGATCGATCTCGTTTTCTCTCCCAGCGCCTTCGCCGCCACGCGCTTAGCCAGCGACGAGGTGCAAAAGCTGGCACTCAGCCCGAGCATTCCAGCGGTGTTTTTCAATTACGACCTGAATTATTCACAGAGCCGCTTTAGCGCAGGCGGAGCGGTTTCAACGCGCGATCTGGGCGCACTCACCGAAGCAGGTTTTTCTGGCTCATGGGGCGTGCTCACCAGCAGCTTCGTGGGGCGCAATTTGGTGAGCAGCGATCCCACGCTCAAAGCCAGCTGGCGAAGGCTCGAAACCGTCTTCACCCGTGATTTTCCCGACAGCAAAACCACGATTCGGCTTGGCGATGCCAACACCCGCGCTGGCATTGGCAGCCGCAGCGTGTTTTTTGGCGGCTTGCAAATCTCGCGCAACTTTGCCCTCTCCCCCGGCTTTGTCTCGCAGCCGATCCCGGTGATTCAAGGCACATCAAGTGCGCCGAGCACGGTGGAGCTGTATGTGAATGATGCGCTGCGCCAAACATCGAACGTGCCAACCGGCCCTTTTGCCATCGACAATTTCCCGCTGCTCACAGGCGGCGGCAATGTGCGCATGGTGGTGCGCGATGTGCTTGGGCGCGAAACCGTGATCGTGCAGCCTTTTTTCAGCCACAGCGATTTGCTGGAGCAAGGTCTTGCCGACTGGAGCTTCGAGATCGGCGCTGCGCGTCAGAACATCGGCACAGACAATGCCAACTATGGCCCAGGCTTTGCCTCAGGTTTGTGGCGCTATGGTTTCTCCAAATCCCTCACCGGCGAAGTGGCTGGCCAATTTGGCCGCGAAACGCAGACGATTGGCTTTGGCCTGAGCATGGCCCTGCCCGCCCAAATTCTGGGATCGGCCAGCTTGGCAGCCAGCCATGACCGCAGCATGGGCAACGGGCATGAATGGTCTGCCGGGCTGGAATACAACCATTTGCGCCACGGCTTCAACGCCAGCGCTACTGGCGCTAGCCAAGATTTTCGCCAGCTCGGCCAAGGCAACACCACGCTGCCCAACAAGCTCGCCACCGCCTTCAATTACAGCTACTCAGATGAAAGCTTTGGCGCTGTCGGCGTGGGCTTAGCGCGGATCAGCTCTTACAACACTGGCGACATCAACACCCTGAGTGCCAACTATTCCATGCGCTTTGGCCAACAAACCTCCCTCAGCCTGAGCGCCACTCGCGCCTTTGGCAGCGGCGTACCCGCACCCGCCACCACGCTGGGCGTGAGCCTGAATATTCCGCTGGGCAACCGAATGAATTCTTCCAGCAGCCTGACGCATCGCGCGGGGCAAACCGATGCTTACACCAGCGTGAGCCAAGGCCCGGCAGGCGAGCTGGGCACCGGCTGGCGCGCGCTCGCTGGCACGCGATCAGACAAAGCCTTTGCCGAAGCGGGCGTATACCACCAAGCCAGTAAAGCCACGCTCACAGGCGATATCAGCGCCAGCAGCAGCCAGCAAAGCCTGCGCCTCGGGCTGCAAAGTGCCTTGGTGTTTGTGGATGGCCAGTTGTATGCCTCGCGCCGCGTGCAAGACAGTTTTGCGATTGTGGAAGTACCCGGTTTTGCCGATGTGGGAGTGGGTTTCCAAGGCAGCGTGCAAGCCCGCACGGACGCCTCAGGCCGCGCCTTCCTGCCGCGCCTGCAATCGCACCAAAGAAACAATATCCGCCTCGATCCTTCCGAGCTGCCGATCAGCGCTGAAATTGACAACATTGAGCAAATCGCCGTGCCCGCCGCCCGCAGCGCAGTGAAAATCACTTTTCCTGTGCGCACGGGCCGCGCCGCGCTGATTCGCATCGTGTTGGCGGATGGCGAACCCGCGCCCGCTGGCGCAGAGATTGAATTGATGGGCGACAAACAAGAGTTCTTCGTCGCAAGGCGTGGCGAGGCATTCATCACCGGCTTGCAACCAAAAAACACCTTAATCCTCAAACACAACGGCGGCAGCTGCAAAATAGCGATTGAGCTGCCGCCCGAAGGCAAATCAGACGATATCTTGCGTCTCGGGCCGGTTCGCTGCGAAGGAGTGAAGCGATGACATGGTTTAAACGATTTTTCTTTGCAATACTGGCTTTGTTATGTCTGCCTACTTGGGCGGCTTTCAGTTGCAACATGACGACGGCCAGCGTTGGTGTGATTTACGCCAACGCGAATCGAGACACCAATGGCAGCGTCACAATTACTTGCACACGCGATCCACTTATTGACGCAGCAAGTTTAAGCTATCGCATCAAAGCCGATGATGGCAGTAACCCGCGAGCAACTGCGCCTTTTCGCCGTTTGGAGCGGGGCACAACTGCGACATATTTGAACTACATTTTGCTCAGAGGCACCGTGGTCGGTGGCGCGGCAACTTGTGGCAATGGGACCACTTGGCGCGCCCCACTCACAGGAGTCGCCAATGTCATCCAAGGAACACTTACTTTCACAACCGGAGCATCCAGTGCATCAGCAATTTGGGGCTATTGCGTTCGCGTGCGAGGCACGGCAGGTGGCAATCCAGCTGCGCCTACTGCAGGCATTTACGAAGACAGCTTTTTAGTGACAGCCCAGTACCCAAATAGCGATGCGGGCGACCTCTCGCCATCTGTCCCTGCCGCGTATACCGTGGGCGTGAACAACCAATGCGTCTTTAACACTTTTCCAACAGGAATGAGCTTTAACTACACGTCGTTTAGCGCGACAGCTCAAGTACAAACGCGTAACTTTGATTTGCGATGCAGCAACACACTGCCGTGGTCTTTGGCTGTTTCGCCAGCTTCCAATGTACTGCTGGGTTTGACCTACAACATTGCCGTAACGCCCGCAGCAGGAAACGGCACAGGCAACGATCAAATCATTACACTAACAGGCACGATCCCCGCCAATCAAGCTGGCACATGCAGCGGCAGCTCATGCACGGCCACGCAAGGCCACACGGTGACAATCACCTACTGACGGATCAAGCAGCCGGTGTGCGCAGCTTGATATGCAGCTCCCGCAATTGCTTCTCGTCCACAGGTGACGGGGCTTGCGTGAGCAAACACTGAGCGCGTTGGGTTTTGGGGAAGGCAATCACATCGCGGATAGATTCGGCTTTGGTCATGAGAGTGATGATGCGGTCTAGGCCGAGGGTCATGTCGTAACCATTCGCTATTAATTTCAATCCATTAAGCCCTCAAACCGACATAGAGTATGCGCAAAGTGCTATTAAATACATAGCATTTAAGGTGGTTAGATGTCCAGCTACAAACCTGAAAGCACGACATCCAAGCACTTGGCCACAGTCAGCGCCGCTTCTGGCAAGCACTCTACGGGTTTCTTAAGTAAACTTTTGGGCAGGGGCGCGGCCAAATATGGCATCAATGCAAGACGTTGACCATGAACCTGAAATATCGGGGTCAAATCAGTAGGTAACTGGTCTTCTGTTAACTCGATCACAGCCAATGGCATGACTAAGCGCGTGGGCAATTTGTCTAAAAAATCAGACTGCACTTGCACAACAAACGGAAATCGCTCGCGGGCGACTGGCTGTGGGTTAGGGTACACATCAAACTGCGCCATCGTGATCAAGCCTTGCGCCCGGTGACAAGCGAGTCATCTTGCAGCCAACCGACCGCGCCATCACACCAAAGCCCGTGCGCCTCAAAATCAGCGTTTTGCGCATGCAACCACTGTGCAAAACGCAATTCAAATTCTTTTTTTCGCTCTTTCTTGCTCAGTTGCTGGGCGCTTTGTGTGAGGTGCATATAGTGATCAAAGGAAATCACGACCGAGTCAGGGCGACCATCCTTTTCCACCACCACGGGCGCGGTTTTGGCTTGGGCGCAAATGTTTCCAAAACGATTCTTAGCTTGCGTGGCGGTTACTTGCATGACTAAACTCCAATAGATTTAGCCATTTTAGCCATTCATGCGTGAAAATGATAAAAAATCACCGCAGCGCTATTTGAGCGGCGACTCAATTGATCAAGCAGCAGGCGTGCGCAGCTTGATATGCAACTCCCGCAGTTGCTTCTCATCCACCGGTGAAGGCGCTTGCGTGAGCAAGCACTGGGCACGCTGGGTTTTGGGGAAGGCGATCACGTCGCGGATGGATTCGGCTTTGGTCATGAGCGTGATGATGCGATCTAGGCCAAAGGCCATGCCGCCGTGGGGCGGTGCGCCGTATTGGAGGGCATCCAGCAAAAAGCCGAATTTGATCTGCTGCTCTTCTGGCGTGATTTTGAGCGCATCGAATACTTTGGCTTGCACATCCGCGCGGTGAATCCGCACCGAGCCGCCGCCAATTTCAGAGCCGTTTAAGACCATGTCGTAGCCTTTGGCGATGCATTTCTCGGGCGCGGTGACCATCCAGTCTTCGTGGCCGTCTTTTGGCGCGGTGAAGGGATGATGCACTGCCGTGTAGCGCTGGTTGTCTTCGTCGAATTCAAACATCGGGAAATCAACCACCCACATCGGTGCCCAGCGGTCTTCAAACAGGCCGCTCTTCTTGCCGAATTCACTGTGGCCGATTTTGATACGCAAGTTACCGATCGCGTCGTTGACGATTTTTGTGCTGTCGGCGCCGAAGAACAAAATATCGCCATTCTTCGCGCCGGTGCGGCTCAATAGCTCGGCAATCGCTGCGTCGTGGATATTTTTCACGATAGGGCTTTGCAAGCCATCGCGACCCTTGGAGGCATCATTCACCTTGATCCAAGCCAAACCTTTGGCGCCATAAATCTTCACGAAATCGGTGAACTGATCAATTTCGCTGCGCGAGAAACCACCGGTTTCTGCACCGCCGCCAGGCACGCAAAGCGCCACCACACGGCCATCCTTCATGTTGGCCGCACCGCTGAACACTTTGAAATCGACATCTTTCATCACATCGGTGAGCTCGATCAGTTCGAGCTTGACGCGTAGATCAGGCTTGTCTGAGCCATAGCGATACATGGCATCCGCATATTTCATCACCGGGAATTCGCCCAGATCGACATTCATGGTTTGCTTGAAAACCTGCACCATCATGGCTTGGAACATGTCGCGGATTTCTTGCTCGGTGAGGAAGCTCGTCTCAATGTCAATCTGCGTGAATTCAGGCTGGCGATCAGCGCGCAAATCTTCATCGCGGAAGCATTTGGTGATTTGGTAATAGCGGTCGTAGCCAGCCACCATCAAGAGCTGCTTGAACAGCTGGGGTGATTGTGGCAGCGCGAAAAACTGGCCTTCTTGCACACGGCTGGGGACAAGATAATCACGCGCACCTTCAGGAGTAGATTTGGTGAGCATCGGTGTTTCGATATCGATAAAGCCCGAGCTATCAAGATAATTGCGCACCGCCATCGCCACTCTATAGCGCAGCATCAAATTATTCTGCATGTACGGGCGGCGCAGATCGAGCACGCGATGCGTGAGGCGCGTGGTCTCGGAGAGGTTGTCATCATCGAGCTGGAATGGCGGTGTGATGGAGGGGTTGAGCACGATCAACTCGTGGCACAAAATTTCAATCTTGCCGCTCTTGATGTTGTCATTCGTGGTGCCATTCGGGCGGGCGCGCACGAGGCCTTTGATCTGCACGCAAAATTCATTGCGCACGTCTTCAGCCACTTTGAAAGTCTCCACGCGGTCTGGATCGCAAACGATTTGCACCGTGCCTTCGCGATCGCGCAGATCAATGAAGATCACACCCCCGTGGTCGCGGCGGCGATTCACCCAGCCGCACAGCATCACTTGCTGGCCCAGATGCGTTTCGGTGACAAGGCCGCAATAGCTGCTGCGCATGGAGGTAGGGTTTTGAGACATGTTCTGATCCAAGAAAGTCAAATTCGGTAAGCCAAGAGATAAGCAAAGAGGCGGGAGTTTATTTTGCAGGCAGGCTTGCCGGACCGCCGGGCACGACCACACCCATCGAAACGATGTATTTCAGCGCTTCATCCACGCTCATAGACAGTTCAATGCAATCGCTCTTTTTAAGCAACACAAAATAGCCGCCGGTAGGGTTGGGCGTGGTGGGTACATAGACGCTGACGTACTCGTTGCCGCTGCCGTTTTGCAAATGTGCGGCCACATCGCCTGCGGGCGTGCCCGTGATGAAGGCAATCGTCCACACATTTTCGCGTGGCCACTGCACGAGTACGGCGGTACGAAAGGCATTGCCGCCATCGGAAAAGAGCGTATCTGAGACTTGCTTGACACTGGAATAAATCGATCGCACGACAGGAATACGATTAAGCAGCGCATCCCACCAGCTCATCAGCTTACGGCCTAGGAAATTGCTTGCTGCTGCACCAACGATTAGCAAAATAGCAAAGGCCAAAATCACGCCAAAGCCAGGAATATGAAAACCAATCAGCTTGTCGGGATGCCAGTTGCCGGGCAGGATTTGCAAGGTTTTATCCAGGCTGGTGATGATCCATTCCAGCACCCAGAGCGTGACCATCACCGGCACGATCACCAGCAGGCCGGCGAGCAGCCATTTGCGCACAGATTTCATCATTTTTGAAGCGTTTTCAACTGCTAGCCGTTGTGGATGCTGCGGGAGATGCTACTGATTTAGGAGCGGCTGGCGCTGGAGCTGGAGTCGCTGCGGGAGCTGGGGCAGGCGCAGCAGCTGGGGATGCGGGCGCATTGCCAGCGGCAGGCGCTGCGGCTGGGGTTGCAGCAGGCACATCGCTTTCTGCCTTACCCACACCACTGTTTGCGCCATCACCGCCACTGCGGAAATCCGTCACATACCAACCCGCACCTTTGAGCTGAAAACCAGCCGCCGTGACTTGCTTGGTGAACGTGGAAGCGCCGCAAGCAGGGCACACGGTGAGCGGATCGTCAGAGATTTTTTGCAGCGCGTCTTTGGTGTGGCCGCAAGCGGAGCATTTGTAGGCGTAAATAGGCATGTTGGGATTCCCTTGGAGGGCAACCCAGCATTATAGATTGCCGCCTCGCCTGACGGGCGCCCATGGTTTGTTCGACTTCCCCGCGATCAATCGAGCGCGTGCTTCGGGATCGGGTGGCCTGCGTTTTTGATGATTTGCGGGGCGAGTGAGCCTAGCAGCATCAAAATCGCTGAAGCAAACAAACCCATCAAGTTGGCTGGGATCAACGCCTCTGGTGCGAGATTCAAGCAGGCCAGCCAAACGCCGAGACCGCCCAAGGCTGAAAACAATGCGCCTTGCGTGGTGGCGCGCTTCCAATACGCCCCTACCACCAGCGGAATAAAAGCGCCAGCCAGCGTCACGTTGTAGGCGTTTTGCACCATTTCGTACATGGTGCTGGTACTGTTCAGTGCAAAAAGCAATGCGATGACGGTGAACAAGACGAGAACGATGCGCAGCGTGAAGAGGAATTGTTTGTCGTTCATCTTCGGCGCGAACGGCTTGAGCACATTTTCTGTAAACAGCGAGGTGGGCGCGAGCAAAGCACCGCTCGCAGTGGACAAAATCGCAGAGAGCAAGGCGCCGAAGAACATCACCTGTGCCCACAGCGGCATTTTGTTGAGCACCAATTCAGGCAAGACTTTTTGGATTTCACGCGCATCGTCTGCACCAAAGAGCTTGGCCACAGCTGGGTCAGACACCACGGCGGCATAGGCGATAAAGATGGGCACAAAAGCAAAAACGAAATAGATCAAGCCGCCATAGACTGTGCCGCGCACGGCGGTTTTCTCGTCTTTCGCACTGGTCATGCGCTGAAACACGTCTTGCTGAGGAACCGAGCCAAAGGCAAACGCGAAAAACGCCCCCGCCATCGCCCACCAGCCTTTGCTGTCTGCGGGCATCCAGTTGAATTTGCCATCGGCTGCAGCCTGTGCAATCACTTTCTGAGCGCCTCCAGCCATATCGCTCACCAGCCAAGCGACCAAAGACAGGCCAACAATGATCACCACAACTTGGAACAGATCAGTGAAAGCGATCGACCACATGCCGCCGAAAATCGTATAGACCAAAACAACCAAACCACCGAGCACAATCGCCGCACTCAACGAGATCGCGCCGCCAGACAGCACATGAATCACGAGGCCGAGCGCGGTCATTTGAGCCGATGTCCAGCCGAGATAAGAGGCCACGATGGCAAAACTGGTGATCACTTCCACGGTTTTGCCATAGCGTTGCTTGTAAAAATCGCCAATCGTCATCAGATTCATGCGATAGAAAAGTTTAGCAAACAGCAAGGCCGCCAGCACTAAGCAAAGCGATGCGCCAAATGGGTCCCCAGGAATGCCGCCCAGCCCGTCTTTGGCAAACGTGGCCGAGACAGACAGCACCGTCTCCGCGCCAAACCAGGTGGCAAACACCGTGGCCATGTTCATATAAAGCGGCAGACTGCGCCCCGCCACCATGTAGTCCGCCGAGCTGTGCACGCGACGCGCGGCAATCAGGCCAATGGCAATGGTCACAGCCAAATAGAACGCAACAAAAATAATCAAAGAGCTCACGACGCAATTCTCCTAAGGAACATGGGTTGCGATTTTATGCAGCTTGCGCGCCAATTCACGCGATTTATACCGAACAAGGGTTTGTACCAAATTTCCTCACCTCAATGAGGTAACTATGATTTTGATAGCAGACTACGCATATCTTATAACGGGGAACAGTCGATTTCTCTTAAAAAAAGCATGGCTTTCACCACAAACGAATCCGCAGATAAAGCATGATCAACACCATGCCGACCACAAAGCCGATCGCGCCATAAACGATTTTTTGCAGTAGCGCGTTGGTGCGCTTTTGCTCATGCAGCAGCTCTTGAATCAGCGCATCGTTGTTGCCACCAGGACGCTGCAAGTACTCGGTGAGCAAGCGCGGCAGCTGGGGAATCAGCTTGGCATAGCGCGGCGCTTGCGCTTTGATCGCATCGGTGAATCGCTGGGGGCCAACTTGCTCCAGCATCCATTTTTCTAAGAAAGGCTTGGCGGTGTTCCACAAATCCAAGTCTGGATCGAGCTGGCGGCCCAGGCCTTCAATGTTGAGCAAGGTTTTTTGCAGCAAGACGAGCTGCGGCTGAATTTCTACTTGGAAGCGGCGTGAAGTTTGGAACAGGCGCATCAGCACGATACCGAGTGAGAGCTCCTTCAACGGCCGATCAAAGAATGGCTCGCAAACAGCGCGAATCGCCGATTCCAGTTCATCCACGCGCGTTTGAATCGGCACCCAACCCGATTCAATGTGCAGCTCGGCCACGCGCTTGTAGTCACGCCGGAAGAAGGCGGCAAAGTTTTGCGCAAGGTAGTCTTTATCGACCTCGGTGAGCGTGCCGACGATACCGAAATCGAGCGAGATATAGCAGCCAAACGTAGCTGGCTCGGTGCTCACCTGAATGTTGCCCGGATGCATGTCCGCATGGAAGAAACCGTCGCGGAAGACCTGTGTGAAAAAGATCGTCACGCCATCGCTGGCAAGCTTTTTGAAATCTACGCCTGCCTCTTTGAGCGCGTCAATCTGGCTGATCGGCAGCCCCTTCATCCTCTCCATCACGATCACTTCGGTATGGCAGTAATCCCAAAACATCTCGGGAATCATCACCAGATTGAGGCCTGCCATGTTGCGGCGCAGTTGCGCGGCATTCGATGCTTCGCGCACGAGATCCAGCTCATCGTGCAAATACTTGTCGAACTCGGCCACCACTTCCATCGGCTTCAAGCGCTTGCCATCAACAGACAGGCTTTCCACCCAACCGGCCATCATGCGCATGAGGCTCAGATCTTTGTCAATCACTGGCAGCATGTCAGGGCGCAACACCTTCACCGCCACTTCGCGCAGCTGGCCATCTTTGGTTTTGAGCGTGGCGAAATGCACCTGCGCAATCGAGGCGCTGGCAATCGGCTTTTGCTCGAAGCTCTCAAAGATGTCAGCCAGCTTGCGCCCAAAAGCGCGCTCAATCGTGTCCACGGCAATCTGTGCAGGAAAAGGTGGCACGCGGTCTTGCAGCCGCGCCAACTCATCAGCAATATCAGTGGGCAGCAAATCGCGCCGCGTAGAAAGCACCTGACCGAATTTCACGAAAATGGGTCCCAGCGCCTCCAGCGCCTCGCGCAAGCGCTGCCCGCGCGGGGCACTTAAATTTCTACCTAATGAAGCAATACGAGCGATCAGCGTGAGCCAAGGTTTGTCAAAACTTCGCATGACGAGCTGATCCAGCCCGTAGCGCAGCACGATGAAAACAATGAAACTGCCGCGCCCGAATCGTGAAAACCAGTTCATGCGTCGGGTGTGCTTTCTTCTGTTGTCGTGGCATTCGGTTGAATGAATTTC
Organism: Variovorax sp.; assembly: GCA_031418715.1. GTDB lineage: Bacteria > Pseudomonadota > Gammaproteobacteria > Burkholderiales > Burkholderiaceae_C > JANMDU01. The sequence goes on along the minus strand of JANOJL010000013.1, from coordinate 13,035 downwards.
TTAAGCGCATCACCCAAACCGCGCAGTGCGCTCATCATCGTGTGCGCGGGGACATCGCCCACAATGCGCGAAAGATCCTCTTCCACATCCCAACGCACATGATCGACCAGCCAATTGACCTCAGCAGCAAGCATCACATCGCCAGAAATTTCCATGCGAGGCTTTTCTCCGCGCAAAAGCGTTTGAGCGAGGTTGAAAGGATGGCTATCGAGCACTTTGAGCGACAAATCTGGTTTGGCATCGGGTGGCGCTTGGTCGAGTAAGCCCGCTGGCGTTACTATCAATTTCATAGCGACTGGCGCACATTCTATAACGGCAATCTGTCCTTTTTGCCTTAAAAGCCGCTCTACAGCGAGTGGCTCTTGCTGCAACACATGGTTGAGCAGCAAGACAACGCGCTGCTGCAATTCATGCAAAAGCCAAGCGGGGGGCTGCGGTAGGGGGAAACTGGGAAAGAAAGACGGTGCGCTCATGCATGCATTATCTCGTGTCTTTGTATGGCCGCTTGTTCAATGGGCATCCGCTGTATTTTCTGCCTCGACCGCTGCACGCGACCGCAAGAGCGCCAGCAAACAAAACGAAGCACCACGATCTACGCGAGAAGATCTTCAAAGTAGCCAAAAGTCTCTGCCTGAACGGGCTCATTCGAAAACAAATCTTCCACTAGCATAACTATCAAATCAATAGCAAACTAAGTAGAATTTATAACGGGGGAAGCCCGAAAAATCATAAAAAAAGCCCGGCGAACCGAGCTTCTTGAGAACGGATGCAAAGATCAGTTCAAAGCCTGCAAACCAGCCACCAACCAGCCAGCGCTGCCGTCTTTCGGCTTAGTCATGTTCCAGACTTCGCGGAACGGGCCTGGGCTTTGTGATGGGTCTTCTTTGATCATGCCGGAGAACTCCACACTCGCCATCCAATCCGTTCCCGTGTCTTCAATCCCTAAGAGCTTCGCATCCAGCGCGGCCACTTCGGTATGGTTCATCACGCCGCCAGTGTGTTGGTCACGGTCAGCCAGTTGCGAACGAATTTCACGCAGCATCTCATCCGTCATCATCGTGCCTAAAGTGCCGACGTCGTTTTTGTCCCATGCCGCTTGCAAAGCTACAAAAGCTTGCTTGGCAGTATTCAAAAACGCAGGTGCATCGAAGTCAGCTGGCACGCTCCAATTGTTGGCGCTGCCCGTCAAACGTGAGCCAATCAAGCTGCCACCAGCTCCTGATCCATTGGCTTGAGGCTGCGCCTGAAACGCCGTGGAATTGCGCTCCCAAGGGCGAGCAGATGCGTCGTTTCCAACATTATCTGCACTGTAATTGCGTTGCATTGGTGCTTCCGCTGGCGCTGGGCCTGCGCCCGCTCCCGCCATGGCAAAGGGCGAACGCTGCTGCTGATTGCCGCCTTGGCTAGCAGCCCTGCGGCGCATGAACCAACCCACGGCCACCATGATGGCCAGAGCCAGCAGGCCAAACATCAAAATCTGACCGAAGGCTTCACCCAAACCGAGGCTGCTGGCCAGCCAAGCGAGGCCAAGGCCTGCTGCCAAGCCGCCGAGCATCATGCCCCAAGGTTTCTTGGGGGCTGCTGCTGCTGCGCCTGCTGCGGGAGCAGCTGGTTTCGCAGCGGCTGCTGCACCGGGGACGGCTGCTGGCGCTGAAGGCGTAGCATCACGCTGCGTCACATTATTAGACTGTTTACCAAAAGATTTGCCGCCGCCCATACGCTTGGCAGCATCCGCGTCAAAACTGGTCAGCGAGAGGCTCAGAGCCATCACGCCAGTCACGATATAAGACAGTAACTTCATAATATTTGCCTCTTTGCAAAAAATTTCAATCCCACACATATCACTCAAAACCTCAAATGCAAGCATTGCCGTTGAGGACAGATTTCAACACTTGATACCCACATGCAAAGCCACAACACCTGCGGTCATGTTGTGAATATCCACATGACCAAAACCTTGCGAGAGCATCATGCTTTTCAGCGTTTCCTGATCGGGATGCATGCGAATACTTTCAGCCAAATATTGGTAGCTCTGCGCATCGCCTGCAATCCAAGAGCCCAATTTTGGCAGGATTGAAAAGGAATACCAGTCGTAGGCCTTTTCCAATGGTTTGGCCACTTTGGAAAATTCCAGCACGAGAAGCTTGCCGCCCGGCTTCAAAACGCGCCCCATTTCAGCGAGCGCGGCTTCCTTGTGCGTCATATTCCTCAGACCGAATGCCACAGTCACCACATCGAAATATTGGCCGGGAAACGGCAGCTTCTCAGCATCGCACACCATCGTAGGCACAGCAAAACCTGCGTCTACCAGACGATCCCGCCCCACGCGCAGCATGGCTTCGTTGATATCTGTGTGCACCACCTCGCCAGTTTTACCCACTTTTTTGGCAAAGGCGAGCGCCAAATCCCCCGTGCCGCCCGCCACATCGAGCACCCGCGAGCCCTCGCGTGCGCCAGAGACGAGCACGGTGTAAGCCTTCCAGCCGCGATGCAGGCCAGCCGACATGAGATCGTTCATCACATCGTATTTGCTGGCTACTGAATCAAACACGCCGCGCACTTGCTGCGCTTTGTCAGTCTCATCAACGTTTTTAAAGCCAAAATGAGTGGTAGCCATTGTAAGTACAGCGCAAAATGCTATTGAATTGATAGCGAATAGGTGTTAATGGCTGCAACCTGCACCATGCACATGGCCACCCGCAGCGACCATCGGCGCATCGCGGTTCGCACCCGCCTCTTCCAGCTTGGCGAGATAGCGCGCCCACAACTCATCCTGCTGATTGCCCAGAAAATACAAATAATCCCAAGAGAAAATACCGCTCTCATGTCCATCGGTGAACACAGGCTTCACCGCATAATTACCAATCGACTCCAGCTCTTGCAAACCCACATCACGCTTGCCCGTTTGCAGTGTTTCTTGGCCTGGCCCATGGCCTTGCACTTCGGCAGATGGCGAATACACGCGCATCAGCTCAAACGGTAGCTTGAAGGCTTTGCCGTCGGAAAAAGAAATCTCCAAGAGCTTGGATTGCTGATGCACTGTGATGTCAACAGGAGAGGGGGTATCTTGCGTGAGGCCGGCCATGAAATTCTTCCAGCGCCGTTGGTGGCGCAAACTCTACATTTTAGAAGCGAACCGACAGGGTGATGTGCAATTTGTCATCACCCTTTTGCGGCGCACTGGAATTAGTAGCCAAAGGCAGCTTGCTGCTGGTGATGAGTCGGCCGTAATCTGCGCTCACGGAAATGCCTGATGCATGGCCGAGGCGCATGCCCAAGCCAATGCTGGCCAGATTGTCATGAGCAACACGCCGGATACCGTCTGCATCGCGGTTGTTGAGCCAGCCTGCATCCAAAAAGCCCGTGAAACGCAAACCCTTGGTCACTTCTGGCGAAGTGATTTCCAAGCTGCCATACAAGCCACCATCGCCCGAAATTGCTCGATCAGGCGCGCCGCGCAAGGACGACACGCCGCCTAAGCCTATTTGCTCACCCGAGATCAACGCGGTATTGCTCCATTGCCAATCTGAGCGCACGCTCCAAAGCCACGACGATCCGAAGCTCGATGCGTATTGCTGCCCCGCGCGCACGATGCGGAAGGCGCGACTGGAAATACCTTGGCCTGTCACGGGGTTGCTGTATTCAGAGCGGTACGAGGTGAGGTTGTTGCTCTCGCCCGAGCCAATGTTGGCCGCCAGCTCGACGTTGTAAGACCACGTTGACGCATCGGATTCGTTGCTAACGCGGTAGCTCAAACCCAGCGGGCGGCTGCGTCGATCCACGCCCACCGTGATGCCATTGATCACAGCTGCGCCAAACACACGGTCGTCCAGACTCAAGGCGAAGTAGCTGCGTCGCCCACCTTCTGGTTCATTGGCGATGGTGTAATTCAGACCGAATGTATGGCCCACACCGGTGCTGCTGAAGGTCGCAAAGGTGCCCAACACATCAGATTTTGTGGCAGATAGCCCGAGCGTGCCGTGTGCGCTGTAAAACGGGATTTTGTAATTCAAGCCCCACTGGCGCACATCTTGGGGGCGCTCGATCGATGTGGTGTAAGCCAAAACGGCTTGGTGGTCGCTGTTCCAAAGATTGTTGTGGCCGCCCGAGACGGTAAAGCGGTCTTTGCCAGACGAAGCATTGCCGTTGTTTGAGACAGTTAGAGCGCCAAACCAAGGCCGTGAATCGCGCACCTGTATCATGGCATCGATCTTGTCCGCCTCTAAAGATTCTTTGAGAGATACCGTGGCTTGCTTACTAGGGTTGTCATTGGCCATCGCCGTTTGCACTGCCAAGCGCTTGAAATTAGGAGACTCACCCTCGCGCAACTCTGGCAAGCTGGAGCGAATATTGGCTTCATCAAAATGCTGGTTGCCAGCGACAACGACACGTCCAATCGTGAATTTCACAATCTCCAGCGTCACCATGTCACCCACCTCTTGCGGCGGTAGCGCCACTTTGTGCAAACCAAAACCTGCATCGCGCAGCGCACCTTCCAGAGCGGAAGTGGCTTTTTGCAGGGTGTCAATCGTGGCATCCGTGCGCAAGAAAGGCGCGAGTATCTGGCTGGTTTGCGCTGCACTGAGTGGATTTTCGCCTTTGATGTTGAAGCCGCGAATCGCAAAACTAGGTGTCACAGAAGTTGTAGCTGCTGGCGCGTTGCTTACGTTTTGCGCCCAAGCCAGCGGGCTCAACAGCAAAGAGGCTGCCAAGGCTTGGCTCCATGCAGATAGAGCCAGCGCAGAGCGGTAATGATCAAACTTCACAGACATGCCCAGATTGTGACATTCTGAGACAGAGATGGCCGTGCAATACGGCTCAGCGGCAAACGCGACCGCCTTGAATGTTGGAATCACCCAACAAAGCCGTCACATTGAAATTATTCGCATTGGGCAACGGCGTGCGGTCAAACTCCAAAAAACGCGGCACATCTTGTGGACGCGCGACAGAGCCATCGTTGCCTGCCACACCTGCTTCGTTGCGCCCCAAATGCAGCACTTGCGAGGAAGTTGTCAGCTCTATATGGCCATCACGCACGAAAACAAACAAGCCTTCTTGGTTTTCGGAGGTGTTGTCGCTGCTAAAGAAGGCCGCTGGAATAGGCAGGCTGCCTGGAGCTGTCAAATCGTTGGTGGGCTCGGCATTGATGCCTTGCGTGCCTTGTGGCGACACGCTCAGGCCTTGACCGGGCATGAGTACGAAGGTGCTGGTGAAATCGGTGAGTTTGGTCACATCCACTTGGCCTGAGTAGGTGAAAACCGTGAGGCCATCCCCTACAGCGCCTGCTTCGCCCGCACATGCACCCGTGCATCGCATAAGCACCTCCGTGCCACGAATGCCAATGGTGGCGGTGGAGGTGCTGTAAGCCACATTGCGGTTGTTGGCTTTGCCAATCAAACCCGACAGCGCGCGCACGGTGCCTTTGAGCAGTGAAGTGAGCATACGCCCCTCACCCGCGTTTTTGTTGTCAAACACGAAGTTGTCCACCCGGAAGCGGCTCACTGCCCCCACGGTGACGCGCGTTTCATCGCGAAAAGCGAGAATGGCTTGTGTGCCCTGCCCAGTTTCCACCACATCTCCAGGATACACACCACCGCCATCGACCAAACGACGGCGCAGGCCAGCGCCGTCAACAGCGACCACTTCTCCACGAGAAGACAAAACCTTGGCACTGGCTTGCACAGTATTTGGCTTGGCAGCTTGCGCGATACGGCCTGCTTCGGCACCGCAATCCCGGCTGCAAATACGGGCATCAAAATCAGTGCCGCGAATGCCGATAGTGGCAGTGCTGGTTTGAATGCGAGCGGCATTCGGCGAACTTTTGGCAATCAGGCCCGTGATCGCACGCAGCCCACCGCGCAACATGTTGATCACCATGCTGTTGTCGAGAGCATCTTGCTTGTATTTGAATTGCGAGAGCACCATTTCAGTTCCCGGGCGCACCGTCATGCGTGTGCCATCTTGGAGTTTGACGACAGCTGTGGCGCCATCGGCGGTGGTCAGGCGGTCGCCTTCTTGTAAGGCCAACCCTTTGCCGAGCGTGCGGGGCGTTTGCCCGGGCGTTTGCGCAAAGCCCACACCACGCATGAACTCCACTTCGCCCGCATTGCTAGGCGCATTGGTTTGTGCGAAGGCGCTGATGCTGATCAGGCAAAACGCCAAGGCCAACGCGCTGTCCAAGCCCAGCTTGGGCAGGCCGCGGCAGGTATTTGCATAAGTTGTGTTGTTGTGTAGGAGTGTCATGCTATTGAAGCCCGCTTTGACAGCGCCAGTACGAGCATTGCTTCATTCCCTCCGATGGTAGGGCTTTTCAGCGTTAGCGCCTAGAGTCTTGTGCACCTGCACAGCGGGCATAAGTCACGGTTGACGGCTTGTTACACATCTACGGAACGCAGCAATTGCTAGAAGTGTGAGAAACCTCACGGCGCTTGAATGGCTAAAACGCCACCAGATCACACCAACACGCGCTCAATCCCGCCTTCATTTGCCTTAGCCACGTATTCCGGCATCCAGTTGTCGCCCAAGATTTGGTTAGCCATTTCCACCACGATGTAGTCGGCCTCTAACAGTCCGTTTTTCAGATCGTCTTGGTAACGGTTCAAACCCATCAAGCAGCTGGGGCAGCTGGTGAGGATTTTTACGTTGGCTTTCGGCGCAACTGCGCCCGATTCGCGCAATGTTGCTTCGCCTTTGCGAATCTCTTCTTCCTTGCGAAAACGGATCTGCGTGGAGATATCGGGCCGTGAGGTGGCCAAACCGCCGCTTTCGCCGCAGCAGCGCTCGGATTTGAGCACACCATCGCCCACCAAAGCCTTCACGGTTTTCATCGGTTCCTGCAACTTCATGGGGCTGTGGCAAGGGTCGTGATACAGATAGCCCGCGCCCTGGGTCGCCAGCGTGATATTTTTCTCCAGCAAATATTCGTGAATATCAATGATGCGGCAGCCAGGGAAGATTTTGTCAAACTCGTAGCCTTGCAACTGGTCATAACATGTACCGCAGCTGACCACCACGGTTTTGATGTCCATGTAGTTCAAGGTATTGGCCACCCGGTGGAAGAGCACGCGGTTGTCGGTGATCATCTTGTCGGCTTTGTCAAAATCGCCGCTGCCGCGCTGAGGGTAACCGCAGCACAAATAGCCCGGTGGCAACACGGTTTGCACACCTGCATGCCAGAGCATGGCCTGCGTGGCCAAGCCCACTTGGCTGAACAATCGCTCCGAACCGCAACCGGGGAAATAAAACACCGCCTCGGTCTCGGCCGTGGTGGTTTTCGGATCGCGAATGATCGGCACGTAATCTTTGTCTTCGATATCGAGCAAAGCGCGGGCGCTCTTTTTGGGCAAGCCGCCGGGCATTTTCTTGTTGATGAAGTGAATCACCTGCTCTTTGATCGGCGGCGTGCCTACCGTAGAGGGCGGCGCTTTGGTTTGCTTACGCGCCAAGCCGCGCAAAACCTGGTTGCCCAAGCGCTGCGCTTTGAAGCTGATATCGGTCAACGTGCGGGCGAAGTTGATCGCACCGGGGCTGGCCGTGCCGATGAACCACGATTGGAATTCTGCAGCGGGGCGGAAGCTCTTCTTGCCCATCTTGCGCAGCAGGTTGCGCATGTTCATCGAGACATCGCCAAAATCAATCTTCACTGGACAAGGCGAGAGGCACTTGTGGCAAACCGTGCAGTGATCCGCCACATCTTCAAACTCTTCCCAATGCTTGACACTGATACCGCGCCGCGTTTGCTCTTCATATAAGAAGGCTTCGATCAACAGCGAAGTGGCCAAAATTTTGTCGCGCGGCGAATAGAGCAGATTCGCTCGCGGCACATGTGTGGCGCACACGGGCTTGCACTTGCCGCATCGCAGGCAATCTTTGATCGAATCGGCGATATCACCGATGTCAGACTGCTGCATGATCAGTGATTCGTGACCCATGAGGCCAAAGGATGGCGTGTAGGCGTGCGTGAGGTCTGCATACCATACATCGGATGAATTATTTGAAGTGTTTTTAGCTTCTACCCGTTGTATTACGTGCGCAGTTTGCTCCTGATTTCGTAGCAATTTGCCTTTATTAAAGCGCCCTTCAGGATCGACCCGGGCTTTGTAATCAGCAAAAGGCTTGAGCTCTTCATCGCTCAAAAACTCTAACTTGGTGATACCAATCCCATGCTCGCCCGAAATCACACCATCCAAGCTGCGAGCCAGCGCCATGATGCGCGCCACGGCTTCATGCGCGGTTTGCAGCATGTCGTAATCGTCGCTGTTGACTGGGATGTTGGTATGCACATTGCCGTCACCCGCATGCATGTGTAGCGCGATCCACACACGGCCTTTTAAAACGCGTTTGTGAATGGCTTGACATTCTTCCACGATGCCTTTGAATGCACCGCCAGCAAAAATATGACCTAGCGGCTCACGCAGTTGCACTTTCCAGCTGGCTCTGAGGCTGTGGTCTTGCAATTGCAGGAATTTTTCATCGACATCGCTCAGCCAGCCTGCCCAGAGACTGCGCACATCCTTGATCAGCGTCAAAGCCTCAGCCACGCGATCTTCTAGCAGTTCGGCAGAGGGAATATCCATCGCATCGTCGCCTTTGCCCAATGGCAGATTGCCTTTGGCAAAAAACTCTTCCAATGCATCGCACAACTTCAGCTTGTTGCGCAGCGAGAGTTCAATATTGATGCGCTCAATGCCATCGGTATATTCAGCCATGCGCGGCAGTGGAATCACCACGTCTTCATTGATCTTGAAGGCATTGGTGTGCTTAGAAATCGCCGCCGTGCGCTTGCGATCCAGCCAGAATTTTTTGCGCGCTTCTGGGCTGATGGCCGTGAAGCCTTCGCCGTTGCGGCTGTTGGCAATCCGCACCACTTCCGAAGTGGTTTTTGCCACCACGTCGGCATCGTCACCCGCGATATCACCAATCAATACCATCTTGGGCAAACCACCGCGCTTGGATTTGGTGGCGTAGCCTACCGCTTTCAAATAGCGGTCGTCCAGATGCTCCAAGCCTGCGAGCAACACGCCGGTGCGCTTTTGCTCGGCAAACATATAATCTATGATTTCCACAATCGAAGGCACAGCATCTTTGGCATTGCCAAAGAATTCCATGCAGACGGTGCGCGTGTGCAGCGGCATTTTGTGAACGATCCAGCGGGCGCTGGTGATCAGGCCGTCACACCCTTCTTTTTGAATCCCGGGCAGGCCGCTCAAAAATTTATCGGTCACGTCTTTGCCCAAGCCTTCTTTGCGGAAGGTTTTGCCGGGAATATCGAGGCGCTCCGTTTTAAGGAGCTTTTTGCCGCCCGCATCGAAGTATTTCAGCTCAAAGCTGGCCAGCTCAGCATCATGAATTTTGCCCAAATTGTGGTTCAGCCGCGTGACTTCGAGCCACTGCGCATCAGGGGTCACCATGCGCCATGAAGCGAGGTTATCCAGCGCAGTGCCCCAGAGCACAGCCTTTTTGCCACCGGCGTTCATCGCGATGTTGCCGCCAATGCAACTGGCTTCTGCCGATGTGGGATCGACAGCAAACACAAAACCCGCACGCTCCGCAGCATCAGCCACGCGCTGTGTCACCACGCCGGCTTCCGACCAAACAGTCGCCACCGGCTCAGCCAGACCGGGAAGAGCCACCATCTGAACCTCGGTCATGGTTTCCAGCTTTTCGGTGTTGATGACCGCTGATTTCCATGTGAGGGGAATCGCACCACCGGTGTAGCCCGTGCCGCCGCCGCGCGGCACGATAGTAAGCCCCAAATCAATGCAACCTTTGACCATACCGGCCATTTCGGCTTCGGTGTCTGGCGTGAGCACCACGAATGGGTATTCCACACGCCAATCGGTGGCATCTGTCACATGACTCACGCGGGAGAGACCGTCGAATTTGATGTTGTCTTTGGCCGTGTGTTTGCGTAGCACGCTATTGGTGCGCTTGCGCAGGTCATAAATCTCAGAAAAAGAGTTGTAAAAGTTCTTCACGCAGGCACGCGCCGCTTCGAGCAAGATGCCCACATGTTCATCGCGTTGCTTGCCTGTTTCTGGCGTGCGGCGTTTCTCTACTTCGGCCAAGCGGTGATTCAGTGCATCCACCAAAGCCTTGCGACGTTTGGGGTTATCCAGCAAATCGTCTTGTAGATACGGATTGCGCTGCACCACCCAAATATCGCCCAAGACTTCATACAACATGCGGGCGCTACGCCCGGTTTGGCGCTCGTTGCGCAGAAGGCTCAAGACCTCCCAAGCGCGGGAGCCTAGCAGGCGGATCACAATCTCTTTGTCAGAGAACGAGGTGTAGTTGTAAGGAATTTCGCGCAGGCGAGGCGTGTCCTGTGTCGCTTGCAAGACAGGTTGAAGTAACTGGGTTGGCAAAGGTGCGTTCATTGATTGGGCTGCTCAATACGACATTATCACCGGAGTGCCACACACCTGCGGGACAACCCTGACAAACCCTGATTCTCTGAATGACGAACTGAGTCCATACAAACCCGCTATGCCTATAGCATCGAGTGGGTTTGTAATATGACAGTCACACAATCAACATACATTGAGAAATTCATTTTTTTGGAGTTTTTATGAAATTGCGCATCTCAGCCATCGCTTTGGCTACAACTTGCTTGGCAGCCCCTGCTTGGGCACAAACCGAAATTCAATGGTGGCATTCTATGGGCGGCGCTTTGGGCGAGTGGGTCAATGACCACGCCAAAGACTTTAACGCCAGTCAGACACAGTTCAAAGTCACGCCCACATTCAAAGGCAGCTACGACGAGTCCATGACTGCGGCCATTGCGGCGTTCCGCGCAGGTAATGCGCCACACATCTTGCAGGTGTTTGAAGTGGGCACGGCCACCATGATGGCTTCCAAGCAAGCCATCGTGCCTGTGGGCCAAGTGATGAAAAACGCGGGCGTGCCGTTTGATCCTAAGTCTTATGTGCCAGCGGTGGCCGGCTACTACACCGCGCCTAATGGGGAAATGCTTTCCTTCCCGTTCAACAGCTCCACGACCGTCTTCCATTACAACAAGGACGCTTTCAAGGCCGCCGGCATCGATACAGAGAAGCCACCATCCACTTGGCCAGAAGTGGCCCTGGCAGCCGCCAAGCTCAAGGCCTCTGGCCACAAATGTCCCTTCACCTCCAGCTGGATGAGCTGGACACAACTAGAGAGCTTCTCCGCTTGGCACAACACCGAATTTGCGACGCAAGGCAACGGCATGCGCGGGCTCAACGCACGACTGAACTTCAACACGCCACTGCATGTGCGCCACATTGAAAATTTAGGCAATATGGCGAAAAGCAACTTGATGGTCTACAAAGGCCGTGGCAATTTGGCTGATGCCACCTTCGTCTCCGGCGAGTGCGCCATGATGACTGGCTCCTCTGCCCTGTACGGCAACATCAAGCGCAACGCAAAATTTGCCTCAGGTATCGCTCCTCTGCCCTTCTACCCAGACGTGACGGGCGCGCCGCAAAACACGGTGATTGGTGGTGCCAGCCTGTGGGTCATGTCGGGCAAGAAAGCCGAAGAGTACAAAGGTGTGGCGCAATTTTTTGCCCACCTGTCTAAGCCCGAGGTGGATGCCAGAAGCCACCAGCGCACAGGCTATCTCCCTCTGACTCCAGTGTCTTTTGCGCTGACCGACAAATCGGGCTTTTACAAACAGAATCCCGGTACCGATGTCTCTGTCAACCAGATGATCCGCAAAACCACCGACAAATCGCGCGGCATTCGCCTAGGCAATTTCGTCCAGATCCGCACCATCAATGATGAGGAATTTGAACAAGTCTGGTCTGGCAAGAAGACTGCCCAAGAGGCGTTGGATTCTGCGGTGAAGCGTGGCAATGAATTGCTGGCGCGCTTTGAAGCAGCTAACAAAGGCAAGTAAATCAAAGTGACGGGTATGGGCTGGATCTCAAAAAATATGCAAAAACAGCCTGTACCCGTTATATTTACTGCGCAAAGTGCTATGTTTTTAATAGCATTTTCGTTATCATCGTGATCGCAGTCTGATTTATGGCCACTGAAAAACGCGTTGTCTTCCGCTCCACTTGGCTGCCTTGGGCTCTGGTAGCGCCGCAAATGGCGGTTGTTTTGGTGTTTTTCTTTTGGCCAGCGGGTCAAGCGCTGTATCAAAGCCTGTTGCTGCAAGATGCTTTTGGTACTTCAACAGAGTTCGTTGGCCTACAAAACTTCAAGCAACTGTTTGCTGACGAGACCTACCTTGCCTCTTTCAAAACCACAGCTGTATTCTCACTGCTGGTGGCCGGGTCGGGTCTTTCGATTGCTTTGCTGCTGGCGGTTTGCGCCAATCGCGTCATTCGCGGAGCAATGGCCTACAAGACGCTGCTGATTTGGCCGTATGCCGTCGCGCCCGTGATCGCAGGCGTGCTGTGGGCCTTCATGTTTGCCTCGCCCATGGGTGTGATCAGCTTTACCTTGACTTCTATGGGCTACAACTGGAATCACCTGCTGCAATCGGGTGATGCCATGACGCTGATCGTGATTGCCGCCGTCTGGAAGCAAATCAGCTACAACTTTCTCTTCTTCTTGGCCGGCTTGCAGAGCATTCCCAAATCCTTGATCGAAGCAGCCGCGATTGATGGCGCATCACCTGTTCGCCGTTTCTGGACGATTGTGTTTCCCCTGCTCTCGCCGACCACCTTCTTCTTACTGGTGATCAACGTGATCTACGCCTTCTTTGACACTTTTGCCATCATTGACGCAGCCACGCAAGGCGGCCCAGGCAAAGACACTTCCATTTTGGTTTACAAGGTGTATTACGACGGCTTCAAGGCCCTGGATCTGGGCGGCTCGGCAGCCCAGTCCGTTGTGCTCATGGTGATCGTGATTGCGCTCACCGTCTTCCAGTTCAAGTTCATTGAACGCCGCGTGAATTACTAAGGCGAACAACCCATGATTGAACGCCGCCCGATTGCCGATTTTGTTGCTCACGCCATTCTGATCGTTGGCGTATTGATTGTTGCTTTCCCGCTGTATCTGGCCTTTGTGGCTTCGACCCAAACCGCGCAAGAGATCGCG
>JANOJL010000012.1:0-2087 GCA_031418715.1 Variovorax sp. | reverse complement strand
GCGCACCTAACTGAAAGTACCTATGACATTTCTCTCTTTGAAATACGCGAAACACATCGCCTTGCTGGCCGGTGCGCTACTCATGCAGACTGCTCACGCGGCCACCGCCACAGCCATCTTCGCAGGTGGCTGCTTTTGGTGTACCGAATCGGATTTTGAAAAATTGCCCGGCGTGATTGGCGCTGAATCGGGCTACACCGCAGGCAAAGTGCCCAACCCGAGCTACAAAGCCGTGAGCGCGGGCACCACGGGGCATACTGAAGCCGTGCGCGTGACATACGATCCCGCCAAGGTGACTTACAGCCAGTTGGTCGAGTATTTCTGGAAAACCATTGACCCGACCGAGAAAGACAAGCAATTTTGCGATTCAGGCAGCCAATACCGCAGCGGCATCTATTGGGGGAGTGATGCCGAGCGCCAAACAGCCACCGCCAGCCGCGACGCCCTGCTCAAAACCGGCCGCTTCACAACCATTCACACCGAACTCGCCGCCGCCAGCCCCTTCTATTTGGCCGAGGAATATCACCAAGACTATTACAAGAAAAACCCGGTGCGCTACAGCTACTACCGCAACGGCTGCGGCCGTGATGCGCAGCTTAAGCGCGTGTGGAAGTAAACGACGAGCGGCTTAGAAATTTAAGCCTTTTTGCCTGATTAGCCACTTGCCTCAGATACGCCGTCCGTTCGGGCTGAGCTTGTCGAAGCCCACATGAGCCCTTCGACAAGCTCAGGGCGAACGGATCATAGGTCATCGGGCTGAACAATAACAAGCCTTTTTGGCAGCTAGCCGGCATGGAATATGCGCAAGGCGCTATCAAAATCATAGTGTCTAGCGATGCATCAGGCTTGGCACTTGGGGCAATAAAACAAGCCTCGCCCGCTGTGCGTGATGCGGGAAATGGGCGTGGCGCATTCCCAGCATGGGGCGGCTTCGCGATCAAATGCAAAGAAGCGTGCGGATTCGTAATCTGCGCCGGTTTTGAGGGTGGCTTGATAAGCAGCCCAAGGTCGCACCACGCCCCGCTTTTGCACGCTGCGTTGCGTGAGCGTTTTGCAGGCCTTGGCGATGCGCAGCAGTTCTAGCGGCGTGAGGCTGCTGATTTTGCGCAACGGGTTGATGCGAGCGACGAGCAAAATATCTGCACGCAAATAGTTGCCCAAGCCTGCGAGCACATGCTGATCGAGCAGGGCATCGGCAATCACGCGGCGAGGAAATTGAGCGAGGCGGCCTGCAATCTGCGCAGCGCTCACCTCTGCGCTCAGCACCTCTGGGCCTAACTTTGCGATGTAGGGATGCTCATCCTCTTTGCCTGTGCGAAGCCACGCAAAATCCGTGGCGCTGTAGAGCACGGCTTGATGCTTTGCCGTGCTGATGATGAGGCGCACTTGTTTTTTGAGCAGCGGCTCGCCCGCTTGATGCACCACCCATTCGCCGTAGAGCTGATTGTGCGAATACAGCACCGCGCCATTGGCAAACTCCGTGAGCATGGCTTTGCTTCGCGCATGCACGCGGCGAATCTGCACGCCACGCAAGCTGCGCGCCTTGGCAGTGATCGGCGGATACATGAGCTTGAGCGTGCAGGGCTGCTCGGCCACAGCTTCATGCACAGCGCGCGCAGCAAGGAAGATTTCTGGGCCTTCAGGCATTCAATCGATAACCCACTAGACGTTAGTAAGTGCCAGCCGTTCGCCCTGAGCTTGTCGAAGGGGTTTCGACAAGCTCAACCCGAATGGAAGTGAAAATATTGCACCATTTAAGGCTCTAGCCGGCATGTAATCTGCGCAAAGCGCTATTGAATTGATAGTCAATCAACTCAAAGTTTCTGCGCCAACTGCTCCAAAATCGCTGGGTTCTCAAGCGTAGAAATATCTTGCGTGATCGCCTCGCCTTTGGCCAGCGAGCGCAGCAGGCGGCGCATGATTTTGCCGCTGCGTGTCTTGGGCAAGTTGTCGCCAAAGCGGATGTCTTTGGGTTTGGCAATCGGCCCGATTTCTTTGGCCACCCAGTTGCGCAGCTCTTGTGCGATTTTCAGCGCCTCTTCTCCGGTGGGGCGGCTGCGCTTTAAGACCACGAAGGCGCTGATGGC
>JANOJL010000011.1:0-2291 GCA_031418715.1 Variovorax sp. | reverse complement strand
CGACAATCTTTTTGAACCGCCGATTTGGTTTCCTGAGCACAACGTGGGCATGCCCCGTGTGGTTCAGTATGGTGCGGCGCCGGGTGTGCGTGCTTGCGCAGCGTGCCATCTGAGCAGTGGTCAAGGCCACCCTGAGTCTGGCCACATTGCAGGTCTCACAATCAAATACTTCAAGCAGCAAATGGCGGATTACCGCTCGGGCGATCGCGTCGACAAAGTCTGGATGACTGCCATGGCCAAAGCCATGACGGACAAAGACCTTGAAGAGGCCGCGCAGTGGTTTTCAAAGATCAAGCCGATTGCTTGGGTGAAAGTGGTCGAAGCCGACACCATTCCTAAAAGCTACTTCAACAGAAGCCGCAAGCGCTTGCCCTTGCCCGAAGGCGGCACAGAGCCGCTGGGCAACCGCATTGCAGAGTTTCCACAGGAGCCAGAGCGCGTGTTATTGCGCGACCCGTATGCAGGCTTTGTTGCCTATGTGCCCAAGGGCAGCTTGGCCGAGGGCAAAAGCTTAGTGACCCAAGGCGCAGGCAAAACCGTGATGTGTGCAGCATGCCATGGCGCTGACCTAAAAGGCCAGGGCGATATCCCGCGCATTGCAGGCATCTCGCCGCTCTACACGGTGCGCCAGATGTATGCCTTCAAAACAGGTGCGCGCAAAAGCACTCTGGCGGCGCAAATGCAGCCCGTTATCTCGAATTTAGAAGAAAAAGATATCACGGCGATTGCTGCCTATTTGGCCTCGCTCGCACCTTAATTTTTTAGTTTTTAAACCAGCAGGAGACAACGATATGAACACGTCAACAACAACTCAACCCAGCGGCTTAGCAGCCATGCTGGATCAATTCATTGGCCAACGATCAGATTTGCTTTTGCGCTTGATCGTCGGCGGCATGCTCATTCCGCATGGTATCGGCAAGTTTCTTAACTTTGGCAAAGAGGTTGAGGTGTTTGGCCAGGTATTCAAACTCGCACCTGCCGAGGCTTGGGTGATTGGCGCCGCCATTTTTCAAATTGTGGTTGGCCTATTGATCGTGGTGAACCGTTTCACACGCATCGCAGCACTGCTGGTGGCCGCTTTCATGATTGGCACGATCATCGTGGCGAATGCGGGCAATGGTTGGTTTTGGCACATGAAGGGCATTGAATATTCCGTCATGTGGGCGCTGCTGGCCATCGTGGTCGCGGGCCGTGCAGAGCGTTGAAATTTTTGTTCACAACAGGAGATAAGCTCATGAAACATTCATTGATCAAGCTGATGACGTACTCAGCAACCGCGCTGCTACTCGCTGCTTGCGCCAGCGCACCTGCACCCGTCAAACCCGTGCCCGTGAGCATTGTGTTGGGTGCGAATTTGGGCCACCTGCCGATTTTGGTGGGGGCTGAAAAGGGCTTATTTGCCAAGCATGGAATTGATTTGCAGCTGAAAGTTGTCAACAGTGGCGACCAAATGGTGGGCGCGATGCGCGGCAAGGAAGTCGATGTGGGCAACATGAGCGTCACCACCTTCATCAAAGCGCGGCACGAAGGTGATGCTTGGCAGGTGGTGGGGCTAATCATGAACGATGCTACCCGCAGCAATGCCGATGAAGCGCTGGCCATCATCAGCAAAAAAGGCAGCGGTATTCGTCCGGGCAAGATTGAAGATTTGAAGGCCAAGAAAGTAGCGGTGCAACTGGGGCAAACGCCGCATGAGTACATCAAAATCGCTGCCGCCAAAGCAGGCCTTGCCGAGAGCGATATTGTGATTGTGAACACACCGCAATCTGCGCCCGCTTTGATTGAGGCTTTGAACAGCGGCAAGGTCGATGCGATTGCCTCGCTCGAGCCTTTGAACTCTATGGTGCTGGCTGGCGTGCAAGACTCTTATGAAGTCAAGCGAGGCGGTGGTTACTTGTCGTACTTGATGATTACGACAGCGCCTGTGTCCACCATCCAAAACAAAGCGGATTTGATCGAGCGATTTGCCGCAGGCTTGGCAGCTTCTACGCAATACACGCGGCAAAACCGGGCAGAAGCAGTGAAGATTTTTGCTGCCAAGATTCCTAATCAAAACGTTGATGCGCTGACCAATGGCATCAAGCACATCTCGTACGACCCACGCATCTCTCCTGCCACTGAAAAAGCCTTTGAAGTTGCGCAAACCGAGGTGCTCTCGCAATCCTCGCTGCGCGGCAAAACGCCGATGGCCATGAACGCTTTGCTCTACCGAGACGCCAGCGTAAAAGTGCAAACCAAATTCCCTGAGTATTTCAGCGATTTGCCAAAGTTGCCTTGATGCATATGAGTCA
>JANOJL010000010.1:0-114554 GCA_031418715.1 Variovorax sp. | reverse complement strand
GTTTGCTTGAACATGCGTTTGTGCAGATCGCGCACGAAGCCTTCTTCTAGCAGCGCGGCGGGCTTGGCAGTTTTGATTTTGCGCAGCAGCCATTCTTGGGCGGTGAGGATGTTGGCCTCTTCCCATTGGTTGAGCTCGGCTTGGGTGCGGATGTGGCCGGGGATGAGGCCTGCGGCTTCATCGGGATCGAGCGGGGTGGCGCCGGGCGCGTAACTGTGCAGCGTGGCGAGGGGCTCGATCATGGCTGCGCCCAGAGCTTGTGGCGTGAGCCATTGAGCAGCTCTTGGGCGAGCAGATCGCGCTGCAAGTGGCGGGCGCTGCCTTGCACGGCCTGATCTTCCAGGGCCATGGTGTGGGCGATGGGGCCGATCTGCGTTTGGGCTTTGTTTTTTGCTTGGCTGGCGAGCTGCTGCGCAAGGGGTTGACGGGGCACGAGGGCGTATTGGAGCTCGCAATCCATCGCTTGAGCGAGCCTGTGCAGGCTGGCGAGCGTGATGGCTTGGCGCTCTTCGGCGGCCTCCAGATTGCGCAGGGTGGCGCTGGTGATACCTAGGCGCTTGGCGAGCACGACACCGGGCATGCCGAGCGCTTCGCGGACGCTGCGCGCCCAACCTGAAGCGGGGCGAGCGGGCAGCTTGGAATCGCGCCAAGTGGTGAGCGCTTTATCAATCTGCGCGGTTTGGAGGTGTTGGAGACGGGTTGCCATGTCTTTAATTTAGCTTATGAACTCCTTTTTGTCAAATTTAATGTGCTTTTATGCTTATTTTTTAATGCTTATTTAGGTTAAAAGCAATTAAATGGTGTGGTGAGTTCGTTGGAATCCCGACAAGCGTTGGGTTGGCTTGTATATTTATTTGTTTTAAGCTAGATAGTTTTTAACAAGGTGATGTCATGAGCTTGAAGTCTGAGCGGTGGTTGTGTGCGTTGGTGGGTTTGCTATTGCTCATGGGCGGCGCGCTGGCTTTGAGTTGGGAATCGGATCGTAGTGTGGAGTCGCTCAAGGGCCGCTGGGCGCCTGCGGGCTCGGCTTCTCGCTTTGTGGATGTGCGGGGCATGCAGGTGCATGTGCGCGATGAGGGGCCGCGCTCCGACGCAGAGCCTATTGTTTTGCTGCACGGCACAGCGGCGAGTTTGCACACTTGGGATGGCTGGGCGGCGGAGCTGGTCAAAACGCGGCGGGTAATTCGCTTTGATTTGCCGGGCTTTGGGCTGACGGGGCCGTATGCGGGGGCTTGGTTGCAAGAGGATGGCGGGCGTTACTCGCTGGTGAATTACGCGAAATTCGTGGTGGCGACGCTGGATGCGCTGGGCGTGTCGCAGCCGGTGGTGCTGGGCGGCAATTCATTGGGCGGACAGATTGCTTGGGAGACGGCAGATTTTCTGCGTGCGAGTGCGCCGCAGCGCGTGGCGAAGCTGATTTTGGTGGATTCGGCGGGCTATGACTTTAAGCCGATTGATATGCCGATGGCGTTTCAGGCGGCGGAGATTGCGCTGCTTTCGCCGATCACGGAAAACACTTTGCCGCGCTTTACTCTGGAGCGCGATGTGCGCAGCGTGTATGGCGATCAAGCCAAGGTGACGCCGCAGCTTGTTGACCTGTATTACGAGCTGGCGCTGCGGGAGGGCAACCGCCGCGCTTTGGGCTTGCGCATCCGCGAGCCGCGCGCGATTGCACCCGAGCGGATTGCGAAGATCACGCAGCCCACGCTGATTCTGTGGGGTGGGCAGGATCGCCTGATTCCGCCATCGAATGCACAGCAGTTTGCGAAAGATATCAAAGGCTCAAAGCTCGTGATGTTTGACAAGCTCGGCCACGTGCCGCAAGAGGAAGACCCGGCGGTGACGGTGGCTGCTGTGCAGGCTTTCTTGGCGGGGAAGTAGTCGTTTTTAAGCCAAATAGGCGGGTAGCCGTTATTAAACCTGCGCAAAGCGCTATTGATTTTATAGCAATTGTGGTTCTTGCAGCAAGTTGGCACCGGTTTTGATGAGGGCTTCAAGCGTGGCTTGGCGGCGTTTGCCGCCATCGTCCAAGACGATGGATTCGATCACCGCCGTCCAGTGCAGGTTGTTCACAAGATCGAGCGACGCGCCTGCGGCCATGAGCTGGCGCACCACGCGTCGTGCCCCAGATGAGCAGCCGCAAAGGGCTTGAGTGCGAGGTTTAGGCGCTCAGCCTTTGCGCCGCAAAAATCACCTGATCGACCACGGCTTTGACCCTTTGCACGGTGGCTGGCTCTTTGATATGGCCTTGTGCATCGAATGCATCGGTGGCTTTGTTGAGCGCGAATTGCTGGGGCGTGAGCCAGCATTGCAGATTACGCAGGAGGGGGGCGAGGTGGTCTAGGCTTCTGAGGCCGCCCAATGCGCCGGGCGAAGCCGACATGAGGCCGACGACTTTGCCTGAAAAGGGTTTGAGGCCATTTTTCCAATTCTCTGCTTCGTCTTCGCTGCACTCAGGCCCTGCTTTGGCGGGGCTGCTGGCCCAGTCGAGGGTGTTTTTCAAAAGAGCGGTGTAAGAGCCGTTGTATTCGGGGCTGGCGATGATCCAGCCGGCATGGGTGTGCAGCATCTCTTTCAAGGCGATCACATCGCGCGGCGTACCACGGGTTTCAAGGTCTGCGTTATAGAGCGGGATATTGAGCTCTTGCAGCTCAATATATGTGGGCCTGGCACCCGCTTCGCGCACGAGGCGAGCGGCTTCTTTTGCGAGCTTGCGATTGAACGATTGCACACGCGATGAGCCTGCAAAGATAAGGATGGAGTCGGCTTGGGTAGACATAACGCAGAGTTTGCCAGAAGTTTGCACGCGACTGCAAACATGCTATACAGGACTTAATCACTATCAATACAATAGCACTCTACGCACATTCTATAAAGGCGAGCGGCCTATTTTGCTTAAAATTTGCGTCTTCTGACTGGCGAAGAGCACGCCAACAGAAAGCAACACCAGCCAGCCCGAAAGCCCCCAAGCGCCCCACCATTGCAGCGCTGAGCCGCTCACCAAAGGGCCGATGGCGCCGCCGAGCGTGTAGCCGGTGATCATCGCTGCCGTGCCCGAGGCCACGGCTTGTGCGCCCATGCTGGCGTCGAAATGATGCGCCACGCGGATCATGGTGAGCGTGTAGAGCGCGCCGCCGATGCCGCCCCAGACGACGGCAGTGGCATAGAGCAACCAAGGCGCTTGCGCAGAGAAAGCAAACGCCATGCTGGCCACAAGCAGCAACGCGCCCGCGATACCAAACACGCTCTGCGGCGCAAAGCGATCCGCTGCCAATCCCGCAGGATATTGAAAGACAAAACTGCCCACGCCGAGCGCCCCAACGATGCTGGAAGCCTGCGCGAGTGAGAGGCCGAGCGACGCACCATTGGCCGCGCTCACGCTGCCTAAACCCGCTTCAAACACGCCGCCTGCGAATGCAATCAACACCAGCGCCGGGACGATGCGCAGCGCCTGCCAAGTGCTGCCGATTTGCTTCATGCTGGGCTCATGGGCATGCGTGTGCGCAGCTTGTGTCAGATCCAAGCGCAGACCGATGCCTAGAGCAATAAACTGCACCACAGCGGCCGCCACTAGCGTGGTTTTAGGCGACCAACCGAGCAACACCGGAACGAAGGGCCCCGCTGCCAACGCCGCGCCCAGCGCCGTTTGATACAGCCCCATCACCCGCCCTCGTTTGTCGGAAGGCGCATGCTCGGCGAGCAAAGCTTCGGTGGCATTCCACACCGCCGCCGCGCCAATGCCTCCCAACACGGCGCTAGCGCACCACCAAGCAAACGCATTCTCAGAATCCATGAAGACGAAATAACCCACCGTGCAAACAGACTCCAGTGCCATGCCTAGCAAATACACCCGCCCAATGCCAAAGCGCGCAAAGATGCGCGGCATGATGGGAATGAGCAGTGCCACGCAAGCAAACGGAATCATCGCAAACGCGCCCACAGCGGCTAGGCTCATGCCGCGCTGCTGAAGCAACACGGCCAGCACCGGGCCAAACATAGAGAAAGAGGTGACGACGAGCGTGGTAGCGGCAGCGAGCCACCAGAATTTTTTCATAGACGCTTCATCACGGTTTAGCCAAACAACCAATAAAGCAAAAGCATCAGCAGGACAGCTGCAATGGCATTGACCGCTTTGTGTGCTTCGCCATAGTGAGGGTGACTGTCTGAGGAAAATATGTCACGCGCATGTCCCATCCAGCGATGCATTTGTGTGGCGCTGGCATCGCCGCGCTGGCGCTGCAATTTCTCGCCCCACGGCCTGGCTTGCCGAGGCAATGTGCCTTTGAGAATCGGCTCTATTTGATCGAGCAAAGGCTTGACTTGGTTCAAGCTAGGCATGGCCACCACATGGCCGCAGGTCTCGCAGCTGGTGTCCTGCGTGGCATCGAGCGGCTGGCCGCAGCCTCGGCAGGCTATCGCCAATTGCTGGCGCGGCTCATTGATTTGTAGCGCATCGCCATGGCGCACAAGCAGGGCTTGCGTGAGGCGCGGCAGATCAAACAGCATGAGCGGTGTGTCGCAATAGCTGCACACGGGCGTTTGGCCCGAAAGAGTGGCGGGCAGGTTTTCCACTGGTGCGCCGCAATTGAGGCAACTGGGCGTGGAGTTTTCTTCTTTGAGCGCGGCGAGATCGCGTGAATTCAAACTGCGCACCAAGCCCCGTTCCGCCAGCAGCAGCGCAAAGCCTTGGTAATGCCCATGCCCGCGCTCACATTCCAGTGCGGCGGTGCGGCCAAAGCGCGTGAGATTGCGTACCGCCTTTAAGCTGCCATGGCAGCGCACGCATTGCAGACGAGCGGGCACATTCTGCGAAGCGCGTGGTGTGGCAATCATCTCGCGCAGCAAGCCAATCCAGCCCAACCCCGACAGCCGCACCGATTCAAACGCATCAAACCACACCAGATGGCAATTGCCACACACATCCGCGCTCACACTTTGCCCGTAATGCCCTTCAAGCCTCACCTCTTTGAGTGGCTGCTGGCAACTGGTGCAAGTGTTGGGCAGTTGCATTGCTTTGAGCGCGATTTATAGACCCGCAAAATTCGTTTTGAGGCGACGTGCGCTCTCAATGCTAGCGGCTTGCAGATCAGCGCCGATTTCGAGCTTTGCGGCTTGCTCCCAAAATTCAATCGCCCATTCGCGGGCTTGGGTTTGCTCTTGTGCGAAACCTGCGGGCATGAGCTGCTGGCGCACTGGCGAATCACTTAAAGCACCTTGGTGAATATCGGGCTTCCACATCATGGGCAGCATGTCATAAACCGGCGCTATGCGGATCTTGGGCGCGATCACATCTTCTACGAAGAAGGAGAGATTGCCAGAATGCATATCGGTGTTGCCGATGTCGTGGCCGAAGGCGAAGATGGTGGCCACTTGGCTCAGCTCTTGCGCCGTGATAAAACCTTGCTTGGCCAAGGCCTCGCTTGTGGTGAGCCAATTCGTCCAACTGCCTCGTGTGAACTCATCGTGCAGCGCTGCGATGGCGACGACGTGTTGCATTTGACGGTTAGCATTGCGGTCAAATCGCTGTGACTCCAAATAGGTGCGCTGTGCTGATCGGAGTATTTGAGTATTTGCGCATTCAATGCCATGCGCTTGCAAAATGTCTAAGGCCAGCTTTTCCAGCAGGAGCATGGCAGCCCAACGCTTGCCAAAAGGTGTTCCGTGGGGAGGGCTAAATTTGACGAGGAAACGCCCTGCTGAGCGACGATTGACGAGAAACTTGGGCTGCTCTCCGGCGGCCGACGAGCCCGCAGGCAAACCAGCCCCAGCTTGTTGCGCCAATAAGTCGTAATGCTGCGCTAATCCATCGCTGTCTTCGGGTGCGCTCCAAACAGAGGTTTCAATCATGTTGAAAAAGAATGCACCACTTGCGTCATGCACTTTGTCTACGATGATGTGAAGCACCTGCTCTAACGACCATTTTTCAGGATCTGCTGGGAGATCTGGCCGCGTACGTGCCAACTCACGCCCCAAGAAGCCTTGCGGGCGCAGGGGTGTGAGAAACCACGGCAGCTTGCCTTTGACTAACCAATCACGCGCAGTGCTTTTGATGTGTATCCAGTTGCCATGCAGGTAAGTCAATGTGCCCCAATGCCACGGCATCTTGCCGTCGATATCTGGGCCATTCCAAAGCAAGCTCTGCTGCGCAGGTAAGCCCAAGATATCCTTCTTCAATGCATACCGTGTGCTTCTCGCCGCGCCGATGCGATGCACGCGCTCGCCCAAAGCCTTGATGGCAACAGAAACGCTGGGCTGGCTTTTCCCGGTGGCTGCCGCCAGTTGCGCAGCCGTGAGCGGCTCGCCTCTTGCGAGCAAGGCAGCAAGAGCCTCAGGCAAATCAATTTTTGGGAGATTCATTAATAGATACTTTTAAGGTAAGTATCTGATAAATAATGAAAAAAGTCAAAATATGAATAGATTGTCTGATAAATACTCGGGAAAGCTGCCTTGGCTCAATCCCGTCATCAATCCCCCAGCGGCCTGAGCAATTGCGCCACATCGTCTTCCGTAAACAGGGCTTGTTTGCGCATTTGCGAGCCGCTGAGCATGCTGCTGGTGAGCTGGGCTTTGCGCTCTTGTAATTTCAGCATGCGTTCTTCGATTGTGCCGCTGGCGACCAGTTTGTAGACGAACACTTGACTGGTTTGGCCAATGCGGTGGGCGCGGTCTGTGGCTTGGTTTTCTACCGCCGGATTCCACCAAGGATCGTAGTGAATCACGGTATCCGCCTGCGGCAAATTCAGGCCCACGCCGCCGGCTTTGAGGCTGATAAGGAAGAGCGGCACCTTGCCGCTGGTGAATTGGTCAATGATGTCGTCGCGCTTTCTGGATTGCCCGGTGAGCTTGACCCACGCAAGCTTGCGCTTAGCCAGTTCCTCTTCAATCAGTTCCAGCATGGAAGTGAACTGCGAGAAGAGCAACACCTTGCGGCCTTCCGCCAGCATCTCAGGCAAGATTTCCATGAGCAAATCGAGCTTGGCAGATTGCCTAACTTTTTTAGCCGCCTCAGTAGGCACAAGGCGCGGATCACAGCAGACTTGGCGCAATTTCAGCAAAGCATCCAGCACCTGAATTTGCGAGCGTGCCAAGCCTTTGTCGCTCAGGGCTTCGCGTACGGATTTTTCGGTGGTCAAGCGAATCGTTTCATACAGATCGGCTTGCTTGCCTTCGAGTGAGACCATGCTGAGCGTCTCGATCTTATCGGGCAGCTCCGTGAGCACTTGCTTTTTGGTGCGCCGCAAAATAAAGGGTGTGACTCTGCGGCTCAGAGCAGCGAGCAGCTCTGTATCACCATGCTTTTCAATCGGTGTGCGATACAACTCTTTAAAGCGGCGCGCGCTGCCTAAGAAACCGGGCATGAGAAAGTGAAACAGGCTCCAAAGCTCGCCCAGATGGTTTTCCATCGGCGTGCCGGAAAGGCAAAGGCGCTGATCTGCTGGCAAATCGTAAGCCACTTGAGCGGCATCGGTATGCGCATTTTTGATGTTTTGCGCTTCATCCAGCACCACGACCGACCATCTCTGCGCTAGCCAACGCTCTTTATCACGCGGCAGCAGCGAATAGGGCGAGAGCACGATATCGGCTTGCGCAATGTCTTGCGCGGCTTCGTGTCTAGCAGCTCCGTGTAGTAACAACACGCGCAAGCTAGGCGTGAACTTAGCCGCTTCGCGCCGCCAATTGCCCAGCAGGCTCACGGGCGCAATGATGAGCGCAGGATGGAGCAGGCGGCCCGCTTCTTTTTCGATCAAGAGATGTGCCAGAGCTTGCACTGTTTTGCCCAAACCCATGTCATCGGCCAGCACACCGGCCAAGCCCTGCTCGCGCAAGAATTGCAACCAGCTCACACCTTCTAATTGATAAGGCCGCAGCTCGGCATGCAAGCCTTCTGGCAACAACACAGGCCGCAATGCATTCGCGCCGCCTTTGAGTTGCGCAAGCAGTTTTTTCAAGCCTTGCGCGCCATCCCAAATAGCGCCCTCACCCAAAGCCGCGCTCATGCGCAAGGCTTCTAGGCGAGACAGACGCAGGCTCTCACCTTTGAGATTTTGCGTGCCATCAAGCAGCTCCAGCAGGGCAGACAGCCAAGGCTTGAGCGGCTCGGTAGGCAAGCGCAGCCAAGCGCCAGCATGGGGCACATACATGCTCTCGGGTAGCTGCAGCTCAGCGCCTTCGCCCAGCTTGCTTTTGAGCAGCTTGACCTGCGCGATCAACGCAGGCAGTGCAGGCAAAATATTGATTCGCTGGCCTTGCACTTCGATACCCAGTGAGAGGTCAAACCACGGTGATGCATCGGCTGCCTCACTGCCTTGTGTAAGCGCGGGATCGCCCGGAGGCGAATCGTGGCCTGCAGATGCGCCAGTGGCTGTGTCGTTTGCGCCGCGCATAGCAAACTGCAAGTTATCCGCGCGTTGCACCCAATTGAGCAGCTCCTCCGGCATGGTGACCACAAAGCCTGCATCGCGGAATGAGCCGAACTCTTCATCCACCCATTGCACCCACGGCATTTGGCTCTCAGCTGTATGCTGCGGCAAGTAAAACTGGCCTTTTACGTTGCCTTGCAGCTGCTGCGAATGCAAGAAGCCCATCGCCTTTTTCTCGGCTTCCAAATCACGGTGTAGCAGGACGCGTTCAGAAGCGCTTGTGCCGTCGATCAGCACCGGGTTGCCCATGCGAGGTGAGAAATGACGGATACCGTCGTATTCAAATTGTAGGGTAAGCATCAAAGCGCCAAAGCGAGCTTGTTGATCGCCTGCCACATGCTCGGCCAAAAGATGCCAGCGGGGCTGAACGCCTTTGATTTCTTGAGGCGGCTTGGCAAAGGGCGGCATGGGTAAGCCAGCCAAATGGCGCAGTAATGCTTGCTCGTGATGCAGCCAAGCGCTTTGCGCTATGGGCGGGCTTTGTAGCAAAGTCAGCAGACGCGGCATCGGCATGCCTTCGCTGCGCACACTACCGAGCTCTTGGCTTGCCAAGTCTAAATACATCGCTGGATTGTTTTGATAAATCGCAGCGCTGTCGTTGCCGCCTGCCTCGATGCCATCTGGGCGTGGTATCACTTTTGCAAACAGTTGCCAGAGTACATCTGTTTGATCGGGTTCGTTGCTTTCGCGCCAATGCCAAGAGATATCGCGCGGCGCGCCGAGATGAATCGGGTTGTCTAAGCTTTTGCCATCATCGCTCCAAAACAGTCGCCCGCTCTCGTAGGCGAGGCGCAGCGCCAACTCGCCCATATCGCCTTCGATGGGCGCTTGCGTGACGAGGCTGTAACCGTAGTAGTTGCCGCTACGCCCCATGGCTTGAATGATCTTTACGATTTGGCCTTCTGTGGGGCTCAGCGCATTCATATCCACATGGTTGATGGCGCGCACTTTGCCCCAGCCGCCTCGAATCAGCTCCTTGGCTTGGGCATACCCGAGCCAAAGTTGCTCTTGTAGCTTTTGCTTGCGTATCTCCACTAAGAAGACGAGCTTGTCTTGGCCCGAGCCTGAGGCGTTGCGCAGCGTATCTGCGCCGCCCTCGCCATCATCAGCGCGGATGACGATGGGGTTGTCATCAGTTTCAGATGCAAACAGATCGAGCCAGTTTTGCACATCTCTTTCGTTGCGGGCAAGCCCAGTAGGCTTGGCGGCAAAGGAAGCGCTTGTGATGCCATGCTCTGGCAGCTTGGGAAAGGCAGGTCTTGGGTTGCTGCTGGCTGCTTGCTGCATCACTACGCCATTGCTGCGATACGCGGCTTTGAGCATGAGCGCGCCGGCATGTTTGCAGCGCTGGCCAACGGGGCAACTGCACTTGGAGCGCCAGCTACTGATCTCGCCCCAAGGCGTCATCTCGGCATCGATGCTAACAAAATAACTTTCGCGCCCCGAGCCCCGCACATGCGCGCTGAGCTGCCATTCGGTGCTGCTGCTCATGCTGACGCTGTAATCATCACTGACCTTTTGCAGCACATAGGCTTCGCGGGCGCGATCATAAGTGGCATGCCCGAGCTGCTTTTGCAAGCTCTGCAAATCCAGAGTGAATTTCACGCCTTCTGTCATGAAAACCGCCGCGCCGTTACCTGGAGTGGTTTAAGCGCTGGCGGCCACAGGTGTTTTGAGCGCTTCCAGGGTATCGTGTGCTTGCTGGTCTGCATGGTAGCTGGAGCGCACCATCGCGCCAACGGCGGCATGCGTGAAGCCCATTTTGTAGGCTTCTGTTTCAAACATTTTGAAGGTATCGGGATGCACATAACGCTTGACCGGCAGATGGCTCATGCTTGGCGCAAGATATTGGCCGATGGTGAGCATGTCGATGTTGTGCGCACGCATGTCGCGCATGATCTGCAGGATTTCTTCGTCGGTTTCGCCTAAGCCGACCATCACGCCGCTCTTGGTGGGTACGTTGGGATGCAGCGCTTTAAATTTCTTGAGCAGATTGAGCGAAAAAGCGTAGTCACTGCCGGGGCGGGCTTGTTTGTAGAGGCGCTCCGTGGTTTCAAGATTGTGATTCATCACATCCGGAGGCGCAGCCTTCAAGATCTCTAGGGCGCGATCATCGCGGCCGCGAAAATCGGGTACCAGCACTTCGATGGTGGTTTGCGGGGAGAGTTCGCGGATTTTGCGGATGCATTCCACGAAATGGCCGGCGCCGCCGTCGCGCAAGTCATCGCGATCCACGCTGGTGATCACCACGTATTTGAGCTTCAACGCGGCAATGGTTTTAGCGAGATTCAAAGGCTCATCTTGATCCAGCGGATCAGGCCTGCCGTGGCCTACATCGCAAAACGGGCAGCGGCGGGTGCATTTGTCGCCCATGATCATGAAGGTGGCCGTGCCTTTGCCAAAGCATTCGCCGATGTTGGGGCAACTGGCTTCTTCGCAGACGGTGTGCAGCTTGTGTTCGCGCAGGATTTGCTTGATTTCGTAGAAGCGCGTGGAAGGCGAGCCCGCCTTGACGCGAATCCAATCGGGCTTCTTTAAAAGCTCGCCCTGCTCCACTTTGATTGGGATGCGGGAGAGCTTGGCCCCTGCTTTTTGTTTGGCCAGAGGGTTGTAATTTTCAGCGGTTTGCGCTTCGCGGACGATTTCAGTGGTGCTCATAGCGCTATTTTACGCGGCCTCGTATTAGTCTGAAGGACGCAGTGTCTTAACAGAAATCGGGCGCTAGCCGTTATATATTATGCGTAGCATGCTATGCATTTGATAGTAAAGACGGATGCTCTGTTTCAGGTCGGTGCAGCGCGGCTCGTTGCAAGACGCGAATTTAGGTGGGCATCAACCGATCAATCTCTTGCTGCATCGCTTGCGTGAGCTGAGAGTAGAGCTTGAGTTTTTCTGCGGTATCGCGCAGGCGCTCGGCGATGCGCAGGCTGATGGACATCATGAATTTCGCGCCGATGGCGGGTTGTTCGGTTATGAGCTTTTCCAGCGCACTGCGCGAGAAGATGGCAGCGCGTACTTCTGTGGTGGCGGTGCAGGTGGCCGAGCGCGGTTCGCCGTCCACAATGCCCATCTCACCCAGCAGGCTGCCCGCGCCGAGAACAGCAGTGGTGACGGGTGTGGTGCGGCTCACCACAATGCTTTCCACGGTGACTTCACCATCTAGCACAAGCACCATGTAATCGGTGTTGTTTTTGTCGCCCTCTTGGATGAAAACGGTGCCTTCGGGGAATTTGCGCGGATTCATATAGCTGACAACGATACGTGCCTCTTCTAAGCTCAGGCGCATCATGGCAGTAGGCGCAGCCAGTAACTCGGCGGCTAGCTCAGCGCTGTCTGAGCCCTCGGTCTCGCGCAAGCGATCAACCAACTCCTCGTCGAGCACCGTTTGTTGCTCGGTTTCGCTGAAGGCATCGGGGGTGCGTGAGAAGAGCTTTTTGAACATGACAACGCGTTTATAGCGTTAAAATCATGTTCTTCCAAGGAGCGTTGCAGCAAATTTCGTGTTTTAGACCGGATTTGCCAGGCTTGGAGGCATCTCTTGCATAACGGCGCTCACCGATTGAATACTTTTTCTTCAGGTGAGCCCCGTGTCTGATTCCTCTACCCCCACTGTTCAACCCATGATGTTGTCTGGCCTGGAGCCAGTGAAAATTGCTGCGGGCACGCTGTTTGTCAACGTCGGCGAGCGCACCAATGTGACCGGCTCCAAAGCCTTCGCCCGCATGATTTTGAATGGCGAATACGACCAAGCGCTATCGGTGGCGCGCCAGCAAGTGGAAAACGGTGCACAAATTATCGATATCAACATGGACGAAGCCATGCTGGACAGCGAAGCAGCGATGGTGAAATTCTTGAAGCTGATCGCCAGCGAGCCCGATATCGCACGCGTGCCGATCATGGTGGACTCTTCTAAATGGAGCGTGATTGAGGCGGGGTTGCGCTGTATTCAAGGCAAGGGTATCGTCAATTCGATCTCGATGAAAGAAGGCTTGGAGATTTTCAAACACCAAGCTAAATTATTGCGCCGCTATGGCGCGGCGGCTGTGGTGATGGCGTTTGACGAAAAAGGCCAGGCCGATACCTATGCCCGCAAGATTGAGATTTGCGAGAAAGCCTATCGCGTGTTGGTGGATGAGGTGGGCTTTCCGCCTGAAGACATTATTTTTGACCCGAATATTTTTGCAATTGCCACAGGCATTGAAGAGCACAACAACTACGCCGTGGATTTTATTGAAGCTACGCGCTGGATCAAAGCGAATTTGCCGGGTGCGAAGGTCTCAGGCGGTGTGAGCAATGTGAGCTTTAGCTTTCGCGGCAATGACCATGTGCGCGAGGCCATTCATACGGTGTTTTTGTATCACGCGATTCAAGCGGGCATGGACATGGGCATTGTGAACGCGGGGCAGCTGGGCGTGTATGAGCAGATTGATCCTGCAATGCGTGAGCTGGTGGAGGATGTGGTGCTCAACCGCGATCCCGATGCGGGCGAAAAGCTGGTTGCCGCCGCCGAAGGCTTGAAGGGCGCAGCGAAAGACGAGTCCACCCGTCTTGTGTGGCGCGAAAAAGATGTGAATGGCCGCTTGGCGCATGCATTGATTCACGGCATCACCGATTTCATCGTGGTGGATACCGAAGAAAGCTACCAAGGCATCAAAGCTACGGGCGGGCGGCCACTGCATGTGATTGAAGGGCCGCTGATGGACGGCATGAATGTGGTGGGCGATTTGTTTGGGCAGGGCAAGATGTTTTTGCCGCAGGTGGTGAAAAGCGCTCGCGTGATGAAGCAGGCGGTGGCGCATTTGCTGCCGTATATCGAGGCTGAGAAGCTGCTGATGGAAGCGGCCGGGCAAGATGTGCGCACCAAAGGAAAGATCATCATCGCTACCGTGAAAGGCGATGTGCATGACATTGGCAAAAACATCGTCACCGTGGTTTTGCAATGCAATAACTTTGACGTGGTGAACATGGGTGTGATGGTGCCCTGCCATGAGATTTTGGCGCGAGCAAAGGTTGAAGGAGCAGATATCGTCGGGCTCTCTGGGCTGATCACGCCGTCGCTGGAAGAGATGCAGTACGTGGCTGCCGAGATGCAGAAAGACGACCATTTCCGAATCAAGAAAATTCCCCTGCTGATTGGTGGTGCGACCTGCTCGAGAGTTCACACGGCAGTAAAAATCGCGCCGCATTACGAAGGCCCGGTGGTTTACGTGCCAGATGCTTCGCGCAGCGTGGGTGTGGCGCAGAGCTTGCTCTCTGATCAAGCGACTAAGTTTATTAACGAATTGAATGCAGATTACGACAAAGTGCGCACGCTGCATGCGAACAAGAAGCAAACACCGATGTGGCCTTTGGCCAAGGCGCGCGCGAACAAAACGCCACTCGATTGGTCGGGCTACACCCCTCCCGTGCCCAAGTTCATCGGCCGTCGCTTATTCAAGAATTTTGATTTGACGGAGTTGGCAAAATACATCGACTGGGGCCCGTTTTTCCAGACTTGGGATTTGGCGGGGCCTTTCCCTGAGATTTTGAAAGATGAGGTCGTGGGCACCGAAGCCGTGCGAGTGTTTGCCGATGGCAAGCGTATGCTGCAACGCTTGATCGAAGGCCGCTGGCTCAGCGCCAATGGCGTGATCGGCCTGTATCCAGCCAACAGCGTGGGCGACGATATTGAAATCTATGCCGATGAATCGCGTACTGCAAAGCTCATGACATGGCATGGCCTGCGCCAGCAGACCGAGAAGCAGATGATCGACGGCGTGATGCGCCCCAGCCGCTGCTTGAGTGACTTCATTGCGCCTCAAGGAAATGACTACATCGGCATCTTCGCCGTCACAGCGGGTATAGGTGTAGAGAAGAAAGAGAAATTCTTCGTTGACGATCTCGATGACTACAGCGGCATCATGCTCAAAGCCCTGGCTGACCGCTTGGCCGAGGCCTTTGCTGAAATGCTGCATCACCGCGTGCGTACCGATCTCTGGGGCTATGCGGCAGATGAAGCGCTGAGCAGAGAAGAGATGATTCAAGAGAAATACCAAGGCATCCGCCCTGCTCCTGGCTACCCTGCTTGCCCTGATCACAGCCCCAAACGTGACATGTTTCGCGTCTTGCAATGCGAAGACATCGGCATGGCTTTGACGGAAAGCTTGGCCATGACACCCGCCGCCAGCGTGAGCGGCTTCATGCTCAGTCACCCCGAGAGCCAATATTTCAACGTCGGGAAAATCGGTGACGATCAAGTCAAGGATTTGGCCGCACGACGCGGCGAGACGCAAGAGCAATTGCAGAGATTGCTTGCGCCGAATTTGTGAAAACCAGCAAAGCAAAAAGGCGCTGAAATTCAGCGCCTTTTTTCTGTCTGCTCGAAACGGTTACTTGATCAAACCTTCCGCTTTCATCGCCTGCTGCACCGCGGGGCGAGCGGCGATGCGTTCGCGGTAAGCGAGGAGGTTGGTGTAGGGCGAAAGATCGAGCTTGACGAAGGCAGCCCAGTTGGTGACGTTGAAGAGGTAGCCGTCTGCCACGGTGAAATGATCACCCATGAGGTATTGCTTGCCAGCGAGTTGGCCATCGATCCATGTGAGGCGGTTGGCCAGGCCGTCTTTGGCCATTTGCTGTGTCTCTAGCGGTATGCCGGGCTTGAAGAGCGGGGCAAAGCCTTTGTGAACTTCGGTGCTGATGAAGTTGAGCAGGCTTTGTAATTGGTAGCGCTGGATCGTGCCGTTGGCAGGGGCAAGGTTTTTCTCGGGTGCTTGGTCAGCGATGTATTGCACGATGGCTGCGCCTTCGGTGAGGCGTGTGCCGTCGTCGAGCTCTAGCAAAGGTACGTAGCCTAAAGCGTTGATGGTGTAGTAATCAGTGCCATCAATCAGCTTGTGGGTTTTGGTGTTGGCTAGGATGGCATCAAATTTCAAGCCAGCCTCATACAGAGCGATATGGGGCGACAGAGAGCAGGCGGCGGGGGAGTAATAGAGTTTCATGGGTGTCTTTGTGAAAATGAGTCTGGATGGTAACGCTTGTGCGACAAGCTTGCAGGCGCGGCACAATGGCAGTCCTAACGACTTGCTTTGCGCTCTGTGCCATGAACCGTATTTTGAAATTTCTATTGAGCACGCTGTTCGCAGTTGCTCTGCTCGTGGCTGCTGCCGCAGGGGCGCTGGCTTGGTGGCTTTCGGGGGATGGGCCGCGCATGCGGGTACAAGCGTTGGCAAGTGAGCGCTTGGGTGTGCCGGTGACGTTGGGCAAGCTGTCGTTGTCGGTATTGCCTTGGCCTGCGCTGGTGGTGGACGATCTGACGGTTGCGACGCAGCCGCCGGTGACTGCGCAGCAGGTGCAACTTCGGCCTGCTTGGGGTAAATTGCTCAGCGCGCCGCGCGAACTGGAGGTTAGCTTGCTGTCGCTCAAGGGTTTGAATCTACCGCAACAGGGCTTGGATCAGGTTACTCAATCACTATCAAAAAGTGAGCGCTCTACGCAGAATATACAAGGGGTAGCGGCTCAAAAGGCTTCAAAAAATGTATGGGCAGTGATGCCGGATTCGCCAGCTGTGTTGGTGGGCTTGCTGGCGATCCCGCAGCATACGCAACTGCAAGGTGTGGTCTGGTACTCCAAGGCGGGGCAGGCTCTCGCGCTTTCGGGCGATGTGCGCATGAGTGCGACGCGCGATGAGGCGCAGGTGGACTTGAAGCTCGGCGGCGGCACGGTGCGCGGGCCACTGCGCTTGGCGCAAAAAACTTTGGAGGGAAAAGCACCCGATGTCACAGCGCGTTGGAAATTGCACGGCGAGATGAAAACACAGGGTGTGGAGCTTGCGGCGTTGCCTGGCATGGGTGCGCGCTTGGCTGGAAGGCTGGAGGCAACCACAACGCTAGATGCGCAAGCGGCACAAATAGATGGCATCAGCGCTG
Source organism: Variovorax sp. (assembly GCA_031418715.1). Classification (GTDB taxonomy): domain Bacteria; phylum Pseudomonadota; class Gammaproteobacteria; order Burkholderiales; family Burkholderiaceae_C; genus JANMDU01. The sequence goes on along the minus strand of JANOJL010000010.1, from coordinate 98,230 downwards.
CGCTGCAAACGCGCACGCAATTCAGCGTGGGAGGTGGGGTGATCAAAGGCGTGGATTTGGTGAGAGCCGTGACAACGCTGGGCTTGTCGCGCGGCGGCGAGACGGCTTTGCAACAGCTCTCTGGCGTGCTCACCACGCGCGGCACGGGCGCGCCGATGCAGCTGAGCTTGACGGGTCTGCAGGCCAAATCCAAACTCCTTTCAGCCAGCGGCGCGGTCAACGTCGGTGCCGCCGCCAGCCCCGGCGCACCTCGGGGCTTGAGTGGTCGGGTGAGTGTGGATTTAACGGCAGGCGACAGTGTGGTGTCTGGCGCGGGAACGGCGATAGGTGCGTTGGTCGGCATTCCGTTGGAGATCGGTGGCACCACCGCTAATCCTCAAGTGCAACCCACCAAAGGCGCGATGATTGGCGGCGCGATTGGCTCGGTTATGGCACCCGTGATCGGCACAGGCGCTGGCGCGAAGCTGGGCGACAAAGCGGCGACCACGTTGAGCAACTTGAAAGACAAGTTGTTTGGCAAATGAAAATTTAAGCCAAATTGGCCGGTCGCCGTTATATTATGTGCATAGTTTGCTATATATTTAATAGCAATCAAGAGCGTAAGGCACAAAGAAATTAAGGCAAATGCTTCTCGCGTACCAAGCGAGTAGGATCGTAGCCCTGCTCTTTCAGTCGGGCTTCAATGGCCGTCCAGTCTGTTGCGGCCAACTGCGTTTCACGCGCTAGCACCCAGAGGAAATCTCGGCCAGGTTCACCGACCACGGCATAGCGGTAATCTGCAGCGAGTTGGATCACCCAATAATCGCCCCAAACAAAAGGCAGCCAAGCCAGCCATTCGGGCGCGAAGCGCACCTGCAATTGCGGTGGCGTGAGCTGATTGTTGGCGAGCTGGGTGGCGTGCGCAGGCCGCGCTTGGCCGATGACTTGCATCTCCTTGCCCTGTGCTGTGCGGCAAGCATTGGTGACCTGCACTGTGCCGCCGGGTTGCGCGGCATATTGGGCGCGAGTGTTGGTGGCGCAGGATTTTTGGAAGCGATTCGGATAAAGCGCGAGCTGATGCCAAGTGCCTAGGTAGCGCTGGAGATCGATGCTTGGAATGGGTGCGAGCGGTTGTTTGGCCGGATCGGTTGCTTGTGCGTTGGCCGTTAAGACGAGTGTGCAAGTGAGGATGGCGATCAGGTGGGTAAGCTTCATGGTGGTACTTTACTTGGTATTTGTCTTTAGGCTTTAAGTCTTCAAGCGCATCCAAACAATGCAGCGCTCGGCATCTAGCCCCGGTACGGCGAGTTGTTCCACGTGAAACACTTCGATATCCGCAGGCAGCGCATCTATTTCATCTTGCGGATGCTTTCCTTTGAGGGCCATCCAGACACCGCCTGGCTTCAGATGCATGCGGGTGAGTTGCACGAAATCTAGCAGCGAGGCGAAGGCTCGGCTGGTGATCACGTCGAACGGTACGGCCTTCATTTCCTCTACCCGAGCGTGTACGCCGTGCAGCTGGGGTAACTTCAACTCGTTGGCGACCTGTTGCACAAAGGCGGCTTTTTTGCCTACTGTATCAACGCAAGTCACATCCACGCCCGCGAGCACTGTGGCCAAGACCACGCCCGGCAAACCACCGCCGCTGCCTACATCGAGCACGCGCGCTGCTGTTAACCCTGCTTGCTCGAGATGCCTGTGCAAGGGTGGCGCGGCGGCAAGGGAATCAATGATGTGGTGCGAGAGCATCTGCGCTGGATCGCGCAGAGAGGTGAGGTTGTAAACCCGGTTCCATTTGGCAATCAGGTTGCGGTAGGCGAACAAACGTTGCGCTTGAGCGGAGGTCAGCGGCTGCTGAAGCTGCAAGGCAACAGCTTCGAGGTGAAGTTGGTCAGACGATTTCAAGCTGTGGATTGTAGGCTGAGCTGACGGGCACGATGGCCGGGTGCTTCACGCGAAACAGAGTGCCTTGCTTACCGACAATTTAGCTGAATATCCGCAGTCAGCGCGGCAACAGCTCTGATATCTTGCTCGCTCAGTTGCTTGATCCGTGCGTTGCTGTCGTCGAGGGCTTTTTGCTTAGTAGCGCATTCGAGTTTTCGTTGTGTGATGCGACTTTGCTCGTTTCGTTTGCGTTCATCGGCATCCACTCGCGCGCGATCCTGCGCATTGAGTTTCTCCAACGCCTCTTTAGCTCCAAACGTACAAGCACTCCAGGCCTTTGAGATGGGGTCATCCTCTTTCATCAGCTCTTGCACACCATCTTTTTGTTGGGTCTTGGCCATAAAAGCTTCGCGAGCGCGGCGGCATTCGGGCGTGAGCAGGGCGTTATATTCGGCGTTGCGTTTGTCCATCGCGCCACGGGTTTGGGGATCGGGCTTGGCTTGAGCAGGTGCTGCGCCGCCAGACGGCTTGACGGTGACTTCAAGACCAGAGCCAGCTGCGCAAGGCGTGTCAGTAAAGGTCGTGCTGCCCCCTGCGCCGGGGCAGCGGTACATTTTTTGGGCGAGGGCGGGGAGCAAAAAAGCGCTGAGCAAGCTCAGGAGCATCAGATGTTTCACGTGAAACTTCAGCATGGTTTAGCCTTTGTTGTTCCAGCAATTGCCGGGTTGGTCGTTGATATGCACCCAGTGGCGCAAGCGGGTTTCGAGCAGCGCGCTGCGCTTGGCGACAAAGCCCCAGCCGCCTTGGCCGCCCACGCCATCATGAAACTCGGCCATGCGCCAGCCTGAGCCCAACTCTTTTTCGCAGCGGGCGTTAGCCAATGCCAGCGAGCCGATCACGAAACCTGCCACGGGTGCCGTGCTGGCCACACCGCCTGCGCCCCAACCATCGGTGACGATGTCGTTCAGGCTGACTGCGCCACTGCTGCGCGCATCCTTGAGCGGCTCTGCGGATGTGTTGGTGGACGGCGCAAAGCTGGATTCGATGGTGGAGCCATCTTTCTGAATGCAAAGAATCGGCAGTGCCAAGCGGCAAGATGAATCACCTTGGTAGGGGTTGCAACTTTCGGCATGCGGTTGGGTGATGCCCTCGCGCGGCTGGCCGTGACAGCTCATCCAAACGACGCTGATCGGGAGTTTGTCGCTGGCCATCGCGCCCCAAGTCATGCCGAAAGCATCAGGGTTGTGAACCTCGGTGAGTGAAACAATGGCCGTGACGGTGACGGTGTTGAGGGACTTTTCAAGCACCTCTTGCTTGGCTAATCTCTCTGACTTGCCGCCCAGCCAGTAGAGCGGAATGGTCAGCATGGCCAGCAGGATGACGACGATGAGGATGCTGCGGGGAGACAACATGCCGCGTTGTGAAAATTTCATGGAGCTGCTTCGTCAAAGGATGGGCAGCATCAGAGGGCGCGAAATTCAGGCTGCTTGAGAGCTTGAGTCCGCATCATTGGCGCTGGCCGCGAATCCCCTGAACTTACCTTTTTTCAGATGAATCAGCAAGAGCGAGATGCTGGCCGGGGTGATGCCACTGATGCGGGAAGCTTGGCCTAGGGTTTCGGGCTGATGCTTGGCTAGCTTTTGCCTGGCTTCAAAGGACAGGCTTTGCACGGAGGCGTAATCCATGCCGACGGGCAGGCGCAGATTTTCGTAGTGTGCCGCGCGGTTGATCTCGTCTTTTTGGCGATCAATGTAGCCGCTGTATTTGGCGATGATCTCCACTTGCTCGACCACAGCATCGCGCAACTCGCCGAGTGTTTCACGTGAAACAGCTTCGGATTGCAAGTTGGCTTGACCCTCTTTCAGGCCATCCGGCTGGAGCGAGACCAAAGCTTCGTAGCCTACGCCGGGGCGCCTCAACAGATCAAACAGGCTGTATTCATGCTCAATGCCTTTGCCCAAGACGCGCTCGGCTTCTAGCAAAGGCAGCTTAGCGGGGGTGACCCAAGTGGATTTCAGGCGCTCTGTTTCACGTGAAACAGCCTCCATCTTGCGGCTGAAGGTTTCCCAGCGGGTGTCGTCTACCAAGCCGAGCTGGCGGCCGACTTCAGTGAGTCTGGCGTCGGCATTGTCTTCGCGCAGTTGCAGCCGGTATTCGGCGCGGCTGGTGAACATACGGTATGGTTCGGTCACGCCTTGCGTGGTGAGGTCGTCGACCAACACACCAAGGTAAGCCACATCGCGGCCGGGCAACCAATGGCTGTCTGTATAGGTGATGCCGCCCGCGCTGCTCTTTGCTGGATCGCCAAAACCGGCGGCGCGTACTTTGAGCGCCGCATTGATGCCAGCAAACATGCCTTGCGCAGCGGCTTCTTCATAGCCTGTCGTGCCATTGATCTGGCCTGCGAAAAATAAGCCCTCTATGGCACGGGTTTCAAAATTGCTACGCAGCTCGCGAGGATCAAAATAATCGTATTCGATGGCGTAGCCAGGGCGAAGGATGTGGGCGTTTTCCAAGCCTGCAATGCTGCGGATCATGGCGAGCTGAATATCAAACGGCAAGCTGGTGGAAATGCCGTTGGGGTAAATCTCATGCGTCGTGAGGCCTTCGGGTTCCAGAAAAATCTGGTGCGCGTCTTTGTCGGCAAAGCGGTTGACCTTGTCTTCCACGCTCGGGCAGTAGCGCGGGCCCACACCCTCGATCTTGCCGGTAAACATGGGGCTGCGGTCAAAGCCGGTGCGGATGATCGCATGTGTGTTGGCATTGGTGTGCGTGATCCAGCACGGCACTTGGCGCGGGTGCATCGAGGCTTTACCCATGAAGCTGAAGACCGGCATCGGCGAGCTGATATGACCCAATGCGTCGGGCATGCCGTCGCCCGGCTGCTCAATGCACTTGGAATAATCAATGCTGCGGCCATCAATTCGGGCGGGCGTGCCCGTCTTCAACCGGCCTTGCGGGAGTTTGAGTTCCTTCAAGCGAGCCGAGAGCGACACCGCTGGCGGATCCCCTGCCCTGCCCGCTGCATAGTTGTTGAGGCCAACGTGGATTTTTCCGTCGAGGAAAGTGCCCGCTGTGAGCACTACCGAGTGGCTGCGAAAGCGAATGCCCACCTGCGTGACCGCCCCCACCACCTTGTCGCCCTCCACCATCAAGTCATCCACCGCCTGCTGAAAGAGCCACAGATTCGGCTGGTTCTCCAGCATCCGGCGAATCGCTGCCTTGTACAAAACCCGATCAGCCTGTGCACGAGTCGCGCGCACGGCCGGGCCTTTGGAGCCGTTCAAGATGCGAAACTGAATGCCGCCTTCATCTGTGGCCAGCGCCATCGCCCCGCCCATGGCATCGACTTCTTTTACGAGATGCCCTTTGCCAATTCCGCCAATCGAGGGGTTGCAGCTCATCTGGCCGAGCGTCTCGATGTTGTGCGAAAGCAAGAGCGTGGCGCAACCCATGCGGGCGCTGGCCAGCGCGGCCTCGGTGCCAGCATGGCCACCGCCGACGACGATGACATCAAAAATCTGTGGGTAGTCCATGGGGTTACTTGCGCTTTCTAACCCGCTATTGTCTCAAATTTATGATCCACTATCAAAACAATAGCATTCTGCGCAGATTCTATAACGGCGAATGTCCTAAAACGCTTGAAAAACGGCTCCAACGTGCCCGGAGACCGGCATCATGACTACGCATTTCTGTTGATGTGGCAACAAAGGGTTGAACTACCCTTTGCACATGTTCTTTGCGCGGGTCAAACGCCCGTCAGAGCACCCGGGGCAGATGGCTCCATGTCCTCCGGCGGCATCAGGGTTTGGTTTGTCTTCGGCGTGTTGATCTCGCCGCCTCCCCCTTTACTTACGCCATCCGCCCCGGGTGCTCTGACGGGCTTGGCACAAATCGCGCATGTTGGTACGCCACCAGCAACTATGCCCGTCCGATGTGGCTTTGCGTCTGGCGTAAGTAAAGGGGGAGGCGGGGGAAAACATCAACCGGAGAAGGTAACGCCGATCCCCGCCGGAGGACATGGAGCCAGACGCAAAGCCACATCGGATGGGCTGCCTCTAAGAAGCTCGGAAAAGTACATGGGTTCAACCCTTGATTGCCACAGCTCTAGGCGGCAAGGTGTGCACCAAGATGCGCTTCATCACTGTGAGGTATTGCTTGAACAAGCTGCCAGTGTTGTAGAACAGGCCATACTTTTTGCACAGCGCTTGTATTTGCGGTGCGACCTCAGGGTAGCGGTGCGCGGGCATGTCGGGGAAGAGGTGATGCTCAATCTGGTGGCTCAGATGCCCCGTCATGATGTGGAAGATGCGTCCGCCGGTCAGGTTGCTGGAGCCGGAGAGTTGGCGCAGATACCAATCGCCCCGGGTTTCGTTCAGCGTGTCTTGCTCGCGGTACATTGCCGCACCTTCGGTAAAGTGGCCGCAGAAGATCACCACATACGTCCACAGATTGCGAATCAGGTTAGCGCAGAAATTACCTGCCAAGACGCGGGGCGCACTCCAAAGCGCCAGCGCCGGAAACAACAGATAGTCTTTGAACCACACTTTGCCCACCTTGGTGACAAAGCGCTTCACGCGCCCTTGGAATTCTTCCTTGGGCATCGCGCCGTGGGTATAGCGCCCAATCTCCAGATCGTGCGAGCCCACGCCATATTGAAAGCCCATAGCTAACAACAGATTGGCGAAAGGCTGAAACCAATGGCGTGGCTTCCAGCGCTGCGCATCGGTCAGGCGCAAAAGTGAGTAACCCAGATCACGGTCTTTGCCCAAGATATTGGTGTAGGTGTGATGCATCACGTTGTGTGAATGCCTCCATTGCTCGCCGTCGCAAGCAATATCCCACTCAAATTTTTGCGAATTCAAGGCGGGGTCGCCCGTCCAGTCGTATTGGCCGTGCATCACGTTGTGGCCGATTTCCATGTTGACCAAAATCTTCGCGTTGGCCAAAGCCATCACGCCCGCCACCCAACTCAGTGGCCCTAAGCCAAAATGCAGCAGTGCGCGCCCGCCGATTTCGCTGGCGCGGCTGATGCGAATCATGTGGCGGATGTGGTCGACATCTGCTTGTCCGAGCGTGCTCATCACGCTGGCGCGGATCGCATCAACTTCGCGCTCAAATTCATCGACTTGGGTACGGCTTAAGTGGGTGGGTTTGGCAAAGCTCATGGAGGTTCCTTCGGGTTAAATGGGTTTACAAAGCCAGCGCAACATCGGATCTTGCTGCGCTGATACACAAGCGAATCTGCTCGTTGGGCGCACTCGACAACTCACCGGTTTGCAGGTTTTGCACGGTGCCGCTGATCTTGGTGCATTGGCAGCTGCGGCAAATGCCAATCCGGCAACCATGCTTGGGAGACAGACCGTTTTGCTCGGCTTGGATCAGCAAGGGGGCGGTGCCACAGGTGGTGAACTGTTTGCCGCTGCTTGCAAACGACACAGAGACAGGCGTACCAGCCTGCTCTGTCGGCAAGAGGGTGTAAGCCACAAAGCGCTCGCTCTGCAGAGGCTGGGATATGCCGGTGGCGAGCCAATGTTGGTGCATCTCTTCCATCCAAGCGCCGGGACCACACATCCAGGTGCTGCGCGTTTCAAGATCAGGCACAGCGCTGCGCAAGGCGGCAGGGCTCAAGCGGCCATCAGAGTCGGTAAAGTGCTGCAAGAGAGTCAGCTGGGGGAATCTGGCCTTCAAGGATGCCAGAGCGGGCGCGAAAATTTGCTCTTGCGGATCGCGGCACATGTGCATAAACACGACATCACCGTCGTAAGCGCGTGCCTGCAAATCGCGCAACATCGCCATCACCGGTGTGATCCCGCTGCCCGCGCTCAGCAGCAATATCTTTGCTGGCAGCTCGGGCGGCAAGACGAATTCGCCCATGGCTTGGCTGATCGTCAGCACATCGCCTGCACACACCTGCTCATGCAAGTAGTTAGAGACCAAGCCACCCGGCTGCCGCTTTACGGTGATGGCCAAGCGACGCGAGCCAGGGCGGGAAGAAAGGCTATAAACGCGCGACTCGCGGCGACCCGCAATCTCCACTTGCACCCGCACAAACTGACCAGCCACCGCATCCTGCCAAAGGACATTCGGTTGCAGCACGAAGGTTTTGGTGGAAGGCGTATCGCTCTCCACGCGCACCACCCGAGCCCGAACTTCGGTGAGAGACAGCATGGGATGCAATCCGCGCAGAGCGTCTTCGACGGCGTTGTGGTTCACGATCGACTCAACCCAAGCGTGCTTCAAAATTCTTGAGATAGGCGGGTTGACCGTGTGGGCGAGTCGGGTTAGCGGTTTGAGTGGCAGTTGAGTTTGCATGTTCAGCTCCAGGATATTCGGGTTCAGGCATACCGCCTCTTCCCTTGGGGTGTATTGTGTACGAATGTACACAGAAAGTAAACATTTATTTTTGTGATTAGAGAGCTTAGCCAAATCCTCCAATGAAAACTGGCTACTCTTGCCATCAATTTCATCCGTTGATAGAATACGGTTGTACACAAAATGAGGCCATATGAGCAAAATTAGCACCCCATCGCCACGCAACCCCAAAGAAGATCTCAGCCGAAGTGAGCGCAAAGACCTGACCCGCAACAGCCTGACGCAAGCCGCCTTGCAGCTCATGGGCGAGGGCCGCAGCTTCACCAGCTTGGGCATTCGCGAGATCGCCCGAGAGGCGGGCATGGTGCCCAATGCGTTTTATCGCCACTTTCGAAATACCGATGATCTGGGGCTGGCGCTGGTGGAAGAGGTGGGCATCACCTTGCGGCGGCTTCTGCGGGAAGCCCGCCAAGGCAGTGTGGCGCAAGAAGACATAGTGCGCCGTTCGGTGGGGGTGTATCACCAATACGTCTTGCAAAATCGCCTGCTTTTCCTCTTTATTTCCAGCGAGCGCTCGGGCGGCAGCCGCATCCTGCGCTTGGCGATTCGAAATGACGTGATCCACTTCACCAACGAGATGGCGCAGGATTTCCGCAACCTAGGCCTTTACACGGATCTGTCAACGCGCAGCTTGCAAATGGTGTGTGGCTTGATCGTGACCACCATGCTGGCTGCAGCGCCTGAAATCCTCGATCTGCCCTCCAATCAGCCGCTGTTAGAAGCCGAGATGACGGAAAATTTCGTGCAGCAGATGCAGGTGGTGCTTTTGGGCGCAACGCAGTGGAAAGAAAAGCCGCGCAGCTAGAAAAATAGTGCAAAATCAGCTTCTGGCCGTTATGCAATATGCGCAACACGCTATTAAAAATATAGCAATTCTGTCATACTAAACCATGGCTGCTAAGGATTTTTTTTGCGGCACCGGTCTGTAAAAACGCATAAAACTGTTGTGCAGCCAAGGGGGCGGAGCGATGCAGCGCCATACGCTGAATCAGAGGCGGATGCAAAGAAGAATCCACGATGGCGTGCCGCGTGCGCTCGGCGACTTCGGGAGCCAGAGCAAGCGACAAGGCCACCAGCCCGGCTTGCGCGGCACCGCTACTGACAAACTGGGTGGCTTGACTCACGTTTTCGCCCAATACCAAGCGGCTTTGCAAACTTTGCCAGAGCCCGGCGCTTTGCAAGGCTGCACGCGCAGCCCGGCCATAGGGCGCGTGTTCCGGGTTGGCAATGGCCAGCTTGCCGCCTTCGCCCAAGGCGGAGGCCAAACCCTTGAGATCGCCGGATAGCGCCGCCGAGGAGCTGCGCGGCAGTAGCCAAGCCAGTCGCCCGATGGCATACACCACACCCCGATCCTTCGCCCAGCCAGCCGCCGCCAACCGAAACACCAAAGCTTCATCGGCTGAGAGAAACAGATCCATCGGCAAGCCCTGCTCCAATTGCCGCGCCAAATTGCCTGAGGAGCCGAAGGTGATGGCGAGCTTGAAGCCAGTTTCCATTTCAAACGCCTTGCCGAGCTGCGCCATGGCGAATTTCAAGTCGCTCGCCGCTGCCACGCGGATCAAAGCCTCTTGCGCACCTGCGCTCGTGTGCGTGAAGGCGAGAAGTGCTGCCGCTGCGCCAAGGGTAGGCCCGGTCACAACAGCGCCGACCGCCATGCGGCTTAAACAAGCGCGACGGGCAGCCACTCGAAATTGCATAAAGTCATGCGTCGATTGCATAGATTTTTAAGTAACAGCTTGGTAACTGTCAGGGTGGGTTTCTAAAATAGAGCCCTTGGCCGTGTCGCAGGCTGTTTCTGTAAGTGTTTAGTTTGAAGCAAACCAGATCATTCGAGGATTGTGCGCTAAGCCCCCAACCCTTGCACAAACAGATTTTTAACTTAAGGAAACTCCGATGAACGCACCTGCCATGATGGGCCTTGAAATAGGCACGCCGAGCTATGTGAAAAATGCCAAGCTGATTGCTTGGGTGGCCGACATGGCCGCCTTGTGCAAGCCTGATGCCATCCATTGGTGTGATGGAAGCCAAGCTGAATACGATCAGCTTTGCGAGCAACTCGTCGCCGCAGGCACGTTCAAGCGCCTCAACCCTGCCAAACGCGCCAACTCTTTCCTCGCTTGCAGCGACCCGAGCGACGTGGCTCGCGTGGAAGACCGCACCTACATTTGCTCCGAGAAAAAAGAAGACGCCGGCCCGACCAATAACTGGGCTGCGCCAGCAGAAATGCGTGCCACTTTAAACCCGCTGTTTGACGGCTGTATGACAGGCCGCACGATGTACGTGGTGCCGTTTTCCATGGGCCCACTGGGCAGCGACATCGCCCACATCGGCATCGAGCTGTCAGATTCGCCCTACGTTGCCGTCAACATGCGCATCATGACCCGCATGGGCAAAGCCGTGTATGACGTGATCGGCGTGAATGGTGATTTCGTGCCTTGCGTGCACACCGTGGGCGCGCCATTGCAAGCGGGTGAAAAAGACGTGAGCTGGCCCAACAACAAAACCAAATACATCGTTCATTACCCCGAAACCCGCGAAATTTGGAGCTACGGCTCTGGCTATGGCGGCAATGCCCTGCTCGGCAAAAAATGCTTCGCCCTGCGCATCGCCTCCACCATGGGGCGCGATCAAGGTTGGTTGGCAGAACACATGCTAATCCTCGGCGTGACCAATCCGCAAGGCAAGAAATACCACGTCGCAGCAGCCTTCCCTTCTGCCTGTGGCAAAACTAATTTCGCCATGCTGATTCCGCCCGCAGGTTTTGACGGCTGGAAAGTCACCACCATTGGCGACGACATCGCCTGGATCAAACCGCAAGCGGATGGCACGCTCCGAGCCATCAACCCGGAAGCAGGTTATTTCGGTGTTGCGCCTGGCACCAACACGCTGACCAATCCCAACTGCATGTCGAGTCTGAACAAGGACACGATCTTCACCAACGTCGCACTCACCGACGACGGCGATGTCTGGTGGGAAGGCATGGGCGAAGCGCCCGCGCACGCGATCGACTGGCAAGGCAAAGACTGGACGCCACAAATCGCCAAGGAAACTGGCGCGAAAGCCGCGCATCCTAACGCCCGCTTCACCGTTGCAGCGACCAACAACCCCGCGCTCGATGAAGCTTGGGACGATGCCAAAGGCGTAAAAATCGATGCCTTCCTCTTCGGCGGTCGCCGCTCCACCACCGTTCCGCTCGTCACTGAAGCCCGCAACTGGACGGAAGGCGTCTACATGGCTGCCACCATGGGCTCTGAGACGACAGCCGCCGCCTTCGGCCAGCAAGGCGTGGTGCGCCGTGATCCGTTTGCCATGCTGCCCTTCATGGGCTACAACATGAGCGACTATTTCCAGCACTGGCTTGACATGGGCACCAAGCTTGCCGCAAGCAGCGCTGGTGGTGTTTTACCCAAAATCTACTGCACCAACTGGTTTCGCAAAGGCGAAGACGGCAAGTTCATCTGGCCAGGCTACGGTGAAAACATGCGCGTTTTGAAGTGGATGATTGATCGTATCGAAGGCAGCGCCACAGGCGCAGACCACGCTTTCGGCATCAGCCCGAAATACGAAGAGCTCAACTGGACCGGCCTGGATTTCTCCGCCGCCCAGTTCGCCAACGTCACCAGCATGGACAAAGCCGCTTGGCAGGCCGAACTCAAATTGCACGAAGAGTTATTCACGCAGTTGGCCTATCACTTGCCGGTTGAGCTGACAACGGCCAAGGCCGCTCTGGAAAAGCGCTTGGCTGCATAAATATGAGCAAAATCGCTCTGTAGCCGTTGTAGTTGTTGCGTGAGATGCTATTGAATTAGTAGCATCTACAGTTGCCCAGTAGATTCAGATTGGGCGATGCGAGGCCTGAGGGCGAGTGTGAAAATCTTCGCCCGCCCGCTCCACTCAGCCCCAATCATGCTGGCGCGCTGAGATGTGTTCTCCCAGCCAGCAAAGGCATCGGCGTTGCAACAAAGGCAAAATACTAGCCAACATGCACACCCTCATCCTCCCTGGCTGGCAAAACTCAGGCCCCGATCATTGGCAGAGCCTTTGGGAAGCCGAGCATGGCTACCAGCGCGTTATGCAGCACGACTGGATGCATCCCCTGCGCGGCGATTGGATCACCCGCTTAGAAGATCATTTGCTATCAATAAAAGAGCACTCTGTGCAGAATATACAACGGCTAGAGGCTCAAAACGCATATAAAACCGCATCTAAACCAAGCGCGCACCTCAAGCAAAATACGTCTCACAATGAGCCAGCAAAAGACGTGCTGCTCATCGCCCACAGCCTCGGCTGCCACTTAGTAGCCGCGTGGGCAGCGCTCTCCAAACAAACGCATCGCATCAAAGGCGCATTACTCGTTGCCCCGCCAGATGCGCGACGCGAAGATTTTCCGCAAGAGATGAAAAGCTGGCGCTCTCCCGTGCTGCAAAAGCTCCCCTTCCCCAGCATTTGTGTCATTTCCAGTACCGATCCGTTTTGTGATGTACAAACCGGCAAAGTGATGGCAAAGGCCTGGGGTAGTGAACAGTTCGAGCTCGGTGCAAGAGGCCACATTAACGCTGACAGCGGCTTGCGCGACTGGCCGTTGGGAAAGGGATTGCTTTTGATGTTGGCTAGCTGAAATCCGAACACTTAGCCAGCGAACCTACAATCACAGCTTCGCGAAAAGAAACACCACCATGGTCACTAAAAAACCCAAAGGCCTCGGCATGGGGCTCGAAGCCTTGCTCGGCCCGAAAGTGCAAGACGCACCCATCGCCAATCCGGGCCAGCCTGCCAGCCTCCGGCTCGATGATCTTGTGCCCGGTCAATACCAGCCGCGCACCCGGATGGATGAGGGTGCGTTGTATGAATTGGCCGAGAGCATCAAGGCGCAAGGCATCATGCAACCGATCCTTGTTCGCCTTTTGGATCAAGGGCCAAACAAAGGCAAATACGAAATCATCGCCGGCGAGCGCCGCAGCCGCGCGGCGCGGCTTGCCGGGCTAGACAGCATCCCCGTGCTCGTGCGCGATGTGCCCAATGAAGCCGCCGCCGCCATGGCGCTCATCGAAAACATCCAACGTGAAGACCTCAACCCTTTGGAAGAAGCTCAGGGACTGCAACGCTTAATCAAAGAGTTTGGACTCACTCACGAAACAGCCGCCCAGGCCGTGGGTCGCAGCCGCAGTGCGGCTTCTAACTTGCTGCGCCTGCTCAATTTGGCCGAGCCTGTGCAAACGATGCTCATGGCGGGTGATCTGGATATGGGCCATGCCCGAGCTCTGCTTGCCCTAGATCGCGCCACGCAAATCACCGCTGCCAGCCAGATCACGGCCAAGAAGATGTCGGTCCGGGAAGCGGAGAGCCTCGTCAAAAAGCTTAGTGCGGAATTCAATTTGACCCCTCAAAAGCCCGGTAAGGAGAAATCACGCGATATCAAGCGGGTTGAAGAGGAACTGTCCGATTTGCTCACGGCACAAGTCGAAGTGCGCATCAAAAAACGCGTCAAACGCCATGGTAAGTTTGAAGAGCAAGGTGAGTTGGCGATTCAGTTTGGTAGCTTAGAGGAGCTGAATGGGCTGATTGACCGCTTGCGCGCCTGAAAGTCGGTGCAGATACTTCACGAGACAGTCCGAATTTCGTGAATTAGTTAACAGATCGCAACAGAAGTGATTGTTTTCTGTATGTTTTTTCAGAAAAGTTCCAAAAAGTAAACCAAAAGACCACATATTTAGATAGCATCCCCAAACATTTACATCACTAAGCGATCAGCGATCAGGCTGGGGGAACGCATCATGGGCATGGGTCACGTTGACAATATGATTGGCTTGCAAGCGCATGCAATGTGTCGGTCGTCTCTATGGGAAAGCTTGCAAAAGAGATGGTTACAAGCCATTGCGACTGGCGCTCTGTTGTTGTCAGCCACCGTGGCTTTTGCTGCACCCGATTTCAACATCTCGGCGTACACCTATGACAACCAGCCCACACCGCTGGCCACCAATAACACCACCACCTTCCGCGTGACGGTCGGAAGTGTCGGCGATGCGCCTACCACCCCTGTGCGCGTGAGTATCGATGTGCCAGCTGGTGTCGCTGTTGTAGCCGGTACATTTCCCATTTATTGCGTGTTGAAAAACAACGCGCCTGTCAGCTTTCCTACTACCGCAGGAAATCAGATCCTCCAATGTGAACTGCCAGCAGGCGCTATCGGGGGTGCTGGCAGCACAGAAGAAATCAGTTATGTAGGTCGCGCCCTAGTGCCGAGCAACACACCGTATGCCATCCAAGCTTGTATAGACAATGTGTTGGATGCAGTGCCATCCTATCCTATTGTTCCCGCAGAGAACCCGGCGAATCCTGCAAGCAACTGTCAAACCTATCCGGGTGACTCTGATTTAGACAATGACGCAGGCGCCACGCAAGTCAAAATCAACGCCGCCAACGATCTGGGTATTTCCTTTGACCCGGCCATCGCGGAAAGCGTGACATCGGGCGCACCCTATACGTTCACTGCCAAAGTCACCACCAACGGCCTCGATACGATCCCGGCCGGGCAAGTGCAAGCTGAATTCAATCTCCAGCCGGGCTTTCAGCCCGCATCGGCAGCCACCATCAATGCAGCTTCTCCAGGCTGGAATTGCTCGGTTGTTGGCAGCAAAGTTACCTGTGTCTTAGCAGCTTCGGTGTCCAACAATCCAACGGGCAATACCGTTAGCCTGGGTGACATCAAAATCCCCGGTAGAGTGGTTGCCAATGGCGGCACGGTTTCTATCGACGGCGCTGTCGCCAGCAATGACATCACCGCCGCTGTAGCTGATCCTAAGCCAGCCAATAACGGCCCCGTTGTCAAAACCCTCAATGTTGCACCAGGCGGCAATGCCAAAGCCGAGAAAAGCTTCGTCGGCCAAGTTGGTACTGCCACCGCTGCCGTCACGGGCACCACCACTGTTCGCATCGGCGCAACGCTTGATACTGGCGGAGCACCGATGCCTACAGGCGCAACGGTCACCGATGATTTCAGCGGCATGATTGCCAAAGGCTTTGTTGTGGGTACGCCACCCTCAGGTTGTGTATTTGCAACGCCGCTGATGACGTGTACCACTTCTGCGTCGCTCAATCCCGGCAGCTCAGTCTTCTTTGATATTCCGTTAACCAATCCGCTTGTCTTGCCAGCGCCACCCACTGGCATCAACGAAGCCGTCGTCACGCCACCTGCAGGCTACACCGACTCCAACCCCGCAGACAACACCAAAGCCTTGCCTTATTTGGTCTTGCCACCCTACGCAGATTTAGAGATCATCCCAATAGTCGGCGCACGCAAAGTTCCTCTGGGCGGTACGATCACGCGCGGCGTGGTGGTGCAAAACAACGGTCCGCTGGCTGTTAATTACGGCGGCACGAATCCGCCTCTGCAAGCCTACGGAAACATCGCAGCATCAGAAAACGGCGGCACGGGTATTCCTGTTTGTCCTGCGTCTGTCCCCTTGCCATGGGGAACGTGTGCCGTATCTGGCACACGACTGCTGTTTACGACAGGTCCATCAGTAGGCACGTTACTCGCAGGCGCATCAACGCCGCCAGTTACTTTCACCAGCATTGCGCCAACCGCAGTTGGTGCAATCGGCACAGGGCCGAGCACCGAGGTCTGTACCGGCCAAGAAATTCTGGACAAGTTGTCCCTCACACCCGCGAATGGCGCGCAGCCACCTGAGAGAACGGGAGCCAATGGTGTCAACGGCCCCGCCAACGAATACGCCAACGATTGCAAAGACTCGCGCGGCATTGAATATATCGACCCCACCGCTGCCGCGGGCGATTTGCAAATCACCAAAACTGTGGCGACTTTGGCGGCAAGCGGAATCTGCGATGCCAGCACCACCGGATTTGCCGCCGCGCAAACACTCGCCTCTGTAGCCAGCAACGACAACGCCCTGTGCTTCCGTATGGACGTGAAAAACGAAAACCCCAATCGCGTCGGCGTGACATGGGGTGCAGCGGGCACCTATACTCACGGCCCGGCCGCAGACTATGTCATCACCGACACCCTGCCAATGTACTGGGGCATCACGAGTGCGAGCGAGAATCTGCCTTCGCCACAATCCTTCGTGTTAGAGCCAGTCGCAGTCGCAGGCGAGAGCTGCGCCTTAACCGGTGCGAATATCAATTGCACGCTAAAAAACCTCGCTGCCAACGCCACGCGCACATTGTACGTACGCATCGCCCGCGGTATGCTCGATGGCACTCACATCAACACCGCCACCACTGACTCAAAAAACTTGCTCGAACCAGATGATGTGCCCGGCTCGACAGGCTTTGCCGTCAACACCGCAACAGCTACCTCGATCATCAATCCCGTTGTGGATCTGCAAGTCACAGGCAAAGCACTCAATCCCAATCCCATTCCAGTGGGCAAACTCGGTCAATACGTCTTCACGTACCGCAACCTCGGCCCCAACCCATCGCAATTGGCAGAAGTCAAAGATGTGATTGACACCAGCCGTTGGGAAATTGTCGGCACGCCGGTGAACACGCGCGGAGAGGCATGTACTTTGCAAGTCGGCACGCCTGTTGCGGGGCAAACCACCGTGCTGTGCCCCTTGAGCACCACGCCGTTTGAGCGCGGGCAAGAATTCCAAGTGATCATCCAAGTGCGGCCGCTGTTTCCCTATGCGCAACCCAACAACAGCGCAGATGGTTTCAGCGATGGCATTGGTTCGCCAGGTTATGTGAACACGGGCTCAGCGCCAGCCGGCTTGCCATTGAATGTGGCGCTTTCAGGCATGCCAGGCTACACCAATACCGCTCAAATCACGATCACCCGCGTGATTGAGGTAGAGCGTAGCTTGACCAATAACAAGAGCGCCGTTTTGGTGAAAGTCGCGCCACCGCGTTTTGATCTGATCACAGCGAAGACCGACGTGGGTCCTGGCCTTAACGGCGACAACTTGCTGTATGCCAACCAAGTGAGTTATCGAATCACGCTTGTTAACAGTGGTGAATCCAAAATTTCGGGCGTCCATGTGGTGGACTTAAAACCCGTGACAAGCAGTGGCATCGTGCCCAATTTTGGCGCAACTACAGCCGTGTCAAACAATGGACAGACCCGCACTTTGAACTTAGTTGGCGCTGTATTTGAAAGCAGCCTTGCTGGCCGCACAGTGCCACCTGCGGGTATCGGTGCAGGCAACACTTGCGTGGACAACACACCTTCCCCCGGCATGATCCGCTGCGAAATGTCGCAAACAGCCGCTGAGCGCTTCATGCTGCCCGGTGAAAGCGTCTCTTGGCGGCTGACTTTTGATGTCACGCCAGCTGTTCCAGCGATTCGCGGCAACATCATTTTGCCCAATCGCGTGCGCGGCGCATCCAACGAAGCCCCATTTGACATGACAAATGTGAGCAACGTGGATTACGACGCCGATCAGGTGCGCAACGCCACCGAGAACACCACTTGGTTTGCGCCGATGGACTTGGAAATATCTTCCAAGCAAACCATCACACCAAGCCCTGTCAATCTGAATCAAACGGTTCAGTTCAACATCACTTTCCACAATAACGGACCGAGTCCCACCCGCAAACTTCGCATTGTTGAGAATTTGCCACCTGGATTCACCTTTGAGTCAGCCAGCTTCGTGATTCCCGGCGGCAGTACGCTGCCCGCTGGTGCCGCCGCCTACCCAGTGAGCTGCTCTGGTTCAACAGCGGTGACCTGCGATATCGGTAATGCCAATGCCGCTGTGGCAGACTTCATTGTTGGCACAGCTGCTAATGCATCCGGCCAACTGCAAGTCATTGCCAAGGTCAGTAATTGGGCGGCCGTTCAAGCCGTCGGCTTCAGCCCTGCAAACCTCACCAACACCGCTTCTATTGAACCCGGCATCGATCCAGCCAACGACAAACCACTGGGCAAGGATAACAACAGCGCTAACAACAACGGCATGTCCACCGTCGCCGTACTCAAGACATCCATTTCTGGCAATGTTTGCCAAGTCACACAAGGCGCCAACCTAGCTGATGCAGCCACCAAGAACTGCACGGGCCCGAACCCGATTGCTGGCGCTATCATCAAGATTTGTGGCCTAGACACGTTTGGTAATGCCATCGGCGGCGGTGCGCCCGCAGCAGGTGCAGATTGTGCCAACGCTACAGTTTCTGGCAGCACGTCAGGCACAGGCACATGGGAAATCTTGGTGCCGCCCGGCAGCTTTACGATTGTGGAAACACAGCCCGCAGGCTTTAGCGATTACACCGAACAAGCCGGCACAGGCGGTGGCACGATCGTGACAGGGCCACAAACCACGGCCACCAATTCAGGCTTGAATTTTGGCTCACTGCCCGATGAAAACAAAATCACAGGAGTTTCAGTACCAGCGACAGGCAGCGAGGCACAGCGCAATCCTTCGGGCTACAACTTCACAGAGATTGTGAACACTGGTCTTTCGGGCTTTGTCTATGAAGACCTGAACAATAACGGACAAAAAGATTCAGGCGAACCCGGTATTCAAAACGCGAGCATCACGCTAACGGGCACTGACTTTGATGGCAATGTTGTTAACACCACCGTACAAACCGATGACAATGGTCTGTACAGCTTCTCCGTGCCACCATCTAACCCAGCAGGCTACACGCTGACACAAACCCAGCCCGCCGGATACTTTGATGGCAAAGAACACAAAGGAAATGCTGCAGGCACTCAGGCTGATTCCAATGTGATCGCCAACTCGCAAGCCAACAACAGTGCGCAGGGCTATTCTGCGGGTGGTTCACCCGTGAACCCTGGGACAAGCAATTCAACGAGCGACATCATTACAAACGTGGTGTTGATCGAAGCTCTGGGCCAAACCCAACACAATTTCGGTGAAATCAAAACGGGCACGATCACAGGCGTGGTCTATGTGGACAGCAACGGTAGCGTGACCAAGCAGGGCGCGGAAGCGACGCTGCCTAATGTCACTGTCACATTGACGGGCACAGACTACCTTGGCAATGCCGTCTCCCGCGTTGGGCAAACCAATGCAAGCGGGACATACACCTTCGCTGGCTTGCTGCCCGGGGACTATTCCGTCACGGTTGCTCCGGTGCCGGGCTACACACACACGGGCTCAATTGTTGAAGGGCCGAACACAAATCTAGGCCAACCCTATGCGCCGCGCACCAACAACACAGCCAGCAACACGCCTGCGGCCGGCGCGGCAACAGGCGGTGTTGTCACGCCGGTAGTGAGCATCATCAAACTCGGCCCAGGCGGTGTGTCACAGGGCAATAACTTTGGCGAGCGAGGCAGTGATATTTCTGGCCGTGTCTGTGAAGACTACAACAACGATGGCATCTGCCAAGTGGGTGAGCCCGGCATTCCTAGTGTGAGCATCACGTTGAGCGGCACAGATGCAGGTGGCAATCTCATCACGCGCACTGCAGTGACATCAGGTACAGGTTTGTGGGTGATCAATGATGTGCCATCGCCCAATGCAACGGGCTACACACTCGAAGAGGCTCAGCCTGTTGGCTTCTTAGATGGCCGCCAATCTTTAGGCTCACTCACGCCTTACGCGGGCGGAGCAACGACCACACCAGGCAGCACCATACCGACAGACGTGACGACACCCATCTTGCGTGATCGTATGACTGGCATCGTCTTCACCACGGCCAGTCAAGGCGTGAACTACGACTTCGCAGAAGTCCGCCCCGCAAGCTTGCAAGGCTTTGTTTATCAAGATGTGGATCAGGATGGTATGCGTGATGTGGGCACTGAGCCTGGCATCACGGGAGTGACGATTGAATTGACGGGCACAGATGATGTGGGCGTTGCTGTTAGCTTAACGACAACACTCACCATCAGCCCCGAAGGCTCTTACAGCTTTGCCAACTTGCGCCCAGGCACATACCAAGTGCGCGAAGTGCAGCCAACGACACCGAGTGTATTTGACGGAACAGTTACTGTGGGCACGGTGAGTTATGCGAATTCACTGACACCGACTGGCATCGTTGGATCAGTGATCACCGAAGCATCGAGCACGGTATCTGGCTCAGGCGAAGGCGTGGAGGCCATCGTCTTAGGTTCTGGTGCATCTGGGGTTGGCTACAACTTTGGTGAAGTCCCACGCTTGGCGATCTCAGGGCGTGTGATCTTAGATTCGGATGCCGATGGCGTGTTGGATGGCGGCGAATCTGGGATTCCCAGCGTGACGACTACCGTGACTTTGTGCCGTGTCAATGAAAGCCCTTGCCTGCCCGGCAATACCGTTGGTAGCACAGTGACAAATGCCACGACTGGCAACTATCAATTCAACGACCTGCCACCCGGCAACTATTTCGTCGTGGAAGACCAACCTGTTGGCTATGCCTCAAGCACGGCGAACAGCATCCCAATCACGCTCACCGCGACCAGCGTCACAGATCGCAACTTCTTTGAGACAGCGGCACAAATCAGCGGCACGGTCTATAACGACAACGATGCCAGCGGTGCATTCAGCTCAGGCGATACGGCGATTGTGGGTGCTAGCTTGCGTCTGTGCTTGACTAGCCAATTAGCTTCCTGCACATCCACCAATGCCGTGGCAACCGCTACAACTGTGGCGAGTGGCAGCTACACCTTCGCCAACATCCCTGCACCACCGTCGGGAGATAGCTATGTCATCGTGGAAGATGAAAGTCTCCCGCCTTTGAACGGTATTGCCAACGGCACAGCCACAGTGGGTGCATTGACAGGCGGAACATCACTAGCCAACGGCAGCATCGTTCCCGGCGAACAAGGCCCGGCGTTCACAGCCAATAGCACCATCAACGCCATCAATTTCGTGATGCCCACCACGCCTGCCACAGGCACACCGGTGCTTGGCTTGGGCTACAACTTTGGCGAGCGTCCAGAAGCGGGCATCAGCGGCAGCGTGTTTGTGGATCGCGATTTCACCAATGGCACAACTGGCGCTTACAACGGTGCGACCGATACGCCCTTGCTCTCCAACGGCACGACCACAATCACATTATGTAGCTCTGACCCGGGTGCAGGAGCATGCCCGCCGCTGAACATTATTGGCACAACCACCACGGCATCGAACGGCAGCTACACCTTTGCCAACGTGCCGGCTGGCAGCTATTGGGTCATCGAAGACCAGCCAACCGGTTACGGATCAAGCTCACCCAATGTACAACCCGTCACACGCGCGGGCAACACGCCTGTGGCTGGTGTCAACTTCGCAGATACCTTGGCTGAGATCAAAGGCCGCGTGTACCAAGACAACGATGCATCAGGTGCATTCAACGCCGGCGATACAGGCATTGGCGGTGTCATTGTTGAGCTGTACTTGTCTGGTAACCCATCAACGCCAGTACAAACCACCACCACCACAGCGATCAGCGGTACATACACCTTTGCCAACCTGCCAGCGCCTCCACTCGGTCAGACGTATTTCATCAAAGAAGGCGTCATTCCCGCCAACTTGAACAACGGCACGACGACCGTGGGCAACTTGATCGTGTCTGGTACAAGTGCAGGAGCAGTCGGCGCGGCCAACAGCCCGCTCAGCACGATCAACGATATCACCTGGACGCCGACAGTTGCGCTATTCAACGGTTTGTCCGCCAACGGCACGGATTACAATTTTGGTGAATTGCCAGTCAGCAGCATTTCCGGCAATGTAATTCTGGATCGCAACTTTGATGGCGCGAACAATGGCACAGATAGCCCATTGCCAGTGACTACCACGCTCACACTTTGCCGCGCCAACGAGAGCCCTTGCCAACCCAGCAACATTCTCGCCACCACCACCAGCTCTGTAGGCGGCACGTACACTTTTAACGGCATCACGCCCGGCACTTATTATGTGGTGCAAGACCAGCCGACGGGCTACGCTTCAAGCTCTCCGAATATTTCTACGCCGATCAACGTCACAGCGAATGCCATCAACAACGTCAATTTCTATGAGACGGGCGCGCGCTTGAGTGGCACAGTCTATTGGGATGTGAATTATTCTGGCGTGTACAACAGTGGCGGGCCAGATGTACCTTTGGCCAACGTACCCGTGCGCCTGTGTACCGATACAAGCTGCTCAACTGTGATTGCTACAGCCACCACCACGGCGGCTGGATTGTACGAATTCCACGACATCCCCGCACCAGGATCTGGACAGAGTTATGTGATTGTTGAACCAAGCACCATCAACACCGGTACGACGACCCTTGGCGATGGCACGACCAGCGTGGGCACTATTGCAACGAGCGGCACGGGCGGAACCAGCAATGTTGGCACTGCCAACAGCACGGCTAGCCGTATTGAAGGTGTTCAGTGGATACCGCCTACCAGCGTGGTCACGGGTATGCCCGCCGTAGTGGGGACAAATTTCAACTTCGGTGAAGTCGAAGGCTTTGATGTGAGTGGCCGCGTCTATCTGGACCGCAATCGCAATGGCACATCAGATGAGCCAGCAGGCAATGGCATCAACAGTGTGGTGATTACTTTGTGCCGCACATCAGGCGTGCCATGTGCAGGCAGCAACATTGTCGCGACCATCACAACGGCTACTGATGGCAACTACACCTTCGTGAAAGTTCCGCCGGGCGGCTATTTTATGCAAGAGTCCCAGCCAGCGGGTTATGGCTCTACGCCGACAGTGTCTGCGCCCTCTGTCACAGATGTGCGGCCATTCACGGTCAGCAATGCTCCTTTGACAGGCATTGATTTTGCCGACACGTTATCAAGCCTCAGTGGTTTGGTTTATCTGGACAGCAACGGCGATCAAGCTTTGAATCCCGCTGAAACTGTGCGCTTGGGCGGCATCACCGTCACACTGGCTGGCGTGGATGCAAATGGTGTCAGCGTCTCGCGCACCACGCAGACGGCAGCGGATGGTACGTATCGCTTCGACGATCTAAAAACAGGTACCTACATCGTTAGCGAAACTCAGCCTGTAATCTATGGCAATGGCGCGGCTACACCTGGCAGTACGGGAGGCACAGGCGGCTCAAACACCAACGTCATTTCTGCAATCATCCTGCCGCCAGGTACAGACAGCATCAACAACAATTTCGGTGACATACCTCGCGATGGTGCGGTATCTGGCAGTTTGTGGCGTGACAACGATCACGACAAGATCAAAGACCCCGGAGAGCCTGCCTTGGTGGGTTGGACGGTGCAATTGTTGCGCGAACCCATTGGCGGCGGCACGCCGACGCTAGTGTTGAGCACTTCGTCCGATGGTAATGGCGCTTACAGCTTCACCGGCCAAGAAGTCGGCCCAGGCTACAGCATTCGTTTTATCGCACCGGGTGGTGCAATATTTGGCGGCGCAGTCAACGGCGAGAATGGTGCGCCGATCGCTGGGGGCTCGCAGGTGGTACGCGGTGAACTTGCGAATCTCACCTTGCGATCAGGAGGCCTGGCGAATATCGTTCCGCAACAATCCCTGCCCGTGGATCCCGCAGGTGTGGTGTATGACTCTGATACACGGTTGCCCGTACCTGGCGCGACAGTGAGATTTGAGCCAACAAACCCGGCCAGTTGCGTGCCTGCTTTCAACCCAGCAGTTCATTTGGTCGGCGGTGCTGCAAATCAAAACCAAGTGGTGGGGGCAGATGGTTTCTATCAGTTCTTGCTCAATCCTGGCGCCCCTGCCTGCGAATACCGTATTGGCGTGACACCGCCAGCGGGCTATACCGCAGATCCGGGCGTGCCGCCACAACCGGGCACATTGACACCGCCAAACCGCCCACCCAACGATCCTTTCTTGATCGTACCGAACGCGAATGCACCGCAGGCAGGCGAGCCCACCACATGGCATCAAGCGTTTAATCTGAACGGTAACAGCCGCGACATCGTGAACAACCATGTGCCGCTTGTGTCAACCAATCGTCCCGTGCTGTTCATCAGCAAAGTAGCCGGCAAGTCTACGGTGGAATTGGGCGATAACGTGAAGTACACCGTGAAGGTGAAATATGCGTCGGGCACAGCAGCGCTGCCGGTGTTGCGTGTGGTGGACAGCATGCCTGCTGGCTTCAAGCTGATCCCCGGTACGTCCTTCGTTTCTGTGCCCACGGGTGCAGCCGCAGTGGTGGTGCCAGCGGGCAATATCAGCGGCGCACCGGGCGCAGTCGTCACCTACAACATCCCGTTGCCGGGTGCTGGTTTCGCAGTGGGTCAAGAGATTGAGTTGACCTACCGCGTGCGCGTGGGTGTTGGTTCGATGCAAGGTGATGGCATCAACCGTGCTCAGGCCAGCTCGATTGGTGTGATTCGCTCCAATATCGCGCAAGCCAGAGTGAAGGTCAATCCCGGCGTGTTTACAAGCGATGCTTGTATCGTCGGCAAGATTTATACCGATTGCAACAACAATCACATTCAAGATGCTGAAGAAATCGGCGTGCCGGGTGTGCGTCTCTATATGCAAGACGGCACGTATTTGGTCTCCGATTCCGAAGGTAAATACAGCATCTGCGGTTTAGAGCCTAAGAGCCATGTCTTGAAGGTTGATCAACTCACGCTGCCACGCGGCGCGCGCTTGACAACCGCGAGTAACCGCAACTTGGGCAATGCAGACAGTCTGTGGCTTGATCTGAAAAACGGTGAAATGCAGCAAGCTGATTTTGCGATTGGTTCATGCTCGAACACCGTGCTGGAGCAAGTCAAGGCGCGCCGTGCTCAGGGGGGGGTACGCTCGATTGATAACGAGAGCAAGGGCGGAGCTTCTCTGAAATTTGAAGGCAAGAGCGCCAACTTCCCTGATCAAGGCACAGACAGCGCCAATCAACCGCTGGTGCAACCCAGATCGCCGCAATCCTCGGGAGCCCCACCTCCCGGCAATGCGGAAAACAACACCCCCGTGCCCCAGTTGCCTGCCGCGAGCAGCAACACGCCGGGCAACAACATCCGTCTAACGAAATAAGGAGGCGACCATGAACACAACGAAACGCCTCTCTGCGCGCTTATCAGCCTTGCGCCTGAATGCTTTAACGCCCTTGGCGATTGCCACAGGTTTGTTGATGCAAGGCATCGCTGTCGCGCAGACCGCACCTGCCGTAGGCAACAGTTACCGTGGTGAATCCACGCAGCCGCCTTTGGGCACTGCGTCGCAAGTTTTCCCGGGTGCATCAAACGGTGGCGTGGATTACCGCGCCAATGCCCAAGTCGCACGTCTGGTTGTTGAAGTCGAGAAAAACGACATGTTTGCTGATGGTGTGAGCGGCAATCGCATCACCATTCGTGCGCTCGATGCCAATGGCAAAGTGATTCTGAATCCAACAGGTAAGCTCTTTGCCACGATTGAAGTCAGCGGTGGCCGCATCTTGGTTGACGGCGCAAAGACCGATGAATTTGGCCCAGGCAGGCTCGATGCGGATCGCGTCATTCCCGGCACGCAAGTTGAACTTCGCAATGGCTCAGTGACGGTGACCTTGCTCGCACCCGGTGAGGCGCAAGATGTTCGCGTGCGTGTGACGATGGGCTCGGCTGTGGCGCAAGGCATCGTCTCTTACTTGCCCGAGTTGCGTGAATTCGTGGCCGCTGGTTTACTGGAAGGCATCTTTGCTTCTCGCAGCAAAGGCAATATCTTGCCCACTCGCATTGACGATGGCTTTGAGAAAGAGCTACGCCGCTGGGTGAGAAACAGCGACGACGGCAAACGCAGCTTCGGCGTGCGCAGCGCCTTCTTCGTCAAAGGCAAATTGCAAAACGAATGGCTACTCACAGCTGCCTTTGATTCAGACAAAGACACCAACAACCGCCTCTTCAAAGACCCACGCAGCGACGAGATGTATCCCGTCTATGGCGACAGCGCTTTGCGTGGCAACGAAGCCAAGAGCGCGGACCGCATTTACCTGCGCATGGACAAAGGTAAGACCTACGGCCTGTATGGCGACTTCAACACCGGTGACGGTTTTAGCCAACTCACTGGTGGTGGCAGCGTTGCAGGCATCAAGCTGCGTAATTTAGGCGCTTACAACCGCTCAGCGACGGGCTTCAAAGGCCATTTGGAGGACAAGGGCTATTTGGCAAACGCCTACTTCTTCAAAGACAACCTCAAGCAAGCGGTCGAAGAGTATCGCGGCAATGGCACTTCTGGCCCTTACTTTGTGATATCTCGCGCTGGCCTTCAAGGCACAGAAAAAGTCGAAATCATCACCCGTGATCGCAATCAGCAGGGCGTAGTGATTGAGGTCGTCACTTTGATACGCTTTGAAGACTACACCTTTGAGCCGTTTAGCGGTGCAATTTTGCTGAAATCGCCGGTAGCTTCAATTGATGTCAATGGCAATCCTCGATTCCTGCGCATTACCTATGAGGTGGAGCAAGGTGGCCCGACCTTTAACGCCTATGGTGTGGATGGCCGGGTCAAGCTCGGCGAACGCTGGGAAGTGGGCGGTAGCTTAACCCGCGATGAAAACCCGCTATCTCCTTACTCATTAATGAGCATCAACACGGCCATTCAATTGGGTGACAATACCCGGCTCGTGGCTGAAGTGGCGCGCACTAAATCCACACGCTATCTTTTGGGTGGCAGCTCAACAACCACGCCTTCAGGCGGCGTCGGTGAGTTACGCAGTAATCGCAGTGGTGATGCTGTGCGCATTGAATTGCAACACAAGAAAGATGCCCTGGAAGCCGCTGCTTGGCTCATAGCATCGGATCCTGAGTTCTACAATCCCAGCGCTTCAGTGAACGAAGGCAAGAGCGATTACGGCATCAAAGCTGGGTATCAAATCAGCGAAAGCACGCAGGTTTATGGCGAGTTGACGCGCACCCAGCAAAAGACGGCAGCTGCCGATCCTGCGCGCGATGCAGCGGCTCTAGGTTTGAAGTGGAAGCCATCGAAAACGATAGGGATTGATCTATCTTTGCGTCACACGCAAGAGAACGCTGGTTTTACGGGCGGCTCGACCATCAGCAGCAATCCTCTGGGTGGCGGCGGCTTTTACGGCCTCGGCAATGATGGCGTGAATCCATCCAGCGGCATTTCTAATATCGCTCCAGCTGCAGGAGCGGCCAATACCATTGATCGCCGCGCCACCAGCGTGCGCTTAGGTGCGACCTGGACACCCTCAGAGCGTTGGAGTCTAGGCGGTGATGTGGAGCTCGGCTCTGAAAGCCAGCGCCGCTTTGGTGTGGGCGCGCAATACCAGCTCTCCGAGCGCTCTAAAGTCTTTGGCCGCTACGAGCATCAGCGTGGCTTGACTTCATCCAGCGCGTTGAATCCTGCAGACAAGAGTAATGCTTTGACCTTCGGTGTCGAATCCGGCTACATGCAAGGCGGCACGCTATTCAGCGAATACCGCCTGCGCGATGCGCTCTCCGGCGGCACCGCAGCCAATCGCGATATGCAATTGGCCACCGGCGTGCGCAACACTTGGAATGTGCGCGAAGGCCTGGCCTACACCACCAACGCTGAAGTGCTCAAAGTATTTCAAGGCAGCGTGCGCAACGCCTTCGCCTTGGGCGGCGGGGTGGACTATCGCATGAACGAGCTCACGCAATTCTCCGGTCGTTTGGAATGGCGTCGTCTTAATGACGATGTCACAGTCGCGGGCGATCAAACCGAAAACCAATACCTGAGCACGGTGAGCTTGGCGCGCAAGATGGATCGGGATTGGACCTTCTTGGCACGCAACTACCTGCTGGTTAACGACTACACCAACGGCGCACGCATCCAAGACCGCCTTCAGTTTGGCGCAGCTTGGCGTCCGGTCGATCACAACCGTTTCAATGCCCTGGGTCGCTATGAGTACAAAACCCAGCGTGATACCAGAACGATTGCCGCGCCAGAAGACACCTACCGAGCCCACATCGTCTCGGTGCATGGCAACTACCACCCCAGCCGTCCTTGGTGGCTGGGTGGCCGCGTGGCCTACAAAAACTCCAACGGCAGTTTCACCAATCCCGATAGTAGTGTCGTGAAAGACAACTTCAGCGCCATCCTCGTGGGCGGACGCGTGACGTATGACTTCACCGAGAACTGGGACATCAGCTACATGGCCAGCGTCTTCCAGGGCATAAAGGGTGGCAAGGGTCGTCAGTTTGCTTCCGGCGTGGAAGTGGGCTATCTGCTGCGACAAGATTTGTGGCTGTCTGCCGGTGTGAACTGGGCGGGCTTTTCCGATCGAGACCTGACCTCGGGCGAATACACCAACCGAGGCGTCTTCATTCGATTGCGCTACAAGTTTGATGAAAACCTGTTCCGCAGTGACAACAAGAGCGTGAACCGCGCCCTTGATCGTTGAGCCACATTCCCACATCTTTGACAAAACACCCAAGCGAGGCCTCTCCCATGAAGCACCACATCACCCGCACCGCTACTGCAGTTGCTACCATCCTGTCTGCCTTGGTGCTAGCAGGCTGCGCCACGAGCGCAGGCCAGCAAAGCAACAGCTCGACTGCGCCAGCGGCCAAGCAGTCGATCACCGACAAAGCTATTCACACTGATTACGCCAACTACGAAGCCCAGCAAGGCCGTATCAAGGCACTCAACGACACCGGTCGCCACCGCGTGGCCAGCTACAGCTTGGCCAAAGCACAGTGCTGGTTGGATGTGAGCTTGCATGAATACACCCGCAACGACCGCAGCAACTTCCCTAATCTGGCCTACGACGAATCCTTCAAGATCACCGATTACCTTGAAAAAGGCGGTGCAGTAGCTGCTGCAGCCAACCCAGCCAACGCCACACCCTTGGTCAACGACGCAGCCAAGCTGCGCCAGGACTTGTGGGACGCCGCTGCCAAGCTCAAAGGTCATGCCGGTTGGCGCTGCGCCGAGCAAAAAACGGCTTGCGCTGAAGTGGAGCTGGTGCACGCTGGCAATGAATTCAACCAACAGCAATGGCGCCATGCCAAGCCCTATGTGCAAATCGCCGAAGATCTGATCGGCGATGCCCAGCGCGCAGCTGAGGCTTGCGTGCCGCCGCCTGCGCCTGTGGCCGCTGTAGTGCCTCGTGTTGCGCCCGCACCTGTGGTCGTGCCACCTGCGCCGCTGCAGCCTGTGAATGCAGCAGCCAATGTGCTGTTTAACTTCGACAAACGCGATCTGGGCAATGTGCGCCTTTACACCAAGGATCAGCTGGACACCTTGATCGCCCAAGTCAAAAGCAGCAGCATCACCGTCAGCAGCATCAAACTCGTCGGCCATGCCGACCGCTTGAACAGCACGGGCGATGCCAACTACAACACCAAGCTCAGCCAAGACCGCGTAGAAACCATCCGTTCTTATATGGTGAGCCAAGGTGTGCCAGCCAATCTGATCTCCACCGAGTTCAAAGCCGACAGTCAGCAGATTGAGGCTTGCACGAAGGCCAAATTCCGCTCCACGGCTGAGCTGCAGGAATGCTTGCTGCCCAACCGCCGAGTCGAAGTGTTGCTGAGCGGCGTACGCAAATAAGTCAAGCAACGCAGACTTTGCTGCCCAGAGAAAAGCTCCGGCAATACTGTTGCAGGAGCTTTTTGCGCCAAATCGGGCACTGCCATTTATAAATCACACTAGTTTGCTACTGAATCGATAGTGAATGAGTGAGCAATCGAAGCCGCACGCATCACATCAAGCCGTGACTTTTTGCACACCATCCCTCAAACGAGGGGTTTTTCTGGCTTGGAAGCGGGCTGGCCTTGCGTGATAATCCTTTGTTACCTGTTCCAACACGCGCCGCTGCTATAGATGGTCGCTTACCCTAGGAGTTTTTGCATGCTGCACCTTCGCCCCACCCTTTTGGCTCTGGCTCTGCTCGCAGGCTTTGCCGTCCAAGCGCAAACGCTCGGTGGTGCCAACACCACGGCCAGTGACCAAACCCAAGCTGAAAAATGCGATGCACCCAAGGGAACCATTGCCGTGACCGAGCCGCAATCTGAAGTGATCAACGCCTTGCTCAAAGCGGGTCTGCAATCGCCCACAGGCCTGATTCGCATGATCATTGCCAACTCCAACTGCTTCCAAGTGGTTGAGCGCGGTGCTGGCTTTCAAAACATGATGCAAGAGCGTGCTTTGGCCTCGGGTGGCCAAATGCAAGCCGGTCAAAACATAGGCCAAGGCCAGATGGTGGCCGCAGATTTTGTGATCACGCCCAGCGTGGTGATTGCGGCGCACACTTCCGGGGGGGTGGGTGGCGGTTTGTTGGGCGGCTTTGGTGGCGGCTTGGGTATGCTCGGCGCGATTGCGGGCAACTTGAAATTCAAAGAGGCTTCAACATCCATGGTGATGTCGGATGTACGCAGTGGTCTGCAAGTGGCTGCTTCAGAAGGCAGCGCGAAAAAGACGGACTTTAACGTGGGGGGCTTCATCTTGGGCGCCGGCGGCGCCGGCGCTTTGGGCGGCTACACCAACACCGCAGAAGGTAAATTGATCGCGGCCAGCTTCTTAGACAACTGGAACAACATCGTGCGCAATGTGCGTAACAACGCCAATCTGACTCAAGCCAAGGCCAGTAGCGCGTCTACTGCCAATGCCAACGCTAGCGCTCGTGCCGATGTGGGCGCAGTTTATGTGGCAAAGATCGCTGGCGTGAAAGCCTTGACCGAGCCGAGAGACGGCGCACGCGAAGTGATGAGCCTGGGCCGATCCGATGAGGTGGTGGCTGAAGGCGAAGAAAAAGACGGCTTTATGAAAGTCGCCACCCCCAAAGGCACAGGCTGGGTCAAAGCGATCATGATGCGCAAGCAGTAACCTGTCTACGCATTGAAAAAGGAGCCCTTGACTGAAAAGCTAAGGGCTTTTTCTATGGCTGAATAGACTGCGTCCGGAAGTTTGGCTGCTTGCCTTTTTCAAAAATCACCGCCGAGGAGTTACCCCAAATTGCGGCATGATTTCTCGCAGCTCAGGTGGCAGGCTTTCGCGCATGTTGTTGTTGATTTCTTGCATCATTTGCCGCTGCACGCCGCCGAGCTGGCTGTCAAAGCGGCCACCGCGAAACACGCCACTTGGCACGCTACGCATCAAGCCAAAAGGCGTGCTCGCGCCGAAGCCCCTGTCTGGTGAGAAAGAAGTCTGCCCTGCGGCCACTTCCACGCGCTCACTGCCGCCTGAGCCGCGTCCTTCCACCACCGTGGCGCCGCTGTAAACCTGCGTGTAGTTGCCGGGTTGCAAGCTTGTGCCCATCGCGACCGACTGCGTGTCGATCTCCACGCTTTCGAAATCGGTACCGCGCACGCCAATCGTCGCCGTTGCAGTTTGCACGCGCACGTTGCTAGGTTGCGTCTTCGCGATCAAGCCCGTCACCTGCCGCATCGCACCGCGCACCAGCTCCATCACCGAGCTGCTGTCTTTCGGCTCTCTCACATTGAAGCGCTGTTGCGCAAAAACCAACTCGCTATTGGCCCGCACCGCGATCACCGCGCCATCGGCCAGCTTCACCACCGCATCGCTGTTGGGCGTGGTGATCATGCGATCGCCTTCGCGGATCACCGTCCCTGCCGAAGCCGTGCGCTCATTACCTGTTCCAGCCAGCCGCACAAAGCCTTCGGTACGCTGGACCGTGCCTGCAACCGTTTCTTGTGCCCAAGTTTTGGAGGGCAGCCAGAGAGCTGGAGCAGACAACACCACGGGCCACCGCGTACCTTGTATCAACCATGATCTGCGAGTGCTCATCGATACCTCCTGAGAATTTATTTTTAAAGGCAAATAGGCTGTTAGCCGTTATAAAACATGAGAAGTATGCTATTTAATTGGTAGTAGCTTTATGAAGCCAATGAAGACTTCACCAAGTGAAGATCTTCCCCGGATTCATGATGTTTAGAGGATCGAGTGCATGCTTGATCGTGCGCATGAATTGCACCGCGCCATCGCCTGCTTCGCTGAGCAAGAAATCTTGTTTGTGCAAACCAATGCCGTGTTCGCCAGAGCAAGTGCCGCCAACGGCCAAGGCGCGGTGAACCAAGGCGTGGTTCATGGCTTCGGCTTGCTCGCGTTCTTTGGCAGACTCGGGATCGATCAAATAGCCGATATGAAAATTACCATCGCCCACATGGCCAACGAGGAAGAAGGGGATACCGCTTTTTTCGACATCGGCCACGGAATCGAGCAGTGCATCAGCCAATTTTGAAATCGGTACGCAGGTGTCGGTTGAAATCGCGCGGCAGCCGGGACGGCTTTGAATGCCGGCAAAGTAAGCGTTGTGGCGCGCCGTCCAGAGCTTGGTGCGCTCCTCGGGGGTGCTGGCCCATTCAAAAGCCTGCGCGCCATGACCGCTGGCAATCTCTTGCACGGTCGTGACCTGCTCGGCCACGCTAGCCGGCGAGCCATGAAATTCCATCAGCAGCATCGGCTCTTCACGCAGTGCGGTTTTACTGTGCAAATTCACGAGGCGCACCGTGTTGCCATCCAACAGTTCGACCCGCGCAATCGGGACGCCCATTTGGATGATTTCAATCGTTGTTTGCACTGCATCGGCAATGCTCGGAAAGGAGCAAATCGCGGCCTGAATCGCTTCTGGGATGGGATAGATGCGCAGCGTGATCTCGGTCATGATGCCCAATGTGCCTTCGCTGCCCACC
Organism: Variovorax sp.; assembly: GCA_031418715.1. Taxonomy (GTDB): domain Bacteria; phylum Pseudomonadota; class Gammaproteobacteria; order Burkholderiales; family Burkholderiaceae_C; genus JANMDU01. Next base: position 65,556 of record JANOJL010000010.1, on the reverse strand, counting down.
ATCAACCGCGTGAGGTCATAACCCGCAGAGGATTTCTTCGCGCGTGAGCCCGTGCGGATCACCTCGCCTTGCGCGGAGACGACTTCCAGCGCCAACACGTTTTCGCGCATCGTGCCGTAGCGCACGGCGTTGGTGCCGCTGGCTCGCGTGGCGCTCATACCGCCAAGCGTCGCGTCTGCACCTGGGTCAATCGGGAAGAAGAGCCCGGTCGATTTGATCTCTTCGTTCAGGGCTTTGCGGCACACGCCCGCCTGCACCGTCACCGTCAAATCTTCAGCGTTCACGGCAAGAATCTTGTTCATGCGGCTTACATCAATACTGATGCCGCCTTCAACAGCGAGCAAATGGCCTTCCAGTGAGGAGCCCACGCCAAACGGAATCACCGGCACTTTGTATTGCGCGCAAAGTTTGATGGCATCGCTCACATCTTGCGTGCTTTCGGCAAACACCACGGCCGCTGGCGGGGGCACGGTGGTGAATGCGCTCTCATCGCGCCCATGCTGCTCACGGATCACTTGCGCTGTGGAGCAGTTTGCGCCAAAGCGCTGTTTCAGCGCTTCAATAAAGGCGGCGGGAATCTCGCGTTGGCGGATTTGAGGAAGCAGATGGGTGGGAAGCGGTGCGTTCATCGTTGTCTCCAGAAGGGTTGATGCTTTTGCGCCTCGTGAGCGTGAAGCAATAGCTATTCTAAAGACAACGGGCGCACACTTGGTCAGCTTTTGGCTTGACGTGCCACGAGGTTTACCGCTACCCTGCGCCACTTCACAACATCTCTCAACAGACACAGGAGTTTCCTCATGGACAGCAGCAAAGTATCAAGTTGGCTCGATCAAGCCCAGCCCATCCTCGTGGCCTTTGGCCTCAAAGCGCTCGGCGCGATTGTGGTTTTCATCATTGGCCGCTGGCTAATCGGCTTGGTGTGCCGATTGATCGGCGCAGCCATGACGCGACAGAAGCTGGATATGACGGTACAAAACTATTTGGTCAGCTTCATCAGCGTCGCGCTGAACGTGGTCTTGGTGGTGGCGATTCTGGGTTATTTTGGGGTGGAAACCACCACCTTCGCGGCCTTGGTGGCGGGTGCGGGCGTGGCCATTGGCGCTGCTTGGAGCGGTTTGCTGGGCAATTTTGCAGCGGGCATCTTTTTGCTGATTTTGCGCCCTTATAAAGTGGGCGACTACGTGACCGTAGGTGGCGTGGAAGGCACCACAGTTGAAATTGGCCTGTTTGGCACGACGCTGAACACGCCAGACAACGTGCGCACCATCGTGGGCAATGGCAAAGTCATGGGCGGGGATATCAAGAACTTCACCCATAACCCCTTCCGCCGTGTTGATCTGGCCGCCCAACTTGCTGGCAGCGCCGATATGCACAAAGCCGTGGCGCTGCTCAAAGAGGCTGTGGCCAAAGTGGCCAACACCAAAGCTGAGCAAGGTGTTGACGTAGAAATCATCGAATTCAACGAATTCGGCCCCAAGCTCGCCGTGCGCCCCTACTGCCACACCGATCACTATTGGCAAGTCTATTTCGATACCAATAAAGCGATTGCAGATACTCTGGGCGCAGCCGGCTTCCCGGTGGCGACACGGCCGGTGAAGGTATATCCAGTGTGATGCTGGTCGGCTGGACTTAACCGCTATTGATTCAATAGCATTTAGCGCAGTATCCATAAAGGCTACTGCGCTTTTTCATATGCGCGACAATGTGCTCTTTACTTCACGCAGAGCAAACACCATGGGCAACCGACTCACTCAAATCGCCACCCGTACCGGAGACGATGGCACCACCGGCCTGGCCGACAACTCACGCATCTCCAAGGCCAGCGAGCGCATCCATGCCGTGGGCGATGTAGATGAATTGAATTCCAATCTCGGCGTGTTGCTCTGCGAGCCGATGCCAGCGGACGTGCGCGAACTGCTGGTGGATGTGCAGCATCAGCTTTTTAATCTCGGCGGCGAGCTGGCGATGCCCGGCTATGAGTTGCTCAAGAAAGAGGCCTTGCTGCAGCTGGATGAAGCGCTAGAAACCTACAACGAGAAACTGCCCCGTCTCTTGGAATTCATCCTGCCCGCAGGCAGCCGGGCTGCCTCGCTGGCGCATGTCTGTCGCACGGTGGCGCGCCGCGCGGAGCGATCTGTTGTCGCCCTACACGCGAAAGAAAAAATCAACGATGCCCCGCGTTTGTATTTGAACCGTTTGAGCGATTTGCTTTTCGTGTTGGCACGTGTACTCAACCGTATGGATGGCGGCGATGATGTGTATTGGAAAAGCGAGCGCATGAAGCAAATGGGCGAAAATTAAATGGGGTCAGATACCATTTATCTATAGTGAAACAGAACACTTGCCGTTATTAAACCTACATAGTTTGCTACGAAAATAATAGTAATGCCTTCCTCAGATGTCGCCACTTCAAACGCCCAAACAGCCAATCTGCTGGCCCTCTGCGCTATCGCACTTTGGGCGCTGCTCGCTTGGCTAGGCATTTCGCTCACCCATGTGCCGCCGTTTTTACTCACCGGTGTGGCGCTGCTGGTGGGCAGCGTGATCGCACTGCCGCTGATGTGGCGTGAGGGGCGCTTGGAAATGAGCGGTTGGCGTATGCCTTGGCAGCATTTGGCGCTGGGTGTGTATGGGCTGTTTGGCTTTCACTTTTTGCTGTTTATTGCGCTGCGCCACGCGCCGCCAGTGCAGGCGAACCTGGTGAATTATTTGTGGCCACTGGGCATTGTGGTGATGGCGCCGCTGTTTCTGCCGGGCGTGAAGCTCAAGGGCATGCATTTGCTTGCTGCTGGCATGGGCTTTGCGGGCGCGTGCATTGCGATCCTGGGGAGTAAAAGTGTGGCGACAAGCGGATCAGGCTTTGCTTGGGGCTATATTCCCGCTGCAGGCTCGGCCTTCATTTGGGCGAGCTACTCGCTCATGACCAAGCGCCTGGCTTTGCAAGGTAAAAGCTACGCATCAGCCGCGATTGGTTTGTTTGGCATCGTCAGCGGCTTGCTCTCTTTGCTCTGCCATGCGCTGCTGGAGCCGGCTGTGGTGCTGAGTGGCCAAGATGTGTGGTTGCTGATCGCGATGGGCTTGGGGCCACTGGGCGCAGCGTTTTATCTTTGGGATGCCGCCTTAAAACGCGGCGATGCTCGCCACATCGGCATCTTGAGCTACATCACGCCACTGGCTTCTACTGCGCTGCTGCTCGTCGTCACAGGCCAGCCGCTGAGTTGGAGCATTGGCTTGGCAGCGGCCTTGATCGTGGGCGCTGCCGTGTTGGGTACGCGCACCTAACGTCAAAGATGTGCTATTAAAAAAGTAGCGAGCTGCGCATATTTTATAAGGGTAAGAGACCGATTTAGCTTAAAAACTCAGGCTCAAAGCACACCCGGGCTCCAGCCCAGCAGCCCTGCCACCCAGTTCATTGCCAGCCCTGCCAACGCGCAGGCCACCGCTGCGGTGATCATTGCGAAGATGCCGATCCGATGCGTGTCTTTGGCGCTTCCTGAGCGCAGGCTGCCTGGCCAAGCAAACAAGACAGACGCTAACGCGCAAACAGCGCCCAGCAAAGCCGCTTGCCCAATCGAGCGCAGCGATGCCAGCGGGGAGGTGCTGGACAAGACAGTGGTGAGCACGCTGCGCAAATCACCCACGGCAAGCACCAGCTCCGCCAGAATGCCAAACAACAGCGTGAACATCACCAGCAAGCAAGCGCATGCCGCGCAAACGATGGCATGCGCCATGATCTGCGGCACAGCCAGCGCCGCCACTCTTTGGTCGCGCAGGCTCGGCTTATCGGGCAGTTCGCCTTGTGCATCCAGCTCCACATAGCGCAGCGCCATGGCCGGTGCGTTTAACATGCAAAGCACCAGTGCGCACACCATCGGCGCCGCCTGCACGACCCAAATCGGCCACAGATTCGCCAAAATCGTCTCAGCCTGCTCGCGCAGCGAGGCGGGCAACACAATGAAGATCATCACCGCCGCAATCAGCGAGAGGATCAGAATGATCGGCATGGTCTCTTCCATCTCGCGATAGGTTTCTTCGCGCAGCCGCTGACGAATGAGCGGCACACGCCAACAGCCGTGATAGCGCCACAGGCCGCAGGCCGCATCCCAGCGGACACGCAGCGGAGAGACCAACAGCGCATTGACGCTGAGCTTGATCGGCGCGGCGTGGCGTTGGCTAGGTGTGTTCATTGGGCGACGCTTGGTGTGGGCGTTGGCGTCGTTGCAGTCGTTGCCGTGTTTCCGCTGGCCTTCGTTGGATCAGCATTTTTCACAAACGTGGACACAGGCCAAGTTTTCTTCGCGCCATCGGTAATCAAGGCGGCATCTTGTGCAGCAGCGCGAGCCGCACGCACAGCAGGCGGCACATCCCCTTTGATCTCTGTGACCATCTGGCGCACATCTTCCGTGATCAGTTTGACGTTGTCTGCCGATTTCTGCACACTGGTCAAAGCTTCTTTGACTTTGTCCATCGTGGGCGGCATGTCTTTTTCCAAAGCTGCAAGGCTGTTGCGCGCAGAGGTGGCAGCGGCCTCTGCTTGATCGGTGATTTTGCGCACATCTTGCATCAGTGCCACGCTGTCTTTGTCCAGCCGCTGCGCCACATTGCCCGCTGAATTACCCATGGTCTTGAGCTGGCCGCTCATGGCTTCCATGTTGGCCAATACGGTGGTGACGGAGCTGCGAATGTCTTTGCGCATTTCAGCCGCTTCGCCGGTGAGTTTTTTTGTGTCGTCCAGAATCGGCTCCATTTTGCCGATGGCCACCGCGAGCTTTTCCACAGCTATTTTTACTGTGCCCATCACGTCTTCCAGCTCGTTGCCCACATCCATCGGCAGCATCGCATCTGCGACCAAGCGCTTGCCTGCACGATCACCGGCCAGCAGCTCGATGAACTTACCACCGAGTGGGCCATCGCGCCCGAAACGCGCGCTGGCATCCACACCCAAAAGCGGCATGCGCTCACTGACGATGCGCAGCCGAGCGCGCACATTGAGCTGCGGATCAAGCACGATGTCGTCTACATCGCCGATTTTGAAGCCCTTCAGTCGCACCGGTGTACCGATCTGCACACCGCTGGCACCCGGCAGCTCAACAAACACATACGTCATCGGCGTGAACCAGCCCTGCCGCCAGGCTGACAAACCCATCAATACGATGGCGAAAATCACCGCCAAAATCAACCAAAAGCGCCCCGGATTGCGCCGCGCCACCTCGGCCATGTCGTGATCTAGCAAAGCGGCGACTTCGCTATCCAAACCCGTGGATTTGGGTGGGGGCGTTGAAGATGTGGGCTCTGTCATGCTATCAGCATAACGCAATAGAGCCTCACTTGAGCCGACAGCGGAAACCGAGTGTTGCTTAGATCACCGCTTCTTGCCGCTCATGCGGGGTGGCCCCAAGTTGCGTTTGCCTGAACCGCTGCGCTTGCGTGAGCCCGCCAAAGCCCCAGTCTCCAGCCGGCAACTCGCGCACGATCACATAACTGGCCTCATGCAAGTCGCCCATGAGCTGGCGCAGCAGCGCATGCGCCTCGTGCACAAATTGCTGCTTTTCTTGCGCGGTGTTGGTGCCTTGCGTGATGTCAATCTCTAGGCAAGCTACTGCCTGCTCACTGGCTTGGCCGTTCACGCAAAAGCGAGCGGCAGGCATGTCGTCGATCATCACGGCAGTGACTTCCGGGCGTTTGTGGAGCACCCGCGCGGTGAGCCGGGTGAGTTGGCTGGCCAGCGCCGCGTATTGCGCGGGGTTGTGCAGTGGCGCGATTCGTAAGTGCAAAGTAGGCATGACTGGCTTTCAGTGGATGTGCTGAGCGCGGTGGCTGCTCAGATGAGCGTCGCTCAGGCGGCGCAAAGCTTGGTGACTGATCATTTGCAAAATTTGCAAGAAACGATGAAATGAGTGACGCATGATGATCTCCTGAAGGTCGCTGCTGAAAAGTGCAGCGATGGGTGGACTTTAGGCCTCCTCTGCCTGCATGGAAACCGCATTGCGTGCATAATGCTTTTGCAATAAATGCAAAGCCAAACATGGATTTAGACGATCTTCACACCTTCACCCGCGTGGTAGAGCTGGGCTCGCTTTCGGGCGCAGCGCGGGAGAGCGATGTACCGGTGAGTCAAATTTCTCGCGCTCTGGCTCGGCTGGAGGCGCTGCACAAAGTGCGCCTTTTGCACCGCAGCACGCATGCGCTCTCGCTCACCGAGGCCGGTCAATCCTTGCTAGAGCACGGCAAGCGTATGCTGGAGAGCTATGCGCATTTTGAGGCGGATGTCAGCGGCGCAGCTGAGGTCAGTGGCACAGTGAAAGTCGGCGTGAGTGCCGCCATGGCGCAATACGTGATCGTGCCCAGCCTTGCGGTGCTGGCGCTGCAACACCCTCAATTGAGCGTGGAGCTGCACGTGGATGATCGCATGGTCGATATGGCTCAGCAGGGCATTGATCTGGCGATTCGCACCGGCGATCCGGGCTCAGACACGCTCGTTGCTCGCAAAATCGGTGAGCATGGCCGCAGGCTTTACGCCACACCGCTGTATATCGCTGCGCATGGTATGCCTAGTGACGTGCAAGATTTGCAACACCATCGCTTGATCACCCACAGCACCCAACCCACGCTCAACCGCTGGCCATTTGTGATCAACGGCCAAAGCGTCACGCACATTGCGCGTGGCCACTGCCGCGTCAACTCGGCCAACATGATGCTGAGCATGGCACTCCAAGGCTTAGGGCTGGCGCGCGGCAACACCGCCATTTGCGAGCCCATGGTCGCTCGCGGTCAGCTCGTTCGTGTGATGGATGATTTGGTGGATTGCCAAACCGTGCCGATCAACGCCGTGATGCTGCAAGAGCGGCATCGTGCGCCGAAGATTCGCGTATGCATCGAGTTTTTTGCCCAGTGGTTGGCAGCGCACTGAGTCTCAATTGCTATTAATATAATAGCACCCAGCGCAGATTCTATAACGGCTAACTGCCTGAATCGTCTATAAATGTGGGAACACGCAGCGCAAGCGCACACATCAGCTCGTAGCCCACGGTTTGTGCACAAACGGCTACTTCATCAATGCTCAGCACCGTGCCAGTAGATGCTCGCCCCCAGAGCGTGACTTCGCTACCGAGTCCGGCACCGGGCAGGCCAGAGAGATCCACCATGATCATGTCCATGCTGACGCGGCCCACGGTGCGTGTGCGCTGGCCGTTCACGAGGATGGGCGTGCCTTTTGCGTTGCCGCCTTGCGCGATGCGCGGATAGCCATCGGCATAGCCGCAGGCCACGATGCCGATACGCATGGCCTGCTCAGCGATATACCCCGAGCCATAGCCCACGCTGTCGCCGGGTTGTAAATCTTGGGTGGCGATGATGCGTGAAGACAGCGTCATGGCGGGCTGCAAATCCCAATGCGTGATGTCGTGTTCGGGGTAATCCGTGGAGCTGCCATATTGCGCGATGCCGGGACGAATCCAATCGGTGCGCAGATCATTCGCGTTGTAGCGCAGACTGGCGGAGCTGTTGGAAAGGCTGCGTTCGCCAGGTAGGTTTTGCGTGGTTTCGTTGAATACGGCGAGTTGATGCGCGATGCCGTCCTGCCCGAAGCGCTTGGCATCGGCATCGGAAAAATGCGTCATCAGCGTGATTTCTTCGATCTGCGGTAGCGCATTCAGCCGGGTCCAAGCACTGCAATAACTCTGTGGCTTGAAGCCCAAACGGTTCATGCCGGAATTCATTTTGAGGAAGACGCGGTGCGGCTCATGCGTTTTGTGCGCAGCGAGCCAGTCGATCTGTTCGTTGCAATGGACGGTGTGCCACAGGCCGAGACGCGAACACAGCTCCAGATCGCGCGGCTCAAAGCAGCCCTCTAGCAAAAGAATGGGCCCTCGCCAGCCAAGGGCGCGCACGCGCTGCGCTTCATCCAAATCGAGTAACGCAAAACCGTCCGCACCGCGCAGCCCGTCAAACGCGCGCTCGATGCCGTGGCCATACGCATTGGCTTTGACGACCGCCCAGACTTTCGCATCGGGCGCGCTAGCGCGAAGGCGGGCGATGTTGTGGCGCAAAGCGTCGGTGTGGATGGTGGCAAGAATGGGACGAGGCATACAGAACTCAGACTTTATGGCGGACTTGTCAAGCGGGGAGTTCCGAGTTTAGTACTTCGGCTGTGAGTGATTTGTGCGGGTTACGCATGCTATAAACTTGACATCGTTGTGATTTAGAAAAGATACTGATCCTTGAAGCGCGGTTTTTACACCATCATGTCGGCGCAGTTTTTCAGCTCGCTGGCCGACAATGCCTTGTTTGTTGCCGCAGTTGAACTGCTGCGCACTGGAGGCCAACCCGAATGGCAACGTGCAGCTTTGGTCCCAATGTTTGCGCTGTTTTATGTGATCCTTGCGCCTTTTGTGGGCGCTTTTGCGGATGCGTTGCCCAAAGGCAAGGTGATGTTTGTCAGCAATGCGATCAAGGTCGTGGGCTGCCTGATGATGCTGTTTGGCGTGCATCCTCTGCTTGCCTACGCGGTTGTGGGCTTGGGTGCAGCGGCTTATTCGCCTGCCAAATACGGTATCTTGACCGAGCTATTGCCCTCTTCTCAGCTGGTCAAAGCCAACGGCTGGATTGAAGGGCTCACGATTGCCTCCATCATTCTTGGCGTGTTGCTTGGCGGGCAATTGGTCGGCTCGGTGATTGCTAGCCGCTTGCTGGGTATGGATCTGCCTTTTTTACAAACCAATATTGACACCGCGCCAGAAGCCGCCATTTGCTTGTTGATTTTTGTTTATTTGCTCGCCGCTTGGTTCAACACACGGATTCCTCACACAGGCGTCATCATGCGCCCGATGCCAAGAAATTTGTTCACCTTGCTGCCTGATTTCTGGAACTGCCATATTACCCTGTGGAAAGACAAGCTCGGTCAAATCTCGCTTTCCACCACCACCTTGTTTTGGGGCGTGAGCGGTAATCTGCGTTACATCGTCTTGGCTTGGAGCGCAGCCGCCTTGGGCTACAGCACCACGCAGGCTTCTTCCCTGGTAGGCGTGGTCGCGATTGGCACAGCGCTGGGCGCGGTCATCGCCTCAATGAAGATGAAGCTCGAACACGCCACTCGCCTGATGCCGCTGGGCATTGCGATGGGCTTGTTGGTGATTTTGCTTAATTTCATTGGCAATGTGTGGGTAGCTGCGCCCTTCTTGATTTTGCTTGGCGCGATTGGCGGATTTTTAGTGGTACCAATGAATGCGTTGCTGCAACATCGTGGCCACAATCTGATGGGTGCCGGTCGTTCCATAGCTGTGCAAAATTTCAACGAGCAAGCTTGTATTTTGTTTCTTGGCGCTTTTTATACTTTCGTGGCCACAGTCAATTGGTCTGATTTTGCTGTCACCCAATCGCTGGGATTGGGCAACATGAAGCCCGAGCATCTTTCAGCCTACTTGGCCATCACCTGCTTCGGGGTGATCGTAGCCAGCGTGATGTGGCTCATCAAGCGCTGGCATGCTTCCAACCAGATTCATCATCGCGATGAACTGGAACGCTTGCTAGCCATCGCACGCAACGACAATCTTCACGGCTGATGGCCCTATCCACCAACGCTTGGGCTGCGCTTGGCCTGTTGCTCAACGCTTTTGCTTGGGGGCTGTCTTGGTGGCCGTTTCGGGAGTTGCAAAAAGTCGGCCTGCATCCACTGTGGGCGAACACCCTGATCTACGGCATTGCAGTGATCGCTATTTTTATCGCGCGTCCGCAGGCTTGGCGCGGCATGCTGGCTGTGCCCGCGCTGTGGCTGCTGGCGCTGGGCGCGGGGCTGACGAATGTGGGCTTCAACTGGGCTGTGACGGTTGGCGATGTGGTCCGCGTGGTGTTGCTGTTTTACATGATGCCGGTCTGGTCGATGCTGCTGGCTTGGTTGATTCTGGGTGAGCGACCGACGCGTACCTCGCTCGCTCGCGTGTTTCTCGCCATTGCTGGCGTGGCGCTCGTGCTCAAAACGCCGGAGTCGCCTTGGCCAGTGCCGCATAGCCTCGCGGATTGGCTCGCGCTGATGGGCGGTTTTTGCTTCGCCCTCAACAATGCCATGCTGCGCCGTCTGCGCGCCGTGCCCGGTGAGCAGCGCACGTTTGCGATGTTTTTTGGCGGCTTATTATTTTCATTTGCTGTGGGCAGCATCGGCAGTTGGCAAGGCGGAATCGCACTGCCCGTGATGCTCAATGCCTACGGATGGGCGCTGCTTTTGGGCTTTGCGGTATTTTTCCTCGTCAGTAACCTCGCGCTGCAATACGGCGCGGCGCGGCTGAAAGCCAGCACCACTTCACTGATCATGCTCAACGAAATTCTATTTGCCACCGGCTCATCGGTATTACTCGGCGCATCTCAACTGGAGACCCGCATCGTGATCGGCGGCTTCCTGATCATCGCCGCTGCGCTGTGGGCGGCTTGGGAGGAGAGTTAGCTCAACCGCTTCACCCCCGGCAACTCACAAGCATAGATCGCGTTGCGTAATTCAGCAATCGCTTCATAGCGCGTGAAGCTGCGCCGCCACGCGAGCACCACACGGCGTGTCGGCGGCGCGCCTTCAAATGGAATGTAGCGCACGTATATCTCTTCTGAAGCTCTCTTTTTGATAGCGCTCGACACAGGTTTTATAACGGCCAATGCTTCCTTTGGCACTGAAAGCTGCGGCACCACCGTGACACCCATGCCCGCTGCCACCATGTGCTTGATGGTCTCTAGCGACGAACCTTCAAAGCTCTTGCGGATGCCTTCTGCGTTGCTAGAAAAGCGTGCAAACTCAGGGCAGACTTCCAGTACATGGTCGCGAAAGCAATGCCCGTTGCCCAGCAGCAGCATGGTTTGCGCTTTCAACTCTTCTGCGCTAATCGTCTTGCGCGAAGCCAACGCATGCGTGGAAGGCACGGCGATCATGAAAGGCTCGTCATAGAGCGGCGCCATCGCCAGCCCCGTGTCGGGGAAAGGTTCGGCCAAAATCGCGCAATCAATCTCGCCCATGCGCAGCATTTCCAGCAGCTTCACGGTGAAATTTTCTTGCAACATCAGAGGCATTTGCGGCGTGCGCGCAATCACTTGGCGCACCAAATCAGGCAGCAAATAGGGGCCAATCGTGTAGATCACGCCGAGCCGCAAACTGCCCGCTAGCGGATCTTTGCCGCGCTTGGCAATTTCTTTGATTTGCGAAGCCATCTCCAGCACGCTCTGCGCCTGGCGCACGATTTCTTCGCCCAGCGGAGTCACCGTCACTTCATTCGCACTGCGCTCAAAGAGTTTGCAGTCCAACTCCTCTTCCAACTTTTTGATCGAGACAGACAGCGTAGGCTGCGACACAAAGCAAGCCTCCGCCGCATGGCCAAAATGCTTCTGGCGCGCCAGAGCCACGATGTATTTAAGCTCGGTGAGGGTCATGCAAGTATTGTCCAACAAAACGATGTGTTGCGCAGTTCTACCGCTGGTATCAAGTCGTGAGACTTTGCGGGAGGATCGCGCAAGCCGAGAAATCACAGGCACATTGCGCTCACGGCATGTGCCGTGCTTTGAAAGTTTGTATGCGTGATTTGAAAACTGTGCGTTCGCAGAGTCGTTCTGCTATGTATTTGGCGATGCCTTTGCTGGCCACAGCGGCTTTGTCGGCTTGCGTCATCGTTCCGGTCGATCCGAAGACAGGAGCGCCTTATGGACATGCGCCTCAACCGCAGGTGGTGGTGGTGCAGCAGCAACCTGCACCTACAGCCACAACGACTGTGCCGCAGCTGACAGCGCTGAATGCACGGCTCTACCCGGTGAACGACACAGCCCGCAGCGCAGGCCTCTTAAACGCAACCGTGCTCGACAGCGGCGCTGGCCGTGGCAGCTTCACGGTAAATTACCTTGGCCAAGCCCTGCAAGGCGAGGCCACCCGCGTAGATCGCAACTACCCCGGTTTCGGTCAAATCATGCAGCAAGTACAAGGTGGCCACAACTGGGCGCAAGCCGCAGGTCAACGCGGCATCGCCAACGCTGCTAACAACAGCCACAGCATGCGCTGCGAATACCTTTTCACCGCGCCCGGCCAAGGCACAGGCGCATGTGTCGCGAGCGATGGTTCGCGCTATCAGATCCACTTTGGAAGCTAATCTCGCAGTCACGCAATTTCAGGGATCACAAGGGCGGCCAATGAGCCGCTCTTACTTCAACCAGTGCTATGCCGCAACGCCCTCAGCCATTGATAAATACGTTGGCACTTGGTTAGGCGAATGCGACACAACATTTCGTGAAAGAACGCGATTCGTTGCTAGCAAATCATCCGATACCGTGGCGAGCTTTTCTGCGCTAACAACACAGTACTCTGATACAGCATGTTCTACTAACGCTTCAACTGTCGACACAACAACTGGCACCTTCACTTTGAATGGTACAAAAACTGTAGGTGCCGATACGGTTGACAAGATTGATGTGTCGGCGAATAGTTCTAGTACAGGGTCTGTAAGCTACAAAGACGTGATTAAATTCACACCGACCCAGTTCCAACTTGGAAATACTGACTCTGGCGCTCCTTTGGATTTACAAGGTTATCCAAATCAACTTGATCCAAAGGAGACATACGTCAAACAGTGATTTGCTGACTAATCACCACAGAGCCTGCTCAACTATTTGGGCAGGCTTTTTTGTTCAAGGGAAACTGATTGCTAAGCATGCAAACATAGTAAAGCCCAGCCAATGGTTCTGCCGAAATGCTGTAAAGCAGCCCTCGCGCGAACGTGTTCGAATGAGCCGCCAATGCCAAATAATCTGCGCAAAAGCTGCCGCAATCACTATCAAAATAATAGCAACTTGCGCATATTTCATAACGGCCATCAGCCAAACCAGCATATAAATCACGTAAAACAAGATCACCGCAGCCACATCAAAGCGCCCGAGCGTGATGGCCGATGTTTTCATGCCAATCTTGAGATCGTCATCACGATCCACCATGGCGTATTCGGTGTCGTAGGCCAAGACCCAGAAGAGATTGCCAAGTAACAGAATCCAAGCCAACCAAGGCACGATGCCCTGCAAGCTAAGTAAAGAATCGCCACCTAGCACGGCGGCGAAAGCCATTGGAATACCAAAGCTAAACGCCACCCCCAGCACCGCTTGCGGCATGGAGAAAAAACGTTTGGAAAACGGATAGGCAATCGCAATGGCCAGCGCTGCGAAGGAATACAGCACGGTGAGCAGATTCGTCGTCAACACGAGGCCAAAAGCCAGCAAAGCTAAAACAGCGCCCAAGAGCACCGCTTCTTTTTTACCCACCTTGCCGCTCGTCACTGGCCGCCCTGCGGTGCGCTTCACATGGCGATCAAAATCTGCATCGGCCACATCGTTGACGCAACAACCCGCGCTACGCATCAAAATCGTACCGAGCGTGAAAACGACGATCAAATGCCAGCCCGGAAAACCTTGCGCTGCGATCCAAAGTGCGCTCAAAGTCGGCCAAAGCAGCAGCAGCCAACCCGCTGGGCGATTCCAGCGGATCAGATCGAGATAAATACGAATCCGTTCGCGCAACATCGCCCTTTTCATCAACTGCATTATAGAAACACTTTGCTATATAAATAGTAGCAAACTATGTAGATTTTATAACGGGAAACAGCCGATTTTACTAATAATTCTGAAGTTGTCGCTTAAAACGGAATGTCATCATCCATGTCGTCAAAGCCCGAGCCTTGTTTGGCCGCAGCGGGCGCAGGCGCGGGGCGGGCAGCGGGTGGGCGCGAAGCAGGTGCTGGAGCGCGGGAATAACCGCCACCGCCACCGCCTTCATCAGGCGAACCCGCACCTTGGCGGCTGCCGAGCAATTGCATTTCGGTGGCAATGATATCCACCGTGTTGCGTTCGATACCGTCTTTGTCGGTGTACTTGCCGTATTTCAAGCGGCCTTCGACGTAAAGCGGCGCCCCTTTTTTGACATACTCGCCCACGATTTCCGCAAGGCGATCAAAGAACTGCACACGGTGCCATTGTGTGTCTTCAATGCTCTCGCCGGAGGTTTTATCTTTTCGTTTGCTGGTGGTGGCAATCGAGATATTGGCGACCGCGCCGCCCGAGGGCATGTAGCGAATTTCCGGGTCGCGCCCGCAATTGCCCAGAAGAATGACTTTGTTGACGGAGGCCATGGTGTGAATTCCTTGTTTCAGTGCTTAAGTTTCGGTCATGTGCTTTGCCCGAAGGCCAAAGCATTATGACGCAGACCGCGCAGGTGGTTTCATGCCCCAAGCCGCTATGAGCCAAATGGCCATCAATACAAACGAGCCTGCAAACAGCGCGTCAAATCCGTGATGCTTAGCCAGCCAGCCGCCGCCGAAGCCGCCCACGAAAAAACCGAGTGATTGCACCGTGTTGTACACCCCCAGCGCTGCTCCACGAGCATGTGCAGGCGCAACGCGCGAGGCAAGAGAGGGCTGCGAGGCTTCCAAAATATTGAAGCCCACGAAGAAAGCAAACAGTAAAAAGCCCAGCAACCAGACGCTTGGCGATTGACTCAAAGCCCACCAAAGCCCCAGTTGCACCAAGCCAATCAGCGCCACGCTGCCCAAAAACGCGACGCGCAATTTGCCCCGCGCCTCCAGTGCAAACAAACCGCCCATGAACACGAAAGACAGCAACACCGCTGGCAAATAAACCTGCCAATGCGCTGCATTAGCCAGTCCTGCCTGCACCAGCATCGCCGGAATCGCCACCCACATCGCCAATTGCACGGCATGCAAAATAAAAGCGCCCAAATCCAAGCGCAGCAAATCCGCATGCGCGAGCACTTCCTTCAAGCCATGCATGCGGCTCACTGGGGCTACGTTTAGCGCTGGCTCAGGCGGCGTGCCCCAAACAATCACGGCCATGCAACCGATGACCAAAACCCCCGTCATCACAAACAAGCCGCTCAAGCCAATTTTTGCCGCCAAAATTGGCGCAGCCACCAGTGACACAGCAAACATCAGCCCAATGCTCGCGCCAACCATCGCCATCGCCTTGGTGCGCACTTCATCGCGCGTCATGTCTGCAAGAAGCGCAGTTACCGCAGCCGAAATCGCGCCTGCGCCTTGCAGCGAGCGCCCGGCAATCAGCCAAGGCAGCGTCGTAGCGGCAGCCGCTAAAAAACTGCCCAACGCAAAAATCACGAGCCCAATCAAAATCACCTTCTTTCGCCCAAAGCGATCCGAAGCCATGCCAAATGGAATCTGTAAAACGCCCTGCGTCAGCCCATAGATTCCCATCGCCAAGCCGACCATCGCCGGGTCATCGCCACCCGGATATTTCATGGCTTCTAGCGCGAATACCGGCAAGACCAAAAAAAGCCCCAGCATGCGCATGGCAAAAATGCTCGCCAAAGCCGCGCTGGCTCGGCGCTCAGCGGGCAGCATGGTGGTGGAGGGTGGCAATACGGCTGACATGAAGACGATATTGTCCCGTATCCTGAAATGGGCAACCAGAAGAAAAAACGCAATCGCGCTATGATGTTCGGTTGCCCTGAAAGACCGCATCTTGAACACCGAAACCGACGGCAAATACCTAGGTACAGCCCTACACACCCACATCAGCATCCGTGGGGCGCGTACGCACAACCTGAAAAATATCGACCTCGATATTCCGCGCAATCAACTCGTGGTGATCACCGGGCTGTCGGGCTCAGGAAAATCGTCGCTCGCTTTTGACACGCTGTATGCCGAAGGCCAGCGCCGATATGTAGAAAGCCTCTCCACCTATGCCCGGCAGTTTTTGCAGCTGATGGATAAGCCAGATGTCGATGTGATCGAAGGGCTCTCGCCTGCCATTTCCATAGAGCAAAA
Source organism: Variovorax sp. (assembly GCA_031418715.1). Lineage (GTDB taxonomy): Bacteria > Pseudomonadota > Gammaproteobacteria > Burkholderiales > Burkholderiaceae_C > JANMDU01. The sequence goes on along the minus strand of JANOJL010000010.1, from coordinate 49,756 downwards.
AGCCACCAGCCACAATCCGCGCTCCACTGTTGGCACTGTCACCGAAATTCATGATTACCTGCGCTTGCTCTTCGCTCGCGCTGGCACGCCTTATTGCCCCGATCATTTAGAGCCTCTGCAAGCCCAGACGGTGTCGCAAATGGTCGATGCCGTGCTGGCACTGCCTGAAGACACCAAGCTTATGATCCTCGCGCCGATTGCGCGCGAGAAAAAAGGCGAGTATGCGAATGTGTTTGAAGACATGCAGGCGCGTGGCTATGTGCGCTTTCGGGTGGACGGGCAGATGCGGGAGTTTGACGAGTTGCCCAAGCTCAAGAAAACTGAGAAGCACGATATTGATGTGGTGATTGATCGGCTCAAGGTCAAGCCGGAGATGAAGCAGCGCTTAGCGGAGAGCTTTGAGGCGGCTTTACGGTTGGCCGAAGGCCGCGCGATTGCCTATGAGATGGATACGCAGAAAGAGCATGGCTTCAATGCGAAATTTGCATGCCCGGTGTGCGGCTTCAGCATTGGCGAGCTTGAGCCGCGTTTGTTTTCGTTTAACTCTCCCATGGGCGCATGCGAGAGCTGCGATGGCTTGGGGATGATGGAATATTTTGATCCGAGCCGCGTGGTGGCGTTTCCATCGTTGTCTCTTGCCAGCGGCGCGGTTAAAGGCTGGGATCGGCGCAATGGTTATTATTTTTCCATGCTCGAATCGATTGCCAAGCATTACAAGATTGATATTGAGCAACCCTTTGAATCGCTGCCAGAAAATGTGCAGCGCATCATTTTGCAAGGCAGCGGCGAGGAAGAAATTGCTTTCAGCTACATGATGGAAACGGGCAATTTTGCCGGGAAGAAGATCAAGAAAAAACACCCTTTCGAAGGCATCATTCACAACATGGAGCGACGCTACCGCGAGACAGAATCCGCTCTCGTACGCGAGGATCTCTCCCGCTATCGCAACACGCAGCATTGCACCGCCTGCGATGGCACGCGCTTGAAGCGTGAGGCACGCAATGTGCGCATCGGCGAAGGTTTGCAAGAAGGCGGACAAGCCCGCACCTTGTCGCAAATCAGCCAATCCACTTTGTTGGAGGCGCAGGCCTATTTTGAAGGCCTGAAGATGACGGGCGCGAAAGCGGAGATCGCCAGCAAAGTAATCAAAGAAATCGCTTCGCGTTTGAAATTTTTGAACGATGTTGGCTTGAGTTATTTGAGCCTGGCGCGCAGCGCAGAGACGCTTTCTGGCGGTGAATCGCAGCGCATTCGCTTGGCTTCACAAATTGGCAGCGGCCTCACGGGCGTGATGTATGTGCTGGATGAGCCGAGCATTGGCCTGCATCAGCGCGACAACGATCGTTTGATCGACACGCTGAAACACTTGCGCAACTTAGGCAACAGCGTCATCGTGGTGGAGCATGATGAAGACATGATTCGCGCGGCAGATTATGTGATCGACATTGGCTTGGGCGCGGGCGTGCATGGCGGGCGCATCATCGCGCAAGGCACAGCAGCGCAGATTGAGGCCAGCGCAGAATCGCTCACGGGGCAATACCTGAGCGGTGCGCGGGAAATCGCGATTCCTGCGAAGCGCAATAAATGGTTGCCTTTAATCGTTGAAGCGCCACTGCCCTCTGCTAAGCCGTTACACAAATCGCCCTTCAAACCCAAGAGCGAACCTGTTGCGGCCGTTGCCGCCAAAACTGAGCCATTCCAAAGCCTGCGCATCGTCAATGCCACAGGTAACAATTTAAAAAACGTGAACGCTGAATTCCCCGTCGGCCTCATGACTTGCGTGACCGGCGTTTCCGGCTCAGGCAAATCCACGCTGGTGAACGACACGCTGCACAAAGCTGTGGCTCGCAGCCTGTATCGCAGTCACGACGAACCCGCTGCGCACGAAGAAATTCTTGGCATCGAGCATTTCGACAAAGTGATCAATGTCGATCAATCCCCAATTGGCCGCACGCCGCGCTCCAACCCGGCCACCTACACCGGCCTCTTCACGCCCATCCGCGAGCTGCTAGCTGAAGTGCCGATGGCACGCGAGCGCGGCTATGGCGCAGGAAGATTCAGTTTCAACGTGGCCGGAGGCCGTTGCGAAGCTTGCCAAGGCGATGGTATGGTGAAAGTGGAAATGCATTTCTTGCCCGATGTGTATGTGCCCTGCGATGTGTGTGCAGGCAAACGCTACAACCGCGAAACGCTCGAAGTGCAATACAAAGGCAAAAACATCGCGCAGGTGTTAGAGATGACGGTAGGCGAAGCCTTTGATTTTCTCAAGGCCGTGCCAACCATCGCCCGCAAACTGCAAACCCTGCTTGATGTCGGCCTCTCCTACATCCGCCTCGGCCAAAGCGCCACCACCCTCTCAGGCGGCGAAGCCCAGCGCGTCAAACTCGCCCTCGAACTCAGCAAACGCGACACCGGCCGCACGCTCTATATTTTGGACGAACCCACCACTGGCCTGCACTTCGCCGACATCGAACTCCTCCTCAAAGTGCTGCACCAGCTGCGCGACGCAGGCAATACCATCGTCATCATCGAACACAACCTAGACGTGATCAAAACCGCCGACTGGCTCATAGATATGGGCCCAGAGGGCGGGGATGGTGGCGGGCAAGTGGTGGCAGTCGGCACGCCGGAGCAAGTGGCGGCGAATGAGGCGAGTCATACGGGGAAGTATTTGCATCGAATACTTCAGTAAGGCTTATAACCCAGCTAGCTCCTCACAGCACTTCATAAAACGCTATTGCCACCCGATCTGGAAGGCGGGCGCTGCCTCCAACGGTCGGGCAACCTGTACGGTCAGTTGCATGACGGGCTCAAGTCGCGGTGTGGACAGGTTCATGGGGATTCTCCGTGCGCTGGCCCTTGATTTGCCGGGCTAACATGCTGCCCATGACTTTAACCTCAACGGCTGCACCTTACATCCCACAGATTCGCCTTTACCAAGACTGGCTCGCACGCGAGCGAGGCTTGAGGTTTGAAAGCTACGATGCCTTGTGGCAATGGTCGGTGACAGATTTGGATGGTTTCTGGCAATCGATCTGGGATTACTTTGAAATCCAATCGCCCACGCCGCACAGCGCGGCCCTAGCCGATGACCGCATGCCGCAGGCGAAGTGGTTTCCCGGCGCTCAAGTGAATTACACGGCGCAGGTGTTGCGGCATGCTGATGCGGCGCATGCAGCTGGATTGATGGCGATCATTTCTGAAAATGAATCGGGCGAGGTGCGCGAGTTGAGCTGGTTGGAGCTGAAAGGCCAAGTGGCATCACTGGCGATCAGTTTGCGTGAAATGGGTGTGCAGCGCGGCGATCGTGTGGCGGCTTACATGCCGAATATCCCAGAGGCGATTGTGGCCTGTCTCGCGTGTGTGAGCATTGGCGCGGTGTGGAGCGTGTGTGCGCCAGATATGGGGACACCTGCGGTTCTAGATCGCTTTGCGCAGATCACGCCGAAGGTGTTGATCGCGGTGGACGGTGTGCATTACGCAGGCAAAGCGCTGGATCGCAGTTCCACAGTGCAAGAGCTGTGCGCGGGGCTGCCGAGTGTGTCGCATCTGCTGTTGCTCAAGACAGCCCGGGGATCGTCATTTGCTATTAATACAATAGCGCATTGCGCAGATTTCATAACGGCCACAGGCCAAAAAGGCTTAAAAATTGAGACCTTTGAGCCCGAAACACTGCCCTTTGACCATCCCTTATGGATTGTGTATTCCAGCGGCACGACCGGGTTGCCCAAGCCCATTGTGCATGGGCATGGCGGCATCATTCTCGCGCTGCTTGCGCTGAAATGTTTGGGCAACGATATCGGTTGCAGTTACGAAGAAAACTCTTGGGGCGAGCGCTATCACTGGTATAGCTCCACCGGTTGGGTGATGTGGAATGCGCAGATGGCTGGCTTGGCCACGGGCACGACCATTTGTATTTACGACGGCTCGCCTTCCGGGAGCAAAGATGCGCCGGATTGGACGGTGCTTTGGCGCTTTGTGGCTCGGCATGGCTGCACATTTTTTGGCGCAGGCGCAGCGTATTGGACGAACTGCATGAAAGCGGGCGTAAGCGCATCGGTGTTGCGAGCGGCAGGACATGAATTACGCCAAGTGCGAGCGCTGGGCAGCACGGGCTCGCCGCTGCCAGAAGATGTGCAGCGCTGGGGCTCAGAGCAATTTGCGGTGTTGGGCACGCCGGATATTTTTTGGTGCAACATCTCCGGTGGCACTGATTTTTGCGGCGCTTTCATTGGCAGCCATCGCGAGTTGCCGCAAGTGCCCGGCCAAATGCAGTGCCGCTTGCTCGGCTGCGCGGTAGAAGCTTGGAACGAGGCAGGCCAGCCAGTGATGGGCGAAGTCGGTGAGCTGGTTTGTACGCAGCCCATTCCCTCCATGCCGCTGTATTTCTGGAACGACGAAGGCAACGCACGCTACCTCTCCAGCTATTTCGATATGTACAGCAATATCAATTCAGCTGGCGAGAAGCGCCTCGTTTGGCGGCATGGCGATTGGCTCAAAATCGGTGTAGATGGCGGCTGCATCATCTATGGCCGGAGCGATGCCACGATCAACCGCGCGGGCTTACGCATGGGTACGAGCGAGATTTATTCTGCGGTGGAGGCACTGCCCGAGGTGCTCGACAGCATGGTGGTGGATTTGGAGTATCTGGGGCGAGAGAGCTTCATGCCGCTCTTCGTGGTGCTCCGCCCCGGCCTTTCGCTCAACGATGAGATCAAAACCAAAATTCACGATGCCATTCGCAAGCAACTCTCGCCACGCTTCATCCCGAATGAAACGCTGCAAGTCGAGGCTGTTCCGCGCACCCTGAGCGGCAAGAAACAAGAGCTACCGATCAAGAAACTCATGCTCGGCCAGCCGCTGGAGAAGGTCGTGAACAAAGATGCCATGGCAAACCCGGATTGCTTAGGTTGGTATGTGCGATACGCTGAAAGTCATCTCTCAAATACTCGGAGCAACGCATGAACACTGTTCGTCACATCACCCGTCGCCAAAGTCTCAAAACCACTGCTGCGCTGATGGCAGCGCCAGCGCTTGCTGCATCGTCTGCACTCGTGAGCCCATGGGCGCGGGCGCAAGACAAATTCCCATCGCGCCCTATATCGCTGATCTGCCCTTGGCCAGCGGGCGGCGCTTCAGATGGGGCCGTTCGAGGGATTGGTGAGGCCCTAGGCCGCGCGCTTGGCGGAGCGACCGTGACGGTCGACAACAAACCCGGCGCAGGCGGCACCATGGGTGCAAACGCCATGCTCACAGCAAAACCAGACGGCTACACTCTCACGCAATTGCCCTTGGGCATCTATCGCCTGCCCCACATGCAGAAAATGGCCTTTCACCCAGTCAACGACATCACGCATTTGGCCTGTCTCACTGGCTACACCTTTGGCATTGCCGCCACCGCCGATGCGCCATTTAAAAACATCAAAGAAATGGTGACTTGGGCCAAGGCCAATCCCGGCAAGCTCGACTATGGCCACACCGGCACAGGCACCACACCGCATTTGGCCTTTGAAGAATTCGCCTTCAAAGCGGGCTTCACCACCAACCCGATTCCCTACAAAGGCTCCGCAGAAATTTTGCAGGCGATTTTGGGTGGCCAAATTCCCGTGATGAGCGGCACCACAGAATTCGTTCCCCATGTGCAATCGGGCAAACTGCGTTATCTCGCCACGCTGGGCAGCAAGCGCACCAAAGCTTTCCCCGATGTGCCCACCGTAAAGGAAAGCGGCTGGGACACGATATCTGAATCACCTTTTGGCATCGGTGGCCCCAAAGGCATGGATCCGGCTTTGGTTAAGCTGCTCGAAGGCGCTTTGCAAAAGGTCAGCCAAGATGCCAAGGTGCTCGAAATCTTTGACAAATTCCACCAACCCGTGATCTGGATGGACAGCGCGGAATACTCCCGCTACGCCGTGCGCACGTTCGCGCAAGAGCGCGCCACGATTGAGCGCCTTGGTTTGTTACCAAAAAGCTAATGCACTGAGGGGCTGAGTTCATGTAATCTCTCAAGTAAGAGGGATTTCATGAAGCTCATTCAAAACAACATCATCGCCCTAGCGATAGGCGCAGCAGCCTCGCTGTCTGCATTCAGTGCGCAGGCTTTGCAAATCACCAGCTTCTCGCCGCAGGGTGAGGTGGCGCAGATTCGGCAATTGGTGATGAAATTTGACGAAGCGGCGGTGAATTTTGGCGATCCGCGTGCGCCAGCGCCTGCGAGTGTGTCATGCTCAGACGCGGGGAGCAGCAAAGGCAGCGGGCGCTGGACGAATGAGCGGGAATGGGTTTTTGAGCTAAGCGAAGATTTGCCAGCGGGTGTGCGCTGCACTGTAGCGATCAGTTCAGGTTTCAAATCGACTGCAGGCCGTGGTATTTCGGGTGCGAACAGCTATACTTTTAATAGCGGCGGGCCGTTTGTACGCAATATCCAGCCTTGGCAAGGACAGCGGATTGATGAAGAGCAAATCTTTGTGTTGCAACTCAGCGGCGCGGCTGATCGTGCTACTTTGGCTGGTAATTTGTGGTGCAGCGTGCAAGGGCTGGGCGAGCGCGTACCGGTGAAGTTGGTTGAGGGCAACCAGCGGGCGGAAGTGCTTAAGAGCATGAACTTGACGAAGGCGGCTGCTAGCGATCCGCTGCGCATCGTGGCACTGCAATGCAATCGCCGCATGAGCCCAGATGCGCGGGTGTCGCTGTATTTTGGCAAAGGCATTGCCACGCCGCTGATCAATGGCACTTCAGTGGTGAACACGGTGGAAAAGCGCTTTGATTACCAAGTGCGTCAGCCGTTTACAGCGAGCTTCAGTTGCGAGCGCGAGAATGCCAATGCCGCTTGCTTGCCGATCATGCCGATGAGCATGCGCTTTTCATCGCCCATCACACGCAGACTCGCGCAGGGCATCGTGCTCAAAAGTGGCTCGTCAACGATCAAGCCTTCATTGGAAGATGGCGAGGCCGATGATGCGATTCAAAGCGTTAATTTCAAGCCACCGCTGCCCGAAGAAGCTGAACTGCGCATCGAGTTGCCCAGTGGTTTTGTCGATGCATCGGGTCGCAAGCTGGCCAATGCAGATAGTTTCCCTCTGAAGACACGCACAGCAGGCCCGCCGCCACTAGCCAAGTTTGCGGCGAGTAGTTTTGGCGTGATCGAGCGCTTTGCCGAACCGGGCTCGGATAAAACCGCAACGCTCGCGCTGCTGCCTGTGACGCTGCGCAATGTGGAGCATTTGTTGCCTGTGAAGGCGGTGAGCGTGGGCGTTGCCCCGCGCAGGCAGGCGGGGGAGATCAGCGATTTGCTGCTGAAAGACGATGCAAGCATCATTGAGTGGTATCGCAAAGTGCAGCGCGCTAACAACTTTGACCGCGAGTCGCGCGAAACGCCTCTGCTGGGCAAAGGCGTGGTGACGCGGTCGCTGGAATTGCCCAAGCCTGAAGGTGTGGATGCGGCAAAAGCAAGACCGTTTGAAGTCGTTGGCGTGCCACTCGCACCAGGCTTTCACGTGGTGGAAATCGCTTCCCAGCGTCTGGGCACTGCACTGCTGGATGAGAAGCTGGGCAAGGATCGCAAGATGTATGTGCGCACCTCGGCACTTGTCACCAATTTGGGCGTGCATTTCAAATTAGGAAGAGAAAATTCGCTGGCTTGGGTGACGACGCTGGACAAAGCAAAGATCGTGGCAGGCGCAGATGTGCGCGTATCAGATTGCTCGGGCAAGCTCATTGCCAGTGGCCGCACCAACGAACAAGGCGTGGCCATGCTCGCGGGCATTGACCCGCAAGCGCCGCCCTGCCCGCGCGTGGGCAAGTACGACGATGGCAATCGCGCCTATTTCGTGAGCGCCCGCCATACCGGTGCAGACGGCGTGCCAGACATGGCCTTCACTTGGAGTGATTGGCAAAAAGGCATTGAGCCTTGGCGCTTCAATCTGCGCACCTCGCTGCAAAGCCAGCCAGACGATACCGCGCACACCATTTTGGATCGCAGCCTGTTTCGCGCTGGCGAGACGGTAGGCATGAAGCATCTGCTGCGCACTTTGACAGGCCAAGGCTTTAGCAATGTCGCACTAGAAGATGCGGCTGACGAGTTGACCCTCACCCACGTCGGCTCAGGAACCGTGTTTAAGCAACCTCTGGCTTGGCGCAAAACGGCCAGTGGCGGGATAAGTAGCGAAAGCAGTTTTGCAATTCCTCCTGCCGCCAAACTTGGCGTGTATGAAGTCAGCCTGAATCGCAAAAATCAGAAGGCGAATAGCGAAGAGCGCAGTACCAGCACCGTGCAATTCCGCGTGGAAGAATTCCGCCTACCCGTCTTAGAAGGCAGCATCTTGCCGCAAGAGAAAAGGCCCTTGGTCAACGCCGCTGCGCTGCCCACCGCCGTACAGATCAATTACGTCTCTGGCGGACCCGCGAGCAATCTGCCTGTGCGTGTGTCTGCGCAGGTGCGCGGCAAATATTTGAGCTACCCAGATTTCGATGCCTATAGCTTCTCCGCGCCGCGAAAACGCGATAACAAAGAAAATACGGAGGAAGGCAGCGAAGAATCCGTCAGCGCACGAGACAGCAAACTCATTGCCGACAAACTTCCCATCACGCTCGACAAAACAGGCAGCGGCAAGCTCACGATTGAGAAACTGCCCAAAACCCGCCAACCGCAAGACCTGATTTTGGAAGCCACCTATCCCGATCCCAATGGCGAAATCCAAACGCTGCGCAGCACGCAAACCCTCTGGCCAGCCTCAGTCGTAGCAGGTATTCGCACCGAAGGCTGGGCATCCGCCAGTCAAAAAATCAAATTCCAAGCCCTTGCGCTTGATCTCACAGGCAAGCCGCAAGCAGACATCAAGTTACAAGTGCAAGCGATTGCCCGCATCACCACCACCAGCCGCAAACGCATGGTGGGCGGCTTCTACAGCTATGACAACAAAACCGAAACTAAAGATTTAGGCAAAGTCTGCGATGGGAAAAGTGACTCACGCGGACTCTTGCTATGCGATACGAAGCTAGGTGAAGCAGGCGAAGTCGAACTCATCGTCACTGCTACCGATAAAGAAGGCAACACCATCCAAGCCGCAAGCAGCGTCTGGGTCACCAAGCAAGGAGAGCTGTGGTTTGGCGGCGAGGATCATGACCGGATTGATCTGCTCCCTGAGAAGAAAATGTACCAATCGGGCGAGACTGCCAAGCTGCAAGTGCGCATGCCGTTCCGTTTTGCGACAGCCTTGGTGACTCTGGAGCGAGAGGGTATCTTGCAACACCGCATCGTGCAACTCAATGGCCAAGACCCGACCATTGAACTCAAAATTGACGAATCTTGGGGGCCGAATGTGTATGTCTCCGCGCTGGTTTTGCGCGGGCGTTTGCGCGAAGTGCCTTGGTACAGCTTTTTCAGGTGGGGCTACAAAGCGCCACGCGAATGGTGGCAAGCCTTTTGGGTCGAAGGGCAAGAATACACCGCACCGACTGCCTTGGTGGATTTGAGCAAACCTGCGTTTCGTCTCGGTGTGGCGGAGCTGCGCGTGGGCAGCAAAGCGCATGCGCTGGTTGTGAAAGTCACCGCCGATAAAGAAAGCTACCCTGTGCGCGGCACAGCCAAGATCAGCATCAGCGCCAAGCTGCCCGATGGCAAGCCTGCAGCGAATGCAGAAGTGGCTTTGGCGGCTGTCGATCAGGCGCTGCTCGAACTCTCGGGCAACGACACTTGGAATTTGCTCGATGCGATGCTCAAGCCGCGCGCTTGGGGCGTAGAAACCTCCACCGCGCAAATGGAAATCATTGGCCGCAGGCATTACGGGCGCAAAGCCGTGCCTGCGGGCGGCGGCGGTGGGCGCTCTCAGACGCGCGAGCTGCTCGATACGCTGCTGCTCTGGAATCCGAAAGTGCAGCTCGATGCGAATGGCCAAGCCACCGTGATCGTACCGATCAACGATGCGATCACCAGCTTCAAAATCGTGGCGGTGGCCGATCATGGCGCGAGCCGTTTTGGCACCGGGCAGACCACGATCAAATCGACACAAGATTTGCAAATCATCAGCGGCCTGCCGCCGCTCGTGCGCGAAGGCGATGAATTCCGCGCCCAACTCACGCTGCGTAACACCACTAAAGTTGCGATGAAAGTGGAAGTGAGCCCGCGTGCCATTTTGCTCGAATTGAAGAGCCAGACTCTGGACATACCCGCAGGTGAATCGCGCGAAGTCGCTTGGAGTGTGATTGCGCCGCCGCAGCTGGCTTTCACGCGCTTTGAAGCCATCCTTTGGGAAATTGAAGCCAAAGATGTGACCAACGGCGCGAAGGATGCGCTCAAAGCCCGCCAGCGGATCGTGCCTGCTGTGCCGATCACGGTGCAGCAAGCCACGCTGGTGCAGGTGGATGGCAGCTACACATTGGATGCCGCATTACCAGCCGATGCACAGCCTGGGCGCGGCGGTTTGAAGCTCGCGCTGCAACCCAAATTGGCCGAAGGCATGCCCGGCGTGCGCGATTATTTTGCGATGTATCCCTTCATTTGCCTGGAGCAAAAAACCAGCAAATCGATTGGCCTACGCGATGCCAAACTCTGGCAAAGCGTGGCAGCGCAAATTCCCACGTATTTGGATGGCGATGGTTTGGCGAATTATTTTCCCCCGCGCCAAGGCGATGCGAATCGCGGCAGCGATGTGCTCACCGCCTATTTGCTCTCGGCCACGCATGAAGCCGCTGGCCTCAACGCTGCATTCACGATTCCCGATGAATCACGTGCCAAGATGGAGGCGGGTTTGATCGCGTTTGTGGAAGGAAAAATCCAGCGCGACTTCTGGAGCCCTCGCAAAGACTTGGACATGCGCAAGATCGCCGCGCTAGAAGCTCTCTCGCGCTTTGGTCGTGCGCAGGGGCGCATGATCGGCAGCATCACGATTGCGCCGAATCAATGGCCGACACACACGGTGATCGATTGGCTTCAAATCTTGCAGCGCGTGCGGGATGTGCCCAAGCGCGATGAACGACTGGCTGAAGTGCAGCAAATTTTGCGTGCGCGTTTGTCGTATCAAGGCACGAAGCTGATTTTCAGTACCGAGCGTGATGACTATTGGTGGTGGCTGATGCAAAGTGGTGATGTGAATACGGCGCGCCTCATCCTCGCAGTGATGAACGAGCCAAGCTGGAAAGACGACATGCCGCGCTTGGCCAATGGTTTCATTGGTCGTCAACAGCGCGGCGCATGGCTCACAACCACCGCCAATCTTTGGGGTGGCATCGCGCTTGAGAAATTCTCAGTAGTCTTTGAAGCCACGCCTGTGGCGGGTAACACACGCGCCGCGATGGGCGCGAACAACGCCGCCGTCGATTGGGCTCGTGTGGAACGCATCACAGCCGCAGACCCACAAGGTGCGCCCAACATGGCCTCACTCTTCGGCGCACCGGCCTCGCCTGGTAATCTGCGCAACAACAGCATGATGCTGCCTTGGAGCAAAGACGGCGGCAAAGAAGCGCTCACGGTCACGCACCAAGGCACAGGCAAGCCTTGGCTCACGATCCAGTCACTCGCTGCTGTGCCACTCGCCGCCCCTTTCAATGCCGGCTACCAAATCAAGAAAACCATGACCGCTGTAGAGCAAGCCGTTGCGGGCAAGTATTCACGCGGCGATGTGCTGCGCGTGAGCGTGGAAGTGATCTCTAGCGCCGATATGACTTGGGTGGCCGTGACTGACCCGATCCCCGGCGGCGCAACCATTCTTGGCGGTGGCTTAGGGCGCGATTCGGCGATCGCTTCTAGCGGAGAGCGCTCCTCTGGCAACGCGTGGCCAGCTTTCGAAGAGCGCAGCTTTGAAGCCTTCCGCGCTTATTACGAGTATGTGCCCAAGGGGAGCTTCAAGTTTGAATACACGATTCGGTTGAACAACGTGGGCGATTTTTCGATGCCACCTACGCGAGCGGAAGCGATGTACGCACCGGAGATGTTTGGCGAAACGCCAAATGCTCGTGTACGGGTGGAGGCTGGGAAGTGAAGGCCTTGAATACAAGTCCGTACGCGAAGGGCGCGAAAGTTGCGCGAAAGACGCGAAAAATACCGAAAATCATTCAAAAAGTAAATGCAAGCAGCCAACATGATCGCGCACCTTCGAATTTTTTCAAAGATTTCTTTTGTATTTTCTTTTTCGCGTCTTTCGCGCAACTTTCGCGCCCTTCGCGTCCGGTATTCATGCATTGGTTTATTGCTTCTTTTTTAATAGCGCCGTGCGTATATTCCATGCCGGTCAACGGCACTTTTGACCATATAAAACAAGAAACCAAAGCCTCCGAAGCTTGGCTGCTAGATCGCCACGGCGCGCCGCTGCACAGATTGCGTGTTGATAAACAAATCAGGCGTGGCGAGTGGATTGCTCTGCAAGATATGTCGCCTGCTTTGCGAACAGCGATGGTGCTTAGCGAAGACAAGCGGTTTTACGAGCACAGCGGCGTGGATTGGAAAGCTGTATCCAGCGCTGCTTGGGGCAATCTCTTCAACCAACGAACACGCGGCGCATCAACACTCTCCATGCAACTGGCTTCCCTTGTTGAAGACGGCCCGCGAACCAGCAGCGAGCGGAAGAACATTTTCGGCAAAGCAGGCCAAGCCATTTCTGCCACGCAGCTGGAGCGCAGTTGGCGCAAAGATCAGATCTTGGAAGCGTATTTGAATCTCGTACCGTTTCGTGGCGAGCTTCAAGGCATTGATGCACTCTCGCGCACGCTGTTTGACAAAGCGGCGCATGGCTTGGATGCACGCGAGGCAGCTATTGCGGCGGCGCTCGTGCGTGCGCCTAACGCCAAGGCGCAGGTGGTGGCGCAACGCGCTTGCGGGGTGCTGCGCAGTATGCAGGAGACGAGTGATACGGAATGCGCTGCGCTTCAAACGTTTGCGCAAGCTGTGCTGCCGCGCAAAGCTTGGACGCCTAGCGATGGCAGCGCGCCGCATGTGGCGCAAAAGCTCTTGGCTACCAGCAAAACCAGCCAACGCACTTCGCTCGATGCCGCTTTGCAGCGCCACGCTTTGCAAAGCTTGCAGCAGCAATTGCGCGAGTTGCAAGGGCGCAATGTGCAAGATGGCGCGGTAGTGGTGATCGATAACGCGAGCGGACAAGTGCTTGCCTATGTGGGCTCATCGGGCAACTTGGGTACAGCGCAGGAAGTGGATGCCGCCGCCGCGTTACGTCAAGCGGGCTCCACGCTCAAGCCGTTTCTTTATGCGCAAGCCATTGCTGAGCAACGCATTACCGCAGCTTCCTTGCTTGATGATTCTTCGGCACATATCGCCACCGCCAGCGGCTTGTATATTCCGCAAAACTACGACCGCAGCTTTAAAGGATGGGTGTCTGCCCGTACCGCGCTGGGGGCATCGCTCAACGTCCCCGCCGTGCGGGCGTTGGTGATGGTCTCTCCCGATGCATTTGCGCGGCAATTGCGTAGCATAGGGCTGCCATTGAAGAATGACGGTGATTTTTATGGCTACAGCTTGGCGCTGGGCAGCGCTGATGTGTCGCTGCTGAGTTTGACGAATGCGTATCGCGCCTTGGCAAATGGTGGACAATATTCCGAGGCGAGTTTCAATGTGGCCAACAGAGCGACGCAACAAGCCGTGATCAACCCCCAAGCCGCCTTCATCGTCAGCGACATTTTGAGCGATGGCAACGCGAGAGCCCGCACCTTCGGCACCGACAGTGTTTTGGCCACGCGGTTTTGGACAGCGGTGAAAACTGGCACCAGTAAAGACATGCGCGACAACTGGGCTATTGGCTATTCGCAGCAATTCACCGTGGGCGTCTGGGTGGGTAATGCCAGCGGCGCTAGCATGTGGGATGTGAGTGGCATCTCGGGCGCAGCGCCCGTGTGGGCGAGCGTGATGAGTTACTTGCATGCCAATACACCTAGCCGCGCACCGCAGCCGCCAGCAGGCCTCGTGCGCGAGCGCGTGAGCTTGCAAGCAGCGGCGGGGCAGATGCTGGAAGCTCCGCGCGCGGAATGGTTTGTCAGCGGAACGCAGCAAAAGCTGTTTGCCAGAAGCTCTGCAAACGTTGATTCAAACGCTATTAATTCAATAGCAATACGTCTAGAAAATATAACGGGTAACAGCCAAAAAGGCTTAAAAAATAGCGCACAACAGGCTGCTCAGATTACCTCGCCCACATCCGGCACGATCATCGCGCTCGATCCCGATATCCCTCCCCGCCATCAGCGCCTGCATTTCACAGCGCATGCCGCGTCTGCACAGTGGCGACTCAATGGCAAAAGCCTAGGCGGCGCGAAAGATCTGCAATGGCTCCCGATGCCCGGCAGGCATATTTTGCAGTTGATCAATGCGCAGGGCAGCGTGCTCGATGAAGTGACATTCGAAGTACGCGGTGCGGCGATGAAAACAACCGCTTTGAAATCACCTTCAATCGCGACAAAATAATTTCACGCGCTGCTGGTAGTTTTTCACAAATCCCTCGCTGGCCTTGGGCTAGTATGCAGTCATTCCAATATTCCACAAGTTAAGAGACAAACCATGACCGATCTGTCCAAAGTCACCTGCATTGAAGACCTACGTGTGATGCACGAAAAGCGTGCGCCGCGCATGTTTTACGACTACTGCGATTCAGGCTCGTGGACGGAGAGCACCTACCGCGCCAACAGCGCTGATTTTCAAAGCATCAAACTGCGCCAACGCGTAGCCGTCAACATGGAAGGCCGCAGTACGCGCACCACCATGATCGGCCAAGATGTAGCCATGCCGGTAGCGATTGCGCCCACGGGTTTGACCGGCATGCAGCATGCCGATGGCGAAGTTCTCGGTGCGCTCGCGGCCAAAGCATTTGGTATCCCGTTCACGCTCTCCACCATGAGCATTTGCTCGATTGAAGACGTGGCGCAGGCCACGAATCGCCATCCGTTTTGGTTTCAGATGTATGTCTTGCGGGATCGTGATTTCATTGAACGCCTGATTGACCGCGCCAAAGCCGCCAACTGCTCCGCGCTGCAAATCACGCTCGACCTGCAAATCTTAGGTCAACGCCATAAAGATATCAAAAACGGCCTCTCAGCGCCCCCAAAGCTCACCTTGCCCAACATCCTCAACATGATGACCAAGCCAAGTTGGTGTCTGGGCATGCTCGGCACGAAACGCCATGATTTCGGCAACATCGTCGGCCATGTGAAGGGCGTAGAAAACATGTCTTCTCTTGCCGCTTGGACGAGTCAGCAATTTGACCCGCGCTTGAATTGGGGCGATGTGGAATGGATCAAAAAGCGCTGGGGTGGCAAGATTATTTTGAAAGGCATTCAAGATGTGGAAGACGCACGCCTTGCGGTCGAAAGTGGCGCAGATGCTTTGATCGTCTCCAACCACGGTGGCCGCCAGCTCGATGGCGCACCCTCATCGATTACTGCCCTACCCGCCATCGCAGAAGCAGTCGGCAAAAACATCGAAGTTTGGATGGACGGCGGCATCCGCAGCGGCCAAGACGTCCTCAAAGCTCGCGCCTTGGGCGCACAAGGCACCCTCATTGGCCGCGCTTGGCTCAATGGCCTCGGCGCAGCCGGTCAAGCGGGCGTAACGAAAGCGTTAGAGATTATTCACAAAGAGCTGGATTTAACGATGGCTTTTTGCGGCAAGACGGATATCAACGCCGTGGACAAAGGGATTTTGCTGCCGGGTACCTACCCAATGGCTTGACGCACACTTGTTTGCACGTTGTTTAAGGATTTCACAGCCCTGTCTCAGGAGCGGTTTTCTGAGATGCTACAAAGGATGTGGGCTGGGCTTCTTCCGACAATACGCGCGAAGGCTCGCGGAGCGCTTTCTTGGCAAGCACCTGCGCTTGATCCATGGCGCTCAAAGGATCGGTCATGTGGCCTAAGCCAACGAATACCAACCCAATGCCGATTTTTGGCTCATAGACTCGCGCCTGCCCCAGCATGACGCCCACTTGCATCACACTTTGCAAATTCAAAGCCAGATCGATGACCTTATCGCCCACGCGCTTCCTGTGTCTGATGGCAGAAATACCGGCGATGAAGCATCGCGATTGTTGCAATCCCAGGGTGTGGCGAAAACCCATCGCTCTGCGAATCCGAGCGGCCAAGACATGACGAATTTCATGCTCAATCGAGCTGTCGATCGCATCGTTGTAGACAAACAAGTTATCTATCCAGACCGCCATCACCGCGCATTCGCATTGCATGCGCACACTGCGCCAAAGCGCATCGTCAATTTTGCTCAGAAGCGTGCCGCCCACAGGAAGCCCTGTGATCTCGTCTGTCTTGGCAATACCCTCTGACATTTTGACGATCAAGCGACGCTGGCGATTGCGCTGTATGGTCAGCACCGTGGTGATCAAAAAATAGGTGGTGGCACACAGGGCAGTCAACGCCCAAAGCACATTCGACGACGCCAAGCCCAGCCCCTTGCTGTACAAACCAATCACCATCACGCCTAGGCATGAACAAGCGATCACCATCGGCATCGCCAAGCGATCACCAATCGTCACGCCGCGCGCAGCAGCCATCAAAGCCATCAACACCGACAGCAGATTCACCCCAAAAGCGATTTTTAGAAAAGCAATGCCATGCATCGGGTAAAGACTGACCCCAAGCAGCAAAGCCATCGCCGTCAAGCATTGCGCCATGCTGCCCCAATGAATCAACCGATCCAGGAAAGTGTCTTGCGCGAGCTTGCCGAACCAAATGCCCAAATACAAAAGCGCCAGTGCACCGCTCAAAGGCCCCAAGCTCACTTTGGCGGGCAATAACAACGCTTGGTTTTGGATATCTGCAACGTACTCAACCCAGCCACTCATCACCACCGCCGCGCCGCCCGTGAGCAAAATAAAGCACAAGGCGCGCCAAGCGGCTGTTGTCGGATTGCGCACAGCATCTGCCAAGGCTGCGCCTAGAAAAGTGAGCAATGCACCCAACATGGCCGCCCAAATACTCAGCTCAGCATTTGACATGAGCAGCCTCTTTTTTAAGAAGCGAGTGGTGTGCCTGCGTCGGGATCAGGCTGGCCAGCAAGCGGTTTTTTGCGGCGGCGACGGCGCTTTTTCGACGCATCCGAAGATTCGTTTTCAGCCGCTGACTCGTCTGCATCATCGCCTTCCAGCGCAGCTTCCGTGGCCACTCGCGCAGGTGCAACGCGAGGTGCTTTCGCCACTTTTACCGCTTTGGGCTGCGCACGTAGCTCTTCCCGAGCCAATTTCGCTAAATCTTCACGACCCGCTTGATCCGCCTCCGAGAATTCCAGCCACCAATCGGCCAAGCTCACAGCTACTTCGCCCGTCTCGGCGCGCAATCGCAGGAAATCGTAGCCCGCGCGGAAGCGCAGATGCTCCACGAGGCTAAAAACCGAGCCGCTGGTGCGTTTGTCAAAGCGCGGCTGCATCATCCAGATTTCGCGCATATCGGCAGCAAGTTTGCCTCGGCCACTCACATCACCGATGCGGGTGTTGAACACTTCGTCAATCGCATCTTGCAGTGCAGGAAACGGATGCTCGCCACGGTTTCGTTTTTTTGCCCAAAAATCATTCACATCGCGCCAGAGCACGCAAGCGAGTAAATAACTTGGGCTCACGCCTTTGTCAGCGGCAATGCGTTTGTCGGTATCGAGCAAAGCCGTTTTGATCATCGGCTCATCGGCACGTGCCACGATCACATCCAGTAATGGATAAATACCTTTGGCCAAGCCCAGTTCGCGCAGCACTTGGATACTGGCCAATCCGTGACCTGTTTGCAAAAATTTCAGCATCTCGTCAAACATGCGGCTTTGCGGCACGTCTTTCAGCAAGCCCAGCATTTCCGTCAAAGGCTTGGCGGTTTTCGGCTCGATCTTGAAGCCGCTGGCGGCGAGTTTTGCGGCAAAACGCGCTGCACGGATGATGCGCACCGGGTCTTCACGGTAACGCGCCTCGGGCTCACCAATCATCTTGATGCGCTTTTTGCGGATGTCTTCCAAGCCTTTGTGATAGTCCACCACGATCTGCGTTTCGGGGTCGTAGTACATCGCGTTGATCGTGAAATCGCGACGCGCTGCATCTTCCTCCTGTGGGCCCCAGACATTGTCTCGGAGCACGCGACCACTCGCATCCACGGCATGTTGGATGCCAGCGAGCGCTGACTTTGATGTCTTTTCGTTACCGCTGACCTGCTCTGCATCCGCGCTGTCCAGATGCGCACGGAAGGTCGACACTTCAATCACCTCATGCTCGCGTCCACGCCCATACACCACATGCACGATGCGAAAACGTCGCCCGATGATGAAGGCACGTTTGAAGAGGCGCTTCACATCTTCTGGCGTGGCATCCGTGGCCACATCAAAATCTTTCGGGCGCAAGTCCAGCAGCAAATCGCGCACCGCACCGCCCACGATGTACGCGCTATAGCCTGCGTCTTTCAGTGTGGTGACGACTTCCCAAGCTTTCGCATCGACCAGCTCGCGGTTGATGCCGTGCTCGGCTTGCGTGATATCAATGCGTTTGCCGAATCTGGACTTGGTTTGCTTGACGACACGCGGCGCCAACAGCTTTTCTATCAATTTTTTGATCATTGGAATAAATCTATCACGCGCCAGCCGCGCTCGATGGCTAGGGCTCTTAATCTCGGGTCGGGGTTGGTGGCCACGGGCTCATGGACATGCTCAAGCAGGGGCAGGTCGTTCATGCTGTCGCTGTAAAAGGTGCTGTGACTCACATCATCCCAAGTTTTGCCGCGCTCAGCAAGCCATTGTCTCACGCGCTCGACTTTGCCTTCTTGGTAGCTGGGCGTGCCGCGTGAGCGGCCTGTGTACCAACCATCCTCGCCGATTTCAAGCTGCACAGCAATCAAATGCTCAATGCCAAAGAGTTTGGCGATCGGCTCGGTGACGAATTCATTGGTCGCGGTGACCATCAAGATTTCATCGCCTGCGTCACGGTGTTTGGCAATCAAGTCTAAAGCAGGCTTTTTGATGTTTGTTTCAATGATCGCCTTAATATAGTCTGCACGGAGTGCTATAGATTCAGTAGCACCATGTTGACGAATTGCCTCGGTAGCAAACATCAAGTATTCCGCAGGATTGAGTTTGCCGATTTTGTAATTGTCAAAAAACGCATCATTACGGCGCTTGAATTCCACCGGATCACGCCAACCGCGAGTCACTGTGTAGTCGCCCCAAGCGTGGTCGCTGTCGACGGGCAGCAGGGTGTGGTCTAAATCAAAAAGAGCGAGGCGCATAAGTTTCAAAGAGATTCGAGCATGCTCTTAACCAGCGGCACCGTGATCGCGCGCTTAGTAGCCAACGAATAACCATCGAGCTGCTCAAGAAGTTGCATCAGGGAATTGAGATCGCGCGAGAAGCGGGCGAGGATGAAATTCATCACGTCGTCGCCCAAAAAGATGCCGCGTGCATCGGCTTCGCGGCGCAACACCGCGCGGCGCTCAGGCTCGGTGAGCACTTGCAGGGCAAACACATGCCCCCAGCCCAGACGCGTGCGCAAATCGTCGCGCAGTGGCAAATCAGCGGGCGGCAGACTGCCAGCGGCCAAAATCCAGCGCTGCTCGGTTTGCGCGTTCACGAAATAATTGAAAGCGGCATGCTGCTGCACTGCGCTGTAGCCCTGCACATCATCGAGCATCACCGCAACCCAATGCGGATTGAACTCAGGCGGCTCATGCATCGATGGATCAAGCCAACCCACCTCGCCACCTTGGTCACGTAGCGCCTCGCGCACGGCTTTGAGCAAATACGATTTCCCGCTTGCAGTCTCACCCCAGAGATAGGTGGGCACGGGTGAGCGCAGCATCGCTGGAGAGCGACCTTCTCCCACCCACAGACGAAGATGCTCAAGCGCAGCGGTATTAGGCCCCGGCAAGAAATTATCCAGCGAGGGTGCGTTTTGCAACGCAATATCGAGCGCGATTTGCTTCAACGCTTGCCCCGATACAAATCAGAAGCCAAATACTGCACCCTCAAGCGCCGGATACCCACCAGCAATACCGCGCTGGCAGGCAGCGCGATCAAGACACCCACGAAACCAAAGAGCTGCCCAAACGCCAACAGCGCAAAAATTACCGCTAGCGGATGCAGGCCGATGCGCTCGCCCACCAAGCGCGGCGTGAAATACAAGCTCTCAATCAGCTGCCCCGAGCCATACACCACTGCCACCATCACCACCGCTTTGATTGAGGCAAATTCCAGCAGCCCCGCAAGTAGCGCCAGCAACAGACCCACACCAAAACCCACATACGGGACAAAAATCGCCAACCCGGTGAACACGCCAATCGGCAGCGCCAAATCCAGTCCAAAGAGCGCCAAGCCCACGCTATAAAAAATCGCCAAAATCATCATGACCAGCAACTGCCCGCGAAGATATTGCCCCAAAATTTGGTCAGCCTCGTTCATGAAACTGTCATACGCTGTGCGCAGATGCACTGGCACCAACTCCACCGCGCGTTTGACAAAATTCTCCCAATCCATTAGCAAATAAAACAGCGCCACTGGAATCAAAATCGCATTGCCAATCAAGGTCAGAGCCACACTGCCTCCCACCTTGAGCGAAGACAGCAGTGCCGAAAAACCCTCTTCCACATTCGCATTGAGATACTTCAAGACAAAAGCCTTGATGCTGGCAACATCCAATGTAAGTTGAATCCCCAAACTTTTCAGAAGTGGCGCAGCCCATGCATTCATACTCTCCGCCAGCGCAGGCAATTGTTCGCGCAGCAGCGGAATTTCTTTGGCCAAAATCGGCACAATCAAAAGAGCCACTGCGAGTACGCAAAGAATGAAGAAAACCTCAACCACTGCCACCGCCAACAATCGCGGCACTTTGCCGCCCCATGCGCGATCAAGCTTGTTGACAAGAGGCGTGAGTGCATAGGCCAACACAGCCGCGACCACAAAAGGCGTGAGCACTGGCCCGAGCAACCAGATCACCAACACCGCGAGCGTCGCAATCACACTCCAGGCGGCAGCGGTTTGTTGGGTACGGGTGAATTGCATACAGGCGAAAAGGGTCTTGAACTTAGAATGAGGCCAATTTTACGGGTTTAAACGCCGTTTTGAGCATGTTTAGACCGCCATTTTTAGGCATCAAATCGGCCTCTCCCCGGCGCAGAATCTGCGCAAACAGCTATCAAATCATGAGCAATTCAACTCCTCCCCTCTCCTACAAAGCCGCTGGCGTGGACATCGACGCTGGCGACGCGCTGGTCGAACGCATCAAACCACTGGCCAAACGCACCATGCGCGAAGGCGTATTGGGCGGTATCGGAGGGTTTGGCGCTTTGTTTGAAATCCCTAAGCGGTACAAAGAGCCCGTCCTTGTGAGCGGCACAGATGGCGTGGGCACCAAGCTCAGGCTCGCTTTTGAGTGGAACATGCACGATACCGTGGGTATTGATTTGGTGGCCATGAGCGTGAACGATGTGCTGGTGCAAGGGGCTGAGCCGCTGTTTTTCTTGGATTATTTTGCCTGCGGCAAGCTCGATGTGGACACGGCAGCGGCCGTGATCGGCGGCATCGCGAAAGGCTGCGAGCTTTCTGGCTGCGCCTTGATTGGCGGCGAAACGGCCGAAATGCCTGGCATGTATCCGGCAGGTGAATACGATTTGGCGGGCTTTTGCGTGGGCGCAGCGGAAAAATCTAAACTCCTGCCTTTGCCGACGGTGCAAAGTGGCGACGTGATCCTCGGATTAGCCTCCAGCGGCGTACACAGCAATGGCTTTTCTCTGGTGCGTAAATGCATCGAGCGCGCGGGTTTGGATGCACCTTTGACGCTCGATGGCAAGCCTTTCAAAGAAGCGCTGATGATGCCAACGCGCTTGTATGTGAAGAATGTGTTGTCAACCTTGGCAACGCATCCAGTGAAAGCGCTTGCTCACATCACGGGCGGCGGCTTGCTAGAAAATATCCCGCGCGTGTTGCCAGAAGGGATTGCCGCGTACCTGAAAAAAGGCAGTTGGCCACAGACAGAATTGTTTGCCTGGTTGCAAAAAACGGCCGGGATTGACGATGTGGAAATGAACCGCACGTTCAACAACGGTATCGGCATGATCGTTGTTGTGGATGCTGCGGATGCAGTAGCAGTGGCTGCAACCTTGACGGGTCTGGGTGAACAAGTCTTTGTGATCGGGCAAATGGCTCAGCGTGGGGATGGGGCGGCTGTGGTGGTGCAGTAATTTAAGCGTTTTGGGTTGCTAGCCGTTATAGAGCGGACACAAAATGCTATCAAATAGATAGCAACTCAAAACCTCTCCTCCATCCCCAAATAGCGCCATTGCCCCACAGGCAATTGCCCCAATTTCACATTCCCCACACGCACGCGCTTCAAGCCTGTTACGTGCAAACCTACGGCCTCGCACATTCGGCGAATTTGTCGCTTCTTGCCTTCCTTCAGTACAAAACGCAGTTGCTCCGGGTTTTGCCAATCCACTTGCGCGCGCTTCAAAGGCTGCCCATCCAAGCTGATGCCAAAGCGCAGTAAATTGAGCTTTTCCAGCGGAAACTGCTTTTGTACATCCGGTGTTTGCACCTTGCGCTGGTCAGCATCATGTGCGCGCACCAAGCTCACGCGCACGAGGTATTCCTTCTCCACTTCTGAATCTTCGCCGATCAGCTGGCGCGCCACGCGGCCATCTTGCGTCATCACCAGCAAACCTGTCGAATCAATATCAAGCCGCCCCGCAGGTGCTAGGCCGCGCAAATGTTCGCGAATAAAGCGATGCGGGCTCGAGTCGCCCAACCAGTGCGCGCGCGATGCGATCAACACCACAGCGGGTTCATGCCCATCTTCGGCTTGACCGCTCACATAACCCATCGGCTTGTTGATCAAAATCGTCACTTGCCCCGCCTGATGGCCTTGCGCTCTTTTGTCTACTTCCACCCTGTCTTGCGGCAACACCTTCGTGCCCACTGCAGCAATCTCCCCATTGACTTTGACCCAGCCTTGCTCGATCCACTCGTCTGCCTCGCGGCGCGAACACAGTCCCAAATCAGCCATGCGCTTGTTCAGGCGCAGGCTCTCAGGCGCTACTTGCTCTGCTTTGACCACGCGTACGGCCTTGACAACCCGCGCGGCAGTAGGCGCAGAAGGAAATGCAGTGGGGGTTTTGGCCAGACTCATATCAACTCAATCTTTAGAAGGTGGCGCAAAAAACGCCGCCGTGCGCAGCGCATTCACATCGGGGACTTTCAGACCGCCATACTCAATGCGCACCAATTGCCGAGCCTCCAGCGCACTCAGCGCCTGATTCACCCGCTGGCGCGACAAGCCCACCAAATTTGCCAGCTCCTGCTGCGTGATCCGCAGCACGCCGCCACTCGTGTTCATGTTCGGATACAGCACCGGATTGAACAAAGCCGCCAGCCCCGCAGCCACCCGGCCTTCCGGGCTCGTCATGCGGTCACTCTCTCGGGCTGTAATAAATTGACCCACACGCTCGTTGAGCTGATTCATCACAAAGCGATTGAATGCAATACTTTGATCAAGCAACCAATGAAAAGTCTCCACCGGAATGCCCGCCACGATGCTGGGGCGCAGCGCTTGGATGTTGTAGCGATAATTTTCTTGCTTGAGTACCGTGCCCTCGCCAAACCAACCCCCTGGCGGCACGCCAACCAAGGTGATGCTGCGGCCATCGGCAGTTTCGTTGCTCATCTTGAGCAAGCCATCAATCAAGCCAAACCAATACGTCACTGGCCTGCCCACGCGTACCACGTAATCGCCTGTGCGTGCATCGCCCACTTGCAGCGCCGCGCATGCTCGCAAGTAATGCTGTGGCTCTAAAACGGCCAGCCAAGGAATCGAATCCAATTCGGTCTGCGTCGGGCCGCGTCTGCGTTGCGACAAACTGAGTTCAACAGGGATGTTTTTTGTCATGAAAAGTCAAGCATCGTAATTCAGTAGACAGTATTGAGGGTTATCACTCAGAGCATTTTCCCTCGATTGTCGTCGGAAGGACATCATAACGTCAAATGAATGCGTAAAGTCCCCTGATGCACACTTTTCCTCATTGGCTTCTCAAACACGCAACCGAGCGCCCTCTAGCGCCCGCCATGCGCGAAAAAGAATATGGCATCTGGCAAACCACCTCTTGGTCGGCACTGGCGAGCTTGGTCGAGCGGATTGCCTGCGGCCTGCACCAAGCGGGCATCCAGCGCGGCGAACATTTGGTGGTGATTGGTGCGAACCGGCCTCGCCTGTATGCCAGCATGCTGGCCGCGCAGTCACTTGGCGCGATTCCTGTCCCACTGTATCAAGATTCGGCGGCTGCGGAATGCGTATTTCCGATCGACAACGCGGACATTCGCTTCGCCATCGTGGAAGACCAAGAGCAAGTTGATAAATTGCTCGAAGTGCGCGATTTGATGCCCGCTGGCGCAGCGCCTCGACTCACCAACATTTGGTTTGACGATCCACGTGGTCTGCGTAAATATGCTGAAGAGGGTTTGGATTCTCTGGACAAATTGGTGGCTAGCGGCGAAAAATTTGCCATCAGCCAACCGAGTTTTTTCAAATCGGAGGCGGGCAAAGCCCAGCCGCACGATGTGGCAGCGATGTTTTTTACTTCCGGCACCACAGGCAATCCCAAAGGCGTGGTGCACACGCATCATTCGCTGCTCGATCGCAGCGAGGCCGGTGCAAAATTTGACAAACTCACATCTGCAGAGGAAGTGCTGGCCTATTTGCCGCCAGCTTGGATTGGTCAAAATATTTTCAGCTATTCGCAGTGGCTGGTGTGTGGCTACGTGGTGAACTGCCCAGAAAACGCAGCCACCGTCACGATCGATTTGAAAGAAGTCGGCCCAAGCTACTATTTCGCGCCACCGCGCGTGTTTGAAGGCCTGCTGACCAGTGTGATGATTCGCATGGAAGATGCGGGCAGCATCAAACGGGCGATGTTCAAAATCTTCATGGATGTGGCCAAGCGCGTCGGGCCTGACAAGATTGATGGCAAACCGGTAGAGCTGAGAGACAGGCTGATGTACACCTTGGGCAATTTCTTTGTGTATGCCCCGCTGCGCAACAATTTAGGCATGAGCCGTGTGCGCGTAGCCTACACCGCAGGAGAGGCCATTGGCCCAGATTTGTTCACCTTCTATCGCTCGATTGGTATCAACCTCAAACAGCTTTATGGCTCGACGGAAACGGCGGTGTTTGTCTGCCTCCAGCCTGATCACGCGGTGCGTGCCGATACCGTGGGTGTGCCGATTGATGGCGTGGAAATCAAGGTTGATGACAACGGTGAAATCCTTGTGAAATCGCCTGGTTTGCTCAAAGAGTATTTCAAGAATCCAGCCGCCACTGCTGAAGTGAAAACGGCCGACGGTTGGTATCGCACCAGTGATGCTGGCTTCATTGATGCCAGCGGCCAACTCAAGATCATCGACCGCGTGAAAGACGTGGGGCGCATCAAAGGTGGTGCGAATGATGGCGCGATGTTCGCTCCAAAATATGTGGAAAACAAGCTCAAATTCTTTCAGTACCTCAAAGAAGCCGTGGCATATGGCGATGGGCGCAATCAAGTTTGCGTGATGCTCAACATCGATATGAATGCTGTGGGCAACTGGGCTGAGCGACGCAATCTTTCCTACACCGGCTACACCGATCTGGCGCAAAAGCCCGAGGTGTACAACCTGATCCGCGAATGCGTGGAATCGGTCAATGCAGATCTCGCGCGCGATGAATTACTCGCTGGTAGTCAAATCAGCCGCTTCTTGGTCTTGCACAAAGAGCTCGATGCCGACGACGGCGAGCTCACCCGCACCAACAAAGTTCGCCGAGGCTTTATTGGCGACAAATACCAGCCTTTGATTGACGCTTTGTATGGCGGCAAAAAAGAGCAATTCATCGAAACGGTTGTCAAGTTCGAAGATGGCCGCAGCGGCAGCGTCAGCGCAACTTTGAAGATCGAAGACGCGAAGACCTTTGCACCCTTGGCAAAGGCGGCTTGAAATGAACGACTTATTTAAAGCGAAAAACGCAAAAATGACGCAAAAACAAAACATGAATTCTTCTCGCGTTTTTTGCGTATTTTTAGCATTACCTACTTCTCCTCTGCGAGTCGGTCTATGAGTAAGAAAATTGGCGATGTCATCCTTGACGTACAAAACATCTCCCTGGCGTTTGGCGGCGTCAAAGCGCTCTCTGATATCAGCTTCAATGTACGCGAGCATGAAGTGCGCGCCATTATCGGCCCCAACGGCGCGGGCAAAAGCTCGATGCTCAATTGCATCAATGGTGTCTACACCCCGCAGCAAGGCTCGATCACCTTTCGTGGCAAAACCTTCACCCACATGAATCCGCATGCCGTGGCTGCGATGGGCGTGGCACGTACTTTCCAAAATTTGGCGCTGTTCAAAGGCATGAGCGTGCTGGATAACATCATGAGTGGGCGCAATCTACGCATCAAGAGCAATCTTTTCTTGCAAGCGCTGCGCTGGGGCCCTGCCGAGCGGGAAGAAAACGAACACCGCAAAAAAGTCGAAGAGATCATTGATTTTCTGGAAATTCAGGCGTATCGCAAAACACCCGTGGGCCAGCTGCCCTACGGTTTACAAAAGCGTGTCGATTTAGGCCGCGCTTTGGCGATGGAGCCGCAAGTATTGCTGCTCGATGAGCCGATGGCCGGTATGAACATCGAAGAAAAACAAGACATGTGCCGCTTCGTGCTCGATGTGAACGATGAGTTCGGCACAACGGTGGTGCTGATTGAGCATGACATGAGCGTGGTGATGGATATTTCAGACCGCGTGGTGGTGCTCGATTACGGCAAGAAGATTGGTGACGGCACACCTTCTGAGGTGCGCGCAAGCCCTGAAGTGATCAAAGCATATTTGGGGACTGGACATTAATCATGGGATTTTTTCTAGAAACTCTATTAGGCGGTCTCATGGCCGGCATGTTGTATTCCTTGGTCGCACTCGGCTTCGTGCTGATCTTCAAAGCCTCGGGCGTGTTTAATTTTGCGCAAGGCGCGATGGTGCTGTTTGCAGCGCTGGCGATGGCGCGGTTTGCAGAATGGTTTCCGCAGTGGACGGGCATTGAAAACAAAATCGTTGCTAACCTGTTTGCCTTTGCGGTTGCAGCGGTCATCATGTTCATTGTGGCTTGGGTCATTGAGCGCTTAGTGCTGCGCCATTTGGTTAACCAAGAAGGCGCTACGCTTTTGATGGCTACGCTGGGCATCGCGTATTTCCTCGATGGCCTCGGCCAGACTCTTTTTGGTAGCGCGATTTACAAGATCGATATTGGTATGCCCAAAGAGCCGATCATGGCTTTCCAAACGGTGTTTGACGGCGGTATTTTGATCAGCCAAGAAGACTTAATCGCTGCCGGTATCGCGGCCACTCTGGTGGCGCTGCTCTCGCTGTTTTTCCAGAAGACGACCACAGGCCGCGCTCTGCGTGCGGTGGCAGATGACCACCAAGCCGCGCAATCGATCGGTATTCCGCTCAACCGCATTTGGGTGATCGTGTGGTGCGTCGCGGGCGTGGTGGCTCTGGTGGCTGGCATGATTTGGGGCAGCAAGCTCGGTGTGCAGTTCTCGCTTGCTACGGTGGCGCTGCGCGCTCTGCCAGTGGTGATTTTGGGCGGGCTCACCTCAGTGCCGGGCGCGATTATCGGCGGCCTGATCATCGGCGTGGGCGAGAAATTGTCTGAAGTCTATTTAGGCCCGTTGGTGGGTGGCGGCATTGAAATTTGGTTTGCGTATGTGCTCGCGCTGGTGTTTTTGCTGTTCAGACCGCAAGGTCTCTTCGGCGAGAAAATCATTGACCGAGTATGAAATTCTTGCGGGAAAGACCAACGCACCTGCGCAGCAGCGCGTTGCTCTGTCCTCAACTGACTAGAGGAATCTAATGTTCTACAGAGAAAACGGCCAGTTCAAAACCAGCTACCGTGCTGACAACCAGATCTTTGGCATCACGCAAGATCGCTATGGCATTGCCTTGCTCCTACTCGTGGCCTTCATCGCGGTGCCGATGTTTGCCAGCGACTACATGTTCAAGGCCATCCTCGTGCCTTTCTTGATCCTCTCGCTGGCTGCGATTGGTGTGAATATCTTGGTGGGCTATTGCGGCCAGATTTCGCTGGGCTCGGGTGCATTCATGGCCGTGGGCGCATATGCGGCGTATAACTTTTTTGTGAGAGTTGATGGTATCCCGTTGATTGCAGCTTTGCTGCTGGGCGGTGTGTGTGCGGCGGTTGTGGGTGTGTTTTTCGGCATTCCGAGCTTGCGAGTGCGCGGTCTGTATTTGGCTGTGGCTACTCTCGCGGCGCAGTTTGTGTGTGACTGGGCTTTCTTGCGCATCAAGTGGTTTACGAATAACTCCACTTCGGGTTCTGTCTCGGTGGCCGATATGAATGTGATTGGCTGGAGCATCAACAGCCCGATGGATAAGTATTTGTTTTGCCTCGGTATGGTCTGCGTGATTGCCCTCTTGGCTAAAAACCTCGTACGCGGCGCGATGGGGCGCGAGTGGATGGCGATCCGCGATATGGACGTGGCTGCCGCTGTGATCGGCATTCGCCCGATGTATGCCAAGCTCACGGCCTTTGCAGTCAGCAGCTTCATCGTGGGTGTAGCGGGCGCGATGTGGGGCTTTGTGTATTTGGGCTCTTGGGAGCCTGCGGCTTTCAATATTGATCGCTCGTTTCAGCTGCTTTTCATGGTGATCATTGGTGGCATGGGCTCAATCATGGGCAGCTTCTTTGGCGCGGCCTTTATCGTGATTTTGCCTATTTTTCTGAATCAATTTTTGCCGCTGCTTGGCAGCTTGGTGGGTGTCACGATTTCCACAGCAGGTATTGCCCACAGTGAGATCATGATTTTTGGTGCGTTGATTGTGTGGTTTTTGGTGGTGGAGCCGCATGGCTTGGCTAGGCTGTGGAGCCTGGGCAAACAAAAGCTTCGCATTTGGCCATTTCCACATTGAAGCCGCTTTGACGCAGCGATGATTTTTAAGGCCTGGTGTGGCGTGCTCGCAAACACCTAGGCTGCGAACAAATTGGTGAGCGTTGAATCTAGTGTGTTCAATATTTCTTTTTTAGGAGACAGTGTATGAAACTTCGTCAACTCACAGCAGCCGTTTTGGTTGCGACTGCAGGCATCATGGCTGTGGCAACACCCGCCATCGCGCAGGAAAAAGTGCAGTTCTTCCCTAGCTTGACAGGCCGCACCGGCCCCGTTGCGCCAAACGCAACACCGTTTGCCAACGGCTACTGGGATTACATGAAGCTCGTGAACGAGCGCGGCGGCATCAACGGCGTGAAGACGCTCGTGGAAGAATGCGAAACCGCCTACGCCACCGATCGCGGCGTAGAGTGCTATGAGCGCTTGAAGGGCAAGCATGGCGGCGCAACAGTGTTTCAGCCGCTGTCTACCGGCATCACTTTCGCCCTCACAGAAAAAGTGCCTGGCGACAAGATTCCCTTGATCACATCAGGCTATGGCCGCAGCGATTCGGCTGATGGCAACATGTTCAAATGGAACTTCCCGCTGATTGGCCACTACTGGGTCGCAGGCGACACCGTACTGCAACACGTTGCCAAGCAAGCAGGCGGCTGGGACAAGCTCAAAGGCAAGAAAATTGGCGTGGTCTATCACGACAGCCCGTTTGGCAAAGAGCTGCTGCCGATCATCAATGAGCGTGCCGCGATGCATGGCTTCACGATTTTGCCTTTCCCCGTGGCAGCGCCCGGCGTAGAGCAAGGTGCTACTTGGCTGCAAATTCGCCAGCAGCGCCCTGACTACGTCGTGATGCAAACCTGGGGCGTGATGACGGCCACCGCCATCAAAGAAGCAGTGGCCAAAGGCTATCCGCGTGAGCAAATGTTTGGCACTTGGTGGTCTGGCGCTGAGCCGGATTTGAAAGACGTGGGCGCAGCCGCTAAAGGCTACAGCGCGGTGATGATGCAGCATGGCGCAGAGCCAGGCTCTGATGTCGTGAAAGAGATCCTCTCCAAAGTGCATGGCAAAAACCAAGGCACCGGTCCCAAAGATGAGGTCGGCCAAGTGCTCTACATGCGTGGCGTGGTCGGCGCGATGCTGTCTGTTGAAGGAGCTCGCACCGCTCAAGAGCGTTTTGGCAAAGGCAAGCCTGTGACGGGCGAGCAAGCACGCTGGGGCTATGAGAACCTGAACCTCACGCAGGCAAAATTAGATGCGCTCGGCTTCAAAGGTGTGATGCGCCCGGTGTCTACCAGCTGCGCAGATCATATGGGCTCAGCTTGGGCTCGCGTTCACACGTGGGACGGCGCGAAGTTCACCTGGTCTTCGGATTGGCTGCAAGCGGACAACGCGATCATTCGCCCCTTGGTGAAAGCATCGGCTGACCGCTACGGCACAGAGAAGAAACTCGCTCGCCGCGAAGCTTCTGATTGCGGCTCTTAATCCGTTAGTTTGAACGATGGCGGGCTGCAAAGCCCGTCATCTTCAAATGCAAGTGCTGCGTGCAGTGCTTGCATTTGAAGTAAGGCTAGCTCCTATGACCACACCCACATCCGAAGAGAAAAGCAACATTGTCTTGAATGTCAATGGCATTGAAGTCATTTACAACCATGTGATCTTGGTGCTCAAGGGCGTGAGCCTGCAAGTGCCGCAGAGCTCGATAGTTGCACTGTTGGGCGGCAATGGCGCTGGCAAGACGACTACTTTGCGCGCCGTGAGCAATTTGCTCTCCGGCGAGCGTGGCGAAGTCACCAAAGGCAGCATTGAGCTGCGAGGTGAGCGCATTGAAAATCTCACGCCTGCGGATCTGGTCAAGCGCGGTGTGGTACAGGTGATGGAAGGTCGGCATTGTTTTGCTCACTTAACCATTGAAGAAAATTTGCTCACCGGCGCGTACACCGTGAAAAGCAAAGCGCAGATCGCGGCCAATCTTGAGAAGGTCTACAACTACTTTCCGCGCCTGAAAATCCGCCGTACTTCGCAAGCGGCTTACACCTCAGGCGGTGAGCAGCAAATGTGCGCCATTGGCCGCGCGTTGATGGCTAATCCGACCATGGTGCTGCTTGATGAGCCTTCGATGGGCCTTGCACCGCAGATCGTAGAAGAAGTGTTCAACATCGTGAAGGATTTGAACCAGAAAGAAAAAACCACTTTCTTGCTGGCTGAGCAAAACACGAATATGGCACTCAAGTATTCCGATTACGGCTACATCTTGGAATCTGGCCGCATCGTGATGGATGGCAAGGCCGCTGATTTGGCGACCAATGAGGATGTGAAAGAGTTTTACCTTGGCATGGGCGGCGGCGAGCGCAAGAGCTTCAAGGATGGCAAAACCTACAAACGACGTAAGCGCTGGTTGGCTTGAGTGCGCGGCTCGCGCGATGCTCTAGCCCACCAGCGAGCCGTCAAGTGAGAGCGCATACAGCCAATCCGCACACAGGTCGACGCTGTATTTTTTAGAAGAATTTGGCAGTTACCCGTTATAGAGTGTGCGCAAATTGCTATCAATTTAGTGGTAAATAGGATGAGGTAGGAATTGGTTATGGCAGATTTTTTTGATGATCTGGAAACGCGCAGCAGCGCTGAGCGTGAAGCTGCGCACATGGCTGCGCTGCCTGCACACATCGCGCATGCTCAAAAAAGCACGGCTGCATTTGCCGAGATTTTGAAAGGCGTGGATGCTAGCCGCATCGTTAGCCGCGCTGCTTTACAAAGCCTGCCCGTTACTCGTAAAAGCGAATTGCATGAGCGTCAAAAAGCCGCTCGCGCAGCGGGAGGTGACGTGTTTGGCGGTTTCTCCAGCTTGCTACGCGGCTGCAAAACACCCGGCATGGGACGCATCTTCGCCAGCCCCGGTCCGATCTATGAACCTGAAGGCCGCTCAGCGGATTACTGGCGCTCCGGTCGTGCCGTGTTTGCTGCGGGTTTCCGCGCGGGTGACTTGGCTCACAACGCCTTCAGCTACCACATGACCCCTGGCGCTTACCTGATGGAGAGCGGCGCACATGCCGTGGGCTGCACCGTCTTTCCCGCTGGCACAGGGCAAACCGAACAGCAGTTGCAAGCCATGGCCGATTTGAAGCCCGATGGCTATTTGGGCACGCCAAGTTTCCTCAAAATCCTCTTAGAGAAAGCACAAGAGGCGGGTCAATCTTTGAGCATTAAAAAAGGGCTGGTAAGCGGCGAGGCTTTTCCGCCCAGCTTGCGCGATTGGTTTAGCGAGCGCGGCATGGCGGTCTACCAATGTTTTGCCACTGCCGATCTGGGTTTGATCGCCTATGAGACCACAGCGCGCGAAGGCTTGGTGCTCGATGAAGGCGTGATCGTGGAGATCGTGCGTCCCGGTACGGGCGACCCTGTGCCTGAAGGCGAAGTGGGCGAGTTGGTGGTCACGGTGCTCAATCCACTGTATCCCTTGATTCGTTTTGGCACTGGCGATTTGAGCGCTGTGTTGCCGGGACGTTGCCCCACAGGCCGAACCAACACACGCATCAAAGGCTGGATGGGTCGTGCCGATCAAACCACAAAAATTCGTGGCATGTTTGTACATCCTGGTCAGGTGGCTGAAGTCGTCAAACGCTTCCCCGAAGTGGCGCGCGCGCGGCTCGTGGTCAGTGGCGAAATGGCCAACGATCAAATGGTGCTGAAAGTAGAAACTGCCCAGGCCAGCGAAGCCATGCAGGAAAAAATCGTCGCTGCGATGCGCGATGTCACCAAGCTGCGCAGTGAAGTGCAGTTGCTGGAAGTGGGCAGCTTGCCCAATGACGGCAAAGTCATCGAAGATGCGCGTAGTTACCAGTAAAGAAGGCGGTCTATCAAAATGCTAGCGTATGAGGCGTACTGAGTAATAGCCGCAGTAAACTTGCGCATGACCACCGCCATCATCAGCGCCTTGCCCGAAGAGCAAGCTGGTTTGATCCAGTTGCTACAAAATCATGAGCATTCCGCGCACATTCCCCGTGGACTTGAGCATGGTTTGATTCATGCTAAACCAGTCATCCTAGCTCTGGCAGGTGTCGGCAAAGTGGCCGCTGCCACCACGGCGACGATGCTGATCGAGCGCTATCACGTCAAGCGCATTCTGTTTACTGGCGTGGCAGGCGCGGTGGCGCAACAAGTGCAGGTGGGCGATGTGGTGATTGGCACCGAGTATTTGCAACACGACATGGATGCCTCGCCACTCTTTCCGCGCTACGAAATTCCCTACACGGGCATCAGCCGCTTTGCAGGCCATACCGATCTTTGCGCTATGCTTTTGGGAGCGTGCAGCGCTTATTTTCTAACGGCAAATGGCTCAAAATGCTTAAAAATTCATCAAGGCCTGATCATCAGCGGCGACCGCTTTGTGAGCAGCGCTCAAGAGGTGCAAGCCCTGCGCAGCGAGCTGCCAGATGCTTTGTGCGTTGAAATGGAAGGCGCAGCGATAGCGCAGGTCTGTCACGATTACCAGATTCCCTTCGCAGCCATGCGCACCATTTCCGATAAAGCAGATGAGAACGCGCATGTGGACTTTCCGAAATTCGTGAGCGAAGTCGCAGGGCCGATGGCAGTGAACATGGTGAATGCGTTTATGCAGCGTCTTTGAGCTAAAAATCAAGCAAATGAGCCCTCAGTCCGTTATATTATCTATATAGTTTGCTATTAAAAAAATAGCGATCTAAATGGTCGAAAACTCAACCCAGCACGGCCTCAATGTCCTTAGCCAAACTTTGAGGTGTGTCTTGTGGGGCGTAGCGTTTAATAACTTGGCCGTCTCTTCCAACGAGGAATTTGGTGAAATTCCATTTGATGGCTTTGCTACCGAGCAGGCCGGGGGCTTCGGCGCTGAGCCATTGGTAGAGAGGTGTGGCCTGCTCGCCGTTGACATCGACTTTGCCCATCAGCGGGAAGCTCACGCCGAAATTGAGTTCGCAAAACGAGGCAATCTCCTCTTCGCTGCCACTTTCCTGAGCGCCGAACTGATTGCAGGGAAAACCCAGCACCACCAAACCTTTCGCGCCAAATTGTTCGTGCAGCGACTGCAAACCCTTGTATTGCGGTGTGAAGCCACACCCACTGGCGGTGTTAACAATTAGCAACGCTTTTCCGACATATTTCTTCAAAGCGACTTTTTTCCCATAGATATCTTGGGCGGAGAAATCGTAGGCGGTGGCGTGTTCTGACATGATCATCCTATTGGTGTGTTCGAAGGGAGCTAAATACAGATTGTGTCTCTGTATAAGCGTTGTTGTCAAAAAATGGCAGCTTTTGGTTAGACAGGCCTAGTCAAATGCCAGGCTAATCTATAAAATCGATTGATACTAATTCATTAACTTTTTGGTGCAGGCCCATGATTTCTCTGGTCATTTCATCGCTAGCGAACGCTTGGCATCGGGCGGGGCCTGTTCCTGAAGATTTAACATGAATCAACCCCACAAAATTATTTTGGTTGGCTTCTCGTCTTTTGAGAAGGTGACATTTGAATCGTTCTTCCGCTTAGCAGCTCGCCGCCCGCCAGGCTATGCATTGGTGGAAGACGCTGCCCAAGCGCATTTGGCTGTGGTCAATGCAGATGATTCAGCCGTGTTGCGGCAAGCCATGGCCATCAAGCCTGCAGCGCAAGTTCTGTTGATTGGCAGTCAAGACGGGGGCACAGGTTGGATGCTGCAACGCCGCCCTTTGAATTTGATGAAGGTATTGGCTACCGTGGAGAGCTTGTTGTCGCCCCCCATGGCCACCGTACCCGCTGCATTGATGCCAAATAAGCCTGCTGCCAGCACCATGTCGGCGCCCACCCATGCGGCACCTACCTTCAGCGCACTGCCACCAGCTAACTCAGTACAAGCCGCGCCTAAAGCCGACATCAAGGCTGCTGCATCCATGCCAGCGGCCACCCCTATGGGCAGCATGGATGCGAGCTTGCGCCGCTCTGTCCGAACGGGAGCAGCCGCGCGCGCTGATTTTGTGTCTTCCCGGGCATTTGATGGCCTAGTGGGTATCCCACCCTCTAGGTCGGCACAATCAGACAGTGCTATGGATGTGGATCACATCTTGGTCGTGGACGATAGCGATATTGCCCTTAAATTCATGCGCAACCGCCTTTCGCGTTTTGGTTTTCATGCCGATTTGGTGAACTCTGGTGAAGAAGCGCTGGGTAAGATGAACACCAAACCCTACAAGTTCGTCTTCCTCGACGTGATGATGGAGGGCTTGGATGGCTACCAAACCTGCCGCGCCATCAAGCAGCGCAAGTATTCTGATGGCAAGCCACCCGTCGTGGTCATGCTGACCAGCCGAGGTGGAACGATTGACAAAATTCGTGGCACGCTCGCAGGCTGCGACGCTTACTTGACCAAACCGCTCAATGAGCGCGATTTGATCGCTGTTTTGGCAAAGCATGATCGCAATGTGGCTCGCGGCTTCCAAGAGACGAATTTTGGTGGTGACAGCGGATCGGGGTTTGCACGGTCAGCAAAGTAGCTCGCATAGGCGCATGATGCGTTGTTCGTGTGAGTTTTTAAATGTCGATTTTTCTTAACGAAAAACAAGTTATTTTGAGTGAGACGCTGATGAAAAAAGTATTAGTAGTGGACGATGCCCCGGTAGATTCACAAAACCTGCAGCGCATCTTTTCAGATGCAGGCTGGGTGGTGATATTGGCCAACTCAGGCGTGGAAGCCGTCAGCAAGGCCAAGGCAGAAGTACCTGATCTAATCATGATGGATGTCAACATGCCCGGACTCGATGGCTTTTCTGCCACTCGCCAGCTCATGCAAGACCCGACGACCAAGGGAATCCCGGTGGTTTTCGTCACATCAAAAGATCAAAAAGCAGACCGCGTTTTCGCGCAGATGCTTGGCGCCAAAGGCTTTGTCACCAAACCCTACACGGCTGAGCAAATTCTGGACACGATCTGATCGCGCGCTAGATTTTTACGTATTTGTCCTTTGAAACTCGCACAAGGCATCCTCTGCGGCTCGTGGGCTCTGGCGTTCCCGTTTGATTGGGCGCGTCAGATCGTTGATGATTTCGAGCTCAGCCCCATCCCCAAAGCCCCGCCGTGGTTGCTGGGAGCAACCAATGTGGACGGCAATATCTTGCCTGTGGTGGATTTGAGCGCCTATCTGGGCATATCCGCGCCATCAACGGCAAACAAACAACGTTTGCTGATTGGCGGCAAGACCGACCAAAATTCAGCAGACACCACTGGCGACGCGATAGCGCTTGCTTTTGAGGGCTTGCCCCAGCAATTAGGCTACGAACCGCGTGCCCTGACCTACGCGGGAGCGCTGCCTCCTCGCTTGCGTGAGTTGTGCTTGGGTGTTGGCAGCAATGCTGCCGGGCATGAATTTCTTGAAATTGATGATCAACGCTTGCTCGCTCTGTTGAGCGAAGAGCTGACGTTGGAATGATGACTTTTCCTATTGATTTAACCTTCTCTAATTTGAGTTCGGAGCACAACATATGAACATCCGGCAAAAAATGCTGATCGGCGCAGGCCTGCTGACCTTGATTCCGGTGGTGATCACCGCTGCGCTGCTTTGGCAGGGCGCTTCAAGCTTGGCCGATACAGCGCTCACCGAGCGTACACAAGTTCAACTCTCATCTTTGCGAGATACCAAGCGGGCACAGTTGGCGGATGAAGTGTCTGGGCGGGTGCGTGCATTGCAAATTCTGGCTTCGCAGAGATCAACCATTGAAGCCGCACGAAGCTTCAACGGCGCATTTGCCACAGCGGCCAAAGACTTCGGACAAGCCCCAGAAATTGCCAGCGCGGCATTGGTCAAATACGCTCAAGAGCAATTTGCCCCCGAGTATGCCAAGCGCAATCCAGGCGCTGCGCCAGACCTGTCGAAATTCATTGCGACCTTGGATGCCAATGGCTTGGCTTTGCAAAATGAATTCATCGTTCGCAATCCCAATCCATTGGGTCAAAAGGAGCGTATGGCTAAGCCAGAAGGCAACGCCGCTTATGCGCTCGCACATGCGCAGTTTCACCCCGGTTTTGAGCGGGCGCAAAAGTTATCCGAGTTCTACGATATCTTTTTGATTGACACCCAAACCGACAACGTCGTCTACACGGTATTCAAGGAGTTGGATTTAGGAACGTCGCTGAGCAAGGGCATTGCCTCGGGTACTAAACTTGCAGAAGCTTATGAGAAAGTCAAGCAAGCGCCTAACCGCGATGCCGTTTATCTGTCTGATTTCGCGCCCTATTTGGCTTCTTACGATGACCAAGCAGCTTTTGCAGCCGTTCCGGTGTTTGATGGAGATCGTCAAATTGGGGTGCTTGCGATGCAGTATCCGATTGATAAAATCACGGAAGTGATGAACTCGAACAAAGCTTGGGAAAAAATTGGTTTGGGTAAGTCGGGCGATATGTTCTTGGTAGGTTCAGACAAAGTGATGCGCTCCAATGCGCGTTATGTGGTTGAAAACAAGAACGCATTTGCGGATCTATTGGGCGCAAAACTGTCGGCCAATGCCAAAGCCACCCTCATCAAGAAAGAAACATCGATTGGCTTGGTGACGATTGACTCTGAGGCGACCCGGCCAGCGCTGGCCGGACAAGATGGCTTCGTGCAATTCGCAGACTATCGCGGTATTGCTTCATATGGTGCTTACGGCCCTTTAAAAATCCAGGGTTTGAACTGGGTCTTGGTGGCTAAGATTGACAAACTAGAGGCGGACGAAGCGATTTCTCAGTTGAACCAATCCTCCTTGCTGCGCGCTTTGTTGATTGCATTGGGTGTTGTGGTGTTTGCGGGTGTTGCCGTATCCGTGTTCTTACGCCAATTCTTGAAGCCGATTCAAATCTTGTCAGACACAGTGCAGAAAGTGGCCGGGGGCGAGACATCGGCACGAAGCCAACTCACAGAGAAAGACGAGATCGGTGATCTGGGCCGCGCCTTTGACGGACTGCTTGATGACCGAATTTCCGCTCTGGAAAAAGCCGCCAAAGAGAATGAGACACTCAACAACTCGGTGATTGATCTGCTCCAAGCGGTATTCCAGTTGTCTAACCGAGATTTGACAGCCCGAGCGCCGGTGACAGAAGACATTATTGGTACGGTGGCTTCATCCATCAACCAATTCTCTGACGAGACGGGTCGCACTTTGCTAGATGTGCAAAAGATTGCCGAACAGGTGGCCATGACCTCAGAGTCGGTGCGGGTGCAATCGGTGATGGTCGAAGAAACGGCACGCGCTGAGCGAGATGCTTTGGATGCCATGTCGAGCAACTTGAACAAAGCAACCGATCAACTGGCGCAGGTGTCTGCGTTGTCAGAGCAATCGAACAAAGCTGCTGGCTTGGCTGCAGATGCGACGCAGAACGCACGGGCAGCGGTGCAGGGCACCGTGCAGGGCATGGACCAGCTGCGTGAATCTATCTCCGATTTGGAAAAGCGCTTCAAACGTTTGGGCGAGCGTTCGCAAGAAATTTCAACTGCTGTGCAGCTGATCAATGCCATTTCTGAGCGCACGCACGTGCTGGCCTTGAATGCCTCCATGCAGGCGGCCACAGCTGGTGAGGCAGGTCGCGGTTTTGCGGTGGTGGCTGAAGAGGTGCAGCGCTTGTCTGACAGCTCTCGCCAGGCCACGGCGACGATTTCTCAGTTGGTGGGTAACATCCAGGCCGAGACGAACGAAACGCTGTTCACGGTGAACCGACTGATTGGTGACGTGGTGCGCCAGTCTGAACTGGCTCAGCGCGCAGGTGCGCAGATGAATCAAACGCAAGAAACCACGCAACAATTGGTGGGTTTGGTGCGTCAAATTGCGCAGTTTTCCGAACAACAAGCGCAACTGGCCAGCAGTTTGCAGCAGTCGGTGTTGGACATCAACGCTGGCACAGAGCAAACTTCTTCCGCTATTGCAGAGCAAACAGCTTCTACGCAGTTGCTGGCTGAATCCTCGCGTCAGTTGACGGCAGCGGTGGGTCAATTCAAGCTGGTCTAATGCTCGCGTTTTCTCAGAAAAGCCATACATGAAAATCGGCGACCTGCTGGTCTTACTGCACGAAGAGTTCGCGCTGGATGTGCCGATGGCACAGCAAGCGGTACTCGATGCTGCTACGCGCCCTGAAGAGGCTGTGCATCTGCTTGAGCCGGTGATCGGCTACATTGATCGCTCTGTGCAGGCCAGCGCCTTGGTCAGCTTGGATGGCTGGGGCAGCTATTTGTCTCAGGTCTCGCAATTCACGCAATTGCAGATGATGGCGCCTGATACCAAGAGCCTCCAGTGGCTCAGCGGTTGGACCGCGCCTGCTGTGGCTTACCTTGAGTTTCCGGCTAAGCCCGCCACAGCACAAGCCATCATCGATTACCTCAAGGCCTGCCCACAAGCCACCGATGACGCAGTACTTGCGGTCTTGTACGAACAATTGCTCATACCACCTGCTTTGACTGCTGAAGAGGCTGCCGCTGCCGAGGCGGTGGTGGAAGATGCGACGGCAGATGACGTGAGCTTGCAGACAGAAGAGGTTGACGGCAGCCTTTTGTCTGCCATGCTGCAAGATGCTCCCGAGCAATTAGAGCGGCTCATGGGTTATTTGGATGAATTGGCCTCAGGCCAAGCCGATGTTGCCCGTTTGATCGAAGCACAGCGCATCGCACACACCTTCAAAGGCTCGGGCAATATCATTGGTCTGCCTGGCATTGGTCGTATTTCTCATCGGCTAGAAGATGTGATGGAGTGGACGCTAGAGCAAGCGCAAGCGGGTGAGGCCAGCCATACACCTGCCGTGCGCGATATGCGCCACGCGGTTGGTATCTTGCAGCAGATGGTGGCACATTTGCAGGGTGAGGAGGCCGCTCCTGGCGGCGCAGTTGAATGCCTGCAACGCTTGATCGATTGGGTCAACTGGATAAGCCAAGACACTGCTTTACAACAAGCTCCAGAACCACTTGGGGCAGCTATTGCTATAAATTCAATAGCAAATAATGCAGATTTTATAACGCCAATCGGTCGAAATGATCCTCAAAATGCTGAAACACAGACTCTGCGGGTTGGCGTTGATCGCTTAAGCCGTGTGCTGCGCCGAGCCACGCAATCCATCGTGGCGTCGCAGCGTGTTGGCCAGCTCGTGCGCACTGCGACGGATCGCTTGTCTGCTATTGAGGTGAGCCATGCCGAGTTGGTGCGCCGCCTGCGTGAGCTGGAACAAACGGTGGACAAGCAAGTGGTGCAACTGCGTGGTCAAAAAGAAGCAGGTGAGAATTTTGACCCGCTGGAGATGGATCGTTATGACGCGCTGTACAGCCTCTCTCGCTTTGTGAGCGAAGCTGTGCAAGACGAGCTGGAGCTGGCGCGCGAAGCGCGTGGCCAAGTGGTTGCTGCCCAGCAAATCATCCGCGATGAAGACCAAATGCAGCGTGAGCAACACCGCGATTTACTCGCGGCGCGCCTCGTGCCGGTGAAAAGCATTTTGCCCCGCCTGAAACGCAATGTGGCGCAAACAGCCGCGTCCACGGGCAAGCAGGCGCAGCTCATCGTCGAAGGTGATACCACCACGCTCGATGCAGATGTGCTTACGCGCCTGACCGAGCCCCTGCTGCATTTGTTGCGCAATGCAGTGGATCATGGTTTGGAAAGCCCTGATGAGCGGGAAATGTTGGGCAAGAGCGCAATGGGTACTGTGACATTGAGCTTTCGCCGCGTGGGCCAAGATGTGGAGTTGGTCTGCGCCGACGATGGCAAAGGCTTGGATTTGCCCACGATTTACGACAAGGCCTTGGAATACGGTTTGATCGAGTCTGGTGCGAAGTTGAGCGAGGACGAAATGCGCCGCTTGATTTTGCGTCCCGGTTTTTCGACCAAAGGTGAAGTCAGCGAGGTCTCCGGGCGTGGCGTTGGCATGGATATCGTCAATGATCGTGTGGCAGGTCTCAAGGGGCGGTTGGATATCGAGAGCAAACCGTATGTCGGTTCGCGCTTTATCGTGCGCGTGCCCGTGTCCACTGGTGCGGCGCAGGCGCTGATCGTGCAATGCGCGCAGGAAGAAGTGGCGCTGCCGTCTGATCAGGTGCTGCAAGCGCTGGCAGCTGACGAAGTTGAGATCGTGCGCATTGAAAACCATGCCACGCCCATGCTCAAGTATTTGGGGCAGGAGTATCCTGTTTATGCACTAGGTGTTTGGCTCGGCTTTGAAGATCAGGTGGAGATCAGTTCGCGCAGCAAACCCGTTGTGCTCTGCCATGGCGCAACGCATACCGTGGCGCTAATGGTGGATGCCGTGGTAGATGCACGCGAGTTGATTTTGCAAGATGTGGGGCGACTCACACGCCGTATTGCTGGCGTGGTGGGCGGTGCTTTGCGCAACGATGGCCGCCCGATGTTTTTGCTAGATGTTGCTGCGTTGGAGCGTGGCGCACAATCAGCGCGCAAAGTAGGCTCTTCTTTGGCGATGCGTCGCCGCATGGCCTTCAAACGCACTCGTGTGCTTGTGGTCGACGATGCGCTGTCTGTACGCCGCTCGATGGAGCAGTTACTCGAAGATGCGGGTTATGAAGTGGTCTCGGCTGCCGATGGCTTCTTGGCCTTGGAAGTGGTACGCTCCAAAATGCCAGCCATTGTGCTCACCGATCTGGAAATGCCTAACTTGAATGGACTAGAGCTGACCAAGCGCCTGCGCGAGTTGCCGCAATTCATGGGCACGCCGATTGTGATGATCACCTCGCGCGCCAGCGACAAACACCGCGGCATGGCCATCGAAGCTGGCGTAGATTTGTATCTCACCAAGCCCTACACCGATGCCACCTTGATCGAACACATTAAGCGCCTGACCTCGCAAGACGCATCTGCGCTTCTCAGTTGATATAGGTCTGGCGTTTCAAGTGAGCTGCAGCAAGTCTTTTTAAGCTAAATCGACCACTACCCGTTATAAAATATACGGACATTGCTATTATTTTAATAGTAATTGGAGCGCATCTCTCTCAGGCGTGCTTAGCCTCTAAAATCACCCCATGAGCCTGACACCCGAGCAAACCCAGCAAGCCATTGCCTTGGCGCTGGACACCCTAGACATCGAAGCCGCCGCCATCACGCAATTGCGTACGCGCCTCACCATTGAAGCCTCGGCAGCGCAAGCCTTAACGCAAGCGATAGAGATCATGCTGGCCACGCGAGGGCGTGTGGTGGTCATGGGCATGGGTAAGAGCGGCCATGTTGGGCGCAAGATCGCCGCCACGTTGTCTTCTACCGGAACAGCTGCGATGTTTGTGCATCCCGCCGAGGCCAGCCATGGTGATCTGGGCATGGTCAAGGCCATTGATTCGATTCTGGCGATTTCCAATTCGGGTGAATCCGAAGAGCTGTCAGCCATCTTGCCTTTCATCAAGCGCATGGGTACACCCTTGATCGCGATGACGGGTGGCCTGCAATCGACGCTGGCGCAGCACGCCGATATCGTCCTTGACAGCTCGGTGGCAAAAGAAGCCTGTCCACTCAATCTCGCGCCCACGGCCAGCACTACGGCGCAATTGGCCTTGGGCGATGCGTTGGCCATGGCGCTGCTGGATGCGCGTGGCTTCAAAGCGGAAGATTTCGCTCGCTCTCATCCAGGCGGCAGCCTCGGGCGCAAGCTGCTTATGCATGTTCGTGATCTGATGCGCACAGGTGCAGACGTGCCGCGCGTGTGTGCGCAGACCAATTTTTCTGAGCTGATGCGCGAGATGAGCCACAAGGGCTTAGGCGCATCGGCTGTGGTGGATGCGGCAGGACATGTGCTGGGCATTTTCACTGACGGCGATTTGCGCCGCTTGGTTGAGCGCGGCGTGGATTTGCGCGATCTCACGGCGGGCGAGGTGATGCACAAAGGTTCGTTGCGCATTGCGCCCGATGCGCTTGCCGTTGAGGCGGTGGAGCTGATGGAGTTGCACCGCATCACCAGCGTGCTCGTGACCGATGCACAGGGCTTGCTCGTCGGCGCGCTCAACACCAACGATTTGATGCGAGCGAAAGTGATTTGAGCATGTTGCATCGGCCTGCCATCGCCTTTCCCGCGCCGCTTTTGCTGCGTGCGCAAACAGTACGCTTGGTGATCTTGGATGTAGATGGCGTGCTCACAGATGGTGGCTTGTATTTCAGTGAACAAGGTGAAACGCTCAAGCGTTTTTCAGTGCTCGATGGGCAAGGCCTCAAGCTTTTGCAGCGTGCAGGCATCGAAGTGGCGGTCATCACCGGGCGCGACAGCGGCGCACTGCGTTACCGACTCAGCGCCCTGAAGATTCAACATGCCGTGTTTGGCACAGAAGACAAATTGCCTGCGGCTCAGCAATTGCTCGCCCAGCTCGGCCTGACGTGGGGCGACACTGCCGTGATGGGCGATGATTGGCCTGATCTGCCCATGCTGATTCGCACACAATTGGCCTGCACGCCCGCCAATGGCCATATTGAAAACCGCTCGCTTGCGCACTTCACTTGCCTCGCGCGCGGCGGAGAGGGTGCAGTGCGCGAGTTGTGCGATCTGATCCTCACAGCGCAAGGCCACTATGCCCGCTATTTTGAG
Source organism: Variovorax sp. (assembly GCA_031418715.1). Lineage (GTDB taxonomy): Bacteria > Pseudomonadota > Gammaproteobacteria > Burkholderiales > Burkholderiaceae_C > JANMDU01. The sequence goes on along the minus strand of JANOJL010000010.1, from coordinate 6,357 downwards.
GCGGCGCTGCAAGCATGACGTCCAAGCAAATTTTGCGCAGCTGGATCGGCCGCATCACGCTGTATTTGCCGATTGCGATGATGGCCTTGCTGGCATTGGGAAGTTGGTGGTTGGCGCGTAACACGCCTGATGCTGCTCAAGCTGCGCCAGTGCAGCCGCAGCGCCAAGACCCAGATTACTATCTCACGCGGTTTTCAGTCAAAAACTTTGATGCGAAAGGCCTGCTGACGAGCGAAGTGTTTGGTGACAAAGCGCGGCATTTTCCTGCGACTGATATTTTAGAAATTGACCAAGCGCGTTTCCGATCGAGCCGTGACCAGCGTGCCACCACGGGGAAAAGTGATCGTGCTTACAGCAATGGCGATGGCTCAGAAGTGCAGTTGGTGGGCAATGCTGTCGTCGTACGCGAAGCGGGGAAAGACGCGCAAGGCCGCGTTTTGCCACGCGTGGAGTTTCGCGGTGATTTTTTGCATGCGTTTTTGCGCACCGAAGAACTGAAGTCACACAAACCCGTCACGGTGGTGCGTGGTGCGGATCAGTTCAGTGGCGACAGCATGCTGTTCAACAAAGTTGACAGCATTGTTCAGCTCGACGGGCGCGTTCGTGTGCGGTTTGAGTCCAAGGCCAGCACGCCTTGAGCCAATGGTTCTCAGCTTCTTCTTTTCATTTCCAACCCACAAATGGCTGTCATGAACCCCTCTCCTCTCGTATTCATCACCGGCGCATCCAGCGGATTGGGGCAAGCTTTGGCTTGGCGTTTTCATCAGGCGGGCTACCGACTGGCACTGGTCGCCCGCCGCACAGACGAGGTCAAATCATGGTGTGCCCGTTATAAAATAAGCGCAGATAGCTATGAAATTTATAGCGCGGACGTGGCTATCACGAGCAGCATTGTGGCCGCTGGGCAAGAATGCATCCAGCGCCAAGGCATGCCCGATGTGGTGATCGCCAACGCTGGCATCAGCGTTGGCATGGACACCGCAATTCTCCAAGACATGGACGTGCTCGCACAAACATTCGCCACCAACAACATCGGTCTAGCTGCCACATTCCATCCTTTCATCGCGGGCATGGTGCAACGAAAAAGCGGCAAACTCGTTGGCATTGCCAGCGTGGCGGGCATTCGCGGCCTACCGGGGCATGGCGCGTATTGCGCGAGTAAAGCGGCCGTGATCAGCTATTGCGAGAGCCTGCGCGGCGAGATGCGCGCAGAAACAGGCAAAGATGGCGTGAAGGTCGTCACCATTGCGCCAGGCTATGTGGCCACCCCGCTAACAGCTCAAAACTCATACAGCATGCCTTTCCTGATGCAATCCGAAGATTTTGCAGATCAAGCTTTTAAAGCCATCACGGCAGGCGTGAGCTATCGCGTCATCCCTTGGCAAATGGGCATCGTAGCCAAGCTGCTGCGCCTCTTGCCCAATTGGCTGTATGACAAAGCACTCGCAGGGCGTCCGCGCAAGAAGCGGCTGCAGGCTGATTAGCCGCCAAACAGCACCGTTTGGCTAAAAGCGCGCCTCACGCGCGAGCATGATGAAATCTTCCAGCCACGTGTGATCCACAGCGCTTACTCCGGTAGCGTGGCGTATTGCTCGCAGAGCGTTTTGAAGGCTTCCACCTGAGGATTGATGCCCGTCTCTTCCAACAGGATCGCTGCCACCTCATCCGTCAAGCTTGCAGCCAACTTCGCATCGAGAAACAGCATACGGCTGCGTCTGGCCAACATGTCTTCCACCGTGCGGGCGTATTCAAAGCGGGCGGCATAGCGCACCATGGCTTCGCTCAAACCGTCGCACAGCATGCGATCCGCGCCAGGCAGGGCTTGCACAGCTGCAGCGGCACTTCCGTAAAGATGCAAGCCCGGCGCATCGCTGATACGGTGAGTCGGTTGGTTCGCGCCTGCAAGCGGTAGATTGACGGTCACATGGCCAGCACGGCGCTCAAGCAGATTCGCATCAAAGGCTTCATCCAGCACATCTTCGGCCATGGCGCGATAGGTGGTCCACTTACCGCCTGTGACGGTGATCAGGCTAGATTTACTGACAAGAATCGTGTGCTCGCGCGAGAGCGCCTTCGTATTGCCACCGTCTTCATCCGGCGGTTTGACCAAAGGTCGCAAACCCACCCAGATGGATTTCACGTCGCTACGCTGAGGTGCGCGCGTGAGGTATTTCGCAGCTTCTCCCAAGATGAAATCGGTATCTTGCGGGAAAGCGCGAGGCTCGCGAGCTGTATCGTCGCGCGGCGAATCGGTCGTGCCCAAAATCAACTTGCCGAGCCAAGGCACCACGAAGAGCACGCGGCCATCCGATGTCTTGGGAATCAAAATCGCATGATCGGAAGGCGAGAACTCTCGATCCACCACCAAATGCGTGCCTTGGCTGGGTGCAACCATCGCCTTCACAGGCCGCTGCGTTTGCTCGCCATCCATCTGGCGGAATTCATCCACCCACACGCCCGCGGCATTGATCACGCAACGCGCTTTGACGCTGTAGCTCTGCCCGGTTTCTTTGTCTTGCACTTGCAAGCCAGCCACTTTGCCGCCTTCATGGATTAGCTGTGTGGCCGCGCAGTAGTTGATGAGCAAGGCGCCGCGTTGGGCTGCGGTTTGCGCGAGTGCGAGTGCGAGACGTGCATCGTCAAACTGGCCATCCCAATATTTCACGCCACCGGTGAGCCCGGCTTGGCGCGCATTGGGCAAGAGCTTCAAGGTCTCAGCGCGGTTTAAAAATTCGGTGCGGCCTAAGCCCGCTTTGCCAGCGAGCAGGTCATACATCTTCAGGCCAATGCCGTAAAACGGCGCTTCCCACCAAGCGTAGCTGGGCATCACAAAAGGCAAAGGCTGCGCCAGATGCGGCGCATTGGCCAAAAGCGTGGTGCGCTCATGCAAGGCTTCGCGCACGAGGCTGATGTTGCCTTGTGCAAGATAGCGCACACCGCCGTGCACTAACTTTGTAGCGCGTGAAGAAGTGCCTTTGGCAAAGTCGTGGCTTTCAAACAAAGCCACCTTGAAGCCGCGTGCAACGGCATCAAGCGCAACGCCTAAACCAGTCGCGCCGCCGCCGATGATGGCGATATCGAAGCTGGGTGTGGCGGCTAATTTGGTGAATAACTCTTGGCGTGAATGCATGGCGTATTGTTGACTAGTTTTGCGCCCAAGCTTTAGAGCGCTCCACCGCTTCGCGCCAGCGCTGGAGCTTGGCTTGACGGGTTGCGGCTTTCATCTGCGGTTCGAAGCGGCGATCAACCTGCCATTGCTCGCTGATCTGTGCGGCATCTTTCCAAAACCCTGTGGCCAAGCCTGCCAAGTAAGCCGCGCCTAATGCGGTGGTTTCCGTCACGCGCGGGCGCACAACGCTCACGCCCAGAAAATCAGCTTGCATTTGCATGAGTAAATTATTGGCGCAAGCGCCGCCGTCAACGCGCAACTCTTTCAAGGCAATGCCGCTGTCTGCTTGCATCGCTTCAAACACATCGGCACTTTGCAGCGCAATGGCTTCGAGTGCTGCGCGGGCGACGTGGGCGCGGGTGGTGCCGCGCGTCATGCCCACAAGCGTGCCGCGTGCATAGGCGTCCCAATGCGGCGTGCCCAGGCCAGCGAAGGCGGGCACGAGGTAGACGTCTCCCGTATCAGCCACGCTTTGCGCCAAGGCTTCGACCTCGCTGGCTTGCGAGATCAGCCCCAAGCCATCGCGCAGCCATTGAATCGTGGCGCCGCCCATGAAGACCGAGCCTTCGAGCGCATACGCTGTGCGGCGCGGCGAGTTTTCTGGGCCATGCCATGCGACTGTGGTGAGCAATTTGTTTTTGCTAGTCACGGCGGCTGTGCCTGTGTTCATCAGCATGAAGCAACCAGTGCCGTAGGTGTTTTTCGCCATGCCGGGCGCAAAGCAGGCTTGGCCGAAGGTGGCGGCTTGTTGATCGCCTGCGATCCCTGCGATCAGGATCTCTTGGCCGAGTAACTCAGAATCGGTCATCCCCACGATACCGCTGGAAGGCACGACCTTTGGTAACACAGCTCTGGGAATATTGAACAGCTTGAGCAGCTCCTCATCCCATTGCCCGGTGTGAATGTTGAGCAATAGCGTGCGTGAGGCGTTGCTGGCATCGGTGACATGCAAGGCTTTGTGAGCGCTTTTCGGGCTGTGGCCGCCAGTGAGCTTGTAAATCAGCCAACTGTCGATCGTGCCAAAGCACAGCTCACCGTTATCTGCGCGGCGGCGTGCGCCGGGGATGTGATCGAGCAGCCAAGCCAGTTTCGTACCGGAGAAGTAAGCATCGAGCACGAGACCCGTCTTGCGCTGAATCAGCCCAGCTTTGCCTGCTTTGCGCAAGGCATCGCAGGCGGCGGCGGTGCGGCGGTCTTGCCAGACGATGGCGTTGGCCAGCGGTTTGCCAGTGGCGCGTTCCCACAAAACGGTGGTCTCGCGCTGATTGGTGATGGCCAATGCTTGAACGCGGCTTGCTATGGAATCAGTAGCGCTCTGCGCACGATTTATAACGGATTGAGCCGACTTTTGCATTAAATTTTGCAGGGTAACGAGTTGGCTCGCCCAGATCTCCTGCGCATCATGCTCCACCCATCCGGGTTGCGGAAAAATTTGTGTAAATTCACGCTGGCTGCTGGCCACCACGCTGCCTTGCGCATCAAACGCCATGCTGCGCGAACTGGTGGTGCCTTGGTCGAGGGAAATGATGATGCTCATACCTCTAGCGTAGCGGATTGCGCTGCGCTGAGTGTCCATACAAACCAGCAATCATGCACACCTTTTGCAGTACCCGAGGCTACACTTACCGCATGGACACTCCTCATATTGCATTCATCGGCGGCGGCAACATGGCCAGCGCCATCATTGGTGGTCTGCTGCGTCAAGGCGTGGCCACATCTCGCATCACCGTGATTGAGCCGTATGCGCTGCAGCGCGACAAATTGCTGGTTGATTTCAAGCTACATGCCTTGCCCGAGCCGGGCGCAGAGCTGGCGCAGGCCGGGCTGGTGGTTTGGGCGGTGAAGCCTCAAAGCTTCAAAGAGGCAGCCACAGCCACCGCAGAGCACACCACACGCGCTTTACACCTGAGTGTGATGGCGGGAATCACCACCGATGCGATGGCGCGCACCCTCACAAGCGAGCGCATTGTGCGCGCCATGCCCAACACCCCTGCGCTGATCGGCCGTGGCATCGCGGGCTTGTATGCACGCGCAGCGGTGAATGCAGCGGATCAGGGCTTGGTGGAGCAAATCATGGCCACCACAGGCGAGCATCTGTGGGTCGCGCAGGAGTCGCTGATTGATGCTGTGACTGCGCTCTCAGGCTCGGGGCCAGCTTACGTGTTCTTCTTCATCGAAGCCATGATGCGCGCTGGGCAACAGATGGGGCTGAGCGCAGAGCAATCACGCCGTTTAGCGCAAAGTACGTTTGCAGGTGCGGCTGAGCTGGCGCGCCAGTCGCCCGAAAGCCCCGAGGTTTTGCGCCAGCGCGTCACCTCCAAAGGCGGCACGACGTACGCGGCTATTTCTTCGATGGAGCATAGCCAAATAGGCATGCATTTTGAGCAAGCCTTGCAAGCGGCTTGCGAACGAGCTACTGAATTGGGGTATGAATTCGGTGAATGAAGACCGCCAAATGCTATTAAATAAATAGCACTTAGCGCACGTTTTATAACGGCTAGAGGCTGATTTAGCTTAAAAATGTCCTCATAAAACAAAAAACCGGGCGCAAAGCCCGGTTTTTGTTGATCAGCAAGAAGCTGAAAGTTCAGTGCATCACTGCAACTTGATTTCCACGTCCACGCCCGCAGGCAGGTCGAGTTTCATCAGAGCATCCACAGTTTTGTCTGTCGGATCAATGATGTCCATCAGGCGCTGGTGAGTGCGGATTTCAAACTGGTCGCGGCTCGTCTTGTTGACGTGAGGCGAACGCAGAATGTCAAAACGCTTCATGCGGGTTGGCAAAGGCACAGGGCCCTTGACAATCGCGCCAGTGCGCTTGGCGGTATCCACAATCTCAGCAGCCGATTGGTCGATGAGTTTGTAGTCAAACGCCTTCAGGCGGATACGGATTTTTTGTTTGGTCGCCATGAATGTGCTCCTGGTTTACTTGATCACTTTAGCCACAACGCCAGAGCCGACCGTGCGGCCACCCTCGCGAATAGCAAAGCGCAGACCTTCTTCCATGGCGATCGGGTTGATCAACTTGACGCTGATCGACACGTTGTCGCCTGGCATGACCATCTCTTTGCCTTCTGGCAGCTCAATCGCACCCGTCACGTCCGTGGTGCGGAAGTAGAACTGAGGGCGATAGTTGTTGAAGAAAGGCGTGTGACGGCCACCTTCGTCTTTGGAAAGCACATAGACTT
>JANOJL010000009.1:0-11749 GCA_031418715.1 Variovorax sp. | reverse complement strand
CCCGGTGTAGCGCAGCGAAGCATCTTCGTAGCGCCTAAACGCAAACACCGCCTGATTCATCTGCTCCGTGTTAAACACCTTCAGCCGCACGAGTAAATGAAAGTCCTTCACTGTCAGTCCTGTGACGGTGAGGAATAAATCAGGCTCCAGCTTCGTGATCACGTCTTGCAGCGTGTTTTCTCGGAAATCCGTGAGATACATGAACGCTGGAATCCGAGTGGCAAATTTGATGAGCTTTTCTTGCACCATCTTGCGCTTGGATTTGTATTCCCGCTCTTCTGCGGTCAGCTCTTTTTTCTCTTTGGCAGACAGTTTGCCATCTTTGGCTTTGTTCTTCAGCTCGTTGATGCGATCACTCTTGTTGATGATCGTTTCAATCACGTTATCGCCGAGCGAGCGCCAGCCTTCGATGCGCTCCACAGCTGCCATCGCCTCAGCGTTGTCCAAAATGCGGCGCAGCGTGCCGTTATCCACGTTCACCAACAGAGCGCTTTCCCACTTGCGAGCCAGCAGCGTGGCCGACGTGCCCGCCATCGCAATATCGAGAATGCCGCCCGCGTCAATCTGCGTCATGTTCGCGCCGTCATAGGCCAGCACGGGCAGGAAAGCGACCAAATCCTTCACCGCGCTCTCAGGATTCGCCTCGTTCGGGGACAGGCCAATAGCGTAATCGGAGAGCTGGCGTAGCGCCCGTGTCGGCGCAAAATCAAACACGAAGCACACTGGCTTGAGGATTTCCTCTTCGTTCGGGTTATCGCCATGCGGATTCTTAATCGACCACGGCGATTGCACGCGAAACGCCGCTTGAAAATACGTCTCAGGCGATTTCAAATTGCGCAGCATCAAGATCGATGACCATTGCGCCACTGTCACGCCCGTGGTGAGCTTGCCGCAGGAAAGCGTGATGGTTTTCGTATCAAAGCCGCTGCCAATCGCCTCGCGCACAGGGGGCAAAGCTTCCAATCCAATACCAGCCTCAATTCCTGCTGAGACGATGACATCGTATTCACGCCAGAAGGTGTTGTACTTCTCACCGAGCAAATTCGCCATCGCTTGACAAGCCGCCACATTCGGCAAAAACCAAAACGAATGCTGCAAATAAGGCAGCAAGCGCGTGTCTGAATACGGAAAGGGTGGTCGCGAGCCTGTTTTGAGCGCCTCAGCAGATTTAGCCGCATAGCCTCCGCGAATAATGTCCAGCCACTTCTGCACATCGCTCTTGTGTTTGAATTTAGCTGCTTTGCCGATGCCTGATGCTTCAAAAAACGCATTCAGATCAAACTCATCAAATTCGCCGCCGCTGGCAATCGCCAGCAATTCATCGGGCATTTGATAAGTGAGCAAGCGCATCTGCGGCAATGCGCCATAAGGGTTGCGCTGTTTTGGATAGCTGGCAGCAAAAGCGGCCTTGGCACGCTGCTCATCGGTATACGTCCAGTTAAAGATTTGCTCTTCAATGAATTCGCCGGTAGCCAGCGCTTTGAAAGGCGTGCCAGAAAGATACAAATATGCCCGCGTGGTGATCGGCAGAAAATCCGCCTCCCTCTCTAGCGGCTCTTGCAAATCAGCAATCTTGTCCTTCAAGCCCTTCGTATCATCCAGCCAGCCCTCGGCTCGGCTGATGCGCTCTTCATCGCCCTCAAACAATTCCTTCGCGCTCTCGCGCCAAGCACCAAAGTGGTATTCATCAAACACCACCAAATCCCAATTCACCGTATGCAGCCATTTGTTGCGCGGCTTGATCTGGCCATTGGCATCACGCCCCAGCAAATCCTGGAACGAGCCGAAATACACCACCGGCTTTTTGTTGTTAATCTGTGTCGGGTCACTGCCCGAAGACTGAGAGAGATACTGCCAGCCATCAAAATCCACATGATTTTCTAAATCCGTGCGCCACGCATCTTCTACCGCAGGCTTAAACGTCATCACCAGCACGCGCTTGGCCTTGAGCTTTTTGGCGAGTTGATATGCAGTAAAGGTTTTGCCAAAGCGCATCTTCGCATTCCAGAGGAAGCGAGGGGTGGCATGCTTGTTTTCCCGCCAAATGGATTGAAAATAAGCCTGCGTTTTGTTGACCGCATCGAGCTGCTCATCGCGCAAGCCAAAAGTCTCAGAATGCGTGCCGCTAAAGCGCTGGCCAGTGCGCAGCTCTGTGAGCACGGTTTTCACATCGCTGAGCGTGCAGCGCATCCACTCTTTTTCAGGATTCGCGAAGCCCTTGCGCTTCAAAGCCGCGCGCACTTCATGATCGGTAAAGATCGAGCCATCATCGCGCTCGGCGCGCTCTTCCAGCTCAATCGTAAAATTCTTGATCGCAGCCGTTTTGAGCTGCTCGCCCACACGCTTGCGCACATCGCGCGTCGTTTGACCGATTTTCAGCTGGCCAGCATGCGCCTTGTCTGCAATCGCATAGGCATAGATGAGAGGGCGCGCAACAGGCTTGGGCGCGAGAATCTCGTCGATGCTCGGCTTGCCCTTTTGCTTCGATATCTGCCGGCCGTGTGACGCGGCTTTCGGCTTACTCATCATCACCAACATCTACGGCCACATCGTCCAAAAGATCGCGGCTCAAATCCATCGGGCGCACTACTTTTTCAATGAACGCAATCTCGCTCTCGGTGATGCCGTATTTGGCATACAGGTCTGCATCCGTCCAAGGCTTGTTCCATTTTTGCTTGGGCACGAAGGTGTACACCTTGCGGGTGGTGTGTTGTGTCGGTTTATGAAGAAGAATGAGCATCCTCGTCAGGCGACAAGTCAAATATGAAAGCGCACTTTCTGCTTCCTCTTTGGTTTCAAACGGGCCTATGCATAAATATGTTTCTGAACAAATGCTACCGGGTTCGCCAATAAAAGGAGTGCTGATGATTCTGTGCGGATATGAATCCTTATTTCCAGTGCCGGGCGCAGCTGCACCGACATAAACTTTCCATCCATCAATGAGCTGTTGTCCAATTTCGACTGCGCTTCGTTCAAGGAATGCTACGCCTCCATTTTGGTAGACAGAAACATCTCCCTTGGCTTTTGTCTTTTTTCCTTGAAAAAACGTACGTAGTCCAAATGGCTTGCTAGAACTAACAAGCTGATCAAACCGCTTCTTCTCTGGAAGTTCAACGCTGGCCGATTGCTTTGTTTCAATTTCCACCACTTTCTTCAGAATCGACAAGCCTTCGTTGAAGCGAATGAAAACATCTGCGCCCTCTTCAAGCAGGCGGCGGTTAGCCGTTGACACCGGCCAATCTTTGAAATGCGTGGCCACTTTGCATTGGCCACGGTGATCGCGATTCCAAAGAAAATAGCACACGCCGCCTTTGAGGCCTACGCCGGGAAACACATCGGATGCGGTGAGGTAGTCGTCAATCGAGCGAAGGCGATTATCAGCGAGCATCGATTCCCTGAACTCATCCAAACCTTTGCCGCCAGCAAACCAGCGCGCCGGGATGATCATGGAAAGATAGCGCGGCTCCAGTGCCTTGGCCTGCTCCACAAACATTTGATAAATCGGTGCAGCGCTCACGCCGTAGCCGCCATCGTTGAGCTGATAGGGCGGATTCCCAATAATCACATCGAATTGCATATGGGCTCCAAACAGCTCTTTGATGCGAGCTTTGATATCTTGTGTGTGAATGAATGCATAGGCATGGCTTTCCCGGTCTGCGCCGCGATCTAAAGCCGCTTGGCTGGCGCCGCAAAAGCTGCATTTGCCGTTCGTCCAAGCATGCTCGGTGCGTTCAAACCAAATGTTTCCAGCATCGTTTTTAAATGCTTTAGCAATCGAGTGCTTGCCCTGCGCATGCTTAGAGCAATACACACTGCGCCGCGCGAGCAAGCTGGTCAGCCGCGTCACGCCAATGCCAAAGACCTGCTTCGTCAAAATATGGTTCACGCGCTTTTGTAAATCAGGCATCTCTTTAGCCAAGCCTTGCGTCAAGCGGCTGGTGATCTCGCGCAGAAACACGCCAGATTTGGTGCAGGGGTCGAGAAACTTAACCGTTTTATCCGCCCACAAATCTGCGCCTTTGTGATCTTTTGCCCACGCCTCGGCCAGCTTATCGAGCATGCGATTAGCCAGCTCGGGCGGCGTGAAGACTTCATCGTTAGACAGATTGGCAATACAAGTCAGTACATCAGGATTGCGCCCGCGCAGCGAGAAATTGGCTTGGCTTATCATGCGGCCTTACCTAGTACGAAGCGTGCTTTTTCGATGCGGAGCATTTGGTAAGGCGTCATGAAGCGCACGCCGAGGCCGACGCATACATCAGGAATTTTGATCCGTCGGAGCGAGTTTGCTGGTTTTTCATGCGTTACCACCGTATGCTCGCCAGCTAATGCGTGGGCAATCAAATAGAAATCTGCCACTTGAAAAAAGGTGCTGATAGCAGCTGGTTCGTATTGCTGATTTGTCGTCCAGTTGCTTACCTTGCTGAATTGCGCGGCTACATTTGCATCTGTCGCACGGAACAGATTTTTACCGTGGCTCGTGGCCCATTCAGTGAGATCGTCTGACCCAGCGGCGATTTCATCCGCCACTTTGTCAATGCTTAGAACGCTTCCTTTAGCGCCACTGTCAACGAGCCACTGCCAGAAAGCTGGGCAAAAATCTAAGCCGTAATGTAAATTTTTAGCGGACATGAATACATTGGCATCCAACAGATAACTCAAGATGTCACTCCCAGCTCACGCGCCGTTTCAAAGAATGTGGCCGATTTCCTCACGCCCAGCATTCGGAATGCCTCGGGGAACGAGGTCAATCCTTCTAGCGTGCTGGCCACAATCGCTTTAGCAAAGCGCTTACTTGTACGAGCACCCAAGCTGAGATAAAAATCACCACCGCCGCCGCTACGCTCTTTGAGAGCTTGAAGGCGCTCCTGCTCTTCGCGATAGTGCTGCCATAGAGCAGTCTGTGTGATGTAGCCTGCATCAAACAAGCGGCGCAAGACCACCAGCGAGCTGACTTTGAATTCGCGAGCCAGGCGCTGCATGGCATCAGCCATAGATTCGCTGCTTTGGTAGGTCGCTCGCAACTCTTCTAATGGCATGAGCAGCTCAGCGGCAACTTGATTGCACCAACGCTCAATTTGCTGCTCAGGCACTTGGCCAGCTTGTGTGTCGGACACGCCCGTCTCGCCCAGCCATATATGCGCCAGCTCATGCGCAAGCGTAAACATTTGCGCAGCTTTGCTGTCAGCGCCGTTTAAAAAGATCAGTGGCGCTAAATCATCGGCAAGCGCAAAGCCGCGAAACTCACCCACATCAAGCTTGCGGTGGCTGTTGCTGCCCACCACCGAGCTAACCATGACCAAAATCCCGATGTCTTCCGCTTTGGCGATGAGCTGGCGCAATGCATCGGCCCAATTGGGCATTTGGCGACGCGCATTCGCGGAAAGCACGAGCTTTTCGCGAATGCGTTGCGCGACCTGTGCGGGCGCTTCTTGCAAATTGGCACTGCCGACAAAGAGCAAAGCTGGCAAACCATGCGTGCGCGCGTGGCCACGGTACCAATCTTGCCGCTGCTGGCAGAGATAAAGCGTGTCGAGTAAATCGGTGGTGGGCTCTGCAAGCGCTTGATCGCGCACGGTACGAAAATCAGGCACAGGAAGAGTCAATACTGGCGGCTGCGGCAAAAAGAAATAGCCAAACGCCGTGTGCGTGAGCCGCGCAAAATCTTCGAGCTGCTTGATTGTAGGCTGCGCTTCGCCGCTAAGCCACTGCTGCCATTTGCTAAAACGTGCGGATAGCTTGGCATCGTCCAGCCGCGCTCTACCAGCTGCCCAGCGAAGCACAGGAATGGATGCGGCAATGGTGCTCACGCGGCCACCTTTAGCGTATCCACAGGCTCATCTAGCGTTTGCCCAGCAGCAAGCTCGCGCATGGTCATCACGGGATACGTTTTGATAGGCGTGAAGATTTCATGCTTAGCAAAGAGCGAGCCTTGGCTAGTGTGCGCTGCCATGCCTGTGAGGGTGTCCAAGCGGAAATCGCGCCGCATGAACTTGCCTTTACCCACAGAACCCCATTCGGCGAAAGTGATGTGTTGGCCATTCACGTCGCGCATCGTGCATGCATCGCCATGCACCAAATTTACCTTAAGCACATGAAAGGCCGCAAGATATACCGGGTCTGTCTCATCAACACGAAGATATTCAGCGAGCACTTCTAATGCATTCGCGCGACACTCTTCGATGTTGTCCAACAAAAGCTCAATGCCGTACACGCACATGACTGCGTACAGAGCAAAGTGCTGACGCTCAAAGTCTGATTTGCCATATTTGAGTTCAACAGCAGCCAGCTTGCGCTGCAAAATTTTGACGATGAAATTGCCACTGCCACAGGCCGTCTCAAGAAAGCGAGAATCAATGCGTTCACTCTCCTCTTTCACCAAATCCAGCATAGCCTCTACCATCCACGGTGGCGTGAATACCTCACCATGGTCAGCAACGCGTTGTTTGGATTTGACGAGACTCATGAACGGCCTGAAATCAGGATTTGGAAATGAAACTATCTTAGCTTAGATGCTTTTTGGGCAATAACCAGTAACGCGTAAAAAAAGCTGCCATACACAGCGTGTAGGCAGCTTTTTTGAGTGAGCTTTCGCCCACTCCTAGTCCAAGCTAAATCAAGGCTTGCGCGGTGCTTTGCTGGCAAAGCTTTTGCCTGCTGGCTTGAAGCCGGCTTTGGCAAAGGGCTTAGGAGCGGATTTGAAACCGTCTTTGAAGCCGCCTTTGAAATCACCGGCGGGCTTGGCGAAGCTGCGGCCATCTTTGGGCGCGAATTTGTTGTCGCCACCAAAGCCGTTGCCACCAGCGCCTGCACCAAAGCTTGGCGCGCGGGGCTTGAAGCCGCTGCCTGCGAAGCCGTTGCCGCCACGGTCACCACGGTCACCGCCACGGTCGTTACCTTCGAAGCGATTGCCACCGCCGAAGCCACCACCGCCTTCGCGACCGCGATTGTCATCACCACGGGGGGCGAAGCTGCCACGTTGGTCTTTGTAGTCACCACGGTCGTTGCCTTGGAAGCCGCCGCTGCGCTCGCCGCCGAAACCACCAGAGCGAGCACCGAAGCCACCGCCGGCAGGTTTGCCAACAAAGCCACCGCCTTCACGGCGATCACCGCCAAAGCCACCGCCGGAGCGACCCGCAAAACCGCCGCGATCACCACCACGGTCACCGCCGAAGCTCTTGCCTGCAAAGCCGCCACCGCTGCCGCCGAATTTGCCAAAAGGCTTCTTGGCTTCGCGTGGGCGATCTGTTGGCTCTAAGCCAGGAATCACATCGGCCTTGAGTTGCTGGCGGGTGTGATCTTCAATATCGCGAATGCGGAAACGGTCACGCGGCTCAGCGAAAGTCACGGCCATGCCGTCGCGGCCTGCGCGGCCTGTGCGGCCAATGCGGTGCGTGTAGTCTTCGGCTTTCAATGGCAAACCGTAGTTGAAAACGTGAGAGATGCTGGGCACGTCAATGCCGCGCGCGGCCACGTCGGTCGCCACGAGGAATTGGATGTGCCCATCGCGCAAGCTTTTCAGGCGCTTGTTGCGCAGGTGTTGGCTGAGTGCGCCATGCAAAGCTGCGGCATCAAAGCCGGCATCGATCAGATCTTGCGCGAGTGAATCGCATTCGATTTGCGTGTTGGCAAACACAATGGCTTGCACAATCGATGTCTCGCGCATCCAATGGTCGAGCAGCTTGCGCTTGTGAACCAAGTTGTCGGCCCAGAAGAGCTTTTGCGTGATGTTGACGTGTTTGTCTTGCGGGCTGTCGATGGTGATGCGCTGCGCGGCTTTGCCGTTGTCGCGCATCACGCGCGCTGCGAGCTGCTGAATGCGAGCGGCAAACGTGGCGCTGAACATCATGGTCTGCTCGCGCTTCTCAGTCAACTGATGGATGGCTGCGAGATCGTCAGAGAAGCCCAAATCAAGCATGCGGTCTGCTTCATCGAGCACGAGGCATTTCACGCCTTCGCATTTGATCTGACCATTGCGCTGCAAATCAAGCAAACGGCCTGGCGTGGCAACCACGAGGTCGGCATTTTGCAATTTAGCAATTTGAATTTGGTACGGCAGGCCGCCGATCACGTTGGCAATGCGAATGCCGGTCATGTGGCGGGCGAGTTCAATCGCGTCGTTAGCAACTTGTTGAGCCAACTCACGGGTAGGGCAAAGAATCAGCGCTAGAGGTGCAGCAGCGCGGAAATTGCGTGGGTCGATTGGGTTTTTACGCTTGGATTTTTTAGGAGCGAGCTCGCCTTTGGAGGCAGCTTCTTCGAGCACCTTCGCCCAAGCGAGGTTTTCTTCGTTCTCTTTGTTGATCTTCTCAACATGCAGGCGATGCAAAATGGGCAGCAAGAAAGCGGCGGTTTTGCCACTGCCGGTTTGGCTGGAAACCATCAAATCATTGACGGTGGTTTTGCCTTCGCTTGAAGGCACAGTCATCGCCAAAGGAATCACACGCGATTGCACAGCGGTTGGGGCTTTGTAGCCCAGATCAGCAATGGCTTTGACCAGCGAGGGTGCCAAGCCGAGTTCTTCAAAGGGGTTAGGGCCGGTTTCGACGGGCGCTTGTTCAGCAAGCATCTCAGCTTCCATGACAGGGGCTGCCACAGGTGCAAGCTCAGTTGGCTCAGAAACATCATGCGCTACAAAATCAGTAGCATCCACGGCAGATTCCATAACGGCCAAATCGGCAGAAACAGATTTAAATTCTTCAGTAAAGTCGTTCATACGCAAGCTACTGGCAGCGCAAAGCAAAGCGCGGCCAGCTGTCCTATATTTGTCTCGCGGTACGAATACCACTTGCAAGACGGATTGATATCACATCAACCATCCAACAAGTGTCTGAGCGGTAGAGGCCTACTTACATGGAGGCTCTGGCTCGGTGGCGGCTCTGTTGTCTCAGCAAATAAATTGCCGGGTTGAGCGCCCAAGATGTATGGTGATGCACAAAATTCGGGAAAACCCGAAGGACGGATTATGGCATGGATTGAGGCAGTTGCGCAAGCAATAGCTCGGGCAACTTAGAGGGCTCGGTCAAATGTAGCGTTTGCCACCCAGCTTTTTGCGCGGCACTGATGTTGGCGGGATGGTCGTCGATGAAGAGAATGGGCTGGTCTTTGAGGCTGTACATCACCTCGAGTTTTTCAAAAATCTCGGGCTGCGGCTTGATCAGGCCATGATCGCCAGAGAAGATGCCGCCATCGAAACAACGCATGAAGGCGTGGCGCTCTAGGCCTCGGGCGTAGGGAGCGGGCATGTTGGAGAGGAAATAGAGTTTGTAGCCTTTGGCTTCTCTTTGTGCATACAGGCTTTCGAGCACTTGCACGGAGGATGAAATGGGAGTGATGTGATCCTCGATGGCATCGACCATGTGTTGCACGGCTTGTAGGTTCAACTTCAAACGGGTTGCGCTCAGTTGAGAAATTTCTTGTGGACTCACGCGGCCAGCGTCGAACTCGTGCCAATCGGGATACGCGAAGAAACTGCTCGCGAGCTGCGCTGCGGCTTCTGGCGTGTGAGCAATCTCCGGGAAATGCTTGCGCACAACATCATGCGGCCGCCAGTTAACCAGCACGGCACCGAAATCAAAAACGATGTTCATTGAAGCTTAGAAATCAAAGCGGCAGTGGAGGCATCCACGCCTTGCACATTGCCATTGAGTAAACGCGCCTCCACATCTTTCGCCAACACTTTGCCCAGCTCGACGCCGAATTGATCGAAGCTGTTGATGCCCCAGATCGCGCCGCTCACGAACACGCGGTGTTCATACAAGGCGATCAATGCGCCAAGCGAGGCGGGCGTGAGTGCGTCCAGCACGAAGAAGCTGCTGGGGCGATTGCCAGGGAAATGGCGGTGGCCGTCTTCTGAGCTTTTGCCTTGCAGGAAGGCTTGAGATTGCGCGATCACATTAGCGAGCAGCTTGGTCTGATGGTCTTGCATCGCGTGCGTGGCACGCTTCACAGCGATGAATTCGAGTGGAATGACTTCGGTGCCTTGGTGCAGCATTTGGAAGAAGGCATGCTGGCCATTCGTTCCGGGCTCGCCCCAGACGACTGGGCTGGTATGGAAAGGCAAGGGCTGGCCGGTTTTGTCTACGCGCTTGCCATTGCTCTCCATTTCCAGCTGCTGCAAATACGCTGGGAAGCGGCGCAACGCCGAATGATAGGGCGCGACGCAGCGGCTGGTGAAGCCGTGGAAATTGCGATACCAAACATCGAGCAGGCCTAGGCGCACGGGGAGATTGCTCTCGAGCGGCGCGGTAGCAAAGTGCTCGTCCATCTCTGCTGCGCCGCCGAGGAACTGGCGAAAATTCTCTGCGCCGATGGCAATTGCGAGCGGCAGGCCAATTGCGCTCCACAGGCTGTAGCGCCCGCCCACCCAATCCCAGAAGCCAAAGGTAGTGGTGATGCCGAATGCGCTGGCGGCTTGCACATTGGTAGTGAGCGCGGCGAAGTGACGAGCCGTATCGTGGCCGCCTTGCGCGGTGAACCACGCTTTGGCAGATTGCGCATTCGTCATCGTCTCAATCGTGGTGAAGGTCTTGGAGGCGATCAGGAAGAGCGTGTTTTTGGCGTTCAGGTGTTTGAGCGTTGCAGCGAGTTCGTGGCCGTCGATATTCGAGACGAAATGGAAACGTTTTTTCGGCGTGACGAATTCGTCCAAAGCGATCGTTGCCATCGCGGGGCCCAGGTCTGAGCCGCCGATCCCGATATTGACGATATCGGTGATCTCGCTGTCTGCACGGACATGCTCTGCAAAGCTGAGCATGCTAGAAAGCACCGATTCAACCTGCGCAGCCTTGTCGTAATTTGCTATAGATTTAATAGCATTCTGTGCAGTATTTATAACGGGTAAAGGCCATTTTTGTCTTAAAAGTGTGTGCAGTACAGCGCGGTTCTCAGTGCTGTTGATCGGATCGCCTCTGAACATCGCATCGCGCTGCTCTTGCAAGCCGCATTCACGCGCCATTTGCAAAAGAAGTATTTCAGTCGATGCGTCAATGCGGTTCTTCGAGAGATCGGCAAAGATGTGTGGCGCAGCTTGGCTAAAAGCGGCAACACGACTCGCGTCTTGCGCAAGCGCCGTGCGTGCATCGAAGCTTTTCCCACTTGTGGCGAAATGCTCGCCCAACAGCTTCCACGCTTGGGTTTGATCGCAGCGCAGCATCTTCAAGCCGCCTTGATCAAGGCTTCAAGTTTGATTGCATCTGCTGCAAAAGCGCGAATGCCTTCGGCGAGTTTTTCTGTACCCATGGCATCTTCATTAAGAGCGAAGCGGAAGGCGGCTTCGTTGTAGCTCACTGAGGGCGATTCTAATTTGATAGCACTCTGCGAAGATAATACGCCGGCTAGAGGCTCATTTGAGGCTGAAAGCTGAGCCAAGAGATCGGTACTGATGGTGAGCAGATCACAACCCGCTAATGCAGTGATCTGGCCGACATTGCGAAAACTTGCGCCCATCACTTCGGTTTTGATGCCATTCTTTTTGTAGTAGTTGTAGATGCGGGTGACGGATTTCACGCCGGGGTCGTTTGAAAGCGCGTTGTCGGCTTCGACCCAAGCGCTTCCTACCGATTTTTTGTACCAATCGTAGATGCGCCCGACAAACGGGCTGATCAATTGCACCTTGGCTTCGCCGCAAGCTACGGCTTGGCAGAATGCGAAGAGCAATGTGAGGTTGCAATGAATACCTTCTTTTTCGAGCTCGCCGGCGGCTTGAATGCCTTCCCAAGTGGAGGCGAGCTTGATCAAGATGCGCTCT
>JANOJL010000008.1:0-1652 GCA_031418715.1 Variovorax sp. | reverse complement strand
TGCACCAGCGCCGCCAAAAATTCATTGACCTTGCCCGCCGGCAAAGCCGACGCGTCATAGCCTTGCAACTCGGCAGCAATATCAGAAAGGGATTTCATGCGACTAGTTTATCGGGCATCGCGCTTGATGCCACACAATGCGGCTATGCCGTGAAAAACTTCTTCAGCTTATCGCCCCAAGTCTCTTCATTCGGCGAATGCTTCGCGCCGCCTTTGCGCACGGATTCGTCAAACTCTTTCATGAGTTTGCGCTGATGCTCGGTGAGCTTGACGGGCGTCTCTAGGCTCACGTGGCAATACAAATCACCCGGGTAGCTAGAGCGCACGCCCTTGATGCCTTTGCCGCGCAAACGGAAGGTTTTGCCATGTTGCGTGCCGTCGGGGATGTCGATGCCGACTTTGCCGATTTTATTTTCGGCTTCCTCCACCAGTGTGGGCACTTCAATTTCTCCGCCGAGCGCAGCGGTCGCAAAACTGATCGGCACTTGGCAGTGAATATCATCGCCATCGCGCTCAAAAATTTCGTGCTTGGCCACGCGAATTTCAATATACAAATCTCCCGATGGCCCGCCATTGGTGCCCGGCTCGCCATTGCCGGCGCTGCGGATGCGCATGCCATCGTCGATGCCCGATGGAATCTTGACTTCGAGCGTTTTCGTGTTCTTGATCTTGCCTACGCCGTGGCAGCTCATGCAAGGCTCAGGCACGAGTTTGCCTGTGCCCTTACACGTCGGGCAGGTTTGTTGCACCGCGAAAAAGCCTTGGCGCATCTGCACTTGGCCGTGGCCTTGGCATGTGGTGCAGGTGATCGGCTTGGTGCCCGGCTTAGCGCCATTGCCGCCGCAAGTGTTGCAGTTGTCCCAGCTTGGAATGCGGATTTGCGCTTCTTTGCCGAAAGCTGCTTCCTCCAGCGAGATTTCCATCGCGTAGCTCAAATCGCCCCCACGATACACCTGCCGCCCACCGCCCTGGCCGCCTCGGCTGCGCCCGCCGCCAAATACATCGCCAAAAATATCGCCAAAGGCCTCAGCAAAGCCGCCCATGCCCTCTGCACCCGGCCCGCGCATATTGGGATCAACACCCGCGTGGCCGTATTGATCGTAGGCCGCTTTCTTCTGCGGATCAGAAAGCATCTCATAAGCCTCTTTGGCCTCTTTGAATTTCTCTTCTGCTTTCTTTGCACCGTCACCCTGATTTCGATCAGGATGATGCTTCATCGCCATCTTGCGATAGGATTTTTTGATGTCTTCATCGGAGGCGTTTTTCGGTACACCGAGGATTTCGTAGAAGTCGCGTTTAGCCATTTTGGGAGCTGTTCGTTCAATCGTTGTTTGGCAAAACGCCGCGAAGACCATTTCAGATCAACGCGGCGGCTTTAAGAGCTGAAAAAGATCAGGCTTTTTTAACTTCCTTGACTTCCGCATCCACGACATTGTCGTCTTTGGCCTTGTCTTCTGCCTTGCCCACATCTTGCCCAGCGGTCTGCGCGCCCGCTTGCTGTGCAGCTTGGCTGGCTTGCATATCGGCATACATTTTTTCACCGAGCTTTTGTGATGCGATGCCCAGTGCGGCAGACTTTTGCTCAATAGCGGCTTTGTCTTCGCCTTTCAAAGCTTCCTCCAGCTCCTTGG
This sequence comes from Variovorax sp., assembly GCA_031418715.1. Taxonomy (GTDB): domain Bacteria; phylum Pseudomonadota; class Gammaproteobacteria; order Burkholderiales; family Burkholderiaceae_C; genus JANMDU01. The sequence continues at coordinate 22 of JANOJL010000008.1, read as the reverse complement.
TAGCAAGCTCGATCTTTTCTTT
>JANOJL010000007.1:0-1818 GCA_031418715.1 Variovorax sp. | reverse complement strand
CGTGTTCACGGCCACAGGCGAGAGCTGGGTCGAGGTCAAAGATTCGGGAGGAAGAATCATTTTGCAGCGCACCTTGCAAAACGGCGAAAAAGCCGGAGCAGGGCCAACGCTCGGAAGGCTGCCGTACAGTGTCATCGTGGGTCGCGCAAACCTCACGCAAGTGGCCGTGCGCAATCAAGCTTTTGATCTGGCGCCCGTCTCCAGCAAAGACGCTGTCGCACGGTTTTCAGTCAAATAAATTTTGGAAAGATGGACATGAGCGAGCCTTGCATGATTCCTGCTGAGATCGGGTATCAAGTCCCCGAGTCAATCCCCGCCGCACGACGCAGCCTGCAAGCGCGCATCGTTTGGGGCTCGCGCGTGGTCACTGTTGGCGGCGATGCGCCCGTGCGCGTGCAGAGCATGACGAATACCGATACCTCAGACGCGATTGGCACAGCGATTCAAGTCAAAGAGTTAGCGCTGGCAGGCTCCGAGATTGTGCGCATCACGGTCGATACCCCCGAGGCTGCTCGCCAAGTCCCATATATCCGCGAGCAGCTTGATCGCATGGGCATCGATGTGCCGCTGGTGGGCGATTTTCATTACAACGGCCACCGCTTGCTCACCGATGAGCCCGCCTGCGCCGAAGCCCTGAGCAAATACCGCATCAACCCCGGCAACGTGGGCAAGGGCGATAAAAAAGACAAGCAATTCGGTCAAATGATCGAAGCCGCGCTCAAGTGGGACAAGCCCGTGCGCATCGGCGTGAATTGGGGCAGCCTCGATCAAGATTTGCTCGCCCATTTGATGGACATCAACAGCCAGCGCAAGCAGCCTTGGGATGCTAAGCAAGTGATGTATGAAGCGTTGCTCACTTCCGCCACAGAATCCGCCGATCTCGCCGTCAAAATGGGCATGTCGCCCAATCAAGTGCTTCTCTCATGCAAAGTTTCAGGCGTGCAAGATTTGATCGCGGTGTATCGCGAGCTGGCCAAGCGTTGCAACTATCCGCTGCACCTGGGCCTGACCGAAGCCGGCATGGGCACCAAAGGCACGGTTGCCTCTGCTGTGGCCATGAGCATCTTGCTGCAAGAAGGCATCGGCGACACGATTCGCGTGAGCCTCACACCGCAGCCCGGCGAGAGCCGCACGCAAGAAGTCGTCATCGCGTCTGAAATTTTGCAATCGCTTGGCTTGCGCAGATTCGTACCGAGCGTCACCGCCTGCCCCGGTTGCGGCCGGACCACCAGCACCACCTTCCAAGTACTCGCCAAGCAAATCGACGATTACTTGCGCATGCAAATGCCGATCTGGAAAACCAAATACCCCGGTGTCGAGCACCTGAAACTAGCCGTCATGGGCTGCATCGTCAACGGCCCAGGCGAGAGCAAGCATGCCGACATCGGCATCAGCCTGCCCGGCACGGGTGAGTCACCCGCTGCGCCCGTGTTTATTGATGGGCAAAAAGCTTTGACTTTGCGCGGTGACAACATCGTACAAGAGTTTCACAAGCTGGTGGATCAGTACATTGAGAAGCGCTTTGGGCAGGTTGCTGAGGTCGTATAAAAATATGATTTCTGAAATATGTAAATCCTGTTTGAAAATTTCGCTTGCTTTGGTACTCGGCATACATGCTAGCCTCTGTTCAGCACAAGCAATTTTTTGCGACAAAGCTACATACGACACATTCAGAGCGATCTACCCACTTTTGACTAAATGTGCAAAGCTGACCAATATAGATAGCCACTCCATTTACGTTCTTGCACGACTTCAGGGCGGTGCAGTCTTCAGGTTCGAGCCTTCAAGCGAATTTACTGATCGGTTAGATAACGCGAT
>JANOJL010000006.1:0-1857 GCA_031418715.1 Variovorax sp. | reverse complement strand
GATTGAGGAGCTGACGCGCAGCCTTGCGGCGGTAAAAAAACCTGTTTGATTGGAAGCAAGCAGTTCGTCAGTACATTGATGCAGGGCAAGCCTTCTTAGCCTTGCGCGATGCCGCGCAGGCAAAGGCCGTGCAGGCTTTGTGAGATGCTGAGCGGCTGATGTGAAACCATCATCGCTGCAGGCAGCCAAATGCGCACCAGCGTGCCCCACATCTTCGCCATCGGCGACATCGTCGGCCAACCCATGCTGGCGCACAAGGCCGTGCACGAGGCGCACGTGGCTGCTGAAGTGATTGCAGGCGAGCAGCAAGGCAACAAAGAGCTGGCCGCTGCCGCATTCAACGCCCGCGTGATCCCCAGCGTCGCCTATACCGACCCCGAAGTCGCGTGGGTCGGCCTCACCGAGACCGAAGCCAAAGCGCAAGGCATCAAAGTCAAAAAGGGCCTATTCCCTTGGAGTGCCAGCGGGCGTGCAATAGCCGACGGCCGCGACGAAAGCTTCACCAAGCTCTTATTCGACGACTCACCAGAAGCTCACGGCCACGGCAAAATCCTAGGCGGCGGCATCGTCGGCACCCACGCAGGCGACATGATCGGAGAAATCGCCCTCGCCATCGAGATGGGCGCAGACGCGGTGGACATCGGTAAAACCATCCACCCCCACCCGACGCTAGGCGAGAGCATCGGCATGGCAGCAGAGGTGGCGCATGGGAGTTGTACGGATTTGCCGCCGGTGCGCAAATAATCCAAGCGCGAAGCCCTAGCGAAGAGCCCGAGCTGGCAACAGTTCGGGCTCTTCGCTGTTGGGATGCCGAAGCTGGCCGGTATCCAATCGGTCGCTTTGGGGTGGGCTTGCAAGTAGAGCGTTGACAGCATGTAGTCAGTAAACTACAATCGTAACGTGATGATCGAAATAAAGCAAACCGAAACCTTTAGGCTGTGGGAAGCTCGCTTGAAGGATCGCCGGGCTAGAACCATGATTGCAACGCGGCTTGCGCGAATGGCGGCAGGTTTAGTGGGTGATGCATCACCCGTTGGCGAAGGTGTGAGTGAACTCAGGATTCATTACGGCCCGGGATACAGGGTGTATTTTCAAAAGCGCGGTGCTGTCTTGGTGGTGCTCCTTTGTGGCGGGGACAAAGGTTCACAGACGCGTGATATTGATACCGCGAAAAAACTGGCGAAACAATGGAGTGAAAATCATGACTGACAAGCTAACCACTTACGATCCCGCTGCAGCGCTCGTGAACGACGAGGAAGCCGCGTTTTTTATGGCTGATGCGCTTGAAACCGGCGATGCGGGCTATATAGCCAATGCCTTGGGGATTATTGCGCGCGCTAAAGGTATGTCGCAAATAGCAGCGCAAACCGGGCTATCTCGGGAGCAGCTATATCGCTCATTCAGTGAGAGCGGGAATCCAACTTTAAAGACAACATTGGTGGTCATGAAGGCCCTGGGTCTTGAACTTACAACCAAGATACCTGTCGCTTCCTAAAGTCGTGGGCCGCACGCCTAATGGCAAAAAATTGCAGCTGCCAAAGCCAAAGTCGCGTGGGTCGGTCTCACAGAGACCTAAGCCAAAGACCAAGGCATCCAAATCAAAAAAGGCCTGTTCCCTTGGAGCGCATCTGGCCGCGCGATTGCCAACGGCAGAGACGAAGGCTTCACCAACCTCCTGTTTGATGAATCCCCAGAAGCAGGATCGGACGGCCATGCTGGCCGGGGCCACGGCAAAATCCTAGGCGGCGGCATGGTCGGCACCCACGCCGGCGACATGATCGGCGAAATCTGCCTAGCCATCGAAATGGGCGCAGACGCAGTAGACATCGGCAAACCCATCCACCCGCATCCCACGCT
>JANOJL010000005.1:0-1700 GCA_031418715.1 Variovorax sp. | reverse complement strand
GCCAGCGTTATCAATTTAATACTGGCTTTCAAATCTGACAAGACCGTATCCTTCGTATCACGGCCTGAAGTCAAGCTGGTGTTTTCCATCTTTTTTCCATGTTTGATCTATGTTGCCGTGATGCAGTTTCTGGGCTTGTATTTGGCCTCTGTGATCTTTATAGCCGTGTTCATGCGTTGGCAGGGCAAGTTTAGTATTTTTAAATCTGTGCTGACATCGCTCATCGTTGTGATCGTGCTGTTCGTGATGTTTGAAATCTGGTTCAAGGTGCCCCTCATCAAAGGCCCGCTCGAAGCTGCATTGGGGTATTGAGATGGAAGAACTCCAAGCGTTGTTTCAGGGCTTCTCGGTGGCCATGTCGCCCGTCAACATCGGGTTGATGTTTCTAGGTATTGTGCTGGGTATTTTGATTGGCGTGCTGCCCGGCTTGGGCGGCGCGAATGGCGTGGCTATTTTGTTGCCACTGACGTTCAGCATGGACCCGGTATCCGGCATTATTTTGCTCTCCTGCATTTACTGGGGCGCTTTGTTTGGTGGTGCGATTACTTCAATCCTTTTCAACATCCCAGGCGAGCCTTGGTCTGTGGCCACCACGTTTGACGGTTATCCGATGGCGCAGCAAGGCCAAGCCGGCCAGGCGCTTACAGCAGCATTCACATCCTCCTTCATCGGTGCTTTTGTGGCAGTCGTGATGATTACTTTTCTAGCGCCATTGGTTGCCAAATTCGCGCTCAAATTTGGCCCGCCTGAATTCTTTGCCGTTCAGCTTCTGACGTTTTGCAGCTTCGTCGGCATGAGCAAAGGCGCGCCTTGGAAGACGCTTGCCGCGATGTTTTTAGGCTTCACTCTCGCCGCCATTGGCATGGATAACGTCACGGGGCAACTGCGCCTGACGTTTGGCTTTGCGCCGATGATGAAAGGCTTTGACTTTTTGATAGCTGTGATTGGCTTGTTTGGCATCGGCGAGATTTTGCTCACCATGGAAGAAGGCCTCGCGTTCAAAGGAAAAAATGGGAAAATTGATGGCAAAGTGGTGTTAGAGACTTGGAAAAAACTACCCCGCTACTGGCTCACCTATGTGCGCAGCTCAGCCGTGGGTTGTTGGATGGGCATCACGCCCGGCGGAGCAACGCCGGCATCCTTCATGGGCTACGGCATTGCCAAGCGTTTCTCAAAGAATCCCGAAAAGTTTGGTAAAGGTGAGATTGAGGGCGTGCTCGCACCTGAGACCGCTGCTCACGCTGCGGGCACGGCCGCCCTGCTACCTATGCTCACTTTAGGCATCCCCGGCTCGCCCACAGCGGCCGTGCTCTTGGGTGGCTTGCTAGTGTGGGGTTTGCAGCCCGGGCCGCTGCTTTTCGTCGAGCAAAAAGACTTTGTCTGGGGTTTGATCGCTAGCATGTATTTGGGTAACGTCGTGGGGCTGATTGTGGTGCTGCTGACTGTGCCTTGGTTTGCTGCGATTTTGCGCATTCCGTTTTCTATCATTGCACCCGTGATTTTGGTGATTTGCGCGGTCGGTGCTTACACCGTTCACAGCTCCATGTTTGATGTGTGGTTGATGATGGGCTTTGGTGTGATGGGCTATGTGTTTAAAAAGCTCGACTATCCTCTTGCCCCGCTGGTGCTGGCTTTGGTGTTGGGCGACATGGCAGAAAACGCATTCAGGCAATCATTGCTGGGCTCAAGCGGCAGCATGA
>JANOJL010000004.1:0-2074 GCA_031418715.1 Variovorax sp. | reverse complement strand
TCGAAGAGTTGGCCAAGCGAGAACTGCCTGGAAGCCAACAGCCTCGCCATTCAAATCCACGGCGGCTACGGCTACACGCGGGATTTTCCGGTGGAGCAATACTGGCGCGATCAGCGGCTGAACATGATTCACGAAGGTACGCATGCGATTCAGGCGCTGGATTTGTTGGGTAGGAAAGTCGTGATGGATGGCGGCAAAGGTCTCGGCTTACTTGCCAGCAAAATCAACGCCACCATCGAACGCGCCTTGCAAATCCCAGAGTTGGCTGCACAAGCCAATCAACTCGCTGGCGCAATCAAAAAAATCGGTAATGCCACAAAAGCTGCTTGGGCCAGCGGCAATCCGCAAGAGGCACTGGCCAACGCCGTGCCCTATATGCAGGCCTTTGGCCATGTGGTGTTAGCATGGACTTGGCTTGATGTGTCTTTGGCCAAACCAGATGCTACAAAATCAGTAGCACTCCACGCAGGAATCACGTCAGCTACCGCCTATTTTTACTCTTATGAACTGCCTAAAATCGACGCTTGGCTTGCCGTGGTTTCTATCCGCGACATGACCTGCGCTCTTGTGGCCGAGGAAGCCTTGTGATCATCAAACCCAGCCATGAAGGCCGTATCGATATCTTGATTTGGGTCTGCATTTATGGCGGATTGCTCTCCATCGTTGCTGCTTTTGCGCTCAGCAGCGTCATCCCCGACTCGTTTTGGTGGCTCGGCGGCGTTGGCAGCTTGGTGACAGCGGTTGGCGTGGTTTTGATTTACATTCGCAGCAGGAAAAATTAGGCGCTCGATCTACGGTTGATGCGGCGCTTCTCAACTGGAGCTTTTCAAATGACACACCGCCCCATCCAACAACTGTTTGACCTCAAAGGTAAAACTGCGCTCGTCACAGGCGGCTCGCGCGGCCTCGGGCTTCAAATGGCCTTTGCCTTGGGCGAAGCCGGCGCGAAGATCATGCTCTCCTCGCGCAAAGCTTCTGATTTGGAAGAGGCTGCGGCGCAGCTGCAAGCCAAAGGCATCGATGCGCGCTGGATTGCGGCGGATTGCGCCAATGAAGTCGATATTCAGCGCTTGGCAGACGAGACCTTGCAGCGCATGGGTGATGTGGATATCTTGGTCAACAACGCTGGCGCGGCTTGGGGCGCGCCTGCTGAAGACTACCCAACAGAGGCTTGGGACAAGGTGATGAACCTCAATGTGCGCGGCTACTTTTTGCTCTCGCAGCGCATTGCAAAAAAATCAATGATTGCTAAAAGCGCTACCGATGGGGCCTACCGTGGCGGCAGTGTGATCAATGTCGCCTCAATTGCTGGCTTAGGCGGCAATCCCAAAGGTATGAATACGATTGCGTACAACACTTCCAAAGGCGCGGTGATCAATTTCACGCGCGCGCTTGCGGCGGAATGGGGTGCGTACAACATTCGCGTCAATGCCATCTGCCCAGGCTTCTTTCCTAGCAAAATGACGATGGGCACGCTCAAAGCCATGGGCGAGGAAAAGCTCGCCGCGCACGCACCGCTGGGCCGCCTAGGTGACGATGAGGATTTGAAAGGCCTGTGCCTTTTGTTTGCCTCAAGCGCTGGCAAACACATCACTGGACAATACCTCGCTGTGGATGGCGGTGTGAGCGTGATCACGGGCGGTTGATGTGAAATTCCCGCTGGAAATCGCTTTCGTTGAGCATCTAGGCTTTGAGCTCGTCAAATTTGAAGGTGGGCAAGCCGAGATTCACTGCACGCTCAAGCCTGAATTGCTCAACACTTGGCAGGTGGCGCATGGCGGCTTGGTGATGACGTTGCTTGATGTGTGCATGGCGCATGCCGCTAGGAGCACCGAGGAGCATGGCAGAGTAGCCGCGCCGGGTTTGGTCACGCTGGAGATGAAGACGCAGTTCATGCGGCCTGGGGAAGATTATTTAGTAGCTAAAGCAAAGCTCTTGCACCGCACGGCAACGCTCGCGTTTACTGAGGGCAGTGTGTATAGCCGCCGCGCGGATGGGAGCTTGAGCGATTTGTGTGCGCATGCGACAGGGACGTTTAAGTTTCTTAAAGCGCTGGCAACAGCTTCGGGCGCAC
>JANOJL010000003.1:0-132721 GCA_031418715.1 Variovorax sp. | reverse complement strand
ATTCGCTGTGCATATAGGGCATGTAGGCAAAGTAGCGCTGCGCCGGGCTAAGCTGCGCATCATCGCCCCGCGCCACCAACTCCTGCGCCAGCGCCAAAGCCAGCGCATCTTGCGCGAAGGCACGCGGGCCATGCACCAAATGATCGCGCCACACATTGCGCGAGAACTGATCAAGCACAATAATCTCCGCCAGCCGCCCCTCGGGCGAGCTGCGCCAGCCCCACAACTCACCGCGCGAGCCCTCTTGCAGAGTCGCACCAAACCGCTGCGCAATCAACGCATCCAGCGCCGCATCTTTGACGAAATGCTGCTTGTCGGTGAGTTCGGTGAACCAGAAGTGGAGGATTTCGGAGGCTTGCATATCCGCGCAGTTTAGCGCTGTGGGCGATTGGCTGTTTGCATGCACACGCGCATGCAAACCCAGATTGGGTGGGATCATGCCCAATCTGGGTTTTTAAGTGATTTTTAAAGAAAAATCGGCAATTAGCCGTTAAGAATACTGCGCGGAGCGCTATGAAATATATAGCGTTTTAGATCTATTCAAAACAACTCAGAATGCGTGCCCGCTCTCACAAACACCACCACACCACTGGGCGATTGATCAGCTAAGGAATAGATCAGCAAAAAATCACCGCCAATATGGCATTCGCGGTGGCCTACCCATTCGCCTCTCAAGGCATGGTCTAGCCATTCAGGGCCAAGCGGGGCATCGTTGTTGATCAGCAGCGTCATCGCCTCTTTGAGCTTGCGCATATCGTAGCGGCCCGAATGCTCTAGGCGCTTCCAATCTTTGGCGAAGGCTTTGGAGAAATCTACTGCGCGGGGCAGCGAGGCGCGCTTGCTACTTGCGGGCTGGCTTTTCGAGGGCATCAAACACTTCTTTGGTGGATTTGTAGCGCGCACGGCGGGTTTTGATGATTTGCTCAGCCTCGGCCAAGGCCGCGCGCGTGGTGGCATTGGGCACCTTCACCTCAAACGGCATGCGCTGCTCATCCGCCACGCGCAGCATCATCAAGCGAATCGCATCCGAAATCGACAAACCCATCGCCTGCAAAGCCGCTGCCGCACGGTCTTTCGTCACCGTGTCGATGCGGGCGCGCACATAAGTGTCAGCAGTGATCATTTGGGGCTCCTGGATGGTAATTTCTAAGATGATATTGTAGTCTTGATGTGACTACAAATATGCTGCAATTGGGAAAATCACCAAGCCTAGGGCGGATTTGCGCAGATCAATAGGTTTTCAAGCAATTTTTAAAGCGAAATCGGCAAGTGGCCGGCAAGAATACTGCGCGGAGTGCTATTGAATATGTAGCAAGTTCAAGCATCCTATTGATTCAACATCGGCAATGTTGATCGACAGCGCGGGAAATTGGCGCAGCCCCAGAATGCTGCGCCGCCCTTCGCGGGCTTGCGCTCCAGCATCTTGATACCGCAGCTCGCACATGTTGGGCGCGAGTATTCGCCTTCGAAGGCTACATCCAAGAGCGCTTGCTTTTGCTCGGGTGTGCGTTTGGCGATCAAGGCCAGCAGGCCATTGCCATCTAGCGCGTTGATGCCGTTACTCTTGGCGAATTCCTGTGCATCGGCTGTGTAGCGAGAAGAGGTGGCGTAGGTGCCGCGCTTGAGTTGATGTGAAGCCATCACGCCTAGAAACTCACGCAATTCTTTCACTCCCACTGGTTTGCTGCGCCAGTGCTTGCATTGCACCACAGCCACGGGGCCAGCTGCGCTGCGGCTATGCAGCCAGATATCTACACCGCCATCTGCGCCATGCGACTGCGATTTCGTTTCAAAGCCCGCTTGCGCAAACAGCGCTTCGCACAAGGCCTCAAAGCGCCGCCACTCAATCGCCTCAAAAACCTGACTGCTCCATGCGATAGCTCGCAGATTGGGGGATGCAGCGCTTTGTGAGGCTGGGGCTGAACACGCATGCGCCATCACTCCCGCAGGCGAAGGCGCAGCGCTTCGCTCATTTGCAAAAGGCTCAGCTTTCACACTGCTTGTCATAGGCAACTCATCAGGCTGCGCAGGCGCCGCGCTACGCTTACGCCACCAAGCGAAGAGCACTATCGCCGACCCAAAGAACACCAAAAGCAAACCAAAATACTTCAAACTACCAAACGCCTGCGTGATCAAGGAGTTGCCCATTAAGAGTGGCACAGCGATTAGAAAAATACCTAAACCACACAAAGCCAAGCCATGTTGCGCGAGATTTTTCGGCTTTTTCTTGCGTAGTTGACGAAATTCCTTGCGGCTCATAAATCTCAAAGCTCCTCAAACAGCACCGCGCCAAAGCGCTGTGCAATCAAAACATCCAGTGCCGCGTCTTTGGCGAAATGCTGCTTGTCGGTGAGTTCGGCGAACCAGAAGTGGAGAATTTCAGATTGCTTCACTCATTATTGCCATTCGTATTAACAATCTATAGCTAAGCTTTAGAGCGCTTTTCGAGCAACTGACAAATCGAGTCAGTAAGCGTTTTAGCGTTATCGATCGTTGTTTGCTCAAAGTTTTCTAGCTTAATTTCGCCCGCGTTGACAGATAAGTAAAACTCCAACGCCTTCATTGGTTTAGAGATTTGATTAGTCTTCAAATAGTCTGCATTACTGCCTGAGAAGTGGGCTGCCGGGTCCTTAAGTACATGCTTGGCGAAACAGGCTCTAGAAAAGATTTCCTCAATATCCCCACTATTAGGCAGCTTTAGCAGCTGAGCACGAGCCAATTCATCGCGGTCTCCAAACATCTCTTTCTTAAGCTGGTTGAAAACCTCTCTGCCTTGTTTGTCGTCGTCAATAGCAACGATAAAGTCTAATCCCCAGCCTAAGAACATATTCGCAAGCATGGGAATTTTATTGACACCAGTGGAAGGTATGAAGTGAGCCTCTGTTCGTATATTGAACAGTTTCCAAAATGCCTTGATATAGTAAAAGCCGCTAATTTCTTCTAGTAATACATTTCTAAATTTCTTTATTACTGCTTGCTGCGACATGTCAGAGCCCATCGCAGCCAATATCGGCGAAAGCGTGTCTGAAGACGCAGAGGCTAGTTGATGCCCATCAATTACTGCGGTGGGACTATCCTCTTGATCACCTGTTCTCTGGGCTGCACGAATCCTAAAAAGCTTATCAAATTCTAGCATTTTGGGTGAATGAGTGGAGTAAACCACTGGAACACTTTTTCTGAGCTGATTTATTAGTTTGAGTACATCTTCTTGTGCCTTCGCATGAAGATTGGCTCCGGGTTCATCAAGCAAAAAGACTCGATTTGCGCCGTTCATTTCAGTGGCTCTGAGCTGCAAATAGAACGATACATACCACCTAACGCCCAGACTTCTTTGCTTCAAATACAGTTGTGTATTGCCATCTGAAACCCAGAAAACCAGATGCTGCTTGCCAGCCTTCTCACCAGCGGTACTGGGGTAGTGTGCGATTTCGCATTTGATTTCAAGTCGCGAGCTTTGACCTATTATTTGACTCCAAAAGTTAGTGAAATCTGCACTTATGCGATCGTTTGCCTTATTCAAGATGTTCTGTCTGTATCGCGCATCTTGCTTTACTAATGTGGGCAAATCTACTTTTGCAATTGCCAAGAAATTTTTTGCTGCCGTCGCACCTGAACCGGTTGGCTGCCCAGATTGATCAATATCTACTGCATTCGGAAGCAAGCCGGAATCAGTATTGAATAAAATCGCTGCGGGCAATGGGCGATAAATGCATTCAGAAATATCGTCAATTGTAAAGATAACCTGCTTAGGTTCTTCTTGTTCATCCTCTGCTTCGTCCGAGTCTTCTGCAGAAACCTCTTTAGTAGGCGTCAATTTATCAGTAGTTTCAGTTTGACTGCTGTAGGTCGCCTGTAGAGAGAGAAATCTCTCGGCATCCAAAAGAACTACATCGCCTGAATACTTTTTTGTTTCCGGAGAAAGAGGCCAGCTGACTTCCAGGGTAACAACGTGCGAGAGTTCTTCCAAGAAAATAGTTGCTGCTTCAACGATGGCATCAGTAGCATTTTTTTGCTTCAATTCAGGAAGTACCTCTTCCCAATCTATCTTTGCCTTGAGGAAAACTACGGGGTGCTCAGAACCAATTCTGAAATCGTCAGCAGTAACGTCACCACAATTGAGAGCCGCGTACAAGGCTTCGATGATTGAGGTTTTACCGCTCTCGTTTTGTCCAATCAGAGCAGTAATGCCATCATTAGAAAAAGTAACCCAACCAGAATCGACTATCGAACGAAAATTAGTAATACGAAAGGCCAGTAGATTTGCCATATGTCTCTTTCTTAGATCGCTTTGCGTAGTTCTTATAGAGTTGGTGCATGCATTTTTAAAACCTGCTTGAGCACTTTAGGCTGTTGCTCCGCAATCGTGATCAAAGTTTGCGCTGCGCCGCTGGGTTGTCTACGGCCTTGCTCCCAATCTTGCAGGGTGCGCACGGAAACGCCGAGTAGGCTGGCGAATTGGCTTTGGGAGAGGCCGGATTTCATGCGCGCCATGACGACGGGGGGCACTTCGATTTTCGCGACTACTTTGCCTTTGCCGGCTTTCATTTCGCGGATGGATTGCAAAAGCTCAGCGCCTAAGTCTCGCTTAGCATCGCGTTCGCGCAGTTGTTTTTCAGTCATCGGCATGATCAATCTCCTGTTTCATTTGCTTCAATAGCTTGGCTGGTGCATTGTCTAGCACGCTCTTGCTGTAGATTAAGAGCAGCCAGATTTCACCGTTGGCAAACCGATTGAAATACACCACTCGCACGCCACCGCGCTTGCCTGCGCCTTGACGAGTCCAGCGCACTTTACGCACACCGCCCGTGCCGGGGACAACGTCGCCCACATCGGGATTGAGTGCCAGATGGCTTGCAAACTCACCTCTTTCATCCTCTGTCCAGTAGTCAGGCCAAAGACGTTGGAAGGTAATTGTCTCTGCAACGGTCAGCATATTGAGTGAAATTTCAATGAAATGAATTATACGGCATTGCCGTATTCTGACAAGATTACTTTGCCCAAGTGTCTTTCAACCCCGTGATAATACTGAGCACGGATTGCCTGCTGTGCGATTTGATGCCTTTTGAGGCGGTTGCCGGCATAGAATATGCGCCGAATGCTACTAAATTGATACCAACTGTAGGCTCTGGAGGGTAGCGCATTAAGCCGCTTTCCTGAATTCCAGCGGCAGCAAGCCTTCCTTTTTCGCATCCAGCAAAACGATCTCAACAATCGTGCCGTCTTCTGCGTAGCTGATATTCGTATGCCAGCCTTGCGAGACTTCGCGGACGATGGGTTTATCGGCTACTCGGATTTGCAGGATGTCGTCGTCTTCGAAATAGGTGGATTTCATAGCACTGGACAGACGCTGTGCACGGGCACTCAGGCCGCTTCCAACTGCCCCAGCGGTAGCTTGGAGAGGGACAGGTTATGAATGTCCACTTTTTTGCTGGCATGCTGCAAGTCGATGCCGACCAAAGCGCCGTTGGCGTCGTAGTCGAGCACGATGCCTTCGCGCACTTCATCGGAATCGACGGAGGCGCGGTCAGCCAAATGGATGTAGAGCGAATCCGTGGCTTTGTCGTATGCAATTTTCATGGTGAAAACCTCCTGTCTGGAAAGGCATTATGAACGGTTTGGCCGTCTTCGAGGGTGACGACGCGCAGGTGGCGGCCTAGCTCCTCAATCCACACCCATTGGCGGATGCGGCCATCTTCTGGCTGGGTTTCGCGTTTGATGGGCTGCGCGAGCGCCAGCTCGATCCATTCTTCGCGCAGGTAAGGGCGCTTGATGAGCACTTCGTTGCGGAAGTAGTCTGTGCTTTTCATGCTCACTTTGCCCAAGTATCCTTCAAACCCGTGATCTTGTTGAACACGACTTTGCCGTTGCCGTGATCCACCCGATCCGCGACAAAGTAGCCATGCCGTTCAAACTGAAATTTGTCGTCGGGTTTGGCTTGAGCGAGGGATGGCTCGACGTAGGCGGTGATGGTTTGTAGGCTGTTGGGGTTTAAGGCTTCTAGGTAATCTTTGCCGCCTGCGTCGGGTTGCTCGGTGGTGAAGAGGCGGTCGTAGAGGCGGATTTCTGCGGTGACTGCATCTTGCGCGCCGACCCAGGTGATGACGCCTTTGACTTTGACTGCATCGCTGCCGGGGGTGCCGGATTTGGTGTCTTTTAGCACTCTAGCCCTTATAGAATGTGCGCGGGCAGCTCCTGTATTGATAGTGTCTTGTGATGTGCCTTCTGGATAGTCTGCGCCTTCGACTTCGATGACGAAGCCGTATTTGAGGCGGACTTTGTTGCTGGGGTAGAGGCGGAAGAAGCCTTTGCTAGGGATTTCTTCGTAGTCGGTGCGTTCGATCCAGACTTCTTTGCTCATGCTAAAGCTGCGTTTGCCCATGTCGGGGTGATGGGGGTGGACGGGGGCGGTGCAGGGCTCGTGATGGTCGGCGGTGCTAGAGAAGGCTTCTTCCCAGTTGGTGAGGATGAGCTTGAGGGGGTCGAGCACGGCCATGGCGCGGGGGGCGATGGGGTCGAGAGTGTCGCGCAGCGAGCCTTCTAATGTGGAGTAATCAATCCAGCCATTGGCTTTGCTCACGCCGATGCGCTCGGCGAAGAGATGCAGGGCTTGGGGCGTGTAGCCACGGCGGCGCAGGCCGACGATGGTTGGCATGCGGGGATCATCCCAGCCGCTGACTTTTTTCTCGTTGACGAGTTGGGCGAGCTTGCGTTTGCTGGTGACGATGTAGGTGAGGTTGAGCCTTGCAAATTCGTATTGGCGGGGCTGGGGGGCTTTGATGAGGTTGCCTTCAACGAGACGATCCATGAGCCAGTCGTACCAAGGGCGCTGCTCTTCGAATTCGAGCGTGCAGATGCTGTGGGTGATGCCTTCGATGGCGTCTTCAATTGGGTGCGCAAAGGCATACATGGGATAGATGCACCATGCATCGCCGGTGTTGTGGTGCGTGGCGCGGCGAATGCGGTAGATGGTGGGGTCGCGCATGCTGATGATGGGGGATGCGAGATCGACTTTTGCTCTTAAAACCATAGCGCCATCGGCATGTTTTGCGCCGGCCATCTCCCTAAAACGCTCTAAATTCTGTGCTGGCGTGCGGCTGCGGAAGGCACTGGGCTTGCCGGGGGTGTTGAAATCACCTCGGTTGGCGCGCATTTCTTCTGGCGTTTGCTCGTCTACATACGCCAAGCCGCGCTCAATCAGGTGCTCGGCGGCTTGATACATGAAATCGAAATAGTTGCTGGCAAAGAGAGCGTGGGCTTCGTCTTTGCTTTTTTCTTTGCCCCAGCTAAAGCCGAGCCAGCTGACGGCGTCGATGATGGAGTCAACGTATTCCTGCTCTTCTTTTTCGGGGTTGGTGTCGTCAAAGCGCAGGTTGCAGATGCCTTTGTAATCGCGGGCGAGGCCGAAATTGAGGCAGATGCTTTTGGCATGGCCAATGTGCAGGTAGCCATTGGGCTCGGGCGGGAAGCGGGTGACGATGCTGGAATGCTTGCCTTGGCTCAAGTCTGCTTCGATGATTTGGCGCAGGAAATTGCTGGGCTTGGTGGCTTCGGGAGCGGCGGAAGGGGTAGAAACGGTCATGCACTGATTTTAGAGGGCTCGGGCGGCCTCTGACAGATGGATACAGCTTTTGCGGCGCAGATACCTGAAACGGCCAACGCAGCGCGGGTGCGGGGCGTTGTAGGTGGACTGCTTTTCAAAGGAGATCATCATGAAAGTATGGATGGCCGCTGCTGTTGCAGCTACTGCGCTGGCCTCTGGCGCTGTGCTAGCGAATGACGTGAGCTGGACGGTGACGATTGGCTCACCACGCCCAGCGCCCCGCGTGATTTATGCACCGCCGCCTGTGGTGTACAGCCCGCCTCCGGTGGTTTATTACCCTGCGCCTGTGGTGTATCAACGCGTGTATCAACCTCTCTATCAGCCTGTGCCAGTGGTGTATGTCCACCCCGGGCATGCGAAGCATTGGAAGAAGCATGGCTACAAGCACGGTTACGCGCATGGCTACGCCCGAGGCCGCCACGACGATTAACCGCTGGCGTTGATCTGAGCGAACTCGCCTTCAAGGCGGCCTAAGCGGCGAAGGCTTTAGGGACGGCGCGCTGGGTGTCGAGCGTTTGCACGAAGCGCATGAAGGCATGCGCGCAGCCTTCGGGCTCGACCATCAAATTCATGTGTCCGCAATTCAGATCGGCATATTGCGATTGGGTGATTTCAGCCACTGTGCGCTGGTCGCGTTGGAGCACGATGCGATCATGGCGGCCACACAGAATGAGGAGTGGCGCTGGGTTGCTGCGCAGCTTGTCAAACACGCGGCGCACGCTGGCGCCATCTAATGGGCGCATGCTGCTGATGGTTTTGGGCTCGCAGCGCTCCAATGCTTTGCGCAAATAGCCTGCCACCTGCGATTTCTCTTGTGCATCGGCATAGCCCATTTCCTGCACTGCGCGCGATGCCAGCACATGGCGACCCAAGCGCGAGCCCGCGAGCAGTGCCGTGGTTGCCGCAACATGCAGCTTGAAGCGCCCTTGGCTGAGCATGGGGGCAGAGGCCAGCGTGAGGCTTTGAATACGGTCTGGCAAGGCACTGTAGAGCCCCGCGCCGACGACCCCGCCCGCGCTATGCCCAACCCAATGGCAGCGCTCAATACCGAGCTTGATCAACACGCGATGCGCGTAATACACCAGATCAGCAATGGCATTGCTGTAAGGCAGGTTTTGATTGAGGCCGATCGCAGGCGGATCGCAAAGCACCACACGGAAATTTCGCGAGAGCAGGTGCGCAAACTCTTGCATGCTCTCGCTATCATTGAGCTGAGCGGGCCAGCAGACGACCCACTGTCCCTTGTCACCCAAGAGCTGAGCGCTGAAGTTTCCCCGTTCGGTCGTGATGTTGATTTTTTTCAAAGGCAAAGACTTGATGGCGTTGTTTGCTTTTCAGCTGCTTCAAATCATATTGCTTTTGTAACACTCGCTTACCCTTCTGTCAACCACAAAAACGCTTTAATCAACGCTTGGCCGAAGGCAAACGGATATTCGCAGCCAGACCGCCGGTGGATGAGTTGTGCAGGCTGAAGCTGCCGCCTAGGCGTTGGATGGTTTTTTCGACGATGGCCAGGCCAAGACCTGCGCCGGTGGCGGCTGTGCGAGCGACATCGCCTCTGAAAAAGGGCTTGGTGAGGTGTTTGAGAGTGTCTTCAGCAGCGCCCGCACCATGGTCGCGCACTTTGAGCATGACCCAGCCATCGCGTTCACGGGCGGCAATGTCGAGTTGGGTCACGCCCGTGGCGACAGATTTGCCATATTTGCGAGCGTTTTCCACTAAATTCGTGATCACGCGGGTGAGCTCCACCTCATCGCCCATCACATGAAAATCTGCCGGCAGATCCAGCTTGACGCGTAAATCATCGGTCTGCTGCACAGCGAGCACGCAGGCCTCAATCACATCGTTGAGCGCCACCGGGCGCAGATGCTGCTGATCTGTGGGGCGGGCGTAATCCAAAAACTTATCAATGATGGCGTCGAGCTGCTCCAGATCAGAGACCATGTGATTTCGCGCCACATCATCAGCCACGCTCATCTCAGTTTCTAAGCGCAGGCGAGCTAGCGGCGTGCGCAGATCATGCGAAATCCCAGCGAGCATCACCGCGCGATCTTGCTCAATCTTGGCCAACTGCTCGGCCATGCGGTTAAAGCCCGCGTTGACCTCGCGAATTTCGCTGGTGACGGCATCTTCATTCAAGCGGCTCGCATCAAAATCACCATCTTTCACGCGGCCCGCCGCAAACGAGAGCGCTTTCAAAGGCCGATTGATCAGCCGCGCAATCAGCGCAGCGCCAGCCAGAGAGAGCAGGGCGGCAATCGAGAGCCAAATCAACCAAGCACGCCCTGGCACGGGCGCGAGCCGCGCCAGATCGGTTTGCAGCCAGAATTTTTCGTTCTCAATACCAAAGCCGACCCACAAGCCTTCTTCACCATTCACCTTGCGAGCCAGTGTGGCACGCTCGCCCAAGCGCACGCGCAAATCCACCAGCACGCGCTGCATTTGCGTGTCGCCTTCAAAAGTTTGCACGACATCGGTGGGCGTGCGAGCCACCACTTTCACGCCCTCTAACTCTGCCAGTTGTTTGATCAGCGAGATCCGCGCAATCGCATCGGAATGCACCAGCGCAGCGCGCGAGAGATTGACGATGGAGGCAATTTGCTGCGCCGTCTGCGCGGCGCGCGGCTCAGATTCGAGCACCCGAAAGGTTTGCAGCCAAGCCACCACCGAGCCCACCAGCAGCAAAGCCAGCAGAAAAAATGTGCGCCAAAACAAACTAAAGCGCACCTTGCTCATCGCGCCCGCGGGGCGCACATCCAGCGGCGCAGGCATCGTCTCCAGCGCAGCGGGGCCCGTGGGCATGGGGGAGCCGGCCATGCCGGAGGGCAGATGCGTGCCCGTGTTGGACGAGTGATTGCCCGAATCGCGGCCTGCCATGCCGCTGCCACCGAGGATGTGATCGTTTCTGGAGGGCATGGAAGCTAGAGTTTCACAAATAGAGAGTCATAAAAAAGCGGAGTTGCTTGGGATCACAAGGACACCGAACAACGCCGCCGTTTGCAGATGTGTTTGCGCTGATCAGCTCTTGCCATCCGGCACAAACACGTAACCCACGCCCCACACGGTTTGAATATAGCGCGGCTGAGCCACATCATTCTCAATCATCTTGCGCAGACGCGAGATCTGCACATCCAAACTGCGGTCAAAAGGCTCGAATTCACGACCACGTGCCAGCTGGGCGAGTTTCTCGCGCGAGAGTGGCTGGCGAGGATGGCGCACCAGCGCTTTGAGCATGGCAAATTCGCCTGTGGTGAGTGCGATTTCTTCGCCGCTTTTCTTCAGAGTCCGTTGACCGAGATCAAAATCAAACGGGCCAAAATTCACATTCTCGCTCTCAGAAGAAGGCGCACCCGGCGCTTCCATGGCAGGGCGGCGACGCAGCACGGCATGCACGCGCGCCAGCAGCTCACGGGGATTGAAAGGCTTGCCCAAATAATCATCTGCACCCACTTCCAGGCCCACGATGCGATCGACATCTTCGCCTTTGGCGGTCAGCATGATGATAGGGGTGCGATCACCGCTGGCGCGCAGGCGGCGGCAAATCGAGAGCCCATCTTCACCGGGCAGCATCAGATCCAGCACGATCAGGTTGATCGGCTCGCGAATCATGGCGCGGGACAGCGCTTTGCCGTCTTCAGCCACAATGACTTCAAAGCCCTCTTGCGTTAGATAACGGCGCAGCAGATCGCGAATGCGAGCATCGTCGTCAACAACCATAATGCGGTCAGCAGATTTCACGGATTGGTTCATGAGTTACTCCTGTAAATATGTAACATAAGCGAAATGTACACCCAGTTTTTTGAAAAATCTCGTGAAAAATGCACGAAACCACTGTTTTGTTACAGAATTTGCAGGATTTGCGATGATTTTCTGTCTTTTCGAAGACAATGTGGGCTTGTTGAGAGGATTTGTACCGAAAGTAAAATCGTTTCACCCCCTTTCACCCCTCTTAGCAAATTGCTGCGTTTAAACCTCCAAGCCACAGCAAAACCCGCATCCGCAAGTTTTGCTGCATCGTTGAAACTTCTCTTTAGGATCAAGCCATGATATTGCGCACCCAGTCCCGTTCCTTTTCGGTCTACACCAAAAACGCTATGATTTCAATAGCAATGTGCGCAGGTTTTATAACGGCAAATCCCGCCTTATCTCAAAATATTCGCACAGAAACACCGCAAAATGTCGTCTCCCTTCAAGCCCAGGGCAGCCTGGAGGTGCAGCAAGATTTGCTCACCATCAGCATGAACACGACCCGCGATGGCGCAGATGCAGCCACCGTGCAAACCCAGCTCAAAACTGCACTAGATGCGGCGTTGACCGAAGCCAAGAAGGTCGCGCAAGCAGGGCAACTCGATGTACGCACCGGCGCTTTCTCGCTCTACCCGCGCTATGGCCGCGACGGAAAAATCAATGGCTGGCAAGGAAGTACAGAGCTGGTGCTGGAAGGACGCGATTTTGCGCGCATCAGCCAATTGGCGGGCAAGATCAACAGCCTGACCCTCGGTAACGTGAGCTTTGGCCTCTCGCGCGAGGCGCGTGCCCGTGTCGAGGCGGAAGTGACAGCGCAAGCGATTGAGCGCTTCAAAGCCAAGGCGCAGGACATCAGCAAAGGTTTTGGTTTTGCCGGTTACACGGTGCGCGAGGTCAGCATGAACGCCAACGACCAAGGCTTTGTGGGCCGTCCGCGCATGATGGCGATGGAGGCCAAATCCATGTCGGCAGACGCTTCAGTGCCTGTAGAAGCGGGGCGCAGCACGGTGGTGGTGACGGTGTCGGGTGCGGTGCAGATGAAGTGATATTTATAAGCCTTTTGGGTATGTAGCCGTTGTATTTATTGCGCGGAATGCTATAAATTTGGTAGCGTTTTGAAGATTGCTTTTTGCATAGATCGGCCTCGGCCTCGGCCACGCTTGGGATGTTTGCCGTTTCCTGCTCACCCCGCCGCGAGATACGACAAAGCACGAAGTAAGCCTCCGTTGGTTTCGCGCAAGCTGGGGTTGGTTTCAAGCAAGCCGGCGTTGGTTTCACGTCAGAGCGAGGCAAGGGCTGTTTTGCACAATCAGCGAGCGCCTAGTTTCGGGCGCGGACTAGATGGATACAAAACACATGGCGACTGACATGACAAACAACGTTCGAGAACGATCTCGCCCAATGACGCGAGAAGAGAAAAAAGTGATTGCAGCGTCATCTGCAGGCACCATCTTCGAGTGGTACGACTTCTACCTTTATGGCGCACTTGCCGCCATCATCGGTGCACAATTTTTCACTGCGTTCCCGGAAAACACCCGCAACGTATTTGCTTTGCTCGCCTTTGCTGCGGGCTTTATCGTGCGCCCGTTCGGCGCCTTGGTATTCGGCATGCTCGGTGACATGATCGGCCGCAAATACACATTCTTGATGACGATTGTGATCATGGGCATTTCGACTTTCTTGGTCGGCATCTTGCCCAACTACGAAAGCTGGGGCACTGCCGCGCCGATCATCTTGATCTTGCTGCGCATGGCGCAAGGCTTGGCTTTGGGCGGTGAATACGGCGGTGCTGCAATTTATGTGGCCGAGCACGCTCCCGCCAACCAACGCGGCTATTTCACGGCCTTTATTCAAACCACCGCGACGCTGGGCCTGCTGCTCTCGTTGATCGTGATTCTCTCCGTGCAAGGCTACGTGAACGGTAACTTCCCCGACGTGCCCTTGATGAAGGATGGCGTTGCAGTGCTGTTGGCTGACGGCAAGCCCTCCATGGTCAAGGCGTTCAATGCTTGGGGCTGGCGCGTTCCTTTCATTGGTTCGATCTTCCTGTTGGCGATTTCTCTGTATATCCGCCTGCAAATGAACGAGAGCCCAGCTTTCAAGAAAATGAAAGAAGAAGGCCGCACCTCCAAAGCGCCGCTGTCTGAGGCCTTTGGCAATTGGAAAAACGGCAAGATTGCTTTGATTGCTCTGCTCGGCCTCGTTGCCGGTCAGGCCGTGGTTTGGTACACCGGCCAGTTCTATGCGCTGTTCTTCATGCAGAACGTCATCAAGATCGACAGCTTCACCGCTAACGTGATGGTCGCTTGGTCGCTGATCTTGGGTACGGGCGGTTTCCTTGTGTTTGGCGCTTTGTCTGACCGAATTGGCCGCAAGCCCATCATCTTGGTTGGCTGTTTGTTGGGAGCGATGACCTTCCTGCCGGTATTCAATTTGCTGACCAAGACTGCCAATCCAGCGATTTATGCAGCACACCAGACAGCAGTGTCCGTGAAGGTGAATGCAGAGGATTGCTCGTTCCAGTTCAACCCAACCGGAACTGTGAAATTCAGCTCATCTTGCGACATTGCCAAGGCGCAGCTCGCTCGCACTTCGGTGAACTACTCCACGATTGAAGGCGCTGCTGCTGGCACGTTTGCTGTGGTGAAGGTTGGTGAAACAGAGATTCAATCCTACGACGCTGCTAAGTTGACTGGCGACGACCTGAAAAAGGCAAAGGCCGCATTTGATGGCAGCCTCAACGCTGCACTGAAAAAGGCGGGCTACCCCATGGTGGCGGCTGATAACACCACGATTGCCAAGGCTCAGCACTTCTTTGACATCTTCAATACACAGAAGTTAACCATCATCGCTATCCTGACCTATTTGGTTATTCTGGTGACGATGGTTTACGGCCCGATCGCAGCCATGCTGGTTGAAATGTTCCCCACCCGTATCCGCTACTCTGGATTGTCTTTGCCATATCACATCGGTAATGGCTGGTTTGGTGGCCTGATGCCTGCGACTGCTTTTGCGATCTCAGCGCAGACGGGCAACATTTACTCCGGCCTGTGGTATGCCATCGTGATTGCTGTCATGACGGTGGTCATTGGCGTGCTTTTCGTCCCGGGTGGCACCCACAAGAAAGACATCTTTGCTGGCGACATGGATAAGAGATAAATCCATAATCTCCGCTGGGCCACAGTTTTGTTAGCCAAGACTGTGGCTTTTTTTAATTCATTCGGTATTGGAAATCAATTGATCGATCTCGTCACTTCTCAGTTGATGGACCTTTTTAGAATCGGTCTGCTCATTGCCTTGGTCGTCACCATGCAGCGTACAGCAGCCGTGACGGGGCGCGTCATTCCTTTGGTTTTAGGTGTTGTCTTCGTCGCCGTGATGCTGCCCACCACGATGCCAAGCAGCTCGGTGAGCCTGAAAGACGCGATTCTTGCTGGGCTCGTCTCAAACGTGATCATCTTGATACCCGTGCTTGCTGCAGCGTGGCTCATCGCGCGATTGCGTCGGTGATGAATGTACAGCGCAATCGATCTCAATAAAAACAGGGTGCTACAAAAATAGTAGCACCCCACGTATATTTTATAACGGCTACCAGGCTAAATCATCATAAAAGTAAGCAGAGAATCAATCCCCGCGCACCACGCCTTCGCGCCGTGGATCTGCGCCGCCAAACCAACCAGAGCCGCCGCCTGAAGCTGGGTTTAAGTTAGCGCGGCCAATGGCCTCGATACCGCTCGTTAAGGTTTGTTCGCGTACTTCGTGACCTCGACCTTTGAGGCTTTCTACCGTGCTGGCTGGAAAGCGTTTGTCTTCAAGCACTGTTGGCGCGCCCGTAGCGCCAAAGTTGGGTAAATTGATCGCTTGTTGCGCATTCATGCCCCAGTTGAGCATGCCGTAGATCGTTTTGGAGGTGTAATGAATGATCATTGCTCCGCCCATACTGCCGCCGACCATTGTCACCTTGCCATTAGCTTTTTCAAAAACAATGGTGGGGCTCATTGAGCTGCGCGGGCGCTTGTTGGGTTGCACGCGGTTGGCTGTGGGCTGACCGCTGGCGCTGATGGGGTTAAAGTTGAAGTCGGTCAATTGATTGTTGAGAAGGAAACCTCCCCCTACAGTCGGGTTACCCGGATTAACCATTTGGCGTGCGCCAAAGGCATCTTCAATAGACGAAGTCATCGCCAAGGCATTGCCGTAGGCATCCACAATGCTGATTTGACTTGTACCGAATTCAGGCTGATCAGCGGCTTTGCCAAAGGCTGAGCGCATAGCGGAGGGCTCACCGGGCTTGGCATCGCCCTTCATGCTGGTGGCTTTGATCAAGCTGGCGCGCTGAGCTAGATACGCGGGGGCGAGCATAGCGCTCCAATTGCCTCCGATTTTGCCGTCAGGTGCAGGTACAAAATCTTGATCGCCCAAATACATGGCACGGTCTGCAAACGCGAGGCGTGATGCCTCGGTGTAGAGATGCATCCAGCCTGGGCCGGGCAGGCCATCGGATTCAAGCTGGATATTGCCAGCATTCGTCTGCGCCAGCGTACCCAAAATTTGGCCGACGGCGATCATCCCTGAAGATGGCGGTGGCATGCCGCAGATTACGTAATCTTTACCCCCCGAGGCTTTGTAATCAGCGCAGATCGGATCTCGCTTTTTAGGCTGATAGCCCGCCATATCTGCCATGGTGAGCTTGCCGGGATTCTCTTTGTGGCCTTGAACTTTGCTCACAATCGCTTGGGCAATTGCGCCTTCGTGCAGGGCTTTGCTGCCCTCGGCAGCTAGGCGTTTGAGAACGTCCGCATAGGCTTGGTTGCGCAGGTTAAAGCCTACATCGCGTGCATCGCCGTCTGGCTTGAAGAAGTAGGCCGTTGCAACTGGGTCTTTCTTCAGATGCGCATCGGCTTTCACCAACGTATTCAGACGCGGGCTCACTTTGAAGCCGCCTTCGGCCAAGGCAATCGCAGGCTCAAACAATTTCGCCCATGGTAACTTGCCATGCTGTTTGTGCGCCAACTCCAGCATGCGCATCGTGCCAGGTACCCCTACCGAACGACCGCCCACCACGCCTTCATAGAAGGCCATCGGCTTGCCATCTTTTATGAAAAGGTTTTCATCGACGCCGGCTGGTGCGGTCTCGCGGCCATCAAAAGCTTCCGTCTTTTTGCCATCATGATGCAAAAGGAATGCGCCGCCTGCAATACCGCTGGATTGCGGCTCCACCAGTCCGATCACCAGCTGCACGGCAATCGCGGCATCTACTGCGCTACCGCCTGCTCTCAAGACTTGATATCCGGCATCTGCTGCCAATGGGTTTGATGCTGCCACGGCGAATTTAGAAGTGGCCCAGCCTGGCTTTTCCGTGATGCCGGAAGCGCCTTCGGGCTGCTGGAAGGGCTGGTAAGCGAAATGGGTGGGAGCGGTGACGCAGGCTGCGAGCAGGGCGGCGCTGGCGAGCGTGGAGAGAGTAAAACTGCGGCGAAGAGGGCTCATGAGATGCTCCAAGAAATTATTGTCACAGTGCAGTCTAAACAAAAAAGCCCGGCAGAGCGAATCTGGCGGGCTTTGGGGCAGGGGAATAACCCTTGATCAGCGCGTTGGCTGCATCGCAGGATGCACATTGCTAGGCGATTCGTCCATATAGCCTTTGCCATCCTTCGTGCCTTTTTTGCCCATGACTTGCCAGTTGGTGCGTTGGCCGATCAGGCGAGCGAGCACTTCGAGCTCTTCGTCGGAGTGGTTGATCGCGCCTGCGGGTGTGAGGGTGCGGCCATTGACGGGAGCGGCCTCGCCCCAGAAAGCTTGGTGATAGTCTGCACGAGACAGTGCTCTGTCATCGCCTGCGGCCATGTCCACTGTGCCATAGCAATTGCAGAAATAGCTGCGAAAGTTTTGTTGTGGGCGCACTTCGGTGTACACGCCCGTGCCGCGAATGCCGGCAGTCAGCGTGGGCGTGACGATCTGGCGACTGCTTCCCCTTCCCCACACGCTGGCCACTGCACCTGTGAGCAATCGAAGTACGCTTACTGCATTCAGAGATGCTCCGCGCTCGACTCTGAGGCGCGAGTTTTGGCGTACTTGAAAAGATGCATTGCCCACGACAAAGATCAAATTAGAGCCTGGACCGGTTTCGACGCTGTCGCCAGTTTGCAAAATGTTTTGTGGTGACATTCGGCTGCCATTGACGGTGGCATCACCCACCAACTCCACAATATTGCTGCGTTGCTGCGCTTGCGCCGCACCAAAGCCGCCCATGGCCGTCCACGCGGCCGCAGCTTTTGCGAAGCTGCGGCGTTGAAACCACAGCACTTCGTCTTCCGTTCGGCCTTGCAAGGTGTGTTGTTCCATATTGTTCTCCTGGATTGATGCTGATACAAATACGCGTTTAAGCCGCTGGCGGATGCATTTCTGCGGGTGATTCCTCAGTATGCACGAAGCTGTCGCGAAATGTGAAATAAACGGAAGTAGAAACCATCGCAGCCATGCTCAAAGCAAAGGCCATAAGAATCGGCCTGCCGAATGCTGCCAAGCCAAAAGTACCTAACACGACGGCGAGTAAAACACTCGCGCCCATCAGCAGCGCCATCCACGTCAAGCCATACATCACATAAGCGCCCACATTGCGCATGCAGGCCACAATACTGAAAAAGATGGCCTTGGTCGGGCTCATGCCATACCAATGCACCAAGCCTGGCGCATGCCAAAACATCACAGAAAGCACGCTGTATAGCGAGATGCCCACCAGCAAAGCGGTTTGGAAATCTGGGTTGTCCATCACAGCGCGTGCTTTCTCGGGGTCGGCGAGATCAAGCTTGTCAAGCGTGCCGCCATCGATTGCGCTCACCAGAAGCACAATACCCAGAAAGCAAGTTGCATACATCACGCCCAGTGCGAGCATCGCTTTGATTCGCGGTTTGTCTGCTTTGAATGCCGTGAGCAAGACGGAGGGCATTGGGAATTTACCGCGCAAAGCCTCTAGCGACGCCACCATCAGCCCCAGCGTGGCTGCTGGGACAATAGCCAATGCCATCACCGTGCCCAACACCGGGATGATCGAGAGAAAGCTCGTCAATGCCATGAACATGAAAAAGAGGCCGCCCAAGGCCAGAGGTTGTTTGAAAAAAGTTTTGACACCGAGTTTGACCCAGGTGATGCCGGTGCCGGCAGATAAGATTTGAAGACGCATGGTGAGTTTCTATTGTGTCGTAAATGGTCGTGAAGACCTTAGGCTTTGCGTGATCTACTTCACGAAAGCAAGGCTTTAGGATGACTGGCCAGACGCTCTCGCAGCACGCGCTCGAAATGCTCCGGGTCATGTGCTTTGAGCAAACTGGCTTCGCGCGGCAGATGAAAATCCCATAAACGCGAAGTCCAAAAGCGCAAAGCGCCTGCTCTCAGCTGGGCGGGGAGGAGTTGACGCTCAGCAGCTTCAAAAGGCCGCTCTGATTGATAGGCATGCAAGAAGGCGCTTTGGCGTTCTTCGTTGGGAATGCCAGTGGCCAGATCAATGCACCAATCGTTCAGGCAAACGGCGATGTCAAACAAAAAGCTGTCCACACCCGCGAAGTAAAAATCAAAGAAGCCGGTGAGCTCTCCGCCTTCAAACATCACGTTGTCACGAAACAGATCCGCATGGACCGGACCGCGTGGCAGGGCGGTATATGGGCTGCTCTTGGCGATGTGGTTTTGATAGGCCAGTTCACTGCGGATGAGGGCCGCTTGATCTGCGCTCAAAAAGGGCAGCACCACAGGAATCGTCTGGTTCCACCAAAGCAGGCTGCGCAAATTGGGTTGGCTGCGATTGAAATCTCTTCCTGCCAGGTGCATACGCGCGAGCATCGCGCCCACGGTGGCGCAGTGTGCGGCTGTGGGGGCGAGCTCGCTGCCTCCGCGCAGGCAGTTGACCACGCAGGCGGGTTTGCTGAGCACTGTCAGCAAAATATCTCCGCTCTTATCTGCCTGTGGATCGGGCACAGGAATGCCTCGTTGCGCCAGATGCTTCATCAGATACAGATAAAACGGCAATTGCTCATGCGTGAGGCGCTCAAAGAGCGTGAGCACATAACGGCCACTGCTTGCGTCCACAAAATAATTGGTGTTTTCAATGCCGCCTTTGCAGCCTTGAAGGTCTGAGACTTCGCCTAAGCCCAGTTGGGTCAACAGGCTTTGTGCTTCTTGGAGTGGAACTTCGGTGTAAACAGCCATGTGGAAGTGGTAACGCGAAAAACGCGAAAAGAACGCGAAAAGCGCAAAAAGTGTTTTGAGTTCAGATAGAGTCGTGAATGAATTTGCTTTGGCGATTTTCGCGGTTTTTTTGCGTTTTTCGCGTTACCTAGAAAATACTCAGCCTCCGACTTGCAGATTTACCGACAATACTGGCATGACACAAACTCCCGAAAACCGCCTCCTGCTCGTGGATGGCTCCAGCTACCTGTACCGCGCTTTCCATGCGATGCCCGATTTGCGCGCTGTGGCCGGTGATCCGAGCAGCGCGGCCACGGGAGCGATTCGCGGCATGATCAATATGATGGCGGCGCTTCGCACACAGTTTCCATCAACGTATGCCGTGTGTATTTTTGATGCGAGCGGCCCCACCTTCCGCGATGCGCTGTATCCCGAATACAAAGCCAACCGCTCGCCCATGCCCGATGATCTGCGCAGCCAGATTGCGCCGATTCATGAGGTGATGCGGTTGCTGGGCTGGCCGGTGGTGGCTGTGCCGGGTGTGGAGGCGGATGATGTGATCGGCACGATGGCGCGGATCGGTGCAGAACAAGGCATGGAGGTGATCATCTCCAGTGGCGACAAAGATTTATCGCAACTGGTGAACGAACACATCACCATCATCGACACGATGAATGGCAAGAAGCGCGATATCGCCGGTGTGACCACTGAATTCGGCGTGCCGCCCAGCCTGATGCTGGACTATCAAAACCTCGTAGGCGATACGGTGGACAACGTGCCCGGTGTGGAAAAAGTGGGGCCCAAGACCGCAGCGAAATGGCTGAACGAATACGGCTCGCTGGAGAATCTGATGGCGCACGCTGACGAGATCAAAGGTGTGGCAGGAGAGAACTTGCGCAAGGCTCGGGAATGGTTGCCAAAGGGTCGCGAGTTGCTGAAGATCAAAACGGATTGTGATCTCGCGGGGCATGTAGAAGGCCTGCCCGCTATGAATTCAGTAGCACTTGGCGCAGATAATACAACGGAATTAGGCGATTTTTACTTAAAATATGGGTTCAAGGGACTGGTGGCAGGCCTGGGCAAGAAATCTGCTGCCTACGCTCCCGCCCCAGCGATGGATGATTTGTTTGCAGAGGAAGCGCCCGTCGTATCTGCGGTGAGTGATAAAAAATACGACACCATCCTCACTTGGGAAGCCTTCGATGCTTGGCATGAAAAAATCAAAGCGGCTGAGCTCACGGCGCTAGATACCGAAACCACTTCGCTGCACGAAATGCAGGCGCAGATCGTAGGCATCAGCTTCAGTATCACGCCCGGCGAGGCGGCTTATATTCCGCTCGCCCACACCTACGCCGATGCGCCAGATCAGCTGCCCATCAACGAGGTGCTCGCCAAACTCAAGCCTTGGCTGGAAGATGCAAAACACCCAAAACTTGGCCAGCATGTGAAATACGACCGTCATGTGTTTGCCAACCACGGTGTTGAAGTGCAGGGCTATGTGCATGACACGATGCTGCAAAGCTACGTGTTGGAAGTACATAGGCCGCATAACTTAACCAGCCTTGCAGAGCGGCATGTGGGGCGGAGTGGCATCAGCTATGAAGATCTGTGCGGCAAAGGGGTGCATCAGATTTCTTTCTCGCAGGTCGATATTGAGAAAGCTTCTGAATACTCCTGCGAAGATTCCGATCAAACGCTGGATGTGCATCTGGCGCTCTGGCCGAAGCTGCAGGCCAATGAGAAGCTGCGCGGGATTTATGAGCTGGAAATCGAAAGTTCGGAAAGCCTGTATCGCATTGAACGCAACGGCGTGATGATTGATGCGCAGCTGCTTGCCGCGCAGAGCCACGAACTAGGGCAGCGCATCATGCAGCTCGAATCTGAGGCGCATGATCTGGCCGGGCAGCCTTTTAACCTCGCTTCTCCAAAGCAAATCGGCGAAATTTTCTTCACCAAACTGGGCTTGCCCATCGTGAAGAAAACCGCTACCGGCGCACCGAGCACCGACGAAGAAGTCTTAGAAAAACTCGCAGAAGATTACCCGCTGCCCGCAAAAATCTTGGAGCACCGAGGCATTTCCAAGCTCAAAGGTACGTACACCGACAAACTCGGCCAACTCGCCCATCCGCGCACAGGCCGCGTGCACACGCATTACGCGCAAGCAGTGGCAGTCACAGGCCGTTTGTCGAGCAATGACCCCAATCTGCAAAACATCCCCGTCAAAACAGCGGAAGGCCGCCGCGTGCGCGAAGCTTTCGTTGCGCCTCCAGGCTGCCTGATCGCCAGCGCAGATTACTCTCAAATCGAGCTGCGCATCATGGCGCACATCAGCGGCGATGAAGCGCTGATCAAGGCGTTTACCGATGGCATTGACGTCCACCGCGCCACAGCAGCTGAAGTATTCGGCTTATCCGCCAGCGATGTGAGCAGCGAGCAACGCCGCTATGCCAAGGTGATCAACTTCGGCCTGATCTACGGCATGAGCGCTTTCGGCTTGGCCAAAGCGCTCAGCATCGACAACACGGCTGCAAAGAATTACATCGAGCGTTACTTTGCTCGCTTTGCAGGTGTGAAGCAATACATGGACGAGACGCGCCTGTCTGCCAAAGCCAAAGGCTACGTCGAAACCGTGCTTGGCCGCCGCCTCTACCTTCCTGAGATCAACAGCCCCAATGGCCCACGCCGTGCTGGCGCAGAGCGCGCCGCGATCAACGCACCGATGCAAGGCACAGCCGCCGATCTCATCAAACTCAGCATGAACGCCGTGCAGCGCGAGCTCGATAGACTCGCCCTCAAAACCAAGATGATCATGCAGGTGCATGACGAATTGGTCTTTGAAGTGCCCGAATCAGAGCTGGATTGGTTGAAGGTGGAAATCCCCCGCCTCATGGCCAGCGTCGCGCAGCTCAAAGTGCCGCTGCTGGCGGAAGTGGGTGTCGGAGCGAATTGGGATCAGGCGCATTGATCTTCAAACAAAGGTGGCTGTAGAGACTGCGCAGATTGCTATTGAATTTATTACTCAAGTAGAAGGTTTTAGCAACGCGCTACTTGGAAATGGGCTGGATCAAGCCCTTTTCTTTGTCGCTCTGTCATGGCGATATAGGCAGACTCTAGCTCGCGCGCCTTGATTGCTCCTGAGAACAGCGGACTATGATGGCGAGATTGAAGAAGCTGCTCTCTCATGGCGACGAGTCGACTGGGTTGATTGGCATACTCTAGAGCCATTGACTCATAGGCTTGAGGAGATTCAGCAATGAGTTGAGGCAAGTTCAGCGTGGTCAGCATGCTTGCTGCCACTCTGCTCGCAAAGGATTGCCCTGGGTGGGTTAACACAGGTAGACCTGAAAATAGAGCATCACAAGCTGTGGTGTGCGCATTACATGGCCATGTGTCTAAAAACAAATCAGCCAATTGCTGCCTGGCTAAATGCTCATCGAGTTTCGCGACCTTGGAGAAAATGAGTCTCTCTGGATCAATACCTCTCAGAGTGGCCTCTCGTTTGAGCTGGTGAGGAACACTGTGATTCGACTCAAACAGCCAAAGCACACTATCTGGCGCACTATGTAGAATTCGCATCCAAATATCGAATACTGGCGGGGTGATTTTGTAGCTGTTATTGAAACAGCAAAATACAAAACCGTCATCGGGTAGACCTAGTTCTTTGCGTGTGAAGATCCGTTCGGAGATGGTTTGCTTGGAATCAAAAGTGAAGTAGCAACTCGGTAGATGTACGATTTGCTCAGAAAAGTGAGGGAAAGACGCTGGTGGAACAACGACGGAATCCGCTATCAAGTAATCCCAATATGACATGCCCAAAGTGCCGGGAGTGATCAAATAACTCACTTGAATCGGTGCGCATCGGCGAGCAAATAAACCGGGTCGTGACTGATCGTAGTAGCCCGTAAGATCAATCGCGATGTCAATACCCATCTGTTGAGAGAGCCGGACAACTTGCTCGTCACTTTGGGTTGTCACATCGATGAACTCATCAAATGCGGCAATGAGTCTCTGACGGACTGAATCCCGTGCAGGCACGCCGAATGAGAATGCATAAACTTCAAATTGACTTCGATCATGCCGCTCAAAGATTTCAGCCATCAGCCTGCCTGTTGGGTGCTCATGGAAATGAGCAGAAAAGTAGCCCAATTTAATTTTCTTGGTTGCCTGTTTAACGCTGCTTAAATGCGGAGAGACCGCCGATTCTTTCTTCATGCTTACTGGGGCGGTATGGCCAGACATATAAATATGTGAAGCCGCCAGTTGCAGAGCAGGAATGTCCAAGAAACCAAGCATGGGCATGGGCACTGTGTAGCGCCTACCTTCTTTGAGCGCAGTTTTAAGATCTTCGATGGCCTGAGGCCAATCGTTCCAATCGCAAATCTGCATTTTTAGATAAAGCTTCAGACCCGGGAGGAAGTCAAGTGCAGGTTGGATGCTCAGCGCACGCTCATAGGAAGCAATGGCTTCCTCAAAGCGCTGCATTTGGCGCAATGCATCCCCACGATACATCCAAGTGAACGCATCTTGAGACAGTGTTTGAAGAGCAAGGTCCAACAACTTCATGGCCTCATTGGGGCGATGAATCGCTAGCAATGCTCTCGCAGCATTACGATGGGTGATGTGAAAATGAGGTGATAGTCGGTAAGCGCGCTGATAGCTCTTGAGTGCTTGCTCCGGCTGATTGAGTTCTAGCAACTGATTTCCGTGATTGTTCAACGCTTCGACGTTGTTCGGCGCAATGGCTAGAGCTTTTTCATAACTGACCAATGCCAATTCTGGTTGCTTGAGGTCGCGAAGTGCCGTGCCTCGGTTATTCAAGGCATTGGCATCTTGCGGTTGCTTCGCCAAAATTTCATCAAAACATTGCAATGCTTTGGCAGGCTGACCTAGATCTAGCCAAGTGTTGCCCAGATTGTTTTTGAGGCCGGGAAAATTCTCATCCAAGGCAAGAGCCTTGGTATAGCAATCTAAGGCCTGCTCAGAATGAGCCAAAGCATTCAATAAGTTGCCTTGTTCGAACTGAAATCTAGCGTGGTGGGGGTTATTTTTGGCGAGTATGCCAAATAAAGCCAAGGCCTCAGCAAAATGACCTGCTTGCTGGAAATCCTTGGCTTGTGTGAATTGCTGTTCTAAAGAAAACAAGATGCCTGCATCACGTCATCTGAAGTCGCCCTGAATGAATTTATTAATTCAAATTATTTCTTGATGGAGGTGTGGCTGTTTGAAACGCTGCCGCTCCTCGAACCGCTCCTAATGTGCTGTGGTTGATGCCGTAAACAATGCCGGCTCGTTCTGCTTGGCTGCCAGACAGAATGCCAGAAAACTGGCCGTCGGCTGAATTGCCAGTTGAATAAATGTTTCCAGAGGAGCCAGAGTTGCCACCCAAAGTACCTGTTTGATTGATCGTTACAGGTGTGCCATTGAAGGACAGAAATATATTAGCTGTGACTGTTGGACTGGAACCAAAGTTAATTGCCAGATTGCTTGCGGAAGAGATATTGCCAACAGCCGTGCCACTGGAGTTGGTCGCCGTGGGATTCGTGCCTCCGATGAAACTGTAGGTGGCTGAACCTGTCCAACCATCACTGTTGTAACTAGGCTTACCAATCACATAATGCACAGCCGTTAGATTTTGAGAATATCCGCTGTTGACATTCAATTTCTCTGTAACGCCTGTTTGCCAAGCTCCCCAACCTAAAAAATGGCTATCAGTCGGCTGGCCAAAAGCGCCATACTGTAGGACAGAAGCGCCTGAAGGAGCGGGGGAAGCACTTATATTTCCCTCGTTAAAACCAATCGATCCGCTCTCCCAGCTGCGCAGCTGAGTTCCTGAGAAAACTACGCTGCCTGTCGAGCTAGATGAGCAGCATGAAGAGCTAGGAAAGAAAACACTGTTGCCTTCACCGGCATCCACAGAGAAGAAGTCCGAGCCATCCAAGGCGTGCAATTGACTAGAGAAAGGGCCGGAAGCTGGCAACGCGACAGTCTCTTGGGCAATAGTGCTCGATCCACTGCCTCGTGTGAATATACCTGCGCCCGCGATTGAGCTGTTGTATCCATTGCTGCCAATAGTCGCGTTGTAACTCAAGCCAATTGTGCCTGCTTGTGGGCCGCCGAAGAAGCCCGTAACAGAGCCTGTCCCTGCGGTGTTCGCGGGCCCTGCAATTTCTACAATCGGGTTTTCATATCCTCTACCCACTGCCGTGACGCCTAATACACTGGAAAAGCCTGCGCTGGTAGCTGTAGCAGAGCCGCGCAGGTTGTAATCTTGGGCTAAGGGGGGAGGCAAAGATTGACCGTCGAGTATTTCAAAGCCAGAGGGCATCCTGACATCCAAATTGATGTCCATCGCACCAAAGGCACTTCTGAAATCGACAATCACGTTGCTTGAACTCAGCAGCATTCCTGAGACTCCATTTGAGGAATAAACGGGCGTGCCGATGGTTAGGTCATACCGAGCTCTGCGATCTACAGCAGTAGAAAATGCTGACTCGGGGGTCGGTTGCCCAAGCACAAAACCCGATTGCGATAGCGTGCCAGGGCTGGTACCGCCCCAGCTGACGTTTTCCCAAGAGCCGAGAATCATCAAGTCGCCTCCAGCTTGAGTTCCGGTTGTTCCGTTTTCAAATTCAGTTGCCGTACCACCTTGTGCGCGGTCATTGTTGCGGCCTAAATAGCCGACGATGTTGCCATTGGCGTCTCGTACAGCCGCGCCGTTTAAAAATACACGAGGATCGCCTCCGGACTCGCCGATACCAGCGCCAGTGAAGGCCAAACCTGTATTGACGATGTATTTGTTTCTACCTTCGTTATCGGTGTCATCGTTGCGTGCCGTGATGAGGCGGCGTGGGTTGGGTGGATTCCAGTGCGCACGTTGGTTGGTGCGGGTGGGTAGGGCGTTGGCGGAAGTGACGAGGGCAGATTCACCTAAGTTAAGGCCGATACAGCCCGCTTGCGTGCAAACTTCAATGGCATCTTGCTCGGTGGTCACGCCTAGAGTGCCATCGGGGTTGTAGGCCATAGAAAAGCCTGAGCCACGGATGCCGATAGTGGCGGTGGTGGTGGTGACTTTGTAGTTATCGCGATTGCGTTTGCCGATCAGGCCGGTGAGGGCGCGCATACCTCCGCGAGCGAGATCTACCAAGAAGCTGTCTTGCTTACCCGCACTCGCATCGCTGTAGCTGGTGATTTTGAATTGCGAGTTGGGCTGCAGCGAGACCATGCCGCCGTCTGTGAAGCGCAATTGGGTGCGACCAGAACTGCCGGTGGTGATCAGATCACCACTGTCGATGCGGCTGCCGTTTGCCAAGGGAGTGCTTGCAGCGGAGCGCTGGACGCTCACATCTCCAATGCTAAATTGCGTCACGCCAGCATTGGCAAACACTTGCAACGGATAAATACTCGCCAAAGCGGCAATGAGGGCGGTGGTCTGAAGACTGGGAGTGCGGCGCATGATATGTTCTCCTGGACTGAATTTAAAACTCACGGCGAGCAATGACGCTCACGCTGGATTTGCTGCTGTCGTTGGTGGGGATGTTGGAGTCGCTGCGATTGAAATTGATCTGGGGTTTGATATTCCAGTTCTCGCTCATTTTCCAAGAGGCGCCTATGCTCAGATCGAATTGAATGTCACGCCGAGTGATCAGAAAAAGTGGTTCGAGGCCACCGTAGTTGCGACTTTCAATTGCAGCAGACGTATAGATGCTCCATTGTGGATGGATGGGCATCTGGAAACCCGCACGCAGTCCTGAAAGCTTGTGCCCGAGGTGTGGCGCCAATGCACTTTTCTCGCTTTCTTGCCCGACATAGCCGCCCACATAATAAATCATGCCGCTCTTGAGCTGCTGAGCATAACTGGTGCCGAGCACTGTGCGGCGCGCATCTCGAATGGGTTGTGATGGGTAGTCGAGGTTGGACAGTTGTAAATAGGTGCCCCATTGCCGTGTGCCGTCTGGGCGATGCGTCCATTCGCCAGTCAGACCCGTGATTTGGCGCAGTGTGCTGCCACCGATCGCGGTTTGGCCAAGGTTGAACACGCCAGAGAACTCGTTGCGCTCTTCGCGATAACTCGCGCCTACGCTGCCGTCGATCTGATCGATGTTGAAGGCGCTGGCGCTGTTGCCATGCTTGCGGATGCTGGCGCTCGCATTACCAATGAAAGACCAGCGTGGGGCTAAGTTGGCTCGGCCAGAAACACCTGCGCCTAAGTGCAGATAGGATGCATCGGTTTTTTGTGCAGCAGGCAAAAGCGTAAATACCGCACCGCCAAACAAAGGAACGGCAAAACTGTTGCTCGATGGACCACTGTTCACATTCGAGTCATACCCGATGCCAGCTTCCAGATGCAACTTCATTGAAGAGCGACCCGCTTCGTCTACCTTGTCAATCGCCTGCAAAAACTCATCAATGGTGCGGCCAACGCTGTCTGGCACACCTTGCTCTTTGGTTTCTTGCAACAACTTGCGAGCATTGGCGGTATCGCCCACGGCAAACATGGCTCTTGCAAGCTCTGCACGCGCTCGGTTGTTGTTGGGCTGTACCGCAAGAACGCGCTCTAGCGCGAAGATGGCTCGAGCGAACTGACCGACGTCATTGGCAGCAATGCCTAAGGCGCTGTCGAAATCAGGATCGCCTGCGCGCGTACCTTCCAACGGCGAAAGCAGATCAAACGCTTTCTGCGCTTGTTTGGCGTTCACCGCTTCCATGGCTTCGCGCACGGGTGCATCGACCACAGCCTGTGCCGGGGCGCTGAATAGACCCGCAACGACCATGGCCGTTGCAATCGCCAGCAGATGGGGCTGGGGCTTCATTTTTTTTGAAACTTCGATGTGATAACGCATAACACTCCTCGACGGCTTGAAACTTAAATAAAAGCTGGGCAGCTTGGCATCTTGCGATAGTGCAAAAAATAACACTCAATGCACCTGCACACTCATTAACGTCATTAGAAACGAATTGGAGGCAAGAGGGAATCCCCTTTTCGTGTTCTTTTCCAATAATTTGAGAGACCATTCAAGCACGAAGGGTGTTTTTGAATACTTAAGAATTACTGGTGGCAAAACTCAATGAAAAGACTGAAGCCTAACTACCTGTAACCTGTCGTGTGGACGGCTAGCCTGTCATCGCGTGACATTCTCTCCGCCATGTCACATCAGAGCTGCTGTACACACGCAACTTCGCTTGACCACTTCGCCGTCTTTTACTATCAATAGTATAGCTATCAGCGCATATTCTATAACGGGAATAAGTCGATTTGGCTTAAAAATTGGGATCGCATTGGAGGTTGCTGCGCTGTTCACAGCCTGCGCAGTCATAGGCACGAGCCTAGGCCTCAGCTTGCCGATTTGGCGCGCGGGCGGCGTGAGGGGGGCAGGCCATGAGAAAGAGGCTTCGAAGGCTCAGCCCGAAAGCTTCTCAGGGATTTAAAGCAACGCGTAAGTCGTCGTCGCCCGACACACGCTTTTGCCATCTGCGCCGCAAATGTCGATCTCGCCAAATGCTAAGTTTTTACCGAGCGGCTTGTAGTGCGTGCGTGTCCATGCCGTTCAGGCTAGTAAATTCAAATCCCCGCAGGCTTCATCATCGTGCTCATGCGATCCACGGGTTTGAGCAGAATGGTTTTCAAATCTGCGCCTTGCAACACGGTGAGCTTGATTTCAGCTTCGGGGGTGGCTCGATCCCAGATTTTTTTATAAAAAGTTTCTAGGTTGGCGACCTTCGCATCGTCAACCGCGAGCACCACGTCTCCGGGCTGCAAACCTGCTGCCTGCGCTGGGCCATCTTTGTTGACGCGCATGATTTGTACGCGGCCACCTTGCTCGCTAGAGGTCAAGCCAATCCAAGGGCGCTTGGAGAGTTTGCTGCTGCCGTTTTGCAGCATTTCAGCCATGATCGGCTTGAGCAGATCAACCGGAACAAACATGTTGCCAGGCAAGCGCACATTTTGACCCATCGCATCCATCACAAACAGGCTGCCAATGCCCAGAAGCTCGCCTTTTTGGTTGAACAGCGGTGCGCCGGAGTGGTTTTGCATCGGCGGGCTGGTGAAGAGGGCGCTCTCGATGTGATATTCCCAGTAGCCGGAAAAGGCGCGTTTGCTGACGAGTTGGGTCATGTTGACATCAGCATCGTCGTCAGGTGACGCGCCAGTGCTGGCCATCAAGGCTTCGCCTGTTTTGATATCGGTACTGCCGCCCAATGAGACTGGGGCGATGCCGCGCAAGGGCACCACAGGGCGAATCAGACCAAAGCCAGTGGCCAAATCGTAGGCCACCACGCGAGCGGGTACTGTTTTCTTGTCCGTGGTCGTGATTTGGATGTTGTCGGCTTCCAGAATCAAATAACCAATGGTGACCACCAAACCATCTGCGCCAATCACCACACCCGAGCCAGAGCGTTGCTTGCCAAGCGTTTCTGCTGAACGAGCGCCTTCTGCGGCGGTGACTTGCACACCCACCACAGCCATCTGCGCTTTAGAAAGTGCGTTGATGGTGTCTTGCGCACTCGCGCCTGAGTTGCCCGCAGGTGCAGCAGGGCTTGCTGCATGCGCGAGGCTTGTGCACAGCGCAGTGATCAGCACGGCAAAGGTGCTGCGCAGCTTGAGTGAGGCGAGGGTGGAGCGCGGTTTTAGCATGAAATTTCTCCAATGAGAAGAATATCTTGCTCTTAAACCAGGGCTCTTGCAAGCTGATCTGCTGATGGGCTTGCGGCGCAGTCGGGTTGTGATGAAAAAGTCAAAAAAATCACGAAACGAGGCTTGTCAAGTCATTCTGTGCAGGTTTTTGAAATAACCCTACTGGCTTTAAAGTTTTGACAGTAATACAACGGCACACCTTTCAGTCCAAAACCTTGAGAAAGTTAGTGAAAGCCAACAAAGAGCGGAGCTTCATATCTAAAACCGTTAAAATCAAGCCCGCTGATACACTCATTTGGGTATATCAACGTCGTTGAAGTTCACGATATGGGATGCGTACAGGCTATCCACCAGCCATCCACAGGCCATCCCCATGAACGCAGACCACTTGCCCACAGAAATTGTGGATAACCTGTTGATAATTTCCCGTTGCAAGTCCGCAACGACACAAAATTAGAGAATTTCCCCGTGTGCTCACGATGCGCTTGCCCTACAATGAAAGTCCAACTATCGCAGTTGCCAATAGATTGTTGGTTTCGGGGCGCGTCATACAAACGACGCGCCCTTTTTCTTGCGCGTCGTGAATTGCTTTGATGCAAGTGTCATACGGATCAAGCACTTAAAGAATTAGTTTGAGAATTTTGTTGATGAAGCACATTAGAAATTTTTCCATCATCGCGCATATCGATCACGGCAAATCCACGCTGGCTGATCGCTTGATTCATCGCTGCGGTGGACTGTCAGATCGCGAGATGAGCGAGCAAGTTCTCGATTCGATGGACATCGAAAAAGAGCGTGGGATAACTATCAAGGCGCAGACGGCTGCGTTGCAATACAAAGCACGCGACGGCCAAATTTATAACTTGAATTTGATCGACACGCCCGGCCACGTGGACTTCTCATATGAAGTTTCTCGCTCGCTCTCCGCATGCGAAGGCGCATTGCTGGTGGTGGACGCATCGCAAGGTGTGGAAGCGCAGACGGTGGCCAACTGCTACACCGCGTTGGATCTCGGCGTGGAAGTTTCTTGCGTGCTCAACAAAATGGATTTGCCGCAGGCCGATCCTGAAGGCGCGAAAAAAGAAATCGAAGAAGTGATCGGCTTGGATGCGAGCGATGCGATTGCGATTTCGGCCAAGACCGGCATGGGCATCGACGAAGTGCTGGAGATGGTCGTGGCCAAAGTGCCGCCGCCGCGCGGCAACCCTGACGGCCCGTTGCGAGCCATGATCGTAGACAGCTGGTTTGACAGCTACGTGGGCGTGGTGATGCTGGTGCGCGTGGTGGACGGCCGCTTGCTCAAGGGCGACAAGATTTTGATGATGGCCAACGGCTCTCAATACAACGCCGACAGTATTGGCGTATTCACGCCCGCGGACGAATCGCGGCCCTCGCTGGAAGCGGGCGAAGTGGGCTACATCATTGCCGGTATCAAAGAGCTCAAAGCGGCTCGTGTGGGCGACACGATCACGCGTGTGGTCACGCGAGGCGCTTTAGGCATGATGAACATTGCGCCCGCAACAGAAGCGCTGCCCGGTTTCAAGGAAATTCAGCCCCAGGTGTTTGCTGGCCTGTACCCGAGCGAATCCAGTGAGTATGAACAGCTGCGTGATGCACTCACCAAGCTCCAGCTCAATGATTCTGCGCTGCGCTTTGAGCCAGAGGTCTCGCAAGCGCTTGGCTTCGGTTTCCGGTGCGGTTTCCTTGGCCTGCTCCACATGGAAATTGTGCAAGAGCGCTTGGAGCGCGAGTTTGACCAAGATTTGATCACTACCGCGCCGAGCGTGGTGTATGAAGTGCTCACGGGCGGTAAAGATCCTGAGACGCTGCTGGTGGAAAACCCATCGAAGATGCCCGAAGTATCGCGCATCGAAGAGATCCGCGAGCCGATTGTGGAGGTACATATTTATGTGCCGCAAGAGTATGTGGGCTCGGTGATGACGCTGGCCAATCAAAAGCGCGGCATGCAGCTCAATATGGCCTACAAAGGCCGCCAAGTGGTGCTGACTTATGACATGCCTTTGGGCGAAATCGTGCTGGACTTCTTTGACAAGCTCAAATCCGTGAGCCGGGGTTACGCTTCGATGGACTACGAGTTCAAAGAATACCGAGCATCTGATGTGGTGAAAGTCGACATGCTGCTCAATAACGAGAAGGTGGATGCGCTCTCGATTATCGTCCACCGCACGCAAGCCACGTATCGCGGGCGGGCTGTGGCAGCGAAGATGCGCGAGATTATCAGCCGCCAGATGTATGACGTGATCATCCAAGCGGCGATTGGCGGCAACATCATTGCGCGTGAGACAATCAAGGCCTTGCGCAAAAACGTGCTCGCCAAATGCTACGGCGGCGACATCACGCGCAAGAAAAAGCTCTTGGAAAAGCAGAAGGCGGGTAAAAAGCGCATGAAGCAAATCGGTACTGTAGAAGTGCCGCAGGAAGCGTTTCTGGCTATTTTGCAGGTGGAAGATTAATCGCATGTCCAACTCTTTGACGAAATTCATGCCCGGCATCACAGCCGGTGTACTCGGCGCGTTTGTAGCTTATTGCGTGGCTTGGTATTTCAATGCTGTGGAGAGTAACTTCTCGTTGATCTTGTTCATCGCCACTATCACCACAGGCATTTACTGGCTCTTAGAAAGATTTATTTTCCTTCCCGAACGTAACCAAGCTGCGACCGCGATTGAAGAGCAGGCCATTGCGCGTCAAGCCGAGTTGGCCAAAATGGGCATCAGCAAAACAGAGATGCACCATCAAGAGCTGGTCGCTTCGAAAGACGTGGTGTTGCAGCAGCCTTGGTGGTTGGACTGGACGGCAGGGCTTTTCCCCGTGATTTGCATTGTGTTTTTGCTGCGTTCGTTTTTGTTTGAACCTTTCAAAATTCCCACGGGTTCGATGATTCCAACGCTGCATATTGGGGATTTGATTTTGGTGAACAAATTCACCTACGGTGTGCGCCTGCCAGTGATCAACAAAAAAATCATCGATGTGAACAACCCGCAGCGCGGGGATGCCATGGTGTTTCGCTATCCTCCCAACCCGAATGTGGACTACATCAAGCGTGTGATCGGGCTGCCGGGGGATCAGGTGAGCTACACCAACAAAGAGTTGCGCATCAACGGGCAACTCGTGCCACGTACCGTGTTGCCCGAGTTTTTTGATGAAACGCAAACAACCTACATTCCGCAGTTTGAAGAGAAACTCCCCGGCTACGACAAGCCGCATAAGCTGCTGATCTACCCAAACTCTGGCATGGGCAACACGCCACTGATGCAGTTTCCATTTTTTGAAAATTGCAACTACAGCATTGAAGGCGTAAGCTGCAAAGTGCCCGCTGGGCATTACTTCATGATGGGCGACAACCGTGATAATTCTCAAGATTCTCGCTACTGGGGCTTCGTACCAGAGCAAAATATCGTAGGCAAAGCCTTTTATGTGTGGATGAATTTTGGTAATCTACGCAGAATTGGTTCGTTTGATTGACTCTTTACACTTACAAGGCATCCAATGAAAACTCAACAACGCGGTCTCTCTCTGGTCGGCTTGCTTTTTGTTGGCATCGTGCTGGCGTTTACGGGCGTGGTGGGTGCGCAGGTATTTCCTACGGTGCTTGAATACTTTGCAATCGTCAAAGCTGTCAAGAAAGTGGCAGCTTCAGGCGGTACGATTCCCGAAATTCGCACGGCCTTCGACAAGGCGCAAAACATCGATGATTTCAAAGCGATTGGCCCTAAAGATATTGAAGTCACAAAAAACGGCGACAAAGTGGTCGTCAGCTTTGCTTACAACAAAGAAATTCCTTTGGGCGGCCCCGCTTATTTGCTGCTCAAGTATGCAGGCAGCAGCGACAAGTGATGCCGTGCCGTTTTTTTGCGGGCTACTCCCTTGAGTGATGACGTACAACAGCTCCAGAAACGCCTGCAGTATGAGTTTCTCAAGCCTGTCCTCCTCGCACAGGCGCTGACGCACCGAAGTTTCAGTGCTGACCACAACGAGCGCTTGGAGTTTTTGGGCGACTCTGTTTTGAATTTGGCTGTCTCAGGCATGCTTTTCCAAGCTTTGGGCACCTTGCAAGAAGGCGAGCTCTCGCGTGTTCGAGCCAATTTGGTTAAGCAAGACACCTTGCACAAAATTGCCCAAGAGCTACACCTGGGCAACCTGCTTCGCTTAGGCGAGGGTGAGCTGCGCTCAGGTGGCAGCAAGCGGCCTTCTATTCTTGCGGACGCGCTGGAAGCGGTGATTGGTGCGGTCTATCTCGATGCTGGTTTTGAAAAAGCCGCCAGCTTGGTGCACCGATTGTTTGACAAGGTCGAAATCAATCCAGAGATGCCCGCCGCAGCCAAAGATGCTAAAACCGAGCTGCAAGAGCTGTTGCAAGGTAAAAAGCTCAAGCTACCGGCCTACAACGTGATGAGTATCACTGGCGCTGCACATCGGCAAAACTTTGAAGTGCAGTGCGCCATCGAGCAAATGCAGCGCGAGGCGCGGGGCTTTGGCGGTTCGCGTCGAGCGGCTGAGCAAGAAGCTGCAACAGCGATGCTCAAGTTACTGAAGACAGTAGCCTGACCTTTTTTTGCTATTTATTAGATAGCAAACAATGCATATTTTATAACGGCAAATGGCCTAAAAAGCATGAAAAAATCTATCCCTAACAACGCTCCGAGCGATCCACTATTGGATGCGTTTTTCCAGAAGTCTGCGGATTCTGCGCCAGTCGCTTCGGCTCTTGATGGCGTTGCCAAGCGTTGTGGCTTGATCGCCATCGTTGGTAAACCCAACGTCGGCAAATCGACATTACTCAACGCCCTCGTTGGCCAGAAAGTTAGCATCACTTCGCGTAAAGCGCAAACCACGCGCCACCGCATCCTGGGCATTCGTACACAAGGCGCTGCGCAATTTGTCTTTGCAGACACGCCCGGTTTCCAAACGCGCCACGGCACAGCGCTCAATCGCTCGCTGAATAAAACCGTCAGCGGCGCTGTGAGTGGCGTGGATTTGATCTTGCTCGTCGTCGAAGCCGGGCGCTTGTCCGGCGCGGATGCCAAGGTGCTTTCGCTCTTGGGCAAGCAAGCCAAAGGCGTGCCGGTGATCCTCGTGGCGAACAAGCTCGATACCGTCAACCGCCGCGCTGATATTGCGCCTTGGTTGCAAGAGGTGCATGCCAAAGGCATGGGCGCGATCAAATTCGAGCCTGCCACAGAGCGCAGCA
This sequence comes from Variovorax sp., assembly GCA_031418715.1. Lineage (GTDB taxonomy): Bacteria > Pseudomonadota > Gammaproteobacteria > Burkholderiales > Burkholderiaceae_C > JANMDU01. Next base: position 97,354 of record JANOJL010000003.1, on the reverse strand, counting down.
GTGAGCCCAAAGTGCAGAGCGATGCCAAGCCAGCAGAAGATGGCGAAGAGGGCGCAAATACAGAGGCAGAAGGTATCGACACGACAGAGTTCAGCGCGGAAGACCTTGAGGTCGTCAAAACCATCCAGTTTGCTGAAATCATCCCCATGAGCGCCAAGCAGAAAAAAGACATCGAGCGCCTGCTCGTGATCTGCGAAAAATACCTGCCCGAGCAGCCTTGGATTCATGCTGCAGACGACATCACCGACAAATCCGAGCGCTTCATGGCGGGCGAAATCGTGCGCGAAAAGCTCTTTCGCTTCACTGGCGATGAGCTGCCCTACACCAGCACCGTAGTCATTGATAAATTCACCGAAGAGCCCGGTAAAACGGTCGGTCGTTTCGTCAAAATCGCCGCCACCATCATTGTCGAGCGCGACTCCCACAAAGCCATGGTGATCGGCGCAGGGGGCGAAGGCCTCAAGCGCATGGGCACCGAAGCCCGCCAAGAGCTAGAGCGCCTGATGGACGCCAAAGTCTTCCTCCAGCTCTGGGTCAAAGTGCAGGGCGGCTGGGCAGATAACGCGGAGCGGGTGAAAAGCTTCGGGTATGAGTAATTTTTAAACAAAATCACCCTATCCCCCTTATAGAATATGCGCAGAGTGCTCACTAATTCGTAGCATAAATTCTCATGAAGCGCATCGCCCACGAACCCGCTTTCGTCTTGCATCGCTACGATTGGAGCGAGAGCAGCTTGATCTTGGAGGTGCTCACGCGGCATCATGGGCGGGTGGCGATTGTGGCGAAGGGTGTGAAGAGGCCTAGCTCGCAGTTTCGGGCGATTTTGCTGCCACTGCAGTTGCTTTCCATCAGCTATTCGGGCGATGCGGAGGTGCATACGCTCAAGGGCGCGGAGTGGCAAGGTGGCCTCACGATGCCTTCTGGCGATGCGCTGCTCTCGGGCTATTACCTCAATGAGCTGATGATGAAGCTGCTGGCGCGAGACGATCCGCATGAGCTGCTTTTCGATGCTTATGCGCAAGCCTGCACATGGTTGCGTGATGCGGCGCAGCTGGATGCAACACTGCGGGCGTTTGAATTGGTGCTGTTGCGCGAGATTGGCTTGCTGCCTTCTTTGGATATCGACAGCCTTTCCATGGGTGAGCTAGAAGATGATCTGCTTTACAGCTTGGTGCCAGAAGTGGGGTTGCGCGAGACCACGGGTTCGTCTTTTGAAGAGGCGGCGATGAGTGCAGCAGCTTGGCGCAGCTTGCAAGCCGCGCTGGATCAGCGCGCGGCGATTTTCCCAGCGCGTGAGGCGGTGCAGGCTTTGAGACCCGCAGACAAATCTGCACTCAAGCAATTACTTCGTAGCTTGCTAAACTACCATGCTGGAAGCCGGGGTTTCCGCACGCGGCAGCTGATGATGGATGCGCAGGCGCTGGCTTGATTTCTATATGCTATTGTATTAATAGCAATCTGCGCAGGTTCTATAACGGGTAACAGGCGATTTGGCATGAAAAATTCAGTTCACACAGCACTTTCCGTGAATGTCAACAAAGTGGCGCTCGTGCGCAACACGCGGCATGTGGGCTACCCCAGCGTGACGCGCGCCGCTGAGCTTTGCCTCAAAGCAGGCGCGGCTGGCATCACGGTACATCCGCGCCCAGATGAGCGGCATATCCGCAAGCAAGATGTATTTGAAATTGCTGAGCTGATGCGCCTTTGGCCGGGGCGGGAATACAACATTGAAGGCAATCCGTTTCATAACTTGATGGAATTCATCCGCGCCGTGAAACCGCATCAAGCCACTTTTGTGCCAGATACCGAAGGGCAGAGTACCTCTGATCACGGCTGGAGTTTCCCGCAAGATGCCGATCGCTTGAGGCCACTGATTGATGAATGCCATGCGCTGGGCGTGCGCGTGAGCTTATTCATGGATCCTGTTCCTGAGCAGATGACTGCTTGCAAAGCGATTGGCGCAGATCGGGTTGAGCTTTACACCGAGACCTGGGCAAGTGCGTTTGGTGCGGCTTCAGAGGCGCAAGTGCTTGCGCAATTCAAAACCACGGCAGAGGCTGCGCGAGATGCTGGGCTGCTGGTGAATGCAGGCCATGATTTGACGCAGGCTAACCTCAAGCCCTTCATTGCCGCCATGCCTTTCATGGCAGAAGTCTCGATTGGGCATGCTTTTGTCTCAGATGCGCTGGAGGTAGGGTATGCAGCGGCTGTGAGGGCATATCTCGCCTGCTTACTCCAAGGTGCGTCTTGATCTACGGCATCGGCACCGACATCTGCGACATTCGCCGCATCAAAGCCAGCTTGGATAAGCATGGCGAGCGCTTTGCAAGCAAGATTTTGAGCGATGCTGAGCTGATCACTTGGAAGCAGCGCACTGCGCGTTGGCCTGAGCGGGGGGTGCGTTATCTGGCTACGCGGTTTTCTGCGAAGGAAGCGTTTTCCAAAGCGATTGGATTGGGCATGCGCATGCCCATGACTTGGCGGCTCTGCGAAATCGCCAAGCTGCCTTCAGGTGAGCCGCGCATCGTCTTGCATGGCGGTTTGAAAGAGTGGTTTGAAGCCAAACAATTGAAGGCGCACATCACCGTGACGGATGAGACAGATTACGCGGCTTCGTTTTGTGTGGTGGAAACCGCTTCAAATTAAGTGCCAAATCGGCCTCTGGCCGTTATAAGATATGCGCAAGATGCTATCAAATTCATAGAAAGAAAACCATGACCCATCACGCCCCCATCATCCTTGACGTGGCTGCCCTCACGCTGAATGCGCATGATCGCCGCCGCCTTGCGCATCCGCTCACAGGAGGCGTGATTTTGTTTGCGCGCAATTGGCAAGACCGCATGCAGCTGACGCATTTGTGCGCTGAGATCAAAGCGGTGCGCTCAGATTTGCTCATCCTTGTGGATCATGAGGGCGGGCGCGTGCAGCGCTTCAAGACGGATGGCTTCACGCATTTGCCGCCGATGCGCAAGCTGGGCGAGCTATGGATGCAGGATGGAAAGCTCCCCTCCGGTAGCGGTGCGATGAAAGCGACAAATGCCGCCACGGCTTGCGGTTATGTGCTCGCGGCTGAGCTGCGCGCTTGCGGTGTGGACATGAGCTTCACACCCGTGCTCGATTTGGACTACGGCGGCAGCTCGGTGATTGGAGACCGCGCATTCCACCGTGATCCGCGCGTGGCTACGCTCTTGGCCAAGAGTTTGATGCATGGGCTGCTGCTGGCGGGAATGAGCAGTTGCGGCAAGCATTTTCCGGGGCATGGTTTTGTGAAGGCTGATTCACACACCGAGATTCCGGTGGACAAGCGCAGTTTGAAAGCGATTTTGGCGGATGATGCTGCGCCTTATCAGTGGCTTAGCCACGGTTTGCATTCAGTGATGCCTGCGCATGTGATCTACCCGAAAGTGGATGGTCGGCCAGCGGGGTTTTCTAAACGCTGGCTGCAAGAGATTTTGCGTGGTGATTTTGGCTTTACCGGCGCGATTTTCAGCGACGATCTGAGCATGGAAGGCGCTCGCTTGATCGATGGCAAGCGCGTGAGTTACACACAAGCGGCCGTGGAAGCACTCAATGCGGGCTGCGATATGGTTCTGCTGTGCAACCAAAGCGTGGGCGATGAGGGCAGGGCGGTAGACGAATTACTCGAAGGCTTGGAATTAGCGAGTAGCAAAAAGAAATTCAAACTGAGTGAGATGAGTGAGCAGCGCCGGTTGAATCTGTTACCGCAAATGGCGCCATTGGCTTGGGATGAGTTGATGGTCTCGCAGGCCTATATGCAGGCGCTGCACGAAGTGATGTAAAGAAGGCCGCGCTGCTGGAAGGCAGGGCGGCCAGTTTCGAGCTAAGCGGCTATCCTGCCGCTTTATTTTTTCTCGATCGGATCGAGCGTGATCGCTAAGCCGCCCGGTGCGATCTTGAATGCGCCTGGCTTATAACCCCAGCCCTTGGCCGCTTCCAAATCTTGCGCACTGACTTTGTAGAGCACTTGTTCGGCCAGTAGCTTTTGCGCAAGCGCGACGCCAAGGCGGGAAATCGGGCGTTGCATCAGCTCAGGTGCACCATCGATACTGAGTTTGCCCAGTTTCACATCTGTCATGCGCACGGAGTTGTCGCTGGGCTCGAAGCGCAGGCCATAGCTCAAATCTATGCCGCCTTTGTATTCGCGCTGCACAAGCAAACCAACAATGCCGCTGCCGGCAACATTCAAATCCAGCGTGGTGTTGATTCTGTTGTTGACCCCATCAAAACTGATCTTCGGTGAGCCTACGCTCACATCCAATGCATCCAGCATTTTGCTGTTGAAGGGAAACTGCCCGCTAATCAGTTGCATCAGCTTGGCTTCAGAGACCATCAGGGTCTTGGGCTGCGGCTTGGGTGTGGCACAACCCAGTAAGCTGGCTGCGATGACGACGAGTGTGGCGATCAGGGCAATACGACGCACAACAATCTCCTTAAGAATAATGATCTGAATTTAACGCAGGAATGCGTTAAAAGACAACAAAAAAGCCGCAGAAATAAATCTGCGGCTTTGAGCTGAAGCTGGAGGGCTTTAGATCATGAACACTTCAACCCGGCGGCCTTCGGCAGCAGAGGTCGAGCCTTCTTTGATGTCATTGGGGCGAACCAAGACGATTTGGCCTTCGGGCACACCGGAGGCTTTCAGCAGATCGCGCACAGCGAAGGCGCGTTGCTTGGCCAACTCGGCATTTTTCGCAGCATCTCCGCTTGGATCCACATAGCCGCTGAGACCGACCTTCTTACCGCTCTTGGCGGCTTCGATGATCTGCGCCAAAGCTTTGGCACCGTCTTGAGCGAGTTCCATTTTGCCGGGAGCGAAGTAAAACTTCACCACGCCGCCATCGACCTTCACGCTAGCTGCATCACCAGCAGGTGCAGCAGCTGAGGCCACTGGCGCCGCAGCCGCAACGACTGGAGCAGCCACAGCAGCCGGAGTCGCGGCCGCCGCAACCGCTGCAACAGGCGCAGCCACAACCGCCACAGGTGCTGGCTTGCCATGGATCGACATCATCAATGGCACGATCAGAAGCGCCACGATGTTGATGATCTTGATCAAAGGGTTGATGGCTGGGCCAGCAGTGTCTTTGTATGGATCACCCACAGTGTCGCCCGTGACAGCGGCTTTGTGGGTGTCTCCTCCCTTTTTGTGGGCCACGCCGTCTTTGTCAACGAAGCTGTCTTCGATGAGTTTCTTGGCATTGTCCCAAGCGCCGCCACCGGTACACATAGAAATCGCCACAAACAGGCCGGTCACAATCGTGCCCATGAGCAAGCCGCCCAGCGCAGCAGGGCCCAAAGCCAAGCCCACCACGACTGGTACCACCACGGGCAGCAGCGAAGGGATCATCATTTCTTTGATTGCAGCCGTGGTGAGCATGTCTACCGCAGCGCTGTAATCTGGCTTGCGCTTGCCAGCCATGATTTGGCCGTCAGCAAACTGGCGACGCACTTCAACCACCACAGAGCCCGCAGCGCGGCCCACGGCCTCCATCGCCATCGCGCCAAAGAGGTAAGGAATCAAGCCACCGATAAACAGGCCAATGATGACCATCGGGTTGCTCAAATCAAAGCTGATGACCTTGCCATAAGCTTCCAGCTTGTGGGTGTAGTCAGCAAACAGCACCAGCGCAGCCAAACCAGCTGAGCCAATCGCATACCCCTTGGTCACGGCTTTGGTGGTGTTACCCACGGCGTCCAGTGGGTCAGTCACTTCGCGCACAGAGGCTGGCAACTCGGCCATCTCGGCAATGCCGCCCGCGTTGTCGGTGATCGGGCCGTATGCGTCCAGCGCCACAACAATACCGGCCATGCTCAGCATAGAGGTAGCAGCAATCGCAATGCCATACAGTCCAGCGAGCGAATAAGAGCACCAAATGGCGATACACACAAAAATCACAGGCCATGCAGTCGAGCGCATGGATACGCCCAACCCAGCAATGATGTTGGTGCCGTGGCCGGTGGTCGAGGCTTGTGCAATGTGCTTCACAGGTGCGTACTGCGTTCCGGTGTAGTACTCAGTCACCCAGACCAAAGCGCCCGTCAAAATCAAGCCAACTGCGCAAGAAGCAAACAGCGCCATTTGCGTGCCGCTGGCCTTGATCGCGTTGTCGGGCATGATGGCCACGGTCACGAAATAAAAGGCGATCAGCGACAAGCCGCCAGCCACTGCCAAGCCTTTGTAAAGCGCAGGCATCACGTTCTTCATGCCGGGCGAGGCCTTGACGAAGAAGCAACCAATGATGGAAGCGATGATCGACACGCCGCCCAACATCAGCGGGTAGATCACAGCAGCTGTACCGGAGCTGGTGAGCAGTAAAGCGCCCAGCACCATGGTGGCGATCAGCGTCACTGCATAGGTTTCAAACAAGTCAGCGGCCATGCCGGCGCAATCGCCCACGTTGTCGCCCACGTTATCGGCAATCACGGCGGGGTTACGTGGATCATCTTCTGGGATGCCAGCTTCCACTTTGCCGACCAGATCTGCGCCCACATCAGCGCCCTTGGTGAAAATGCCGCCACCCAGACGGGCGAAGATGGAGATCAGCGATGAGCCAAAGGCAAAGCCGATCAGAGGGTTGAGCAATTTAGCGAGGTTTTTATCCGGCGTCATCGCGCCATTACCGACCAAGAACCAATAAAAAATGGTCACGCCAAGCAGACCTAAGCCCACCACCAGCATGCCGGTGATTGCGCCGCCACGGAAGGCAACGTCAAGCGCGGGGCCAATGCCTTTGGTGGCTGCTTGTGCTGTGCGCACGTTAGCGCGCACCGACACATTCATGCCGATAAAGCCGCAAGCGCCCGAGAGCACCGCGCCTACCACAAAGCCTAAAGCCGACATGCCATCAAGGAACAAGCCAATCAGAATCGTTAGCACAACGCCCACGATGGTGATGCTTTTGTATTGCCGCGCCAGATAGGCAGCTGCACCAGATTGGATAGCCGCTGCAATCTCTTGCATGCGGGCATTGCCTGCGTCTTGAGAAAGAATCCAGCTTCGCGCCCAAACGCCGTAGACCACGGCGGCCAGACCGCAAAGAAGCACAAGGATCAGTGCTGTATTGCCTGTCATATTAAGTATCTCCATTTGGTTTTACGTAGAGGGCGCAACACGTGAGGTATCACACCCGCCGCGTTGCTTCCTCATCCACATTCATCCAAGAAATCGCAGACAATTGGCCAACGAGCGGAATTTAGCCTGAAAACGTGACAGATTCGCGCTTTTACAAGCTTTGCATCAGTAAAATCAGGGTTAATACCAGCTTAGTTTTGTCATTATTTTTATAAAGAGACCAACATGTCCCTCGACGCAGTCAATCCAGGAAAAAACGCCCCGCATGAGTTCAACGTGATCATCGAAATTCCGATGAATGCCGACCCGATCAAATACGAGGTCGACAAAGAATCTGGCGCGATCTTCGTAGATCGTTTCATGAGCACCGCCATGCATTACCCGACCAACTACGGCTACATCCCCAAAACGCTTTCTGGCGATGGCGATCCAGTCGATGTGTTGGTGATCACACCCGTGCCTTTGATCCCCGGCGTGGTGATTACCTGCCGTGCGATTGGCATTTTGAAGATGGAAGATGAAGCGGGTGAAGACGGGAAATTGTTGGCGGTGCCGATTGACAAAAAATGCAGCCTGTACACGCAATGGAAAACCCCCGAAGACATGAACCCCCTGCGCCTGAAAACCATCTCGCATTTCTTTGAGCACTACAAAGATTTGGAAGAGGGCAAGTGGGTCAAAGTGCTCGGTTGGGAAGGCGTGGATTCTGCGCACAAAGAAATCACCGATGGCATGGCGGCTTATTTAGCGGATAAAAAATAACACTGGGTTGGCCAGTCGCGAGCCCAAGCTCAAAGCGCCAGCTTGAGGCGCAAGAGGCGATATGGGCTATCGCGAGCCCAGATACAGCGTGCCCACACAATGGCCGTTAAAAACTGGGTCATTCAAAACAACGATACTCAATCCATGCATCGCACTATCTTCACCACACCTGTGGTCAACACTCTCTTGCGCCTAGGCTCCATTGCCTTTCTAAAAATCACAGGCTGGAAGATTGAGGGAAGCCTTCCACCAGAGGCCAGCAAGAGCGTTTTGATCGCTGCGCCCCACACCAGCAATTGGGATCTGCCCTACACGCTGATGGTTTGCTTTGCCTTGCGGTTGAATATTTATTGGATGGGCAAGAGCAGTATTTTCAAACCGCCGTTTCGCGGCATCATGATGTGGCTAGGCGGTGTTCCTGTGAACCGGGAGCAATCCACCAACCTCGTGGCGAGTTCTGCGCAGGCTTTGCTAGATGCAGATGGCTCGGTCCAGCTGATCGTGCCGCCGGAGGGCACGCGCAGCAAAACGCGCTATTGGAAAACGGGCTTTTACTACATCGCTCAAACGGCCAAAGTGCCGATCATGATGGCCTATATGGATTATTCGCAAAAGCGCAGTGGCTTGGGGCCTTTGTTTTATCCCACTGGTGATATTGAAAAAGACATGACGGCCATCAAGGCGTTTTATGCACCGTTCAAAGGCAAGAATGAAGCGCAGTTTGAGACGTAAGCCCCGCCTTTGATCAGCGCAAAGAGCAGGCGCTTGGTATAATCCTTGTAACAACAGCATAAACGCGACAGCAGCACCTCCGTAGGCATCGAGCATTTTGCTCAAATGACCCCCGTGTCAACGCCTCACACGCAAGGACTGCACACCAAATGTTCGCCCCAAAAAGTTTGTGCTGCCCCCTTGATACTTGCTGCCTTGGCTCTGATTTGCCTTGGCTTACGTATCTGTTTTGATGGTTATTCCCAAAGGTCTTCGCATGCCGAGCAAACCCCCCGCCAAACCCGCCGTAAAAGTACCTGCCAAGGCTGATCCAAAGGCCAAAGTCGTGGTGGTCAAGCCAGCGGCTAAGCCTGCCGCCAAAGCAGCGCCCGAGAAGAAGATGGGCGCTAAGCGTGGCCCTAAGCCAAAGGGAAGTATCAACACGGAAGATGATGTTGAAATAGACGCGTATATCGACGAAGCGCCAGAGCCGGTCGCTGTCGTCATCGGTGAGGATGGCGAGAAGGTCAAGCCGCTGCGCATGAAGCTTTCCAAGGCGAAAGAACGCGCCTTGATGAAAGAATTCGGTTTAGACGAAACGGTGCTCTCAGAGGAAGATTTGGCCAAGCGCCGCGTGCGCCTGAAAGCCCTGATCAAACTCGGCAAAACACGCGGCTTCCTGACGCATTCCGAGATCAACGATCACTTGCCCGACAAGCTGGTCGATGCCGAAACATTGGAAGTGGTCTATTCGCTTCTCAATGACATGGGCATTGCTGTCTACGAGCAAACCCCAGACGCTGAAACCCTGCTGCTCAACAACAACACGCCGACCGCCTCCACAGAAGAGGAAGCCGAAGAAGAAGCCGAGGCGGCACTTTCTACAGTAGATTCCGAATTTGGCCGCACCACGGATCCCGTGCGCATGTACATGCGCGAGATGGGTACGGTAGAGCTGCTCACGCGCGAAGGCGAGATTGAGATTGCCAAGCGCATTGAGGGTGGCCTGAACGCGATGATGGAAGCCATCTCGCACAGCCCAGCCACGATCCAAGAAATCTTCAACATGATGAGCGAAGTGCAGATCAAGAAAGTCTTGATTTCTGCCGTGGTGGATGGCTTTGCCAATCCGAACGCCGCAGATGACTTCGTGGCTGAAGAGGATTTTGACGAATACGACGATAGCGAAGGCGACGAAGAAGCAAAAGCCAACAAGGCCATGACCAAGCGCTTGGAAGAGCTGCAAGTTGAAGCTTTTAGCCGCTTTGAAGTGATTCGTGGTCACTTTGAGAAATTGCACAAATCGTACGACAAAGAAGGCTACGGTACGACCGCCTACATGAAGGCGCAAAAAGCCGTCACGGATGAGCTGATGCTGATTCGCTTTACCGCGAAGACGATTGAGCGCCTCTGTGAAATGGTTCGCGGTCAGGTGTCGGATGTGCGCAAGGTGGAGCGTGAGATGCGCAAGATCATTGTGGAAAAGTGCGGCTACCCGCAAGAAAAATTCGCAGAAGAGTTTTCTGGCCGCGACAAGATGGGTAAGAAAGTCACCAGCCATTTGCTTGATTTGAAATGGATCGAGACGCAATCTAAAGCGGGTAAAAACTGGTCTGTGACCATGGCTCGCTATGTGCCGCCAGTGCAAGAGTTGCAGAACAAGCTGATCAGCCTGCAGTCGCGCGTGGTGGTGCCGCTGGAAGATTTGAAAGACATCAACAAGCGCATGAACGATGGCGAGCGCAACTCACGCGATGCCAAGAAAGAGATGATCGAGGCCAATTTGCGCCTGGTGATTTCGATTGCTAAAAAGTACACGAATCGTGGCTTGCAATTTTTGGATTTGATCCAAGAAGGCAACATCGGTTTGATGAAAGCGGTGGATAAGTTTGAATACCGTCGTGGCTATAAATTCTCGACCTACGCGACTTGGTGGATTCGCCAAGCCATCACGCGAAGCATCGCAGATCAAGCGCGTACGATCCGCATCCCGGTGCACATGATCGAAACTATCAACAAGATGAACCGCATCAGCCGTCAGCATTTGCAGGAGTTTGGCTTTGAGCCAGATGCAGCCTTGCTCGCTGAGAAGATGGAAATTCCAGAAGACAAGATTCGCAAGATCATGAAGATCGCCAAAGAGCCGATCTCGATGGAAACACCGATTGGCGACGATGATGACAGCCATTTGGGTGATTTCATCGAAGACAGCGCCAACACTGCGCCGCTGGAAGCTGCGATGCAAGCGGGTCTGCGCGATGTGGTGAAAGACATTTTGGACTCTCTCACACCACGTGAAGCCAAGGTGCTGCGCATGCGCTTCGGTATTGAAATGTCCACTGATCACACGCTGGAAGAAGTGGGCAAACAATTTGACGTGACGCGCGAGCGCATCCGCCAAATCGAAGCCAAGGCGCTGCGCAAGCTCAAGCACCCAAGCCGCTCGGACAAGCTGCGCAGCTTTGTCGACAATCAGTAATCCGCTGATCGCCTCCGAGAAAACCGCCCTGGGCTGCCCAGAGGCGGTTTTTTCATGCTTTTTCGACTTCTTGCCGTTATAGAATATGCGTAGCATGCTATCAAATTAAGAGTTGAAGATGACCGGAGTCCGCTGTCTACCCAGCTGCTTGAAGCCGTTGGCGTGATTGGTATATCGACCTGCGAGAGCTTTGCCGCAATGGGGCAGGCATGGGTATCCTCAGTCAAATTTTGGGAATTTTTCACGTAATTTTGACTTTTGGCGCAAAAAATGCCAACATGGGCACGCACAGGGCAAGCAAACTAGTCAGCTGCGCTGGCGGTGTCGTGGAAAATACCCTGTTCCACACCCCTTTCCCTCAAACCCACCGTGCCAAGACTGCCCGCATCTCCCCCCGAACGCAAAGCCAGAGCCGAGCTGCGCGGCAAAGCTTTGGCCGTGAATGCCATGGGCACCGGGCATGCTGCCACTGCGGTGGAGCAGCTCTTGCAGCCCTTGGCGCAGCTCATCATCAGCCACAGTTTGCAATTGGGCTCGATCACGGAAATGCTTAAAAAAGCCATGGTGGATGCCGCGCTGAAGCAATCGGCATCCGATCGCGCCATGACCGATAGCCGCATCGCCATCCTCACGGGCGTACACCGCAAAGATGTGCGCCGGCTGCGCGAAACGGAAGCGCCGAAAACCGCGCTTGAAAGCTATGACCCATTGATGTCGATTGGCGCACAAGTGGTGGCCCGCTGGATCAGTGAGCCCGCCTACCTCAATAGCCAAAACAAAGCCCGCGCTCTCGCGCGCACGCCGCGTTACGCCAGCGCAGGCGAGCCCGATTTCACGGGTTTGGTGGCTGAAGTCAGCCGCGATATCGGCGCTCGCGCGGTGCTCGATGAGTTAGAGCGCTTGGGCATCGTGAGCAAATCCAGTGAGACGCACGTGCAATTGCAAAGCGATGCGTTTGTGCCGCAAGAAGGCCTGAGCGAGAGCTTTCATTTCTTGGCCGCCAATGTGAGCGATCATTTGGCCACCGCTGTTCATAATCTTCAGCCGGATCGCGCGGGACCGCCGATGCTGGAGCAAAGTGCGTTTTCGCAAACCTTGTCTGCCGAGGATGCGAGCGAACTGGAGCAGACCGCGCGCCTCTTGTGGACGCGCGTGCTCCAGCAATTCCTGCAAAAAGCCACCGTCGCTGAGAAGCGCAGCCGCAAGAAGCCTGAGGCCAACCACCGGGTGCGGTTTGGCATGTATTTTCATAGCGCGGAGATGCCTGCAGTGACGAAAACCAAGGCAAAACCCAAAACACCTTCGAATAAGAGCGAATCATGAATCTCACTTCTGTGTTGGGCAGCCAACGATTGCATCGGTTTGCGAGCCAAGCCGTCTGTGGGCTGGCGTTTATTTTGTTGAGCAGTTGCGGAGGTGGCACGATCACTGCGTTTCTCCCTGGCACGGGCGGCACGGGCATTGTCGGCCCGACGTCCGTTACCGCCATGGGGCCTGTGAGAGGCTTTGGCAGCGTGATTGTCAACGGCATCCGTTTTGAAGATTCGGGCGCTGATGTGCGCCTTGATGATTTGCCGGGCGACCCCGGCGCTCTGCGGCTAGGCATGACTGCTAAAGTGCTGGGCACGCTCGCAACTACGACTTCAAGCGTATCACCCACCGCCATCACCTCGGGCGCAGCCAACAGCATTGAAATTTGGTCTGCTGCTCAGGGAGTCGTGAGCAACATCCAATTACCGGGCACGATCACCGTGGCGGGCATGACGCTGGTGGTGGATGCGGGCACGGTGTTCGTTGGCGTTGAGTCTCTCGCTGGTTTGCGCAGCGATTCTGTAGTCAAGGCCTGGGGCTTGCCCAGCAGTGTTGATTTCACGCAGTGGACGGTCACCCGGCTGGAGCTCCTGAAGCCGACGCTGGAAACCGTGAGCACAGGCAAAGCCATTTTGAGCAGAGGCCAATGGACGCTCAATGGCCTGACGCTGGCTAATGTGCCCGATGGCTTGATGGATGGCCAGTTGGTCCGCGTGCAGGGCACATTGAGCGGTACGGGCCCTGTGGTGTTGACTGTCACTCAAACCACCTTGCTGGCCGAAGCCGGCAGCACCGCGCTGAGCGCCGGTTACGCAGAATCCCAAGGCATCGTGTCAAACATTTCGGGCACGCGCTTGACCCTAGGCGCCAGCGTGGTGGATATCAGCAGCGCCAGCGTCTTGCCAGCAGGCACAACCATCACGCAAGGCATGCGCATTCAGGTGCAGGGCGAGTGGAGCAGTGGTGTGCTGCTTGCCAGCCAAGTGAAGATCATCACAGAGCAAGAACTCAAAACCGTGGATGTGGAAGGCGTGATCGAAGCGATGGCTGGTATCGGCAATATCACCGTACGCGGGCAACGCTTTGACGCGACTGGACTTGCCGTTATCCCTGTCTATGAAGTCGCGCTCGATGGCCTGCGCGCGGGCATGCGCGTGCGCATCGTTGGGGTCAAAAAAGACGGTCTGGTTGTAGCCACCAGCATCGAGCGCAAATAAGCCGCCACCGCGGCGGTATCTCTCTTGCCCTGAAGCGACGAATCGTCTCAGGCGTGCGTGCGCATGTGCGCGCGCGGGCTATGCCATGGCCATAGGATGCGCTTGGCGACAGACCTCGCCGAAACATCAAATCAAGAAATCTGCATCGTGTGATCGACGCAGCATCGCTGCGCCTGCTTGATTTACAAGGCTTCTTTGGAGCTCAAAGATTTGGGAATATTTCACATAAATTTGGGAATATTTCACAAATATTGTGTTTTTCATAGGTAAGAGGCATGGGTAAATGGTATTTTTACTCGTTGCGCGATTAATATTGCGCTGCGGTTTGTCAACAAGGCCAACCCAGTTTTCATTCACTTACTCAAAGGATTGCCATGCATTCATCTTTTTATAAATCTTGGCTTGTGGCTTGCGCTGCGGCTGTGCTTGCCGCTTGCGGTGGTGGTGGGGATACAACCGCTGCCGGTGGGGGCGGGGGTGTCCAGCCACCCGTTCGAGCAGAATCGCCATTTGCTAGCGCCAATATGTTTGTGCCCACGGGCGAAGCTTCAAAGAGTTTTGCCTTATCGGGTTGCGCGCGCTATGTGGGTGTGGGTAATACCCCCATCACATCGGCAACGCTTGTTATTTCAAGCAACGGCGATATGGTGTTTTCCGGCGCGCTGGGCACGGCCACGGTCGCTGAGTTGGGACGCATCAACTTTGCAGACACCAATTACCGCCAAGTCTACGGCGACGCTGGTTCAAGCACTTATCTTGAAGTGGACTACAGTACGGCAGATGCCAGATATATGTACATGTACAACAACAGTGGGTTCGCCAGTTATCCAGCCTCTGGTGCCGCATACAACTCTGACTCTTGCACGGTAGGCCCCACAACGGCCACCATGACGCTTGAGCAGCCATTGAGCCAAGCGCGTGTGGTCAGCAATATTGTTACGGGCAGCACCGGGACTGTGGCTCTCAGTGTGAACAATAACGGTTCTTACACGCAAACCGGCAGCATTGTGAGCTGGGATTCGGGCCGCACGGGCACCTTCGCTCAATTCATCAGCTTTAACCTAGATACGGCGCAATTTGGGCAAGGTAATTCGCTCAACCCAAGTACGCACACCCCGGTGGCATTCGCATTGCCCCTGCCTGGCGCAGTTGTCGATGGCTATTACGAAGAATATCTCTACTCCAATGGCGATAAGGAGATTGAATTCCAGTACGACAACATTGATGTGCGATACACCCGCTATGCGAATCCTTCAAGCAACGCAGGAAATGGCCGCAGATTCAGTTTTAACGGCGGCAACAACCTGTAAGAATCTGCCTAGCTGGCGATTGGCCAGCTATAGATCAAGCCACCTTCGGGTGGCTTTTTTAATGCTTGAATCGGTTCTTGCCATGGCGGTATGAATCCTGCGCTCTATGATCCTGTTTTGATCGTGATGAGGTTTAGAGGAGGGACTCGGTTATGTGCGTCCAGAGCGGCTTTATGCAAGGAATGCATAGTCAAGGGTTTGCATTAATAGGGTTTACCCTTATTCTACAGTCATTGAGTTTTTACCTGCTGTATTGCTTCATTCCGAACGCAGCAACAGGTCTTGTGAAAGAACACCATGAACGCCTTGAAGACATTTTTCGCCTCCCTCCTGAACCGCCGCAACAACGCGGGTGCTGCACGCCAATTGCTCGAGCGCGCTGCCGAATCACGTGGCCTCTCACAGGGCGATGCCGCCGCGCTCCGCGGTAATGCATTGGCACTGCTGCGCGTTGTGCGCTGATCGGAAATGATCTGGCATGTCAAACGCATAGAGGCACGCTTGGCAGCAGATTTTGAAGAGAAATCGGGCAGTACTCGTTATAAAATAAGTAAAGTTTGCTACTGAATTAATAGCAAGTGAGCGCTCAATTTCACTGCTTGAGCAGCTCTGCCTTGGGTGGTGGCGTGAATTGAAAACTGCTTGCGGGCAATGCTGTGTTGATCTGCATAGCATTAAAGCTAATCACGCTGCGTTGGCCGAAGCTGTCCGTGATGTCGAGCTGATGCAGGGCGTCGCCTTTGAAGCCGATGCGCACGGTTTGTAGGGTGCTGTCTGCGGCTTTGGGGCGTGCGCTGACCCAGTTCAGGCCGTCGCTGCTGGGGGCGTTTTCGAGGCTAAATTCGTTGCGCAGTGCGGATAAATCGGTGGAAGAGGCGATCAGGGCAACCGGCGTGTTGGCAAATGCGGTGGATTGTTTGCGCTGGGTAGCTTGATTCAAGTCAGCATCGTAAATCCACAGGTTGGTGCCGTCGGCCAAGATGAGCTGTTCAAACGGTTTTTTGTATTGGAATTTGAATTTGCCGGGGCGCAGAAATTCAAAGCTGCCGCTGGAGGTTTTGATGCGCGGGGCTGGGCTCATCGCCTCGCCAGCGCGGGCAGGGGAGGTTACGGTTTGCGTGAACTCGGATTTGCCAGATTTCACGGTTTTCACGAAGTTTTCTAAGCTTTCTATGCCGTTAGCCGTTATAGATCCTGCGTAAAGCGCTATCAAAAGCGTAGTAGCCAGTGGCCTTAAAAGTTGTCTCATCAGTTCGCTCCCATTGTGCAAACGCCGTTGTTTCGCGGCTTATTCACTGCGCTGTGGCACCAAAATCTCACGCTGTCCGCGCCCGTTCATGGATGTGACCAAACCTGCTCTTTCCATGGCCTCGAGCAAATTGGCGGCTTTGTTGTAGCCAATCGCCAAATGGCGTTGCACGAGGGAAATACTGGCTTTTTGGTTTTTCAAAACAATCTCCACAGCTTTGTCGTAAAGCGGATCTTTCTCACCTGAAGAGCCGCCGGTCAAGCCATCGAGGGATAGACCGTCTTCATCGTCAACAGTTCCGCCTTCCAGCACGCCTTCAATGTAGTTTGGTGGGCCTTGTGATTTGAGATAAGCCACGACGCGATGCACTTCCTCATCGCTCACAAACGCGCCGTGTACGCGCACAGGAAAGCCAGTGCCCGAAGGCATATAGAGCATGTCGCCCATGCCCAGCAGGGCTTCTGCGCCCATTTGATCGAGGATGGTGCGGCTGTCGATCTTGCTGCTCACTTGGAAGGCAATACGGGTCGGAATATTCGCTTTGATCAGGCCCGTTATCACGTCCACACTCGGGCGCTGCGTCGCCAAAATCAAATGAATACCTGCAGCACGCGCCTTCTGCGCCAGCCGCGCAATCAGTTCTTCAATCTTCTTGCCCACCACCATCATCAAATCTGCCAGCTCGTCAATCACCACCACGATATGCGGCAATCTCTCCAGTGGCTCAGGCGAATCCGGCGTGAGGGAAAACGGGTTGTAGATGAATTCTTCGCGTGATTTCGCATCGTCAATCTTCACGTTGTAGCCCGCGAGATTTCGAACACCCAGCTTACTCATCAGCTTGTAGCGCCGCTCCATCTCCATGACGCACCAATTCAAGCCGTGTGCAGCTTGCCGCATATCGGTGACGACAGGGCAGAGCAAATGCGGAATGCCTTCATACACGCTCATCTCCAGCATCTTCGGATCAATCAGCAGCAGGCGGACATCGCGCGCTTCGGCTTTGTATAAGAGAGAGAGAATCGTGGCATTGATGCCCACTGACTTACCAGAGCCGGTCGTTCCTGCCACCAAGCAATGCGGCATCTTAGCCAAATCAGCCACCACCGGGTTGCCAATGATGTCTTTGCCCAAACCCATCGTGAGCATGGATTTTGCATCGTTGTAGACCTGTGAGCCAAGAATCTCGGACAGGCGAATCGTCTGGCGCCTGGCATTGGGCAACTCAAGAGCCATAAAGTTTTTGCCAGGAATTGTCTCAACGACACGAATAGAAACGAGCGAGAGCGAACGCGCCAAATCTTTCGCCAAGCCCACAATCTGCGAACCCTTCACACCCGTTGCAGGCTCAATCTCGTAGCGCGTGATCACAGGGCCTGGCATCGCTGCCACTACTTGTACGCTCACGCCAAAATCCTTCAGCTTTTTCTCGATCAAGCGAGAAGTCATCTCCAGCGTTTCGGACGATACGGTTTCTTGTCTGCCAACTGGTGCACCATCCAGCAAATCCACCTGCGGCAGCTTGCTATCAGGCAGCTCCACAAACAAACCTTTTTGCCGCTCCTTGGCCACGCGCGTACTCGTGGGTACATCGACAAACATATCGGTCAACACAGGCTCAATCTGCAATGGCGCTGCTTTGGGGAAAATCATCGGCGCGACATGCAGCTCTTCGCTCTCCGCCCGCTCGACGTTCACAGTTTCCTCGCGCTCGCGTGCGGCCTGCGTGCCAAAGGCCAAATCTTGTGCTTTTTCTTTCTTCTCGCGGCGTTTTTCAATCCAATTCAGAATGAAGCCACCTAAGCTCTCCGCCCATGCACTCCATGAAAAGCGAAGCGCCCAAGCAGCACCCAGCAAACCCATCACTATCGCCAGCAAGGCTGAGCCATTGAAGCCCAGCCATTGAATCGACATCGCGCCCAGCCCATAGCCCAGCACACCGCCTGAATGCGAAGGCAAACGCGCTTCAAAGCGATACAGGCGCGTCCATTCCAAGGTACAGCTGGCCGCTAGAAGCAGAGCCATGCCGAGCCAGAAAAAGAGGCGGCTGTGAGAAGCTGGCTTGGATGTGCCGCGCAGCCAACGTGCCAAGCTAGAAAGCCAGGTGCGCAAGCCCGCCGCCACCAGCCACCAGACCGAATAACCCAGCAGATAAAAAGAAGCATCCGATAGCCAAGCGCCCAAGCGTCCCGCCCAGTTGCGAGCACCCGCGCCAGCCAAATTTGAACCCGAGGTTGACCAAGCCGCATCGGAGGCTGAATGCGTGAGCAAGGCCAGAATCCAGAAAACCAAGGCCAGCGCCCCCAAGCTCAGAGCCAACTCCTGCGTAAATCGCCGTGGCTTGCTCATCTGGGATGAGGGAGGCGCATTGCTGCGCGCGCCCGTGGGCGAATTGAGAGTGTCAAGAGAATAGGCCATCTATCAAAATGATAGCGCACTTCTGCTCAAGGCGGAAAAAGCGACTTTCAGGCTTGTGTTAGAGCAGAGAATGAAGGCGGAGATAGGCCAAGCGCAGGGATTTAGCCTAAGGCGTTCAAGCGTTCGCGAATGATCACCGAGCCAGAAGATTGCGTTTCAATGAAACCGCGCTCTTCCAAATCTTTCATCACCCGGCTCACCATCTCGCGCGAAGCGCCCACCATTTTGGCCAAATCTTGCCGAGACACTTTGTCTTTGATGATATTCAAGCCTTCGGCATTCAACTCAGAAGCCTCCAACAAAGCCCGCGCCACGCGGCCATACACATCCATCAAAGCCAGCGATTCGATCTTGCGATCCGCGCTGCGCAGGCGTTGCACCAAGCCCTTCATCACAGCATAAGCCATGGATGTGTTCTCAGGCAAGCAGCGCGCAAACTCAAGGCGACCCAGCATCAACACATCGGTTTGCACCTCCGCGCGCACCGAAGCCGAATGCGGCTCGTTGTCGATCAGACTCATTTCACCGATGTAGTCGCCTGGCTGCATGTTGGCCAAAATCACCTCGCGGCCACGGGCATCGGAGGTAAATACGCGGCAGCGGCCGGTCAGGATAATAAAAAGTGCATTGGATTTTTTACCTTGCTCCACCACCAGTTCGCCGCGCTTGAAACGGCGCTTGATCACCGCTTCAGACACCGACTCCGCCTGAGAAGGCGTGAGCATGGCAAACAAGGGCACGCGGCGGATCAGCTCAAGATTTGACAACATTGACATGTGGTGTCCCTCTACAGACATTTGATTGTTTTATGTGCAATTGCATTCATAAGTTGTCTTGAATTTCACGATACCGACGCGACCTGCGAAAAACCGCCCGATAATCCACTTTAATTCTTGACACTCTCGCCGCGACTGTACATCAAACGTCGCCATATCGCCACAGCAATTCCCTTGATGCTATTCACACATGAAACACGCTAAAGTCCTTATCCTTGGTTCCGGCCCTGCCGGCTACACCGCCGCCGTCTACGCCGCTCGCGCCAATTTAAACCCCGTGCTCATCACCGGCATGGCCCAAGGCGGTCAACTCATGACCACCACCGAAGTAGACAATTGGCCAGCAGATGTGCATGGCGTGCAAGGCCCCGAACTCATGGATCGTTTCTTGGAGCATGCCAAGCGCTTTAATACCGAGATCATTTTTGATCACATTACCAAAGTCGATTTCTCCAAGCGCCCATTCACGCTCACGGGAGACAGCGTGAGCTATACCTGCGATAGCCTGATCATCTCCACCGGCGCATCGGCCAAATACCTCGGCCTGCCCAGCGAAGAAGCCTTCATGGGCAGAGGTGTTTCGGGCTGCGCGACTTGCGATGGTTTCTTTTATAAAAATGAGATTTGCTGCGTGGTCGGCGGCGGCAACACGGCGGTGGAAGAAGCCCTTTATTTGAGCAATATCGCCAGTAAGGTGTATCTGATTCACCGCCGCGACAAATTCAAATCCGAAGCCATCCTGATCGACAAAGTGATGGAAAAGGTCAAAGAAGGCAAGATCGAATTGAAGCTGTGGAACACGCTCGATGAAGTGCTGGGCGACAGCACGGGCGTGACCGGCGTGCGCCTGAAAAACGCACAAACTGGCGCCAAAGAAGACATCACGCTTAAAGGTTGCTTCATCGCCATTGGCCATTCGCCCAACACGCAAATCTTTGACGGCCAGCTCGAGATGAAGGGCGGCTACATCGTCACCAAAACCGGGCTAGAAGGCTTCGCCACGCAAACCAGTGTGCCGGGTGTGTTTGCCGCCGGCGATGTACAAGACCACATCTATCGCCAAGCCATCACCAGCGCTGGCACCGGCTGTATGGCCGCTTTGGATGCGCAGCGCTTTTTAGAGCAGGCGAGCGACTGATCCCGTTTAATGCCTCAGATAGCAATGCTATAATCTGGGGCTTCAATAGGCGCATAGCTCAGCTGGTTAGAGCACCACCTTGACATGGTGGGGGTCGTTGGTTCGAGTCCAATTGCGCCTACCAATTTCTTTGAAATTGGCAACACAAATTCTTAAGCCGCTAAGGGTAAACCTAGCGGCTTTTTTGTTGCCCTACCGCATGAATTGCCTAGAATATTGTTGCGATGCAGCAGTTTTTTGAGGCATCTTTTACTGCGATCAGTTTAGGAGAACTCTTTGGTCACCACAAAAAAAGCCGCTAGCTCAGCTTCGGCTGATGCCAGCAACTCCAAGGCCTCTCCCGCAGCTCCCCCCAAGCTGCGCACCATCAAAAAATACCCCAACCGCAGGCTGTATGACACCACCAGTTCGTCCTACATCACCTTGTCTGAAGTCAAGCAACTCGTGATCGATGGCAAGCCGTTTGCTGTGTTGGATGCCAAAACCAGCGAAGACCTCACGCGCGCGATCCTCTTGCAGATCATTTTGGAAGAAGAAAGTGGCGGTGTACCCATGTTTAGCGAAGCTGCGCTGGCCAATATGATTCGGTTTTATGGCCACAACATGCAAGGCTTCATGGGCAGCATGTTGGAGAAAAACATGCAAGCCTTCACGGATCTACAAAAAAAATTCGGCGCAGGTGCCTTGCCCACGCTAGGCACCGTACCCAATGCCAGCCAATTCATGGGCAGCTTCATGGAGCAAAGCCAAACCATGGCCGCGCAGATGCAGGAGCAGATGCTGACGGCGTTTGGGATGAAGCGGTGATGCAAGTCGGCGGGTCATGCGAAGGGTTCACATGGCCTGCGCGAGCATTTCTGATCGCGTGACCTGGCTGTTGACATGCTTCTCAAGGTTTTTTGAATAGGCAGCCAGTATCATGGAACTTAGCCCTCAAATCGCTGGCTTCATTAGCATGCTTGTTGGCTTGGGCTGCGGTGGTATGTTGGCATGGTCAATGGCTCGTCAGCATGCATCGAAGAGGTGGCTCACAACCCAAGGCGAAATTCTTCAAAGCAACATTCAAGAGGATTCCGATGGCTGGATTCCACATATTCGCTATAGGTATACCGTTGATCAACAGGATTACACAGGCAAGCAGATCGGCTTCTACACGCCTAACAGTGGCACCGAGGGTTACGCTAAACAGCAGCTGGCCAGCTATCCCGCTGGAAAAATAGCCCGGGTTTGCTACAACCCGAGCAATCCACAAGATGCTGTGCTCGATAGAAAAATTCCATTGTGGCGGCCCATTTTCTGGTTTTTCTTCACCTTATTTTTTGGGATGGGAGGAGTGCAAATGTGGCGCGGCGCAGTGCTTTGAGTCAAATGCTCTTGTTCCCATCTGAGACAATAGCGGCATGACAGCTGCTACCCTTGAAATTACCCCCACCAAAATCCCAAAAGTCGGCTTCGTGAGCCTGGGCTGCCCGAAGGCTTTGACTGACTCTGAGCTGATCCTCACGCAGCTTGCTGCGGAGGGCTACGAGACTTCTAAGACCTTTGAGGGCGCGGATTTGGTGATTGTGAACACCTGCGGCTTCATTGACGATGCCGTGAAGGAAAGCTTGGATACGATTGGCGAGGCACTCGCCGCCAATGGCCGCGTGATCGTCACGGGCTGTTTGGGCGCGAAGACGGTGGATATGAAGCCGTCAGATGCTCCTGAAATGATAGCTGCTCGCACAGGAAATATAACGGCGAGTGGCACAAATGATACTCAAAACTTGGTGCGCAGCATTCACCCCAGCGTGCTCGCCGTCACGGGCCCGCATGCGACGCAGGAGGTGATGGATGCGGTGCACAAGCATTTGCCTAAGCCGCACGATCCGTTTGTTGATTTGGTGCCTGCTTTTGGCATCAAACTGACTCCAAAACATTACGCCTACTTAAAAATCAGCGAAGGTTGCAACCATCGCTGCACGTTTTGCATCATCCCGAGCATGCGTGGCGATTTGGTGAGCCGCCCGGTGGGCGATGTGCTGAAAGAGGCGAAGGCGCTGTTTGAAGGCGGCGTACGCGAACTGCTGGTAATCAGCCAAGACACGTCGGCCTATGGCGTGGATGTGAAATACCGCACCGGTTTCTTTGATGGCAAGCCGGTGAAAACGCGCATGTTTGAATTGTGCGAAGAGCTATCGAAGCTGGCTGAGCCGCATGGTGCGTGGATTCGCCTGCATTATGTGTACCCGTATCCGCATGTGGACGAGATCGTGCCGCTGATGGCGACGGGGCGCATCCTGCCGTATCTGGACGTGCCGTTTCAGCACAGCCACCCTGATGTATTGAAGCGCATGAAGCGCCCGGCGAGCGGCGAGAAGAATCTGGCGCGCATTGAGCGCTGGAGAGAGATTTGCCCTGAGATCGTGATTCGCTCTACGTTTATTGCCGGCTTTCCGGGTGAGACAGAAGAGGAGTTTCAGCATCTGCTGGACTTTTTGCGCGAAGCAAAAATTGACCGTGCAGGCTGCTTTGCCTATAGCGCAGTGAAGGGCGCTGCGGCGAATGAGCTAGAAGGCATGCTGCCGCAAGAGGTGCGCGATGAGCGCTTGGCGCGCTTTATGGCGGTGGCTGAAGAAGTATCAGCCGAGAAGCTGAAGAGCCGCGTTGGCATGACGATGCAGGTGCTGATTGATCACGCACCTGGGCTGGGCAAAAAAGGCGGCAAAGGCCGCTCGTATGCGGACGCCCCGGAGATCGACGGCATCGTCCACTTACTGCCGCCCGAGAAGATTAGCAAGCAGCTGCGTGTGGGCGAATTCACTGCAGCGCGGATTGTGGGCACGCAAGGCCACGACCTCGTGGCTTTGCCGGTTTGATACGACCACCGTACTTCAGATTGAGCCTAGTGAGCGTTGCTGCTTACTATTAATTCCATAGCTGCTTGCGCAATAAATATGCCGACTATCTGCCATTTTCACTGTAAATTTCAATAAAAAAGCCTGCAGACTCATCACCTGCGGGCTCTTGTGCGAGACGTAAAAATTATTTCGGCGCTAAGCGTATCGCCCCATCCAAACGAATCGTCTCGCCATTGAGCAAATCATTGTCGAAAATGTGCAGGGCGAGTTTTGCGTAGTCTTGCGGCGTGCCTAGGCGGCTCGGAAATGGAACAGCGGCGGCGAGAGCGTCTTGCACATCTTGCGGCATGCCAAACATCATCGGCGTGCCCATGATGCCTGGGGCGATGGTGCAGACGCGGATGCCGATTTTTGACAGATCTCGGGCGATCGGGAGCGTCATGCCGACGATGCCGCCTTTGGAGGCTGCGTAGGCCGCTTGGCCGATCTGACCGTCGTAGGCGGCTACTGAAGCCGTGTTGATGATGCAGCCGCGCTCTTTGGTGGATTCTGGCTCGTTTTTGCTCATCGCATCAGCGGCCAGGCGCAGCATGTTGAAGCTGCCAAAGAGGTTGATGGTGACGGTCTTTTTGAAGGCATCAAAATTGTGTGGCCCATTTTTGCCCACGGTGCGCTCGGCGCTGGCGATGCCTGCGCAATTGACCAAGCCCATCAACTTACCCATTTCAGTTGCCTTGGCCACGACGGCTTGGCCATCAGCCTCGCTCGTCACGTCGCATTTCACGAAAGCGCCGCCGATTTCCTTGGCCACTGCTTCACCTTTTTCAGCTTGCATATCGGCAATCACCACTTTGCCGCCCTGCGCGGCCAGCATACGCGCCGTGCCTTCGCCCAAGCCAGATGCGCCGCCAGTGACGATGAAAACGTTGTCTTTGATTTGCATGATGATCTTTCTAAGTATGAGTGACGAAACTGTGCGCGTTGATGCAGTTTATTTAACGCAAAAAACGCAAAAAAATGCTAAAAAATACTGAAAGCCAGTAGCATTTTTTTTCGTGGTCTTTTTGCGTTACCTCGTATTTGTTGACGTTAACGTAAACGTCAATATCAATTATCTGCGATTTTCTAAGCCTGATAATTGCGCCATGCTTTTTGTGAAACTGAAATTCTGGCTTTTGATGGCCTTTGTGGCGACTTTGGCCGCCTGCACGACCGCGCCTGTGAAGCCTGCTGATCCGCCGGTGATTGCGCCTGAGCCGGCAGCGATCAAGCGTCCGCCTAAGATCGGCCTCGCGCTAGGTGGCGGCGCGGCGCGCGGGTTTGCGCATGTGGGCGTGATAGCGGCGTTGGAAGAGGCGGGTATTAAGGTGGATTTGGTGGTGGGCACGTCGGCTGGCTCGCTCGTGGGCGCGATTTACGCTTCGGGCAAGAGTGCCGCGCAGTTGCAAGAGATTGCGCTCAAGATGGAAGAGGCTGAGATCACGGATTGGACGCTGCCCTTTTTCAGCCGAGGCATTTTGCGCGGCGAGGCGCTATCGAATTACGTCAATCGACAGGTCAATAACAAGTTGATTGAGAGCTTGCCCATGCCGCTGGGCATCGTGGCTACGGATTTGCGCAGTGGGCAAGGTGTACTCTTTCAGCAGGGCGATACCGGACGAGCTGTGCGAGCGAGCAGCTCGGTGCCTTCGGTGTTCAATCCGGTGAAGATTGGCGAGCGTGAGTTTGTCGACGGGGGTTTGGTCGCGCCAGTGCCTGTGCGCTATGCCAAGCAGATGGGCGCAGAGCTGATCATTGCGGTGGATATTTCTGCTGCGCCGGAGGGCAACGCTTCGGATGGCACGCTGGCTGTGCTGCTGCAAACCTTTGCGATCATGGGCAAGAGCATCAATGAATATGCCTTGCAAGGCGCAGATGTGGTGATCCGGCCTGAGTTGGTGGGCGTGAAGAGCGGTGATTTCACGGCTAAGCGCCGCTCGATTGACGCAGGAAAGTTGGCGATGCAGCGGCAAATTGCGCAGCTCAAAGCGTTGATTGAAGCGAAATCGAAGTGAGTCAAGAAACGATTCATGAGGTGACTCGATGAGCAAAGCCTTCACCAAAGAGACCGATGCAGACGATGACGAAGATCTGCAAGGCGCGCCGCCGATTCCTCCTGGAGCAAAGAATTACATCACCCAAGCAGGCTACGACCGCCTGCAGCTTGAACTGAAAATCCTCGTCGATGATGAGCGCCCAAAAGTGGTGGAAGCCGTGCACTGGGCGGCGAAGAACGGCGACCGCAGTGAAAATGGCGACTATCTCTACGGGAAAAAACGTCTGCGTGAGATAGATCGTCGCCTGCGCTTTCTCACCAAGCGGCTGGAGATTGCCCAGGTGGTGGACTCTTCAAAACACCAAGGCAGCGACCAGGTGTTTTTTGGTGCAACGGTGACGTATGCCGACGCTCTTGGCGCTAAGCGCACGATCACGATTTTGGGGATTGATGAGGCAGAGAGCACGCAAGCTCAGGTGAGCTGGATATCGCCGATTGCCCGCGCCTTGCTCAAAAGCCGTGAAGGTGATGAAGTGCGTTTTGTCACACCTCTGGGTGTGCAGACCTTGGAGATCGTGAACGTGAGTTACCCTGCGCCAACACTTGATGGTTAGTATTAAATTAATAGCAAACTACGCTTAATATATAACGGGGAAAGGCTGATTTTTCTTAAAAATTGATTTAAAAAATACTTTTCTAAGTCAAGCAATTCAAACCATCTTCATCTGCGCCGGATCGTAGAAAAACGTCTCTTGCGCAATCTTCTCTCCTTCCCAGCGCTGCCAAGCTAGCTCTTCAATGCGCATCCGCTGGCCTTGTTTTGATTCAAAATCAAACACCCAGCGAATCCCCACATGATCGCCGTTCAAGAGCACCGGGCGTACACATTTTGATTGCACTGATTGCATCCTGTCCAACACGGCTTGCTCGCGTGCCATGTTCGCCAGCTTGCCTACGCGTGGCGTTTGCTGATTTTCTTGCATGCTGGAATCATCGGTGTAAAAGTCTTCAATCGCTTTCACATGCGCATTGGATTCCACGCAGGAAATGAAATGTTCGAGGGTGGCGGCTGAGGGCATGGGTTTTCCTTGGGACGAGGTCGGCAGGATTGGGGCGAAACTACGTTAAAGTTTAGCTATTGCATAGTATCACAAGGTGTCCCCCATGAAACAGATCACAGCCATCATCAAACCCTTCAAACTCGAAGAAGTGCGCGAGGCACTCGCCGAATGTGGCGTAACGGGGCTCACGGTGACGGAAGTCAAAGGCTTCGGCCGCCAGAAAGGCCACACCGAGCTGTATCGCGGCGCAGAATACGTGGTGGATTTTTTGCCAAAAGTGAAGGTGGAGGTCACGGTGAAAACCGTGGATGTGGATCGTTGTGTCGATGCGATCGTCAAAGCCGCCCGCACTGGAAAAATCGGCGATGGTAAGATTTTTGTCACTTCCGTGGAGCGCGTTGTGCGCATCCGCACGGGTGAGCAGGATGAAGCGGCGGTTTAAAGCGAATCGCTGCAATGGATGCGGCGATGAAAGTGGGATACACCGCCAATCAATCCAAGCGCTTGAGTTGCTCCGATAACCCAGCTGCTGTGACCAATTCGCGCAGCAAGCCCGCTGGCTCTTCGGCGATTTGGATCATTTCCATTTGGAATTCGCCCACAAAACCGTCGTTTACCGTGCCGCGCATCATTTCCATGAAAGCGTCGTAGCAGCCGTTGACATTTAAGATGCCAATCGGTTTGTCGTGGTAGCCGAGTTGCTTCCATGTCCAAGTTTCAAAGAGTTCTTCAAAGGTGCCAATCCCGCCAGGCAGGGCGAGAAACACATCGGCATGCTCGGCCATCATGGCTTTGCGTTCGTGCATGGTTTCGACGATGTGCAGCTCGGTGCAATCGAGTTTGGCCCATTCTTTTTCAACCAAAGCGGTGGGGATGATGCCTTTGACGAGGCCGCCCGCATCGAGCGTGGCTTGGGCAAGGATGCCCATCAAGCCGTTGTTGCCGCCGCCATAGACGAGCTGGCCGCCGTGCTGGCCGATCCAGCGGCCGACTTCGCCGGCGGCATAGGCAAAAGCAGGTTGATTGCCTTCGCGAGAGCCGCAATAGACGCAGATGGAGAAATTCGGTTTTGTTGTCATGGCTTTAGAAGAAACGTGAATATAAAGCGCCGGCCCACACGCCACTGCACAGAATGAGGGAGAGCAAAACGGCCGCTGAACCTAAATCTTTCGCCGTTTTTGACAGCTCGTGCCACTCTGGGCCAATGCGGTCGATGGAGCGCTCAATACCCGTGTTGAGCAACTCAGTGATCATCACGATGACAAGGGTGGCGATGAGAAATGAGGTTTCAAGCCAATTGCGACCAAGCCAGAAAGAAGCTGGAATCAGCAAACAAGCGAGCAGCACTTCTTGGCGAAACGCGGGCTCTTTCAGCCCGACGCGTAATCCAGCCACAGAGTAGCCCGTGGCATGCAGGATACGCGCGATGCCGGAGCGGGATTTTTGCGCGGTGGGGGATTCTTGGGAGATTGACATCCGGCGATTGTGCTTCAAGCAGGGATGGTTTTGCTCATTGGCGCATGAGAAATCAACCGCGTCCCAGCCAAGGCATCATGCATAAACTGACGCTGCGGATGAAAGCGCGAAAGCAGGGCATAGAAAGCCACCCAGCCCAACACGATCACCGCGCTCTCGGCGCCTGAGAGCTTGAACGGAGCAATCACGGCCAGCGGCGGCACGAACCAAAGCCAAGAAAGCGCATAACGAGCCATCGCGCGAAGCTGCGAAATTGCTTTGCCCTCCAGATCGACCACCCGCAGATGCCAAGTCTTCATCGCCAGCGTTTGGCCTTTGTGCCAAAACCAGACGAAATAAATACCGAAGATGATGAAAAGAAAGACCTGCAAAGCGAGCCGATTGTCCATCGCATGACGCGTTTGCGAGAGTGCGCCAAACAAGTAACCCGCAATCCACATCACACCAAACATCAACACGCCTTCATACATCCAGCAAGCCATACGGCGGCGCAGGCTGGGCGGAACGAATGGACTCTCAGGCGAGGCTGGGGCTACTGTCGAGGAGGAGGAGGCGGGTTGGGTCATGGCAAATGAAGGTTCAAGCCATGATTGTATATGCTATCAAAAAAATAGCACTCTGCGCATATTCTATAACGGGTAGAGGCCGATTTGGCTTAAAAATTAAAGCACTGCTGTCAGCGGGAAGCGAGCCAGCGAAGCACTCGCTGCAACCTTCCGCACACGCTCAGGGCTTATTGGCAGATTCAGGTGCAGGATTGCCGGGCAAGATCAAGCCCTGTGAGGCCACATGCCGAGGAACAGCTATTTTATGCCCGGGCGCTTGAGCATTTGGTGCTGTTTGGGCGCGTGTCAAGACTTTGCCTGTACCAAACTCAGGGCTGGGTTCTTTTCTGAGCACAGGCTGAGGTTTGGCAGCAAAGACGGCAGCTGCGGGATTGGCTTTGGGCGCACTGTCTGCCAGTTTGCGCTTTTCAGCG
The DNA here is from genome assembly GCA_031418715.1 of Variovorax sp. Classification (GTDB taxonomy): domain Bacteria; phylum Pseudomonadota; class Gammaproteobacteria; order Burkholderiales; family Burkholderiaceae_C; genus JANMDU01. Next base: position 68,502 of record JANOJL010000003.1, on the reverse strand, counting down.
GGGCTGAGTTGCTGGTAAGCGTCCCATTGAACTTTGCGCTGCTCAGGGGTGAGGCCGTCAGTTAGCTCGCGATTTTGGGCGAAATTCATTCGGGCTGATGCACGTTGCTGAGGGCTCAAAGCCGTCCATTCCGTCATGCGGGCATGCATTTTGGCTTGCTGAGGCGCAGGCAGCTTGTCGAAATCATTTGCCACAGACAGCCATTTGTTCTTTTGCCCAACGACCATGCCATCCCAAGTGGCAACCAGAGGACGAAGCGCGATTTGCTCTTTGGCGCTGAGCTCTTTCCAAAGCGGCTGATTGGGCTCAGATTTGGTTTGTGCGGCTGCTGGTTTAGCCGCAGCAGGTAAAGCAGTCTTTTGGGGGGCTACAGATTGGGCTGCGCTTTGCGCGAACGCAAACCCAGCAAAAACCAAGCTGGTCACCAAGATGAGTAAAAACCGCATCACCGCTTGACCTCATTGACCAGAGCTTGGTTCAGCAGAAGTTGACCCTGAAGGCGGGCCAAATTTCAGAAACTGCGCAAAACCGGGATCAGTGTGGGCGCCAGGCGGCAAATCGTCGGTCAGGAGTTGGGTGTCGACCTCGGCCAATTCATTGGCGCGCTCATCGCTCACATTGATGCTGATCGCCACCAAGCCGATGGCCAAAGCCAGCAAAGGAATGAAGCCAAGCAAGCGGCTGAGCCAATTGAGGCCTTCACCCCCTTGATTGCCTTGGCTTAAAACTGCTGCTGAGCCTGATGCAAAGACGCCGCCTGCTGTTTGAGTTTGTAAGGCGACTTGCGTTTTGCGCTGAGCCAAGGCTTGTTGGCGAGCGACCCGCAAGCGTTCAGAAATATCATGCGACAAAGGCTGATCATCAAGGATCGCAGCCACTTTCAGGCCAAAACGATCCATCTGCGCTTCGTGCTGGAAAGTAATTGCGTTGATCATGATCTGCACCTGTTGGCTTGTTTTATTGCATTGATTGACGAAAAAATGTTCGCTTCAATTCAGTTGAATTCCCTTGGCTCGAAGCGTTTTGCTAAGCGCCTGAACTGCACGAGAACAGTGCGTTTTCACGCTGCCCTCGGAACATCCCATTGCCGCTGCCGTTTCAGCCACATCCATCTCCTCCCAGTAACGCATGAGGAAGGCTTCGCGTTGACGTGCGGGAAGCAGTTTCACTGCGTCGTCAATTTCGTTCAAAATTTGGCCGCGAGAAACCTGCATTTCTGCACTTTCTGTTCGGTCAGAGGTGTCTAGCGACTCCAAAGTTTCCAATAAATCAAAATCGCCATCCTCGCCCGCTTTTTCAAAGCTGCTCATGTTGGAAAACAGGGCTTTGTGGGTTTTTTGGCGTCGAAACCAATCGAGTGTGGTGTTTTGCAGAATCCGCTGGAAGAGCATCGGCAGCTCAGCGGGTGGTTTGTCAGCGTAATGCACCGTCAGCTTGATCATGCTGTCTTGCACAATATCGAGCGCAGCATCCTCATCCCGGACATGATAGACCGAGCGTTTGAAGGCGCGTTTTTCCACAGATTTGAGGAAGTCGGAGAGTTCTTGCTCTGTAGCCAATGGGTGTGCTCAGTCTCTGGTTTTTTGTGGTGGCATAATCTTAACTGCAAAAGGGTTTTGATCCGGCTGTCTTTAGGCAAGCTTATGTTCTAAATCCGAAACCTCGTAACGGCGCTTTCCGGCGTGCGTGAGAGGTACCTGCAAAGTTACGTTTAACTCTTAAAGGTTCATCATGGAAATCAACAAGGCCGAATTGGCCTCGGCTGCTGCTGCTTCTAGCGCTGCCCAAGCTACCCCAAATTCCTCCCACCTGCCCGAACTTCGCGGTGCAGAAATTTTGTGCGCCGCTCTGGCTGCAGAAGGCGTGAAATACGTCTGGGGCTATCCCGGCGGCGCTGTTTTGCACATTTACGATGCGCTCTACAAGCAGCAAAGTATGCGGCACATCTTGGTGCGCCACGAGCAAGCTGCGGTGCACGCGGCTGACGGCTACGCCCGCGCCACAGGCGATGTCGGCGTAGCACTCGTTACCAGCGGCCCCGGTGTGACTAACGCTATTACAGGTATTGCGACAGCCTACATGGATAGCATTCCGATGGTGATCATCACCGGTCAAGTACCTGTGCCGGCCATTGGACTCGATGCTTTCCAAGAATGCGACACCGTAGGCATCACCCGCCCAATCGTGAAGCACAACTTTCTGGTGAAAGATGTCCGCGATATGGCGGACATCTTGCGCAAAGCTTTCCACATCGCCCGCACGGGTCGCCCCGGCCCGGTGGTGGTGGATATTCCGAAGGACGTGAGCTTCAACAAAGTGAAGTTTGATCTGGCTGAATACAAAAAACCAGTGGAAATGCGCAGTTATCAGCCCAAAGTCAAAGGCCATGGCGGTCAAATTCGCAAGGCTTTGCAGCTGCTGCTCACAGCCAAGCGCCCCTACATTTACACCGGTGGTGGCGTGATTCTGGGCGGCGCGAGCAATGAGTTGCGTACCTTGGTCGATATGCTCGGCTACCCCGTGACGAACACGCTCATGGGCTTGGGCGCATATCCCGCATCGGACAGGAAATTCCTCGGTATGCTCGGCATGCACGGCACTGTTGAAGCCAATAACGCGATGCAAAATTGCGATGTACTGTTGGCCGTCGGTGCGCGTTTTGACGATCGTGTGATTGGCAACCCCAAGCATTTCGCGCAAAACGAGCGCAAGATCATTCATATCGACATTGATCCTTCGAGTATTTCCAAGCGCGTGAAGGTGGATATTCCGATTGTGGGCGACGTGAAAGACGTGCTCACTGAAATGATCAACCAAGTCAAAGAAATGCCTCAGCGCGTCACGCCTGCTGATTTGGCGAGCTGGTGGAGCACGATTGATGCTTGGCGTAGCAAAGATTGCCTGAAGTTTGATCGCGCTGCAAAAGACGTGATCAAGCCGCAAATGGTGGTTGAGACGCTCTGGAATATGACGAAAGATGTCGAAACCTACATCACTTCCGATGTCGGTCAGCACCAAATGTGGGCCGCCCAGTTCTACCGCTTTGACCATCCCAATCGCTGGATCAACTCCGGTGGCCTCGGCACGATGGGCGTGGGCATTCCATATGCCATGGGTATCAAAATGGCCAAGCCAGAAGCGGAAGTTTTTTGCATTACCGGCGAAGGCTCGGTGCAGATGTGTATTCAAGAGCTTTCTACCTGCTTGCAATACAACACCCCGATCAAGATCGTCAGCTTAAATAACCGCTATCTCGGTATGGTCCGTCAGTGGCAAGAGATTGACTACGAAGGCCGCTATTCCAGCAGCTACATGGATGCGTTGCCCGATTTCGTGAAACTCGCCGAAGCCTACGGCCACGTTGGCATGTTGATAGAACGCCCTGAGGACGTGGAGCCCGCTTTGCGCGAAGCTCGCAAACTCAAAGATCGCACCGTTTTCATGGATTTCCGCACCGACCCGACAGAAAACGTCTGGCCGATGGTGAAAGCTGGCAAGGGCATCACTGAGATGCTTTTGGGCTCGGAAGAGCTCTAAAACCATTTAGCGCTTTCTGCGTTACCTCATCTTTAACCTTAACGATCAATCTATTTGCAGCCAAGTCCGTTGATTACCGTCACCGGAGGAGGGCTGTAGAAATGAGGAATCATCATGAAACATATTATTGCAGTTTTGATCGAAAACGAACCCGGTGCGCTTTCTCGCGTGGTCGGCTTGTTTTCAGCCCGTGGCTACAACATTGAATCTCTCACTGTCGCCCCCACCGAGGACTCTTCGCTCTCGCGCATGACGATTGTCACCAGCGGCTCGGACGAAGTCATCGAGCAAATCACCAAACATCTGAACCGCCTGATCGAAGTCGTCAAAGTCGTCGATTTGACGGAAGGCAGCTACACCGAGCGTGAGCTGATGATGGTCAAGGTACGGGCGGTGGGCAAAGAACGCGAAGAAATGAAGCGCATGGCCGAAATCTTCCGTGGCCGTATCATCGACGTGACCGAGAAGAGCTACACCGTGGAGCTGACCGGCGACCACACCAAGCTCGATGCTTTCTTGGAAGCCATCGACCGCACTGCCATCCTAGAAACCGTACGCACCGGCGCCAGCGGCATTGGGCGGGGCGAACGTATTTTGCGAGTGTGAGCCTCTGATTTCACGATGAGCCTTGACAGCCCTTTGTCAGCCGCTGCCAAGGTCTCATCTCTATATTGACAAGTGCTGATTTCAACGATATTTACTGGAGCAACCCATGAAAGTTTTCTACGACAAAGACTGTGATCTTTCCCTCATCAAAGGCAAGACGGTCGCCATCATCGGCTACGGTAGCCAGGGACACGCGCATGCGCAGAATTTGAACGACAGCGGCGTGAAAGTCGTGGTCGGTCTGCGCAAGGGCGGCGCGAGCTGGGACAAAGTGGCCAAGGCTGGCCTGAAAGTCGCAGAAGTCAACGAAGCCGTAGCTTCGGCTGACGTGGTCATGATTTTGTTGCCAGATGAGAACATCGCTGGCGTGTACCGCGAGATCGAGCCGAGCATTAAGCAAGGTGCCTCTCTCGTGTTTGCCCACGGCTTTAACGTGCATTACAACCAAGTCATCCCCCGCGCTGATTTGGATGTCTGGATGGTCGCTCCTAAAGCGCCTGGCCACACTGTTCGCAACACCTACACGCAAGGCGGCGGCGTGCCCCACCTGATTGCCATCCACCAAGACAAGTCGGGCAAAGCGCGCGATCTGGCATTGAGCTACGCCATGGCCAACGGCGGCGGCAAGGCCGGCATCATTGAAACCAATTTCAAAGAAGAGACCGAGACCGATCTTTTCGGCGAACAAGCCGTACTCTGCGGTGGTGCTGTTGAGCTGATCAAGATGGGCTACGAGACCCTGACCGAAGCCGGCTACGCGCCTGAGATGGCTTACTTCGAATGTCTGCACGAGCTGAAATTGATCGTTGACCTGATCTACGAAGGCGGCATTGCCAACATGAACTACTCCATCTCCAACAACGCAGAGTATGGTGAGTACGTCACAGGCCCCGAAGTGATCAACGAGCAAAGTCGCGCTGCGATGCGAAATGCGCTCAAACGCATTCAAAATGGCGAATACGCCAAGATGTTCATCCAAGAAGGCCGCTTGAATTACCCAAGCATGACCGCTCGCCGCCGCAACACCGCCGATCACCAGATTGAGAAAGTCGGCGCTCAGCTACGCGCGATGATGCCTTGGATTGCGAAAAACAAGCTGGTTGACCAAACCCGCAACTGATTTTTAAGAGAAATCAGTACTTTGCCTTTATAGAATCTGCGTAGAGTGCTATCAAATCAGTAGTAAACCGCTTGGGCAACCAAGCGGTTTTTTTGTTTTTATAGCGATTCACATTACACTGCACCCATGCACGACGGAAACGACACCCACCCCGCTGAATTGGCTCCCGCGAAGCCGCGCCGCAAGGGCATTTATATTTTGCCCAATCTGTTTACCTTGGCAGCACTGTTTGGCGGCTTTTATGGCATCGTGATGGCTGTGAATGGGCGCTTTCATGAAGCGGCTATTGGCATCTTTTGCGCGATGGTGCTCGATAGCTTGGACGGCCGCGTCGCGCGGATGACGAACACGCAATCGGCCTTTGGCGAACAGATGGATTCGCTCTCAGACATGGTCAGCTTTGGCGCTGCGCCCGCGCTGATTGCTTATATGTGGGCGCTGAAAGATTTAGGCCGCTGGGGCTGGATCGCTGCTTTCGTGTACGTCTCTTGCGCGATGCTGCGCTTGGCGCGCTTCAACGTCAACACCGCTGTGGTGGACAAACGCTATTTTCAAGGCCTGCCGAGCCCAGCCGCGGCGGCTCTGGTGATGGGATTTATTTGGCTCATGACTGACCTGGGCATTGCTGGCAGCGACACGCTCGTGCTTTTGGGGCAAATAGAGATCAAGGTGCGCTGGCTCATGTTTGCACTCGCGCTCTACACGGGCTTGACGATGGTGACCAATGTGCCGTTTTACAGCTTCAAAGATTTGAACATGAAACGCAGCGTACCCTTTGCCGTGATCGTGCTCATCGCTTTGGGCATCGCCGTGATCAACATCGACCCACCCACTGTCCTCTTCGGCATCTTCATCGCTTATGGTTTGAGCGGATATGTGATCTACGCTTACCGCAAAGCCAAAGGCATGCAAACCAGCATGATCGCGACTTCTAAGGATGAACCGGAAGAGCGTGGTTTGCATTGATTATTTAGAGTGAAATAGGGCAGCAGCCGTTAAATTAGCACGATGAACCGACTGACTGATTTCAATCCTGATCCCGCCTACCTCGACGCGCAATACAACAACCGCCTGCGTGTGCCATGGTTCATGACACACTTCAAGCGATGGCAGACGGATTCTGCGCAGGTGCGCGCTTCCCAGACTTGCGTGTTGGACTTGCCATATGGCGCAGGCGGACAGGCTGAGACTTTGGATATTTTCCCTGCTGCGCCTTCTGCGCCTTCTGCGCGTCAGCGTGCGCAAGAAAGCGCGCCGGTTCTGGTGTTTATTCATGGCGGCTACTGGCGCAGTTTGGACAAGTCAGACCACAGCTTCATCGCACCCTCGCTCACACAGGCGGGCGCGTGTGTTGTCGTGCCCAATTACGCGCTGTGCCCGACCGCCAGCATGGAGCAGATCGTGTTGCAGCAGGTGCAGGCGTTGGTTTGGGTGTATCGCAACATCGCGCAGCATGGTGCAGACCCGAGGCGCATCACGGTGATAGGCCATTCCGCTGGCGGGCATCTGGCGGCGATGCTGCTGGCTTGCGATTGGAAGGCCGTGGCTACTGATCTGCCTCGGCGGTTGGTGCGCAATGCACTCAGCCTGTCTGGCCTATACGACCTCGCGCCCATCATGGCCAGCCCGTTTCTGCAAAACGATGTGCGGCTTACGGCAGCCCAAGTGCAGCGCTGCAGCCCCGCACACTTTCCCGCACCGCCTGGTGAGTTTGTCGCGCTGTGTGGCGCAGATGAGAGCGATGAATTCCTGCGGCATAACGCTTTGATCGAGCACGTCTGGGGCAGCCGCTGTGTGCGCGTACGCGAAGCGCTGCTCGGTCTGAATCATTTCAGCGTGCTGGAAGCACTGTGCAAACCAGGGCACAGAGCGCATGCGTTGGCACTGGAATTATTGATGAAGTAGGGCTGTAGCCGTTATAGAAATTGCGCAGAGTGCTATTTAATTAGTAGCATTTTCGATTCTTTGCTGATTAACTCATCTGATCGCACTCGCGTATAAAAATCTGATCTTTGTCAGCCATTGGCAGCGGCTGCGCGGGTATTTGTCGTCTGTGGAGATCAAGCGCGCGGCGACCCACGATCAAGTTGCCCGGCTCATCGAGTCCTGTCCAATCGAGCACGAACCTCTGTGCATACCCGAAGTACATACCCTAGCGTGGGCATGAATGATCAAAATGAAAAAAGCACCTTTTTAAGGTGCTTTTTAATGGGTTGATGTGAATAGAATTTTTATGCCATCACATCAGCAAATGCTCACCCGCATTGTCCCCACCCAAAATCACATAATTCACCTTGCGGATATCCATGAGCTTTTTGCCGCCGGAATAGCTGATCGAGCTTTGCACGTCTTGCTCCATCTCTACCAGCGTGTTGAGCAGATTGCCTTTGATCGGTTCCAAAATGCGCTTGCCTTCAACGTGTTTGTATTCGCCTTTGTTGAAATCGCTCGCTGAGCCGTAGTATTCTTTGAAGAGCTTGCCATCGACTTCCACCGTCTTGCCCGGCGATTCTTCGTGGCCTGCCAGCATCGAGCCAATCATCACCATCGTTGCGCCGAAGCGGATCGATTTAGCAATATCGCCATGCTCACGAATGCCGCCATCAGCAATGATCGGCTTGGTCGCCACGCGGGCACACCACTTGAGCGCCGAGAGCTGCCAGCCACCCGTACCAAAACCCGTTTTCATCTTTGTGATGCACACCTTGCCAGGGCCAATACCCACTTTGGTCGCGTCTGCACCCCAGTTTTCCAGATCAATGATGGCTTCGGGCGTGCCGACGTTGCCTGCAATGATGAAGGATTTGGGCAGCTTCTCTTTCAAACAACCGATCATGTTTTTCACGCTGTCGGCATGGCCATGGGCGATATCGATGGTGATGTAGTCAGGGCTCAAACCTCGCGCTACAAAAGCATCAACTGTGTCGTAATCAGGCTGTTTCACACCTAGCGAAATCGATGAATATACGCCCTGCGCAGCCATCGCTTTAACGAAAGCCACGTTGTCAATGTCAAAGCGATGCATCACGTAAAAATAACCCGCCTTGGCCATCCAAACGCAAATCTCTTCGTTCACCACCGTCTTCATATTGGCAGGAACCACCGGCAGCTTAAAACTGCGCCCGCCCAGCTCCACGCTGGCATCACACTCGCTGCGGCTCTCAACGCGGCACTTACGCGGCAATAGCAAAACATTGTCGTAGTCAAAAATTTCCATGTTCACAAGTCTTTCAAAAAAACCATCTCAGATTGATTTGAGCGCTTGGAACTGACCCGGTTTTCTTGTGCCTTGCGTAAAAACGAAAACCAAAAAAAACCGGACACAATTGCTTGGGCCCGGTGTTTGAGTTTAGCAGAATCTGCTGACACGCATACTTACTTTGAACCCAACTGCGGTGGCGAGCCATCCTTGTTGGCAGAGAGCAAGCCCGCCTGCATATAAATCGCCAACTTATCCCGCGTATCCACAATATCGAGGTTGCGCATCGTCAGTTGCCCAATGCGGTCAGCTGGAGAGAACGGCGCGTCTTCAACCTTTTCCATGCTCAGGCGCTCGGGTTTGTAGGTGAGGTTCTGGCTCTCGGTGTTGAGGATGGAGTAGTCATTACCACGGCGCAATTCGAGGGTGACTTCGCCTGTGATGGCGCGAGCGACCCAGCGCTGGGCAGTTTCGCGCAGCATGATGGATTGAGGGTCGAACCAGCGGCCTTGGTAGAGCAGGCGGCCCAGTTTGAGACCGTTCATGCGGTATTGCTCGATGGTGTCTTCGTTGTGAATACCTGTCACTAGGCGCTCGTAAGCGATGAAGAGTAGCGCGAGGCCGGGGGCTTCGTAGATGCCTCGGCTCTTGGCTTCGATGATGCGGTTTTCGATTTGGTCGCTCATGCCTAGACCATGACGGCCGCCGATGCGGTTGGCTTCTAAGATCAGCTCGACGAGATTGTCAAAGCGTTTGCCATTGAGCGCCACGGGCTGGCCTTCTTCAAAACGCACGCTCACTTCTTCAGCCTTCACCACACAATCGTCGCGCCAGAAGGGCACGCCCATGATGGGGTTGACGATCTTCATGCCGCTGTTTAAGAACTCTAAATCTTTTGCCTCATGCGTAGCACCGAGCATGTTGCTGTCTGTGGAATAGGCTTTCTCGGCGCTCATCTTGTAGCCAAAGCCCTCAGCAGTCATGAAGGCGCTCATCTCGGCGCGGCCACCGAGCTCGTCGATGAAGAGTTGATCGAGCCACGGCTTGTAGATTTTTAAATTCGGGTTGGTGAGCAGGCCGTAGCGGTAAAAGCGCTCGATGTCGTTGCCTTTGAATGTGCTGCCATCGCCCCAGATGTTGACATCGTCTTCTTTCATCGCGGAAACAAGCATGGTGCCTGTGACGGCGCGGCCCAGGGGCGTGGTGTTGAAATAGGTGATGCCTGCGGTGGAGATGTGGAATGCACCGGCTTGCAGGGCGGCGATGCCCTCTTGCGCGAGTTGCATGCGGCAGTCAATCAGGCGGGCTTTTTCAGCGCCATATTCCATCGCTTTGCGCGGAATTTCGTCGTAATCAGGCTCATCGGGCTGGCCTAGATTGGCGGTGTAGGCATAAGGCTTGGCGCCTTTGTTTTTCATCCAACGCAGGGCTGCAGACGTGTCGAGGCCGCCAGAGAAGGCGATGCCGACTTTGTCACCAATGGGTAAGTTTTGAAGAATAGTATTTGACATTATTGGCCTCTAGCCGGCATGAATACTGTGCCGAATGCTATTAAATAAGTAGTAAGTACAGAACGTGATGATCAAGAAAAATGGCAAATGTAGTGATATGGCTCACTGCAGCGGATATCAAATTTGCTGTTGGCCGGCACGCTAAATTTCTCACCCGCAGAAGATTTCACCCACGCATCTGAGCCCGCGAGTTTGTATTCGCATGAGCCAGCCACGCATTCCATGATCTCGGCCGCGCCAGTGTTAAACACCAAGCTGCTGGGCAAAATAACGCCCGCTGATTTCTTCGTACCATCGGGCAAAGTGAAGCCGTGGCTCACGCATTTGCCGTCGAAATAAACGTTGGCAGTGGTATTGAGGGTGACGTTGAGGAAGGTGGTGCTCATAAGATGGAAAGTGCGGCGGTTTGGCTCGCACAAGTTCGGTGAAAGAAGTATTTTAAGGGCTGTGCATGCTTGCTGGCCGAGGGCACAATGCCTGAAAGCCTCTTTCCATATGCAAGTCACCTTTAGGGTCAATATGCTCTCCCCGCTCCTGCTGCGCAAGCTCAATGTCATGCCTGAACATCACCCGCGTGGGCAACCACACCTGAGCGCGACCAGCGGCTTGGTGTATGTTGCCGCACAAGGGCGCATGCAGGCCATCGTGGTGGCTGATGATGAGCATCATTTGGGAATTTTTTCTTTGGAAGACAGGCTGCCCGTGCAACTTCTTCGGCTGCTGCATGGCGATTTGCCTGGGCCAGCCAAACAACGCAAACGCCTCAAACCCGATCTGGAAAGCCTCACGGCACTGCCCGCCATGACGGGCTATCCACACGGCGCACTACTGGCGCTGGGCTCGGGCTCAAAAGCGTTGCGTCACAGGGGTTTACTGATGGCCTTCACAGCGCAAGGGCTGCTTCCAGGTGAAGCCGAATTCGCACCGCACCTGATTGACTTAACCGGTTGGTATGCGCCTTTACATGCAGAGTTTGATGATCTGAACATCGAGGGCTGTTTTATTCAAGATGATCTGTTGCATCTGATTCAGCGCGGAAACAAGGGTGGCTCGCAGAGCGCTTGCATCAGCTACAAGCTGGCAGATGTCATGGCTTGGCTGAAAGATGGCAAGCAGACACCGAAGACGCTTCGTATCAAGCGATTAGATTTAGGGCAGATCGAAAGCATCCCGCTGACGCCCACCGATGCGCTGGCTCTGCCTGATGGCCGTTGGCTCATCAGCGCGGTGGCCGAAGACACATCTGACAGCGTGCAAGATGGTGCATGCGTGGGAAGTGCGTTGACTTTGCTCAACGCACAAGGTGACTTGCTTTCATTACATCCTCTGCTGGATTCGCCCAAGGTGGAAGGCATCAGCTTGTGGACGCATCAGGGCATCACTCGCCTGATCATGGTTACCGATGCAGACGATCCGACACAGCCATCGCAACTCCTGAGCTTGGATGCGTTTTGGCTCTGAGCTTCAACAGCTCGCTTCACTCACATCACTTCAGCAGTATCTTCAAATCTTCAGTCAATGCAGCTGCGCCCATGCCGTAGCGCGTGTACAGGCGAATCTTGCCTTGCGGGTCATACACGAAGCTCGCGGCGGTGTGGTCGATGGTGTAGCTAGTTGGAGTTTTGCCTTCAACTTTTTTGTAGTAAATCTTGAAGTATTTGGCCAGTGCGGCGGTTTGCTCAGGTGTGCCGCGTAGGGCGGTGAAGCTGGGGTCGAAGCTTTCCATGTAGGCTTTGAGCACTTGCGGCGTGTCGCGTTCAGGGTCGACCGTCACGAAAACAGCAGTCACTTTCTCACCCTCTTTGCCAAGAGATTTTTTCACGGCGGCGATTTCAGCCATCGTGGTGGGGCAAACGTCTGGGCATTGAGCGAAGCCGAAGAACAGCACCACAGCTTTGCCTTTGAAATCAGCCAGTGTTTTGGTTTGACCATTGACATCGGGTAGCGCGAAATCTTGCGCATGCTGTGCGCCTGTGATGTCTACGCTGCGAAACTCTGGCTTTTTCTCGGCGCAGCCTGCTAGAAGGCTAAAAAAAATACAAAACAGGGCTGTACCCGTTATAAAACGTGCGCGGAGTGCTATTAAATTCATAGTATTCACAAAATATAATGATCGACAAGCAATGCCCCAAACAACACGCTCAAATGAATCAGAGAGAAGCGAAAGGTCTTGCGAGCGAGCTCATCGCTGTATTTTTGAAACAGCTTGAAGCCATACCAACAAAACCCGATGGACAGAACGACTGCAGTCGCCAAATAAATCCAACTGCTCATGCCATAAGCGAAGGGCATCAGGCAGGCGGCAAACAGCACGAAGGTGTAGAGCAAAATTTGCAGGCGGGTGTATTCGTTGCCATGCGTGACGGGCAGCATCGGTAGGCCGCTTTTGCGATAGTCCTCCACGCGGTAGAGCGCGAGCGCCCAGAAATGCGGTGGTGTCCACAAGAAAATGATGAGGAAAAGTATCAGCGCTTCGGGTGCCACATCGCCCGTCATCGCTGCCCAGCCTAGCACGGGCGGCATCGCGCCAGATGCGCCGCCGATCACGATGTTTTGCGGCGTGAGCGGTTTCAAAATCACGGTGTAAATCACGGCATAGCCCACGAATGTGGCGAGTGTGAGCCACATGCTGAGCGGGTTCACATACACATACAGCACCCAGCAACCTGCGATGCAAAGCAAGGCAGAAAACAGCCCGGTTTGCCAGTCTTGCAACTCACCTTGTGCGGTAGGCCGCCAAGCGGTGCGGCGCATTTTTGCATCGATACCTTTTTCGACGAGGCAATTGAAGGCCGCCGCAGCGCCTGAGACGAGCCAGATGCCGAAGCACGCAATCAGCATCAGCTTGAGCTCTTGCAAATTGGGCACGCCGGGTACTGCGAGCACCATGCCAATCAAGGCGCAGAAGACAATGAGCTGGATCACGCGTGGCTTCATCAGCGCATAAAACTGCTTGGGTTTGCTGGAAGATACAGTGGCGGATGCGTTCATGGTTGAACCTCCGATTTAACCAGCTTTAAGTGTGAATTAGTAGGCGATGACTTTTTTACGGTTTCGCTCACACGCAGGCGCATGAGCGCACCCATGCAAACCAGCACCAAGCCCGCTGCGCCGCCCGTATGCGATACAGCTGCCAGCAAAGGCCAGCCGAGCACCACATTGCTCAAACCAGTGATGAGCTGCCAAAGCAGCAAGCCAGCGATCCACGCGGCGGACTGCTTCTGGCCTTGCTGGTAAATCAGCCAAGCGGCATAGCCCAACACACCGAAAACGACGAAGGCAAACATGCGGTGAACCACGTGTATCGCAGTGAGCGCGGGCAGGGCGATGGTGTTGCCTTGTCCGGTTTGTCCCAACTCACGCCAAATTTCAAAGCCTTGTTTCACATCCATCGGTGGAATCCATGCACCTTGGCACATCGGGAATTCAGTGCAAGCGAGCACGGCGTAATTGGTACTGACCCAGCCGCCGAGGGCGATTTGCAAGACAAGCAAGGCGAAGCCTGCGAGCAAAAACCATCTCGCCTGCGCAGATGCGGCAAATGCGCGAGCGCCTTGCTCATACTTCACCGCCTGAGCCTGCAAGAGTGCAAGCAACACCATCGCGCCCATCAAATGCATCGTCACAATCGCGGGAAAGAGCTTCATCGTCACCGTAAGTGCACCAAACGCACCTTGGATGCAAACCCACACCAGACTGAAAATAGGCCACCACGGGTTCACCGCAATGCGTTTGCGTTCCATCCATGAGCTGATTGCCAGCACCAAGATCAACACGCCGACGCCGCTGGCTAGATAGCGGTGAATCATCTCGATCCAAGCTTTTTGATGCGTGACTGGCCCTGTAGGCATCGCGGCTTGCTCCGCGCTAATCTGCGCCTTAGCACCAATCGGCGTTGATTGACCATAACAGCCTGGCCAATCGGGGCAGCCGAGGCCGGAGTCAGTGAGCCGCGTGAACGCGCCAAACAGCGTGAGATCAAACGTGAGGAACACAGTCAGCAGTGTGAGCGTGCGCAAACGGCTGGCCATGCTCGCATTTTTTTTGCGCATCCAGACCCAAGCCAATGGGCCCAGCGCGATCAATATGCCCAGCAGCATCAGCCGTGCGACTGGCGCGAAATCGTAGAGTGCCACTTCTGCATTCATGGCTTGGGCGAACCTGTGCTGCTGGATGCGTTATTGGGTGAGCCCACTGAAGACACGCGCCCCGCCTGATCCCAACTGCCCGATGCGCGCAGCAAATTATGAATATCGCGTTTGGCTTTGTTCGGATCCATGTTTGCAGGCCAGCGCAGCATCAAATTGCCATACGGATCGACCACATACAAATGGTCTTCCATGTTCGAGCCAGGCTCGGGCGGTAGCCAGGCGGCCAGTGTTTCAGGTGCTACTCGAAAAGCCTGCGCATCATTCTTCGGCGCATGCACTTGCGCTACCAGTTGCGCTTTCACAGGGGCAGCATCGCTCACCAACCAAACACGCTCAATGCGATCTTTATCGCGCCCCATCAGCTCGCGCAACTGGCGCTGCCAATAAATTCTCTTTTCACAAGCCTCATCACACGCACCACCGCCCACGCTCACGATCAACCACTGCCCTTGCAGCGCGGGCAACGGCACACTCGTGCCATCGAGTAATTGCACTTTGACTGAAGGCAACGCGCGCACGGGCGAAATCAGCTCGCCATAATTTTTACGGCCTTCTGGGCGAACCACATAGTAAGCAAAATACGAAGCGATCACCGGCGCAGCGCAGACCAGCATCAAAGCCAACATTTTCCAGCGACCCGTGAACTGGCGTTTGTCATCCGCGCTGCCTACCGAGGGCAGCGAATGCACCGTCATGGTGAGCGGCTCGTCTTGTTCAGACGGCTGGGGAGCGGCGGCGGGGGGCGAGGAGTTGGAACCAGACATACAAAATCACCAAAAGCGCAGAAAGCGCAAACCATTGAAAAGCATAACCATGATGCTTGGCTACACCCGTATCGGCTGCTGGCCAATCGCGCAGCAAACCATCATTTTCAACCTCTGGCTCGGTCTGCAACACGGCCATCGGCAAGAGAGTAAGAGTGCCAAAATCTCTGATAGGTAGATTTTGCCAAATTCGCGAAGGCCTTGGCTGATCTGAGGCCACATCCGCTGCTGCGTTTGGCTGAGCAGACTGCGCTGCACCCTGCATCTCAAACGCACGCGAAACCTGCGCGATCAAGCGGCCTTGTACCATCACGCTGGCCTGTGATGAAGGCAATTCGGGTAGCTTGCTGCGATCTTGAAAATCTCGCTGCACCCAACCGCGCTGCACCCAAATCACCTGATTGCCGCCTTCCAAAGCCAACGGCGTCGCCACATAAAAACCCACGCGTTGACTGCCTTTGACGGACATCGACCGGTTGTCTAGAAATACCGTGTGCTCATGCAACCAGCGTCCTTGTAGCTGCGCACTGCGTTGTAAATACGCATCTTTATTTGCTATGAAATTAGGAGCACTTAGCGCAGGATTTATAACGGGTAGAAGCCTATTTTGCTTAGAAATATGCTCTGCCGTCTGCTCCTTGAAAGCTGCTCGGCGTAGTTGCCAAGCGCCAAGCGAAGCGGTCAAGGCAACGCAGCAAATCGCAATGAAAAGAATCAACCATTGCTGAGCGCGAAACGGTGGCAGCACTTTCACGAGATAATCGCCCTCATGAGCTTACTTGTTGCACTTACCTTCCTCGTCATCCTCGCAGCGCTGGCCGCTGCCGGTTTTTTCATGCTGCGCTCCTCGGGTACAGAAGAAGGCACAGAGAGCGAAACCGCCGCACGCAACAGCCGCATGGCGCGCGCGCTCACGGTGCGTATTGGGGTGTCGGTGGTGTTGTTCATCTGCGTGTTGCTGGCCTGGAAATTCGGCTACATCAAACCTTCTGGATTGCCGCTAGGTAAATAAAAAAATCTTCAAACGAAAAAAGCCGCAGATGCGGCTTTTTTATCGAGCGCAACGCGGCGTAGCGAGCGGGCTTTAGCCTAGCCGCCCTCACATCCAGTAAACAAGGATGTATAAGCCTAGCCACACCACATCCACGAAGTGCCAATACCAAGCCGCACCTTCAAAGCCAAAATGCTTATTGGCTGTGAAATGGCCTTTTTGCAGACGTAAGGTGATGAAAAGCAGCATCAACATACCGACAAACACGTGGAAGCCGTGAAAGCCCGTGAGCATGAAGAAGGTTGAGCCGAAGATACCGGAGCTGAGTTTCAGATTCAAATCTGTATAGGCATGGTAATACTCATAGCCCTGCACGCACAGGAAGATCGCGCCGAGGAGCACCGTTGCCCACATGAACAGAACCGTCTTGCTGCGGTTGCCTGCAATCAGAGCGTGATGAGCAATGGTCATCGTGATGCCGGAAGTCAGTAGCAGCGCCGTATTGATCGTGGGCAACCAGAAAGGGCCCATGGTCTGGAAGGGCTCAACGATGCCAGCAGGCGATGTGGTCGCGCCGGGCACTTGGCTTGGCCAAGCAGAGACAAACCCAGGCCATAGCAGCTGGTTTTCCAAGCTGCCGAGTGCAGGGATCGAGTGCGAACGTGCCCACCACAATGCAGAGAAGAAAGCACCGAAAAACATCACTTCTGAGAAGATGAACCAGCTCATGCTCCAGCGGAAAGATAAATCAATCTTACGACCATACAACCCGCCTTGGCTCTCACCGATGGATTGACTGAACCACTGGAACAACACCACGCTCAACCAAACAAAACCGAACAAGAGTGAGTACATGCCCCAGTCATGGCCATTGATCCACTGACCTCCACCTAAGATCATGAAAAACAGACCAATAGATGCCATCACGGGGTGGCGCGATGGCTCTGGAATGAAGTAGTAGGGCGTGCTGCCAGTGGATGTGGAACTCATGTTGTCTTAACTCCTAAACCGAAACATCTTAAAACTGTTGTATGAATTTATCATTCAAGCGGTTTTCACCACCCAATTGACGATCAAAACCAATGCGCCCACAAAGAGCGCCACACCCGCAAAACCCGCAATCATGACGTGAATTGGATTGAGCTGCTGAGTATCTTTTTCAAATTCTTGCCGAGAGCGCAAACCCACAAACGACCACACCACGGCTTGGATCGTGCGAAGGAAAGATCCTTTGCGTGAAACTGGGGTTTGCTCGTTCGACATGATCATGCGCCGGCCTTGGGCAGTGCAACAGCGGGAGCGACCACGGGCGCAGTCGCCGCACTGGTATCACTTGCCTCATGGGCCGCCTTCGCAGCATTTGCACTCTTGAAACCAGCAGGTGCAGCAGGCGTTTTGCCGCCCACTTCAAAGAAGGTGTAGCTCAACGTGATGGTCGTCACGTCTTTGGGAAGCCTGGGATCAATCACAAAAGCCACAGGCCAAGATTTTTTCTCGCCTGGCTCTAAAACATACTGCTGAAAGCAAAAGCACTCGAGCTTGTTGAAGTGTGGCGAGGCTTGCTTGGGCGCGTAGCTGGGAATGGCCTGTGCAGCCATCTTGCGGTTTTGAATATTTTGGAACTCGTACATCACCGTCATCAGCTGACCGGGATGCACCTGCAAGCTGCTTTTCTCGGGTTTGAAATCCCAAGGACCACGCACATTCGCATCGAATTCAACGGTGATCGTGCGGCTGGTGTCAACCTGCGTATTAGCAGGCAGCTTCTTTTTCGCGCCCGGAATATCTTTTTCGCCGAGAGCCAAAATATTGATACCGGTGGCTTCGCAAATGGCTTTGTAAATCGGCACCAAGGCATAGCCAAATGCGAACATGCCCAAAACCACGACGGCAAGCTTGCCAGTCATCTTCAAGTTTTCGACTTTGGTGCTCATGATGAAATTTCCTTAACGACCAAAGAAGATCATGCGCGTCATGAAGCCGACGAGAAACATCAGCACCACGGAAACCAAGATCAGCCCCGTGCGCATGTTTTTCTTCTTCAGCTCTTCTGGCGTGCTCATGATCATCAGCTCTCTTTACATCGACACGACTTTGGTGGCCGCTGCATTGAGCTTAGGAGGTGTTTCGTAGGTGTGGAACGGTGCGGGTGACGGCACTTCCCACTCCAAGCCTTCAGCGCCTTTGCCATCTGGATCTTGCCAAGGATTCTGGCTCGCCACAGCACCTTTGCCGCGCATCACGGGCAAGACGATAAAGAGGAAGAAATACACCTGAGCAAAGCCAAAAGCAAACGCACCTACTGAAACAAAAGCATTGAAATCAGCAAACTGCATCGGGTAATCAGCATAGCGGCGAGGCATACCTGCCAGACCCAAGAAGTGCATCGGGAAGAAGGTCGCGTTAAAGGCGATCAAGGTCCACCAGAAATGGATCTTGCCGCGAGTTTCGTTGTACATGACTCCCGTCCACTTCGGGCTCCAGTAGTAGAAGCCAGCAAATAAAGCGTAGAGCGAACCAGCCACCAGCACGTAATGGAAATGAGCCACCACGTAATACGTGTCTTGCATTTGCGTATCAACAGGCGCCATCGACAAGATCAGACCCGTGAAGCCTCCGAAGGTGAACACGAAGATGAAGCCGACGGCAAACAGCATCGGTGTTTCAAACGTCATCGAGCCCTTCCACATGGTGGCGACCCAGTTAAAGATCTTCACACCAGTAGGAACAGCGATCAACATGGTGGCATACATGAAGAAGAGCTGGCCTGTGACGGGCATACCCGTCGTGAACATGTGGTGCGCCCACACGATGAACGACAGAATCGCGATCGATGACGTGGCATACACCATCGAAGCGTAGCCAAAAAGCTTCTTACGAGCGAATGCGGGAATGATCTGGCTCACGATACCGAAAGCCGGCAAGATCATGATGTACACCTCGGGGTGGCCGAAGAACCAGAAGATGTGCTGATACAAAACCGGGTCGCCACCACCAGCAGGGTTGAAGAAGCTGGTGCCAAAGTGGCGATCTGTGAGCGTCATGGTGATCGCGCCTGCGAGCACGGGCATCACGGCGATCAGAAGGTAAGCCGTGATCAACCATGTCCAGCAAAACATGGGCATCTTCATCAGCGTCATGCCTGGGGCGCGCATGTTGAGGATGGTCACGATGATGTTGATTGAGCCCATGATCGAGCTTGCGCCCAATATATGCATCGCAAAAATCGCTGCGTCCATGCTTGGACCCATTTGCAAGGTAAGCGGTGCGTAGAGCGTCCAACCAGCAGCAGGAGCGCCACCTGGCATGAAGAAACTGCCGGTCAGTGTCAGGGCAGCCGGAATCATCAACCAGAATGAAAAGTTGTTCATTCGGGCGAAAGCCATGTCGCCTGCGCCGATTTGCAGTGGGATCATCCAGTTTGCGAAGCCCACGAAGGCGGGCATGATTGCGCCAAACACCATGATGATGCCGTGCATGGTGGTGAACTGGTTGAACAGCTCAGGATTGACGAATTGCAAGCCGGGCTGGAACAACTCAGCGCGAATCGCCAAAGCCAAAACGCCGCCCACCATCAGCATGGCAAATGAAAACAAGAGATACAAGGTACCGATGTCTTTGTGATTGGTGGCATAGACCCAGCGCTTCCAGCCCGTGGGGGCGTGGTGATGATCGTCGTGGTGATCATGGCCGTGGTTATCAAGAACTGCGCTCATGTTTTAACCTTTGTGTTTGAGTGATGTGATGATTACTTGCGTGCAGCGGTGATGTCCGCGGGCTGCACAATTTGACCGGTCTTGTTAGACCAGTTGTTCTTGGTGAACGTAATCACCGCGGCAATTTCTGTATCGCTCAACTGTTTCCAAGCCGGCATAGCGCCGTTGTTTTGGCCGTTGAGCAAAATAGCAATTTGTTTGGCTTTGTCAGCATCAAGCACAACTGCTGCACCGTCAATCGCTTTGATTGGGCCTGCGCCCTTGCCTGTGGCGGTGTGGCAAGCAATGCAGTTGGATGCATAAACTTTCTCTCCGCGAGCGACCATGTCTGTCAATGTCCACACTTTCGTCGGATCATCGGCTTTGGCCGCTGCTTTTTTCTTCTCGGTATCGACCCAAGCCGTGTATTCAGCAGGCGTGACTACTTTGACGTGAATGGGCATGTAAGCATGCTCCTTGCCGCAAAGCTCAGCGCACTGACCATAGAAATCGCCTGTTTTTTCAGCACGAAACCAAGTATCGCGAACGAAACCAGGAATCGCATCTTGCTTCACGCCAAATGCAGGCACCATCCAAGCATGGATCACGTCATTGGCGGTGGTGATGATGCGAACTTTCTTGCCCACTGGGACAACCAGCGGATTGTCCACTTTGAGCAAATAGTTGTCAGGCACTTGCGTACCTTTGGGCAAACCGGAATCCGACATGTTGCGGTGTGCAACATCCAGAGAGGAAATAAAGCCCAAGCCTTGGCCTTCGCCATTGATGTAGTCGTAACCCCAACGCCATTGATAACCCGTGGCCTTGATGGTCAGATCTGCGTTTGTGGTGTCTTTTTGCGCGACCAGTACTTTGGTGGCTGGCAAAGCCATGAAGATCACAATGATGAAAGGCACGACCGTCCAGCCGATTTCAACCCATAGCGGTTCAGCCAACTCTTGCGATTTGTGGCCAACGCTCTTACGGTGCTTCCACACCGAATAGAACATCACGCCGAAGACCATCAGGAAAATCACGATACAGATGATCATGATGTACCAATGCAGCCAATGCTGCTCTTCGGCAATTTTCGTCACAGGCGGATGCAAATTGAGCTGGCGTACAGCCGGGCCGCCGGGCAAATCGTTCACGGCCCACGCCGCTTGCGAGACAAACACACCAGCGGACAGCATCAAAGCCTGTAACTTGCTAGAGATTTTTTTGATCATTATTGCTACTCTCAAATCTTCAAATCCAAAAACAAACCTGCTTGCATAACTTTGCACCCTGCTGAACTTCTTTAGCCAGCACGCAAAGCCATGCGTAATTCCCGGGCCAGTTGGCTTCGAAGCTCAGGCCGCACGTGCCGCCCAATCTGAACCCTTCTGCCTTGACCGGACAACTCAATGAGCGACCGATCATGAATATGCGGCTCTACACGCACCCTGTCCCGATCGAACTCAGCACGCGAGATTTTTCCCGCGAGGCTTTGCTCCACAAGCAGCTGGTCGCCTTGCAGCACCAGACGCTCGCCATCGGTGGCATGGCGCGCATAAACCAAGAAAGCAGTCCCCACTGCCATCAGCTCAAGCCAAGCAAATGGCATGATCATTTTGGCGCCTTGAAACCAAAACATGGTTGCGATCCCGAGGGAGACAACGCACAAAGAGGCAAACAAGAAAGCCAGCTGCGCAGGAGACACAGAACAGTTTTTCAGCAATCTCCATTGGACTTGCTGATCGGATACGGTAGCGAAACGAAACCGATAATCTTCAAACGCGAGTTGTGACATGTCTGGCCGCTGGTGATTTCCAAGCGTGGGAACATACCCAATGTCAGAAAAAAATGACGCTTTTTCCGACAACCACTTATTGTAGCGCGGGTTGCCCCTGTCTCTGGGTTGCAGGCGACTGAAACCCCATTAATTCAGCGCTGAATTCCTTTCGAAGCGGCTTTGGACTGCGCCAGCATAGCCCGCATATCGCGCATGGAAATGGCTGATTCAGCGCTCACCCTCAGCCGAGGCACAGGTTTGAACGCATGGCCGTAGATAACTTCGAAGGTCAACTCGATTTGCCCTTGCGCATTGCTCAGGCTTTTTTGCATGCGCGCGAGCAGTGCTTGCCGCCATGCTTTTCCTCTCAAGCCTTGGAAGCGAGCAGGGTGCAAATTTCGCCCCAAGCCGCGCAGTTCTTGTAAGGCGCGCTCAGGTGTGGCAAAGCTCAAGACGACGCGCTCCATGTCCATCACAGGCTCGGCAAAGCCCGTACTCACGAGCAAATCACCCCAATCATGCATATCTGTCAGCGGATGCGCGGCGCTTTGCCAACCTTCATCGGCATAGATGTGGCGCAGCTCGCGCGCAGTGTCGGGTCCGAGACAGGAAAACATCAAATACCCATCAACACCCAGCATGCGGTGCCATTCCTTGACGGTCGCTGCGGGGTCAGGCTCGGTGTGCAGGCTCATGTTCGACCAAACCATTTGCGCTGTGCCATCTTCCGTGGGCTGCGACATGGCTGCGGCCTGGCCTGAAAACTTGCCCAACCAGCCTTTAAGCATGCCCTGATTTGCTATCAATTTGTGAGCAATCTGCGCAGATTCTATAACGGCGGGTGCCATAAAAGGCTTAGATTTCGGGTATTTCTGCTGTATGGCGGCATGCGCAGCCGCACCAGAGGGCAGGGCGCGCCAGTTGACCCAGTTCTCTGGCTCTCGCTTGATCCAATCCAAGCGCTGCGACATACGGCTGCCCACTTCTTCGTGCAGCCAAGGCGCAGAGCCGCTCAAGGCTTGGCGCAAAGCTAGCTGCTGCCATCGGCGCGCAGCGAGCGCATCAAGCGGGGGAGGGGCGTTGTCTTCATCAGGCATATTGCACGCGAGTATATTCATAGTCATGTTCACCTCGCTGATGCGCCGCTTGCCCGATGTGCTGCCCAGCAGTTGCCGCGTCTGCCATGTTTGGGGAAAGCAGGCGGTGTGTGGCGATTGTTTGGCCGCCTTCGTCAAGCCGCACTTGCGCTGCACCACTTGCGCTTTGCCTCTGCATTCAGCGCAACCTGAAGGAAAAGCGCCTCCGATGCGCTGCGGTGCGTGCCTGACGTTGGGCAGCCCGCTCGATGCTTGCCATGCCGCGGTGGATTACGCTTACCCTTGGGATAGCTTGCTCCAGCGCTTCAAATATTCGGATGGCGGAGATTTGCGCGCCCAGCCCGCGTTGGCGCGAAGCATCTGGCAAGTGATGCAATACGCTGCGCTGCAAGACGCCGCTTTGGCGCAAGGCTTGCAAGAGGCCAGCCGCAGTGATTGGATCATTCCTGTGGCCTTGCATGCAGATCGGCAGCGCGAACGCGGCTTCAATCAGGCGCTGGCCATTGCGCAGCATTTGTTCCCAAAGCATCCGCGCTTGCGGCCTGATCTGTTGTTGCGCATTAAAAACACAGCCGTTCAAGCGAATTTGCCCCGAGACGCTCGCGCCCACAATCTGCGCACCGCTTTCATCGCCGCTCCTTTGCATGCGCATCTGCTCAAAGGCAGCACAGTCACCTTGGTCGATGACGTGACGACCACCAGCTCTACTTTAGGCTCTGCTGCTCAGGCGCTGAGGCAAGCAGGCGCTCGCGAAGTGCGCGCGATCGTGTTTGCACGAACGATCTGACCGCGCGGTTCATCTCTTGGGTTTCACGTCAATGAATGCTATAAAATAAATAGCATACTATGCATGTTTTATAACGGGAAGAGCCTTAAAAAGCTTAAAAAATCAGGCCCCAGCAGGCTCTGCGATCCCGCCCACCACATTGCTAAAGCCGCCATCCACATAGGTGATCTCAGCGCTCACGCCTGCAGCCAAATCGCTCAGCAGGAAAGCGGCCACGTTGCCCACATCGTCCACCGTCACGTTGCGGCGAATCGGTGAGTTTTCTGCAACGACGCTCAAAATCTTTCCAAAACCTTTGATGCCGCTGGCGGCCAGTGTTTTGATTGGGCCTGCGCTGATGCCATTGGCTCGCAGGCCGCGATTCTTCGCGCCCAGAGATTCGGCCAAATAGCGCACGCTTGCCTCCAGCGAAGCCTTGGCCAAGCCCATGGTGTTGTAGTTGGGCACCACGCGCTCAGCGCCCAGATAGGTGAGCGTCAGCACCGCAGATTTGTCGTTCAGCATCGGCAGGCAGGCCTTGGCCATGGCGGGGAAGCTGTAGGCGGAAATGTCATGCGCAATTTTGAAGCCCTCGCGCGAGAGGCCATCGAGAAAATCGCCCGCAATCGCCTCGCGCGGCGCAAAGCCAATCGCATGTACGAAACCGTCAAAGCTTGGCCAAGTTTGGGAAAGATCCGCAAACATCTTGGCGATCTGCTCATCTGAGCCCACATCGCAGTCAAAAATCAGCTTCGAGCCAAAGTCCGCTGCAAACTCCGTGATGCGATCCTTAAAGCGCTCACCCACATAAGAGAAAGCCAGCTCAGCGCCTTCGCGGTGGCAGGCCTTGGCGATGCCATAGGCAATCGAGCGGTTGGATAAAACGCCGGTGATCAGTAATTTTTTGCCAGTAAGAAAACCCATGGTGTGCCTCTTTGTTCGTGTCAGTTGCAATGTGGCCGGAATTGTCGCATGCGGCTGATTGCTGAGCCGGTGGATCCCGCCTCCGCTCAGCTAGGCGAGACCTGCGAATCACCTTTTTGGAATTCGGCGAGTGCGCCAGCCCTTGGTAATCGTTGAGCCGTCGTAGCAGCTCTCAACTTTGTATGCATGCAAGTAGCGCTTGAAAAGACCAACGGGCTGGCGACCCAGCGTCCGCTCCATCTCTTTCACGCTGCGGTGACTGAAATACAGGCGAATGCACCCGTGGCCGTCATATACCTGCTCTCCGAACTCGTCTAGCAAGCGGTCAACCAACGGAGGAATGGCGCGCTGTTGGGCTCGGACTGCGGCGTGCGTAGTGTCCATCGCTGCCTACTCTTTTGAACGAAGATCGTCTGCCAAGCACCAGTCGGTATCGCTGGGCCGCTTGATCCAGAGATCCCTCCAGGCATTTCGACTACTGCTCGTAATGGTATTTGCCAAATTGCCAGGCGAGATTGGATGTCCGTTGTAAACAAGTTCATCCTCCTCTACCTTGGCATATGAATACACCCCTTTGTACTGCATGCGGACTTCTGTGCGATCTGGTAAAAAGAGATTTTTCCATTGATAGCCCCTTGAAGCGCTTTTTGTTAGCAATTCAGGTTTCCAGCTGGCGTTGTCCATCCAGTAGTCGATAGCATTTGAAATGGCAGCGACAGGATCGCGCGCATCTCCATTGCTTCGAAGAAAGTCCACCAAACCAAGGAACAGCTCGGTATCGATTGGGATTGAAATTTGCGTTTTCATGCTTAAAAGTCCTTTTAAATACGTTAAAGAACTATATATGGGATTTTTCGTTCTGTCGAGCATTAAAAAGTCAAAAAAAGATAATTTAAGCAAAAACTTTGAGTGACTGCCTAATAACTTGGTAAATGGAGCGGGTTTGCAAGTGATGAAATGAGGGTGGACCCGATCCGCCCTCGGCTGGAGAGCCACTATGCGCAAAAAGATTTCTGGACCCGCGCCATCGGCTTCACCACCACCACGGCTGACCAGCTCAACAAGGCGCATGTGCAGTTTTTGGACCCGCGCCTGATCGGCTTGGCTCGCGCCGCCAAGCGCATGCCGCTAGACAACGCCAACCAACCCGCCGAGCTCAGCTTGAGCGAGGCGGACCGGGCCGACATGGAGGTTTTTTTGGGCCACATGCTGGGCATGCTGCCGGTGCTCGGTGTGCATGCGTTTGAGCAAGCGCCCAAAGCCCCCGCCGCCAAGGCAGGCCCGGTGCTCAGTTGCAAAGGCAAGGGCGTGCAGGCCACGGGCTACGAGGCGAGCCAGGGCTTTGTGGTGCGGTCGGGTTCGCAGGCGGTGGCCGACACTGTGCCCAGCATGGCGCAGCATGTTCGCGGGATGTTTGATCTGCGCCAAGAGCTGATCAGCAATGGCGTGCTGGCCATGCAGGGCGGGCTTTACCAATTCACGCAGGATTACAGCTTCAGCTCCCCCAGCACAGCGGCCGCCGCCGTGCTCGGCCGCAGCGCCAATGGGCGTGTCGAATGGAAGGCGGCTGATGGGCGCACGCTGAAGGAGATTCAGGAGGCGGAGGCTGCGCAGTAGTTGCGGGGCGGCTTGAAGTCGTGAGCCATCGCTTCATTTTTGATAGCACTCTGCGCAGTATTTATAACGGGTGGAGGCCAATTTGGCTTAAATTTTGAGTGTTTGGCCATGCTTTGCATTCGCTGTTCGCGAATAGCGAATGGGGCGTATGCAGTATGCAAATTGCATATTATTTTAATAATGTCTTGAAAATTGAATGAATTCATGGCATATTCAATATGCATATTGCGTATGGAGCTGGAATGAGCAATTCAGGAATCAAAACAAGGCTGGGGCATTCACAATGGACGTTGAAGCCGCAGGATTTGGCTGTGGCATTCAAATTGGTGTGTTTGCAGGGGCAGCGGTTGCCTTATGCGGCCTTGGCGCATGCGCTGCATATGTCGCCCTTTGAGGCGCATGCCTGCATTGCGCGCTTGTCTGCATCGCGCTTACTCACAGACGTGGATGGGATTCCCAGCTTGGTGATGCCCGCATTTCGAGCGCTGGTGCTACAAGGTGCGGTTTACTTTTTTCCAGCAGTGCGGGGCGAAGTAACGGTGGGCTTCCCAACAGCGCATGGCATGGAGCCTCTGAGATCCAAAGTATTGTTTGCTGACGAACTGCCCCCTGTTTGGCCGAATGCTGAGGGGAACACCCGTGGCACAGCCCTGCTACCGCTGTATCCAAAATTGCCCTTGGCGGCTCAGGCCGATCCACCTTTTTACGAGTTGCTGGCGCTGTTTGATGCTTTGAGAATAGGCCAAGCAAGAGAGCGCGACATCGTGCGCAGCCTGCTAGAGGAGCGGCTGCAATGAACGCCACAAACGATCCGAATCGAGCTCTACTGGAGTTGGTAGCGAAGGCTTTGGGCCCGGTCTGTGAGGATGTTGTCTTTGTGGGTGGCTGTGCCACCGGGTTGCTGATCACGCAAGTTCGCCCCGACAACATTCGCATCACAGAAGATGTGGACATCATTGCTCATGCGCTCACAGCCAGGGATTACCACGCGTTAGAGAGTAAGGTGCGCGCGAGAGGCTTTAGCAACGACATGCGGACGGGAGCGCCGATTTGCAGGTGGGTTTTTGGTGCAGTGACGCTGGATGTGATGCCCACCGTGCCAGATATTCTTGGTTTTGCGAATCGGTGGTATCCGCTGGCGGTAAAAACGGCTGGTGCCGTGACGCTGAATTCTGGTTTAGTCATTCGCTTGATTCATGCGCCCGTGTTCATTGCGACGAAGCTTGAGGCCTTCAAGGACCGCGGGCATGATGCTAGCGGTCAGCCAGATTATCTGGGCGGCCATGATCTGGAAGACATCATCACGGTGGTGGATCGTCGGCCAGAGCTTTTAGCTGAGTGCGCGGCTGCGCCTGCTGAGTTGAAAACATATCTGGCCGCTGAATTCAGCAGGCTGCTTGGGGATGATGACTTCAATACATCACTGGCTGGCCATCTGCCGGGCGATGCTGGTAGCCAGTCTCGTTTACCCAAATTGCGCGATGCGATTCGCGCGTTGGCAAAACTAGAACACTGAACACCACTGCGAATGCCCTTGTATGCCCCTCCAGAAGCCCATCTTGCGGCACAATAAAAGCATGATTCGTTTTGGCCTAGCCTGTCTTTTCGCTGTTTTCTCGCTGCCTGCTTGGGCAGGTCACGCCTATTCCCTGTGGGGTGGCATCAAATACCCCGCAGGTTTTGCGTATTTTGACTATGTGAACCCGAATGCGCCCAAGGGCGGGGAGCTGGTGGCGGTGAGCAATTTGCGGGTGAGCACCTTTGATAAATACAACCCGTTTACGATTCGCGGCTCAGCTCCGGCTTATTTGGATACGCTGCTTTTTGAAAGCTTGCTGACCAGCTCTATGGATGAGGTGGGCACGGGCTATGGGCTGCTGGCGGAAGATGTGAGTGTGGCGGTTGATGGCATGAGTGCGGTGTTTAAGCTGCGGGCCAACGCAAAGTTTCACAACGGCAAGCCGGTGGAGGCGGCAGATGTGAAGCACAGCTTTGAAGTGTTGATCAGCAAATTCGTGCGGCCTGCTTATCGCACACTGCTGGAAGATGTGAGCGGCGTGGATGCGCTAGACGAGCGCACAGTGCGCTTTAATTTCAAAAAGAAAAACCACGAATTACCGCTGACTGTGGGCGGCATACCGATCTTCAGCCGCGATTGGGGCTTAGGAGCAGATGGAAAACGCAAGCCCTTTGACCAGATCGTGACGGAGCCGCCGATTGGCAGCGGGCCTTACAAGATAGGCCCCGTGAATTTTGGCAAAGACATCACTTATGTGCGCGATGCCAACTACTGGGGGAAAGATCTGAACGTCAATCGCGGACAATACAACTTTGAGCGCATCACGATCAAGATTTACAAAGACAACACGGCGAGGCTAGAGGGTTTGAAAGCGGGTGAATTTGATTTCATGCAGTTTTATTCTGCAGGCGATTGGGCGCGGCGCGTGACGGGGAAAAGCTTTGACGATGGCCGTTTGAAAAAAGGCGAGTTCAAGCATCGCTTGCCCACGGGTTTTCAAAGCTACATATTCAACACACGCAAAGAAAAATTCCAGGATGTGCGCTTGCGCGAAGCCATTGGTATGGCGATGGATTTCAACTGGATGAGCAGGCAGATGTTTTACGGCATCTACACCCGCGTGAACGGCTTGTTTGGCAATACAGAGTGTCAAGCGACGGGCATGCCTTCTGCGCAAGAGCAGGCTTTGCTACAGCCTTTGCGCGGAAAAATTCCTGAGGCTGCTTTCGGTGCCATGACATCGCCGCCGAATACCGACGGGCAAGACCGTCTGCGCGAGAACCTGCGCCGAGCAATTGCCTTGCTCAAAGAGGCGGGCTGGACGGTGCAAAACGGAAAAATGCGCAATGCCAAAGGCGAAGCTTTGGTGATTGAGTTGCTCGACAGTTCCGAAGCAGGCTCGCGCACGCACAGCGCGATGGTGCGCAATCTGGCCAAAATTGGCATTGAAATGCGTATGCGTATTGTGGATTTCGCGTTGTATCAAACGCGGGTACAAAAGTTTGATTACGAGATGGTGATCATGGCCTTTCCTGGCACGCACACGCCTGGCCAAGAATACACAGAAGTCTTCGGCAGCAAAGCCGCAGACACGCCCGATTCAGGTAACTATGCAGGCATCAAAAGCCCTGCGGTCGATACTTTGCTGCTCAAAATGGTGGGCGCGCAAACCAAAGAGCAACTCATTCCCGCTTGCCGTGCTTTTGAGCGCGTGATTGCGCACAGCCATATCTTCATTCCCCAATGGAGTTCTACACAGCATAACGTGGCATATGCAGCTCAAAAGCTGGCGTACAAAGAGCCGATGCCGCCTTATGCGAAGGCTGACACTTGGTTGATTGGCTCTTGGTGGGCGAAGCCTGCAGAGAAAGAGAGCAAGTGATGCTGGCCTACATTCTCAAGCGCTTGCTGCTGATGATTCCGACGCTGTTTGGCGTGTTGCTGCTCACGTTTGTGGTGATTCAGTTTGTCCCCGGCGGGCCGGTGGAGCAATACATGGCGGAGAGCAGGGCGGCGAAGGCGGGTGGCGCGGAGGGTGTGGCGTTTGGCTTTGAATATCGGGGCGACAAGGGTGTCGATGCGAAGCGCTTGGCGGAGATCAAGGAACTCTATGGGTTTGACAAACCGCCGGTAGAGCGTTTTTGGATCATGATCAAGCAATACCTCAGTTTTGATTTGGGCAAGAGCTTTTTTCAAAACAAGCCAGTGTGGGACTTGATCAAAGAAAAATTGCCTGTTTCCATCTCGCTTGGGCTGTGGACATTTTTCCTGACGTATTTGATTTCTGTGCCATTGGGCATCAAGAAAGCGGTGCGGGCGGGGTCGAAGTTTGATTTGTGGACGACGCTGATTGTGTTGATTGGTTATGCGATTCCAGGATTTGTACTCGGCGTGTTTTTGCTGGTGATCTTTGGTGGGCAGTTGCAATGGTTTCCGCTGCGGGGATTGACCTCTAGCAATTGGGAGACTTTGAGCTGGGGCGCAAAGATCGTAGATTATTTGTGGCATATCGCGATGCCTGTGACGGCGATGGTCTTGGGCAGTTTTGCCACGATCACGATGCTGACTAAGAATGCATTTTTGGAAGAGATTCGTAAGCAATATGTGATCACGGCGCGTGCGAAGGGCTTGGATGAGCGTCGTGTGCTTTACAAACATGTGTTTCGCAATGCGCTGCTGCCGATCATCACTGGATTCCCGGCAGCTTTTGTGGGCGCTTTCTTTGCAGGCTCGCTGCTGATTGAGACGCTGTTCTCTCTCGATGGCTTGGGGCTGTTGGGCTATGAGGCGGTGATTCGGCGGGATTATCCGGTTGTGCTGGGCACGCTGTATTTCTTCACCTTGATAGGTTTGGTGACGAAATTAATTTCAGATTTGTCGTATGTGTGGGTTGATCCACGGGTGAAGTTCGAATGAGCACGGTATCCGCTTCACCTTCTCGCAGAGCATGGCTGCGTTTCAAGCGCAATCGTTTGGGCTACAGGAGTTTGATTATTTTTTGTGTGCTCGTGGTGCTGAGCTTGTTTGCGGAACTGCTGAGCAATGACAAGCCTTTGGTGGCGCGCTACAACGGACAATTACTTTTCCCGATTGTGAGCAATTTGCCTGAGACGCGCTTGGGCGGTGATTTTGAAACACAGGCGGATTATCTGGATCCTTTCGTTCGTGAGCAGTTGGCCAAGCCGGGCAATTTTGCAGTCTTCCCGCTGAATGAGTTTCACCATTCCACGCTGAATTATTTTTCTAAAGCGCCCAATCCCGCACCGCCATCTGCCGAGAATTGGTTTGGCACGGATGACCGAGGGCGCGACATGATTGCGCGGCTCATCTATGGCTTTCGCGTGAGTGTGCTCTTTGCATTGGCGCTTACGGCGATTGGCGTGGTGCTCGGTGTGATCACGGGTGCGATACAGGGCTATTTTGCTGGGAAAATTGATCTGACTTTTCAGCGATTTATCGAAGTCTGGGGCTCGATGCCAGAGCTGTATTTGTTGATTATTTTTGCTGCGGTGTTTGAGCCTAGCGTGTTGCTGCTGGTGGTGTTGCTGAGTTTGTTTGGCTGGATGGGCTTGAGTGATTACGTTCGCGCAGAATTTTTGCGCAACCGTCAGATGGATTACGTGCGCTCCGCCAAGGCGCTCGGCGCGAGCCATTGGCAGATCATCACGCGGCATGTGTTGCCCAACAGCCTCACACCGGTGATCACCTTTCTGCCTTTCCGGATGAGCGGCGCTATTCTTGCGCTCACCTCGTTGGATTTCCTCGGACTTGGTGTGCCGCCTGGCACACCTTCGCTGGGCGAGTTGCTGGCGATTGGCAAAGCGAATATTGATGCTTGGTGGATTTCTTTGTCCACCTTCGCCGTGCTGGTGGTAACGCTGCTGCTACTGACTTTCATGGGCGATGCGCTGCGCGACGCGCTCGATCCTCGCAAGGCTGATGTATGAACGAAGCCTTGCCAAACCCTTCGACAAGCTCAGGGCCAAGGGCATCTGCCTTGCTTGAAGTGAAAGACCTGAGCGTTTCTTTTGCAGGCAAAGAAGTCGTTAAAGGCGTGAGCTTTTCAATCCATGCGGGTGAAAAACTCGCCTTGGTCGGCGAATCAGGCTCGGGAAAATCCGTCACGGCTTTGAGCATTTTGAAATTGGCTTTGAATGCCAAAATCACGGGTCAGGTGTTATTCAATGGGCGTGACACGCTATCACTTTCAGAGCAAGAACTGATCGGCCTGCGGGGCGATGATATCGCCATGATCTTCCAAGAGCCGATGACAGCGCTCAATCCGCTGATGGTGATTGGGCAGCAGATTGCGGAAGTGTTGGAGTTGAAAAAGAGCCTGTCAAAGAAAGAGGCATGGGCTCGCGCGATTGAATTATTGATGGAAGTGGGGATTCCTGAGCCAGAGCGCCGTGCGCAGAGTTATGCGCATCAGCTCTCAGGCGGGCAGCGTCAGCGCGCGATGATTGCGATGGCGCTGGCTTGCGGGCCGAAGCTCTTGCTGGCCGATGAGCCTACGACCGCGCTGGATGTGACGCTGCGGCTGCAAATCCTCGATCTCATTGGCGATTTGCAACAAAAACATGGCATGGCCGTGCTGCTGATCACGCATGATTTGAACTTGGTGCGCCAATTCGCAGATCGCATTGCCGTGATGGAAAACGGCCATCTGGTGGAACAGGGCGCTGTCAAAGAAGTATTCGCAGCGCCGCAGCACGCTTACACGAAGCGCTTGCTGGCGAGCAAGCCTGTGCGCGATGTGTTGCCCGCTGAGCGAGACGCGCCGCGGATGTTGGCGGCTTCAAATCTTCGCGTGACTTACCCTGTGCCGCTAGGCGGGATGAAGGGCTGGTTCAAGCAAGGTGAGTTTGTTGCCGTGCACGCAGCGAGCTTGACTTTGGCTGCAGGGCAGACGCTGGGCATCATCGGTGAATCGGGTTCGGGCAAATCCACGTTGGCTTTGGCGCTGCTGGGCTTGTTGCCAGCCAAGAGCGTGCAGGGAGAGGTATTTTATGAGCGAAATCGAGCTCTACCTGTTATAGAACGTGCTCAGATTGCTATGAAATCAATAGCATCTTTTTCTTTTGATATTCCGTTGCGCAAATTGCTTCAAGCGGTGTTTCAAGACCCATTTTCGTCACTTTCGCCGCGCATGACGGTCGAGGAAATAGTGGGCGAAGGTTTGCAGATTCATGAACCTGCTGTATCCATCGCGCAGCGGCAAACCAAGGTCTTGGCGGCGTTAGCAGAGGTGGGGTTGGATCAGGGTGACGCAGTGGGGCAGTTTCCGAATCTCCTGCAACGCTATCCCCACGAATTCTCTGGCGGCCAGCGCCAGCGCATCGCGATTGCACGCGCCTTGATCGTGAATCCGCAAATTCTGGTGCTCGATGAGCCCACCAGTGCTCTGGATGTGAGCATTCAGCAGCAGGTGTTGCAGCTCTTGCAGCGACTGCAGCGCGAACGCGGTTTGAGCTATTTGCTGATCACGCACGATGTGGATGTGATCCGCGCGATGGCGCATGAGGTGATGGTGATGAAGGACGGCGCGGTGGTGGAGCAGGGCAGTGTGGATGCTGTGCTCAATGCGCCGCAAGAGGAATATACGAAACTTCTTGTGGATTCTGCTTTGTGATTTGCAGCTCTTGAACCCTGGCGCCTTGTGACCTCTTTTTGCATTTGGCTTGCGTTTTTAAGTGACTGATTCGAGCTGGATCAACAGTTAAAAACTATCCATCGATTTCAGGACGCGTTGGACCCATAAAAAAAGCCCGCTCGATGCGGGCTTTTTGCTTGCATAAGCAGGCTGTTAAAGCGCTTACTTCTTAGGAGCAGATGCGGGCGCAACTGCTGCTGTGGCTTTTGCGTCTTTCTTTGGCTCAGTTTTTGCTTTTTTGTCAGCGTCGGCCTTTGCTTTTGCTTCCATCTTGGATTTTTTCTCTGCTTCAGTTTTGGCTTTTTTCTCATCAGCGGCTTTGGCCTTGGCATCCGCCTTGGCTTTCTTCTCAGCATCTGCTTTCATTTTGGCATCAGCTTTTGGATCAGCTTTGGCAGCGGCTGGCGCAGCAGCAGCGGTTGCAGCAGCAGCGACTGGCTTGGCATCAGCAGCTTTTGCATCCTTGGCAGGAGCGGCAGCAGCAGCAGCGACTGGTTTAGCAGCGTCGGTTTTGGCCATCGGCTTGTCGTCTTTCTTGGCAGGCGCAGCAGCGACACCTTTGAAGCCAGAACCATTCACGGTCATGCCTTCGGCGGAGAATTTAGCAGCGTTGGTCTCGCCAATACCGTTCACGCGGGTGACCAGATCGCTCCAGTCTTTGAACGCGCCTTTTTTGCGCTCGTCCAAAATTTTGCCGGAAATGCCAGGGCCAATGCCTTTGATACCGTCCAGCTCAGCGGCGGTGGCTTTGTTAACGTCAACTGCGGCAAATGCAGCGGCTGCGAACAGCATGGTCAAACCGACCAATAATTTTTTCAACATGGAAAAGACTCCTCGAAGGGTGATGTGAATGGTTTTTGAGTCCGGCAAATCCGGGCTACGAGACTATAACGGGGCTCGGAGCGCTTCGTTGACCTGAGAGGAGGGCGGAAATCAGTAATAACCCTGATTTTTTGCCCTGGCGGATGGCCTTAATCGTTCACTCGCCAGTCAATCACCAATGGCGACCAGATTTTTCCACCGTCTCGGGGCAGGACTTCGGTCTTCTCGAATGCGCGAACCACGGCTTCATCCCACTCTTTATAACCGCTGCTTTTGAGCACGCGCGGGCGGCCCAGCACGGTACCGTCTGGTGCGAGTCGCACTTCGATGCTAACCAGCGGATTACCACTGACGTTACCTGGAAAGACGAGATTGGGGCGCACGCGACCTTTGATAAGGCCAGCATAGCCGATGCTTGGGCCGCTGGATTGCTGCTGCGAGCCTTGCGCATTAGGCGCGCCGCTCGCACCCGCCAGACCTGCCATGCGTTGGATATTGTCTAGGCGTTCTTTTTCGCGCTGCGTGGCGAGCCTGCGCTCGTCTAGGGCTTTGTTGACCTTGGGGTCTGGTTTGGGCTCGACCTTTGGCTCAACTTTGGGTGGCGGCGGTTTGGGTTTGACTTTCTCAACCGCGATGTCGGGTGCTTGTGGCGCAGGCGGCTCGGGCAGCGTTTCGATCTTGGGCTGAGGTGCAGGTGGCGGTGGGGCAACTTCAATGAGTTTCGGCGCGGCTTGCTGGGGCAGGCTGCTCCAGAGTTCAGCCTCAACCGTCGTCAAGGTGGCTTCGCGCTTCCAGCTCACGCCCCAGGTGAGCGCGCCCGCGAGCAGTAGATGCGCGAGCATGGCCAACGAGAAAGCGCGGCCATTGCCTTGTGCTCGGGGCGGGTGAAAATCAAAGCGGTCGGCAGTGATGGCCATGGTTTGACGAATCTGCTTATGGAGTCAACTGCACCGAGAGACCCACGCGCTGGATGCCTGCGCGTTGCAGCTTGTCCATCACTGCAACCACGGTTTCGTATTTCACGCCTTTGTCAGCCGTGATGACGACGGCCGTATTCGTCTGACCCAGCTGCATCTTCTTGACCTGATCCGCTACTGTATTGATAGCGCTTCGCGCAGATTCTGTAACGGCGGGAAGCGCTTTTAGCTCTAAAGATTCGTCTTTGTTGATGATGATCTGAATCACTGTATCCGGCTGCTTTGCGGCTTTGCCCACGCTAGGCAGATCAATCATGCTGGGTGTGATCAGCGGGGCGGTGACCATGAAGATGATCAGCAAGACCAGCATCACATCAATGAAAGGCACCATGTTGATCTCGCTGATGGTGCGCCTGCCGCGGCCTCGGGAAATCATTGTGGGCATGGGCAGCTCGCTTTCAGTGGCCGGAAGGCAATGTAGAGGCTGAAACGGAAGCGGAATGACTGGCCGCGACCGCTTGCGCTCCTAAATTGCGCTGCAAGATATTGGAAAACTCTTCGATGAAGGTTTCCAAGCGAATCGCCACGCGATCAATATCGCGTGCAAAGCGGTTGTAGGCCACCACGGCGGGAATCGCGGCAAACAAGCCAATTGCGGTGGCCACGAGCGCCTCGGCAATGCCGGGCGCGACAGTGGCGAGCGTGACTTGCTGCAAACTCGCCAAGCCCGTGAACGCATGCATGATGCCCCATACGGTGCCAAACAAACCCACATAGGGCGAGACAGATCCGACCGAAGCCAAGAAGGAGAGATTGCTTTCCACCGCATCCATCTCGCGTTGATAACTCGCACGCATGGCGCGTCGCGCGCCGTCCATCAGTGTGCCTGTATCGGATATTCGTCTTTCGCGCAGCTTTTGAAATTCACGCATGCCGCTGGCAAAAATCCGCTCCATCGGCCCAGAGAGCTTGGCGTTTTGCGCGGCGCTGGCATACAAATCATTCAGCGAGGAGCCAGACCAAAACTCTTTCTCAAAAGTCTCGTTCAGCGCGTTGATTTTCTTGAGCGCGGCGAGTTTGCGAAAAATCGCCGCCCAGCTGGACACCGAGACGACGACCAGCAGCAGCATCACGGCCTGCACCACAAAACTGGCATTCAAAATCAAGTGCAGAATAGATAAATCAGCATTCGGTGTATTCAACGGAGAGCCTCCAAAACGTCTGGAGGAATTCTGCCCCACTTTAAGCTCTCGCTACCGATCCAAGCGATACAAATTGTGCCTTCTTGGGCGGATTGCGTCATGCCACAGGCATGGGATACCTTGCCAGAAGTAGCGTTCAAATGCTCCTGATTCAATAGCGCTCCGCGCATATTATTCAACGGCTTGAGGCTGATCCCTTACTTAATTTTCTGACTGGCACGCCCCTTTTTTGAAGGATTTGCGTGCTCACTAGCATGAGATCGTTAGGAGTTGGCGCGATGCGCCGTCCAGTCCTAGGCACAGCAAGCCTACGAAAACAGCCCCAAGTTCTTGACGCTGAACTCGTCGATGTACGGCAGCGCATCCCTCAGCGAGCCCGTCGGCACGCCGAACCAAGTGCCCAGTGTGGCTGCGAGCTGTGTCGTTGAGGTCGTGGGTAATAGGCGGCCTCGGCCCAAGTCTTCGGCTGTGCCCAGCGCGAGGTTGGGATAGCTCCCGACGATCGTTCCACCCTTGATCGCGCCGCCCATGACGAATTGGTGGCCGCCCCATCCGTGGTCGGAGCCACTGCCGTTGCTGGTAAGCGTGCGTCCGAATTCCGAAGCTGTGAAGGTCGTCACCTGTTCAGCTACACCCATCTCGAAGGTGGCGCTGTAGAAGCTGTCCATCGCTTCGGCCACTTGAGTATGCAGGCCCGGCAAACCCGCCAATAGCCCGTCGTGATGGTCAAACCCACCCAAGCCGACGAAGAACACTTGGCGCTTCATGCCCAGACTCTGCCGCACGGAGATCAGCCGCGCCACCATCTGCAGCTGTTTAGCCAAGGAGTTGTTCGTGTTGAACGGCGTGGTCAGAGCTGTTGCGCTGGCCAGATCAGCGCTCAGTTTCTGGTTGGCATCGAGCGAGCGCCGGGTGATCTCACCCAAGTGCGATTCGAACAGCGGGCTTGGGTTGGACCTGACGATATCTCGCAGTGCTTGGCCTGCCGCATCTGAGCCGTAGAGACGATCGAGCGACGGAACCCTAGCCGGCCCGCCGCTGCCGACCTGAAACTGCTGCACTGTGTTGCCGTACAGGAAAACGGCCGTGCCGTTGATAGACACCGAGGTAAAAACGGAGTTGTTCGCGTTATTTGACGATGCCAGCAAATCGCCGAAGCGCCCACCCCAACCAACGGTGGCGCCCTCCACGCCAGAGGACTGCCACACCGACTGCTGGTCGTTATGCGAGAACAGCTGCGGCGGCACACCAGCCGCACGGGCTTCGTACTGGGTTTTGGTCAGCGGCGTGTACATCGGCCCCACGTTGGCCACGATCGACAGCTTTTTTTGTGTGTAAAGGTTTGCCAGCGGCGACAGCTCCTTGGCCAGCGCGAAGCTGCGGTTGCCCTGCGAAGCGACGCTGCCAAGCGTTACGAAGTCTGCCGCCGGCCGAACGAGGCCGCCGCGAGCGGCGGTCAGCGCCGAAAACTCTGCGTTGTCAAAAGGCACCAAGGTGCTGGTCTGGTCCATACCACCAAAGAGGAACACGCACACCAGGGCACGATAGTCGCCGGCGGTTTGCGCCGCAGCGGCCTGAATGCCGGCGAGGTTGAGTGCTATGGGCGCTGCAGCGCCCATGGCTGTGAGCTGTGTGGCCGTTTTCAGAAAGTGGCGGCGGCTTGGATTAGATGTGAAAGACGTTTTCATTTGTTGGCCTTCAGACTTGAACCAAAAATTCGGGGCTGCACAGAGCAAGAAGCACCGCGATGCGCGCCCGGGTGAGGGCTGCATTACTGGCTGTGGTCGGCACTGACGCTATGGCCGTGCGCATGGCGCTGCGTGTGGCTAAAGTCAGCCGCTGTCCTGTGAGCAGCAGGTCCACACGATCGATCAGTGCGTCGGGGGTCGACGCCAAGCTCGCTTCTGAGTCATAGCTCGAAGCCACGTCCTTGCTGTTGTCGGCACCGTAGCCTTGCTCTACGGCATCCTTCATGAAGTTGATATAGGACGTCACCTGGGACTCGGTGTTGATCTGAAACTCCGGGGCCACGAGCTTCTGGGTAGCAATCGCAGAGCCTGGCGGCACGAAGCCTGGGCGGTAGAAATTGAACACTGAGGGCGCTCTCATCGGCGACTGCCCGATCTGATCCGTAGAGCGGATTCGGAACTCACCCGATTTCGAAGTGGCATTGAACGCGCGCGCCCAAGCCGTCAGGCGCAGCACGGGCTCACGCACCTTGCCGTGGCGGCCGTCGCCAGCGCGGGCCGGCAAGCTGGCCTCAACGTCCAGCAAAATGGCGCGGAGCACGGCCTTCATGTCGCCGCGAACGCCTGCGCCATTGTTGGCAAAGGCCGCTGCTACGCGCCCCACATAATCAGGTGATGGGTTACTTGTCACGAGCCGCTGAATGAGCAAGCGGCCAACGAAGGGGCCCGTGTTGGGGTGGTTGAACAGTGTGTTCAGGGCGGTGTTCAGGCTGGGTCGCGCTGTGGTGTCGCGGGCTATGGTGACACCCAGGAAACTCTTCACTGAGATCGAATGGTGCTGCTCATAGGGCACCATCGGCTGAATTTGAATGTCGCTAGACGGAAAATTCTCGAAGAAGCGGTAATTACTGGTGTCTTTTGGCACCCAGCTCCAGCCGGTGAACACTTTGGCTAAGCCGGCGACATCGGCATTGTCGTAGGTTGGGATCGTGTTGCCCGCGCTATCGCGCTCGGGTGTACCGTCAGGTTTGAGCTTGAGCAGGCCGATCGTGAACAGCTGCATCACCTCGCGTGCGTAGTTCTCATCGGGCGAGGTGCCCTTGACCGGGTCTTCCTTCGGGTTGGCACGATGCGATAGATAGACGCCCATCATCCCGTGTGTGGTCACTTCCTCAAGCAGGGTGCGGAAATTACCAAAGGCGTTGCGGCCCAGCATGTCCATAAAACTGGTGTGGCAGCGCGACCGATCAACGACCTCGTTGCTGACCATCGAAACAACAAAAATCTGCGAGAGCGCAAACACCACCCGCTGGCGCAGCTGGTCGGGGCCGCGCAAGGCCTGCATGTAGAAAGAGTCTTGTAGGTTGCGGGCGTACTCCCACGGTTGCTTTCCCGGGTTGAGTTCGTTCATCCAGCGGTCCACATGGGTCAAATGCATGACCTGAGGCGACATGAACTGCTGATCCACCCAGCCACGGTAGCCGAGACTGACGACCTCGTCGATGCTGGCATCGGTCGCACCGAAGCTGGCCAGTCCCAGAAACCGCGAAGCTTCGCCTCGTGTCGGTGGTGCGGGTGGAGGCGGAGGGGGATTTGGCGTAGGAGCAGGGGCAGGAGCAGGAGTCGGTAGGGGCGAGCCTCCGACTGGCGGGGCTGGCGAATCGCCTGCTCCCCCTCCCCCTCCGCAGGCCGCGAGCAACAAAGCCGCCAAGCTGGTCAGCGCATTGCGTTTAGAGTCCGAGCTTGCAATGGCTGAGGTAGGCGACTGCTCATGGGGGACTCTGTCAGCTGTCGCGCAATCGGCGGTGGCTATGAACTCGGGTCCGGGTGCGGCAGTAGGTTCTGGTTTCTTCATTTCTGTGCATACCTGTTTTATCTAGAAAACGATTCTAGAGTCGATGTGAATGACCGCGTGTAAAAAAAGCGTAATGTTTTGCATAGGAGGTAAACCATGTTGATGCCCTCAAGCCTCGGCCTTTTCCACCTGAGCGTACCCATCGCACAAGAACGCATTGGCAATGACCTGAACCCCTTGCTGCGACGGGACAACTGTCGGACTTAGGACCGTTCACAGAATGTAGCGCACTGAACAGTAAACGTTAAAGCAAGATTTGGCGCAATCGCTGAACGGCGGTTTGTAAATGTTGCATGGAGCTGGCTGTCGAAAAGCGTACGAAGTTGGCTGTGTTGTCTGTACCAAAGTCGCGCCCCGGTGTGATGGCCACGTGGGCGCGGCGCATGATCTCAAAGGCGAAATCCCAACTGTCTTTGACGCCGAGTTGGGCAAAGAGCGGCGAGGCATCGGCATAGACGTAAAACGCGCCGTCGGGCTCCACCGGGATCTCAAAACCCAGCTCGCGCAGCGCAGGCAGGAAATAATCTCTGCGGGCTTTGAACTCTGCGCGGCGCGCTTCGTAAATGGCGATGCTTTCCGGCTCAAAGCAGGCCAGTGCAGCTTGCTGGGAAATGCTGCTGGCACAAATGTAGAGATTTTGCGCGAGGCGTTCGATCGGAGGCACCAAGCTCTCTGGCACGACCAGCCAGCCCAGCCGCCAGCCTGTCATGCTGAAGTATTTGGAAAAGCTGTTGACGCTGATGATGTCGTCGCCCAATTCCAGCGCGGATTTGCCGAAAGTAGCGTCATGCGAAAGGCCGAGATAAATCTCGTCGATGATCGTGATGCCGCCCCCTTGGTCACGTTTGGAGCGCACGAATTCATGGATTTTGCGCAGCTCATCGGGGTGAATCGAGGTGCCGGTGGGGTTAGATGGTGAAGCGAGCAATACGCCTCGCGTCTTCTCGCCCCAATTCGCCTCGACTTTTGCCTTTGATAATTGAAATCGCTCTTGCGCAGTCGTGGCGATCAGCTTGGCCACGCCATCTGCCGCATGCACGAAATGCCGATTGCAGGGATAGCTCGGATCAGGCATGAGGATTTCATCGCCTGCATCGATCAAAGCGAGGCAAGCGAGCTGCAAGGCGGCGGAAGCGCCAGCAGTGATGATGATGCGGCTGGCGGGAATGTTGACGTTAAACCGCTGTGCATACCACGCGCTGATCTTCTCGCGCAATGGATCGATACCATTGGCATTCGTGTATTGCGTCTTGCCTTTGGCTATCGTCTGATTTGCTGCGGCTTGAACGAGCGGCGGTGCAGTGAAATCTGGCTCACCCACACTCAGAAAAATCATCGGCTTGTCAGTGTGCGCCACTTGTCTTGCCAATTCCGAGGCTTGCTTGAAAACTTCCATCACATAGAAGGGCTCAACTTTCTGTGCTCGGCTGGATATTTTCATGAGGTGTGGGTGGGCAGGGGGTTGATTTATCGCATTCTTTTTGCACTTTTAGCGTTACCAAAAGTCGTCCCATCCACTCAAGACCGCGAATGCAAATTAGAGGGCGCTTCGTCCTGAGCCACTTCTGCCGCACGCAGTTGAGGAGCGAGTTGGTTCAAGATGCCGTTGATGTATTTGAAACCATCGGTGCCGCCGAAGGCTTTGGCTTGTTCGATGTATTCGTTGATGATGACGCGCCAAGGCACGTCTAGGCAATGCTTGAATTCATACACGCCCAGCCACATGATCGCGTGTTCAATGGGCGAGATGGCAAACCACTGGCGATCCAGATGTGGCTCAATCAGTGCGTCAAACTCTTGGGAAGACTCCACACAGCCGCGAAAAAGCGAATCGAAATGCACCGAGTCAGCCTTGGAGAAGCCTTGTAGATCGCGTGTGAACGCGTCAATTTCATCGATGGCTTGCTTACCAATCAAATGCTGATACAGCGCCTGCACAGCAAATTCACGAGCTCGCGAGCGGGCGGCGCGGGCGGCTGATTTGGAATGAAATTCTTTGCGTTTTGCTATTGATTTAGCAGCACTTGGCGCACGTTCTATAACGGGTAATGGCTGATTTGACATATAAATTCCAGTGTGGGGCGAGGCCTCTGCGCTCAGGCCAGTTCGTTGAGTAAATTCGCCATCTCTACGGCGACGCGAGCTGCATCTCGCCCTTTTTCTGTTTGACGAGCGATAGCCTGCGCCATGTTTTCTACGGTGAGGATGGCGTTGGCAATGGGAAGTTTGTAGTCCAAGCCCAGGCGCGTGACGGCTGCACCGGATTCGTTGGCCACGAGTTCAAAATGATACGTCTCGCCGCGAATGATGCAGCCTAAGGCGATCAGCGCATCGTATTTATTCTTCTCTGCCAAGGCCTGTAAAGCCACAGACACTTCCAATGCACCAGGCACGGTGAAATGGTCAATATGCCGCTCAATCACACCCAGCTTGAGTAACTCTTCAAGGCAAGCTGCGGCGAGGGCATTCGTCACGCTGTCGTTAAAACGCGCTTGCACGATGCCAATGTAGAGCTTGCGACCATCCAAGAGATTGTCTTGAGCTTTGCCTTTGCCGATTTCTGCACCGAACATGTTGTTGCTTTCTTGAGGGGTTGATATTCAGGTATCAGGTATTCAGTGTTTATTGATTCGCAATATAGCCAGCAATTTCTAGACCATAGCCAGCCATGCTGGGCATACGGCGGGGCTTGCCCATGAGCATCATTCTTCGCACGCCGGCTTCGCGGAGGATTTGTACGCCAATGCCATAGGTGCGCAGATCCATACGGCCGCGCTCGGGGCCGTTGGATGGGCGGGCTTGGCCTTCGAATTGGGAGACAAGTTGGCTTGCAGATTCGCCGCAGTTGAGCAACACCGCCACGCCGCGTCCTTGCTGCTGCAAATAGGCCAAG
Source organism: Variovorax sp. (assembly GCA_031418715.1). GTDB lineage: Bacteria > Pseudomonadota > Gammaproteobacteria > Burkholderiales > Burkholderiaceae_C > JANMDU01. The sequence goes on along the minus strand of JANOJL010000003.1, from coordinate 26,201 downwards.
CTTTGGTTCAAGCTCCAGCTGTGGATGCTGCTTTGCTGCTGCAGCATATCGAGGGCTGAGAGCGGCTCATGCACGCGAGCCGGCACGGTGTCTTCGGCTTGCCATTGACCTTTGATCAGCGCCATGTGAATGCCGCCAGTGGGTTTGTCGCGGAAGAGCAGGGCGCGGAAATCGCCTTGGGGTGTGGTGAGTTGCTTCTCTCCGATGCGCTCAATCAAGGTTTCGGTGCGGCTGCGGTATTCGATCAGATCTGCAATCGTGCCGATTTTTAAGGAATGCTCGGCGGCAAAGGTTTGCAGATCGGGCATGCGAGCCATCGTGCCGTCGTCTTTCATGATCTCGCAGATCACGGCGCAGGGCATGCAGCCTGCCAAGGCTGCCAAATCGCAGCCTGCCTCGGTGTGACCTGCGCGAATCAACACGCCGCCATCAACCGCAGCTAAGGGAAAGATATGCCCTGGCTGCACGAGATCGTTGGCCTTGGCGGTTTTGCTCGCGGCGGCTTGCACCGTGCGCGCGCGATCAGAAGCCGAAATACCGGTGGTCACACCCTCAGCAGCTTCGATGGAGACGGTAAACGCCGTGCTCATCTTGGTGCCGTTTTTCACAGCCATCGGAGGCAAGCCGAGAAATTCGCAGCGCTCGCGCGTCATGGGCATACAGATCAAGCCGCGACCATATTTGGCCATGAAGTTGATGGCTTCGGGGGTGATGTGTTCGGCGGCCATCACCAAATCGCCTTCGTTTTCACGGTCTTCATCGTCAGAGATGATCACCATGCGGCCCGCTTTGAGCTGTGCGACGATGTCTTCAATCGGCGAGATGGTTGCAGACGCACCGGGTACAGATTTATTTGATGAATAGGCGAGGGCGTTGGTCATGGTGTATTACTACTATAATGATAGCAAACTATTGATATTTTATAACGGGGAATGGCCAATTTGGCTTGATTTTTCTAAGCTGAGCATACGCTCCACATAGCGCGCGACAGTATCAATTTCAAGATTGACTGCGCTGCCTTTTTGCAGACTGCCAAGCGCAGTGTTTTCTACCGTGTGCGGAATGAGATTGATGCTGATCTCGCAACCGCCAGACAGGTCTTTCACCGAGTTCACGGTCAGGCTGACGCCATTCACGGTGATCGAGCCTTTGTAGGCGAGGTATTTAGCGAGCTGCGCAGGCGCTGTAACGCGCAGTTCCCAGCTTTCGCCGATCTGCGCAAAATAGCTGACCTGGCCCACGCCATCTACATGGCCGCTCACAATATGGCCACCCAAGCGATCATTCGCGCGAAGGGCTTTTTCTAGATTGATTGTGCCTTGCTCATCTAAGCCGGCGGTTTTGGAGAGCGATTCTTGCGAGATATCGATAGTGAATTGCTCGGCAGCTATATCCAGCGTCGTGACGGTCATGCAAGCGCCGTTCAAAGCGATGCTGTCGCCTAAACCCACATCATGCAGGTATCCCGCAGGCGGGGCGATGGTGAGCCGCTTGCCATGGTCTAAAGAGCTGCCGAGGGCTTGGATAGCGACGATGCGCCCCACGCCGGTGATGATTCCGGTAAACATAAGTGTATTTTCGCAGGGTTTGCCCGAATTGGGCACGGTGGGGTCACCTAAAGCGCTGAATGCAATACAGCTTGCAATAGGATTTGATCGCGCCCTCTGAGACGATGGCTCACAAGCTGACAGAGTTAGAGTTTGTCGCGCCCGCGCACACGAGCGACGATTCGCAAGTCTTCTTGGCCTTTATCGCCAATCAGCGCCACCGATCGATACACCAAATCCTGCGCAGCGGGCAGGGCATTCAAAGCAGCTAGCGCAGGCAAATTGGCCAAACCCATGCCTTGGCTCAGCAATTTAGGCGCAAGATAAATCAGCATTTCATCCACCAAACCTGCCTTGATGAGCGATCCATTCAGCTTGAAACCGGCCTCTACATGCAGCTCGTTGATTTCCCGATTCACTGCTAAATCGCGCATCATCGCCGCAAGATCGACCTTTGTGCCGCCTTCTTGGCTGCCTTCTTCACGACGTTTCTCAGGCATGTAAAACAGCCTCACGCCTAAAGCTTCTAAAGCCTTGATTTTTAGATCATTTTGGCTGGAATGGTAGATATAGATTGCGCGAGGTGCTATCAAATCGATAGTTTCTTGCGAATACAAATGACTCGCTTGGCCGCGCTGACCGAGGGTTGAAAGCAGCTTTGCATCAAGTGGCATGTCCAAATGGCTGTCCACAATCACCAAATGCGGCTGGCGCGGGGCAGGGATGTGCGTTGGATGGCTTGGTCTGCCCAACAGAGAGCTTTCAGGGCCATTTTGTGTCGCGTTTTCAGGCGATGCGGTTTGCTCAGCAATCGTCGGTTTCTCTTGCTCAGACAAAGGCAGCAGTTCGCGCAAGATCGCATCAGCCGACACCGCGGGCAACATCGCTCTCACATTCAACAACGGGTCATCCGCGAGCACCGTACCGATCCCCGTCAACACCGCGCACGAGCCCGCCCGCCAAGCCTGCCCATCCGAGCGAGCTGCTTCCCTCGTGATCCATTGGCTCTGCCCGTGAGCCAGAGCAGTCACCCCATCAATGGATGCCGCCACCTTCATCCTCACCCAAGGCGTGCGCCGAATCATCCGGCTGAAAAATCCAATATTCAATTCCCTAGAAGCTATCGCTTGCGGGCTGTCGGGAGGCAACACCTCCACCTCTATCCCCGCATCCCGCAGCAGTTGCACCCCTTTGCCCGCAACCAGAGGATTCGGATCCAGTATCGCCACCACTACTTTCGCGACACCCGCAGCAATCAAAGCCGAAGTACAAGGCGGCGTACGCCCATGATGGGCGCAAGGCTCTAGACTGACATAAACCGTTGCGCCCTTGACATCCAGCCCATGAGCTGCTGCAGCCCGCAAAGCCATGATCTCAGCGTGTGCTCCGCCTCGCGGTTGGGTGTGACCAGAGGAAATAATGATGTTGCCGCATGCAATAGCGCAAACAACAGCGGGATTAGGCGATGTCAAGCCCTTCACGGTTTGAATCAAATCTACTGCAAGTTATCGAGCAAGATAAAAAGATGATTGCGGTGGCAATACCCGATTGAAGATTATTTCCAACACTTCTTCACAGTAGCAGCATCGGTCACACCAGCAGCGCGCTTGACGGTTTTCTCATTGAGGGCAAGATTGCCGCAAGAGTCGCTCAATTGTCCGCCAATTGGGATGGCTTCAATAGAATATGTTGCGGTTTGCGGGCTGCCAGCAGTGAAGTCAAAAGTGTAATTTGCGGCTTGATCTGCAACGCAACCGGGTGTAGGTAAAGTCGTTGTACCACCATAAGTCAAACTGCTTGTATAACGGCGCTCCATTTGCTGCGCAATTTCAAGCAAACATCCTGCTGCGGCCCCGCGCCGTGTCGATTGCACCTGCGATTGATAGCTCGGCAAAGCAACAGCGGCAATGATGGCAATGATGGCCAGCACGATCATCAATTCAATGAGCGTGAAACCACGCGAAAGATATTTTTTCATCAGTTAGTCTTTCAAAATTTCACGCCAAGAAATACGGCCACGTATTCGATTACTGGTGCAACCAATAAAGCTTTCGCTGGTAATGCCTTCACTTCCGCTGATCACACTGAGGATGTCACCTACGCACGGGTTGCTAGAGCTGCCCTGTCTTTTGACCGCGTTGCCATCGTAATAACGTTTGTAATCATTGTTTGCTATCTTCGTGCTGCTAGAGCCATAGAGAGTACCGACTCCAACCCAAGAGTTTTCTGCTCTGTTGTCAGCGGTTGCTAAATTGATAGGCTCGGTGGCAATTCCAACGTTGGTAACCGTATTATTTAGCCTTGTTCCACTTGGGAAGAGATTAGCATTCTCTGCAGCTGCGCTGAATGGAGGGGGAGACGTTAATACAAAAGGACGATCCTTTTCGCGAGCAGGTGATTTTAAATTAGCCCCTGAAAAGGCAGATATGAAATTCAACCAGCTATCGCCACCTGGTGTGCAAATATCGTTGGTAATGGGGTAAAAACTCGGTGCTAGAAGCACTTTGGTGCCCTCTAGAATGGTGTTACGAACATTCATTCTCTCGCCATTGGCTGGATTTTTAAAATCAATATACCAGCCGCGCTTATCGGTGATATCGCCCGTGACAGCGCCGTTGGCATATCTTAATCCACTGATTTCATTCGATAAGAAACGCTCCACCAAAGCGCTTCGGATGACACCTGTCGTGGTGACCGGGGTGCTGGTGCCAGCGAAAGCCACTTGATCATCTCTGATGCCATACCAAGATTGCACACTTAAGTCAGTGGTGTCGCCCACCTTGAAATAAGAGCCTGTGCCGAAGAATACATGTGCGAACTCAGGATTGCTATCCCCATCAATGTCGTTGTATTTGGCATATACCGATGAGGTGATGGGCTGAGGGTTGCCAGAGCTGTCGGTCGCTTTGAACATGGGTTGCAGGCTTGCGTAGGCAAGTTTCCAGTTGGCAGGAGAATTGTCGGAAATATCAAATTTCCATAAATTACCCTTCAAATCACCCGCGTAAACAGAATCAGCCTTGCCATCTGCATTGACATCAAAGAATGCTGGACCAGCCATGCCGTTATCGCCAGCAACGCCTGTATCGATTTTTCTAACGGATTCAAGCGATCCATCTGGTCTAAGAATAAAAATATACAAAACAGCCTTGCCGCTTGAGCTGTTATAGCCATTACCAACCAAAAGCCCCATTTTTCCGTTGTTGAGTAAAGCCAACACGGGTCTGCTCAACATCAATCCCAAATCAGGGTCTGCCGCAGCATCTGTGCTGCCTAGAGGCGTGTATTCCCAGAGCAGGCTAGGCGATGTATTGTTGAAGCCAGGCTTAATGGAAAACAGTCCTTTCCCTCCTCTTCCCAACAAGGAATATAAGTAATAGTTATTATCAGTTTCAGCAAACTTATACCCAAGAAGAGTGTAGCCATCCACAAAGTACTCATGGGCGGTTGCATAGCCTACGCTAGCTAAATTTTTCAGCCGTGGAACGACTTGCTGAGGGATGAAAGCGAAGGTTTCTGTGCCAGTTTTGCCATTGAAGGCATGCAACATGCCGCCATTGCTACCAACGTAAAGCGTTCCTGATTCCAAGTCATAGGCTGGAGCAGAGTGAACGATATCGCCCAAAATGGATTCACGCTTACGGAATGTGCCAGGATTAGAGACTTCTTTACTCTGATCCCCTCTGATGTATTTATAAATGTCGTCTGAAGAGAGGCTGAGCGTATCTGGTGTTGGAAGTGTGCTAAATGGCGTGGATGTGAGGTTAACCACAGTATTCGCGCTCGTGTGCATGAAAATATTACGAGCATTCCAAGCAGGTAAACTTGACTGCGCATCCCAATCTGGAGCTGGCGCTACGCCCGCCAAACTAACAGGGAGGGACACGACATTTCCCGTCCACTTGCCTGCAATATAACTGGCTCTAAAAACTCTTGTGTCTGTATCAAGGCTGCCTGACGCGTTGGAAGCCAGATTGCTCGAGCTTCCTGTGCGCTCAACGATCGATCTGAATGCCTTCGTTAAGGAGTCTCGTAATTTAGTCGGGTTTTGCACGAAGAAATAATTATCAGGTTGGCCATCGCCATCCAAATCCCACTCCGCTTGAATATCTGGTCTGCCGTTGTTATTGATGTCTGTAAAACCTCCCCATTTAGCAGCGTACCAAAGCGGATCTTTGAGAAAATTGGTGGCAGCAGTGTTGGCGGAGGAAGTGTTGGGTAAAGTAGGGACGGGTGTGAACGTGAAGCGGCTGATAGAAGATGTGGCGTTGGCTAGAGAGGGGGCCGCTTCTACCGTGGTAGAACCTCCCAAATAGGGCAAGCGAAAGCAATCTGCCTTCGGTGTTGCTTCATCACAATAGCCGGGCTTGCGGCCAGGAGGGACGTTTAAAAAATACGATGCAGATGGATTTTCATTTTCATCTTGCACCACCAAATAAATGCCATCTTCTGTCGAGCCAGAAATAACGTAACCCATCCTGTGTCTAACTCCGCCAGCCTGATAAATGGGTTGAAGAATCACATCAAGCGTATTGTTGGCATTCGCTCGAACGGTATATTCGACAATGGCATCCATATCGTGGTCGTTGCCCTGCTCGACATCTTCGTAGTTGATACGAAACTTGGCTTCATAGCGTCCACCATTGGTGCTGGTATTGATATCGCTGAGGCCTGAGTTTGCAATACTCTCGACGTAAAAGTCAACAATCTGGTTAGTGGGCTGATAGGCAGTTTTTGCACCTGAGATGCCAAAAGCGCCACTCACCGACTTTGCGAAAGGCAGTAAGGAGATCACTTTACCATTCGGTAATTTTGCCTCAATACGCGGCAGCGGGGAAGCTAACGCAACGACAAATGAATCAACAGTCTGGTTGCCAGTTAGACCACTGTTCAAGTCATTGACCTTCGCATAGTGCGCTGATGACGCAGAATAATAGCTGCCTTGTTTGGTAGGCTCTTCAGGAGCCAAACCGCGGATTGAGCTCAGAGAGGCCACTGTTTTCACAGAAGGCGACGAGTCGGAAGTTGCGCCAGATTGGCCGATGAACTTAGCACCGGTAATACCCGCTTCGTTGCTAGTGATGAAGTCTGCAACGGTGGATACATTTAATGATGAGGACACACCCGTGTTGATGTGTTTGCCATTTAAATCAGTTGAGATACCAGAACCGAAATTTGAATTCACTCCTGGCAATTGATTGGAGTCAAAAGAGATGTTGGTATCAGAAATAGTGAGCAAACTGGCACGCGCACAATAGGGTGCCTCTGCGGTGCTGGTTCCTTGTCCTTTGTATGGGCGATCCCAAGATGGCTTAGACAGGCCCATGATGTCGTCGATGGTTGTGCTGCCTGTAAATGCGGATGTCGCAACACCTTTGTTGGCGAAATAACGCATCGCTTCGTACATCAGCTCGCCTACTGGATTGCCCCAGTCAGGGAACTCGCCTTGATTGACTGGACGACTGCCAACGACACCGCCATCATAAATTTGATTGGTGTTATTTCGATTGAAACCGTAAATTCGAAAACTATTAAAGTTCTTAACAATACCTTCTACCGATGGAATAAATGTTCCATTGGACGAGGCGTTAATCTCATTTTTGAAGGAACTCATGACTTTACGTAGCCTGCCTCCAGAAAGATGGCTGTCGTAGCTGCCCGTCAATAGACCAAATAAAGCGGCTTCATTTTCACCAAAATCATGCAACAAACCCGTAGGCTTGTAGTTGCCATCTGGGTAGAGTTTGCAACCTCTATTAAAACTACTCGTGCAAACCTCCACGCGTACTGTGAAATCTTTGCGCGTTCCACCGCTGTTACCGTTGAGTACGGGTCGTTCTGTGGATGCCCAATTCCAAACCCGATTAGGCGTGTTTGTAACAACAGATAGCCAAGGGGGTAAATCACTGCAGTTGGACAGGGTTCCGCAATTAGTGCTGGCGTTAGCCGTTACATTCCCAAAAAAGTGCCGTCTGTTCGCATTGGGTTGAGCCAGAGGCGTGTAATCTGAAATCAAATAGCCATCAACAGCATTGCTCGTGTATTCCTTTGCCCAAGAATGTGCATCTTGAGGAATGTAGCTGCGCATCAGCATCGTGATGGAGTTTGTGTCTCGCTGACGCGTTCCGCCAAAGAGCACCACCTTTAAAGCGTCGATTCGGCTTGTGGTGACGTAATTGAGCCAATTCCCAGACCATTTCCCTGGGCATTTCTTCAATGCGTCTGTGGTTTCGCTAACTGGGAAAAAATTATCTGTCATCGTGCCCGCCGTCGCACCGGCGGAACCATCTTGATCGTGATCGTAACAATAATCCGAATTAAAAAGGCCGAGATAGATGATTTTGGGTTTGAAGCGAATATCAATCGTACCGTCGCCATCGATGTCGCTGGCATCGTTATAGGCTTCGTAGAACATGCGATGGTCACGTCCGAAGCCAAGCATGATCATGGGCTTGGTCGTTTCTTGGATACTGAGAGGTTCAGGTGGAATGACTACCGCACTTGAACTCACAGCCAAGGAAAAGCTAGCCGCTACAAGTAATCCTTGGATTGCTGTAGATAATTTAAGTAAATTTGTTTTCATGGTAAGAATCCGTCAAGGCTCATACGTTGCATAAATCGATTGCAGAACGACGGAAGCTCTTCCGTCGCCTGCTTTGGCGCGAGCTGAGATGCGGTATCGCTTGCATACTCCCGTGCCGACATCTTTGAGAGAGCAGGGGAAAGCTCCGCCTAAATACTCGACGAAATATTCGGGTGTGATGGTTAAGCTGCCAGTGCCCACAACGGTAGCGTCAGTCCAGTCTGTGAAAGAACTGCTGATCCATCTGGGTACAGTCGGTGTTGCTAACGAGCCGCATGCCATCACTTGATTGGGTGTTCCCATCATGGTGCAGTCAGCGTTGGCCGCTGGGGAGGGCCTGCCAGCTTGCTCAATCCAACCCTCGGCTTCACGCAGGGCGGATTCTGCGGCTTGAAAAGCGACCGATCTGTCGAAAGTTTGCGCAACCATGCGCTCTTCTTTGCTGATGGCGCGCACGCTAGCCATGCCGACCAAAGACATGAGCGTCAAGAGAATCAAGCTGATGATCAATGCAACGCCGCGCTCGCGCTGCGATGGCCTCTGTCTGACTTGATAAGAGTGAGGGATTTTCATGGTCTCAATTCCCTGTTTCGCAAGTTGATGATGGAAATGCTTTTGCGTTCAATGGGTTTACTGACTACTCCGTCAGTGCCTACGGATTCTTTGCTTCTGAAAGTTAATTCAATCCTGACTGCAATGGTCTCGGTTAAGTTGGCATTGCTCCAAGCACCCGCTTGCGCATTGATGGTACTTGCATCGACCCAGTCGGTTGCTAAAACAGACGCTGTAGTCGAGCCAGCGATAGGATTGGTTCGGGTGAGGTATTTAATTTGCATGTCATGCACATCGGGCACGTACTCGCGGCGCTCGGTGACGATAATATCCGGCGTTGTTTGTTTGTGCATCGTTTCCCGAAACAGGCCTCTGCGTCCCGTTGTTGATGAAACACCGATGTACCAGATCGCAGGGTCAAATTTCGTGATCACACTGCCCACAGTAAAAGCCTTATTGACTGAATTCAAGTTGCAATCGGTATTACTTGCCCAGCCTAGTGCGTTGGAGCAGTTGGCGCTTGGCGCGGCCGAGTCATAGCTCACATTATTGGTAGATGCAAAGCTGTTGGGTAAGGTGATTTCAAAGATGGCAGCTGACACACTGTCGCAAGCAAACAGCAAATCTTGTTTGCGTAACTTAACTGGACTGTTCAATAAAAATGTCCGGCCAACAGTGTCGTGCGCAGCAACGGTTCTTAGCAAAGATTCCTCACTGAGGGTACGCAAAACAACGAGTGCATCAGTAGCTGAAACTCGATCATTGACAGATGTTCCAAAGGTAAAACCTGAGCCTGCTACTTGCTCGTTTCCGTCGTATCCGCGAAGGGTCCCTGCGTTCCAATCGCCCCACCAAGGCGTGGTTAAAGATACCGTGCGCACTACCGAATTCACGACACGAACGCCGCAGGGGTTGGTGCCGGCATCGCGCACCTCGCGGTTCATTTGCTCATAGGCAAAGCGGGCGCCTTCTTGAATTTGGGCTAAATTTTCATTGACCCTGAAACTTTGCTGGTTTGAAGTGAAAAGCGTGATCACACCTCCCACCAAAAAGATGCCCAAGACCATGGAGATCATGATCTCAATCAAGCCCAAGCCGATCATTCGGCTGCCGCGCTTCGTGCTACTGTAAATATTGATTTTCATGGCTGAGTGTTCGAAGGCTAAATACGGCTTAAAGTTTGCCCGTAATGCTGGCGGATTGCTCAGGTAACCCGCCTGCTTTACTGTCATCCCATCTGAGCTTGGCGCTGCAGATATAACTAGCGTCACAAACAACCGTCCCGCAGACGGGTGAGCTGTCTGAGCCGGCCATATTGTCACGTGCTGCGGTGAGCCAGTCGCGCAGGTTGTTGTCAGCAAGGGAGGTACCAGAGCCCACACCTGCTGGGCCGCAAACATCGGTGATGTTGTAAGTCCCAATTTTGGCGCTTTCACGGTCAATGCGCATGGCATCAAGAATAGAATTATTGAGCATCACAGCTTGCGAGCGCTGGAGACTGCTTTGGTTGCCTTGCAGTGCGCGCGTTTGTAATGCAGCCATGCCGAGCAAGCCAAAACTGAGAATTAAGACGGCAATGAGAATTTCGATCAACGAGACACCGCTTTGCAAGCGTTTGCCTTCAAATTGAACACACCTCTTTGGAAAGACAGCGTTCTTGCGACGTGTGAGGGTTTTCATAACGTAGTTTTAGTCATTCAGGGTGTCGGGCAAGTGGCGGCGACACCTGGAGTCTTGACAATCTCTATTCGACCTGTTCGGATTATTTTGATGTCGCGAACTCTGTTGTCGTTGGTTAAATTAGTGGACGTACTGCAAACACGAATGGTTGCCAGATAAGTGCCGCCATTGATTAATTTGGGAGTCCCATCGGAAGTGAAAGACGCGTAAGAGGTGTTCCCAATGATGCGAATGGTATCGCTGACAGGTTGACCGATTTCTAAGATGGACTCACCTGCATCCACGACGGGATCAGAAGTTGCGCGAGTCGAGTCGGCGAAGGTGATCCATCCGGTGGCCCAATTGGGTGTTCCAGATATCAAGCACGAGCTGGAATCGCTGCTTGGACAAATGGTGACTCTACTGCCAGATCGAACGGCTTCAGATTTTGCTTGGACGAGGCTGGTGTAAAGCTCGTTGGTTGCGGCGCTCAATCGTGTTGAAGCAATGAGTGGTGCAAATCCAGGAACCGCTAAAGCTGCCAAGATGGCGACCAAAGCAATGGTCACCATGAGCTCAATCAGAGTGAACCCCCGCTTTTTTTGCGGGAAACGTTGGAGAATGTGGGCAATGGGTATCATGGATTGATCCTGTATAAACATTGTGCAGATTTACTGATCATGTGTCGCGGGCATCGTGATCAATGGTAAATAAGCGCCGATGATTGGTTGCGCGGGTCGTGACTTATTTCCGCACCTCATCCACCAACGCCCGAAAATCGTCAATATCCTCAAAACTGCGGTACACGCTGGCGAAGCGGATGTAAGCGACTTTGTCTAGGCGTTTGAGCTCTCGCATAACGAGCTCGCCGATTCGGCTGCTTTGGACTTCTCGTGTGGGGCTGGCGAGGAGTTTTTCTTCAATACGCTCGATGGCACCATCTATTTGCTCGGTGCTGACGGGGCGTTTGCGCAGGGCGAGGTTGAGGCTGGCGCGCAGCTTGGCGGCTTCGTATTCGATGCGTCGGCCATCTTTTTTGACGACGGCGGGGAAATTCACCTCGGGGCGCTCGTACGTGGTGAAGCGCTTTTCGCAGCTGGCGCATTGGCGGCGGCGACGGATGGAGTCTGCGTCTTCTGAAATACGCGTTTCGACCACTTGGGTGTCGGTGTGGGAGCAGAAGGGGCAGCGCATAGCTGATTCTAGGGCTTTTTAGGCCTATTTCTTAAGGAAAAAAGGCCTCTTCTCGTTATAGAACCTGCGCAGTGTGCTATTTATTTGATAGTAATGACTGAATCTGCTTTGAGGTTGGCTTGGCTGATGAGTCTGCGCCAGGAAGGGCGCAGACTGCTTTGGGATCAGCCGTAGACCGGGAAACGGCTGGTCAGCGCCACGACTTTGGCACGCACGGCTTCGATATTGACCGTATCGCGCGGGTTGTCGAGCACATCAGCGATCAAATTCGCTGTGGCGCGGGCTTCTTCATCTTTGAAGCCGCGCGTCGTCATAGCCGGTGTGCCGATGCGAACGCCGCTGGTGACCATCGGCTTTTCGGGATCGTTGGGAATGCCGTTTTTGTTGATAGTCATGTAGGCATCGCCCAAAATGGCTTCAGCTTCTTTGCCGGTGATGTTTTTGTTGCGCAAATCAACCAGCATCACGTGGCTCTCGGTGCGGCCGCTCACGATGCGCAGGCCGCGCTGAACCAGAGTTTCGGCCACGATTTGGGCGTTTTTGATCACTTGGGCTTGGTAATCTTTGAAGCTGGGCTCGAGCGCTTCTTTGAAGGCAATCGCTTTGGCCGCGATGACGTGCATGAGCGGGCCGCCTTGCAAGCCCGGGAACACGGCGCTGTTGATGGCCTTTTCGTGCTCAGCCTTCATCAAAATAATGCCGCCGCGTGGGCCACGCAGGCTTTTGTGGGTGGTGGAGGTGACCACATCGGCGTGCGGAATTGGGCTGGGATACACGCCGCCAGCAATCAGCCCAGCATAATGCGCCATATCGACCATGAAAATTGCACCGATGGCTTTGGCGACTTTGGCGAAGCGCTCAAAGTCGATCTTGAGCGAGTACGCAGATGCGCCTGCAATGATGAGTTTGGGCTTTTTCTCGTGTGCGAGGCGCTCCATCGCGTCGTAATCAATCTCTTCTTTGGCATTCAGCCCATAAGAGACGACGTTAAACCACTTTCCACTCATATTAAGAGGCATGCCATGCGTGAGGTGGCCACCTTCGGCCAAGCTCATGCCCATGATGGTATCGCCGGGCTTTAAAAAAGCCAAGAAGACGGCTTGATTGGCTGAAGCACCACAATGCGGCTGCACATTGGCACAATCTGCGCCGAAGAGCTGCTTGACGCGGTTGATGGCCAGAGTTTCGGCCACATCGACGTTCACGCAACCACCGTAATAGCGCTTGCCAGGGTAGCCTTCGGCGTATTTGTTGGTGAACTGAGTGCCTTGCGCGGCCATGACAGCGGGAGAGGCATAGTTTTCACTGGCGATCAACTCAATATGATGCTCTTGACGAATGTTTTCCGCTGCAATGGCGGCAAAAAGCTCGGGGTCGGTTTGTTCGATGAGGATATTTCGGTTGTACATGATGGCAGTCCTGTAAAAGGAGGTGACCTGGCCGAGAGATATCGGCAGGGCTGCCCAGGCGAACGGCTGAACACAATGGCTTTTCAAGCTTTGCGGTGCGCTTCCTAGTGGTTATCCCACGTCAGCAGAAGATTCTACCTATCGCCAGTCGCGCACGGTGTAAGTTTAGCCTACTAATAGATGTCCCCCAATCTGTACGATCACAAAAAAGGCCAGGAAAACCTGGCCTTTTTTGATGGAGCTACCGCAGCCTTTAAAGCGCCGCGATTTTATCGGGATCAGCTGTTATATCTGGCGCTGGGGTGACAGCTGGCAAAGTGGTAGCCTGGCTTGGCGACGACAGAGGCACGCTTTGGCCGGTGGCCACCTGACGCAGACGCGCTTGCTCAGCGAGTACTTTGGCGGTGTAGCCGCCTTCGGTGGCATCGCTGGTGGCGCCAACATATTGGCGCAAACCGCCCTCAACAGAGCCAGCACGTTTGATGCACTCCTGCAAGACCTTCACGCCCACGCGCAAGTTTGTCACCGGGTCAAACGCAGCTAAATTTCCACCAAAACCTTGGTATTTGTCGGAATGGATCTTCGTCATCACTTGCATCAAGCCTTGCGCACCGACCGGGCTTTGTGCAAATGGGTTGAAACTGGATTCCACAGCCATGATGGCCAAAATCAAGGTTGGGTCAAGTTTGGTTTTTTGACCGATCTCATAAGCCTCTGCCACCAAAGCACCGATGGGCTCAGGAGCGACTTTGTATTTCTTGGAGAGCCAATAAGCCACAGCAGCTTGCTGTTTGGGCAAATCCTTCGGATCCGTGGCTGTGGCGCGGTCAATCGCGTCAGGCTCCACCTGCATGCCAACGGTCACAATCTGGCGCGCTTGCAACCAGCCGAGCAGGGCGGTTTCGCCCTCGTTGCGCAATTCGGGTTTAAAGACAGTCGCAGCCAGCGCGAGCGCAGCCACCATACCCACCATAGCAAAGCCATTGTGGGCAATTTCAAAAAAGCCTTGGGCAATGTCTTTCACGAAGACTTTGATGCCGCTAGATAAAGTATTGATCGCTGTCATCAGCAATTCCTTTCCGTACGCGAGCCTGAATCTGTTTAAAACAGCGAATTCCATCGAACCTGCTGCCAAAGCCAAACCCATCTCGTTTTGATTGGACCTGTGTTGTCGGGCTGGTGAACAGTCGCCATCTCTTAAGACTTCTGACTTGTCCGCTCGTTTCCTAACAACGCCTTGCTACCAGACTGCTCACTCGGATCATGGAGGTAACCCTGATCTTGAGCCGTTGCTGGCATCCCGCCATACTAGATGGGGGAGATGTGAACCTGCCCTGATGTTGCTCCTAGGGCTCGGCGTGTCGCTGTGACCTACGCATTATAAGTCGTCTACATACTCAGTCAATTATGAAGAATTGAGTCTTTATTCTAAATTGGTGATTTACTGGGCGTGAGTATGGCAATCTGCTGTCTTTTTGCCCATATCTTGACTATTTTTGTGAGAAAAGACGAGCAAACAACGACAATCAGGCGTTTTGTAGGCGCATTGGCGCTTGCGACTAGATCTGGGTGAATTTGCAAGTATGGCTAAGAAAAAGCGTCTCAATCCCGCCAAACAGGCAACAACGGCAGCAGACCGACCGGTTCTGACGCAGTCCAGCGGACATGCTGAGCCGCGACCGCGAGTGTTTCCTGAAGCGGCCACCCAGTCACTTTTGGCTATTCCCGTTGAAATTGGTAAAGGCGATTGGACGGCGATTATTCTCGCTTTCATGCTGTTTTTCACGCCCGCATTGGGTGTGCCGCACGAGATGATGCTGCAAGACACGCTCAAATCCATCATTGTGGCTTTTATGAGCTTGAGCGCGGCGCTGCTTCTTTTCTGGCGGCAGCGCAATCGACGCGATGCGCTTCGCTGGCATTTTGTGATGTGGCTGCCACTGATGCTCTGTGCCTACGCGTTGGGTAGCATGGTTTGGGCGCATACCTTTTTGGCGGGTGTGGAGGCGATTCGCTGGTTTTTGTTTGCTGTGATCCTTTGGTTGGTGCTCAACTGCGTGACGCGCGAGCGTTTGCCGATGCTGGCTTGGGCGGTGCATCTGGGGGCGCTGGCTGTGGCGCTGCTGGGCGCGGGGCAATATTGGCAAGACGTGCGATTCATCCCGCAAGGCCCCAACCCAGCCGCAACGTTTGTGAACCGCAACTTTGCAGCTGAATTCATGTGCACGACTTTGGTGTTTTCTGCTTGGCTGATTTTTAGGGAGCGGCGCAATCCGATCTTGGTGTTTCTTGCAGCGACGACAGGATTTCATTTGGTGTTCCTCATGATGTGCGGCACGCGATCTGCTTTGATCGGTTCATATGCCAGTTTGTTTTTCATCGCAGTATTGGCTTGGAAGTTTCGCAGTCTGCTGGCTTTTACGCGCTGGACGAGTACGCAACGCATGCTTGTGCCCGGCGTTTTATTGGTGTCTTTACTTGGCTTGGGTTCTTTGCCATCCGCCAGTTCTGTTGTCGAGTTCAAAGGCCAAACACCTCTAGAACGTGTCTTCAAGCGAACTGCGGCGATTCAAGCGACCGATGGTACTTTGGGTGTTCGTATGGTGATGTGGAAAGCCAGTTGGACCATGATCAAGGCGAGGCCTTTCTCAGGCGTGGGCGCGGGCACTTGGGAAGCCGATATTCCGTTGTACCAAGCCAAGGGTTCTCAACTGGAGACTGACTATTACGTCCACAACGAAATCATCCAAGTGGTGGCTGAATATGGCATCGCTGGTTGGTTGTTTTTATTAGGTTTGATCGCCTATTGCCTGCGCAGCGCTTGGCTCACCTTCAAAGCCAAAACCGAAAACGAGATGCAAGAAGGCTTGATTCGCGCTGTGGCACTGACCAGCCTGCTGGCTTTAATGATTGTCTCTAATATTGGCTTCCCCTGGCGATTGGCCACAACAGGTGTGATGTTTGCACTGTGCTTGGGTATTTTGGCCGCTTGTGATGCGCGGATGGGTATGCGCAACTTGCTGGGCGCTCAGCGGCTGGAATGGACGCCTGGCGCTTCTCAGGCGGCGGCTTTGGTGAGTGTGGGTTGTCTTGCATTGGCAGGTTTCATCTCTTATCAAGCTGCTGAATGCGAACGCAAAATCGTGACGGCTGTGAAAATGGCATTGTCGATTTCAGCCTCTGGCACGCCCAACAGCCCACGTTTCGACAAAATGAAACGCGAAATGTTGCAAACAGCACGTGAAGGCATTGCAATCAACCCACATTACCGCAAAATTACACCGATGCTCGGCGATGAGCTGGCCAAGTGGGGTGACTGGAAAAATGCCACTTGGGTGTGGGAAAGCGTGCTCGGTTCGCGGCCTTATGTGGCGGCGATTGCGAGCAACGTTGCGCGCGGGCATCTGGCCATGGGCAATCTCGACAAGTCTTTTGAATTCCTAGAAAAAGCAAAGCGCGTACAACCCAATGCGGTGAGCGTGCGTTCGTTGGAAGTGATCTTGCTTTCGAGGTCTGGCAAAGAAGCACAGGCTTTGGAAATCACGCGCCAAGCCTATGCAGAAAAAGCAATGGATATCGATTTGATGAACTCTGGCTACATCCTAGGTGTCCGAGCCAGCGATTTTCAGTTTGCGATTGACGCTATGAAATTTCGCAACCGCAATGTGCCTCAGCAGGCTGTTGACGGTTGGATGAAGATTGCCGGTATTTACGAGCAACACCTCAAAGATGAAGCCAAAGCAGTGGATGCTTTCCGCGAGGCTTACAACGCCAGCCAGAAGTCAGCAAACCTGTTGGCGCAAATTCCTTCGGCCTATCACGGGCGCATGGCCTTGCCTTGAAGTTTGAGGAAGCCTTGGCGTGTTTCGCGATGAATCTGATCAGGCTGCTGTAAGACTGAATGCGTGACTTCGGTCACGCTCAACCCATCCTCTGAGCGAAGCACAGCAACCAAGCTGGTTCGCGTGCCATAGCGCGGTTGATCGGGCGGATGCCGCACAAAAACGCTTGAAAGCGCGCGCTCAAGCTCTAAGTTCACGCCAGTCGTTGGCAGATCAGACTCAGGCGCAGCTTCAGCGTTGGCTAACGCTGCCAAGCATTGAGCTGTCAACGTATCAGCATCATGGGCGTCCAAACCGTTGGCCAGCGCCTGTTTGAGTTGCAGTGTTTTTGGCCAAGGCGTATCCAAAGCTGCGTTCGAGAGCCCATACAGACGGCTCCAAGGCATCTCGGTTGGTATTAAATGCATAGCACTCTGCGCAGGCTTTATAACGGCTAGGTGCTCAAAAGTCTTTAAAAATACTTGATTGCTGAGATAAAAGCACTGCTGATCCAGTGCATTGCCCACAATCAGATTGAAGCCTTGATACCTCATCGGATCCAACCGCGCAGCAAAGGTCTGCACGTCTGCAGCACTCTCCAGCCAACTCAGTGCCAAGCCGCCACGACTGATGGGCTGATGAGGTGGCTCAACAAGTGGTTGGCGCACATTGGTCAGCATGGCAAAGCGACCACTGGGAGAAAAGCCCATCCAAATACCACCATCGCGCAAATCGCGCCCCGATACGACAGTGATGCCAGAGGGCGCCTCCCACGTAGCCAGTGGCGCTGTGGGGCGATCTAAAAATTCGTCCCGATTGGCTGCAATGACAAACGGATACCGCTCGCTCACTCCCAGCGCCAAAGCAATCAAACACATGGCGCTGGCCTTGTATTGACTGAGTCCAAACTACACATCTGCCAGCAGTTCGTAGGGCAGCGCATGCAGTTGGAGCAAAGCGCCGTCCGCTGCACCCACATACAAAGCCGGACTCATCTGCGCTGACACCTGCATCGAAACAACAGCGATGAAGCCCCCTGCCGGATGATTCGAGGACTGCGCCACTTGGCCACAAGGTTGTTCAGGCTCTCGACTGTCAAACACTTCCTGACCCGCTTGTAAACTGGATTCACAAGTCACGATATAGCCACGCCGTTTCAACGTCCCGCGAAACTGACTGCGCGCCACCACTTCCTGCCCCGGATAGCAGCCCTTCTTGAAATTCACGCCACTGACCGACTCGTAATTGAGCATTTGCGGCACAAATGCTTCGCTCACGGGTGCCGTCAAGCGAGCGATGCCGCTAGAGATTTCCAGCGCGTTCCAAGCGGCAATTTGCGCAGGGTCAGCTGATTCGGGCGGAGTTTTCTGCAAAATTTGTAATACGCGAGGTATCGCTTGTCCATGCATCCAGCCAGAAGGCAAAAGGATCAAGATCTTATGATCGTTTTGGCCTGTACCCCCTATAAAATTTGCGCTAGATGCTACCAAATTCATTGCAATTGATGCATTCTGCGCAGCTGATCCCAGCAAACCTTCCACGCAAACTTCGCCAGAAATATCCGTCAACTCACACTTCGAGCGCATCACAAACATCTTCAATCGTTTGAGCGTCACCGCCAGCAAATCGCGGCTCATGATCAGCAGAAAGTCATCTTGCACCGTCTTACAAACAACGAACGAGGCCAGCATTCGCCCCTTGGCCGAACACCATGCCGCCAACCGCGCCTCTGGTGCTTTCATCAGCAACACATCTTGCGTCAGTTGCCCCTGCAAAAAGGTGCCCGCATCTGCCCCGCGAGCACGGATCACGGACAACTCGCCATTCGGCGTATTCAAAGTCACAGAAAAATTCAAATCAATCATGACTGCATTATCCCGCGCCCTTATGATCATCGCCAATGAATTCAACTCAACCAGGCCGCCAGCGCGGTATCTCCTTCGTTTCGACTCTCATCGGCTTGGCTTTGCTCGCTGGTTTGGCGGTCGGCGGCTTGTTTTGGTGGGCAGATCGGCCTTTGAGTCTGCCGCCGCTGGCTCAAGGTGAAGATTCGGTAGATTTACACATAGCACTAGGTAGCTCGGCAGGCAGCATCTCGCGGGGAATTGCCAAGGCCACAGGCGGCGGTGCAGCGCAAGAGATGCTGCTGACTGTCTGGCTGCGCATCAGCGGCAAATCGGGCGATCTCAAAGCGGGTAGCTACGAAATCATGCAAGGCGACTCCCCGCGCAGCCTGATCGACAAAATCGCCTCAGGCCGCCAAAGCTTACGCTCGGTGACCTTGATAGAAGGCTGGAATTGGCGGCAAGTGCGCTCAGCGCTTGCCAAAGCCCCCCATCTCAAAAACGACAGCGCCGCGTTAACAGACGCGCAACTCATGGAAAGTTTGGGAAGAACAGGCCAACACCCCGAAGGCCGCTTCTTCCCCGACACCTACCGATATGCCAAAAACGCGAGCGACCTCACGGTGCTTCGCGCCGCGATGCAAACCTTGGACAAACAGCTCGTCAGCGCTTGGGATTCGCGCCAAGCTGATCTGCCTCTCAAGTCGCCAGACGAACTGCTCATCATGGCCAGCATCGTAGAAAAAGAAACCGGTGCAGCGCAAGATCGCGCCACGATCAGCGGCGTGTTCAACAACCGTCTGCGCATCAACATGCGTCTGCAAACCGATCCCACGGTGATTTACGGCATGGGCGAAGCTTTCGATGGCAACATCCGCAAACGCGATCTGCAAACCGACACGCCTTACAACACCTACACCCGCGCTGGCCTGCCGCCTACGCCCATTTCGATGCCCGGCCAAGCTGCTCTTGCTGCCGCTGCTCAGCCAGCCACAACGCGCGCTTTGTATTTTGTCGCTCGCGGGGATGGGAGCAGCGAGTTTTCGGAGACGCTGGAGGCGCATAACCGGGCGGTCAACAAATACATCAGAGGACGCTAAGCATGTATCTCCCACCCCACTTCAACAAAAGCCAAGACCGCACAATCGCAGCCCGCATCGTGCGCGAACATCCTTTTGCTTCTCTGATTTCCAACGATGACGACGGCTTTCCGTATGTGACGCATTTACCACTGCATTTGGTAGAGCAGGACTTGAGTTGGAAAATTCTCGGCCATGTCGCCAAACCTAATCAGCATTGGAAATATCTGCAGGCTCGCCCAGAAGCTCTGGTCACCTTCATGGGCCCGCAGGCCTATATGTCGCCCAAGGTCTATCCCGATTTGGCGCGTGTACCTACTTGGAACTACCTTGCGGTGCATTGCAAAGTGTCCGCCACGCTGATCGAAGAGCCCGAGGCCAAAGATCGCTTGCTCAAAACGCTTATTGGAGATCATGAGCCAACCTATGCGAAGCAGTGGATCGGTTTAGGCCAAGAGTATCAACACAAAATGCTCGCTGGCATCGTGGCTTTTGAGCTCAAAGTCACGCAGCTCGAATGCAAAGTCAAAATCAACCAGCATCGCCCCGAAGCGCAAGCCAAGATGCTGGAGATTTACAGCCAAGGCAACCCGCAAGAGCAGGCGTTGGCCAAGTGGATGCGCGAGCTCAGCAAGTAGTTTTATAAGCCTAATCGGCCTCTTCCCGTTATAGAATTTGCATAGTTTGCTATTATTTTGATATTTTTTTGAATAGCAATGAATACGAAGGATGCATGATGCGAGCTGTCTTTGGAATCATCTCTTTATTGCTGGTGCTGCTCATTGTGGGCTTTTTGGTGAAAAAGCAGATGGCTACACAGACTACGCCTGTGCCTGATTTGCAAGTGCCCGGTGCGACCTCGGCGGCCAGCGCACCAAACAGTAATCCAAAACAGCAAGCGCAGCAAATTCAGCAGCAATTCAAGCAAGCGATTGAGACGCAAATGCAAGCGCCGCGCCCGATGTCTGAAGAGCCCAAGTGACTAGTGCACAGAAAATCAGACTGATGCTTTGCCCAGCGCCATGATGTGGCGCATCAAATCTGCTTGGCGGTTGACTTTGACTTTGGAATACACCTCCTTCACATGCGTCGCCACAGTGCTTTCAGAAATGCTCAGCTCTCGGGCGATTTCCTTGTAACTGTTACCGCTGCCTAGCTCAATCGCCACGCGCGCTTGACTGGGCGTGAGGCCATACAAATCCACCAAGCGCTCAACTGTCGGCAGTAGCACGGCTTCTGGATCAGTTATGAAAACAACCATGCGCGCTGTACGATGCGTCGCGCTATCAAACGATGCAGGTAGCAAGAAGCATTGCAAGGCATAACGCTTACCAGGCTCGCTGCGCATTTGTAGGAAAGCATTGGAAAAAGGCGCTGTTTGATGAGAGAGCAGCGTGGCTGATGCAATTTGCTTGGCAATCCAATCGTTCAAGCTCTCTGGTGATTTGCCGGAGAGCTTCGCCAAGCTCATGCCTGACAAGCAGTTTTGTTTGTCGATAGACAGGCCATCGCCTCGCGAAAGCACGCTACAGGCGCTTGGATTCATGTGCAACACACCACCGTTTTCATCGAGCAAGCAAGCGCCAAAATCCAAGCGATCAAAAGCAGCGAGCAAGGATTGATTTTGCACATGCAAAGCATCGAGGCGATGCAGCAAAGCCATAGCGCGTGACAGATGCGGAATCAAGAGCTGATACCAAGCGATATCAGAGGGGCTGAATGCGGACGCATCAAAGGGTTTGAAGACTGACAAACAGGCGGCGGGCAGCCCAGGTGCGCCGTTCAATACGATTCCAACGCAAACTCGCCCAATCTCCATCGTGCTCAAGAATTCACGGTAAAACACAGATTGTGCCAATACATCGCGTGGCACCAACTGCTCATCCGGTAACGCATTTCCCTCATACCAAAGATCTTTCTCAGCAATATTTTGCGCCCAGATATCGTGCTCAATGTATTTACTACCCCAAAGTTGCAAATTCGATTCCTGAATCATCCAAGGAAACAGAAATCCACCATCTTGCGGGCGCATGAAAGGCGTGAACAACAAGCCTTGCTGAGCGTTCATGGATTTTGCAATCGCCCCCACCACGCGAGGCCAGTTTTGCGGCTCAGCCACAGCCTCATAAATCTGATGTACCAAGGCTGACAATTCTTCAGCGCTGCGGTTACTGTCTGTCAATATTTGAATTTTAGGATCTGTTGTTTCGATAGTGGTCGTCATTTTTGTAAGCTATTTTTAGTTTTTTCATTCTGCCTCACATCAATAGCTGGCAACTGCCATTTCCAAACATTTGACGAAGAATTCATCCCGTCAATCCCACATAATTCTCCGCCAACACCGTCTGCGCAGCCACTGAGTTCATCAAATAGTCCAGCTCCGCTTCTTGCACCCGTTGGCCAAAGCCTTCGGTGTCTGGAAAGCGGTGCAGCAAGCTGGTGAGCCACCAGCTGAAGCGCTCCACGCGCCAGATTTTGCGCAGGGCGCGTTGCGAATAGCCTTCGATGCCCTCGATGCTCTTGTCCAAGTAAAGCTGCTCAAAGGCTTGAGAGAGCATCACCACATCGCTCGCGGCAAGATTCAAACCCTTCGCGCCTGTGGGCGGCACGATATGCGCGGCGTCGCCTGCGAGGAAGAGCTGGCCCCAGCGCATTGGCTCTGATACGAAGCTGCGCAAAGGCGCGATGCTTTTTTCAATCGACGGGCCGGTCATGATTTGGCTGGCTGTCTCGCTGGGCAGGCGGGCTCGAAGCTCGTCCCAAAAACGCGTATCACTCCAATCGTCCACCTTGTCGCTGATCGGGCATTGCACGTAATAGCGGCTGCGCGTCAAGCTGCGCATTGAACAGAGCGAAAAACCTTCGGGGCTGTTGCCATAGATCACCGCATGTGGCGAGACAGGCGGCACATTGGCCAACACACCCACCCAGCCAAACGGGTATTCGCGGGAGAATTCTTGCAGCTTGTCTTTAGGAATGCACTGACGGCTCACGCCATGAAAGCCATCGCAGCCTGCAATGAAGTCACATTCAATTTCTTGCGCAACACCCTCTTTGGTGAACAAGATGCGCGGCTTGGCGCTGGTTAACTCACGCAAGCGCACATCCTTGGCTTCATAGATCGTTTGGCGGCCAACTGCGGCGCGGTGATCCATTAAATCTCGCGTCACTTCGGTTTGGCCATAAGCTGTCACGGTTTTGCCGCCCGTGAGCTTGGGCAGATCAATCGTATGTAGCTGACCCGCAAACGACAGACTTAAGTGCTCATGGGGAATACCTTCCTTCATCAGCCGCTCGCCTACGCCAGCTGACACCATCGCATCTACCGTGGTCTGCTCCAAAATGCCAGCGCGAATGCGCGTGAGCACGTAATCTGGGCTTTGCCGCTCTACGATGATGTGGTCAATACCTGCTTTGTGCAGCAAAGCGCCGAGCAGCAAACCCGCAGGCCCCGCGCCGATGATGCCAACTTGAGTGCGCATGTGTCGCTCCTGATTTTTTGTGATGTTCGAGCATAAAAGCGGATCGATATCTTGGACTGCGAAAGCAGAATTATTGCGCGGTAGTCAAGTAGTCTGCGCGATAATCGCACAATGCTTATCTCTCCTGCATCTCCCAATCGCCCCGCAACAGTTTCCGCTACAGACTGGATCGAGGGTGCAGCCAAAGCCTTCGCCGTTTTGGAAAGCTTCTCCGCAGAACGCCAGCGCCTGTCCATCACGCAAATTGCCTCCAGGGCTGGCCTTACGCGCGCCGCCGCCCGCCGCCACGTGCTCACGCTGCAAGCCTTGGGCTATTTGGAAGCAGAGCAGGGTACGCGCAGTCCGAGCTACTGGCTCACCCACCGCGTGCTGCGCCTCGCCGGTAACTATCTCGCCTCCGCGAGGCTACCCAGAGTCGTCCAGCCCACCCTAAGCCGCCTCGCTGTGCAAACCGGCCAAGCCTTTTCAGTAGCCGTGCTGGATGGCGAGCATGCGGTCGTCGTCGCTAGATCCGGCGAGCACCGCATGGCCAGCGCGGCAATGCCCTACGGCGTCAACCTCGGTGCGCGCCTGGTCGCATTCGCAACCAGCACAGGACGCGTTTTGCTTGCCCAGCTCCCGCCCGCCCAACTCAAAGCCCATCTCGCCACCCACGCGCGCGCCAAGCTCACCCCCCACACCACCACCAGCGCCACAGAGCTGCGCCGCCTCATCACAGCCGCCGCAGCCCAAGGCTACAGCGAAGCCCACCAAGAACACGAACTCGGCGTCTACGCCCTTGCCGTGCCTTTGTACGACACGCAAAACCGCGTCGTCGCCGCCATGAATTTGGTGCTCGCCAACGCCAAACAGCAGCCCCCAAGATCAAACGATGCGCTGCAAAAGGCGTATCTGGCGCAGATGCAAGCTGCGGCGGGGGAGCTACGGTTGTTGCTTTGATTGGCCGTAATTGGATATTTACGGATATCTATGGATACATCTGTTATGGAATGCGCTTGATAAAATCCCGAATTCCATTCAGCATTCCAGTGATCCCTGGTAAATCTATTTGCGTGATTTGAGCAGGAGAATGTGCTGCGCGGTTTCTTAGACCTCCCCATGCGGTTATGAATTTACCGTCCTCAGTTGAAAAGAAAGAGATGTCTCCTTTGTTCTGTGCTTGCGATAGCGCACCTTGATACTTCGCTATTGTTCCGTCGCCATTCCAACTGATGTTATTACGCAAACAAAGATCTTTAAGATGAGCTTCAAGTGCTCCGCCGGCTAGAACTGTTGCAGCGGCAAAATAGTTTTTTTCCAATAGATCATCTGCTTGTTGAAGAATATCCGTACAGGTTTCATTTTTGGCATCCCAAAGCCCTCTCCAAAGCGTCCCACTCTTTATCTCTGACAATAAGGCAATCAGAATCGCGGCCATATTTCCTTTGGGTGAATCCCAGCCTTGGTAAAGAACGCCAGATGACCCTATAGCATTCACATCGTTGACAATACGTTCAGCTTGTTTTACATAAAACGAACTTGGCGCACATAAACGACCAATTATGGCCGCTGCGTGGAAGAAAGTGCTCTTCCATTCAGCTGGGAAGACGCCGGTTCCAACTCGCTGGAGCGCAGTTTCTGCGTCATGTTCGGCAGTTGGAGGAATCATGTTTTAGCTGCTTTCAAGGTAGACGGAATCTGGGGAGGTCATTACGCTATGCGTGAATACTTTTAAGCATCAGGCAGCCCATACCAAGCGCTTCTCCCTGCTCCACGCTGCTGGATTTGCCGGGCAATCACCAGTTTGCGTAGATGCGTTTTGACGGTGTTGCGATTTGCGCCACTGGCTAGGACGATTTCATTGATGGTGACACGACCTTGCTGTTGCACCAAATCAATAATTTGCAAAGACAGCGCGGGAAGCGCAGCTAAGACCAATTTTTCGTGCGTGACTTTCTCTTCCAAGCGAATCACTTGCGAGGCCAATGAACGAAGGAAGAATAACAGCCAAGGCTGCCAATTCGGAGCCTCTGTGCGGATCGTGCCTTGGGTTTGCCGCAAAGCCAAGTAATAGGCTTGCTTGTTTTGCTCGACGATGGCTTCGAGTGAGGTGTACGGAACATATGCATAGCCTGATTGGAGCAGCAACAGTGTGGTCAATACTCGTGAGAGGCGGCCATTGCCGTCTTTGAAGGGGTGAATCTCTAAAAAGACGACAACGAAAACGGCAATGGCCAGAAGCGGGTGAATGTTCTTTTCTGAAGCCTCCCGCCTGTACCAATCGATCAATTCCATCATCAAGCGCGGGGTATCAAAAGGGCTGGCCGTTTCGAAAATCACCGCCACTTGCTCGCCTGCGTCGTTGAATGCACCCACGTGATTGGGTGTGGTTTTGTAGCTTCCTCGATGGCGCTCGTCTTTGCTGCTGTATTGCAACAGGTCGCGGTGTAGTTGCTGAATATGGTTTTCAGTGACTGGGATGTGTTGCCATGAGCTGAATACCAACTCCATCACTTCGGCATAGCCCGCTACTTCTTGCTCGTCTCGAGTATCAAACTTCTTGATTTCAAGGCGAGCCAGTAAAGCTTCGACTTGTGCGTTGGAGAGTTTGCTGCCTTCGATGCGTGTGGACGAGCCGATACTTTCAATGGTTGCGACTCGGCGCAAAGAAAACAGGCGCTCAGGTGCCAATTTGCCGAGTGCACGCCAAGCGCCTTTAAATTCGTCGATTTTGGCGATAAGCGCGATCATGCTCGCGTCGAAGGAGATGCTTTGGATGACGATCACACCCATTAATCTACCCGATTTCACCCAATTAATGATGTTTTCTGAGCTTCTTACCCATAAAATTACCCAATTTTACCCAATTTCACCCAATTTCACCCATTTCCAACCATAAACACGCATGCCGTTTAATCACTTGGGGTAAATTCCCCGCCCCTTGGGGCGGTATTCTTGGTGGATGAGCAAATACATTCACAAGGATCACAACGTCACGGTGTTACTCTATCACTTGGTATTTCCAGCCAAGTACAGGAGGGTGGTATTTGAC
>JANOJL010000002.1:0-306319 GCA_031418715.1 Variovorax sp. | reverse complement strand
GGCGGCTCTTAAATTCGGGGTGAAATTGCACACCCACAAACCACGGGTGCACGCTTTGCGGCAGCTCGATAATTTCGGTGAGTTTGTCAGCTTGCGTAATAGCCGAAATTACTAGGCCTTTAGCTTGCAGCGCGTCTAAATAAACCGGGTTGGCCTCGTAACGGTGGCGATGGCGCTCGTCGACTACGTCGCCGTAAATGCTGTGCGCAATCGTGCCGGCTTTTACGTCGCTAGACTGCGCGCCTTTGCGCATGGTGCCGCCCATGTCGGAGTTACTGTCACGGCGCTGCACGCTGCCGTCGCGGTCTTTCCAGTCGGTAATTAGGGCGATTACGGGCTCTTGGCATTGCGCATCAAATTCGGTGCTGTTGGCGCCTTTAAAACCGGCCACGTTGCGCGCAAACTCGATGGTGGCCACTTGCATGCCGAGGCAAATGCCAAGATACGGAATTTTGTTTTCTCTGGCGAATTTCGCAGCAGCAATTTTGCCTTCCACGCCGCGAGCGCCAAAGCCGCCAGGCACGAGTACTGCATCGAACTTCGCGAGTTGCGCGACATTCTCGTGAGAGATGGTTTCAGAGTCAATGTATTCAATGTTCACCCGGGCAGAGTTCTTCAAGCCTGCATGCTTCAAAGCCTCGTTGAGCGATTTGTAGCTGTCAGACAAATCCACATACTTGCCCACCATCGCAATGCTCACGTCCACTTGTGGATGCTCCACAGCATGCACCAGAGCATCCCAGCGGGTGAGTTTAGCGGGCGGCGTATTCAGGCGCAGCTTGTCGCAGATCAGACCATCGAGCCCTTGCTCATGCAGCATGCGCGGGACTTTGTAGATCGTATCCACATCCCACATGCTGATCACGCCCCAAGGCTGAACATTGGTAAACAGCGAGATTTTCTCCATCTCGTCTTCGGGAATTTTGCGGTCTGCGCGGCAGAGCAGGGCATCAGGCTGAATGCCGATTTCTCGCAGCTTTTGCACGGTGTGTTGGGTAGGCTTCGTTTTCAGTTCGCCTGCGGCTTTGATGTAAGGCACATAGGTCAAATGCACGAAAGCGGTGTTGCCTACACCTGCACGCAAGCTCAATTGACGCACAGCTTCTAGGAACGGCAGCGATTCAATATCGCCCACTGTACCGCCGATTTCTACAATCGCCACATCCACCGCCTCTGGTGTGCCCACCCCGGCGCCGCGCTTGATGAACTCTTGGATCTCATTCGTCACATGCGGGATCACCTGCACCGTCTTGCCCAAATAATCGCCTCGCCGCTCTTTCTCCAGCACGGATTGATAAATTTTGCCGGTAGTGAAATTATTGGTTTTCTTCATCCGCGTGTCGATGAAGCGCTCGTAATGACCCAAATCCAGATCCGTTTCCGCGCCGTCATCGGTGACGAAAACTTCGCCATGCTGAAAGGGCGACATCGTGCCCGGATCGACGTTGATATACGGATCGAGTTTGATGAGGGTGACGTTGAGGCCGCGCGATTCAAGAATCGCGGCTAATGAAGCAGAAGCAATGCCCTTACCTAAGGAAGACACCACGCCGCCAGTGACGAAGACGAATTTAGTCATGAGTCGCTCGTTGGAAATAGAGATTCTATCTGACGCGAAGCGAACGACTGAGAAAAATGACGGGAATTAATCCAACAAATACCAAAGCCAGCGAAGGCAGCGCAGCTTCTGCGAGTCGCTCGTCTTTGGCCAATTGATAAGCCACCACAGCCAACGTGTCGTGGTTAAAGGGCCGCAATACCAGCGTGGCAGGAAGCTCCTTCATCACATCCACAAAGACGAGCAGCATGCCCACGAGCGCGCTTCGGCGCAACAGCGGCGCATGCACGCGCGTGAGCAGCTCAAAGCCATTGCTGCCGAGCATGCGAGCGGTGTCGTCGTAGCTTTGCGGGATGCGCGAATAGCCGCTTTGGACGCTTTGCAGCGCCACAGCCGTGAAGCGCACCAGATAAGCCCAGACGACGCCAAGCACCGTGGTGGTCACAAGCGCGCCGACGCTCCATTCTGGCCGCCATTGCTGCAGCAAGCCCACTGGAATCAGCAAGCCCACCACGATCACCGCGCCCGGCACGGCATAGCCCATGCCCACGATTTGCGTGATGCCTTGCGTGAATCGGCTGCTCTTTTGATTTGTGCTGCGTCGCTGCGAGAAAGCCAGCAGCAGCGCCAGCGCCGTGGCCAGAAACGCTGCGATGCCTGCGAGCTTGAAACTGTTGAATGCCCAATGCGCAAAGTCTGCCCAACGCAGCGGCATGGCACCCGCATCCGAGAAACCGCTGAGCAAAGGCCGCAGCATCATCAGCACCGGCAGCGCAAAGCCCAGCAAAATAGGCAGAGTGCAGAGCAATTGCGCCTTGAATTGCTTGGAACCCGTCAGCAAAACAGGTTTGGCCTCCATGCTGCCCGCGCGAGCGCCTTTGCTCGCAGAAAAGCGCATCCGCTTCTGCGCATGGCGCTCAATTTTTAAGAGCACCGCCACCACGATCAGCAGCATGACCGCCAGCTGCGCTGCGGCTATTGGGGAGTCCATCGCGAGCCAAGCTTTGTAAATCCCAGCGGTGAAGGTTTGAATGCCAAAGTAGCTCGACACGCCGTAATCCGCCAGCGTTTCCATCAGCGCCAGTGCCACACCTGCTGCCACTGCCGGACGCGCCAGCGGCAGCGCGATGCGGCGCACGCGGGTGGATAAGGGCGCGCCAAGCAGCCGCGCCGCTTCCATCAACTGCGCCGCTCGCTCAGCCAGCGCAGCGCGAGCCAGCAGATAAACATAGGGATAAAGCGTGAAAATAAACAGCAGTGCCGCGCCCCACGTACTACGAATCTCGGGTAACACCCGGCCTTGCAGGCCAAACTCTTCTCGAATCCAAGTTTGTGCAGGCCCGGAATACTGCAAAAAATCCGTGTAAGCGTATGCCGAGACATAGGCCGGCATAGCCAGCGGCAGCAGCAGCGCCCATTCAAAGATGCGCCTGCCCTTGAATTCAAACAGCGTCACAGCGCAAGCAGTTGACATGCCAATCAGGGCTGTACCCGTTGCAACTGCTGCGCAGAGTGCTATTGATGTGATAGCGTAACGCGGCAATACGGTGCTTGCCATTTGCGCCAAAATATCCGAGCTGGCGCTGTTCCATTGCAGCATCGACGCGAATATGGCCAAAACAGGCAGCGCCACGAGCAGAGCGATCAGCAACAAAGGGATTTTGAAAAGGCGTTGCAAAAGAGAGGCTTACTTCATTAAATGAGAATTGTACTCATTTAGAATACGTCTGATGTTCCTCCAACTCAAGCAACTCAGCGTGCGCTATGAAAGCCAGCAGCCTCAAGCGCCAAGCGCGGTAGACGGCGTGAGCTTTGGCTTGAAAGCAGGCGAGATCGGTGTGTTGATTGGGCCTTCGGGCTGCGGCAAAACCACGCTTTTGAGAGCCGTGGCGGGACTGGAGCCATTGAACGGCGGCAGCATCGAGTTGGCTGGCGAAACAGTGAGCAGCGAAGCTTTCACCAAGGCGCCTGAGAGGCGGCGTATTGGCATGGTATTTCAAGATTACGCGCTTTTCCCCCATATGGACATTGGCCGAAATGTGGCCTTTGGCATCATGCAATGGCCCAATGAACAGCGGCGCGAGCGGGTGCGCGAGGTGCTGGAATTGGTGGGGCTGACAGACATGCGCCGCCGGATGCCGCATGAGCTATCCGGCGGGCAGCAGCAGCGCGTGGCGCTGGCGCGGGCGTTGGCTCCGAAGCCTCAGCTGTTGCTTTTAGATGAGCCTTTCTCAAACCTTGATGTGGATTTGCGTGAACGCTTGGCCCACGAGGTACGCAGCATTTTGAAAGCGGCGGGCGCTACCGCACTGATGGTGACGCATGATCAGCTCGAAGCTTTTGCCACAGGCGATGTGATAGGCGTGATGCATGAAGGCAAGCTGCACCAATGGGCCGATGCTTACACGCTTTACCATCGCCCCGCAACGCGCTTTGTGGCTGATTTCATTGGGCATGGTGTGTTTGCCAAAGCCAAAGTAGAGTTGCATGAGGAAAACGGCGGCCTGCACAAACACGTCGTCACGCCCGTGGGGGAGTTGCACGATATCAGCCCAGAAATACTGGAAGCTTTGCCTGAAGGCGAAGTAGAAGTCTTACTCCGCGCAGACGACATCATTCACGACGATGCCTCGCCAGTACAAGCCAAGATCATCCGGAAAGCTTTTCGCGGCAATGAGTTTCTCTACACACTCGAATTAAAAACCGGCGAACAAGTGATGGCCCATGTGCCCAGTCACCACGATCATAAACTCGGCGAATGGATCGGCATCCGCGCTGAGGTGGATCATGTGGTGACGTTCTAAATTTTTAAGAGAAATCGGCCTCTACCCGTTATATTTACTGCGTGGCGTGCTATTGAATTAATAGTAGCAGCGTGCTGTGTGTTGCGCTCTGCACGCCAATACTCACAATTCAATAGCGCCCTGCGCAATAAATACGATGGCTACATGGCCGAAAGGCTTTAAAAACTAGTATCCCAAACTCTTAGAAATGAGTTGCTGCAACTGCGCTGCCAACTCACGGCGATCTTGGCCTTCGCTTGGTAGGGGCGGCATGAAATCGAGTTGCGCTATGACGGGATCGGCGCACATCATTCGCCAGACTGAGGAGAGCAAGGTGTCGTCGTCGACGTAGATCGGGCTCATGCTTAAGCTTCCATTGGCATCCAGAAAACGCAGGGCGATGGGTTGCACGGGGCTGCAGGATGCGATGGCGGCTTGTAGGAGGTTGGCGTGGAAGGGCAGGAGCTGTTTGCCGTTGCTCGTGGTGCCTTCGGGGAAGATGGCGATCATGTGGCCTGCTTGCAGATTTTCTGCCACTTGATGCACCACGCGCAGGGCATCGCGGCGGTTGGTGCGTTCGATGTAAAGTGTGCCGACGTTTGTAGCCAGCCAGCCGATGACGGGCCAATGCCGCACTTCGGATTTGGAGACAAAGCATACCGGCTGCGCAGCGAGGACGACCAAAATATCGAGCCATGAGACATGGTTGATCACCACCATGAGCGGGCCTTTTTGCAGCGGTTGGCCGTTCACACGAACTGTCACGCCGAGCAACTCTAGGAAACGCGTAGACCAATCGGCCACATGCTGCGAGCGCTGCGCATGTGTGGCGCTTGAAAACCGCGTGATGATCGTCCACATGCCATGCAGCAAATGCAAGAGGCAGCGCGATAGCTTGAGAAGGGCTGGCAAGACGCGCATGAGTGAATTCGGGAAATTTTTAATGAAATCGGTGATTAACCGTTATATTATATGCGTAGAGTGCTATTATATTAATAGCATATCATTCTTTTTAAGATCGAGACTGCTTGTATTCTAGGATGAACGAGAAGCGGCTTTCTTCAGATACTGAAACGATACACACCGTTTGCAAGGGTGCGCCGCAGTTGGCCTTCGAACCACAGCTTATGTAAATGCGCCAGTGCCTCGCCTTGCGCGAAGGTGAGTTGATGCAGATCGAGCTGGCGCTTGAACATGATGGCGACGATGTCGTGTGCGGTCTGCGGGCTTTGCTTGCAAGCGTCGATCACCTCTTGCAGACGATCAGCATGGTGCGCATGCAGCTGGCGGATACGCTCATGCAGGCCAATGAAGGGCTTGCCGTGGCTCGGCAGCGTGAGCGTGTCTGGCGACAAGGGCGTGAAGCGGTTGATCGAATCCAGAAAAAGAGCGAGCGGATTGGCCTCGGGCTCTAAGTCATACACGCTGACATTGGTGGAGATGCGCGGCAAGATCATGTCGCCGCTGATCAGTAGATTCAGTGCGGGGCAATGTAGGGCGATGTGTTCGGGGGCGTGGCCGTAGCCTGAGATGCAATGCCAATCGTTTCCGCCGATGGAGAGCTTCATGCCGTCCATCAGGCGCACATAATTGCTCGGCACACGCGGCACGAGATTGGCGTAATAGCTGGTGCGCTCACGAATCATGCCGAGGAATTCTGGATTGCTGATGCCATGCGATGCAACGAAGCTTGCTGCTGCCTCGCCGCCATGCCCTGCGGCCACTTGGCAGGCCATGCGGGCGGCGTTGTAATCGGTGGCGCTGATCCATAGGCGGCAAGTCCAGTCTGGCGTAGTCCAATGGTCACAAAGGAAATGCGCGAGACCAATGTGGTCAGGATGCATGTGGGTGGCAATCACGCGCAGGATCGGCAAACCTTCGAGTTCATTTGCAAAAATTTGATGCCACTGCTCACGGCTTTGAGCATGATCAATGCAGCAATCCACCACCGTCCAACCCTCGCGGCCGCCAAGCGTGTCGCGAAGCAACCAAAGGTTGATGTGGTTGAGCGCGAAGGGCAGCGCCATACGAATCCATTTCACACCGGGCGCGAGAGTCAGCGTGTGACCGGGGGCGGGCAAGGTCTCGCCTGTAGGGGTGTCGAGCGGGTAGGTGAGCGCTTGTTCCAGAAGATTCATGGAGGTTAAATTTCGATGTATATTCGATGTTAATGTTGACGTTAACGTAAACGTCAACTGATAGTTTGAATGTAATCGAATAACCGCATCAGCATCTGTCCCAATGGCAACACACACTTACTCGATCAGCGATTTGGCGCGCGAATTTGATTTGACCACACGCGCGATCCGCTTCTACGAAGACTTGGGGCTACTCATGCCCGAACGCACAGGCACAGGCGGCCGATCGCGGGTGTATAGCGCAAAAGATCGCACGCGTTTGAAGCTCACGCTGCGTGCCAAGCGGCTGGGTTTCTCGCTCACAGAAGCCAAAGAAATCATTGACATGTATGAAAGCCCGCGCGATACCGGCTCGCAGCTGAAAAAATTCCTCACGGTGCTCGGTGCGCATCGCACAGAGATGGAAGGCCAGCTGGCGGAGCTTCAAGTACAGCTCGATGAAATCAAAACTCATGAGCGCGAAGCAAAGGCGCTGCTGGCCAAGAGTGAGAAGACGAAATGAACGCAATGTATCAACGTATTGAAGAGAGCTTCAAGCGCCAAGGCATGATGCAAGCCCTTGGCTGCGAGCTGGTGAGCGTAGAAAGTGGGCGCGTGGAATTTGCGCTGCCGATGAGTGAAAAAGTGACGCAGCAGCAAGGCGCGTTTCACGGTGGCGCTTTAGGCGCATTGGCCGATATTTCCTGCGGCTATGCGGCACTCACGGTTGCGCCCGAGGGCATGGAAGTGACTTCCGTGGAATACAAGATCAATTTTGCTGCGCCGGCGACTGGTGCGAGCGTGCATTGCGTGGGTGAAGTCAAACGCGCTGGGCGCACGTTGGCGGTTTGCCAAGCAGAAATTTTTGATGTGAAAGAGGGCGTGCGCAAAAGCTGCGGCTTCATGCAAGCGACCATGATTTATATAGAAAAGAGGTATTGAGATGAACTTACCAGGCTTAAATTTCCAACTCGGCGAAGACATCGACGCATTGCGAGATGCAGTGCGCGAATTTGCACAAGCTGAGATCGCGCCTTTGGCGCACGATACTGATAAAAACGACCAATTTCCCATGCACTTGTGGCGCAAAATGGGCGAGATCGGCGTGCTCGGCATCACGGTCGAAGAAGAATATGGCGGCGCAGGCATGGGCTATCTCGCCCACATGATTGCGATGGAAGAAATCTCCCGCGCATCGGCCTCGATTGGCCTGAGCTACGGTGCGCATTCCAATCTCTGCGTCAACCAAATTCGCCGTAACGGCACAGCCGAGCAGCGCAGCAAATACTTGCCTAAGCTGATCTCAGGCGAACATGTTGGCGCGCTCGCAATGAGCGAGCCGGGCGCAGGCTCTGACGTGATCTCGATGAAGCTCAAAGCAGAAGACAAGGGAGGCTACTACCTGCTCAACGGCAACAAAATGTGGATCACCAATGGGCCAGACGCTGACACGATGGTGGTGTACGCGAAAACTGAGCCCGAGATGGGCGCTCGCGGCGTGACAGCCTTCATAGTCGAAAAAGGCATGAAAGGTTTTTCCACGGCACAAAAGCTCGACAAGCTCGGCATGCGCGGCTCACACACCGGCGAGATGGTGTTTCAAGACGTGGAAGTGCCCGCGCAAAACATCATTGGCGGCTTGAACAACGGCGCGAAGGTGCTCATGAGCGGCCTAGATTACGAGCGCGCCGTGCTCGCTGCGGGGCCGATTGGCATCATGCAAGCCGTGATGGACAACGTGATTCCCTACATCCATGACCGCAAACAATTCGGCACCAGCATCGGCGAATTTCAGCTCATCCAAGGCAAAGTGGCTGACATGTACACCATCTTGCAGGCAGGCCGTGCCTTCTGCTATCAGATCGGCAAAAACCTTGACATGCTGGGCAGCGAACACGTGCGCCAGGTGCGCAAAGATTGCGCCAGCGTCATCCTCTGGTGCGCAGAAAACGCCACCAAAATGGCTGGCGACGGCATCCAAATTTTCGGCGGCAACGGCTATATCAACGAATACCCCCTAGGTCGCCTGTGGCGCGACGCCAAACTCTATGAAATCGGCGCCGGCACGAGCGAGATTCGCCGAATGCTGATTGGGCGGGAGTTGTTTGCGGAGACGGCTTAGGCTTATACTGAAGCCATTAAAAAAGTTTGACGAAGCTACGTGTTTGGTAATAATGCCAAGTAGCTGAAGGACTATTTCATGAAACAGCAGCATTCAAGATTTTCGCTTTCCATCAAGTCTGGACTGATTTCGCTTTGCATAACCTTAGCGAATGTCGTAAATGCGCAGACCCTTGCAGGTTGTGAGCTAGTCTCTGACAGTCCTAGCTTGACCACGACCATTCCTCGATTACAGGGATACTTGAAATCTAAAAATTTCGTAGCTCTAGAGGAGGAATGGAACGATAAACTGTCACGAGTTGGTCAGCCTGGGTACCCGGATTTTTTGCTATACAAGGAAATTCAAAGAGTGGTCTCAGACGACGCATCACTCGAACCATTGATCGAACAGTGGAAGTCAGATCGGCCAAATTCGTTCTTGGCATACTTGAGTTCTGGCATCTTTCGTGATTTACTTGGATATAAGAAGCGTGGAACCGGGCTTGCTCGAGAAACTTCGAAAGAGCAGTTTGAAGCAATGGCTGCTGAGCACAGAAAGGGGCTCAAAGATTTAGATGTTGCTGTATCTCTAAACAAATCATCCGCGATACCAATGGCTGCAATGATAAATATTCTGCGGTCGAATGCCAGCGCAGATGTTGATGCATTGATATTTCTCAAAGCTGAACAAGCAGATAAGAACAACCTTTCTGCTCGAATAGCAAGAATAAAATCTATTTCTCCCGCCTGGGGTGGTTCAAATGAAATGCTAGACTCATACTACAAAGAGGTGGGCACTATAGGAATCGCCGAAAGCGCTGTTAGGTATCTTCAGTACAGCATTCTGATTCAAAAGGCATTTCTTTATGATGTGCTTAGCAAAGAACGTCGAAAGGCGATTGAAACTTGGAAGCAAGCGACAGGCTTATGCCAATATGCTGAAGAACCACTCAGAGCAACTATACGCTTAGCCTATGATTTGGAGGATTGGATTGACGTGCGCGATACAGCTTCGAAGTTATTGGTAGTTTTACCCGGAAATGCGCAAGTCCATAGCCAAAGAGGATGGGCGCATGAGAAGCTTACGAATTATGCTGAGATGGAGCGGGACTATTTACGAGCATCGGAGCTCGGCTTAGCATACGCGCAGAATCGCATTGGTTACTTCTACATGACTGGCCAATACGTTAACAAGGATTTCGTGAAGGCTCGGAAGTATTTGCAAATGGCCGTCAACACTGGCAATTCACATGCTGTTGAAAATCTTCGTTGGTTGAATCAGCACGGAGATAAGAAGTAGCCGCATGCCTCTTCGCCATCTTTTAAACCACAACAAACAATGGGCTGCCGCCATGGAGCGGGACAAGCCGGGTTTCTTTACCGGTCTAAGTCAACAGCAAAATCCGCGCTACATGTGGGTGGGTTGCTCAGATTCTCGGGTGCCGGCCAATCAGATCACCGGGCTGGAGCCGGGCGAGGTGTTTGTGCATCGCAATGTGGCCAATGTGGTGGTGCATTCGGATTTGAATGCGCTGTCTACCGTGCAATACGCGGTGGATATGCTCAAAGTCGAGCATGTGATTGTGTGTGGGCATTACGGCTGCGGCGGTGTGCAGGCGGCTTTGGGCAATGTGCGCATTGGCTTGGCAGACAATTGGCTGCGGCATATTCAAGATGTGCGCGATGTGCATGCAGTGCGGTTGTTTGCTTTACCGAAAGAGCAGCGGCTGAATGTGTTGTGCGAGATCAACGTGATTCATCAGGTGCTCAATGTGGCGCAGAGTACGGTGCTGCAAGATGCTTGGGCGCGTGGCCAAGTGGTGACGGTGCACGGCTGGATTTATGGTGTGCACGATGGCGTGTTGCACGATCTGCTGATGAGCTTGAGCGCGGCTGAGGAAGTGCTGCCGGCTTACAAGGCGGCTGTAGATGCTGTTTTTGAAGCAAAAGAGGCGGGTAGCCGGCAATGATACTGCGCGGAGTGCTATTTATTTTGTAGCGTCTCTGCACAATGGTCTGAGCTCGCCGGCTGCGGTTGGGGTATCTCGCGGAGCGAAGTAGAGGGGGAGGCACGCGCGCAGCGCCAGCCGGAGGACATTCGCGCAGTGGGATGCCCCAAGCGCAGTCGGCGAGCTCAGACCAGAGCGCAAAACAGTTAGGATGGAGACATGTTCCCCCAGCGCCTAGACTCTTCAATAGCATTCGATATCGCCCGCGCGATGCTCGATGGCTTTAATCGGCACTATCAGCTGTTCAGAGCAGAAAGCCAGCGCGCCAAGCATCGTTTTGAAACACAAGATTGGCATGGCCAGCAGCGGGCGCAGCGCGAGCGGATTGAGTTTTACGATCTGAGGGTCAAGGAAGCTGTCGCAAGGCTGGAGAAAGAATTCAAAGCGGGCGACCAGCCGATGGAAATTTGGCAGCAGATCAAGCTGCATTACATCGGTCAGTTAATCAACCACCATCAGCCTGAGCTGGCTGAGACGTTTTTCAATTCAGTGACGACAAAAATCCTGCACCGCACGTATTTTCAAAACGATTTTATTTTCGTACGCCCCGCAGTGAGCACCGAATACATTGAAAACGATGAGCCCGCTGCGCAGCAAACCTATCTGGCTTATTACCCCACGCCGCAAACCTTGGAAGAGAACATCGTTCGCGCGATTGAGAATTTCCGCTTGCTCACGCCGTTTGAGGATTTAGAGCGCGATGCTGGCTATGTTCTCCAGGCGTTTGAATCGAAGTTGAAGGAAGCTCGCATACGCGCCAATTTTCAGATCCAAGTACTCTCGAATCTATTTTTCCGCAACAAAGGCGCGTACATCATTGGAAAAATCATCAATGGCTTCAATGAAGTGCCGTTTGCCCTGCCTGTATTGCATACCCAAGAAGGTGGCAAACTGACGATTGATGCTGCACTATTTGGCGAAGACGATTTGCTCATACTTTTCAGCTTCGCTCGCGCTTATTTCCTCGTCGATATGGAAATCCCCAGCGCCTATGTGCAATTCCTGCGCAGCCTCATGCCGCGCAAACCGCGTGCGGAGATTTACAACGCGCTCGGTCTAGCCAAGCAAGGAAAGACGCTGTTTTACCGTGATTTCCTATACCACCAGCGCCACAGCTCCGATAAATTCCGTATCGCGCCAGGCATCAAAGGTATGGTGATGCTGGTGTTTGATCTGCCCAGTTTCCCCTATGTGTTTAAGCTCATCAAGGATTACTACCCGCCGCCAAAAGACACGACGCGCGAGCAGATCAAAGGCAAATATCTGCTGGTGAAGCAACATGATCGTGTGGGGCGAATGGCCGATACGCTGGAATACAGCGAAGTGGCGTTTCCGCGCATCCGCTTTGAAGATGAGCTGATTGAAGAGATCAAAAAATTCGCACCTAGCCAGCTGGAGATTTCAGACCGCGATGGTGATGGCCAAATTGAAGTCATCATCAAGCATCTCTACATTGAGCGGCGAATGATCCCGCTCAACATTTATCTGCAAGAAGCCTTTGATCTGAAACATGATCCACGTGCGCAGCCGCAGATTGAGCGAGCTGTGATCGAATACGGAAATGCGATCAAAGACTTGGTGCGCGCCAATATCTTCCCCGGCGATATGCTTTGGAAGAATTTCGGCATCACGCGCCACGGCAAAGTCGTTTTCTACGATTACGACGAAATCGAATATATCACCGATTGCAATTTCCGCCGTGTGCCGCAGCCGCGCAATGAAGAAGAAGAGATGAGTGGAGAGGTGTGGTATCCGGTAGCGAAAAACGATGTGTTTCCCGAAACCTTCGGCCCGTTTTTGTTAGGCAATGATGCTGTGCGCAAGGTGTTCATGCAGCATCACGCTGATTTGCTCGACGCGGCTTTCTGGCAAAGTCACAAAGATCGCATCAAAGCAGGGCATGTGCATGATGTGTTCCCGTATGAGCGCGAGAAAAGGTTTGGCCATGCGTGAGATATGGGAGCTGGCCAGCTACATCGTCACCGTGCTTGGTTTGCCGATTGCGATTGGTATTTTTGTTTTGCAAGAACGCAAAGAGCGCGTCAATGAAGAAGAAGAGGGCT
This sequence comes from Variovorax sp., assembly GCA_031418715.1. Taxonomy (GTDB): domain Bacteria; phylum Pseudomonadota; class Gammaproteobacteria; order Burkholderiales; family Burkholderiaceae_C; genus JANMDU01. The sequence goes on along the minus strand of JANOJL010000002.1, from coordinate 293,689 downwards.
ACCAACTGCTCTCCAATGCTTACAACGATTTCCTCAAAATCGTTTTGGCACATCCTGATCTGCATTTACGCACCAACGAGCCGCTGCCAAATCCGAGCTCAGAGCAAATCGAGCGCATGCTGGTGATTTTCGATATGCTGATTTCGCTGTTTGAACGCGCCTATTTGGTTGCCTACAAAGAAAAGATGAACCAAGAAGAGCGCCGCCGCTGGAACAGTTGGGACGACTACATGCGCGAATGGTGTGCGCGTGACGATTTTCACAACGCGCTGCCATTGCTGCTGCGCGGTGAAGATCCAGATTTTCAAGCTTACATTCGCCGCGTTGCAGATCAAGAACGCGGCGGCCCAATTTTGATGAGCTGATGCAGGCTGATTATTTGCCGACGTTGACCCACTTAAAGAGCATGAAGCCATCGGCGCGTTGATATGCTGTGACGTTGCTTTTCATGCCCCAAGTGAGCATTTGCTGATGCAGGGGAATATGGCCCACTTCTTTGCTATGAATCTCTAGCGCCTGCTTGATCATGGCGTTTCGGTTGCTCTCTACCGTTTCGCTTTGAATCTTGGCAGTGAGCGCATCCAATGCTGCATTGCTGTAAGCGCCAAAATTCCACTGGCCTTGCGCTCCTTTGGCGCTGGCGATCACGGTGAAGAGCACGTTATGCGTGTCGTAGCCCGCAGGAGACCAGCCGAGCATGAAGAAGCTCACGTCGCGCTTCAAAGCGCGGGGGAAGTAAGTGGCTTTAGGCTCAGTTTGCAAGCGCACGCGAATACCCACACGCGATGCGTTGGCTGCCACCGCTTGGCAAATCTCAGCATCATTCACATAGCGATCGTTGGGGCAATGCATCGTCACTTCGAACCCATCGGGGTAGCCCGCTTCAGTGAGCAAGCGACGTGAAGCTGCGGCATCAAAAGGCAGGCGGCGCGTCATCTCGGGGGAGAAGCCGCGTATGCCATCGGTGATCATCGCACCCGTGGGCACAGCCAAGCCGCGCATCACCTTGCTCACGATGCTGTCGATATCAATCGCTTGATACATGGCCTGGCGCACGCGGACATCTTTGAATGGATTTTTACCCTTCACCGATGAGTAAAGTAGCTCATCGCGCGCTTGATCAAAGCCCAGAAAAATGACACGTGATTCTGGCGCTTGCGTTACTTTCAAGCCAGGCCGTGCCTTCACGCGTTCCATGTCTTGCAGCGGCACAGGATCAATCAAATCTACTTCACCAGAGAGCAATGCAGCAACGCGGGTGCCGTCGTTGGTGATGGGCAGAAAAGTCACCTCATCCACATTGCTTTCCGACTTGCCCCACCAGCCTGTGTGGCGTGAAATCACGGTGCGCACCGAAGGTTGGCGTTCGCGTACGCGATAAGGCCCCGTGCCATTGGCGCGAAACGAAGCGGCATTTTCAATGCCACGGCGGCGATCCACTGGGCGTTCAGCATTGTTCTTTTCAGCCCATTGCTTGCTGATGATGAGGATATTGGTGATCAGATCTGGCAGGATTGGGTTGGGTGAGCTGGTTTCAATTTCTACTTGAAATTCCCCGGTCTGGCGAATTTCTTTGATCGAGGCTAGTTGCGAGCGCACATCCGAGCCCTCGCCACGCGCGCGGTTCAGCGAGAAAATCACATCTTGTGCACCAAAGGGCGTGTCATCATGAAATTTCACGCCTTTGCGCAAGTCAAACTGCCAAACGGTGGGCGATTTCAAGCGCCAATCGCTGGCCAAAGAAGCGGTGATTTTCAAATCTTTGCCGCGCGTGACCAAAGCTTCAAAGACATTGTTTAAAAAAGCCAGTTGCACGGCTTCGTTGAGTGAATGCGGATCGAGCGAGAGCACATCACCTTGATTTGCAAAACGAACAGTGGCGGCTTGGCTGGCTGACGCTACGAATAAGCTGAAACCAAGCGCGATGAACTGGGATCGCAAGAGCTTGCCTGAGCGAGAGGTTTTTGTCATGAGGAACCTTTAGTTTACGGCGTGGTTCTCGCGAGGCTTGCGGTGCCCATGCTTGGCCATAATCTCGATATAAAACTGTGTGCCGCCCTCTGTGGCCAGCGCGTCAATCAGATCGAGCAGCTCGGCCACATGTGCAGTGGCTGATTCAGGCTCAGTCTGACCAAAGCGACAGTCAAAATCCCAAAAATCAACGCCTTTTGGCAAGGCTCGGCCACGCTCGCGCTTCAAGTATTTGCGGATATCGTGTTTGATCGCATCGAGCAAGCGATCGGGGTGTTTGCCTTCTTGGGCGAGTTGAAATGTTTTTTTCATGGTATTCCTTCAATGCGATGATACGGCTATATCCATTCCACACCACTTCAAGCCATGACAGAACATCTTGCGCAGCCAGATCGCCCGCACAGGCCTGCTGAGCACCGCGAGCCTCCAAGCATCGACGCGATGGCTTTGATGCCGCTTTTTGCGCGTCTGGACATGGATCGCATCACGCTGGTACACACGGCTGCGCAGGCGCGCGAGGCGGCGGTGGAGTTGCAGTGCACGCCTGTTTGGGGCTTTGATACGGAGTCGAAACCGACGTTTCGTGTGGGCGAAATCTCTACCGGGCCGCACATTTTGCAATTAGCCACGCGGGAGCGGGCATGGGTGTTTCAGTTGCACGACGCGGGTTGTCGTGCGATGGCTGCTGAATTGCTGGCGATGCCGGGCATCGCCAAAGCGGGCTTTGGTTTGGGCGATGACAAAAAGCGTATCCGCCACAAGCTCGGCGTGGAACCCATTGACGTGGTGGAGATTAACACGCTGTTTCGCAAGCTGGGTTATCGCAAAGAAATGGGTGTGAAGGCGGCTGTGGCGACCTTGTTTGGGCAGCGCTTCATCAAATCTAAAAAGGCTTCGACGAGCAATTGGGCGATGCCTAGCTTGACTGAGCATCAGTTGGTGTATGCGGCGAACGATGCGTATGCAGCGTATTGCGTTTATGAGATGCTGATGGGGGTTTAGTGTGTTTTGCTTGAAGCGAATGTCAATGAGCCAGAAAAGCGCGAGATTACCGCCCAAAAACAGCGAAAATACACAGTTCCCGCCATTTTCGGCGGGTTGCGTCTTTTCCCTTTCTTATGCTCAACTTTTCCGCCTTCAAAAAATCCGAGGACACCGTGCCCGAAACTCCAGACAACAAGCCTGCCAAGGCACAAGCTGCGCACCCTTTTGATGGCCTCACAGGTGGCGCATTTTCTGCGCCGACCTCGGGCGAGCGTGCGGCGAAGGTGCGCGAGTGGATGGCGAGCAATCCATCGCATGAGCAAATGCAAGAGGTGTTCAAAGAGCTGTCCGCGCGGGATAAAGGCGCTGCCAAGCCTTTGCGCGAGAAGCTCGATGAGTTGAAGCGCAGCACTGCGCAAGAGCATATTGCTGCCGATTGGGCCGTCAAGGCGCAGGCTTTGCTGGATGCAACTAAGCTCAATATTGCCGATGCTTTGGCTTGGCAGCGTGATGCAGCCAAGGCGGGTGCGCCGCTCTCGAAAGAGCCGCTGGCGGCTTTGCGGGCGAGTTTGAATGAGCGTGTGAAGCAGATTGAAGATTTGCAGCACCGCGCGCAGGTGCAGCGCGAAGCAGCCATCATGATGGCGCAGCGTATTGAATTGCTCTCAACCAAGCCTTTGGCCGATGCGCAAGCTGCATTTGAGATTTTGCATGTGGACGTGAAGCACTGGACGGCGCAAACCGCTTCGCTGCAAACCGATGCGCAATGGGCCAGCACCGATCCGAAATTCACGCCGCAGCTTGAAACCGCGCAATCTCAGCTGACCTCGCTCTGGGAAGCCTTCTCAGCCGCGCTGGCGCAAGCCATCGCTGCTGCGGGCGATGCAAGTGCGCCGCTACCCGCTGTGCCGGTCTGGGCTGATGCGATTCGAACTGCTCGCGGTGAAGCAGTTGAAAAGAAGGCAGACAAACCTGTCAAGCCGAAAGTTGATCCTGAGAAACGCCAAGCGGCCAATGCCGCCGTGCGCGAGCAGCTATCAAAATTAGAGCAAGAGTTGGCTGAAGGTCATGGCAAAGCCAGTGCCCAAGCAGCCAATGATTTGCGTGCCGCGCTCAAAGAGCACGGCGAATTCATGGATGACCGCGTCGAAGCCAAAGCGCGTGATGCACTGGGCGCTGCGGGCGAGATGGAAGGCTGGCAAAAATGGCGTGCAAATCAGATTCGTGAAGAGCTGATCATCAAAGCGCAAGCGCTGGTGGCCAAGCCGCTCGGCGGCAGGAAACAGCAAGAGGCGGTACGCAACTTGCGTGATGCTTGGAAGCAAACCGATCAAGGCGGTATGCCCAATCATGGAATGTGGCGCAAGTTTGACGAAGCTTGTAACGAAGCCCACAAACTGGTGGAAGCTTGGCTCGACAAAATCAAGGCTGAAGAGGCGATTCACAAAGCTGAGCGCGTGGCTGTGATTGAAGCGATTCAAAATTGGGCGGCTGCGAATGCTGCGCGCACTGATTGGAAATTGGTCGACCGCGAGCTTCATCAGCTCGCTGAAAAATGGCGTGGCGCGGGGCATATTGGTGAGAAAACCTTTGCTGAACTGCAACCGCAATACAAAGCTGCTATAAAAGCCGCGCATGGCCCGCTCGAAGTGGCTCAAAAAGCCTCCCTGGAGCGCCGCCGCGCTTTGATTGAGGAAGCCAAAGAATTGGGCGCAGCGCCGATGATGCGGATTGATGCCGTGAAATCGCTGCAAGGGCGCTGGCAAGCCGAGGCGCAAAGCGTGCCGATGGATCGCAAAGAAGAGCAAAAACTTTGGGATGCTTTCCGTAAGCCGATTGACGAAGCCTTTGAGCGCAAAACTCAGGTGCGCGAGCAACAAGCGGCTTCTATGAGTCAACACGACAAAGCCGTGCTCGATGCCACCAAAGCGCTCGATGCGGCAATTGCGAGCAACGACGTGAAAGCCATTCGCAACGCGATGGACGCGCTGGATGCGGCTGGCCGGGGTAGGGCAATGCCTGAAGTGGTTGCGCCTGTTGTACCTGTCGTTTCTGCTTCTGTGGAAACGCCTGCTGCTTCTGGCGGTGATGCGGTTTCACAAAATGCAGAGCCAGCTTCAGTGGATACTTCTCCTGAAGTTGTAGCCGATACGAATGCCTCCGATGCAAGCGTTGCCACAACTGAGAGTTTAGAGCAAAGTGAGCCTCTAGCCGTTATAGAATCTTCGCAAGATGCTACTGAAACGATAGCGGATGAGGCTGCTGCATCTGCAGATGCACCTGCACCTGCTGCCGAAGAAGTCGCCCCTGCTCCGGTTGAGCCGCCAAAAGCGCCGCCTAAGCCTGTGGTTGCTCGCCGTGGTGATGACCGCCCGGGTGCCAAACTCGGCGCACCTTCCAAGCCAGAGGCGGGTCGGTTTGGTGACAAGCGTGGCGGTGATCGGCGTGATGGCAAATTTGGTGACAAGAAGCCTGGTGGGTTTGGAGACAACAAGCCGGGCGGTTTTAGTGATCGCCGTCCAGATTCGCGTGGCGCAGGCCGCAGCGAAGAGCGTTTTGAAGACCGTGGCCCACGCCTCTCAAACACCGCGTTTTACGCGTTGCGCGATGGCATGGACAAAGGCCAAATGGCTCTGAAGAAACTCGCCGCGCAAGCGCATGGCGAATCCGTGGTGGGGCTACTCACCGCTTGGGAAGGCCGCAATGCTGAAGCTATTCCCAGCGCCCAGTTGTTGGGTCGCAGTTTGCAAGCCAATGCTCGCAGCCAGTGGGCTCAAGCTGTATCCAAGCCAGCCTCAGGGGATGCATCAACCGCCTTGCTACGCTTGGAAATGGCCGCAGAAGTGCCCACGCCCGCTGAGCAACTCGATGCCCGCCGCATGCTACAGCTCCAACTCCTCACCAAGCGAGGCGAAGCCGCCCCGAAAGACACCTGGCAGCAAGATGCGGCTACGGTCTTGGCCAGTGCGCATGAAGAGAAAAATGCGCGTCGTTTGCAGAATGCTTTGAAGGCTTTGTTGCGGTAAGAAAGAGTCTTCTGAGTCCGGCATTTTGCATTCGGATTTTCAAGACAAAAAAAAGCCTAGTTCCGGAGAACTAGGCTTTGAACTGGATCCCTAGCTTTGCAGCCGAAAAGGACCCGAGGAGACAACTGGTACAAATTCAATAACGAGATTGTGCCTCGCGGCAGACCATCCGTCTTGGGAATGGACTCTAAAGATTAACGCTTCTTGGCGGCAGCTTTGGTCGTTGCAACAGCTTGTTGGCTCACTGCAGCGATGTTTTGCTCAGCCAGATCAGTGGCTTGCTTGACGGCTTTTTGCACGGCTTCGTAAGCATTGCCAGCAGCAGCAACAGCGCTTTTCATCATGGCAACGCCAGACTCAGAGCCAGCAGGTGCGTTCTTGGCCATCGTTTCAACCAAGCCAGCGAACTGCTTTTGTGCAGCAGCGGTTTGCGCTTCGACAGCGGAAGTGAACTCGGCGCCAGTGGAAGAGGCGATATCATACAAATGACGGCTGTAAGCCATGCTCTTCTCAGCCATTGGCTGCAGGAAGGAAGATTGCAGAGCCATCAGCTCTTGTGCATCTTTCACGCTGAGAGCAGCTTTCGTACCTTCAGCTGCTTCGCCTAAGGCTGCTTTGCCTGCGGTGAGGTTCAGCTCAACGAGCTTTTCTACGCCAGCGAAGGCTTTGTTGGTCAGGCCAAACAAGGTGTCGAAATTGGCTTTTTGAGCGGCGAGAACTTGATCTACGGTCAACATGGTATGTACTCCTAGAGGTGGTTAAAAAGATTTTTTGCTGCAGTGCAACATAATTTGTAGTATAGGGTAATCCCGTGACATTGCAAGTGGTATTTTGTTGCGGTGCAGCAAAAATGCTGTTTTTAGAGCGGAATTTCTAAAAACGCAGTGGTTTGTGAGGTTTTCATCAAATCGTCAAAAGATGGGCTTGTCTGCTGGGTTGTTGCTTCACGCCACCCGCTCGCCCAGCAACGTAGCCAAACAGCCCATCAGTCCATCAGCCTTCAGGAGGCAGGTTTGAGAGAGAAAAGAGCCGTTTACCTTGGCAGTATCACATCTGAAGTGCTATGGAATTCATAGTCAGCCACAATCATCGCTATGCATGCTTATTACGCTGATCAGTTTGTTTTGCCGTTGCCAGACGGCCATCGCTTTCCGATGCCCAAATACCGCATGCTGCGCGATTGGCTCTCTAGCCACCTGCCGGTGGTGAGCATGCAGATCGCGCCAGCGGCCAGCGATGGCGAGTTGGCTTTGGTGCACACGCCTGACTATATTCGCGGCATATCGCTGGGTGTAGAGCAGGGCGGGCTCGATCCCAAAATCATGCGGGAGATTGGTTTTCCGTGGAGCGAGGCGATGGCAGAAAGAGCGCGGCGCTCGGTGGGCGCGAGTGTGGCTGCGGCGCGCGTCGCACTCGGCTGGATGCATTCTCGGGGGAGTTTGGGGCAGGGTTCAAACTCTCCTAGCGGCATCGCTGCGAATCTAGCAGGTGGCACGCACCACAGCTATGCCGACAAAGGCGGCGGCTTTTGTGTGTTCAACGATTTTGCTGTCACAGCGCGGCTGATGCAAAGCGAGTGGGGCAGGTTGCATGGCAGCTCGCGCCCGCTACGTGTGGCGATCATTGATTTAGATGTGCATCAAGGCAATGGCACAGCGCGGATTTTTCAGGGGGATGAAAGCGTTTTTACGCTTTCTATGCACGGCGCGAAGAATTTCCCATTTCGCAAAGAGGCGAGCGATTTGGATGTGGATTTGCCCGATGGTTGCTGCGATGATGAATACCTGCATGCGCTGGATCATGCGCTCGATGAGCTAGAACGGCGCTTTTTCTCGCCCTACGCGCCAGGGCTGATTTTGTATCTCGCAGGCGCAGACCCACACGAAGGCGACCGGCTCGGGCGCTTAAAGCTCAGCTACGACGGGCTGGAAGCGCGAGACAGGCGCGTGATGAATTGGGCTTGGCAACGGCGCATTCCGATGGCATTTGCCATGGGCGGCGGCTATGGGCACGATCTGCAAACCACGCTGCGTGTGCAACAAGGCACGTACCGGGTGGCGGCTGAATATTGGGCGCGCTGGCAGCGTCTGTGAACTGCAGGTCACATTCGCATCAAAATAGCTAATATGGATCTAAACGCGCCATAAAAATCGCATCTGGCGCAAATTGCTACTTTTTGGCATAATACAAGCACCGTGGCTTATCCACGAAATGGAGTCTTGCGATGTCATCTGCTGTTGCTGCCAATTCAAATTTCAACTCGGTGAAGCTCCCTGCGCCCTTGGTCACCCAAGCCCGCGCCGCCGCGCTCACCTTCCGCCGCTCCACCGCCGGGCAAATCGAGTATTGGGCCATGCTGGGCAAAGCGGTCGAAGAGTCCGGCATCACGGTGCGCGAAGTGCAGGCGGTAATGGAGCCTGTGCAGCAAAGCGATAACGTACTCGATGCGATTGAAGCGAAATTTGATCGCGCGGCCAGCTCGGGCGCATTGGCCAAGCGCATGCGTGAGGTGATTGCAGCGAATCAATCGCAAGCCAAGCAGCTTCTGGCTGCATGAGCCGTGTTTTCTATTTGCTCGCTGGCCCCAACGGCGCTGGTAAATCGAGTTTGTACAAAGCAGCCTGCGCAGAAGGCTTGATTCCTGCCGAGGCAGAATTCGTCAACGCCGATTTGCATGAGCGCGATAATTTGCAGCACATTCCAGATCCGCAACAGCGCTCCGAGGCCGCGCGCGATTGGGCGGATAGCCGGCGCTCTCAATTGCTCCAATCCGGCGCAAGCTTCGTGAGCGAGACAGTTTTCTCGCATCCTTCCAAAATCGAATTGATCGCTCAAGCCCAAGCATTAGGCTACCGAGTGGTGCTGCTCGTGGTGTGTGTGGACGATCCGCAAATGCTGCTGGCCCGAGTGCGCCAGCGCGTGAGCGAAGGCGGCCACGATGTGCCCGCCCAGCGCATCCTAGATCGCTACCCGCGCACCCTGCAAAACTTAAAGCAAGCCGTGAAGCTGGCCGACTTGGCGATGTTGTTTCACAACCCGAATATCGGTAAAGGTTTGCCCGAAGCCCCGCAGCGCGTGGCGGTGTGTCGCAGGGGCGTGGTCAAGCAGAGAGCTGAGGTGTTGCCTGCTTGGGCGAGTCGGGTGTTGGGCGTTGAGTGATAGAAATGTGAAGTCAAAATCATCACAAAGGAATAAAGCATGAGTATTAAGGACTTGCCTGACTATCCTGCGCTCACAAAGTTTGCAGATGCATTATGGAAAAAGGACAATCATTTTCATGGAGCTGCCGTGATGGTTGGTGCTGGCTTCACCCGATGCGGAGCAGAAATTAGTGCCAGCGATCAAAAACCGCCTCTTTGGTCGCACTTGGCAAGAAAACTTCACGCTGATCTGGGTAGCTCAGGTGAAACTGATCCTTTAAAACTTGCTGAAGAGTATTCGGCGTATTACGGCAAACAAGCACTGCGGGATCTGTTGAAAAAGGAAACTCCCGATGCTGCATGGCTGCCCGGTAAGCTACATACGGATTTATTAAAGCTGCCGTGGAATGAAGTATTGACTACCAACTGGGACACTTTGCTAGAGCGTTCATCAGAGAAAGTACACAGTCCACTTTACAGCGTAGTCCGGCAACAAGAAGATTTGTCTAACGCCATCTCGCCACGCATCGTGAAGCTGCATGGCACGATCAACGTTACTGAGGATTTGATATTTACTCAAGAGGACTATCGCCACTACCCTCAAAAGCAAGCAGCTTTTGTAAACTTTGCAAGGCAGGTTTTTATAGAGAATGAGCTGTGTTTGTTGGGGTTTTCAGGTGATGACCCCAATTTTTTTGCAATGGATAGGTTGGGTCAGAGACCAGTTGGCTTCGCATACAAGGCGTATTTATTTGGTAGGGGCGCTGGCTTTGAGTCCCTCGCGTCGCAAATACTTGGAGTCCATCAACATTGCACCGATTGATTTGCAGCCGCTGGTAGCCGATCATGACAGTGCAGATGCAAAACACTTTGCTGCGCTAACAATACTGCTTGACGAACTGAAAAACTTGAGGCCAAAGAAGCCTTGGGAGTGGAAACCAATTTCAATTGCACTCTCTACAGGCACTACTGAGGAATTTGATCGAAGAAGGCGTGATATCGCGTATCAAGCAAAACTTTTTGAAGATCAGTTAGGCGTTTTGGAGACTGATCGACTTTCTTATCCAGGCTGGTTAGTTTGTCCAAATGGAATTCGACAAAGATTGAATAGGCAAATTAATGACCCATGGCCAACTCCTAAGAATATTGCTGCAATGCAGAAAGACAAGCGAGAGAAGCTGTTATACGAAATCGCATGGCGTGATAGCGTGACGTTAGATGTCATCAATCCAGCTTTACTGCCTGATATGCTGTCCGTTTGTGATCCTGCTAAATCTAACGCACTAAGCAAGCAGCAACAGATGGAAATCGCACTAGTGCTGCTGCAAAGCACCCGATGGCTTAGTGATTTGGAGGCTGAGGATGTAGAGGAGAAAACTAGTTTTATCCTGCAAAAGCATGCAAAGCATTGGCCGGAAAGTAATAACCATTTGCTTCACCACAATGCATTTTTGGCGCGAGATAATTTAGACTTTACAAAATTAGCTGAGCTGACCGCTCAAATTGAGCCCCTAAACCCGATATGGCAGATGCGTAAAGCAGCACTGCTTTCGGAATTGGGTCAATTCGAAACTAGTCACGGCTTAATTGAGCAAGCCTATAGCGAGTTACAACGTCAATACCGCTATGAGCCAAACTCTATCAAAGTTCTATCGCAACTTGCTTGGACACATTGGTTGAGATGGCAGATAAGACGTACAGACTTCAACAATCCACATGAGAATTTTCCCAACAGCTACAGAGATTCATTATGTGAACCCTTGCCTTATCTTGAATCGCTAGAGGAGACTGTTAAGCAGGGTGTGGATAAGCAAAAAAAGCAAAGCATTGAGCCATCATTTTCTCTTGGGAGCTATAGAGATCATGACAAAACCATATCATTTGGTGCCAAAAGCAACCCCGCTCTTTATTTAGATGGTCTTGCTCGCGTAGTCGGAATCCCAACACGCGTCGGTGACACTATCTCTGTTGATTTGCTTGGAAAAATTTCTTCGAGCGCCGCTTCTCTGAGGGGGCTTTTAGATTATCGGTATTCATTGGCAATCAACGCAGCTCAAGATGATGGCGCGCAGAGCATTAAAGATGTTTTTTCTCAGATTGGTACTGCCCTCATTCCTCAACCCATTGCCGACCGCCTGTTGGAGCAATGTACTCAAGCAATCCAATACTGGCAACAAAAAATCACATCTCAAATAAATCGAAGAATGGCAGTGAATAGACTGCGTGTGTTCGTTGAGGTTCTAGCACGGTTATCAACACGTGCATCTGTTGCAAAGGCTATTGAGGTTTTTCGTCTTGGAATTGCGCTAGGCCAAAACCCTAGTCTGCGATACCGCGAGCTTTTTGCAGTTATTGATAATCTTCTTAAAAACGCATTGCGGAGTATTCCTGAGGCGCGACACCAAGATGTTTTACACGATGCGCTTTCTTTTCCTTTGGAGCAGGAAATTGGATTGGATCGATATGCTCGTTGGCCTAATCCGCTGGTTCGTATTCCCGGCATCAGAACGCCGAGCAATGCTCTTGATAGACGAATCGATGAAATAATTGACAGGATTGCCCCACTTTCCGAATCCAGTGCATTGGCATTGACAAGGTTGTTGCCTTTGCTGCAGAAGGACTATTTAACCTACTTCGAGAGGCAAAAAATTGCAGAAAAAGTTTGGGGAGCGCCTCAGAATTTTCAGAATATTCCCGTGACTGGCCTGTATTCATCTGCACTGCATCTATTGCCTGCGGAGAATCCATCTGCAATTAGGGCGTTAGTTGCAGCATCGCTTTTCAAAGATTTTGACTTTAACAAGCCCGATGCAGTCACCCTAAGAGACATTGCCCACGCAGCTCAGAATCAAGAGAGCAAGCTTGCACCCGATGAAACAACGGCAGTGCATTTTTTCGATCACTTGGTTGCTTGGCGAAGTGCAGAGTCAGATCACCCATTTGACTTATTTAACGAACAAAGTGAAATCAGCTCAGCTATCGGCGAGGCGCTTGTCTATTCAATCGTAGAGGCATTACCAAAAGCTGCATTAACTGCGCAGAATCTTGATCGTCTCTGCTTATTATTGAGTGACTGCAAACAACCTATTCTTCTCAGGGCAATGCCGTACTTCGCTTGCTCCGAAGCGCGACTAGGAGAAAAAGTGGAAAGGGCCATTTCTGAGGCTTTGCAAAAACTTGAACCTAGCTATAGTGCATATGCTGCTCAAGCCATCCTACAGTGGCGGAAAATACAAAGTGTCAGCGAAGCGGGGGCTACTAAAAGGCTTATTACACGATTAATCCACTTAATTGTCTCTGGGCGTACTCGTGGACTTGCAAACTTATTGGATATTGCGCTAGAGCTTGTAAACTGCGAATGGCTTGGATCTGTAGAAACCAACTTGCTTTCTGAGAGTCTCCCTCAAATTTTTGAAACTTGCAGTTATGCAAACGTAGATGAGAGAATTTCATGGGAGATCATTGATTTCCCGCTTGTACGAATCGCCTGCGTGAAGCTAGCTAGTTCAATTATGCAATCGCAGCAGGATTGCAATGAGCACCTTGAAAGCCTTGTTGCAATTGCGCAGCAAGACCCTTTACCAGAGGTGCGTTTCGCAACATCATCGCCTGAATAGTACTTTCCTAGCGGCGAACCCTCTTCGTTTAGAGCAACTATTACCACAGCAGCTATTATGAAAATCATCTACGAGCGAGTCTTCAGCAGAGAGTGATTACTGCAGAATGTATAGCACTCTGCGCATATTTTATGCCGGCTACTGCTATAAAAGGCTTTAAATTAACTGTTTAGTTTGACGCTTTGAATAAGAATTTATTCTGGCATCAATGCGCCAGTAGGTACATTGATAACCTGCACATTCAATCCTTGCACGCGCCCAAAACCCACATCACCCGTAACGAACACGCAATCAGCGCCCAAGCTCATCGCGCAGGCGGCTTGCAATGCGTCTGGTGTTTTCAGGCCGTTGGATGCGCGGATGTTGGTGGCTAAGGTGACGACTTCGGCGCTTAACTCGACGATGGCGGTTTGCGCAAATAAGGTGTCGTAGGCGGCTAGCAATGCTTTATCGCCTTCTCGCAGGGGTTTGACGCGGCATTCCATCACGCCTAGCCGCGATACGGCAACTTGTGCCTTGGCATCTTTGCTTTTGATCGCGGCAAGCGCATCTACCACGGCCTTTTGATAGCGCGGCGCGCCTTCAAAATAATAGATGAGCGCGCTGCTGTCTAGAAAGGCAATCACCGCGCAGGCCAATCGCTGTTGATCTCGGCCAGGCGCTGCGTCATGGTTGTGCCTTCTAATGCGCCACCTTTCGGTAAAGAGGAAGCGTTTAGCAGCCAATCAAGCGCGCTGCTTGGGGCATTGCTGTTGGAGGCTTTTGCCATGAGTGATTCATAGGCGGCGGGGGTTAGCACAATGGCCGCTGGGCGGTTGCGCTTCATGATGGTGGCAGCGCCGCGATGCAAAGCCACATCAAGCGCGGCCATGCCGCCGCGTTTGATGTCGGCAATGGTGAGGGTGTTTGTAAGGGTGCTCATTTCAGTACCTTTTTCGGTATTGATAACGGTTTTATTTTAGCAAAATCGTTGGACTGTTATTTTAGCCAGTTATCACTTAGCATGCCACTACAATCGCTCTCATGGCAGATAAGTTACCGACTCAGTATTCCGAAGGCTCGATCCGCGTTTTGAAAGGGCTGGAGCCCGTCAAGCAGCGGCCGGGCATGTACACGCGCACCGACAACCCGCTTCACGTCATCCAAGAGGTGCTCGACAACTCCGCCGATGAGGCCTTGGCCGGTCATGGCAAGCGCCTCAAAATCGAGCTGCACACCGATGGCTCAGTGAGCGTGCATGACGACGGTCGGGGCATTCCGTTTGGCATCCATCCCGAGGAAAAGATCGCTGTATTGGAGATTGTCTTTACCAAGTTGCATGCGGGCGGCAAGTTTGACAAAGGCAAGGGCGGCGCTTACAGCTTCTCCGGTGGCTTGCATGGCGTGGGCGTGAGCGTGACCAACGCCCTGGCCAAGCGCTTGGAAGTGATCAGCCACCGCGAGGGCATGGTGGCCAAATTGGTCTTCAGCGGCGGCGATGTGATTGAAAAGCTGCATTTGCGCAAGCAGATCGAAGGTGATCGCCGAAACGGCACCAGTGTGCGCGTCTGGCCGGATGCGAAGTATTTTGAGAGCGCGGCTCTGCCGATGCCTGAGCTGGTGCACTTGCTGCGCAGCAAGGCGGTGCTGATGCCGGGCGTGACCGTTTCGCTGGTTGATGAGAAGAAAAAAGACACGCAAAGCTGGCAATACAAAGGCGGCCTGCGTGATTATCTGGAGCAATCCTTGCCCGCAGATGCGGTGATTCCGCTCTGGGAAGGCGAAGGATTTGCGGAAAACAACGACACCTTTGCCGAAGGCGAGGGCGCGGCTTGGTGCATCGCATTCACGGAAGAGGGCGCCGCTGTGCGCGAAAGTTATGTGAACCTGATTCCCACGAGTGCGGGTGGTTCGCATGACAGTGGTTTGCGCGATGGTTTATTTAATGCGGTGAAGGGTTTTGTGGATCTGCATTCGCTGCTGCCTAAAGGCGTCAAGCTCATGCCGGAAGATGTGTTTGCGCGGGCTTCGTATGTGCTCAGCGCGAAAGTGCTGGATCCGCAATTCCAAGGGCAGATCAAAGAGCGCCTCAATTCGCGAGACGCTGTGCGTTTGGTCAGCAGCTATGTGCGGCCAGCGATGGAGCTGTGGCTCAACCAGCATGTGGACTACGGCAAAAAACTCGCTGAGCTAGCCATCAAAGCGGCGCAAACCCGCCAGCGCGCTGGCCAAAAAGTAGAAAAGCGCAAAGGCTCGGGCGTTGCCGTGCTCCCTGGCAAGCTCACCGATTGCGAAAGCAAGGATTTGGCTCACAACGAGGTGTTTTTGGTGGAGGGTGATTCCGCAGGCGGCAGCGCCAAGATGGGGCGCGATAAGGAAACGCAAGCGATTTTGCCTTTGCGCGGCAAGGTGCTCAATACGTGGGAAGTGGAGCGCGATCGCTTGTTTGCCAACACCGAGATTCATGATATTTCGGTGGCGATTGGTGTGGATCCGCATGGGCCCGAGGATTCACCCGATATGAGCGGCTTGCGCTACGGCAAAATTTGCATTCTTTCAGACGCGGATGTGGACGGCTCACACATCCAAGTGCTCTTGCTCACGCTGTTTTTCAAGCATTTCCCCAAGCTCATCGAATCGGGCAACCTCTACGTCGCCCGCCCGCCGCTCTTTCGTGTGGACACACCCGCCCGTGGCAAAAAAGCGGCTGGCAAGGTGTATGCACTCGATCAAGGCGAGCTCACCGCCATTTTGGATAAGTTGCGCAAAGAAGGCGTGGCAGAAGGCAAATGGACGATCAGCCGTTTCAAAGGTCTGGGCGAGATGAATGCCGAGCAGCTTTGGGAAACCACCCTCAACCCCGACACCCGCCGCCTCCTGCCGGTGCAATACGGCGAGCTCAGTTTCCTGCAAACCGCCATCAGCTTCAACCAACTCATGGGCAAAGGCGAAGCCGCTGCCAGGCGCGAGCTGATGGAGCTGCATGGGGATGAGGTGGAGGTGGATGTATGACCCTCCGCATCCGCCTACGCCCCACGCTCGCCAGCGACATCGCCTATGTGCTCTCGTTGGAGCAGGATGCGGAGAATTTGCCGTTCATCACGCCTTGGGACCGCACGCAGCATGAGGCTTCTATTCGGTTCCCGGATATGCGGCATTTCATCGTGGAGGGTGGCGAGGGGCTTGAGGCTGTCGGCTTTTTGATTTTGATTGGGTGCCGGAATCCACATCAGTCGATTGAATTGAAGCGGATGGTGATTGCGGGCAAGGGGCAAGGGTTTGGCCGGGCGGCGCTGCGGGTGGCGAAACGCGTGGCGTTTGATGATTTGGGGGCGCATCGGTTTTGGTTAGATGTGAAATCGCGCAATGTGCGGGCTCGTGCGCTGTATGACGCGGAAGGTTTCGTGCTCGAGGGCACGCTGCGCGAGTCCGTGCGGGTGCAGCCGCGTGCGAGCAGTTTGCCTAGCGGGCGCGATTCGCAGGCAGGGGCGGATTTTGATTCGCTGCAGGTGCTTTCGATGTTGCGCACCGAGTTTGATGCGCGGCGCGTGACGAGTTTGGAGTTACCAGCTTGAAGACCACTTTCTTAAGCAAAATGGGACTCTACCGGTTATATTATTTGAGTAGAGCGCTATCAATTATGAAGCGATTCAGGCTCTTGTTTTGTGTCATATTGGGCGGCTTGTTGTCGATGCATGGCGCTGCGCATGCAGATGTGTGGGGTTATATCGATACCAAAGGCGTGGCGCATTTTGCAGCGGAGAAGGTGGATGAGCGCTACGAGTTGTTTTTCAAAGGCAGCGTGGGTTTTGATACGCGAGATGGCGTGAATGCCTCCCAAAAGCTGGAGCAGGAAACGCCGCGCCAAGTGGCTGTGCCTGCGGGAAAATCAAAGTTACTGGCGTATTTTGATGTGTCGCCTAATTTCAAAGCGGTGAAGCATCACATGCGCGAATCTGCGCAAATCTACAACCTTGATTTTGAGCTGCTACAAGCGCTGATCGCCACCGAGAGCGGGTTTGACACGAATGCTGTGTCTCCCAAGGGCGCGGTAGGCCTGATGCAGCTGATGCCGCCCACGGCGCAGCGCTATGGCGTGAGCGGTGATGCGAAAACACCGATCGAGAAAAAGCTCACCGATCCCAAAATCAATATCCGCGCAGGTAGCCGCTATCTACGCGATTTGATCAATATGTTTCCCGGCAAGCTGGAGCTGGCGCTGGCCTCCTACAACGCGGGAGAGGGCGCTGTGCAACGTTATGGCAACAAGATTCCACCGTTCAAAGAGACGCAAAATTATGTGGTGACGGTGATGCAAATTTATAACCAGCTCAAGCCGCCTGCTGCGATTGCACTGCGCCAGCAGCAGGCGCAGCAGGAAGGGCAGCAGCCCAATCGCGTGCGTATGGAGTTTCCCAATGCCCCCGCCCAAGCAGCGCCTGGGCAGATCGCGGGGCGCGGCAACATGGTGCCGCCCCTCACAGGCTCTGTGGGTTCTCAGCCAGCCAAGCCTGCAGCCCAGCCTTTCAATGAATTTAAATAAAACGTATCTGCAATGACCGATCAACCCACTCTCGACTTAACGCCAGAAGATAACGGCAATGGCAATGGCAACCAAGGTAACAAACCAAGCCTGGCCGATGCCGATAGCGGCGATAGCCTCAATCTGGCCGTGTACGCCCAGCGTGCCTACCTCGAATATGCTCTGAGCGTGGTCAAAGGCCGTGCGCTGCCCGATGTCTGCGATGGCCAAAAACCGGTGCAGCGGCGTATCATTTATTCGATGCACCGCATGGGTTTAAGCTTTGGCGGCAGCAATGGTGTGAATGGCGCCAAACCCGTGAAATCAGCGCGGGTGGTGGGCGATGTTTTGGGCAAATACCATCCGCATGGCGACAGCGCCGCCTATGACGCAATGGTGCGCATGGCGCAAGGTTTTTCCCAGCGTTATCCGCTGATTGACGGGCAGGGCAATTTCGGCTCGCGCGATGGCGATTCTGCTGCTGCGATGCGCTACACCGAGGCGCGCCTCTCAAAAATCGCTACGCTATTGACCGATGAGCTGGACATGGGCACCGTCGATTTCGTGCCCAACTACGACGGCTCCGAACAAGAGCCGCGCTTGCTGCCAGCTCGCCTGCCGTTTGACTTGCTCAATGGTGCAAGCGGCATTGCGGTGGGCTTGGCCACTGAAATTCCAAGCCACAATTTGCATGAAATCGCGCAAGCCACTGTCGTGCTCATCAAGAATGCCAAGCTCACTGACGAAGAGCTGTTCATCATGATTCCCGGCCCGGATTTCGCCAATGGCGGCCAGATCATCAGCCCGGCCTCTGATATTGCAGAAGCCTATCGCACAGGGCGCGGCTCTCTGAAAGTGCGGGCGCGTTGGAAGATTGAAGAAATGGCGCGTGGGCAGTGGCAGCTTGTCGTGACTGAATTGCCGCAAGGCGTGAGTACGGCCAAGGTGCTGGAAGAGATTGAAGAAATCACCAATCCGAAGGTCAAAACTGGCAAAAAAGCCCTAAGCCAAGATCAGACGCAACTCAAAGCCAGCATGCTCGCGTTGCTGGATGTGGCGCGCGATGAGAGCAACAAAGATGCGCATGTTCGCCTCGTGTTTGAGCCCAAGACGAGCAAGATTGGTCAGCAAGAATTAATCACCGCTCTTCTCGCCCACACCTCGCTGGAAAGCTCCTGCTCGATCAATCTCACCTCGATTGGCATTGATGGTGTGCCCAAGCAGAAAAGCCTGCGCGAAATGCTCTCCGAGTGGATCGAATTCCGAGCCACCACGATTGAGCGGCGTTCGCGCCATCGCTTGGAGAAGGTGCTCGAGCGCATCCATATTTTGGAAGGCCGCCAGATCGTCTTGCTCAATATTGACGAAGTGATCGCCATCATTCGTCAAAGCGACGAGCCCAAAGCCGCGCTGATCGCGCGTTTCAAGCTGAGTGACCGCCAAGCCGAAGACATTCTTGAAATTCGCCTGCGCCAATTGGCACGGCTAGAAGCTATCAAGATTGAGCAAGAACTGAAAGAGTTGAAAGACGAGCAAGGCAAGCTAGAAGACATCATCAACTCCCCCGCCACGCTGCGCCGCCTGATGATCAAAGAAATTGAAAGCGATGCCAAAGCCTTCGGCGATCCTGCCAAAGACCTGCGCCGCACGCTGATCCAAGCCGAGAAAAAAGCCGTAGCCGAGATCAAAATCGTGGACGAAGCCGTCACCGTGGTCGTCTCCGCCAAAGGTTGGGTGCGCGCTCGCAGCGGTCATGGCCACGAGCAAAGCAGCTTTGCCTTCAAAGCGGGTGACGGCTTGTATGACACCTACGAATGCCGCACCATTGACACGCTGCTCGCCTTTGGCAGCAACGGCCGCGTGTACAGCGTGCCGGTAGCGAGCTTGCCCGGTGCGCGCGGCGATGGCCAGCCAGTGACCACGCTGGTTGAGCTGGAATCTGGTACGCAGCTCGTTCATTACTTCGCTGCTGCTGCGTCTGCGCAAATACTGCTCTCCAGCAGTGGCGGCTACGGTTTTATCGCGAGCGTGGAGCACATGATCTCGCGCCAAAAAGCAGGCAAAGCCTTTATTACCGTGGGCGAAGGCGAGACGGTGTGCAAACCTTCTCCGTTAGAGATTTTTATAAGAAATACGGCTCTACCCGTTATAGAAAATACACAGTTTGCTATTAAATCAATAGTGGCTACACATGTGGCCTGCGCATCGAGTGGTGGCCGCATCCTCACCTTTGAGGTCACCGAGCTCAAAGCCATGACGGGCGGCGGGCGCGGCCTGATGCTGATTGATCTGGATGCGAAAGACACGCTCGCAGGCGCTGCCGCCTACAGCCGCAGCATCAAAATTTTCGGCATAGGCCGTGGCGGCAAAGAACGTGAAGAGCAGCTAGAAATCCGCAGCTTGAACAACGCCCGTGCAGCCCGAGCCCGCAAAGGCAAAGCAGCCGACCTCGGCTTCAAGCCGACAGGTGTGGTGCGGGTGGAATGATGCGTTGCACAGCTTGTCTGGTGGCGCTGGGTGCAATCTGTGCCTTCAGCTCGACCGTGCAAGCGCAACCTGCATCAGCGCCAACTGAGAACGTCTCGAAAGCGACCGAAGCCTCGTCCAGCTCAGCAGTCAAATCTGCTTCCCCAATCCAAACCCAGTTCAAAGCCTTCAGGGTGCATTTTTTGGCAAATGGGCAGGAAGAGCTGGAGTCAGCCAGCGGGGTCAGTCCGGGGGATGTGGTGGAGTATGTTGCAGTACATCGCAATGTCTCGCAAAAACGGCTGCTGAAAACGGATTTTGCGATTCCGATTCCTTTTGGCACGACGCTGTGGCAAGGCAGTGTGCAGCCAGCCAGCGGGCAGTTGCGGATGCCGGATCAGGCGGCGAAAGATACGAAGGCGAATGCAAAGTCGGCAGAGCAGGGTGCGAAGCTGCCGCGTGTGGTCTGGCGTGTGGAGCGCGTGGAGCCTGGGCAGAGTGTGCAACTGAAATTGCGTGTGAGCATTGACCCGGATCCAACGCTGACGCCAGCGCCTGCACCCAACCCGTTTCGCCCAGTGCAGCCGCAGTTGCGCAAGCCTTAAATCAAGTCTGTCTTGAGACCGGTATTGTTAAGCTAGATCGGCAGATAGGCGTTATAGAATCTGCGCTTTATGCTATAAATTCAATAGCATTTCAGCGCCGCACCAACACGATCACCAGGCTGGTAGCGAGCATCATGCAGGCGATGCCGAGGCCGTAGACCCAGTTTTGCAGCTTTTGGTTTTCATGATGCAAGCGCAAGGCAGCTTCTTTGACGCGCTGCAGTTTGATGATTTGCTGCTTGAGATGCGTGCGCTCGCCGCGCACGGAGTCGAGCATGTTGAACAAGCTTTCAATCTGCTTTTTCTGCTCAGGTGGTGCCACGGGTGCTGGCGCAGCCACGGGGGCGGGCTTGAATTCGGGGCGCTCGATGCGCGCCACGCGCACCATGTCGTCAAAGCTGCCGGGGGTGGTGGCGCCGTAAAACACCTCCGCAGCGGATTCGCTGTCAAAGCGCGAATCATCGAGCAGGTTGTCAAAGGCGGCAAACTGTTCGTTGCGACCTGCAGCTTTTTGCTGCTTGGCCAGCGAGGGCTCCACAACGCGCACCATACCCAAGTTGACCAGCTCCACAAGGAGTTCGCTCACATCGCCAAAACCTTTGAGCGTTTGTGTATACAGATTCACGGCTTGGCCGCCATCGATGGCCAGCAGCAGCACGCGCAGACGACGCGGCATTTCGCGCGGATCACGCTTGACAATTTCATGGCCGCGCTCGGTACGAATCACCACATACTGCCCTAGCAGCATCAATTCTTCTTTGGTCATCAATGACATGGTGGTGGCTCAGAAATCAGCAAAATAACGGTTGGTTAGCTGGATTATGGAATAAGTTTCTGATTGTAAGTAAAATTATTTTTTCAGTCATGCCGGTTTATCCACCTCAAACACCTTTGACGGCGTATCGAAAGCGGTTTTGAGGGCTGAAAAGAAGCATTTAGAACTAGTCGAGCCACTCCAAATTCAAACCATAGGATTTGCAAAAAAGCATCAAATGAAGCGCTGAATCAAGCAACTTCAGCAATCAGCTCAATCTCAACGCAAGCGCCCATCGGAATTTGCGCCACGCCAAACGCGCTACGGGCATGTGCCCCGACCACAGGGCCAAAGACTTGGCCGATCAGCTCGGAGCATCCGTTGGTGACGAGGTGTTGCTCTGTAAAGTCAGCAGTCGAGTTGACCAAACTCATCACTTTGACGATGCGTTTGATCTTGTTCAAATCGCCTGTGGCGGCATGCAGCGCCGCCATGAGTTGGATGGCGCAGCTGCGCGCGGCGAGTTTGCCTTCTTCGGTTTGGATGTTTTTGCCCAATTGACCGACCCATACCGCGCCGTCTTTACGAGCGATGTTGCCCGAGACAAAGATCAAATGACCGGTTTGAACAAACGGCACATAGGCAGCGGCGGGCGTTGCGACGGGGGGCAATTCGATGCCGAGGTTTTTCAGGTTGTCATAAATATTCATGGGGTGTGCTCCGTTGGATAATGAAATACAACCCGCCATCGTAGCGGAACATCACAACGAACCCAGATGCCATGCTCCGAATGATTTTGCCGCTTACCGCCTTTGTGATCGGCTGCGCATTGCAATTGCAGCAGCGGGAGCTGTGGGAAACGTGGATTTATATGCTTTTTAGCGGGATAGCCGTTGCATATCATGCGCAGTTCGCTATCAAATCAATAGTGAGCCGTTTTGCGCAGAAAGGCAGTATCAGCGCACTGAATCACCTCGCAGGCTTGATGATCCTGAGCCTGACGGCGGTTTTTCTAGGCTTTGGGCAAGCGGGTTGGCGAGCGGCGGCCTTTCAAGCGAATGCGCTGGCCAGCGAGCTGGAAGGGCGCGATATTCGCATCACGGGTGTGATCGCGGCGATGCCGCAGCGAGATGAATCGGGGATTCGCTTTCGCCTCGATGTGGAATCTGCACAGCTGTTGCAAGAAGGAAAGGCGCTGCCTGTGCAACTGCCGCATCGGATTCAATTGGCTTGGTATCGCAGCTTGCCGCGCCTGTCTGAAGATGCGGCAAGTGTGGCTTTTGCAGAGCTGCAAGCTGGCGGCGAGCCGCTTGCAGGCGAGCGCTGGCAACTGGTGGCGCGGCTCAAAGCACCGCATGGCAATTTGAATCCGCATGGCTTTGACAATGAGCTTTGGCTCTGGGAGCAGGGCATTCAAGCGACGGGTTATGTACGTGCCACGCCGCGCGAAGCGGCGCGGGGCGATGCGCCTACCAAGATTGGCGAGACTTGGCAGCATCCGCTGGAAGCGGCTCGCCAGCGTGTACGCGATGCTATTTTTGAGCGCGTGAGCAGCCCGCAGTTGGCCGGCGTGGTCGCGGCATTGGCGGTGGGCGATCAAGCCGCGATTGACCGCGCCGATTGGGATGTTTACCGCGCTACCGGCGTGGCGCATTTGATGAGCATTTCTGGGCTGCACATCACGATGTTTGCTTGGGGCATGGCGCTGCTCATCGGCAGCTTCTGGCGGCGCAGCATGCGGCTCACCGATGCGCTGCCCGCGCAACATGCGGCGCTGATCGGCGGTGTGATCTTAGCAACGCTGTATGCACTTTTCTCGGGCTGGGGCTTGCCTGCTCAGCGCACGATTGGCATGCTGGCGGTGGTGACACTGCTCAAGCTCTGCGGCAAACGCTGGCCTTGGCCACTGGTATGGCTTTTGATTTTGGCGCTGATCGTAGCGTTTGATCCTTGGGCGCTGCTCTCCGCTGGGTTTTGGCTCAGCTTTGTGGCGGTGGGCGTTTTGTTTGCCTCTGATGCGGGCAGGGCAGATGTACAGGATGTGCCGGATAAGCCAGTGACGCTTGGGCAACGCGGCCTGCGATTGTTGCGCGAGCAATGGATCATCACGTTGGCGCTTGCGCCGCTCTCGTTACTTCTCTTCAACCAAGTCTCCATCATCGGCTTGCTGGCCAATGCGCTGGCCATTCCGTGGGTCACGCTGCTGATCACGCCGCTGGCCATGGCTGGCAGCGTGTTTACGCCGTTTTGGGACGCGGCGGCTTGGGGCGTACAGATCATGGGCGTGGTGTTAACTTGGCTGGCGAGCTTCTCATTTGCTACTGTATCAATAGCATCTGGCCCAGTATTTATAACGGGTATAGCTCTATTTGGCGGTATTTTGGTGGTGCTACGTCTGCCGATGGCTATGCGCTGCGCAGGCGCGCTGATGATGCTGCCCATGCTCTTGGCAGAGCCGAACCGCCCGCCTGTGGGAGAGTTTGTGCTCTTGGCCGCAGACATTGGCCAAGGCAATGCGCTGCTCGTGCAAACCGCGCATCACAGCCTGCTTTACGACACCGGCCCGCGCTTCTCGCGCGAGAGCGACGCAGGCCAGCGTACGCTCGTGCCGCTCCTTCGTGCTTTGGGCGAAAAGCTCGATGTGGTGATGGTGTCGCACCGGGATGCAGATCATATTGGTGGCGCGGTGGCCGTGCTGAAAATGCAGCCGCAGGCTAGGCTCATCAGTTCGATAGAAGCGGAGCATGAATTGCAAACACTGCGCCCTGCGCAGCGCTGTATCGCAGGCCAGCGCTGGCAATGGGATGGCGTAGATTTTGAAATCCTGCATCCACAGCTTGCCGATTACGATACCGCGCAAAAGCCCAACACGATCAGCTGCGTTTTACGCATCAGCAATGGCAAGCAAACCATTTTGCTCACCGGTGATTTAGAAGCCGCGCAAGAGCAAAGGCTGGTGGCGCAAGGCGCAAATTTGAAAGCAGATCTGATGCTCGTGCCGCATCACGGCAGCAAAACTTCCTCCACGCCTGAGTTTTTAGATACCGTCAAACCGCGCATCGCATTGGTGCAGGCAGGCTACCGCAACCGCTTTCAGCATCCGGTGCCTGAGGTGATGCTGCGATACGAAGCGCGAAGCATTCGCGTCGTCTCAAGCCCGGCTTGTGGGGCAGCGCGATGGAAAAGTGAAGATGCGGATCGGTTGGATTGCCAACGTGAGGTGGCCAAGCGGTATTGGCATCATCGGTTGCCTTAATTGCCTTAAGTGTGAGAGTAGCTTGGAAAGGTATTGAGAGTCTTCGTCATCCTCGCTTACCCGAGGTGGCCGGTGGCCTGAAACTTGCTATCCTCTAGGTAGGAGAGAAGTTTCATGCCAGTGATGAAGTTTGATGAAATGCATGCTGCGCCGAGCAGCGTGCGCCCCCACTACAAAAGCTACGACCAATGGCTTGCTGGCCAGCCCAGCGATGTCATGCAAGCGCGACGGGAAGAGGCGGAAATGGTGTTTCGCCGCGTGGGCATCACCTTTGCCGTGTATGGCGAGAAGGACGAAGACGGCGCAGGCGCAGAGCGCTTGATCCCGTTTGACCTGATCCCGCGCATCATTCCGGCGCATGAATGGGCGAGCATGGAAAAAGGCTTGATTCAGCGCGTCACAGCGCTGAACCGTTTTATTCATGATGTCTATCACGATCAAGAGATTTTGAAAGCGGGCGTTATTCCCGCAGATCAGATTTTGCGCAACGCCCAATTTCGCCCCGAGATGGTGGGCGTGGACGTGCCGCGCCAGATTTACAGCCATATTGCAGGCATTGACATCGTGCGCGCGCCCAATGCGCAAGGCGAGGGCGAGTATTACGTGCTGGAAGACAATCTGCGAGTGCCCAGTGGCGTAAGCTACATGCTGGAAAACCGCAAAATGATGATGCGGCTGTTTCCAGATTTGTTTGTGCAAAATCAGGTCGCTCCCGTGGCGCACTATCCAGATTTATTGCTAGAAACCCTGCGCAGCGTCGCACCCGGCGCATCGGAAGAGCCCACCGTGGTTGTGCTCACGCCGGGTATGCACAACAGCGCCTATTTCGAGCATGCTTTCTTGGCGCAGCAAATGGGCATTGAGCTGGTGGAAGGGCAAGATCTGTTCGTCAAAGACAGCTTCGTTTACATGCGCACCACGCAAGGCCCTAAGCGGGTGGATGTGATCTATCGCCGCGTGGACGATGATTTCCTCGATCCGAAAGTCTTCCGCCCCAGCAGCACGCTAGGATGCGCCGGCCTCATGGAAGCCTACAAAGCGGGTAACGTGACAATCTCCAACGCAGTAGGCACGGGCGTGGCAGATGACAAATCCATTTACCCGTATGTACCGAAAATGATTGAGTTTTATCTCGGCGAAAAACCTATTCTTTCCAACGTACCCACGCACATGTGCCGCGAGCCGAAAGAGTTGGCTTATGTGCTTGATCACATGCACGAGCTGGTGATCAAAGAAGTGCACGGCGCAGGCGGCTACGGCATGCTGGTGGGCCCTGCGGCTACGAAAGCTGAAATTGAAGATTTCCGCCTTGTTGTAGAAGCCAATCCCAGTAACTACATTGCCCAGCCCACGCTGTCTCTGTCTACTTGCCCTACGTATGTAGAAAGCGGCATCGCCCCACGCCACATTGATCTGCGCCCCTTCGTCTTAAGTGGCAAAACCGTTCAACTCGCCCCTGGTGGCTTGACCCGCGTCGCTTTGAAAGAAGGCTCACTCGTCGTGAACTCATCGCAAGGTGGTGGAACGAAAGATACTTGGGTGATGGAAGGATAAAAAATGTTAAGCCGCACCGCAGATCACCTTTTTTGGATGGCTCGCTACACCGAGCGTGCCGAGAACACCGCTCGCATGCTCGATGTCAATTACCAAACCTCGCTGCTCCCGCAATCGGCAGCTGTAGCGCAGGCAGGTTGGGAGGGGATTGTTTCCATCAGCGAACTCGATGAAAGTTACAAGACTTGGCATCTCAACGTCAACGCAAGAGACGTGATGAATTTCATGGTGAGAAACGAAGAAAATTCGTCCTCCATCGTCAGCTGCATCAAGCAAGCGCGCGAGAATGCCCGCGCTGTGCGCGGCACCTTGACCACCGAAGTGTGGGAGACGATCAATCAAACCTGGCTTGAGTTGCTCAATAAGCTCAGAGCAGGTGATTTTGAGCGCGATCCGGGTAAGTTTTTTGAATGGGTGAAATACCGCAGCCACCTCTCACGCGGCGTGACGGTGGGCACGATGTTGATCGATGAGTCATTGCATTTCATCCGCTTAGGCACGTTCTTGGAGCGAGCCGATAACACCGCTCGCTTGCTGGATGTGAAATTCCATGCCCTGCAAAGCGATTTTTACGGCGCGGCCAATGAGAAAGACCAAGAGCTGGATTTTTACCATTGGAGCGCGATTTTGCGCAGCGTCTCGGCTTTTGAAATCTATCGCAAGGTCTATCGCAACGTCATCACGCCCGAGCGCGTGGCGGAACTGCTGATGATGCGAGCAGAC
This sequence comes from Variovorax sp., assembly GCA_031418715.1. Classification (GTDB taxonomy): domain Bacteria; phylum Pseudomonadota; class Gammaproteobacteria; order Burkholderiales; family Burkholderiaceae_C; genus JANMDU01. The sequence goes on along the minus strand of JANOJL010000002.1, from coordinate 267,092 downwards.
ATGCCGCGCTCGTTGCATGCGAGCATGAATGCCGTGGTGGAAAACCTGCATTTGATTGCTAACGCGCAATCCAAAGACACCGAGCGCAAGGCAGGCAAGCTGCGCGCCGATCTGCAATTTGGCCATATTGACGAAATTCTCGCCACGGGTTTGCATGCGTATCTCACGCAGTTTCTGGATCGCATCAATGTGCTGGGGGCGAAGATCAGCAAAGATTTCTTGGTGCCACAACATGCCTGATTTGATCAAGCGTGCGCTGCTCATCGCTGCGCTCTTGCTTGGCTCTGTTGCGGGTTATGGTGTAGCTTGGGCGCAAACCGTGCCCAGCAGCAAACCCGCGCCTGCATTCACACCCACCGTCAGCACATCCACACAAACCACGGCTACCAAGAAGCCCAGCAACACTGGCGAGATTTACCGCTGGATCGACAAGCAAGGCCGCGTGCAATATGGCACCGATGTGCCCGAAGACAGAAAATCCACCGCCCGCAAGCTCGATACGCGTGGCAATATCGTCTCCTCCCGCGTGCCCGCCCGCATCAGCCCCGCGCCGCAGCCAGTGCCCAGTGAAACGGCTCCCGCGCCCAAGAAACCTGTCTCCGAACGAGAAAAATGCGAGGCCGCTTGGCAGCAATACAACGAATCACAAGCTTGCTTCGCCCAATACCGCCAAGGCACAGCCGCAGGCTCAGGTAAAAGATCTGGCAGTATTCTTTCGCCCGAAGCACAAGAAAATTGCACATCATTGCCAGAACCTGCCCCTTGTCGCTGATGCGCTGAGCATCGTATTTTTTAAGCCAAATTGGCTTGTACCCGTTATAAAACAAGCGTAGTTTGCTCATCTTTCGATAGCAATTTTTCGCTTTGACAGCAAACCACATGATTTGTTCTGCTTGTGTGAAAAATGACCGCATGAGCTTGGCTACACTCAAGCCATGTCATACGTCGTTACCACCCCCGAACAACAAATCGATCATGCCCTGCAATTGGGTGCTCTGGAGCAGGCTTTGCAGCTTGTCGCGAGCGCCGAGCAGCAGCAGCCCAATAACCCAGCCATTGCCCATCGTTTCGGTATCACGCTGCTGCGCCTGAATCGCCCACATGAGGCATTTGGCAAGTTCAGCAACGCGCTGCGCTTGAATCCGCTGGCTGTGGACACACGTTTGGCGATTGCGCAAGCCTATCTGGCCATGAACGACGGTTGGAGCGCCAGCGCTTGGGTGAGTGACGCTTGCCGCGTGGCGCCGAATCATCCGCCGCTTTGGATTCAGCTCGCTCAGCTTCTCGCCAGCCAAAAGCGCGAAGCAGAGCTTGAGCCTGCGCTGCGCTCAGGTGTGGCGGCCAATCCTGAATCCAAGCAAATGGTCGAGGCGTTGGCTGAGTATTATTTGAATCGCAAGCGCTATGCAGATGGTGCGAAGCTCTATCCTGATTTGCTGATGCTGGATGCAAAAGACCCGAAAACGCTGCTGCATTACGGCTTTTGCCTCGAACATACGCATGATCTGCCTGGCAGCGTGCAGCGTTACAAAGAAGCGATTGCCATCAACCCCGATTTTTTAGAGGCGCATGTGGATTTGGCGGGCGTGCTCTGGCGCTTGGCTGATTACCAAGGCTCGCTCCATCACGCGCAGGAAGCCGTCCGCATTGACCCGAACCATCCTTATGCCGTGCGCATTTACGGCACCGCCTTGCTTCATTTGAATCGTTTGGATGAAGCCGAAGCTCAGCTGCGCCACGCGCTCGAATTGAAGCCCGATTTCCCGATTGCCATCATCGATCTGGCCTTGCTGCTGTTGCTGGCAGGTAAGTTTGCTGAAGGGTGGCAAGTCTATGAGCGCCGTTGGTCTGATACCGATCGCATGACGCGCCCGGCCTTCTTCCGCCCAGAGCTGGAATGGAAAGGCCCAGCGCTGCAGCCCGTGGCGGGCAAGCGCGTGGTGATTTATGCCGAACAGGGCTTGGGCGATGTGATCAACTTTGTGCGCTATGCCAAGGTCTTGCAGCGCGATGGGGCAACGGTCTTTTGCGTGATCCAGCCAGAGCTGATTCCGCTGGTCGAGAGCATGCCCGGCGTGATTTGCTTGAAGCCCAATCTCAACATTGAGGCCGATTACCACGTTGCTTTGCTTGAGCTGCCGCTGCACTACCGCACCGATGAGGCCAATGTGCCCAACGAATCGCCCTATCTGCATGCCCCGCTAGATAAGAGCGCTGTTTGGAAGGAAAAGCTCAGCCCTTGGGATGGCAAACTCAAAGTCGGCATCGCATGGGCAGGGCATTACATTCATGCAAATCACCACAACCGCTCCATGGCGCTTTCAGAATTCAAGCCGATGCTAGAGATGGCGGGCGTGCAGTGTTTTAGTCTGCAAAAGAGCGATGGCGAGCGCTACACCGATATCAAACCCAGCCCTGAGAAATTGGTTGATTTCACCGCAGAGTGGCAAGATTTCACCGACAGCGCCGCCATGATCGACAACCTCGATCTGGTCATCAGCATCGACAGCGCCGTGATCCACCTCGCCGCAGCCCTCAACAAACCCACTTGGGTGACGCTGCCGCCCAACCCCGATTGGCGCTGGCTTTTGAATAGCCCCACCAGCCCTTGGTATCCCAGCATGCGTTTGTATCGGCGCGAGCATGCTGAGGCGAAAAGCCTGCAAATGGCGCGTGTGATTGCAGATCTAAAGAAGCTCGTGGCGTTGCGAGCTTCGTCTGTGTCAGGTAGCCTTTTTTAAGCGTTTTAGGGCTGTACCCGTTATAGAGTCTGCGTGAGGTGCTATTTAAATAGTAGCATCTATTGGGTGATTTTAGGCTTTGCACGGTCTAGGTTTCATCGTTCGCTTGCACCATTTTTCGTGCGATTGTCTAGAAGGAAGTGGCTTTGGCTTAGCTTCCCGCAACTGATCCAGCAGCCGAGTTGATTTGAGCGGAATTGGGGCGCTTGCTGACTTGCCGGGTTTCATGGTTTGAATTTCAACTGACAATATATGCAGTTACGTCAAAAATCTCCATTTGATTCAATGGTTTATGATCGTTGTCATGACCCATGTAAACCGCAACGCCCAGAAAATTTCGTAGGTTTTGCGGGGGACATTACGTTAGCCTTCACAAATCATGAACCCTTTCGCATTGCTTGTATTTTTCGTTTGCGCCGTTTGCATATTGCCAACTCATGCGCAGCAAACGATGACCGTAAATCCAAAAGACATCCAGATCAGTGGGTATCGCCACAAAGAGCTTCCGGCCAATTTTCTCAGGCGCATCAAGGCAACCACCGACACCTTTGAGGTTGTTGATGGGATTTCGTATGAAAAGGCTGTCGATCTTTACAAACGAGATTTGGATCCGGAGGGAAACTTGGTGCTCTGGGAAGAGATGGTGAAGGGTTACAAGTCTTTCTGTGCCTCGCGCTGCAAGGCACAGGAAGAGAGAATGGATGTATATTGGTTGCTGTTGCTTCGATCGATGTTCGATGAACAGGAGTCGCTAAAGAGGGCGGGTCTGAAGGCGCTTAAACCTTCGGAGGCGATGGCGGTGTTGAAGCTATATCGCCTTCCCCCGAAACCAATCGATGTGGTTAAGGGTCAGTAGCGTGATGGCTAACAGGTTGTTCGTCTCGGACACGCAGCAGCAGAAGGCCGCTGCGCGGCGTGTGCTGCCCGCCGGACAACGCCAACGTTAACTTGCTAATTGGTTCTCAGTAAATCTGTGTTGCGTTCGGTACTTAAAAATGGTACTATTATTAAATGAAACGGCGGCATCAGCGAATTGTTGAATTAATCTTTTCGCGGCCGACGAGCGGTAATGTCCAGTGGCGCGATGTTGAAGGGCTCTTCGCTGAGCTGGGTGCGGAAATTGAAGAACGGGCAGGCAGCCGGGTTTCTGTCTTTTTGTTTGATGAAGTGCGGGTCTTTCACCGCCCCCATCCATCACCCAACACAGACAAAGGCGCAGTAGCGGCAATCCGAAAATGGCTGGAACAACACGGAGTCGAACCATGAACGTAATGACTGTTGATGACTATCACGCAACGATTGAATTCGACCCTGATCTTGATTTGTTCAGGGGGGAGATTCTCGGCCTCAACGGTGGCGCTGACTTTTACGGAAAGAATCCGAAGGAACTTCGTTCGGAGTTCAAGCGCTCGCTTGAGGTTTTTCTTGAGGTTTGTGCGGAGAAGGGAATTGAGCCCAAGCGCCATTTTTCTGGCAAGTTTAATTTACGGATTTCACCGCAGCTTCACGAAAAACTCGCTATCGCAGCACAGGCAAAAGGCAAAAGTATCAACACCTTGGCTCAAGAGGCTTTGCAGGAAAGCTTTGCGTGAATTGGACAGAAGTTAACTGGTCGTTCCACCAAGTAGCCTGAGGGTCACCAAGAGCCTGAGGGTCAAGTCTTTCAATATAAGATAGCCCGCTATAAATTCAATAGCAACTTACGTATATCCCATAACGCTTACTAGCCTATTCCTCTTTGAATGAGCATTAAAAAACCACCCGGAGGTGGTGTCCTTGGTTGTGTGCCCAGCGCTTGGCTGTTGATCTCTCAAAACGCCTTCATCTGCTGCGCATCCACGTCAATCACATCGCCTTTGCGCTGCAACACAAAAATCCCCTTCTCGTGTGCAGCTTCGGTCACATCGGATGGCACGCTAAAGCTAGCCAAGCCTGCATAGACTTTGTAGTCCTTATGCTCTGGCCTCCAGCGGCGATAGCTGGCAATCTTGCTTTGCGTTTGCTCCAAATCATTCATATGCGCTTTGTACTTGACTTCGATCAATGCCACGCTGGCTCCATTGGTGAGCACAATATCAAATTCATCGTGTTCGCCTTTGTTCTGAAACCGCAGATTCGGTGTCACGCTGTCAAACTGAATGCCGCCCAATGACGGCTTGGCCACCAAGCTGTTGTAGAAGAACTCTTCCGTCACGTCACCTTGGTTAGAAGCCATCGCGCCCATGCGGCGGCCAACTTCTTTGATGACGCGGGAGGTTTCGGCGGAGACGCGAGAAGTTTCCCTGACTTCAGTTTGCGTTTCTGCCTGCGCCGCGGCTAGCTCCGCCATTTTTTGGTCGGTTTTAGCTTGGCCAACAGCCAGGCTAGCAACGAGGTCTTTGAGTTCTTGATCAGTCACGGCGAATCTCTTGTGGGTAAGTGGTGCAAATGTAAGGTAGCGATTTTACGCTTTTCGCCGAAATCATGGTGATTTTGCCGCCTGAACATCCGCTCGTGCAATCGCATACATTTCGCTCGCCATGTCAAACAAGCTCCCTCACAGATTTACAAGCAGAATCAGCCAGTAGCCGTTATAGAAGCTGCGCCGAGTGCTATTAAATGAGGAGTGTTTAAAGATCGCGCTGAAAGGAAATCCGCAGTTGCACGACTACCATTCACGTGAATCATCATTCACCAACAAAGCCCGCCATGAACAAGCCACTCACTTTTCCCTCACATCTTTCGACCACCGGCCTTGCACGCCGCAGGCTGGTGTTGGCCAGCGCCGTATCCATCGCGTTGCCTTGGGGCCATGTTCGCGCTCAATCGGTGGGCACAGCGCTTGCGCCGCCGGCGATCAGCGGCGCGCTAGATGGCATTCATTACCTGCGCGGTTTGGTGCGGGTGAATGGTGAGCGAATCACCAGTGAGAGGGCGGTGATTCGCCCAGGCGATACCTTGATGACGGGATCGGACGGGCAGTTGTGGTTCGCGGTCGGCCAAGATGCTTTCTTTCTGCGTCAACGCACCGAATTGGTGATTCAGCCCAGCGCCAACCAAATCAGCATTGTGGGCGCACTGCGTTTGGTAACGGGGGCGGTGGGAGCAGCGTTTGGCAAGCGCAGCACTGATCGCGTGAGGATCTCGACCTCAACCGCCACGATTGGTATTCGCGGCACCGGCACTTATATGGAAACCCGTGGCGAGGGCTTGTATTTCTGCACCTGCCATGGCGAGGTGGAGCTGACCAGCGTGCGCTCAGGCGAATCAGCCATCGTGGCTGCCACGCAGCATGCCCCCCGGTTTTGCCCCAACGAGCCGGTCGACGGCAAATGGATCATGCCAGCGCCGTTTGAAACGCACACCGATGCTGAGATGGACGCGCTGGAGAAATGTGTAGGGCGTCGCGCGCCTTGGGTTCGGTAAAGCGGGCTTGAGTTGCTATTAATTAAGTAGCACTATGCGCAGATAATATAACGGCTAGAGGCCTAAATGGCTTGAAAAATCAGGCCTGATCAGGTACCAAAGCCTGCTCCATGGCTGCCAGCAAGTTTTCAGCTGTTTGCGCGCCAGACACGCCGATTTGGCGGTTCAGGATGAAATACGGGACGCCCGAGATGCCGATGCGGCGCATTTCAGCTTCTTGTTCTGTTATTGACGCGTGGGCGGTTTTGTCTTGGAGAGCAGCGTGGGCGGCCTCGGTTGGCATGCCTGCGCTATTGGCGATGGCCAGCAGCGTGGCATCTTGGCTGAGGTCTGCGCCTTCGCAAAAGTAGGCTTTCATCAGCGCTTCTTTGAGGGCGGGTTGGAGTTGGGCGGCCTGTGCGTCTTGGTCTATTGCAAACGCAGCTTCGAGGAGGGCGTGGGCTTGGAGGGTGTTGGGTTGACGGGCGATTGACTTGAAATCGAAGGCGAGGCCTTCTTTGCTGCCTTCGCTGCTGACGCGCTCGTAAATGCCGCCGCCGTCAGCAGAGCCGAATTTGCTTTGCAGATAATCGGCGCGGCTCATGCCGCTGGCGGCCAGGTCAGGATTGAGCTGAAAAGGGAGCCAGCGCAAGGTGGGCGCGGCTTGCGTGGGATGCTTGGCGGCGAATAGTTTCAAGGCGGCTTCTAGGCGGCGTTTGCCGATGTAGCACCATGGGCAAACAATGTCGCTGACGATGTCGATGTGTAAGGCAGGGTTGTTCATGGTGTGATTCGCTATCAAAAGAGGAGCGTCTTGCGCAGGTTTTATAACGGCTGGTGGCCGATTTAGCTTGAAAAATGAGATGTAGGGCGATTGGGAATGCAGTTTGCAATCAAGCCCATGTTAAGGCTGAATGCGCCCTTTGACGACCAATCGCTGGCCTTCGCGTTGCAAGACGATACCTTCGCCCGATTGCGGAAAAATCTCTGTGAGTTGCGTGATGTTGACTTGGTGCGTGACGACGACGAGCGTGCCAGGGCCGCGCCAAGCCAGCAGCATTTTGCGAGCGGCAGCGGTTTGCGCGGGCTCGGTGCTGCGGTCTGAAAAGAAAGAGTTGAATGCTGGCTCGGCGCGCAAGGCGGGCCCCCGCAGATCGGGGAAGGCCAGCTTGGCGGTATCGCGGGTGCGGCACCAAGCTGAATGCCACACGGTTTGCACTTTGATGCCGCGCTCGCGCAGCGTTTGACCGATGCGCTTGGCTTGGATGACGCCTTCGTCGCTCAAATTACGCTGCGTGCTGCAATCGTCTGCTTTGAAACCGGGCGGATCGCCGCCGCCGGGCGCGAGCGCGTGGCGAAAGAGCACGATGCTGCCGGGGGCTTTGAGGGCGGCCCAAGCGGTCACGTCGGCAGGGTTGGCGGTTTGCGCGAACGCAGGCAAGCCAGCGTAGGCGGCAAGCGCGAGCAGATAGCGGCGGTGAAGATGGGTGTGCATCAGAGTCCCTTTGCGCAGCGAAAACCAATATAGACCACAGCGGTATCCGCAGATTTGCTTTGCAAATGATCGCGGTGCATTTGCGCTGCACCATACCACCATGAGCCACCTCGTGTGGGGCGTGCGGCATCCGTGCCGCCTTCTGTCCATTCCCAAGCATTGCCGCCCATGTCCCACAGGCCATTCACGCCAGCGCGGCTGCTGCCGGTGAGCGCATGGCCTTTGCCACGGCTGGTGATGGCTGGGGTGGCATAGGCGGCAGGCGTGTTGACGCTGCCGCAGTCGCCCAAGCAGTTCGCGCCAACCGGGCTGATGCCTGTTGGGTAAGGATAACTTTGGCCGTTGACAAAACCAGCGGGCGGCGGGGCGCGGCGCTCAGTGTAGGCTGCTTCCATCCATTCGGCATCTTGAGGCAGGCGCTTGCCCGCCCATTGGCAATAGGCCTTGGCTTCGTTGAAATTGAGATGGACAGCGGGCTCTTTGCCGCTGGAGGGCAAGCCAAAGGGCGTGCGCCAAGTCCAGCCCTTGCGCTGTACCCAGCCGCCGTCAAAAGTGCTGCCACCGCCCGCTTTTTCTGCGCTGCTGACAAAGCCCGTGGCTTGGGCAAAGCGGGCAAACTGCTCGATGCTGACTTCAGTTTTGTCAATGGCAAAGCCTCGAATGGGCTGCATGTCGCTGGCCTGCGCTGCTGCCAATGGAGGAAACAGCAAACAATGCATGAAGATGGGAAGCAAAATGCGCATCTGCAGATTTTGCTCAATGCCAAGTAACCCTGCTTGCCTCTGGGAGAGATAGCGATGCGCGACAAACCTGTTGGCTTTCGGTAAGAATGAGAACTGTTGTATCTAGAGAGATAGTTATGAAAAGTTTTTTGAATGTATTGTTTTACCGCTGGGGCGCGACAGCGTCTCTCGCTGCCCTAAGCGCTTTACTGGTACTGAGCGCCGCCGCGCATGCCCAAGCGCCGATGCTGACGACGACATTTGCCCTGCAAGTCACCGAGCTCAACACCACATTGCAGCGCCCATGGGGATTGGCGTTTTTGCCTGATGGGCGGATGCTAGTGACGGAAAAAGAGGGTGGCCTCAAACTGCTGTCGGCCAACGGCAACACGGTGGGCGCGATCTCTGGTTTGCCAGCGGTCAATAGCGCCGGGCAAGGCGGTTTGCTCGATGTTGTGGTTGATCCCGCGTTTACGAGCAATCAGCGCATTTACATGACATTCTCGGAGAGCGATGCAAAGGATGTCAGCCTGAGCGGGACGGCTGTGGTGCGCGCCAAGCTGGATGCATCTGGGCTCAAGCTGAGCGAGGTAACGGTGATCTACCGGCAGATGCCAAAGGTCGATTCCAACGGGCATTTCGGTTCGCGGCTGGTGTTTGATCGAAGCGGGCATTTGTTTGTCGGCCTCGGTGATCGGCAAAGCCGCCGTGATCGCGTTCATGCGCAAGATCTCGCGCGAGGCCATGGCAAGGTGATGCGCATCACAACCGAGGGAGCGCCTGCGCCGGGCAATCCAAAGTTTTCTGCAGCAGGAGCGCAGGCCTCGATTTGGAGCTACGGGCATCGCAATATTCAAGGCGCTGCCTTGCAGCCTGCCAGCGGCGAACTTTGGGTGAGCGAGCATGGGCCGCAAGGGGGCGACGAGATCAATCGTGCAGAGAGTGGCAAAAATTACGGCTGGCCTGTCATCAGCTATGGCCAAGAATACGGCCTGAGCATCCAGGTGGGCGAGGGCACAACCAAAGCCGGGATGGAGCAACCGGTGAGCCATTGGCTGACACGAGACGGCAGCCCGTTTTCCGGTCTGATCAAATCATCCATCGCTCCAAGCGGCCTGGTTTTCTACACCGGCGACAAATTTCCCGAATACCGTGGCAATCTTTTCAGCGGCGCTTTGGCAGGAACGGCACTTTGGCGGATTGTGTTGGCAGCCGATGGCAAAAGCGAAGCCTTCCGCGAGCGATTGCTTGCCAGCCGAGGTGAGCGCATTCGCGATGTGCGCCAGGGGCCAGATGGCTGGATCTATTTGCTCGCCGATAGTGGCAAGCTTTTGCGAATTTCTCGCTGAAGCTCGTCTATAATCATGCTCTTCGGAGTGTGGCGCAGTCTGGTAGCGCACCTGGTTTGGGACCAGGGGGTCCAAGGTTCGAATCCTTGTACTCCGACCAAGTTTCTAAGAGTTTCGCCTCAAATCTACGCCTCGCAGCTTCCCGTTTGCGGGGCGTTTTGTTTTGTGCAGCACGTTTTTTTGACAGTCCGTAGCTCAGTTGGATAGAGCAACAGCCTTCTAAGCTGTGGGTCGGGGGTTCGATCCCCTCCGGACTGGCCACTTCTCTTTTTGAGAAAAAAGAAGAATGCTCAGCGCGCCAACAAGGCATTCACGGAATTTAAATCTTCTGACTTCAAGCTGCCGTTGGCTTGGCGCAACCTCAAGCCACCGACCAATACGTCATAGCGCGCCTTGGCCAGATCGCGCTTGGTTTGGAAGAGTTGGGATTGGCTGTTCAAGACATCAATGTTGATACGCACACCAACTTGGTAGCCCAATTTATTGGCATCTAGGGCGCTTTGGCTGCTGGCCTCGGCGGCTTCGAGTGCTTTGACTTGGCCTTGGCCGGAAAGCACGCCGAAATAGGCGGTACGGGTGGCCTGGGCGATGCTGCGCTTGGCAGCTTCTAGATCGCTCCTGGCTTTGTCTTCGAGCTGCAAAGTTTCTTTGATGCGGTTTTGTGTGGCGTAGCCAGCGAAGAGGGGCAGATTGAAGGCCAGGCCGATGGTGGCGTTATTGGTGCGGTTGTTGGCGATGCCTGCGGTGCTGCCGTTGTTGTGGGCGATGTTGTAGGAAGCGGTAGCATCTAGCGTGGGCTTGTGGCCAGCTTCAGCTTTTGCTGTTTCTAATTTAGCGATTTCTGTCGCCAACTGCGCAGCTTTGATGCTGGGGTGTTGCTCTTCAGATTGCGTAACCCATAGGTTCACATCTGCGGGCAGTAAATCGGGCAGTTTGACTGGCAGCGCTAAGCTTTTGGGCACAGTGCCGGGTTTGCCCACAAGCTGATCGAGCGCGATTCTTTTGACGCGCAGATCGTTTTCTGCAGCGATTTCTTGCGCAGTGACCAGATCAAAGCGAGCTTGCGCTTCGCGGGTATCGGTGATGGTTGATGTGCCTACTTCAAAATTGCGTTTGGCTGCGGCCAATTGCTCAGCCACAGCGGTTTTTTGTGCTTTGACGAAAGTCAAGCTGTCTTGGCTGGCGAGCACATCGAAGTACGCCTGCGTGACGCGCACAATCAAATCTTGTTCAGCTGTTTGTAGGGCTGACTTGGCTTGCTCTGCTTGACGCTCGCCCTGAGCGGCTGTGGCGCGATTAGCGGGGCGATAAAGCGGCTGGTTGGCACTCAGCGTGGCGCCTTGCGAGCCGAAGCTACGGTCAGTTTTTGGGTTGTTGTTTTCGAAATTGCTGCGGCTGATGTTGGCAGAGAGGCCTGCAGTGGGCAAGAGGCCTGCTTTGGCTTGCTCAGCGCGAGCCAGATTGGCCTCGTATTGCGATTTTGCGGCTTGATACGTGGCGTCATATGTATTGGCCGCTTGGTAGAGCGCCGTCAGACTTTGCGCCTGAGCCGCGCCTGCGCCGAGGAGCGCGCTCACGGCAACGGTGATGGCGTTGGCAGCAGAGTGGGGCAGACGAGATAATTCAAACATGGCAATCCTTTGATGGAACAATCAATTCAATAAACAGCAACGCTGGCATCGAGCTCGCGGCTCCAGGCATCAATGCCGCCAGCGATGTTGACAACTTGCTCAAAACCTTGATGCTGCAAAAACGCCGCCACCTGCTGGCTGCGAATGCCGTGATGGCAGAGGCAGGCAATGGTGCGGTCTTGCGGCAATTCATTCAAGCGCTGCGGAATGCTTTGCATCGGCATAAAGAGCACGTCAAATACAGGCGCATCAGGTACGGGCTGGATGGCGGCAGTGTGCGTTTCCCAAGGCTCGCGCACATCGAGCACCAGCGGCGGCGCATCGGTTTGTGCAGCCAGCCATTGGCAGAAGGCTGCGGGACGGATTTGAGCGATCATGTAGGCGGCGCGCTGGTCTCGTGGGCAACTCAGAAGCTGAAAATGGGCGTGTCAGCAAATCCCAGCAAACGGGGCGCTAACGTATCCCAGGGCTGGGTGGTGAGGCTGCTGCCATCTGGTGATTTGGTGATGTAGGTGGCGCACATGACGGGCGCATCACCCACAATGGCGGCCAACCGGCCACCGGGCTTGAGCTGCGCTTTGAGACTGGCTGGAATGCTGGCCACCGAGCCAGAGAGCAAGATCACATCAAACGGGCCGTCCACAGACAAATCGACTTTTGAGCCATCGGCCACGCGCACTTCGCAGTTGTGAATCCCTGCCTTTTGCAGATTTTCACGCGCGGTTTGCGCTTGAGCTTCGTTGATTTCGAGGGAGATCACGCGCTGGGCTTTATGGGCGAGCAGAGCGGCCATATAGCCGCTGCCGGTGCCGATTTCCAAAACTTTTTCATGTTTGTGCACAGCCAAATCTTGCAAAAGGCGCGCCTCAACTTTGGGCGCGAGCATGACCAAGCCGTCTTTGCCGCCTGATTGCAGCGGAATTTCCATGTCAGTGAAGGCGACTTGTTTGTAGGCCAGCGGCACATAATCTTCGCGTTTGACGTTAGCCAAAAGCTGTAAAACGCTTTGGTCCAGCACATCCCAAGGGCGGATTTGCTGCTCAATCATGTTGAATCGGGCTTGTTCGAAATTCATGGTGTTCCTCTCAGAATGCGGTTTATTCAGCCGAGCGCGGCAAACTTTCCATTTTAGCGGGCGCTGTTTGCGATTTGACACCAAACAAGCGCATGAACCAGTTGGCCAAATCGTCCATATAGCAATAAGCGACGGGTACGACGACTAAGGTGAGTAAAGAAGATGTGATCACGCCGCCAATCACCGCTTGCCCCATCGGAGCGCGCTGCTCTGAGCCTTCTGACAGCGCAAAAGCCAGCGGCACCATGCCAAAGATCATCGCCAGCGTAGTCATTAAAATCGGGCGCAGGCGCACTTTAGCGGCTAAGAGCAGGGCTTCTGTGCGCTCCATGCCAGCTTCTCTGGATCGGATTGCAAAATCCACCAGCAAAATTGCATTCTTCGTGACCAAGCCCATCAACATGATCACCCCGATCACCGAAAACATCGACAGCGTGGAGCGAAACAGCAGCAGCGCCATCACCACACCAATCAGCGTGAGCGGCAGAGCCGTCATCAGAGCCAGCGGCTGCAGGAAGCTCTTGAACTGGCTGGCCAAAATCATGTAAATGAAGATGATGGCCAAAGCTAACGCAGACACAGCATAGCCAAATGATTCCGCCATATTTTTTGTGCTGCCGCCAAACTGATAGCTGTAGCTAGGCGGCATGGTGATCTCATCCAGCGTTTTGCGAATATCGGCAGAGACTTCTCCTGCTGCGCGGCCAAACACGTTGGCGTTGACCGCTACTTCACGCGTCAAATCCCGGCGGTTGATTTGATTGGGCCCCGTGCTCTCGCGCACGCTGGCCACCTGATTCAAACGCACCACGCGCGAGCTGCCATCGGCATTCGTTCCGAGCGCAAACGGCAGACGCTCTAAATCTTGCGGCGTGTTGCGCGAATCTGGCGCGAGGCGCACGTTCACGTCGTAGGTTTGATCGTCAGGAGCACGCCAATTGCCGACGGTTTGCCCTGCGACGAGGGTGCGCAGGCTGTTGCCGATTTGCGCAGTGGTTAAGCCCAGATCAGAGGCCACTTCACGGCGCACGTCCACCTCAATCGTCGGCTTGGCAGGCTTGACGCTCGAATCCAAATCCACCAACCCGGGAATATCGCGCAGCTTGGCCATGACCTGCACCGACAAGCGCTCCAGCTCTTTCAGATCTGAGCCCTTGAGCGCAAATTCAATTTGCTTTCCTCCACCCACGGCATCAACTGTGCCCGCCTGCGTCACGGTAATGCCCGCCACTTGCGCTAGGCGATCTCGCAGTTGCGCCGAAATTTGATCCACATTCAAGTTGCGCTCTTTGCGATTGGTCAGCCGCACATACACATTTGCATAAATCTTGCCTTGCGAGTTACCGGTGTTGATGGTCGAAAGTGTGTAGCGCACCTCGGGGCGCTCTCGGATGATGGCTTCGACTTGCCGCACTTTGGCTTCGGTAGCCTCCAAAGATGAGCCAACGGGCGTATAAAAGCTGATGTTGCTTTCGCCAAAATCAGCTTTGGGCACGAACTCTGTGCCCAGAAAACGAACCATCCCCAAGCTTAGAGCAAACACGCCAAAAGCCATCAGCATGGTGGTTTTCTTCCACTTCAAACTCCAGCGCAAAATGCTTTGATAGCCGTCTCCCAGTCGATCTGTGCCGCGCTCAAAAGCATGCGTGACGCGGCCAATGGTTTTGTCATACCAAGTGACGGGTTTGAAGGGCTTGCCATGCCGATCAATCGCCGGATCGTGCCAGATGGAAGACATCATCGGATCGAGCGTGAAGCTCACAAACATCGAAATCATCACCGCTGCCACGATGGTGATACCAAACTCATGGAAGAACTTGCCGATCACACCGCCCATGAAGCCAATCGGCAAAAACACGGCCACGATAGAAAAAGTGGTGGCCAGCACGGCCAAGCCAATCTCTTGCGTGCCATCTAGCGAGGCTTGATGCGGCGTTTTACCCATTTGAATATGGCGCACGATATTTTCTCGCACGACGATGGCATCGTCAATCAGTAAACCAACGCAAAGCGACAGCGCCATAAGCGTGATCATGTTAATGGTGAAGCCAAACATGTTCATGAACAGGAAGGTGCCGATCAGGGCGATAGGCAGCGTGAGGCCGGTGATGATGGTAGAGCGCCAAGAATTGAGGAAGAGAAAGACGATCAAAATCGTGAGGAATGCGCCTTCGATCAGCGTACGACGCACGTTATCTACTGAGACGCGAATCGAGCGCGAATTGTCTTGGATTTCTTGCAACTTCACGCCGGGTGGGAGCAGCTTTTCCATCTCGGCGATGGTGTTTTTCAACCCGTCAACGACGTCAATCGTATTTTCATCTTGCGACTTTTGCACAGAAAGAAGCAAGGTGCGGTTGCCGTTGTAGAGTGCTAAATTCTCTGCTTCCTGTGCGCCATCAGCAATCCGAGCAAGCTGGCCGACGGTAATAGATGCGCCTGCTTTTCTGGCCACGATGATCTTGGCAAAATCCTCCGGCCGCTGCACACGCGATTGCACCTGCACCACGCGCTCTTGCGCGAGTGATCGTACCGCGCCGACGGGTAAATCTTGATTCTCATTTCGGATCGCGCTAGCAACTTGCTCGCCGCTGATGCCATAAGCCTCCAGCGCTTGAGGATTGAGATAAATATTAATCTCGCGCTTGGTGCCGCCGACCAGTGAGACAGAGCCTACGCCGCGCACATTCTCTAAGCGTTTCTTCAAATTCTGATCTGCCCAATTGGTCAACTCGACACTGCTCATGGCTTTGCCAGTGGCAGAATCTTGCGGCAATACGGCCACTGACCACACTGCGCGGGCCGAAGGATCGAACCTCAGCACACGCGGCTCTTTGACTTCCGTGCGCAGACTCGGGCGCACAGCGGCAACCTTCTCGCGCACATCGTCTGCTGCTTTGCGCCCGTTGATGTTGAGCTGAAACTCAATCACCACCACAGATGAGCCTTCATAACTTCGCGACGTTAAAGCATTGATACCGGCAATCGAGTTCACAGCCTCTTCGATTTTTTTGGAAATCTCTGTTTCCACGATCTCTGGTGATGCGCCTGGATAGTCCGTGATGACGATCACCACCGGAAAGTCAATGCTCGGAAACTGATCGACCTTGAGCCGCTGATAACTAAAGAGGCCCAGTACCATCAGCGCCACCATCATCATGGTGGCAAAGACCGGGTTTTGTATGCTGACGCGAGTGAACCACATGGCTTATGGGCTCGCTGGTTTGCTAGCAGCAACAGCGGGGGATACCGCAACGGCTTTAGCATCACCAGCCATAGCTACTTTCGTGTTTTCACGAAGATTTCCGGCTCTGGCTGTTGTAAAAAAAGCGCCAGAAGCTACGTTTTTAATAGCGACCATGGTTTGACCTTGCGCCTCACCGCGGCTGCCGAGCTCCACCGTTTGGTGCAACACACGTCCGTCTTTCACGATCTGGATGTAAGGCTGTGGCCTATCGGTGCGCACAGCTGACAAAGGTGCAGCCACCACGGTTTCTCTCAAAGTGTCCAGCGTGCCTTGTGCAAACAAACCTTGTCGCAAACCGGGAAGATTGGCCACGCTCAAGTAAACCAACACGCTACGACTGCTGGCCATTGCACTGGGGTTGATACGGCTCACCGTGGCACTGATGTCTTCGCTGCGGCCTTCTATCTTGAGCCGAGCCGTTTGGCCAATGCGCACCTGCACAGAATCAGCCGCAGCCAAAGGCGCTTCCAATTCCAATCGGCTCAAATCCACAATTTCCACCACCCGCGCATCAATGCCCACGCGCTCGCCCGGCTGCGCAAGGCGTTGCGAAACGATGCCACTGATTGGGGCAATGAGCACGGTATCTTGCACTGATTTTTTGGCAATATCTAGCGCAGCCAGAGCAGCTTTGTGGTTGGCCTGCGCCGATTGCAAAGAAGCCAGCGAGCTGTCTAGTGCAGTACGCGAGATAAAGCCTTGGTCCACCAAGGCTTTGTTGTTGTTAAAGCTGCGCTGAGCGATGTCAATCTGCGCTTTGGCGGCATCTGCCGTTTCCATCGCTTGGCGCACGCGGGCCGCGTATTCGCTGCTGTCCACTCGCGCAATGATTTGCCCAGATTTCACTGCATCGCCTTCGCGCACAGTGAGGCCTTGCAACTCGCCAGACACACGCGCTTTCACCAACGCCGTGTTCACCGCTTTGAGTGAACCCGAAATGGGCACACCTTGCGACAACTCAATGCTTTGTAGCGTGAATACATCGCCAGCGGCCAATTCCACGGTTGGTTCGGACTTTGGCGCAGCAGCCTGAGCAGACGTAGCCGTTTCGCGCTTTTTCACGACGCTGGCGATCCCGCCTGCGATCAGCAGCAGGGCAAGTGCCCCAATCATCCATTTGCTTGAACTCTTCATGTCTTGTTTGTAATCGTTGGAGATGTCTGGCCTGTAAAGGCGGGGTTACGCAAACCGTGGGCGACGATATCTGCTTGCGTTTTCAAATACCGCTCGGGTTGGATCATTTCACCAGATGGGCAGCAGCCACTGAGCGAATGCTTCCACATGATCAAAAACATAATCGGCGCAAGGATGCTAAACACTGCGTATTCCACATCCACTTTACGAAACTCTCCGGTTGCAATGCCTCGCAGAATGACTTTTTCAATCAACTGATGGCCCGGGATGATGACTTCTTGCTGATAAAACTCAGCCAACTCTGGGAAATTATTCGCCTCGCTCATCATCAGTTTGCTGATACCAGAAGCCTTGGTGTTGCCATAGCGCTCCCACCATTGCAGCATCAGAAATTGCACCAATTCCGCGCTCGTGCCCGGAAATTTGTCTAGCTCGCCAAACGCATCGCGGATCGTGCCACTGAGATGCTCGCGCACCACCGCTTTGAACAGTTCTTCTTTGCTCTGGAAATAGAGGAACAGCGTGCCTTTAGACACGCCTGCTCGCTGGGCTACTTCTTCTGCCCGCGTCGCCGCAAAACCCTTCTCCACAAACAAATCCAAAGCCGCTGCCAGCAATTCACCTGGACGCGCTTCCTTGCGCCGCTCGCGCTTTTCAGTGCGCTCGGCTGCTTCTGCTGGGGCCGGGTTGAGGAGGGTTGACATGGTTAATGACCGATTGGTTAGTAATGTAATGGATTTGAATGGAGTGGTCAAGGGCTGCTGCAATACACACCGGCGCAGATGGGATGACTAGGAGACGTGATTGAGAGAAAATATACACAAAAAACGGCCATTACCTGTTATAAATAATGGATAGTTTGCTATCAAAAGATGAGTAGCTCACTCAGCTTGTGTGCGTCGCTGAATGAACATGCCGAGGATCTCATGCATCACTTGGCGTGTGTGGCGCAGGCCTTGGCCGGAGGGGAACCAGTCTAGGCCCATACTTTGCTCGGGCTCGAGAAATTGCGTGGGTGCGGGAAGGGCTTTGAGGCTGGTTTGCTCGAATTCTTTGAAAGCGCGGGGCATGTGACGCGCTGTGGTGACCAATGCGATGCGCGTGATGCCATCTTTCTGCAGCAACGCGGCGATGGCACGGGCATTGCCTGCGGTGTCTTTGGATTGTTGATCTTGCCAGCGCAGGGTGGGCAAACCCAGTTGCATGAGCCAGCGCTGCGCGGCTGCAGCTTCAGAGTCACCTCCCGCAGCGGCTGCCCAGCCGACACCACCGCTGAAAGCGATGGGTAGACCGGTTTGTTTGGCCAAAGTAGCGGCGTAGTGGAGGCGATGTGCAGAGGTGTCTGACAAACCTGGTTTGCTCAGTTCGCGGCTGGCGCTTAGCTGGCCGCCGCCGAGCACAACGATGGCTTGAATTTGCTCGATCTTGAAAGTCTGCGTGACGGCCTGCGGGTCAATCGCCAGTGGCGGGCGCAACGCCACACGTTCCAAAAACATCGCCGTACCTTGCATGCAAAACATCCAAAGCGACACAAAAGCCGCAACAAACGTCATCTTGCCCAAGGCGATCCACACGATCCGCTCGCTGCGCACCGCCATCAGATAGCCTAGCAAAATCAGCAGCAGCGGCGAGCCCGGCGGCAAAATCAGCGCGGTGAGCCAAGGTTTGAGAAAAGCGTATTCGGTCAACATGGGCTGATTTTAATAGCGAAATAGGCAGTTAGCCGTTGTGTAATATGCGCCAAGTGCTCACTATTTGATAGTGATATCTGGTCCTTTCAGGTGACAGGATGGCCGAGACTGGCTTGCCAAATCGCGGTCCATTGTTGGCGGGTGAGTTCGAGGCTTGTGGCACGAACTGCTTCTGCCAAGGCTTCTGTGCGCTGTGTGCCGGTGATGATAAGCGGGCGGCTGGGGTGGCGCAGCACCCATGCGTAGGCGGCTGTGGCGATGCTGACTTTTAAATCCTCAGCGAGAATTTGCATCGCTGCGTGAACGCGGCTGGCTTGCGCGTCGTCGGGTTTAAAAAGCTTGCCGCCTGCTAAGGGAGACCAAATCATGGGGCGTGCTTTCAATTCTTGCGCTTGAAGCAGTGTGCCGTCATGCAGGGCTTGCGTTTGCA
The DNA here is from genome assembly GCA_031418715.1 of Variovorax sp. GTDB lineage: Bacteria > Pseudomonadota > Gammaproteobacteria > Burkholderiales > Burkholderiaceae_C > JANMDU01. Next base: position 248,193 of record JANOJL010000002.1, on the reverse strand, counting down.
AGGCAGAGAGTTCGATTTGGTTGGTGATGAGCGGAATGCGGGCATTCAGCGATGCGAATTGCGCAACGCTGAAATTGGAAACGCCAAAAGCGAGCACTTTGCCACTGCGCTTCAATTGCTCGAAAGCGCGGGCGATCTCGTCCCAATCAGAAAGCGGATCGGGGCGATGGATGAGGAGCGCATCCAAATGATCCGTCCCTAAATCGCGCAGGCTTTGCTCAGCGCTGGCGATCAAATGCGCAGCAGAGCTGTCGTAATGCTTGATGTTTCGGTTTGGAAATTTCGCATGCAAGCTACAGATGCCAGCTTTGCTGACGAGCTGCATTTTTTGACGCATGCTGGGTTTTAAGGCGAGTGCTTGTCCAAAGAGCTCTTGCACTTCATAGCTGCCATAGATATCGGCATGATCAAAACTGGTGATGCCGAGTTCTAAGCAGGCTTCGATCCAGTTGAAGCGCTGCTGGGTAGATTGTTGCCATGAGGCCATGCGCCAGCAACCGGCGATGATGGGGGAAAGTGTGTGTTGGGATGACATGGGCTCATCCTACTGCGTTTGCCGTTCTTTGCCCCAGTTGGAGTTGCTGGCGGGCGACAAATTGGCTGGGTCTGGCTTGGCTAAGCTTAGCTTAGCTTAGGCAGTGAACGTGATGCTCAAAGGTGACAAAGGCGCGTCAAAAGCAGCATGCCAAGTTTGCCCGGCAGAGACAGGGAAAGCATCCGTCCAAGTGCCGGTGGTGATGACGTCGCCGGCTTGCAGCGTGGGTGCGCCGGGGCATGCTTGTAGCTCATGGACGAAATGGAGCAGGGCTTGCAGGGGGTCACCGAGAACGTTGGCGCCTTGGCCCTGGTCTTTCGGCTCGTTGTTGCAAATGAGTTCAACGCAGGCTTTGGCCAGCAGTTGGCAAAAGGCTGGCGCATTGCTGGCGAGGCTGTGCGCGGGCGTTAGCTTGCCCACGATCAGGCGGGCATGCAAGCTGCCATCGGCCACAGCATCGGGCAGCGCAAATTTCCAATCTTTCAGATGCGACTGCACGATTTCAAAGCCAGGTGCAACCGAATCGATGCAGTCAAACAGTTGCGATAAGGTGCAATTCGCAGGTGGCGTGGCTCGCAAGCTGAGCACGGCCTCTGGCTCGATACGCGGCTGACTGATGCCTTTTAACGACAGCGTGGCTTCGGCGTGGCAATGCGAGAGCGTCGAGCTGTAGACCGTGCCCCAGATGGGGGCCGTGGCGTTGTAGCGCGGCCAGATGTTGCGGTTGGTAAAACCGATTTTGTAGCCACGAGGCTGTTCGCCTCGCTCGATTCTGAGTTTGCGCAAGGCTAAGGCGGCTTGGTAGGCGGAGTTGATGTCTAAATCTGTGGCGCTTGACCAGAGCAAGGCGTTGTCGTAGTGCCAGAGGAGAGTTTGTGGTGTCATGTCATGATTGTGAGGGCGCTGATGATTGAAATACCCAGCCCTCTTGATGAAATAAATTCAGCTGCGCGATATGCGGCAAGCATCAAACCGCAATCGTGCTGCCCGGGTTGAGCAAACCCTGCGGATCGAGCGCCTTCTTCACAGCTCGCATCATGTCGAGTGCCACAGCAGATTTGTAATGTAGCAATTCATCGCGTTTCAAGCCGCCCACACCATGCTCGGCGCTGATACTGCCGCCATGTGCCTTCACGCTTTGGTAGACGATGTGGTTGATCTCAGCTTCGCGCTCTTGCAGGAATGTTTTCACATCCGAGCCTTCAGGGCATTGCACGTTGTAATGCAAATTGCCGTCGCCTAAATGCCCAAAATTCACGAGGCGCACGCCTGAAATTGCTTTGCGCAACAGCGCATCAGTGGTTTCGCAAAACTCTGGAATTCGTGAGACGGGCAGGGAAATATCGTGTTTGATATTCAGCCCTTCCTGCGCCTGTGCCAATGGAATGCTCTCGCGGATGTGCCAGAGGGCTTTGGCTTGCGCGATGCTTTCTGCGATCACAGCATCTGAAATCAGTTCGTTTTCTAGTGCCCGCTTCATCAGCGATTCCAATTGCGTACGCGCATGTGTCTCGTTTTCGGCATCCGAGAGTTCGAGTAACACGGAGTAGGGTGATTGACTGGATGCGCCTGGCCAGAGCGGCATTTTTTGTAGCGGGAAATGCTTGATGACCAAGGAGAGTGCAAACTGCCCCATCACCTCAAAGCCCGTCAAGTTGCTGGCCAGTTTTTTCTGCGCCAATCCTAAGAATGCATTGGCCGCATGCAGCGAAGGCAGAGCCGCCCAAGCCGTGAGGCTGGCGGCGGGCTGGGGCACGAGCTTCATGGTGGCGGCAGTGATGATGCCTAAAGTACCTTCGCTACCAATCATCAAATGCCGCAGGTCATAGCCCGTGTTGTCCTTGCGCAAGCCGGTGAGGCCATCCCAAATCTCGCCCTGCGCTGTGACGACTTCAAGCCCTAGGCACAGATCACGCGCATTGCCATAGCGCAGCACCTGTGTGCCGCCTGCATTGGTGCCGAGATTTCCGCCGATGGTGCAACTGCCCTCTGCAGCCAAGCTCAGCGGGAAGAGAAAGCCCGCTTCTCGCGCTTCCGTTTGCGCGTTTTGCAAAATGCAGCCTGCTTCTAAGGTGAAGGTGAGGTTGGCTGCATCGAGGTTGCGCACACGATTCATCCGCTGCAAGCTCAGTACGATCTGCGTGCCAGAGTCATCGGGTGTGGAGCCCATCACTAGCCCGGTGTTGCCGCCCTGTGGCACGATGCTGATGGGCTCGCCCCGGGCTCGCGCAGCTTCGCATGCTTTCACCACGCCAGCGACTTCTTGCGTGTTACCAGGCCGCACCACACAAAGCGCTTTGCCGCGAAAGCGCCCACGCCAATCGGCCTCAAAGGCTTGCAAATCTTCGGTCAACACATGGCTTGCACCCACCAGATTTTTCAGTTCATCGACCAGGTTTTTCATACCTGAATGGTAGCTTGGCTCAGGACATTAGCCCCGTAGCTCGGTTGCCCGTGTCACCCCACCATTGATGAAAACTGCTTGGCAGCGCACCGTTGATCGACAAATCATCGCTTCGAACACCATCCAACAACACCATGCCCAAAGCCAAGGTTGTCCAGCTTTGCTTTTCGAAATCAGCGATATTTACATGGATGAGACGCGGTTGTGCAGCATGAATGGTGAGCCATTGGGCGACAGTCGCACGCAACTTTCCCAGCCCTTGGAGGTATTCCATGAGTTCGCTGAGGTCTTCGACTTGAGGGGTGATGACCAGCACATGGCTGCGATGCTTGCGCACGCAGGTCAGAAGCAGTGCAAGGCGCGAGCCCAGTGCAGAGGCGCTGACTTGCTCGGGAGGTAGACTCAAGAGCTTCACAATGCTAACAATTGCGTTGCCTAATTGCTGCAAGCTTTCCTTGAATTCTATTTCTTGAAGATTTATGCCCGAAGGCTTCGCAAATGGAAGTTCTGATCTCATATTTTTTCCCTGATTCACTGAGTGCAAATTGGCGCCCATTAACAGTGTCTAACATTTAGTTTCAATTGTCAAAATAGCCTTTTAGTATTCATGTCAAAAATAGGGTGTCGGATAACTAGGCTGGGCCTTTTTGTGGTGAATGGGGGCGACATGACTTGAAATGATTTGCGGTAATCAGAAGTGGGTAGAAGGCCGCATCCTAAGCGTCTGGGATAATCAAGCCCATGAGTGGCAATACATTTGGGCATTTGTTCGCAATCACGAACTTCGGAGAATCGCATGGCCCGGCGATTGGATGCGTGATTGACGGCTGCCCGCCAGGCATGCGCTTGAGCGAGGCCGATATTCAGCCCGATCTGGATCGCCGTCGCCCGGGCACGAGTAAATTCGTGACGCAGCGCAATGAGGCGGATGTGGTGCAAATTCTCTCCGGCGTGTATGAAGGCCTGACCACCGGCACGCCGATTTGCTTGCTAATTCGCAACGAAGATCAGCGCAGCAAGGATTATTCTGAGGTGGCTGCAAAATTCCGCCCCGGCCATGCAGATTACACCTACATTCAAAAATACGGCTTTCGTGACCCGCGCGGCGGTGGGCGCTCATCAGCGCGGCTCACGGCGCCGATGGTGGCTGCGGGCGCAGTGGCTAAAAAGTGGCTTAAAGAAAAATTTGGCACGGAGTTTCGCGGCTGCATCACCCAAATTGGCGAGCTGCCAGTGGGTTTTGAGAGTTGGGCGCATGTGAATGAGAATCCATTTTTCGTAGCCCTCGCCGATGTTTCAAAATTAGAAGATTACATGAACGCGCTACGCAAGAGCGGCGATTCTTGCGGCGCTCGGCTGCGCGTGATGGCTACCAAGATGCCCGTGGGCTTAGGCCAACCGCTGTTTGACAAGCTCGATGCCGATATTGCCTACGCGATGATGGGTGTCAATGCGGTGAAGGGCGTGGAGATTGGCGCGGGCTTTGCTAGCGTGTCAGATAAAGGCTCCACACACGGCGATTCGCCGACGCCGCAAGGTTTCAAAGGCAACAACGCGGGCGGCGTGTTGGGTGGAATCAGTACGGGGCAAGATTTAGAAGTGAGCGTGGCGATCAAACCCACCAGCTCGATCCTCGTGCCGCGCGAGACGATCACGCTGCAAGGTGAGGCCACAGAAGTCATCACCAAAGGCCGCCACGATCCCTGCGTGGGTATTCGCGCCACGCCGATTTTGGAAGCGATGCTTGCATTGGTGGTGATGGAGCATGCGTTGGCGCATCGTGCGCAGTGCGGCGATGTGGTGAGCGGCACGCCTGTGATCCCAGGAAGCGCTGCCTAACCACATGCCTACGCCGCAAGAAGATGCTGCAGCGACCACGCGGCAACTGATTCCATTTGCGGCGCTCTCGGCTGCGTATTTTTCGCATCTTGGTGCGGTGAATACTTTCCTCAGCTTGTGGCTCAAAGAAATTGGCTATGGCGTGGCGCTGATTGGCATCATCGCTTCGATCCAGTCGTTTTCTCGCTTGGTCGCGCCTTACGCATGGGCGTGGCTGGGTGACCACACGGGTCAACGCACGAAACTGCTGCGCATCGCCACTGTATTGGCTTTGATGGGTTCGCTGGGTATGTGGTGGCAGGGCGGCGGTATGGCATGGCTGATTGCTTGCCTGCTTTTTATGTATCTTAATTCGAGTGCGCTGATGCCGATGAGCGAATCGGCATTGGCGCAGATCGTGACGCGTGGCGGTGTGTTTGATGTGCGGCGGCATGGGCGTGTGCGTTTGTGGGGCTCGATGGGTTTCATGGTCAGTGTGTTGGGCGCTGGGATTTTCTTTGAGCATTTTGGGCTGAAGTATTTCCCGCTGGCTGTGACGCTGGGGTTGGTCTTGTTGGCTTGGAGCGCTTACTGCATTCCTGATTTGCGTGAACCCACCACGCATGAGAAACAGGCAGGCCCGATCTGGCACACATTGCGTGAGCCGCCTGTGGCTTGGTTTTTTGGCACGCTCGCGCTCAATGTGCTTTCGCACATGGGCTTGTATGTGTTTTTCTCGCTCTATTGCGATGAGCTGGGCTACAGCAAAACCATGATCGGTATGCTCTGGGCGGCGGCGGTCGTCTTAGAAATCGCGTGGTTTTATTCGCAAGGGCGCTGGCTGCCGCGTTTCTCGCTTACAGCTTGGCTCATCGTCTCGGCAGCAGCCACCGCTTTGCGCTTTGGGCTCACTGCTGGCTTGGGCGATACGCTTTGGATTCTTTTTGCAGCGCAAGCCTTGCATGCCTTGAGCTTTGCTGCGAACCACACGGTATGCACTGCGCTGATCTCACATCATTTTCCTGGCAGCATGCGCGGGCGTGGGCAGGCGCTTTACACCGTGCTCGGCTATGGCATTCCGGGCGTGCTTGGCAGTTGGGTGGGCGGGTTGATCAGTGAGGCGTATGGTTTGCGCAGTGTGTTTTGGATTTGCACGGGAATAGCCGTTTTGGCTATGCTCTGCGCCTTCAAGGTTTGGCGTTTGCAGCATCCTCGTCAGCAGCCAAGCTAGATTTTTTGCTCAGCTTCAAATCGCTGATCAACGCAATCGCCACCAAGGCCAGCGCTGCACCTGAGAGCATGCCGCTGCTCAGCGGTTCGCCCAAAAACAGATGCCCCCAGAGCACGCCGAAAATCGGGATCATGAAGGCCGGCGTCATCGCGGCGGTGCTGGAGATGTGCCGCATCACGCGCAAATGCAGCCAAAAGGCAATGCCTGAAGTGACAATGCCCATCACAGCCGTGGCGAGCAGGGCGCTGACACTCCATTTTGCTTGCGGCAGACCATAAACAGACAGCGGCGCAAGCAAAGCGACAGACCACAAATGCGTCATCGCGGCTACGGGCAACGGCTCCATGCGGGAGAGGGCGCGCTTGGTGAGCGGCACAGCGATGCCATAGCAAGCCGATGCCAGGAGCGCAGCAAGACAAGCCAACAGCACAGTGGGCGTCAGATCAATCGGCCCAAGTTGCACGATCATGCCTATGCCAGCGAGGCCGATCAAGCAACCCGCTATTTTGCGCAGAGTGATCGTGTCCACCTTCATCCATGCAGCAAACACGCATCCAAACATCACAAAACTGGTGTTGATCAAGGCGCTGTAACTTGATGGCAAATGCAGCCCGGCCCACGCGAAGAGCAAGAAAGGCAGCGCCACGGCAGTGAGTGCGATCCAGAGCAACTCGCGGGCATTTTGCCAAGGCCAGCGATGCTTTAAAGCGCGCATGATCAGCGCCAAGGTCAGCGTTGCCAAACCAATACGCAGCCCTGCAAGCACCAGTGGCCCGAGCTGCGGGCTGGCGATGCGAATAAATAAAAATGAAGCGCCCCATAACGCTGACAGCGCCACGAGCTGCGCGAAGGCGGAAAGACTCATGGCATCAATTTTACAAGCGAAATAGGCATCTAACCGTTATAAAACATGCGCAGAGTGCTATAAATATTATAGTAACTAAGGTGACTCAAATAACGCTGCGTTCACGCAAAAAGCTAGCAAAACGTGGTTTGCCGCTGGGCGTTTTGTCGCGGTAGGTGTAAGTGATGGTGCTGCCAATGGCGGGCGGATTTTTGCGTTGTTCATCAGAAAAACCAGTGCCGATTTTCACGCTGTGGCCGTCTTCGGTTTTGATCTGAAGCGCACCCAGCATGCCCGAAAACTTGCCTTTGCCGGGAACATGCGCGGTGACAATGCCTTCTGCATCTGACACCGGTTTGAGCTTGAGCAATACAGCGCTTCTGCCTTGCATCACTGGCGCGGAGGCCAAATGCAGCATCAAGCCTTCGCCACCTTGGGCGGTGATTTGCTTGAGCTTAGTTTGTAAAGCTTTCTCATCCGCCAGCTTGAATTGCTCCAACCATTGCAACTGCGGCCAATTCGTTTGCTTGACCAATGCTTGCAGCTTTTGGCTGCGCTGCGCAAACGTACCATCTCCCGAAGGCAGCTCAAACACCATGTATTGCACGCGCTGCCATTCCGCATCCACGGCTTGCAGCTTGCGCACGATGCCTGAGAGTTCATCAAATTTCCCTCTGGCTAACCACAGCTCACCATCGAGGGGTGTGGCAGGCAGCTTGGCGGTGAACCAAGCGGGAGCAGAGATGCTTTGCCCGCTGCGAAAACGCAGGCTTTTGCCATCCCACACGGCGCGCACACCATCGTATTTTTCGCTGATCAGGTAAAGGCTGGGATCAATGCCGGTTTTGTAATCTTGCGCGAGGAGAACGCCTTTGCTTTTTGCAAATGACGAGAACGGCGCTAGCAGGCTCAGGAGGATGAGGCTTCGGCGGTTGATTTGCATGATTGAATTTCTATAGATTTTTAATACGAACAGCCGGACGCAGAAGACGCAAAGGTTACGCAAAAGACGCAGAAAAGAAAATCAAAATGAAAAATTTAAATCTTTACAACCTCAAACGCTGTCTTCATTTCTTTTTTGTATTTGGTATTTTTTTGCGTCTTTTGCGTAACCTTTGCGTCTTCTGCGTCCGGTATCAGTATTTGAATTTCGTCAAATCAACGCGATTTAATATAAGGCGATCCCAAAGCGCGCGGTGCAACAGCTTTGCCAATGAAGCCTGCCAACAAAATCACCGTCATCAAATAAGGCAGTGCCTGAATGAACTGCACCGGAATCTCGCCAATGCCGGGCAGCTTGGTGCCTTGCAAGCGAATTGCCAAGGCATCCAAAAAGCCAAACAGCAAGCAAGCCCACAGCGCTCCCACGGGATGCCATTTACCGAAGATCATTGCTGCCAAGGCCATGAAGCCTCGGCCTGCGGTCATATGCGGGGCAAACGCAGCGTTTTGGGCGAGCACGAGATAGCAGCCAGCTAAGCCACACAGCGCGCCGTTTCCCATAAGTGCTAAGTATCGTGTGCCAGCCACAGATACACCCGCCGCATCCACCATCGCTGGGTTTTCGCCTACCGCGCGTAGGCGCAGGCCGAAGCGGGTGCGGAATAAGAGCCACCAAACGGCGAACACCAAGGCTAGCGCGACATAGACCAGCGCGTTTTGCCCGAGAAGAGGTATATCAAACATTTCTTTGAAGCGCACGTTATCCGGTACTTGCGGCGTTTGCCCGCCTTGCTTAAACCATGCGATGCCTAGCACCACCGTCAAGCCCGCTGCAATGATGTTGATCGCCAGCCCGGTGATCACTTGGTTGCCTTGATAGGTGACACAAGCAAAGCCATGCAGCGCCGATAAGGCGCAGGCCACAGCAATCGCGGCAAGCATTGCCAGCGGCCACGAGCCACTCACCACGCCCACAGTGGCCGCTGCGAATGCCGCGAAAAGCATCTTGCCTTCCAGGCCAATGTCAATCACCCCTGCGCGTTCAGACAATACGCCTGCAAGCGCACAAAAAATCAGCGGCGTAGCCAAGCGCAGGCTCGAAGCCAGCAGATCAATTGTGAAGAGGAAGCTTTCCATCACACCGCCTCCTTTTTCGCCAGAGAGAAATACACGCGAGCAATCAGCGGCGCAAACACATAGGCCAGCGCCCCTGAAAACAACACGATCAGGCCTTGCAGCATCACCACCATGTCTTTGGTAAAGCCTTGTACTTCAAAAGCCACTTCCGCGCCACCTTGCGAAATCATGCCAAAGAGCAGGGCAGAGAGCACGATGCCAAACGGATGATTGCGGCCCATGAGAGCCACGGCGATACCGGTGAAGCCCGCGCCCGCCACAAAATCGGTGAGCAATTTGTGATGCACACCAGCCACTTCGTTGATGGCAATCATGCCAGCGAGTGCGCCAGAGATAGCCATTGCCACCATCACCTGCCTTTGCGGCGAAATACCAGCATACTCAGCCGCGCCGGGGCTGGAGCCGCTGGCACGAATTTGGTAGCCGATGCGCGTTTTCCAGAGCAGTAGATAAACGAAAACGCAAGCCAGCACAGCCAATACGATACTCATGTTGAGCGGCGACGAAGGCCAATCTATACCGATTCCTTTGAGAAATTCATGCACGCGCGGCATCTTGGCCGAAGCCGCAAACTCCGCACTTTCAGGCGCCATCTCGCCAGCGGGTTTCAAGACGTTCACCAGTAAATACACCATGATTGAGCTGGCGAGAAAGTTAAACATGATGGTGGTGATCACCACATGACTGCCTCGATAGGCTTGTAGATAGCCTGGAATCGCACCCCACACACCGGCAAACAAAGCGGCAAACACAATCATCAAGGGCAGCATGATCCAAGCGGGCAGCGAACGAGCGAACCACAATGCCACAAGCCCTGCGCCCAAGCCGCCAATCATTGCTTGGCCTTCGCCGCCAATGTTGAACAAACCCGCATGAAAAGCCACAGCCACCGCGAGGCCAGCAAACACAAACGTGGTGGCGTAATACAGCGTGTAGCTCAAACCACGCTGGTTGCCCAGTGAGCCTTTGATCAGCGCCGTCATCACCTGGGAAGGGCTTTGCCCCACGAGCGCGACCACGATGCCAGCGACCAGCAACGCAATTACTAAATTGAACAGCGGGATCACGCCCATATCGAGCCAGCGAGGGAGCTCTTTTTGTGCAGCGCTCATCAGGCAACTTCCTTCTGCGAGACCATCAAAAGCCCCAAATTCTTTTCATCACATTCATCCACGGGTAGCTCGCCTGTGATGTGCCCTTGGTTCATCACAATCACGCGGTCAGAAAGCGCCAAAATTTCTTCCAACTCTGTCGATACCAACAAAATCGCACATCCCGCATCGCGTAAGCTGCGCAATTGCTCATGAATGAATTCAATCGCGCCAATATCCACGCCGCGCGTAGGCTGGCCGACCAGCAGCACTTTGGGCGCTTGGTTGAACTCCCTTGCCAAGATCAGCTTTTGCTGATTGCCGCCAGAGAATTTGGAAGACCGCAGATTCGGATTCGGTGGCCGCACATCAAAGCGCTGCATCAAATCATTCGTGTCTTTCAGCATCGCGCCCGAGCGCAGAAACAAGCCTTTGCAATAAGCCGCCAGCCGCTCGTAGCCGAGCACCGCAGATTCCCAAGCGCCAAATTGCAGCACCATACCGCGCTCATGGCGATCTTCAGGCACATGCGCCAAACCCATGTCTCGCGCGGCAATCGGATTTAACCATCCGCTGCCATCTTTCGCTACGCGATAGCAGTTGCCCAGCACGGTCATTTCCCCTGCCGCTGGGCGCTTCATGCCAGATAAGATTTCTAGCAACTCTGTTTGCCCATTACCAGCCACACCGGCCACGCCGACGATTTCGCCTGAGCGCAGTTCAAAATGAATATCCGATAAGCGCTGTACGCCATGGGTATCTCGATAAGCCAATCCTTTGACCTGCATGCACAGGGGTGCTTCGGCTTGGCGTTTCGCGCGGCCAGCAGGTGCGCGAAGCTTGCGGCCCACCATCGCTTCGGCCAGTTGCGTCACAGTCGCATCTTGGGTGGCGCATTCATGCACCACGCGGCCCGCGCGCATCACCGTGACTTGATCACACAATGCCAGCACTTCTTTGAGCTTGTGGGTGATGATCAGAATCGTCTTGCCGCTGGCCCGCAGGCGACGCAGCACCATAAAAAGCTGTTCCGTTTCTTGTGCAGTGAGCACGGCAGTGGGCTCATCCAAAATCAAAATGCGTGCGCCGCGATGCAGGGCTTTCAAGATTTCCAACCGCTGCTTGTCTCCCACAGAAAGATCTTCCACCAGCATGTCGAGATCCACGACCAAACCTGTCTCTTGCATCAAGGTTTGCAGCTTAGCGCGGGCATCTTGTAGCGCCTTTTGAAGCAGCAGAGAGGTTTCCACGCCGAGCACGATGTTGTCAAGTGCACTCAAATTTTCAACCAGCATGAAATGCTGATGCACCATGCCAATGCCTAAAGCAATCGCTTCGTGCGAATTTTTGATCTTGACCGGCTTGCCCTCAATCTCAATGTCACCAGAATCAGCCGTGTAGAAGCCATACAAAATCGACATCAGAGTCGATTTTCCCGCGCCGTTTTCGCCCACGATGCCATGGATCGTGCTTTGCTTGATGGTCAGATCGACATCAACATTGGCCTGCACCGCGCCAAAGCGCTTGCAGATGCGAGAAAGCCGCACGGCTGTGCGGCTTTCTGGAGGGTGGTGTAGATCGTTCACACGAAAATTCTAGCGAATTTCGTGCCTGCTTTATTCACATTTGCTCGCAGCCATGTAATCCACGACTTTGATCTTGCCGGAAATGATGTCGGCCTTGGCAGCATCCACTTTTTTCTTCATGTCAGCCGTCAAGAGCTTCTCGTTGTTTTTGTCTATCGCGTAACCTACGCCGCCTTCTTTCAGGCCGAGCACAGTCATACCTGGCTCATGCTTTTTCATGACGTTGTATACAGCGACGTCAACGCGCTTGAGCATGGAAGTGAGCATCGTGCCAGGCTGAATGTGGTTTTGGTTGCTGTCAACGCCGATGGCGAGTTTCTTCTCGTCCTTAGCAGCTTGATACACGCCCATGCCAGTGCCGCCAGCTGCAGCAAAGATCACGTCAGCGCCCTTAGCCATTTGAGCTTTGGCCAATTCGCCGCCGCGTGCGGGATCGTTCCAAGCTGCGCCGGTGGTGCCGGTCATGTTGGCAAAGGTTTCAATTTTAGGGTTGGCAAACTTAGCGCCTTGCTCGAAGCCGCATTGGAAACGGCGGATCAGCGGGATATCCATACCGCCCACGAAGCCGACTTTAGCCGTCTTGGAGGCTTGGGCTGCCAACATGCCGACCAAGAAACTGCCTTCTTGCTCTTTGAAAACCACCGATTGCACATTGGGCTCTTTCACCACGAAATCGATGATGGCGAAATTCAGCTTAGGGAATTCTTTGGCGATTTTTTCAATCGCACCGCCTTGGCTGAAGCCAATGCCAATGATCGGGTTTGCACCACGCTCAGCCATACGGCGGATCGCCTGCTCGCGTTGGGTCGGGTTGGTCACTTCAAATTCCAAATACTGCTTGCCAGTCTCTTTCTTCCAGCGCTCAGCGCCTGTGTAAGCAGCTTCATTGAAAGACTTGTCAAACTTGCCGCCCATGTCAAAAATGACGGCGGGGTCGGCAAAAGCTGAACCAGCAGCGAAAACCGCAGCGGCAATGAGGGTGGAACGAAAAGCAAATTTCATGATGGAATATCCTGAAGAGTTAAAAAAACGAGCATCTAGAGTGATGCAGCAAAGCAATGATAATGCCAGAGCTTGGAAACGGTTGACCAGAGGGGTTATCCTGAGAGCAAATAGATCAATTTGTCTGATTTTTGTGTTGACAGCCATGAAAACCCCCATTTCCACCTTTTGGCAAAACTTCCCCAAAGTAGTGCTGCACGAGCATCTTGATGGCAATTTGCGCCCAGTAACCTTGCTCGAACTTTGCCGTGCACGTGGCATCGCGCTGCCAGCAAATACACCCGAGGCGTTACAAGATTGGATTCACACCCAAGCCAATTCCGGCTCTTTGGAGCGCTATGTGGCGGCGTTTGGCCTGACAGTTGCTGCGATGGCGACCCCCGAAGCTTGCGAGCGCGTGGCCTTTGAAGCGGTGCAGGATGTCGCTGCGGATGGCGCGGTGCTCATCGAGCTGCGCATGGCGCCTTTACTCTTGGAAGCGCATGGTTTGGATGGTGATGAGGCCGTGAGCGCGATGCTTTCTGGCCTCGCACGCGGGAGCGCGGCCACTGGCGTGCCCGCGGGCTTGATCGTTTGCGGGATGCGCACGGATGCGCCTCTTGACGTGATGCGCAGCGCGGAGTTGGCCTCACGTTTTGTGGGAAAACGCCCTGTCAGCAGCTCTGGCGTTGAATGCGGCGTGGTCGGTTTCGATTTGGCGGGCGCAGAGCGAGGCTTTCCTGCAACTATGCATGCCAAGGCTGTAGCACTGGCTAGGGAAGCGGGCTTGGGGATCACCTTACATGCGGGCGAAGCGGATGTGGGCGAACGGGTGATTCAGGCCATTGCGCTGGGCGCCACGCGAATTGGCCACGGCGTGCAAATCGCCGTCGAGGATGCGACAGGCAAGGGTGCTGCTGATCGGATGGCGCGAGCAAGGGACGCGAATGTGCATTTTGAAGTGTGCCCTACAAGCAATGTGCATACTGGTGCTTGGACGGATTTAGGAGCGCATCCTTTGCTAGCGATGGAAGAAGCGGGTTTGAATTGGTCTTTGCAAGCAGACAACCGCTTGATTTCTGTGCTCACGCAAGGCAGCGAGCTGCGGGTAGCTCATGAAGTGATCGGGCTGCCTTTAGAGGCTTTGCGAGCAGGGATGATTCGAGCCGCCAAGGCATCGTTTCTGCCTACCTGCGATGTTCAGAAAGCTTTGGCTGCATTGTCTGTTTAGAGGGTCTCTGGTATTCAGAGGCTCTTTTCATGATTTTTTAAGTGTTTTAGGGTTCACGCCGTTATAAAACACTGCGATGTTGTGGAATATCTGATTTTCTTGGATTAGGCGCGGAAATTTAAATAAAAACAGCATGTCGCCGTTATATATCCTGCGCAGATTGCTATCAATTAAGTAGCAATTACTTCTTGACGGCAGCCACCATTGCAGCCAACTCAGCGCCCGATTTGTAATGTGGGACGCGCAGGATCAAGCGCTTGCTGCGTTGCCAGAAGCTGTTGCTGCCAGCGACCTCCTCAGCCCAGTATTTGTCTGCTAATTTGATATTGGCGGGGGTGTCGAGGAAGAAGCCCTCGCGCGAGCCTGCGCCGCCAAAGATATACAGCTTGCCATCCACCATGCGCCAGCTGTCGGCATCGCCGCCCCAAGGAATGCCATAGACGATGCCGTTGGCGCAATAGCCGCCGTATTGGGGCTGGTATTTGGCGGGCTCTTTGTCAAACAAGGCTTTGTGCTCGGCACTGGCGAATTGGAAGGTGATGCCTTCATAGACGCTTGAGAACTGCGGCAGCCCCAGAGCATGCTTGCTTTGCGTGAAATACGCGACCACATCATGGCCTTTGAGCATCACGCTGGATTTACCCTCAACCACGTGCGCGTTGACGGGCGTGAGCTTGCCACCGGGGTTTTGCGCGGTGATGGCAGCACAGCCAGTGAACAGAAGGGCGGAAGCCAAAACAGCGGGCAAAGCAAAACTCTTGAGCGTTTGCACAGAGAAAGTATTTTTCATAATGGCATCCTTTATAAAGAAGCAGCTTAAAAAGACAAAGCTTATTTTTTAGCAGCTGCAACCATTTTCGCTAAATCTTCACCACTTTTGTAATGAGGGACTTTGAACATGATGCGCTTGCTGCGTTGCCAGAAACTATTGGAGCCCTTGACCTCTTCATCCCAATACTTTTGCGCGAGTTTCAAATTGCCGGGTGTATCGAGTTCAAATGCATCTTTGGAATCTTTGCCACCAAAAATATACAGTTTGCCGCCTTCGATGCGCCATGTGTCGGCATCGCCACCCCATGGGATACCGTACACCACGCCGTTAGCGCAGTAGCCGCCGTATTGAGGAATGTATTTGGCGGGCTCTTTGTCAAACAGGGCTTTGTGCGCAGCGCTGGCGAAATGGAAATTGACATTTTCATAGGTACTGGAAAATTGCGGATTCCCCAGCGCATGCTTGCCTTGCGTGAAATAGGACACCACATCATGGCCTTTGAGCATGACGGCGCTTTGTTCGCCAATAACATGCGCATTGACGGGGCGCAAATTACCGCTGGGGTTTTGCGCGTTGATGGCGGCGCAGCCTCCCAGACTGAGGGCGAGGGTGATAGCGGATGCGGTCAAGAGGTGGCGGGCAGTGAGTTTCATGATAATTCGATGGTTTAAGACGTGCGAAGCGTATTGGAAATCGCTGAGGGCTCTGCGTGCTCTTGGTTGAGCTCAGATGCATATGGGGCGAGCCATTGCAGAATACCACTGGCGCGTTGACAGCGCTCTTGCAGATCATGCGCGTCGCGGCCCTCTAAATGCAAGATGCCATAGCGGTAGCTGCCCAGCCACTTGAAATCTCGCGCGAGCGAGTGGCCAGCTTTGGGAAATTGCAAAAGTAAATGGCCTGGGAACTGAGTTTGAAGCTGGAAAAGCTTCGCTGCGCTGGGCATGGCAGGGATACGTTGGGGCAGGTGGCTGGCGCGTTCGTCAAACACGCGATAGACGAAGCTGGATGCAGCTCCCGCTGTGCTCTTGGTTCTCGGCAAAGCCAAAGGATCGCGGCCATAGGCCAATTCGAGCGCCATAGCGTGCAGGTTGATGCCATCGACCCGTAGGTACAAATCTGAAAACTGCGAAGCCATGCGCGGGTTGAATTCAATCACCTTGAGCGTTTGTGTGGCTGTGTCGTAGAAGAATTCCATGTTGAACATGCCATGCGTGAAGCCCACAGCATTCAGGAATTTTTTGGCAACAATGAGTGCTTGATCTTGGGCCGATGGAGGCAGGCGGGATGGATAGTCAAAGCGCATGAAGGCTTGTGTGCCGGGATACATGATGCTGTCAACCACGCCCAGCGGCTTGATTTTTCCCTCAAAGACGATGCCATCTAAACTAAATTGCGGGCCGCGCACGGGCTCTTCCAATAGCATGCTGTGTGCCGTGCCCGCGCTTGGCAAGAGCTTTTCGCACACCTCTTCAAACGGGCGCACCAAATGCTTGATCACCCAGAGCTCATATGTGCCGAAGCGCGTAAAGGCTTGCAGCTCCTCGCGCGAGCGCACCACCTGCGCCAGCACCGAAAAAGCGGCTTTCACCGGCTTGACGAAAGCGGGATATTGCAAGCCTTCAGGAATATCTTCACCATAGGCACTTGGCATGCGTATGAATTTCACATTCGCTTCAGGAGCGACTTTTTGTAGCACTTGCCGTGCATAGATTTTGTGTTGGCAAGCCGCTACAGCTTTGGGGCAGGAACCCGGCCAGCCCATTTTTTGAGAAAGCAGCGCAGCAGCCAATGCGCCAAACTGCTCATGCTGAGAGCTCACGGCTTGCCAGCCTTGGCTCTTGGCCTGCGCAGCGAGCTTGCTCACAAAGCGATCCATGCTGAAAAAAGGCAGGTTCGCGTTGCTTGGGAAGCTGAAAAGATCAAAGCCGCGCTCATCAAAAGTATGGCCTTGTGCAGTCAGGGCTTGCGTGGCTGTGGCATCCCAGTCGTAGTTGAATAGCAGCAGGGTTTTTGGCATCATGGGCTCTTGGCTTGTCTCGTCTGTATAAGAATCAGTCGCTCCAAGCGCTGGATTCTTACAAAATTATCAGGGATAGCTTGGATACGCAGCGCATCGACCTTTGGATGCGCTTGAATGCTCAAGGTGTTGGGCTACTCAGCTGCACATCGCCCACGTAGCCAGCGCTGCTGCCCAGTGTGTTGTCTGCGTCTGCTCCTATTAATATAGCACTCAACGCAGGTACTACAACGGCTTCATCACCAAAAGCCTTCATAAAATCAGCGTAAATGTTGCGTTCTTTGGTCTGCCAAGCTTTTAGAGGCGTGCTTTCGTTGGCCAAGACGATGAAACGCACCCGAGCTGTGAAGAGGCTGGCTTGCTCGTAGCCGATGGATTCTTTGCCGCCCCAGATGTAGCACAGTGTGGCGGTGGGGATTTTTTCGCGTGTGAAGAATTGCGCGAATTTGAACAAAGCACGTTCGCGGCCAGGAATGTTATCTGCCGGCATATCAAAGCTCAGGCAAACTTTGAGCGGGCTGTCTTCGGTGATTTTGGCGTGAATATCACTTTTCACCAGTGGCTGGTCTAAGCGCCAGCGCCAGCGCAACATGCTGCCGGGCTTGACGGCTTCATTCACAGGATGCGCGAGCGTGCCCCAAGATTTATCTGCTCGCACGCGCAGCACATGCGCACCATCAAGATCCACCAAATCAAACAGAGAAACGGGCTTGCTAAAGCGCTCAGGCAGACCGACAACATGCCAAGGTGCTGGCGGCTGGCTGCCTGGCGTGCTGGAGAAAGTGCTCAAACCGGCTGCCCACCCGGTCGCGCCAAAAAAGGCGAGAAATAACAGGAGGAGAGGTTTGATCATTTATCGGCCAGTGTCGTTCAAGCTCCAATCGTAATCGAGATGGCTGATGGGTACGCTCTTGGCCTTGATTTGGTTACGCGCTGTTTCATCAGTGGTGAGCAAGTCAGCATACTTGGCGAACACATCTTCCAGTTTCACGAAACCCTTGTTGCCTTTTTCAAAATCTTCCTTGAACCATTTGAAGATATTGGAGACTTGCAGCTTGCCGCCTTCGTATCGATTGCGGGTGCGATCGCCCATGAAGCGGCGCATGCCATCTTCTAGCATCGCATCAAGCTTCGGCGCTGTAAAAGCGTCTGGGAAGAGCGCTGGGCAGCCGATGCTGGCGCAGTTCACGGCTACGTGCACGCGCGGCTCCGCATATTTCGGGCGAAGCTGCTCATGCTCGATCCAGTCGAGATGGCGTTTTTCACCGAGCAACGTGAAAAATTCGTTTTTCCACGGGCCGCGATTGAAAGAGCCCAGCTCTTTGATGGATTTGATATCAGGATACTTCGTCAGGATCACTTCCACCGTGAAGGCGTTGTAGGCGTTGATCAGAAAAGCTTGCTGCTGGTCCTTGGAAAACACATTGAATTGCGCCATGCTCACAGCGGACAAACTCTCCAAGATTTTCTTCAACTCAGCGCGGTCTGCCGCAAAACCTTTGTAGTTGGAGCGGCTTTGCTTGTTATCAGGTTGCCAGCGGACATGCTTCTTCAGGAGCGCATCCCAAGCGGCATATGAGTGATCAAATGTTTGAGAAAAAGCGGGTTTTGCCGTTATAAAACCTGCACAAGATGCTATTGAAATAATAGCAATTCGGCGAGAGAGTGTGGTTTTCATGATCTTCTCCAATCGTGGTATTTTTTAAGCCAAGCAAGCACTTTGTGTGGCTGATGTGCCCGCTTCCATTCGCCTGCAACGTATTTATTCGCTTCCGCTAGAGTGGGGTAGGTGTGAATTGTTCCCAAGATTTTATTGAGCCCCATGCCATACTTCATCGCGAGCACGTATTCCGCGAGCAGATCGCCCGCATGCACGCCGACGATAGTGACGCCCAGAATCTTGTCTTTGCCCGGCACAGTGAGCACCTTCACAAAGCCATGGGCTTCGCTGTCTGCAATGGCGCGATCCAGATCGTCAATCCCGTATTTGGTGACTTCATAAGCGATGCCTGCGGCCTTGGCTTCAGTTTCATTGAAGCCGACGCGAGCAACTTCAGGGTCAATGAAGGTCGCAGCGGGCACAATGCGGTAATCCACTTTGAATTTCTTAAACGCTCCAAACAGCGCGTTCACAGCGGCATACCAAGCTTGATGCGCCGCCATATGGGTAAACTGATAGGGTCCGGCCACATCGCCAGCGGCATAAATGTTGGGGTAAATCGTCTCTAGATACTCGTTGGTATCTACGGTGCGCTGGGTAGGAATGCCCAGATCTTCCAAGCCATAGCCTTTCAAGCGGGCAATGCGGCCTACTGCGCAAATCACTTGATCGTATTCAATGCGTTTTTCAACACCGCTATGCTCCACGATCAGCGCTTTGCTGCCAACGGAGGTTTCAAAGCGCAGAGCCTTGTGGTTACACAAAATCTCCACGCCATCGCTGCGCATCGAATCCATCGCATGCTGGGAGACTTCCTCGTCTTCCCGAATCAAAATGCGCGGCGCCATTTCCACTTGCGTGACCTTGCTGCCAAGCCGCGCAAACGCTTGCGCCAGCTCCGAGCCAATCGGCCCGCCACCGAGCACGATCAGGCGCGGCGGCACGACGTCCAGCGCAGCAAACTCATCCCAAAGCGTGTCGCTCGTCACATAGCCCGATTCTTCGATGCCCGGCAGTGGCGGCACCACAGGGCGAGCACCGGCTGCGATCACGATGCTGCGAGTAGTCAGCGTTTGTTTGCTGCCATCGTTCATGGCGATTTCCACTGTCCAAGGATTGACGATTTTTGCGTAACCTTGTAGCACTTCCACCCCCAGCTCGGTATAGCGCTCCACCGAATCATGCGGCTCAATCGCCGCGATCACAGCATGCACGCGCTGCATCACCGCTTTGAAGCTGAAGGAGGGCTGCGCATCGGTAAGACCATAGTTGCTCGCATGACGCATCTGGTGCGCCAGCTTCGCGGATTTGATGATTGCCTTGCTCGGCACGCAGCCGAAATTCAAGCAATCGCCGCCCATTTTGTGCGCTTCCACCAGCGTAACTTTGGCTTTCACAGCCGCCGCGATATAGCTCGACACCAAACCGCCCGCACCGCCACCGATCACCACCAAATTGCGGTCAAAGCTGCTTGGTTTGACATGATTCCACTTTGCATACACCTTGCGCTTCTTGATGGTTTCGATGATCTTTTTCGCAATGATCGGGAAGATACCGAGCAAGACAAACGAGCCCAACAAGCCCGGAGAAAGAATGCCTTTGAGCGAATCAATTTTTGCCAGCTCGGTACCTGCGTTGACAAAAACGATGGTACCGAGAAACATGCCCAGTTGGCTGACCCAGTAAAAAGTCCAGGTCTTCATCTTGGTCAAACCCATCAGCAGATTGATCACGAAGAAGGGCACGAGCGGCACCAAGCGCAGGGTAAAGAGATAAAACGCACCTTCTTTTTCTACGCCTTTGTTGATCTCGCTCATACGAGCGCCAAACTTCTTCTGCACAGATTCGCCCAAAGCAAAGCGGGCGGCTAGGAAGGCGAGCGTAGCGCCAATGGTCGAGGCAAACGAGACGATGATCGTACCCATCACGAGGCCGAAAATTGCACCGCCCGCCAGTGTCAGGATAGCAGCGCCCGGCAAAGAGAGCGCTGTCACGGCGATATACAAAGCCAAGAAACCGCCAATCACCTGGGCCGGTTTTTCTTTGTACAGATCACCAAACTGAGCCTGGCTTTGCTTGATGAAATCGAGCGTGAAGAATCTGCCCAGATCCAACGCAAAGAAGGCGATCAGCGCGGCAACAATGCCGACGATCAGGAGTAGTTTGCTTTTGTTCATAAATCCTCGTTGTTGTGAGTTACGCATCAGAGCGCAATTTGGATGCAAGGATGTGTCTGTGTGACGAGTCCAGTTCTTACTAAATCTAGTCTAACAGTGTGACATATTCACGTAAACACTTCATTTTTTGAGCGTCTGATACCCACCGACGGTACGTGTGAAAGTGGTGATGGCGCAAATGAAGGCGAAAGCGTAGGCTAAATGCGCAAACCATCTTGGCCAGACACACATAGCAATGAAAAACAGCAATGTTTCGGTGGCTTCAGCCAGGCCACCGAGGAAATAAAAGGACTTGTCGGGGTATTCGATGTTGGTGATGCCGCGCTTGGCAGCGAGTGTGGCAAAGGCCAAGAAGCTGGAGGTGGTGCCAATGAAGCTGGTGAGCAAGACGGCAGCGGGCAGGGCGTTGACTTTTGGCGAAGCGATGGCAAAAGCGAGCACGATGCCTGCGTAAAACAAAAAATCTAGCGCAATATCGAGAAAACCGCCAGCGTCTGTGGCTTCGGTCAGGCGCGCCACGGCACCGTCAAGTGCATCGCACAGTCTGGAGGTCAATATGAGGATGGCTGCTGCAGAATACGCGTGAATTGCTATGCAAATCATAGCAAGTATACCGATGCCGAAGGCTGCCAAAGTGACGTGATCAGCGCGTATGCCGCATCGCACAATGGCGCGCGCTAACCGCTGCACAGCGGGTTGGATCAGGGGGGTGATATGGCGGTCAAGCATGGATTGGTTGAGTCAGGTCAAAGTGCTAAGGCGAGCCCTCGATAGAATGCGCCGATGTTACAGACAAATGCCCTCCCCACCGACCAGTTGCAAGATATCTTAGACCGTATTGCTGAGCAGGCGCATGGGCTCTATGGGCAAGGCAAAGTGGCCTCTTATATTCCTGCTCTTGCACAGGTGTCGCCGCGTCAGTTTGGTATGGCGATTGGGTTGATCGATGGCTCTTGCGTGTCCACAGGGAGCGCCCACACGCCATTTTCAATTCAGAGTATTTCAAAGCTGTTTACCTTCGTGCTGGCGCTGAAGCTGCTTGGCGATGATGTGTGGCGGCGTGTGGGGCGCGAGCCTTCTGGCGCGGCGTTTAATTCTATGGTGCAGCTTGAGACGGAAAAGGGCATTCCGCGCAACCCATTCATCAACGCTGGCGCATTGGTGATCACGGACATGCTCACCACAAGATACGCGCATTTGGACATCGCACTATTGGGGGCTCTTCGCCGCTTGAGTGACAGTCCTGATTTGAATTGGGATATGCAAACCGCTAAATCTGAGCGCGACACAGCAGATCGCAATATGGCCATGGCGTATTTCATGAAGAGCTATGGGAATTTTGTGAATCCACCAGATCTGGTGTTGGACAACTATTGCCGACAATGCGCTATAGAAATGAGCTGCGCCCAGTTGACACAAGCCACTATGTTTTTAGCCAACGGCGGTTTGGATATAGGTGGCAAGGGCGAACAGTTTTTGAACGCCGATGCAGCGCGCCGCGTCAATGCTTTGCTGCTCACATGCGGCGCATACGACGCAGCCGGTGACTTTGCCTATCGCATTGGGCTGCCCGTCAAAACAGGCGTTGGTGGAGGCATTGTCGCCATCGTGCCAGGTGTGGGCACGGTGGCGGTATGGGGGCCCGAATTAGATGCCAAAGGCAACTCTGTGTTGGGCGCATTTGCAATGGAGCAACTGGTGCAAAAAACCGGATGGAGTCACGACTAGTTTTGGTAGACCAAGGCATAGATGGCAACGGCGCGGCAGTCAAGCAGAGGATGCGTTCAAAGAGGCGAAATCAATCACGGCGGATGCGTCGGCAATATCTGCCGCATCATGCGTCACGAGCAAAGTTGGCAATTGCAGGTGGCGCGCATGTGTAAAAACGAATTGGCGAAATTGCTCGCGCAGTGCGACATCTAGCTTGGAGAAAGGCTCATCCAGCAGCAAGGCTTGCGGTTTAGCGAGGAGGGTGCGCATGAGCGAGACGCGGGCGCGTTGCCCGCCCGAGAGGGTGAGCGGGTTGCGATGGGCCATGTCTTCAAAGCCGAGCTCGGTCAGGGCGGCATCGGCTTGCATTGCGCGCTTGGCGGCTGTGCCTGGCGGCGCGGCAAAGAGCAGATTTTCGCGCACGCTCATGTGGGCGAAGAGCAAATCGTCTTGAAACAAGAGGCCAATGCGGCGCTGGCTGGTGGGCAGCTGATCCACGCGCCGCCCGGCCAGTTCCACATGGATATCCGCTTGCAGGCCGGGCAGCGGCAGCCCAGCTATCGCAGCCAGCAAGCTGGATTTGCCGCAGCCGCTGGGGCCCATCAGCGTGGTGATGCTGCCAGTGGGGCAATCAAGCACCAAGCCTTTCACCAGCACACGCTGAGCAGAGCCTGTGCCCACGCTCAATTGCTTCACATCAATTTTCATGGCTTCAAGTGTAGAGCTTTGATGTTGGCGACCGGCCAGCTGCGGGGCTTGCCCAGCCAAGCAGCCAAACCAAACGCCAGCGCGGGCAGCAGCCATTGCAACCATGCGAAGGCTGCCACCAGCGAACGCTGGCCGCCGGAAGACAGCGTCACAGCCTCGGTGGTCACGGTCACGATGCGGCCTTCGCCGATGTAGAGCGTTGGCAAAAACTGCGCAACGCTCACCGCAAAGCCCACCGCTGCCGTGCTCCACAGGCTTTGCCGCAACAACGGCCATTTCACCTGACTCAAAAATACCCAGCGGCTTTTCCCCAAAGTGGCCACGAGATGCACATAGCGCGCATCAAATCCGAGATACGCTGGACTGAGCGCGATCAGCGTGTATGGCAACACAGCCAGCAGATGCGCGAGCAACACCCCAGCCCAAGAGCCCGTGAGCCCACCCGCGAGCGCGAGACGATGGATGCCTACCACCCAGAGCACGCCGGGTAGCAGCAAAGGCAAATACAGCAAACGGCGCATGGCGGCATCCCACTTCGGCGGGCTCAGCTCTAGCCAAGCCACTGCCCAAATCAGCGAGAGAGCAGAGCTGCTGGCCGCGAGCAGAGCTGTCATCCAAACACTCCTGCCACTGCGCATCACAGAGCCCCAAGCCTCCCAGCTCAAGCTTTGCGGCAGCAGCGCCGGAAACTGCCAGACACCCGCCACACTTCCTACAGCCAAAGCCAACAAGACGCTGGCATACAGCGACACCACACAACCCCAAGCGATACGGCCTACATTCCATGGTGCAGGCAGGGTTTCTTTGCTGCGTTGGCCAGTTTGTTTTTTGGCAAAAATGTTGTGCGAATCAGCCGCAAACTTCTCGCGCAACCAGATCAAAGCAGCCGACAACGCCACCCATGCCGTGAGCAACCAACCCGCTGCTGCACCCACCGCATTCGTTGCTTCATCGCTGTCTTGCAGCCATTGCCAAGCGCGTACCGAGAGCGTGGCTGGGCTGCCCGGCCCAGCGATCAAAGCGGCATCGACCACCGTGAGGCTGTAGGCCAACACAGCCAACAGAGGCCACAGCAATCTCGTAGAGAGCTGCGGCCAGAGTACGCGCCAGAAGGATTGATCTGCGCTGTAGCCCAGTGTCTGCGCGGCCCAAGCCTCGCGGTGCCAGCGAGCGCCGGTGTCATCGCGCTGCAATTGCGTGGCGGCTGCCCAGAGCAGAAACGGCACTTCTTTGAGCACCAACATGGCAATCAGGCCAAGGCCAAACGTGTCTTGCGAGGTGGCAATCTGCGGAGGCAGCGAGAAGCCTGTGAGCCAAGGAGAAATGGCTCGCAGAATCCAACCACTGGGTGCGATCAAAAACACCAGCCCCACAGCAAAAGCGGCATGCGGCGTGGCGAGCAAAGGCGAGAGGCTGCGCACCAGCTTGTTCCACCAAGGCTTGCCAAACGCTTGCGAGAGCAGCCAAGCGCTAAGCCACCAAGCCAGCAGGCTAGAGGCTAAACCTGTCCAGAGCGTCATGCCAATGGCTCGCAGCAAGCCAGGTGCTTCCCACAGCGTGTTCCAAGCATCAAATCGGCTTGCAGCCGTTATAGAATATGCGCAAGCAGCTATCAAAATAATAGCGAACGGCGCTGCCAATGCAGCGCTTGCCAAGCGCGATGAGAGGGAGTCAGAGGCTGTCATCGCGCCCTATCATGCGCAATTCAACACACTTAAGCCCCATACCGCTTTAGCCACTCTTTCTCGATCGGATCGACCCAGCTGCCATGCGGCTCGGGGATCACCGGCGCGAAGCGCTCGACTTGGCCGGGGGCTTTCGCAGCATTGAAGAGCGCGGCATCTTGTGCGCTCATCTTCGCGGGGGAAAGCACGGTGGGGTCTCCCCAAATCTTGATGTCGCCTTTGCGTGCTTGCGCGGCTGGCGAAAGCAGGAAGTTGGCCACGAGCTGAGCACCTTCCTTGACCTTGCTGTTGAACGGAATCGCCAGAAAATGCGTATTCCCAATCGTGCCGCTGTCAAACTGATAGCTGGCCACACTAGCTGGCAAGCGGCCAGCAGCGATTTCGTTGGAAGCTTCGTTGGGGTTGAAGGTCAACGACAAGCTGAGCTCGCCGTCCATCATCATCTGACGCACGGCTGCTGGGTTGGCTGGAAATTGCTTGCCATTGCGCCACAAATGTGGGTGCAGGGCATCGAGGTGTTTCCAAAGCGGCTCGGCAATTTTGGCAAATGCTGTTGCGTCAAATGGCTTATAGAACGCGGCGCGGTCTGCGGCGGGCGTGAGATCCATCAGCGTTTGCTTGAGGAAGGTGGTGCCGAGAAACTGCGGCGGCTTTGGATAGGTCACGCGGCCAGGATTGGCTTTGGCAAAGTCGAGCAAGGCGGCTGTAGAGCGTGGAGGATTGGGCGTTTTGGCGCGGTCTGAAAAAAATGTCAATTGCGCCATGCCCCACGGTGCTTCCAAGCCTTGCACAGGCTCGGCAAAATCAATGCGCGTGGTGGGTTTGCCCTCTACGTCCACAAAGCGAAAGCTGGGCAAGCTTTCCGCCCATGGGCCAAACAGCATCGCCTCGCGTTTCATCGCGAGGAAGTTTTCGCCATTGATCCAGATCAAATCCACCGAGCCATCGGCATTGCGGCCAGCGGCTTTTTCGTTGCGCACGCGCTTGACCACATCGGCTGTATCGGTCACTTTGACATGCTCGAGCTTCACTCCGAATTGCTTTTGTACCTCTTCGCCTGCCCAAGCCAAATACGCATTGATGCGCTCGCTGCCGCCCCAAGCGTTGAAAACCACGGTCTGTCCACGCGCTTTTTTTTCAATCTCAGCCCAATTGGATTGACCAAAGCTGAGGTGAGCCATTGGCAGCAAAGCTGTACTCAAAAGTGTGTTGCGAGAGAATTGGCGGCGATTTAAAGTCATGTTGAATCAGTTTCAGTTTTAAAAAGAGCAGTAGTAAAAACGAGTCGTGCAAACAGGCTGCCATCTTACGCGGTGGTTTTGGCTAAGCAGGAAAAAAGATCGTTAAAAATCGCATCGCGCTGCACCGCATAGGCTTCGCGCATCGGATGCGCATTTGGTTGCTTTTGCCAGCGAAGGTCTGCGACCAAAGTCGGGGTTGACACCAAATCACTGGGCACCCAATCGGGGTTGAGCAACCAAGCGATGTTGATCAAATCCCAAATCACCCAGCTGTGCGCGGCAGCAGCAGGGCGGCCTGTGATGGCCCACAGCGGGTTGTCGGCAAACAATTCATGCAAATAGATGCCAATAGCGCCATGTGGTTTCACATAGCGCTCCACCTCGGCCAAAGACAAGCGAAGTTGCGCACCCACGTGATAGCCCGGCAAATAAACCAAGGGCACGCCGCTGTCATACAGCCATTGGCTGGCCAATACATCTTGCTCTAGGTTGAAAGACTGGTTCACATGCGGCGCATGCGAAGGGAAGGCGCTCGTCCAGACCACCACAATCTTGTGCATGATCTCTGGCGCGAGCAGTATTGCGCTGGCCACATTGGTTGCGCAGCCTAGGGCAACGACATACAGCGGTTCATCTTGCGGCATGCTCAGCGCTGTAGTAATCAAATGCTCGGTGGCCTCGCTTTGAATCGGCTGCGAGAGTGAAGAGAGATAGATTGGGCTTCCCTTGCAGGGTTGAGGCGCATTGGGTTGACCAAGCAATGCTTGCACCTTCAAAATTTCATCGAAACTGCGCTCCATACCGACTTTGGGCGAATTGAATGGTGCAGCATCTTGGCTGGCTTGGGGATACAAAGCACGGCGGTGTGCGAAGGAAAACGGCGTGGCATAAATACCGTGAATCTGAAGCCGATCCGGGCGAAGCAGCGCCCAAGCCAAGGCGAACTGGTCGTCAATTTCGTTGGCTGCATCGGTGTCAATCACAATCTGCACCAAGCCGCTGGGCAAACGCAGCCGACTCGCATAGCCATCTTTGCTCAGCGGAGGATTCATCGCACGGGGCTGGTTCATCGCTTACCTTTCATGTCTTGCCAGCGCTGCCAATCAAAGGGTTCGTCAATATCCCAAAGCGTGGGCAGCAAGGCGACGCTTGCACCTGCTTGAGCGAGGCGCTCCAAAGTTTGCGAGAGCACGCGGGGCGTGCTCCATGCGATGTTTTCAAAGACCTCGGGAATCATTTTTCGCAATCCCAGCAGCACATAGCCGCCATCTTCAGCGGGAATCAGGCATGCATCGTGTGTTTGGAGGCTCCGAGCGGCTTCTTGTAAATGCCCTGGTGCCAAAACGGCGCAGTCTGTGCCGATGATGATCAGCGGTATGACATCTTTCTGAGCGAAGTGTTCCTCTGTGCAGCGGTGCATCCGCACGCCCAGATCGCCTGCTGGTTGAGATCGGCATTCAATGTGCTGATACCTTTGCAAAGCCCGAAAGTGACGATGATGCGCATCCGGCGCGCACCACAGCGTGATCCTGCCTAAATGGGCTTGTTGCGCTGTTTGCAGGCTTTGCGCGATGAATTGTCGCTGTAAACGCGCTGCGCCAGCCGCGCCCAGCGCTGGGATCAAGCGCGTCTTGGCCAAACCCGCGACTGGCGCTTTGGCCAGAATTGCCAATCCTGCTGGCGCTGGCTGCGGCGATGCCCGATAGCCATAGGCCAGCGCCAAATCCGCAGGCGCTGCACCCCAGAAATAAGCGAAACGAAGCCGCCACATCAGAAAAATCGTGCGCCAAACGCCGCTTTGCAGCCACTTGCGTGCCGAGGTGCGCACCCGCTGGCGCAGGCAGGCAGGGGGAGATTGCTTGCGCAGCCGCGAAGACAGCGCAATGTCTTCCATCAGCGCCTGATTTGGAAAACCTCCCACAGCCTGAAACACATCAGTACGAACAAACATCGCTTGATCACCCGTAGCGATACCGCTCAAACGCGAACGCCCATTCATCATGGTCTCTATCATGCGAAAGCGCCAGCCGGGTGCATCCAATTGCACATCAAATCTTCCCCAAGGCCGCTCTCGCAGCGCCTGCCCGATAGCGGCTAAGGCATCTGGAGGAAGCTGCGTATCAGCATGCAGAAAGAGCAAGGCATCGGCTTGGCTGGATGCAGTGTCTGCTGCGCCGGTATTCATTTGCTGAGCTCGCCCCGGCGGGCTGGAAATAAGCCGATCAACCCAAGGCTGCGCACGCGCCCAGCTCTCATCAATGCTGCCGCCATCCACCACCACCAGTTCTGCGCCTTGCTTACGCAAGGCCTGCAACGCCTTGAGACGTGGCGTCAACATAGCGCCCTCATTCAAAACTGGCACCACAATTCTGAGCGCAAAGTGGCGAGCGGGCATGGCTTAGGAAGATGGAGTGCTCATGCGGTGTTCGAGCGCATCGAATTCTGCACACACCCAAGCGATGCCCTCGTTGCTCAAATAGTGATCAACCCGTTCGCGCACATGACTGGCCAACGCAGGATCAAGATTTTGCGCAGACCAATCTTCACCATCTTGCGCCGTTGCGGATTCAGCGCGCGAGGCCACACGCCATTTGGCGCACCATGTGACAGACCACAACCACATCGCTCTGCGCAGCGGCATATGCCAGCTCTGCGCATCACTCGCCAGCGCTTCGTCTACCTGAGCGCTCCAAGCGCGGTAAGTGGCCAACACATCATCGGGTTGCAGAATGGTTTGCGAATCTGTGTCCCAAGTGGTGGAGGTGTATAGAGTGGCATGGGCCAAATCAAAGCCAGGATAGCTGTAGCGACATTTCTCCAGATCCACCAGATAAGCCTTTTCGCTACCTGCCGCCTCAAGTCTGATCACGAAATTACCGGGATGCCCATCAAAAGCAATCAGTCGCTTAAGTGGGCGAGCGCTGCCCTGACAAAGCTCGCGAAAGCGTTCTAACTCGGCATGAACGCGCATCGCCGCTTGAGGCGGGAGTGCGGCTCGCGGTAAATACGCGGCTTGAATGTTCACCTCATCCCACATGGCTTGCAAAGGATCTGCCGCATGCAGCAAAGGGGCGCAGTGTTCTTCGTGGGGCAGCGCAATACGATGCAACGCGGCCATGCTGCGCGCCATCAGCGGCAAATCTTGCGGCAGTTGCGCCGATCGGCCTTTGATTTCTTCCACGATCAAGGCACCGCGCGGCAGGCTAGAGCAGGGCTCAAGCACATGGATGCAGTGTGGCGCATGCCCTGCGGGGCTGGCGCGGTCAAAGCAAGCATGCTGGTAGATCAAGTTGTCACATGCGCCGAGTTGCATCTGGCTTTGCTTGGGGATACGAGCCAGCCAACCCGTGCCCAACAGGCGCACGTGGTCGTGCGCGAGGCCTTTGGCTTTGAGCGGCTCCATGCGCAGCTGTGTCCAGGCGGCCCCTTGCGGCCATTGCTGGATCAGCGCCTCACGCAGCGCCACTAAAAGTCGGTTTCCATTCAGGCTCATCGGGAGGCAGCCTCGGCTTGATAAAGGTGAGTTGAAAAACCAGTTTGCATACGCAGGTGTGTCGGCGAAAGCATGGCGTTTATTACAGGCTTTAGCTGATCAAAGCTTGAGCAAACTCATGGGCATCAAAAGTTTCCAAATCTTCCAGTTTTTCGCCCACGCCGATGAAATAAACCACGACGGGCTTGGCATCGGGTTGCTTGGCCGCCCGCTCACGGGCCCAAAGCGCAATCGCAGCGAGCACGCCGCCCTTGGCTGTGCCGTCGAGCTTGGTGATGATCAGGCCAGTGAGTTGCAACGAAGCATCGAAGGCTTTGACTTGGGCGAGGGCGTTTTGCCCAGTGTTGCCGTCGATCACCAAAAGCGTTTCATGTGGCGCCGTGGCCTCGGCTTTGGTGATCACTCGCTTGATTTTTGCGATTTCTTCCATTAAATGCAGCTGCGTGGGCAAGCGGCCAGCGGTGTCCACCATCACCACATCGCGCTGCCTTGCCTTGCCCGCCGTCACAGCATCGAAGGCCACGGCTGCGGGATCAGCGTTGTCTTGGCTGATGATTTCTACGTTGTTTCTCGTCGCCCAGACCGCAAGTTGCTCTTTGGCCGCGGCGCGGAAGGTATCTGCCGCAGCAAGCAATACGCTTGCGCCCTGACCACTGAGATGCCAGGTGAGCTTGCCAATGGAAGTGGTCTTGCCAGCGCCGTTGACGCCGGTCATCATGATCACGGTGGGCTTATGTTCTCCCACGCGAAGTGGCTTTTGCAAGGGCGTAAGCAAATCGGCCAATGCCTGCGCCAGCAGCGCTTTCACGGCTCTCGGCTCGGTGGCTTTGGCCTCTTTCACGCGGCGCTTGAGGTCATTGAGCAGATGCTGCGTGGCGGCAACGCCCGCATCGCTCATCAGCAGCGCGGCTTCGAGCTCTTCGTAAAGTGCATCATCAATCTGCGTGCCAGTAAACACGGTGGCAATCGAGCTGGCGGTTCTGCGTAAACCGGATTTGAGCTTTTCCATCCAGTTCTTGCGGGGAGCGAGTGACTCGGTGTTCGGCAGGGCGAAGGGCGCTGAGATGCCTGGGTCCGCGTTAGGCGGGCTATTTTCTAAGGGTTTTAGTGGGTTGGCCGTTATAGAATCTGCGCTTGGCGCTATTAAATTTATAGCATCTTGCGTAACGGGCTCCAAAGCGATATCGGGTGCTACAACAGGCAGCGCATCAGGCACGACTACCGGTGCAGCTTGAGGGGCAGTGGGTTGTGCAGTGGCGGGCGCTGCTTCAGCGGGTTTCTTCTTGAAAAACGAAAACATGGAGACTTTCTACAATCACCTGATTCTATGAAACCCAAAGCCCTTATCCCAAGTACCTCTCAAACTATCGCCGTTCGCGCAAAAAACAGCTCTGGCGCAGCCTCGCGCACGGGCGGCGTAGGCGAAGTCCGCATCATCGGCGGCCAGTGGAAACGCAGCAAACTCAGCGTCTTGGGCAAGCCTGGCCTGCGTCCTACGCCCGACCGCGTGCGCGAGACGCTATTCAACTGGCTCGGACAAGATTTAAGTGGCCTGCGCTGTGTCGATGTCTTCGCAGGCTCAGGCGCCCTCGGCTTCGAAGCCGCCTCACGCGGCGCGCAAGACGTGCTCCTCATCGAGCAAGACGCGCAACTCGTCACCCATTTGCAGTCCAACAAAACTCGCCTCAAAGCAGATAACATCCGCATCCAACGCGGCGACGGCGTCGCCACCCTACGCAGCCTTCCCAAAGCCAGCATCGACGTGATCTTCCTCGATCCACCTTTCGATTCTGGGCTTTATTTAGAGGCAATTACCGCTGCCGCCGTCGCACTATCTGCGCAAGGCGCTATCTATTTGGAAGCGCCTGAGCCTTGGGATGATGAAAAACTGGCTACGCTTGGGCTGAAAGTGATTAAGCAAAGCAAGGCGGGTGATGTACATTTTCATCTGCTTGGGCGGAGTGCAAAAGAATGAAAATGTTAGTGCTTGTGCAATTATTGTGATGAGATTTGCTTAATCTGCTCACAAGTTATTGTGCCACCCTAGCAATTGATTACATCTTCTGCGAATACTTCCTTTTCATCAAACAAGAGATTTCCTATGTCGATTTCAAGTGTTTTGGGTCGCTTCTTTGCAATTTATCTGATGCTTATGATTCTTCTAGCCATTGGATTTCATTTGATGAGTATCAAACCAAATTCTGGATTCAATGTGGCCATCCTAATAGGAGCAGTCATGTGGCCTTGTTTTTCTTTTGGTATGAAGCAAAGACGGTATTTCACTGCATCGGAAAAATCCAGCGTTGTTTGGGGAATGATCGGAATCAATTTATTGCTGCAGTTTGCATTTGCCAGTATGGCGATGCTTGGTCAAGCTAAGTTCAGTTGGGGTGCGCTTGCGTTTGGGTTAATTTTTGTGTGCTTGATTCACTCGTTAGCAATTGCATTTTTTGTTCACTTGACGGGTAAGACTCTTCACAAAGAGTTTGAAAAACAAGCAAAGACGAGCAGTTAAACATAGGTTTTTACTGTTGTCGCTCGATCTGGCGGCATGGCTGATACAGAGGCTACCGTGATTTGGGCGTTGAACAGGGCGCAGCCTTCGCCGCCAACCCGCTGCGCTAATCAGATGTGGCGTAGCTCAACAGTTTGTCATGTTTGGCCTGATCTACACACAATGCTTGCTACGCGATGAAAAATTCGCAACCACGGTCTCAAGTACAGTCTGGGGTCTTTGTTATTTTTCTGTGGAGTATCTCTTGAAATTCAAAATGGCACCGAACTCGCTGTTTGCGATCTTGCTGCGCAATCCGTGGTGGATTAGCTTTGTGATTGCTGTAGTGATCAGCATGATTTGTGCAGCGCTGTTGCCCAAAGATTTGGTGGTGTTTGGCGTGCTGGGCACGTTACCGTTTTTGGTGACAGGCTGCGTGGCGCTAAAGCGGCAGTGGAATGCGCCTTCAGCGGCGGCTCTTGAGGCAGAGGCATCGCGCTTGGCGGGGCTATCTTGGAAGGATTTCTCCAAGGAGCTGGAGGCTAAGTTTTCAGGCCAAGGCTTTGCTGTGGAGCGGTTGACTGGAAAAAAGGCTGAAGGAGCGGGCGATTTTCTGCTGACCAATTCCGGGCAAACGACTCTGGTTGCCGCCAAGCGCTACAAAGCGGCCAGCCACGGCATGGAGGCGCTACAGGCTTTGGTGGCGCAGCAAGAGGCGCTGGGGGCGGACAAGGCGATGTATGTTTGCCTTGGGGCGCTGAGCGAGCAAGCTGAGAAATATGCGAAAGACCGGGGCATCACGGTGGGGCTCGCAGCTTGATGCTCGTGTCTTGAGGCTGCTGTAAAGTGGCTCTTTTGAAGACCGCTATGACACGCCATATCTTTTGTATTTCGTCCGCATTCATTGCTATTTTCTTCCTGCCCTTTGCTGCGCAAGCTGCCATCAATAAATGTGTGGGTGCAGATGGCAAAGTGGTGTTTAGCGATCAAGCTTGCAACGTGGGGCAGGCAGCCACTGAGATCAAAGCACCAGCAAAATCGCCTCTTAAAGCTGCCACCAAAGCGCCAGAGAGGGGCAGCCAGCCGCTGAATGCTGCTGACTTGCCAAGCGAGGGTGCAACGATACCCAACTCAAATTTGCAGCAATACGACACACTTTGCGCAGAAGACAGGCGCTTGCTTGAAATCGCTGCGAGGAGGGTGAAAGACACGATTGGCAATGAAAATTTCCAACTGAACAAAGCCCGTGTTGATAAACGCTGTAATCCGCAGATGCGCTTAGCCGCTGCAGAAAAAGACGTGGAAGGCCTAGCGATTGAATGCAAAAGCAGACGAGAAGAAATGCAGAGCAATAAAAACCTGCCTAAACGCCCCCCTGGCTATGCAGACCGATCCCAAGAAATCGCCAGCGCAGAGGCTTGGCTAAAGTCCAATTGCAATTGAGCAGTAGGGTGCGATGGTGAATGCTTGCCAGGTGGAAGATGGTTGGTAATAATTAATTTATTACCTCAATTTGTGCTTTGAATTCATCATGACCACCACCGTCAAACTCCCAGACAGCTTAGAGGGCAGCTTGCGCGAGCGCTACGCATCGGAGGGGCGAAGCATCAGCGAAGTGATGCGCGATGCGCTGATGATGTATCTGGCAACTGCGCCTAAGGGTGTGGCCAGTGCATACGAGCTGGGGCAGGATTTGTTTGGCCGCAAATACACGGATGGCTTGAGGCTGATGGATTTGGCGACGAATCGCAAGGCTTATGCGGCGGGTGTGTGGGATGAGATCGCTGCGCAGAAGATGAAGCCAAGCTCGCCCGGTGCTGCGCTATGAGCCTGCGCCTTGGTGTTGATCCAGAAAACAGCCTTGCCACCGTGCTGCAAATCAGTGTGCGCTTTGCCTCCATGCCGTTTGACTTGGCCGATGCTTCTATTGCCGAGGCAGCTTCTCGATTGAAAATCAGCCACATCCTCACGGTGGATTCAGATTTTGATGTGTACCGTGATCCGGCAGGCGCTGCCCCCACGAATATTTTGCGAAGCTGAAGCGCGTATCATTCCAACATGGCAAAAATTGCAGTTTATTCCGGCACGTTTGACCCGAACACGCTGGGGCATGAAGACGTGATTGCGCGTGCGGCGAAGATGTTTGACACGCTGATCGTGGCCGTGTCTGTGGCGCACAGTAAAAAAACGCTGTTTGGGCTGGAGGAGCGCATGGATACTGCGCGAGGCGATCTGAAAAATATAGCAAATGTGCGTGTGATCGCGTTTGACGGCTTGATCGTGGATTTTTGTTCTAAGCACGGCGCACAGACCATCGTGCGCGGAATCCGCAACGCGACCGATTTAGATTACGAAGCCCAGATGGCCGCGATGAACCGCAAAATGCGCACTTCTATCGACACGGTGTTTCTGCTGCCCATGCCCGATCTGCAGTGCATCAGCTCCACGCTGGTGCGCGAGATCAGCAAGCTCGGCGGGGATGTGAGCCAGATGGTCAGCCCGGCAGTGGCGCGGGCGCTCGAAGCTGCGCATCGCCCGAAGCTCCAAGCTTGAAGAGGCCGCAATCATGGCTCTGAGAATCACCGACGAATGCATCAACTGCGATGTCTGCGAACCCGAATGCCCGAACGAGGCGATTTACATGGGCAAAGAGATCTACGAAATCCATCCGCATAAATGCACCGAATGTGTGGGCCATTTTGATGAACCGCAATGCGTGCAGGTCTGCCCCGTGGCTTGCATTGATACGCATCCCGAGCATGTAGAAAACCGCGAAACGCTGTATCAAAAATTCACACGCTTGCAAGCGGAAGATTTGTCCAAGGCTTGAAAGTCTGTCAGTAGATACCTTCGTACTATTAAATGGATAGCGCTCACCTCAAGTTCTATAACGGGTAGGACCCTAAAATGCTTAAAAATTAAGCTTGGTTAGCCTACCAAAGCTTCGTACAATTACCCATCAAAACGACTTCGCCCGTTGTACCGGGTTGAACAGTATTGGTTTGAGTCACGGCCAGTTTGCTGATCTTGGAGAGCAGTTTTTCTGACGTATCGGGCAGCATCGCGATGCCGCTGCCTTTGACGGGTACCTTAGCGAGCAAGAAAGGTTTGCCGCCATTCACATCCGCAGGTGGCAGGGCCCAGAGTTCGAGTGGGGCGGCTTGTGTGCCGAGTTCGCCTGCACCGATGACTTTCAGCGTGACGGTTTTGCCATGACGCAATGAGCTGACCAAGAGGCGGCCATTGCCTTGCGGATCGGTGAGCACGCCCACACAGCTTTGCGGCAGTTTCTCGCCTGAAAGCATTGCGATTTTGTCGGCGGTCATGAACAGTGTGGGTGCGGTGAAGAGGGCTACTGCGCTGAGTGCGACACCCATTGCTATGCCGCCGAAGCCCCAGCTTGCTGGGCGCAGCCAAGACCAGCCAGAAGCTTTTGCACCAGATACTGCAATAGATGCTCTGCCGAACGGCGTAGATTGGGTTGCTTGAGAAATCGCTGCCCACAAACGCACAGGTGGCTTCACACTCTGGATGCTGCTGGCCAGCGGCGCGAGCCGCGCTTGCCAAGCGTTCACAGCCACGCGCACATCCGCGCGATCTGAGAGCAGGCGCTCAAAGCGGCGGCGCGCGCCGCCATGCAGCGTACCGAGGGTGTATTCAGCGGCTAGGCGCTCGATGAGTTCGGGGCTGCTGTATCTCATGCTGCGCCCCCGTGAGTGGCGTCTTGCATGACGCCGCGGTTCAGCAAACAAGTTTTGAGCTTTTCCAGCCCACGCCTGACCCAAGCCTTCACGCTGCCCATGGGCGAGCCCATTTGGGCTGCAGCTTCAGAATGCGTCAGGCCTTGGTAGTAGCAAAGCGCGAGCGCTTGGCGCTGCGCAGCGCTCAGAGTATTCATGCAAGCGTCAATATGCAGGCTTTCAACAGCGCTGGTGAGCGACTCTAAGGCGCTGGGCGCGGTCTCGTGCAGCGGCGTGGGAGCGCGGTCAAGTGCATCTCCTTCTGCGATGAATTCGTCTTCACGCAGGCGTTTGTTTTTGCGCAGTGCATCAAGCGATTTGTTGCGCACGATGGCAATCAGCCACGTCATGGGCGCGAGCTGCTGCCCGTCGATGGCGGTGCGGTATTGGGAGGCGTTTTTCCAGATGCTCACATAAGCCTCTTGCAAGACATCTTCTGCTGCGTGTTCACCTCCCAACATACGCAGCGCCACGCTATACAGATGCGCACTGGTACGCTCATAAATGCGAGCAAAACAAGAGTGATCCCCTCGGCCAGCGGCCAGCAGCAGTTCTTGCAGTTCAGTGGAGGAGTCTTGGCTCATGGTAGCGCGCGAGACCTATGGCTTATTGAATCTTGTCTAGCAGCATATTCAAACGAGAAGGATCAAGCGGTTTGCCCATGGCCACATAGCCACTGACTTTGGCGGTCATGCGGTTGCTCAGGCTCAGGCGCGCATGCGTGACGAGTTTGAGGGGTGTGTTCCCTGTGGCGGCCATTACGCTCCACGGGTCACCGCCGGGCAAACTCAGATCAACAATCACAATATCGTAGCCCATGCGCTGCAAACGTTCGGGTGCGAGATGGTCGCGCGCCTCCAGCACATTAGAAGCTTCGTCAATGTGTGTGATGCCATAAGAAGCCAGTTTTGTACGCAGATACATGCGCGAATCGTTGTCGGGATCTGCCAACAAAACGCGACGCAAATCATGGTCTGGAAACATATGTGCGCCGGTGGCTTCCAGCACGGAAGGCCAAGTGTCATTGCCAAAATCGACATCTAACTCGTTTTTTGGCGTGAAATACTCGTCCATCGCCAGCAACACAGCCGTCCAGGTGATCGGGCGCAAAAATGCTCGCCACGCTTTGGCTGGCGAGATCGAACCGACCCAAATGATGCCAATACCGCCCAGCGCATCAATCTCCGCCAAAGCCTCGCTTGCATCGGGGCTGGAACCGTCAATCAGCGCCAATCGGGGTGCTGAGAGTGAATCGGGCAACCAAGGTTCATAGCTCCACTCGCGGGCAGATTGCCGGTCTTGCGACAGGCGAAATATGGTGTTGAGCGCATGCCGCTCAACACCCGCGAAGCCCACCACTCGAACAAAAACTCTGTGCATCATGCTCAAATCATATCCTCTGATACAGACTTCGTGATAAATCTCACAGTTTTGTTACGGTTTGTCGCGACCTGTTTTGGCGCGTATGCGACAAATGCATGATGTACCGACACTTTCTACACCCTTTCTAGCAGTTTCGCCAGCTCACCCGGATGCGGTGGTTTGGACAAGAATGCATCTGCGCCTGCCATACGAGCGCGCATTTTGTCGATCACGCCGCTGCGGCTGGTGATGAAGTAAATCTGAGGTTGCTTACCACCTTCACGCCGCACATGGCTTCGCACTGCTCTGCAAGTCTCAAAACCATTTTGCGAACCCATGTCCACATCCAATAACACTGCATCAAACGGATACGCCTGTACCATTTTGAGCGCCTCTTCGCCACTGGATGCTTCCAGCAACTGCACGTTCCCGCGCAGCATCAGGCGCGAGCGCATGTAAAGCCGCATCGTCAAATCATCGTCCACCACCAACACCCGCTTGGGCAGCGGGCCATCCTGTGGCAGACGGCCGCGTCTGCGCGGCGATGCCAAGATAGCTTGAGTCGGCGTCGGCCCAAATGCCGTCGAAACGCTGCCCGCATCAGGAGCCAGATCAGGCGACAGCGTATCGCCATCTGTCGTTGAGCCCGCCCTGTGCATAGGATGCGTTGAACCATGCCAACCAGATCGCCCGCTTGCAGACATCCCCGGCTCACCAGACGGATACACATCCTGAGGCAGTGTCGAACCTGCCCAGCCACGATCATCTTCGTCGCCCGAAGCCGTGCCGATGACCAAATCATCGGGCAGTTCAAAATCAGTCCCTTGCACACGTTGCATACCAATATTGTGTCACTTCATAGCAGGTCAACTCCTCGGGATAGGCCACAATACCTTCCCATGACAGGTTTATTCATCACTTTCGAAGGCATTGACGGCGCAGGCAAGTCCTCTCATATTCAGGCGCTGGCGCAAGCGTTTCGTGCTCAATTGGGTGAGCAGCAGCAAGTGGTGCTCACGCGCGAACCGGGGGGCACGGGTTTGTCGGAGCGGCTTCGCGAGTTGATCTTGCATGAACCGATGGACGCTTTGACGGAGGCGCTTTTGGTGTTTGCGGCTCGCCGCGAGCATATTGTGCAAGTGATCGCGCCAGCGCTGGCGCGCAGCGATGTGGTGTTGTGTGACCGTTTCACGGATGCCAGCTTTGCTTACCAAGGGGCAGGCCGGGGGTTTGATCTACAAGTGCTATCGAAATTAGAGCATTCTGCACAAGATTTATCACGGCTAGAGGCCGATTTGACCTCAAAAATACGCCTTCAAAACGGTATTTTGCAGCCAGACTTGACGCTGTTGTTTGAAGTCCCGCCGCAGGTGGCGGCGCAGCGGCTGGCTTCAGCGCGGCAGCCCGATAAATTTGAATCGCAAGACGTGGCTTTCTTTGAGCGCGTGAGCAGTGGTTATGCAGCGCGGGTGGCGGCAGATCCGCAGCGGTTCGTGCGAATCAATGGGCATCAGAGCTTGCAAGAGGTGCGCTCTGATGTGATGGCCGCTGTGGTTACACGGGGTTATTTGCCTGCGGGAGGAACGTCATGAGCAAGGCGGCAGAGTCAGAACTCTCTAAAGAGCTGCCTCAGCTTGCGCCTTGGCTGGCCGAGCAGCGCCACCAGCTTCTGGGCATGCCTGCGCATGCGCTTTTACTTTACGGGCCTTCCGGTTTGGGACATTACGAGCTCGCCCTTAGCATTGCGCAGACTTGGCTATGCGAAGCGCCCAATCGCGCTCCTCAAGATGCCGCTTGCGGCCAATGCGCCAGTTGCCTGCAAGTGCATTCGCGTGGCCATACCGATCTGGTGGTGTTGATGCCTGAAGTCTTGATGCTGGAACTGGGCTGGCCGCTCTCTGAAAAAGCACAGAAAGAGATTGACGACAAAAAGCGCAAACCTTCTAAAGAAATTCGTATTGAAAGCGTGCGCGAAGCAGTGGCTTTTGCGGAATTGACCAGCGGGCGCGGGCGCGGTAAAGCTATTTTGGTCTTCCCCGCTGAAGCGATGAACAATGCGTCAGCCAACGCCTTGCTCAAAACCTTGGAAGAACCGCTAGGCAGCCTGCGCTTCGTGTTGGCCACGGAAGCTTCACACCAGCTTTTGCCTACTATTCGCAGCCGCTGCCAAGCCTTTGCGCTGCACACGCCAAGCATCGAGCAAAGCATGGCTTGGCTCACCCAGCAAACGCCCGCAGCCAGCCCCACGGGCCGTGAAATAGCGCTACAAGCCAGCGGCAACCGCCCACTAGATGCTCTTAAATTCATAGCGATTGGCGCAGATTCTATATGGGCCAACTTGCCAAAAGCCATGCAAAAAGGGCAGGTGCAGGCGGTCTCGGGCTGGGGCGGCGCACAGTTACTCGATGCGCTACAAAAGCTCTGCCATGATCTCTGGGCGCTCAAACTCGGCGCTGCACCCCGGTATTTTGCAGCACAGGATTTGCCCAAGCCGCCCCCATCTCGCGCCTTGGCCGCTTGGGGCGAACAGCTGAAAAGTCTCGCGCGCCGCATTGAGCATCCCTTCAAACCTGAGTTGTTGCTGGAAGACATGGTGCAACAGGCCAAACTCTGTATAAACTCAAGGGTATGAGCACATCACCCACAGTCGCCCCCGGTGCTGGCACCACGCCGCGCCCTAGCGTCATTCAGTTAGCCATCAAGGAAAAAGCGGCGCTGTATGCAGCCTATATCGGTGCTTTTACCGACGGCGGCATCTTCATCCCCTCAGCCAAAGACTACAAACTTGGCGACGACGTGTATGTCCTCATTACTCTGCCAGAAGACCCCCAGCGCTACCCCGTCGCAGGCAAAGTCGCTTGGATCACGCCCGCTAAAGCCGCCGGAGGCCGCACGCAAGGCATTGGGATCCGCTTCCCGACAGACGAAAAATCTAAACTACTCAAAATCAAAATCGAGCAACTGCTCGGAGCGCATCTGGGCTCAGACCGACCTACTCAGACTATTTGAATCTTGATTTGAGCTTTTGGCAAGTTTAGTGATTATTTTTGCGATACTTTGCAGTTTTAGTTACACATCTATATGCTACATATTTGATAGCATTAAGCGCACATTATATAACGGGTAGAGCTCTATTTGGCTTAAAAATTTACTGTGTTTACCGATTCCCACTGCCATCTTAATTTTCCTGAACTGCGCGGCGATCTGCGCGCCATTCGCGCAGCCATGCAAGCAGCGCAAGTCACACGCGCCTTGTGCATTTGCACCACGATCGAAGAGTTTTCTGAGGTTCACGCGTTGGCCACGACGCATGACAATTTCTGGAGCACCGTGGGCGTGCATCCCGATAACGAAGGCATCTATGAGCCGACGTTTG
Organism: Variovorax sp.; assembly: GCA_031418715.1. Taxonomy (GTDB): domain Bacteria; phylum Pseudomonadota; class Gammaproteobacteria; order Burkholderiales; family Burkholderiaceae_C; genus JANMDU01. The sequence goes on along the minus strand of JANOJL010000002.1, from coordinate 207,955 downwards.
ATGATCTGGTGCAGCGCTCTCGGTTGCCGAAAGTCGTGGCGATTGGTGAAACGGGTTTGGATTATTACGACATGGCGGGTCGCAAAGGCGGGCGCGGCATTGGAGATATGGAATGGCAGAGAGAGCGCTATCGCACCCATATCCGCGCCTCCCGCGCCACCGATTTGCCACTGATCATCCACACTCGCTCGGCCTCGGAAGATACCTTGGCGATTTTGAAAGAAGAGGGCGGTTTCAGCAGCTTGGCAGAGCAGAGCGCAGATACTGGCAAAGCTTCCTTGGCCCAAAATTTGCCCCGAGCCAAAGGCGTTTTCCACTGTTTCACTGAAAACATGGCGGTCGCCAAGGCCGCGCTAGATTTGGATTTTTACATCAGCTTTTCCGGCATTTTGACCTTCAAAGCGGCTGCTGAATTGCGCGAAGTCGCGGCTTATGTGCCGATAGAGCGCTGCCTGATCGAAACCGACAGCCCCTATCTCGCTCCCATGCCGTATCGCGGCAAAACCAACAATCCCAGTTATGTGCCTTTCGTCGCCAAGCAATTGGCTGAGCTCAAAGGCTTGAGTGTTGAGACGGTGGCGCAGGCAACATCCAACAATTTTAATCGCCTTTTTCCTCGTATTTTCGTTAATTGACCCTTTGTTTTAAGGAAACAATTCATGAGAAATTACTTTAAATATCTTCTAAAGCTAATTGTTTTTATTGGATTATTTAATTCGCCACTTGCCAATGCTGGTGCCTATGACGATTTTTTCAAAGCCATCAAGCTGGACGATGTCCGGACTGTCCAAAATTTGCTCCAGCGCGGTTTTGACCCCAACACTCGCGATCCCGATAACTTCCATGGCCTGTTTTTAGCCTTGCGCGAGCCGTCGCCAAAAGTCGCTCAAATTCTCATCCAAGCCCCAAAAATCGATCTTAATCCCTTGACTGCAGACGACGAAAGCCCGCTGATGATGGCCGTTTTCAAAGGCCAAGTGGAATTGGCTCAGCAGATGATCGAAAAAGGCGCAGATGTCAATAAAACCGGCTGGACACCACTGCATTACGCCGCCACCGCAGGCCATGTGCAACTGATCGGCTTGCTCTTGGCCAAATACGCTTACATCGACGCCGAAAGCCCCAACAAATCCACGCCGCTCATGATGGCCGCGCACTATGGCACACCCGGCGCTGTCAAACTCCTGCTCGAAGAAGGTGCAGACCCAACGCTGAAAAATGATCTAGGCCTTTCTGCGATTGACTTTGCCCAACGCGCCAACAAGACAGATTCCGTAGAAATCATTGCCGCTTTCGTTCGTGCACAGCAGCCCAAAGGCAAATGGTAGTTGTCTCATGGCATCTCTCAAGAATTTGAATACGATGTATATTATGTAAAGTGAATAGATCGTTGATTTCGTTGAAGATTTCACCGATTTTTTCAATTTGCCAGAATTACTAGGCTTTTAAGGCGCTCACTCATGCGCCGTTTCATTATGCACCACATTGAAACGGCCAGCAACATGCACAGCATCGAACACTACGGAAGCAGCGATTTTGTAACTTTTTACAACGCCCAATGGGGAAATCAAGAGCACTTAGAGCGCAACACCTGCGAACTCCTTGACATCAACCGCCTAACACTACGCAAATATTTAGCGCATGAAAAGCAACCATCTAAAGCAATGGTTCGACTTCTATTTATGGAAAGCAATTACGGCCATCAAACGATCCACTGCAAACTTTTCAATGAAGCAAGGATGTACGCCAGCATGAGCGAGAGCCTGAAAAAGACCGTGAGCGCACTGCGCGAGCAGCTACAGGCCACCGAAGCCAAGCTAGAGGAATTAAAGGCAAATTCTCACGATGACGCTGCAAATTCTGACTACTTCGCGCCGGGTTCGCGGTTTACAAAGCTAAATCAGTGGCGCGAAAACCTGACAGAACACAGCCCGCAACAAACCAGCGGCACCAATTCCCCGGCGATCACAAAATACAGCCCACCGAAGGCCAAATGGAATCAGGCATGAAGCCAAGAACAACACATGAGGCCACACCATGCACATGCATACTACCGACGACCACTGTACATATTCACCATACATACAGTAGATATGAATTTAAGTCTTCAAAAATTGATTACGCCGTTATTGCGTCTCAAATTCTGACCACTCTTTTAATCAGTATATACAGAAGCATATACATGCAGGGGCACGCTATCCACACCCAAAGTTATGGCAATAACTGTGCAAGACAGAGCAAACACAGCGCCCTGAGCAAAAGGCCGCGTTAGCACTAAGACGTTGCGCTATGGCCTACGATTAAAAGTTCGTTAGCACTAAGTTCATCACGGACGTGTGAAACCTTCGCAAACACCAGCGTTTACACGGCCTTTGCACTCTCTTTTAAGCCGGGTTTCCCGTTCTTTTTTCGATTCACCACCGGGCAAGCCACCGCCGCCCGCTCGTTGCGGATGGCAGTGAAAACCAATCTTTTGCGAATTGTGGCAACCCTTTGAATCCACGCCGCCCGGCGTGGCCAACGCCACAGAGGCCAACAAACAGGCCACACAGGCCGCCAACAGCTTCATCATGATCGAACCCCCAAAAGATGGATGATAAATCAACGCCACACCCGTTGATGCGACTTGGCATATTTGCGCTGATACCAACGGTTTAACGCAGCCTTCCCCTCATTGGCCGACAAGCCCGCCCGCGCGAAGGTTGCAGCCTGTTTAAGGCTTTCCAGCGTCTCACCCTTGACCAAGCCACCGCCGCGCCCCTGCGCAAGCATGCCCAGCAATTGCGCCTTGACCTCTGAGCGCATCTGCACCGGGTTTAAAGCCGTGGACACGGTAAAGCCTAGCCGCTGGCTCAATTGCGCCGCTAGCTGCGCATCAAACGCGCTCATGATGGCTTGCGGTGTTAACTCAGTAAGCTCTAAGCCCGTTCGCGTGTTCACGGCTTGCAAAATATCTTGCACCGTCACAGCGCCCGTATCGGGCACATCAAGCCCAAGATCACGCAGCACCGCCCTAACCCGCTTGTCATAGCGCGAGAGCGCCCAATCAGCGGCGTATTCCCACGATACCGATGCATTGGGCGGCGCGGCTTGAATTTCCTCAAGCAAGCGCCTATCAATGCCATCGTTCGCCCGCTTGGAGTTAAATTTTCTGCTCATACCCAGACCCTCTCATGTGATGCGCGATACCGCGTCTGTCTCTCTCGATTTTTCTCCCCTTTTTCGCTCAAATCCTTCGGGGTGTTCCAGTCTTCAACCTTATCCCGCGCAAGCGCACGAAGAGCCAACGCGCTATCAATCGAAGCGCTCACGTAGTCACCCGCCCCGGCTTCAATTTCAACTTTAATTTCAGCGACCAACTCAGACACAAGCCCGTCACGAATTGCTTCAATCCCCGCGCCCTTGTCATGCCCAAAACTCACCGCCGCCTGCTCTAGCGCGATGCGCTTCATATCGGCCTTCAATGCATCACGGTCAAACACATTGGTTAGCTCAATTTGCCCGCCCAATACTCCTACATTGATAGCATTCGTTATCGTGGCCTCTGACACTTCCCCATCAAGATCAAGCGGAATCCCCAGCGCATCCAGCGCGGCTTGAGCAGCCACCTTGCCTACCTTGTCCCCGGCTTCACCGATTTTTTCTAGGATGTACTCACGCCCACGGAATTTCAATTCCTCAATTGTGAGGAAGCCCACCACCGCAACGATTGCAGCAACTATTTGCGGAACAGCCATATCAACCCCTTTCGTTCCACCCCAAAGGTGGATAAAAAAAAGCCCGCAAGAAGCGGGCTAAAACCTTGGCAAAAATCACAAATCAGCAGCGCCGCTATGCTGCATGCCCAATCGCCTGCGAAGGTATTTCAGCTCTGTTTCCATCACTGCCAGCCGCTTATCCATTCGGAAAATTAGCCACACCACTGCAAACGCCTCAGCAAGCACCACAGCCAGCATTTCAGAGGGAATCTGTGCCATTGCCCGCCCCTTGCTCTGGCAACTGAGCAGCCACGCAGCCAGCTACAGCCGTCAGGCCATGAAGCACCGCCGCATGCTGTGGTGCCACATAAGCCAGCGCCTGAAATATTGCAGCTAATCCCGCCCATGTAGAAGGCTCTCTCACACGTTTTTTGAACTTACCCATATCAAACCCCAGAAATTTGAAAATGAACGCGCTCACGCAGGTTTCCACGCCAGCGCCCCGCCCACACAAGCCCGCAGCTTTCACCGATTGCGCCCATGCGGTTTAGTAGCTCACTGTTTGCCCATTGCGGCTTACCGCCGATCATGGGCACAGCATCGAACGCCCACGCTTTGCCCTGCCCGTCAGGATTGTGCAGAGACTGCCCCGGCTTGGCATTCGTGAGAATCCGCCCCGGTGCAGTTCGCCCGCTGGCATAGAGCGCCGCCTGCTCATCAAGTGAGCGCAACGTGCAATAAACCAGCACATCCAAGCCCTGCGCCCTAGCCTGTGCGCAAAGCTCAATACAGGCATTGCGCACAGGCGTAGCGAGGTCAGAGACCAAGCGCGAGGCCATCAGGTCACCGTGAGAGGATCAACGCCCGCAGCGGTCAACGCAGCGGCCAAAGCCACGACCTGCGTGTCACTGAAAGCACGCCATTCTTCAACCGACGCGATTTTGACGATCAAGTCATCATAGTAGGCGCGCTCAGGCGTACCGACTTCATTTTGATAACCCAGCGCCTCACCCGCCACCTTGTCAGCGGTCAATTCAGTTTTGATACCCACTGCACTTTCACGCTCTTTTTTGAACGACAGGAAGCGCTTTTTCAGCGTAGCAATCGGGTCACCCACAGAGCCCGTTTTTTCACGTCGCTTGACAGTCACCACAGCACTGCCCGTCAGCTTGGCATTCTTAACCACGGCCATAGCCGCAGCCAAATCACCAAACACGCGCACGTCACCCGAGGTTGTGCCAATCACGCGCACCACGTCAGGATCACCAACCACAGCAGCAGCCATCGTGATGACAACCACGCATTGGCCTTTGTCTGTCACCTCAGCAATGCCCACAGCTTTGATACTGTAGTCATTGATCAGGCCATACGCGACAGGAGCAGCGCCCGCCGTCAAAGCCAACGCCAAAGCAGCCGCAGCCACCGCCTTCAAACCATTCGTTTTTACACTCATAAAAATACTCCAAAGAAATCGCCAGACACCTTGAAATTTTTTCCAATCACGGAACGCTATCAATATCGAAGTACACGCCCACAGGATTGACGGTCAACAGCCACCCGCTCAGGTACGCATCAAAGCCCACTTGCTGCGCGGTGAAGCCAGCAGAGAGCGCCGGGAACAGCGAGGCCACGGCCTGCGCGTCTTCATCGGACAGTGATGAATTGGAAAATAGACCGTACTCATCGAAGTACATCAAGTCATGCACACCCGCCGCCGATGTGAAGCGGGCACGCCGCCCGCCGTCATAGAACGTATCGAACTCAGCACCCGGCCAAATTCCAAACTGAGCAGTATCGCCGGAGGACTGCACCACGCCCGCAACCTTGTTAGGGTGCGCAAGCTGCAAAGCGTCACGCACTGCATCCGCTTCAATTTGAGTCTGATACTTACCCCAAACGATCACAGCATTTAAAGGCGGCGCGGGCGACTTGTCAAACACCACGCGCACCCACAATGTGTATTCGTAGGTAGTTGACGCATCAAACAGCACAGGCCGCTGAGTCACACCACCGGAAGGCGGTGGAGGGGGCGGCGGTGGAGGAGGAGGCGGCGGCGGCGGTGGAGGGGGCGGCGGCGGTGGAGGGGGCGGCGGGGGTGGTGGGGGCGGCGGCGCAGGGGGCGGCGGCGGCGCGATCACATCGCCGATGCGCTCTGCATCCTCTGCAACTGGCAACACCGCGCCCACATCGCCGCGCATGAAGGCCAGCATATCGGCATGCTTCAGCACATTGCCAGCACCGGCCACCACGTCACGCTTACGAGCCGAATCAATCCACAGCGCAACGCTGGCCAATTTTTCATTGGCCTCTGCGCGTATCGAATCCACCGACAACAGCGCGAATTTATCGACCTGCGCAGCTAGTCGGCGCTCAGTCCACACAGCGCCCAAATTCTGCGCATTTTCAATTGTGATGCGCACAGCCACCGGGTAATTTTCAAGCGACTTGGCAAGCAGCTTATTCACAGCATCAAGCGTGTATTCCCGCTCTTTTCCCGCGCCGCTATCGATGCGCACAAAACCAAGATCAACCCGGCCAGAGAACGCGAACCGTGCAAAATACTTCGCGCTCGACCTTGCGCGGTTTGATGCCCCAGTTTCCTTTAATCGAATTTCTACAGAACCGCCCCGCCCGCTTTCTACTCGCAGCAGCTCAGAAATCATTTTTGTGTTGACACGTGCCATGCTTACCCCTTAGATGATTTCAAGCTGCGCAAGGCGCGTAGTGACGCTCTGGCCTGCGCTAGAGAGCAACACGGACACAGCGCCCGAAGTGACCGCGCCGGAAACAGCCGCATGCGCAAACAGCGCGTTAGCAGTGCCATTCAGAGCTGCATGCGCTTGCTGCGAACATCCACTGGATAAGGCCACCGAAGCACCTATTAATAGCGTAGCTTCAAAATAGCTTCTACGAACCCCCGTGACGGCCAAAGCTGGAAAAGCAAAAACGATCCCGCCCGCGTTGACGCTAAAAATCACATTGCCATTCACCGATGTATCAACCATCGCACGAACTCGCACCATCTTACCCAGCAAACTTGCAGCGCTGTTTGCAGAGCAAATCAGCAGCGCCGCCGCGCCTGCCCGCGCCTGCCCGATTGTTGCCAGCTCAGTGACCGATTCAAAGCCTGCGACACCGGGCACACCTTGCGCACCCTGCGCACCGTCTGCACCATCATTGCCGGGCAATCCCTGCGCACCTTGCGCACCGGGTACGCCCTGCACACCTAGCAACCCTTGCGCACCGTTCAAACCGTTCGCACCCGGCGAGCCATCAGCACCATCATTGCCGGGCAATCCCTGCACTCCCTGAGCACCGGGCGCACCCTGCAACACTTCAACGACTTGACCGCCCGCCAGCTTTGCCCGCATCAATCCATCAATCCCCACGAACAGGATAGCCCTGCCCTGTCCCGGCGTAGCAGCTTCGCTATTCGCTATCAATTTCATATCAATCATGCTTGCACCTGCAACACGCCATCACAGCGCAAATATCCATCGACGCGGAACACGCCGCGCCACGTCATCAAAACGAAGCCATCCGCAATGAACAAATATTCACCGTCTCGAACCACCCACTTTGCAAAATTCACGCCCCTTGACGTGCTGAAATCTATGTCTGACATCGCATCCCCTGTTGCCAGCTCAGGGCCGTTATATCGAAACTGTCATATAGAACGCGATCAAATAACTGTTTAACCACACCCCCGGTTAATCGGGCTGTACAGTTATTGAAACGAGTCCAAGGCAGCGCAAGCGCTGCTCTCTTTTCCTCTGACTGCGCGGGCGCATCGACCACGCGCACCCATGCCATACGGCGGCTCACGTAGAGCCTGCCCGATGCATCCTGCACGCCCACAGTCAGCGATTGCTTCACATCCTCTGCAAAGCCGTTCACCTTTTCATGCACCTCACGGCCAATGCTCAAAGCCCAATTGCCCACGCCTTGGCACATGCCGCCCATTGCCTTGATGTACTGCGCAAAATCGGCTTTGCGTTCGCCCACGCGATGCGCTGCATCGTGAGCCATCATCATGGGCTTACTCACGTCACGCTCTCTCACTTGATCATGACTCACGCCACGAAGCGCCCGCCATACGCCTATTGGCGGCATGCCCACGGCTTGGAATTGACGAATCCCCCATGTAGCCGCCCACGCATCAACCCGCGCCGCGCCCAGCGCCTGCCCGGTATCGAGTTCGTATTGAACGCCCTTGTCCACATCAATATGAGAATCCAGCTTGTGGGAACTGTTGATGTTTTTAGAGATGTACTTTGCGATGTAGCCAGCAGCGCCGCCTTTTTTCATGGCGGTGAAGCTCACGCGGTAATTTTCAGCGCCGGGTTCATCTCCATACTCAGCAAGCCAGCGAGAACGCACGATCAACCGCGCAAGCGCTGCATGCAGCTTGCTTTCAAACCAGAGCAGCGCATGCCAGTGTGGCGTACCGTCATGATGCGGCTCAGCTACGCGCATGCCATAGCATTCAATCCCCGCCCGCGCAAACGCAGCTCGAACCAGCGCCCAACGCTTGCAAAGCCACGCCTGCACATCCTTTGGGCTTGTCTCTATGTACCTGTCATTTTTCAAAACGACCCGCGAACCCTTGACCGTTCGCACGGCATGCATGCAAGCGGGCGCGGTCAACGTGAGGAACAAACCAACGTGATTTTTTTCCTCTGCGTATTCCATCGCGCCGCGAATGCGCGTCATCAATTCATCACGCCGATTGTCCTGATTCGCTATGCTTTTTGCAGCAAGCTCCCCAAGGTTATAGACCTGTCCGGCTTCGTTTCGCCACAGCGATTTTTTCAGGTTCGCAGCATTGCGGGCTATCTGCTGTTTGCGCCGCGCAAGCGCTTCATTACTGGCATACACAGAGCCGCCCCGGCTCACGAGTCCCAGCTCTATAGCGCCTAGCTCAGTGATACGAGCAACCTGACGGCGCAACACACGCCGCCACCAATGCTGAGACCGCGCCCGCTCTACCATGCCCGCCGCCGTGATGGATGCAGGCGGTGGCACACCCACGCACTCACAAGCCCGCTGCACCACGTCACAGCGTTGCCATTCGATCAATCCGTTTTCATGCGGGTGAAGCGTGTCAAGCACTTGGCACAGATCAAGCGCCACGCGCTTAGCCATATCGCAGATGGCAGCATCATCCATACGCCACTCGATAGCGTCACCGTACTTTTTCTCAAATCCTTGCAAGGCTTCAATCTCAGCAAGCGCAACCTCATACGGAAACGTCACAGCACCCGCCTTGGGCTTGACCATGCGCTGCACTTGCGTAAGCCACTCAGCAGGCAGCGTTTTAATCAGCCGCGCCTTAATCTTTGCAAGCCTGAAACGATCAACGCTCAGAGAAATATCTCTTGTTTTTTTGGTGCCACTCATAGCGCACAACACCTTACTTTTCCAGCATCACGGCGCAAGGTTCGCAGAGCAGACGTTAGAGCGTCACGCTCATTCGGAGTGAAGCGTTGCCAGCGCTGCGAACACATCGCGCCCGTGTCACCCTCAAGCCCTGCAATCATGATTGCGCACAGGCGAAACGTGGGCGCGTATGAGAACCATTCGTCATCTTGCATGCTTGCGCCATAGCGCCCGCCGCCCGCCTTTTCAGCGATTTCAGCGGCAATCAGTCGCAGCGCAATAAAGCTGCGCACAGCCACCTGAGATAGTGGCCTCTGAGCTACCGCGCTCACGCCGGGACAAGCCAGCAAGAGCAACCCACAGAGCGCAGCTCACGCAAACGCTCTACCGCAACTCTCTTTGAGAACTTAGCAGCCTCAATTGGGCAAGTGGTGCGAAATACGCGATGGGTTTGGGACTTGTTGTAACGCCCGAACGCCTGCAAAAGCAGGCCATCACGAAAGTAAATTGCAAACATGCGTCAACTCCCCAGACAGGGAAAAGAAGACGGGGACAGGTTTCCAAGGTGTCTGGCAGGATGTAGAATCCCGCCCCCGACGCATGTTTAAGCGCCCTACCCTACGCAAAAACCGCAGGGCTCACCATGTATATTATGTTAAGTTACCTACGCATGATGCACCGTTGGCTGTCAGGAAATTGCTGGTTACGTGTTTTGAACTATCCGCACCACCCTCTGCGGATGCGGAATATCAATGTTGGCTTGGCGTAGCGCATGCAGGATGGCGATGTGTACATGGCTCTTGACGTTGAGCTGGCCGTTCTCTGGATCGCATATCCAAAAGCACAAACTGAATTCCAAGCCATCTGGCGCAAATTGCGCCAGATGCGCTACTGGCGCTGGATCTTTCAACACGCGATCACTACTGGCTGCTGAATCGCACAGGATTCTCTGCACCTGAGCGACATCGCTGTCCATCCCGACGGTGATGTTGGTCACGACCAAGACTTTTGGGTCACTCAAAGACAGGTTTTCCACCCGTTCGGTGATCACTTTTTCATTTGGGACAATTGCTTCGCGGCCGTTGACACTGCGGATCATGGTGTAACGAGTTTTGATGTCGGTCACTGTGCCTTCAAAGCCATCGACCTTCACGTTGTCGCCAATCCGCAGGCTGCGTTCGAGCAAGATCACGAAGCCGCTCACGTAGTTCGAAGCGAGCTTTTGCAATCCAAAGCCCAAGCCGACGCCAAAAGCGCCGCCCAAGACGGAAAGCGCCGTTAAATCCACGCCCAGCGCTGACAAGGCAAACAGCAAGCCTACGATCAGTAGCACCACGCGAATGGCATTTCCCGCCACCTTGCGCAAAGACAAATCGCTCACCGCATCGGATAACAACCGCCGCTCAATCACCGCCGATACCCACAAACTCAAAACAATCACCAAAACGGCCGCCAACAAACCTTCAAACACGCCCAGCAAGCTCACTTTGGATTTGCCCATGCTGAACTTGATGCCCTCCAGCTCGGTCATCACCACAGGCAACACACCCGCAAGCCACAAGACGATGCCAAGCCACACTGCCCAAGAGAAAAACTGCTCAATCAATCGCCCTGCGGTGGAATTTGGATACGCCAGCGCAATCACACGCGCTATCAATCGAATAGCAGCTAGCGCAGACAGCATGGGCACTGCAAGCCTAAACAGCGCAAATTCTACGCCGGCAAACAGCGTCACGCGAAGCACATACACCAACGCCAGTGAAATCAGTGGAAACAACACGCCATCCACGCCGCGAAGCCCGAACAACACAGAATCCGAGCGCTGAGCAGGCAAGGCAGCATGCTCGGGCGCTGGCTCGGAGCGCACCCAAGCGCGGCGCAGCGCCCAAACAATGCACCAAGAAACCACGAGGCATCCTAAAAGCGCCGCCACTTCAAGGCCAAAGCCATCGCGGTCGAAATCCGCCAACAAGGCTTTGAAATAATTGGCTTGTGTGGTGGTGTTCATGACAATTTCCACGTAGGTTGGCGTTTGTCGACAAAAGCCTGTACGCCCTCTTGAGCGGTCGCATCCATCATGTTCATCGCCATGGTTTGACCTGCGAGTTGGTAAGCTGCGTCGAGCGATAAACCTTGCTGACGCTGCACCAGCTCTTTGCCCAAAGCCAGTGCAGAGCGCGGTTTGTTGACGATTTGCACAATGAGCCGCTCAACTTCGGCGTCTAGCGCCAGGGCAGTTTCATCCGCCGCTACTGCATTGAGCAGGCCAAACCGCAGCGCAGTCGCCGCATCAATAAATTCTCCTGTGAGCAGCATTTCCATCACCTGCTTGGGCGCGATGGTTCGCGTGAGCGGCACAGAAGGCGTGGCGCAAAACAGGCCGTAATGGATGCCGCTGGTGGCATAACGTGCAGCTGGCGAACTCACCGCCAAATCACATTGCGCCACCAATTGGCAGCCCGCTGCAGTCGCTATGCCCTGCACCCGCGCGAGCACCGGCACCGGCAGCCGAGCAATGCTCAGCATCATGCGCGAGCATTGTGCAAACAGCGCTTGATAGAAAACTAACTCGGGCTGCGCAGCCAACTCTTTGAGGTTGTGCCCCGGACAAAACGCCCTGCCCTCGGCCGCCAAAATCACAGCGCGAGACAATGGATCAGCGGCCACCGCGTCCAATGCATCTTGCAGCGCAGCAATCATCTCGCCGCTCAGGGCATTGAAAGTCTCGGGTCGATTCAAGCGCAAGGTGTAAACGCCACGCACATCGCGTTGGCTCAAAACAAGGGCTTGGTCGCTAGGATTCATAGGGGCGTGCTGGAGGGTCTGGGCTGGCGTCAGGAAAAGGCTTTGCCATTGTAGAGGCTAGTTTGAAAGCGATGATTCACAAAATATAGGCCATAAATTTTACTTAATCACATAAAATCAACAACTTACGAGCGTTTATTCACTTGACTTCTCATTCGTTATCAGGATAATCATCTTTATGCGCTGTATAGAAGCTCGTCCTCCTCATTGTTCCCACGCTTTGCGTGGGCGCAAGTGGGTTCTCGTGCAAGCGACTCTGCTGGCTTTGTCTCTCCCAGCTTGGGCCCAAACCGCGCCCAGCTCTCCAGCCAACACGTCTGATGACATGAGTCAGTTTCTGGTTGAAAAGGGCTTGATCGACAAATTAGGCGATCAAATGAGCGCCGCTGGCCGCGTTGTGAGCGAAAAAGCTTCGGATTTGGTCTTGACTGCCATGGGGTTTCTCGGAGTGCCTTACAAGCGCGGCGGCAATTCATTTGACGCAGGACTCGATTGCAGTGGTTTTGTGCGTCTGATCTATGAGCAAACTGTCGGGCTCGTCTTACCACGCCGCTCCGCCGAACAAGCAGCAGCAACCACGCCGATAGAAAAATCTGAGCTCCAGCCCGGAGATTTGGTGTTTTTCAACACTCTAAAAGCCACCTTCAGCCATGTCGGCATCTATGTAGGCGATCACAAATTCATCCATTCCCCGCGCACTGGTGCCGTGGTTCGCGTGGAAGACATGCGGGTGGCTTACTGGCAGCAGCGCTTTGACGGCGCACGCCGCGTAGGCACTGCGCCTTCATCTTCAAATGCAGCCCCACAGAACAAGCCCAGCCGGCCTTGATGATCTGACTTTTTCAAGGCTAAATAGCCTGCTCGCTGGTGTATTATATATAGTTTGCTATTAAATTAATAGCATTCAGCTCAAGCCTATTGAGGCACCAACTCCACGCGCCGGTTTTTAGCACGGCCTGCTTCATCAGCATTGCTGGCCACGGGCGCTAAATCGGCCACGCCAAAGGCCGATAAGCGAGCCGCTGCAATGCCATACTGGCTGGCCAGTGCTGCGTTCACCGCCTCGGCGCGGCGCTTAGACAGGGAAATATTGCTGTCTAAGCCGCCCTGGTTGTCTGTATGGCCTACCACGCGCAGCTTGAAATTGGGCTCGGCTTTGAGCAGCTTAGCAATTTCTTCCAGTGCTGCTTTAGATTCTGGTTTGACATCTGCTTTGCCGGTGTCAAACAATATGCCATAGAGCGCCACGCGTCCGGTGCTGGCCATGGCTTTAGACATCTCTGAGGCACTCACAGTCACCATGTTTTGCTGCATTTGGCCAGCTTCCACGATGTCTAAAGCCGCATACGCGCCGCTCTTGGCTTTGAAGGTGACGTTGTCTTTGTCCCATTGCACCACGGTCAAATGCACATACAGCGTTTGGCCATCTTTCACGCGCTGAGCAGACAGCGTACGCACCCCGCTAGTGGGTGCTGAAGTGAAAACGAAGGAAGAGCGCGAGGTGTTGAGCTTGCCGTCAAGCGAGCCAAAGGGCAGCAAATAGCCATTCCATTTGCCAAGCTTGGCATCTTGAGTGGAGTCGTAGAGCTTCGTGAAGCCTTGCGCGGCCAGCTCATTGGCATAGTTACTCAACAATTCAGCACTGGTTGCGCCGGCTGCTTCATACCAAATACGCGTGCGCAAGCCCTCGGCTTTGATCGGTGGGTTGACGAATTCGCGTTTTTTCGTTTGCAGGTTGTAGGCGCGAAACGTCGATGTAGGAATATCAACTTCATCAAAACGCTTCACGTCATACGTGACGATACTCGAACCAGCAAAACGTTTGAGTGCAGGATGGTCTTTTGCGCCGCTCAAGTCTTGAGCCATGGCGGGCGAGGTCATCATCGCGCCGAGAAAGCAAACAATCGTGAATAGCTGCTTGGAATATCGTTTCATCACATGGATCTCCTGAGTTAGGTCAAACTTGCGTTGATGCATGGCCACATTGTCTCTTAGGAATTAATCATTAGGCGGGTCTTCAAGCGAAGTCGAAGTCATGAGGCCAATTTCTAATGGACAGTCTCAGTGAATTGTTCTCATTACTCATCTTAGCTTCTGAGGAAAACACTATGTATAAATGGCTCGTTCCCATGGTTTCGACCGCGCTGCTCACACTGCCTCTGGCAAGCTTTGCTGCCAACGACAAGCCCGCTGAGGCGAAACCCAAGCCCGCAGCGAAACAAATGGCACAAAGTAATGTGACGCATAGCAAATCTGCCATGGCTGGTAACAAGAACGCTTAAGCCCTCAAGCGCTCCGAGCTGCGCTGTGCAAAGGCATTGTTGATGCTGCGCTGTGCATCGATCTGCTCTAGCCGCAGCGTGGGCTCAGCCTCTACCATGGCTTGCAGCAAATTGCTGCCTAGCTCCGGCGCGCACAAGCCATCGTTTGAATAGGCGCTGCGCAAACGCTCAAAACTAGACAAAAACAATTGCGCATCCATGGCTTGAGCGCTGCTTGCTGCGTCTGCGTCAGTGGCTTTTTCTGGCAACAATTGCAGCATATCGCGCAAGCTAGCCTGTTGCAGCCATTTCAAAGCCTGCACCAGAGCATCGCTGCAAGCTTGTGCTGTGCCTGGGTAGCGTTGCAAGAAATCAGCCGGCGCAGCAACGCAGCTCGATGGCAAATGCATGCCAAGCGCTTGCATACTCGATGCGGGGCTGCGCATATCCAGTAGGGTGACGATCTCGCCGCGCTGCTCCAGCTGGAGCATCAGCGGATCCATGTGCACCAGCGCGTCGATTTGGCCCGAGCGCAGCGCCGCTTGTGCGCCGACCGGGCTGCCCACGCTGACGAAGCTCACTTCGCTGGCTCGCAGGCCCGCACGGCTAAGCGCAGCCCATGCAACCGTATGCGTGGGTGAGTTAAGCGCCACGACACCGATCTTGCGCCCACGAAGTTGAGCCAATGTCATGGGGGCCGCGCCTGAAGCTCGGATGGGCACACCCAGCGCCATCATGGGCGAGTTGCCCAGCAGCACAAAGCTTTGCAGCGCGAGCGCCCTGCCCGGTGCGGCCAATATATTCTCCAGCCAACCGCAGAGGATGTCTGCACTGCCTGACGCCACAGCCGCTAGCGCGCGCGCGGCGCTTTGCTGTTCGCTGATTTGCAGCTCCAAGCCCTGCTGGGCGAAAAAGCCTTTTTGTTGCGCCACCAGGAGCGGCAGATAAGGCAGCGCCGAAGGGCTGGTGGTGGCCAGCGTGATGCTGCGTTTCTCAGGCTTGGGAAAGACCGCAGCTGGCGTTTGTTTGGTTTTTTTAGGGCGTGCTGCCCAAGCATTGCCAAAATTGAAGCTGGCAACGCCAGCTGCTGCACTGATCATGCTTAGCAGGTGTTGCCTACGCCTTGTGTTGACCTGCCCCTGATTTTTTTTGCTTGTCATACATACGACTGTACCGACATGCAAATCTTTTTACATCGGGGCGATTGCTGAGGGGGAAACCACTGAGTACGGGGTAACAGACTTTAACGAAAGCCAGAAAACAGAATCAGAATATTCACCACCAGCGCCCCAAACCAAATCAGTGAACGCGGCGTGGCCATGTCGCCAACGTAGGTGATGATGTAGAAAATACGCAGCATCAACCAAGACAGGCAAAGCAAATCGAGCTGCGTTTGCCCAGCGCCGAGCTGGTGGGCGATGATCACAGCGGCAAAGAAAAACGGCAGCGCTTCAAAGGTGTTGGTCTGAGCGGCGTTCGCGCGTGCGCGCCAACCTTCCTGCTTGGCTAACCATTCGCGCGGATTGTGGTTGTCATAACCGCCATCTTTCCGAGATTTGTTGAACATGCCCCATTTGGAGATACCTGCGCAGACGATGGGCAGAAAAGCAGCGAAGAGAAGTATCCAGTAGGCGACAGTGAAGCGGTAAGACATAGGTTTCTCCAAGGTGAGGTTTTTAAGAAATTTCGGCAGTTAGCCGTTGTAGAACGTGCGCTAGTAGCTATAAAAATTATAGCGCTTAATGAGAGTTTATGAAGCTCAGCGGCGATCCTCTAGCGCATGAGCAATCGTGCCCAGATCGACGTATTCGAGTTCGCTGCCAATCGGCACACCCCTGGACAGGCGCGTGACTTGGATGCCACGGCTTTTGAGCAGGGTGCCGATGATGTGGGCTGTGGCTTCGCCTTCGGCGGTGAAATTGGTGGCGAGAATCACTTCCTGCACGAGGCCGTCAGCGGCGCGGTCAATCAGCTTTTGCGCTCCGATCTCTTTCGGGCCAATGCCATCGAGCGGCGAAATCTTGCCCATGAGCACGAAATACAAGCCTTTGTAGGCGCCGGTGCGCTCCAGCGCGGCT
This sequence comes from Variovorax sp., assembly GCA_031418715.1. Lineage (GTDB taxonomy): Bacteria > Pseudomonadota > Gammaproteobacteria > Burkholderiales > Burkholderiaceae_C > JANMDU01. The sequence continues at coordinate 191,734 of JANOJL010000002.1, read as the reverse complement.
TGGTCGGCAGGGGTTTCGACCACGCAAAGCTTGCTGGCATCGCGGCTGGTATCCAGACAAGTGCTACAAATATCAGCTTCGGTGAAGGTGTGGCATCTCTGGCAATGCTTGATGCTCTGAGCCGAGCCTTCCAGCGCCCGGGCCAAGAGTACCGCACCTTCCCGGTCATGCTGCATCAAGTGATACGCCATCCGCGCGGCCGACTTAGCCCCTACGCCTGGCAAGCGGCGCAAGGCTTCAATCAGGCTGGAGATGCTGTGGGCTTGGGGCATGTTGTGCGTAGCTTGGAGGCTATTTTTCGCGTTTTCAGCGTGAGACAAGAAGCTTCAAAAAGGCAACTTCATCCCCGCAGGCAAAGGCATGCCAGCTGTCAATTTGCCCATTTTTTCCTGCGAAGTTTCTTCTGCCTTGCGCACCGCCGCATTGAAAGCCGCTGCCACCAGATCTTCGAGCATGTCTTTGTCTTCAGCCAAGAGCGAAGGATCGATTTCGACACGTTTGACGTCGTGTTTGCAGGTCATGGTGACTTTCACCAAACCCGCGCCAGATTCGCCGCAAACCTCGATGTTGCCCAGTTCGTCTTGGGCTTTCTTCATGTTGTCTTGCATCGCCTGAGCTTGCTTCATGAGGCCGGCGAGTTGTCCTTTGTTGAACATGGTATTCCTTCTTTCAATACTAAAAATGAAACTGCTTTGATTTGGGCGGCTTGGTCAAGCCGCTTTAATACTTCCTGGGACGATTTTCGCACCCCAATGCGCTATCAAATCTTGCACCAATGGATCTTGCGTGATGATTTGCTCGGCGGCTCTTTGTTTGGCCTCTAATCGGGTGGTGTTGCGCTTGGCCCAAGAATCTTGCACCGGGCCGACTTCAATCACCAGCGCCTCAGATCGCCCAATGGCTTGAAGCGCGGCTTGCAACTCGTCTCTTGCGCCATCGCTTTTTAGCGAAGACTGGCTGATGCGCAGCGTCAAATGTGAAGCACCTTTTTCTACGCATTGGCTTTGCACTGCCAACTGCTGCACCATGCCTTGTACCGCCTGCACATCCAAGAGCTGTTGCACGAGCGCGACCCATGCTTCATGATGCGCGTCGGGCTCAACAGCGGCAATCCGCGAGTCCAGCCGAGCACTTCCAGCGCCCTGCTCGCGGATCGGTACGGCCATGAGGTTGGATCTGGACGATAGAGCGGGAGAAATGGCGGCTTCAGGCGCTACAGCAGGTGGCGAAGCGACGGACAACTGTGAAACCGGCTGCGTAACATTTGCTATTGATTCAATAGCGCTCTGCGCAGGTTCTATAACGGTAAGAGGCCAATTCGACTCAATATTTGAGCTTTCTAAAGGATCTGCTGCCTTTTCAAGCTTCAAGCTTTTTTTTTCAGCCTCTGCGCTGGCTGCTGCATGCAAAGATTCAGCGCTCGCCGATTCACTGCTGGCCATGCGACCCGAGCTCGCCGCGACACCTTGCTCTGCCCGCTGCATCGGCTTGAAACCCTTCGGTTTGAAGGCCAGCAAACGCAGCAAGCTCATCGTCAACCCCGTGTATTCATCGGGCGCCAAGCCCAGCTCGCTGCGCCCGTGGATGGCGATGCTGTAAAGCAGTTGCGTCTCATCCGCTGGCATCACCGTAGCCAAACGCGCGATTTCCACTGCTTCGCTGTCTTGCACATCATGGCTGCCGGGCACTTGCTGACACACTGCCATGCGCTGCAACACGCCCGCCATGTCTTCTAAGGTCGAAGCGGCACTCAACCCATGATCACGCAGCGCTGTGGCAATCTCAAAAACCGCTTTGCCATCCCCTACAGCCAGCGCCTCAATCAAACGAAAGACATAGCTGCGATCCACTGCGCCCAGCATCAAGCGCACATTGGCTTCATTCAAACTGCCTGCGCCAAAAGCAATCGCTTGGTCTGTGAGAGACAGCGCATCGCGCATCGAGCCACGTGCGCCGCGAGCGATCAAGCGCAGCGCGCCATCGTCGGCCAAGACGTTTTCCTCAAGCAACACCTTTTTCAGATGCTCATGTACTGTCTCAGGTGCCATCGGGCGCAAGGAAAATTGCAGGCAACGCGAGAGCACCGTCACCGGGACTTTCTGTGGATCGGTGGTCGCCAACACGAATTTCAAATACTCTGGCGGCTCTTCCAACGTCTTGAGCATGGCGTTGAACGCCGTGTTCGTCAGCATATGCACTTCGTCAATCATGAAGACCTTAAAGCGCCCTTGCACCGGTTTGTAGACCGCCTGTTCCAGCAGACTTTGAATTTCATCCACCCCGCGATTGGAGGCGGCATCCAGCTCGGTGTAATCCACAAAACGTCCCGCATCGATTGCGCGACACATATCGCACACGCCGCAAGGAGCTGCGGTGATGCCGCCTTGGCCGTCTGCCCCGATGCAATTGAGCGATTTGGCCAGAATGCGGGAAACCGTCGTCTTACCCACGCCACGCGTGCCGGTGAACAAATAGGCATGGTGCAAACGCTGCTGCGTGAGCGCGTTTGTCAAAGCCTGCACAACATGCTCCTGCCCCACCATTTCGGTGAAGCTTTTCGGGCGGTATTTGCGGGCAAGGACGAGGTAAGACATGAGCTGCTGATTCTATCCGGCAGATCGAGCCTAAGCTGATCAAATCACCATGAAAAAAGCCCTTGGGGTGAGCCAAGGGCTGGGAAAGAAGTGGGAGCAGATCAGCGGAAGTGACCGGAGTAGCCAATGCTGACCACATTGCCATGCCCACGATAGCCATGCGGATGCACGTACCGTGGCGCTGGATACGCCAAATGCTGGGGCTGCAAGTGCGGGTGCAGATGCGAATGGGCATGCGGGCGGCCGTAGACGTACGCCGGCGCAACATACACAGGCGCAGGGCGCACATAAACCACCTGTGGCTGCTGCACATAAACGGTGGAGCTTTCCACGATAACGGGCTGTGTGTAAACCGGCACTTGCGTCACAGGACGGATGATCACCGGCGCGGGTGCAGGCGCTGGCTGAATCACCTGTCCGCCCACTGGCGTGACTTGCAAGCTCACAAACGGCCCTGGATCTTGCGGCATTTGAACCTGATACTGCTTGCCATTGAATTCATAGACCACGTTGTAAGCAATGGGTTTGTTTTCGTAAAAGGTTTGTGTGGTGCAGCGCTGTACGTTTTGCGTGTTGGATTGCTGCTGGCCGCCTTCGATTTTGTTGCCCAATACTGCGCCGCCCACAATGCCAATCATCGTGGCAGCTGCACGGCCACTACCTTTGCCAATTGCATTACCAACCGCACCGCCAGCTACACCGCCTATCAAAGAGCCTGCACCAGATTTCTCTTGAGAGGTCGTCACGACTTGTTCATTCGCGCAGACCTGGCGCGGCACAGCAACTTGTTGAATCACTGGCGTGGTAGAAATCACCCGCCCCTGCTCTTGAGCAAAAGCACCCGTGCTCAGCCAAGCACCTGAAACCGCAACAGCGACCCAAGCCAAACGAGAGGTGGTTTTCATAAAAGTCTCCAAAAATTGTTTCAACATCAATTCAAACTTTAACGCCTGCGATACCGCCTTGGCTGACAGCAAGTCTTCTGTTGGAATGTAAAGTTCACCAAAAGTGCCCTGCTCTGCAGACATTTTCATGACTTTGTTCCGAATTTCAAGGCGCAGCCAAGCTCAACTCTGCTCTGGGTGACCACTTTTCTTCTTTACCGACAGCTTTGGCTGCACCGAGAAACAGACGGTCTAGGGGCAGGCCTTGAGCGGCCAAATAGTCGCGCACGGCGACGCCACGTGCGAGAGCCAGCTCTTGCATGGCTTGTTCGGTGACGGGTAGGCTGGCTAGGAGCAGCGCTTCCATGTCGGCGGCGGGGATGTCTTTGGCGAAACCGATGGCGTTACGCGGCTTGGGGACATCGGAGCGTTTGTAGACTTCTTTCAGGAGCGTGGGATATTCGGCCTCGCTGACTTTGATGGCTGCGGTTTGCGTGGCGCTGAGTGCAGTGCTGCTGCCTGAACCGCTAGCTATGGCCGTCCGGCGTTTTTCAGCAGCGACCAAGGCTTTCAGGCGCTCTTTTTTATAGCCTTCGCGCTCCACTTCTAGGCTGGCTTGGCCGACGACGGTCATCTTCAAATTCGGGCGGTCTTGCAGGGCTTTGACGATCTTTTCCAAGCCGGGATGGGCCTGCGTTGACAGTGCGGCGCTGCCCGACGGGAAGCTGACCTGCCCCAGCTCATCCCCGCCGCCGCCAAACGCGCTGGCCAGCAATGAAAACGGCGAAGTCAGCGCTTTGACGACCAGATTGATGATCAGCTTGAAGACGATCGTGCCCACCGAGAATTGCGGGTCGTTGAGCGAACCGCTCACTGGCAAATCAATGTCAATCACACCATTGCGATCGGCCAGCAGCGCCACGGCCAGCTTCACAGGCAGGCTGTTGGGAGCACCATCCACCTTGTCGCCAAACTTGAGCTGGTTCAAGATGATTTTGTTGGCTGCGGTGAGCTGGCCATCAGGCTTGACGAGGTATTTCACATCCACGCTGAGCTTGCCGCGCTCGATGCCGTGGCCAGCGAATTTCACGCTGTAGGGCGACAAGGGCGCGAGCTCTAAATCACGCACTTTGCCTGTGATGTCGAGCGCCAGTGGCTTGGCCAGCGGGTTGAGCTTGCCTAGGATTTCTAACGAGGCAGTACCTTCGGCTTTGCCGCGCAGCTCCAATTCGGCCATTTGCACCGTTGCCGTGTTAGACGAAGAAGACAAAGGCTGCGAAGAGAAAGCACCAAGCTTGCCGGTGAGCTCGCTCAGGTTGGCGGCGTAATTGGGTTTGATGAAGCGATCTGCGAAATACATTTTGCCGTTGATCAGGCTGACAGCGCCGATGTTGATGATCGGCTCAGGGCCGGTGGAGGCGCTACTTTTTACCTCATTTTGGCCAGTCGCCGTTACAGAATATGCGCGGGATGCTATTGAACTAATAGTGCCTGTGGTGCTGGCTGTGGTGGATAGAGTCGCTGGGGTGGATGCGTTGGATTTAACGATGTCAGCTAAATTGATGCGCCCTTGTTCGCTGATCAAAACCCGTGCGAAAAAATCAGTCAAAGCAGCTTCGCCCACATCAATCTTCAAAGCCGCGCCAGGGCTCATCTCAACGGCCAAACCGCGCACGCTGAGTGCCTTCCAGTTCATCAGCTCATCGCCTTCCACCGCGCCAGACGAGGCTGCAAGCGCTGCGCTGCGCAAGGTGGTCTGTAAATCTTCCGCGACGACATCCCCTGCGAGTTTGAGTTGCCAGCCTTGCGCGGTTTGCGCCAATTGCAGCTTGCCGTTGTAGCTGGCATCGAGCCGCAGCAGGTCGATATTGAGCGCATCAGCCAAATACGGCTCCAGCGCATGGATTGGCAAGCGCGTGAGTTTGCTTTCTAACTGCAAAGCCAGTGGCGTGAGTGCGATTTGGCCTTTGAGATCGATTTTGCCTGGGTCAGATGAGGATTTGGCCGCGCCATCGCTGCTTTGCGCCAGGCTCGCGCTGAGTGAGAAGGGCATGGGCTTGACAGCGAGCTTGTCGCCATCCAGCTCGAAGCCGGAGATTTTTGCTTTGAGTTGACTGATGTCTAGCGCGACAACTTTGCTGCTCCCTGATGCAGGTGCGCGGTCAACAAACGCGAGCTGAGGTGCATCCAGGCTGATCTCGCCGAGGGTGACTTTCCAAGGTTTCGCGGCGGTAGGGCTGACGGTATTTGAGGCAGGCGCTTGAGACTCTTTGAGCCAATCTTGCGCCATCCAGCGGCCTTGTTCGCTGCGTTCCACGCGTGTTTGCACGCCTGTGGCGGCGATTTTTCCGAGATTCACCGTTTGCGCCAGTAAATCCAATTTCCCTGCTTCCAAGCTGAGCCGCTTTATTTGCGCCAAGCGGTTTTTAGCCTGAGTGAGCTGTAAATTAGCCAGTTGCACTTCGGACAAGGAGATCTGCAGCGCCTCTTTTTGCTCTGCGCGTGCCGCTTGCCAAAGTACACCCGCTTGCACATCGACCACGCCGGTGAGCAAAGGTGTGAGCACGCCGCTCACATACGGTGCGAGTGCGGCCAGCGGCAGGCCAGAGAGCTTTGCGCTGACACTGGCTTTCACATCTGTGGCAGTGCCGCCGAAAGTCAAACTGCCCTGCTCCACTTGGCTGCTGCCTTCAAACGTCATTGGCTTGTCTTGCACAAACGGCCAGGCGATGGCTTTGGCCTCGACATCGAGCGCTTGCACTTTGAGCAAGGCGCGCGGCGAAGTGGTCTCGTCTGCCCAGGTAACTGAACCTGATTTCAAAGCGACGCGAGCTATCGTGATCAGCCAAGGGCTGGTTGGCTCAGTTGTTTTTTCCTTGGGCGCTATTGCCTTGGTTGTTGTTTGAGTTGAAGGTTGATTTTTTAAGTCTTTTGAGCTGTTAGCCGTTATAGATTCTGCGCGAGGCGCTATTGATTTAGTAGCATTAGGACTTGCTGTTAAAAGATTCAATTCACCTGCGACATTGCGCCTCAGTTGCAATTGCGGCGCTTGCAGCTCAATCAATTCCAGCGCCATGATGCCAGCGAGTGGCCGCACATCTTGCGCCACCATTTTGAGCGACTGCATCGCCAGTAGTGGCTCGCGCTTGGCATCTTGCAAGGCAATATTCTCTGCCTGCACCTGCCCTGTGATGCGCACGACTGGCTTGGGATTTTGCTCAAAAGCGAGCGTCAAGTCTGCGCCAAGAACGGCTGAAATCGGCTTGATCGACAGGTCAGCAGGCAGGTAAGGCAAATAGGGCGTGAGATCGAGCTTGCGGATGCTGATCTTCGCGTCGGTCTTGCGCGTTTGCACGAAAGGCGTGGTCTCGCCGGTGCTGTCAAAACGGCTGCCGTTGAGATTGAAGGCCAAGCGCGGCTGGGTTTTGACTTCGCGTTGCGCCTCTAGCGTGCTCAAAAAAGGCAGGCTGAGCGCCAGATCGCTGATTTGGTGCTTTTTGCTGACGGGGCGGTCGTCAAAAGACAGCGTCCAGTCTTTCAGATCAATGTTGTAAATCGCAAATTTCGGTGGCTCCTTGCTTGCGGATTCAGATTTTGGCTGTGCTGCTATTTTTTCAAGGATGTCGTCAAAATCATACTTGCCATGACCCAAGTGCACCGCATTGCCGCGTACACCCTCAATCTGAACGCTGTCAATCACAGGTGCCAAGCGCAGCAGGCTTTGCAATTCAGCGTCAACGTACACGCGACCTATTCGTAATTGTTCACCCGGGCCGCCCGCACCCGCAAGGACCAGATCACGCATTTCCAGTTCCAGCGTCCAAGGCTTGAAATCTACCGCACCGAAAGTCAGCTTGCGCCCCAGCTGTTCAGAGGCGATTTTCTCCACCTGAGATTTGAGCAGCGGGGGCACAATCGCCCAAGCTAAAGCCCAAAGCGCGACAATCGTTGCCAACAGAACAATCAAACGCCTGAGCCATCGAGCAGCAGCTGAACGGGATGGCTGGGGTTGTGGTTTTGGAGTCTGCATACAAGCATTGTGGAGGCAACTGGCGAGGTAAGTTGCCCATAGAAACCAGAAGCCCGCGCATTCAACACAAAACACACATAAGAAAGCCCGGAGAAATCAGGTCTGAAACCAAATATTCCTACCGGGCCCGGCGGCTCAGCAAAGCTGCATGCCACCTTGGATGCTGCGCACGGAGCTTGATGTCCGGCCAGCGTTGCAGACAAAGAATTGTCTGCGGGGTATTGCCAGATAAATCTGACACTTCTAACTCTACGCTTGCAGCCAGCCCCTAGCAAGTCATTTTTTTCAATCGCCGAGCGTGGCTGCTTGCAAGCGAGCTATGAGCAAAAGAATGCAATAAAACTTGCAAAAAATAATTTATGCGAGCGGATTGAGCTATCAAAATTTTCTGCAATCAAATCAAACAGCCACAAAAAAACCAGCAAAGCTGGCTATGATAGTTTTTAAACCCAACTGCGTTGGATTTGGTGCCCAGAAGAGGACTCGAACCTCCACGACTTTCATCGCTAGTACCTGAAACTAGTGCGTCTACCAATTCCGCCATCTGGGCTATTTTCAGAAGTAAGGATTGTATATCAAAGCGAACCCCAAATTTGCTGCCAGCAACACCAGCACAGCAGCAATCAGCGAAGAAAACGAAGGCACCGTGCAAGGCCACCGCGATGGCCACGGTTTTGTACAACGTGACGATGGCGAAGGCGATATTTATCTGCCGCCCAACGAAATGCGTGCCGTTTTGCACCGCGACCATGTAAAGGTGCGCGTGGTGCGGCAAGATCGAAGGGGTCGTCCTGAAGGCCGCGTCACAGAAATTTTAAATCGCCCCAAAGGCCCAATCATTGGCCGCTTGTTGCAAGAAGGCGGCGTGTGGTTGGTGGCGCCTGAAGACAAGCGCTATGGGCAAGATGTGCTCATTCCAAAGACAGGAACGAGCCATGCGAAAACCGGGCAAGTCGTAGTCGTTGAGCTTACCGAGCCACCATCGCTTTATGGTCAGCCAGTGGGCCGCGTCACCGAAGTGCTCGGCGAAATGGACGATCCTGGCATGGAGATTGAAATTGCGGTGCGTAAATACAGCGTGCCGCATATTTTCTCCGATGCCGCGCAAGATGAAGCGCGCAAGCTGCCAGATAAGGTGCGTCCGGCGGATAAAAAAGGCCGCGTGGATTTAACCGATGTGCCGCTGGTGACGATTGATGGCGAAGATGCACGCGATTTTGACGATGCGGTGTATTGCGAGCCTGCGAAAGTAGGCAAAGGCAAAGGTTGGCGGCTGCTGGTGGCGATTGCCGATGTATCGCATTATGTGCAAACCGGCTCGCCGATTGATATTGATGCATACGAGCGCGCCACCAGCGTGTATTTTCCGCGTCGTGTGATTCCGATGCTGCCCGAGAAATTATCCAATGGGCTGTGTTCGCTTAACCCCGATGTCGAGCGTATGTGCATGGTCTGCGACATGCTCATCACCGCGCAAGGCGATATTCATGCCTATCAGTTTTATCCAGCGGTGATGTTCAGCCAGGCGCGGTTTACTTATACCGAAGTTGCGGCGATTCTTGCCAACACGCGCGGCTCAGAGGCTAAAAAGCGCTTTGACAGTGGCTTTGACAGCGTACCGCACCTGATGAATTTGGCCGATGCCTATAAAGCTCTGCTCTCTGCGCGCGGCAAGCGCGGCGCGATCGATTTGGAGACGGTAGAAACGCAAATCGTCTGCGACGAAAGCGGTCGGATTGAAAAAATCGTGCCACGCACGCGCAACGAAGCGCACAAGCTGATTGAAGAAGCCATGCTCGCCGCGAACGTCTGCTCGGCTGATTTCATCATGAACGCCAAAAAGACGGGCCTCTTCCGCGTTCACGAAGGCCCCACGCCTGAGAAGAAAGAAGTCTTGCGCCAATACCTGCGCGGCATGGGTATCAACGTTTCATTGAGCGACGACCCCAAGCCCGCTGAATTCCAAGCGATTTCCGTGGCCACCAAAGATCGCCCCGAAGCTTTGCAAATTCACACCATGCTGCTGCGCTCCATGAGCCAAGCGATTTATACGCCGATCAACGCAGGCCACTTTGGTTTGGCTTATGAGGCCTACACGCATTTCACCTCGCCGATTCGCCGTTATCCTGATCTGCTGGTGCACCGCGTCATTAAATCGATCCTTGCGAAAACCACCTACAAACTACCCACATTGCCCACACCGGGCGATGCCGTAGAGCAGTTCAAGAAACGTCTCGCCTCGCGTAAGAAGAAAAACGAAGCCTTTGAAAAACGCAGCGGTCAAGCGGCAGCAGCCGATGCCAAACCGAAGAAGGCCAACGCCGACCAACAAGCTTGGGAAGCCGCTGGCCTGCATTGCAGCGCCAACGAGCGCCGCGCTGATGAAGCCAGCAAAGACGTAGAAGCTTGGCTCAAATGCAAATACATGAAAGAACATTTGGGCGAGGAATACTCAGGCACTGTGACGGCAGCCACGAGTTTCGGCTTATTCGTTACCTTAGATGCGATGTATGTGGAAGGCTTGGTCCATATCACCGAACTCGGCGGCGAATATTTCCGCTTTGATGAGGTCAAGCAAGAGCTTCGCGGTGAACGCACCGGTATTCGCTATGCGCTCGGCTCACGCGTGCGCGTGCAAGTCAGCCGCGTTGATCTGGATGGTCGCAAGATTGATTTCCGGCTTGTGCGCGAGGGCGAAGTCATGCGGGTGGGCGGCGCGCCTGCCAGCGGCGGCAATCCCGCTGTCCCGGGAGCCTACATTCGCCTAGATGCAGATGATCGCGCCACAGGCCGCCCCGCCAAAAAAGGCGGCAAAACCGCCGCCAAAACCAGCAGAAAATCAGCAGCTGATCGCACCCAGCGCAACTTGTCTCCGATTGCATCGCTGAAGGCAGCGGTGAAGAAGGCTGCGAAAAAGGGTGCGAAGCGGGCGCGGCGCTGAGCTAATCGCAAGCACCTGACGATGGCATCTATGCCAAAATAAATCACGAATACTTCTTTACTTGAAAGCAAATATGAAAATTGAAACCATTGCCGTTCACGGCGGCTACACGCCCGATCCCACAACCAAAGCGGTGGCCGTGCCGATTTACCAAACTGTGGCCTATGCGTTTGACAACACGCAGCATGGCGCGGATTTGTTTGACTTGAAGGTGGCGGGCAATATTTACAGCCGCATCATGAATCCAACCAATGGCGTGCTGGAAGCGCGTGTTGCAGCGCTGGAAGGCGGCATTGGCGCATTGGCAGTGGCCTCGGGAATGTCTGCGATTGCCTACGCGATCCAAACCATCACCGAAGCTGGCGACAACATTGTCTCGGCCTCCACACTGTATGGCGGCACCTACAACTTATTTGCACACACCTTCCCGCAAATGGGCATTGAAGTGCGCTTTGCAGACTATCGCGATCCGGCATCATTTGCCAAGCTGATTGATGCCCGCACCAAAGCGATTTACTGCGAGTCGATTGGCAACCCGCTGGGCAATGTTACGGATATTGCCGCCTTGGCCAAAGTGGCGCATGAACACGGCGTGCCTTTGATTGTTGACAACACCGTCACCAGCCCGTATCTGTGCCGCCCGTTTGAGCATGGCGCAGACATCGTGGTGCATTCACTCACCAAATACCTCGGCGGCCATGGCACCACGATTGGCGGCGCAGTGGTGGATTCTGGCAAATTCCCCTGGGCGGAGCACAAAGTGCGCTTTAAGCGCCTGAACGAACCCGATGTGAGCTACCACGGCGTGGTCTACACCGATGCGCTCGGCCCTGCTGCTTACATTGGCCGCTGCCGCGTGGTGCCACTGCGTAATATGGGCGCAGCCCTGAGCCCAATGAATGCCTTCCAAATCTTGCAAGGCATTGAAACGTTGGCTTTGCGCATGGACCGCATTTGCGAAAACGCCGTGAAGGTAGCAACGCATTTGCAAAAACACGCCAAAGTCGCCTCGGTGAACTATGCTGGCTTGCCCGATCACCCCGACCATGCCTTGGTCCAGAAAATGATGGGTGGCCGCGCCTCGGGCATCATCAGCTTCACGCTCAAAGGCGATCAAAACGGTCAGGGCCGCGAAGCAGGCGGCAAATTCCAAGATGCACTCAAGCTATTTACCCGCTTGGTCAACATAGGCGATGCCAAATCACTTGCTTGCCACCCGGCCTCCACCACGCACCGCCAGCTCAATCCGCAAGAGCTGGCCAAAGCCGGCGTGAGCGAAGGTATGGTTCGCTTGTCGGTGGGCATTGAGCACATCGACGATTTGTTGGCCGATCTGGATCAAGCGCTCGCAGCGGTCTAATTCTTCTGAGCTTCTCGCGCATCGATTGACATGGCTCAACGCAAACGCGCCACCCGCACCGTCAAGCTGCCTCAGCCTGCTAACAACACGCTGAGTCTGACGGTGCCCAAGCCGCGCAATTCGGTGTTGCAAGCGGCGGCGCTGGGGCAGTTGAAGATGGGCACGGCCAAGCATGAGAAATCCAAAGGCGCGCAGCGCCGGGCTGAGAAGATGGCTTTGATCAAAGCCGCCAAGACGCAAACTGAGAACTGAGCTGAGTTGCCGCTAAACTCTTGCCATGTCAGCTGTTTTTAATTTCACTTTCGTGCCCTGGTTTCGCTCCGTGGCGCCTTATATCCACACGCATCGTGGCAAGACCTTTGTCGTGGCGGTCTGTGGCGAGGCGATTGCTGCGAACAAGCTCTCTTTGATTGCGCAGGATTTGGCGCTGATTCAGAGCATGGGCGTGAAAATCGTATTGGTGCATGGCTTTCGTCCGCAGGTGAACGAGCAGCTCGCCGCCAAGGGGCATCATCCGAAGTATTCACATGGCATGCGCATTACCGATGGTATCGCCCTCGATTGCGCGCAAGAGGCCGCTGGGCAATTGCGCTTTGAGATTGAAGCTGCATTTAGCCAAGGCCTACCCAACACGCCGATGGCAGGCTCCACGGTGCGCGTGATCTCGGGCAACTTCATTACGGCGCGGCCAGTGGGCATCATTGATGGCGTGGATTTCATTCACAGCGGCTTGGTGCGCAAGGTGGATACGCCCGGCATTCAAAAGGCGCTGCACATGGGCGCGATGGTCCTGCTCTCGCCTTTTGGCTATTCGCCCACGGGCGAGGCTTTTAATTTGACAATGGAAGAAGTGGCCACGTCTGTGGCGACCGCGTTGCAAGCCGATAAGCTGATTTTCTTGACCGAAATTCCCGGCATTGCGACTGACCCTGCTTTGCCTGTGAGCGAAGACAACCCCATCGATACCGAGCTGCCGCTGGCCGCTGCCGAGAAGCTGCTCGCCAGCTTGCCGCAAGCCGCGCAGCCCTCAGACACGGCGTTTTATCTGCAGCATTGTGTGCGCGCTTGCAAGAGCGGCGTGGAGCGCAGTCATATCTTGCCGTTTGCGATGGATGGTTCGCTACTGCTGGAGATTTATGTGCACGATGGTGTGGGCACGATGGTGATTGATGAAAAGCTAGAAAGCCTGCGCGAAGCCACGAGTGATGATGTCGGCGGCATTTTGCAGCTGATTGAGCCATTTGAGAAAGACGGCACGCTCGTGAAACGCGACCGCACAGAGATTGAGCGCGATGTGGGCAACTACAGCATCATCGAGCACGATGGCGTGATCTTCGGCTGTGCAGCGCTTTACCCTTACCCCGAAGCCAAAACCGCCGAGATGGCCGCGCTCACGGTGAGCCCGCAAGTTCAAGGCCAAGGCGATGGCGATAAGCTGCTCAAGCGCGTGGAGCAACGCGCCCGCACCCAAGGGCTGGAGAGTATCTTTGTGCTCACCACGCGAACCATGCATTGGTTCATCAAGCGCGGCTTTGTGCAAGTCGAGCCTGAGCGCCTGCCCGAGGCACGCAAACGCAAATACAACTGGGATCGCAAGAGCCAGGTCCTCTTCAAAAAACTTAACTGATTCACTTTCAAGGATTACAAACATGGCACGCATGGTCAACTGCATCAAACTCGGCACAGAAGCTGAAGGCTTGGATTTCCCCACCTATCCCGGCGAGCTGGGTAAGCGCATCTATGAAGGCGTGAGCAAGCAGGCTTGGGGCGATTGGCTGAAGCATCAGACGATGCTCGTCAATGAGAATCGCTTGAATTTGGCCGATGCCCGCGCTCGCCAATATCTCGCTCGCCAGATGGAGAATCATTTCTTCGGCGGCGGCGCAGATGCAGCGGCGGGCTATGTGCCGCCAACGGCTTAAGTCTTTGAATTTTTAAGCGTTTTATGCCAGTAGCCGGCATATTACCTGCACGGAGTGCTACCAAATTAATAGTGATCGGCGCAGGCTTAGCAGGCGCGGCATGTGCGCATGCGCTTGGCCGGCGAGGCTGTGAAGTCACAGTTTTCACCCAAGGCGGCGGCGCGTCCGAGCTTCCTGTCGGCTTGCTGGCCGCGCATCTCTCCGCGCAAGATATTGAGCTGTCTCAGCTTTCTCGCATCGGCGTTGATCTCACGCTCTCGCATGCCCGCGCCCTGTTGCGCGAAGGCACTGAATGGCAAAGCGGCTTTCTGGAGCAGAAGCTCCTTTTTCATCCTGAGAAAAACACCCGCCTGCGTCAAGGCGCTGCCCTGTTGCCCGATTGGTATGAAGCGAGCGGGACGCAAGTGCGCCACAAACAAGCCGCATGGATCAAGCCGAACGCGCTCGCGCAGGCTTGGCTCGCTCAGCCTGGCATCGAAGTGATTCAGGCTAGCGTGGCCACTCTCAAGCACAGCGGCGCAAGCTGGCAGGCGCTCGATGCGCAAGGCCAGATCGTCGCGCAAGCCGATGCAATCATCATCGCAGCGGGTGCGCAAGCGGGCAGCTTGCTCGCGCAATGCGGCCATCCGCTCGTGATGGATAACGTCAGTGGCTCGGTCGCATTTGGCGCTTGGCGAGACCAGGCCGGCTTGGAAAACCCATTGATCAACGGCAACGGGCATTTCATCGGCAACGTGGCTGATGGCGCTGGCGGCAAATTCTGGCTCAGCGGCGCCACCTACGAGCGCGAAATCTATGCCTCGCAAGAAGAGCAGCAAACCGCCAGCCTAGAAGCCAATCAAACGCGGCTCGCCAAGCTCCTGCCCCCAGAGTTTTTGCCAGCCATCGACGCGCAATTTGCTAATCTCGAGGTGCAAAGCTGGCAAAGCAGCCGTTGCACCACGTCTGATCGCTTCCCCATCGTCGGCGAGCTCGAGCGTGGCCTGTATGTGTGCACCGCCATGGGCTCGCGCGGCTTGAGCTTTTCCGCTTTGTGCGCAGAAATTCTTGCGCAAGAGATCAAGCCCGATGGTTCGCCGCCAATCATTTCAGAGCCATTACGCCGTGAGCTGATTCCCCACAGAAAAACATTGAGAGCAAACCCACTATGAGCAGCCTCCACACTCCCGTCGCCGTCATCACCGGCGCAGCCCGCGGCATCGGCCTAGAAATCGCCCGCCAATTCGTCGCTCAAGGCACACGCGTGGCGCTACTCGATATCGAAGCGGATCTGCTGCGTCAAGCCGTGCAAACCGAGGGCTGGAGCGAGAGCCAAGCGCTCGCCCTGCCCTGTGATGTCGCGTTTGAAGCCCAAGTGCAAGCCGCGATTGCAAACGCCGTGCAAGCCTTTGGCCGCATCGATCATCTGGTCAACAACGCCGGCGTCGCCGTCTTCAAGCCCATGCTCGCGCACAGCGCCGCAGAGTGGCAGCGCGTGATCGACGTGAACCTCACCGGCCCTTTCCTCTGCACCCAAGCCTGCGCGCCGCACATGCTCAAGAATTCCGGCAATGAAAAAGCACAGGAGAGGGGAACGGTCGTCAACATCGCCTCCATCTCCGGCCTGCGCGCCAGCAGCCTGCGCGTGGCCTACGGCACCAGCAAAGCCGCCCTGATCCACCTCACCAAACAGCAAGCCTTGGAGCTAGGCAACGCCGGCATCCGCTGCAACGCCGTCGCCCCCGGCCCAGTAGAAACGGCGATGGCCAAAGCCGTACACAGCCCAGCGATCCGCCGCGATTACCACGACACCATCCCGCTGGCTCGCTACGGCTCAGAAGCAGAAATTGCTCGCGCTGTACTCTGGCTGTGCAGCCCGCAAGCTTCCTATGTCAACGGCCAATGCCTAGCTGTAGACGGCGGGTTTGATGCTTCTGGCATCGGGCTGGTCAGTTTGCGCAATGCTGCTGATTCGTAGCAAAAAATGGGGTCAGATCACAATTCAGGACACCCATCTACCGGGAGCGAATTCAAGCTCAGACGAAATTGTGCTCTGACCCCATTTTTTGCGGCGCAAGCCAATCACGTCATTTTTGTTGAAATGGCTGGAGCGCCACCGTTACGCCCCACCCGCTCGCCTGCGTCGTACCATCGTGCAGTTGCCTCAGCAAATTTTTTGAAAACACACGCGATAGCTGGCTCGGAGATTTAAAGATGGTATCCGCGCGCCTTCCAAAAAATTTCTGATTCAACCGCCCAATGGTTTCCGCTGGTGAGACTACTTATGCTGCGATAGTGCTAGAGATTCAGCCTGAGTCGTACTGGTTTCAATGACTGAGCTTCAAGAACTTTTCAACCTTGGCGTCAAGTACTGCGTATTGTGCATAAAACCACTTCTTGAGCTCAGCGCGTTTATGAACTAGACGAGTACGCTCCTCGCCCGCCAGTAGACCTTCAAGCTCAGCATCGTAGGTCTGAAGATTCACCGCATTGTGCCAAAGTTCTTCGCTGAGATATCTCGCAACTTCGTCGTCCATGAGCCACTTTGCCTCGCGCACTCCGGCACCATATTCGTAAAGGCCAGTGTCCGAAATTCTGCCTTTAGTCATTACTTCGGCCAGCATAGTGCGAGCCTTGTGATATACCGAAAATCGCTTTTCAAAAAGATCAAACTTCAGCTTGTTCTGTGCAATTCGAGACTGTCTCCAAGCGATGTAGGCACCAATGACAGCCACAACAGGTGTCAGAAATGCCGAGGAATATGCAGTCCAGTGTGGATCGGGTGTCATCTGTTTGCTACCTAGATGTGTATCGCTAAGCCTAAAGCGTGCGAGTGAGGCTCTAGTACGCATTAAACATGCTAGCGGAAACCATTGGGCTATTGAATCAGAAATTTTTTGGAAGGCGCGTGGAGACCATCTTTAAATCTCCGTGGCCGCAATCGCGTGTGTTTTCAAAAAATTTGCTGAGGCAAATGCCCGATGGTACGACGCAGGTGAGCTGATGGCGTGCAACGGTTGCGTTCGCGCCACCTCAGCAAAAAATGATGTTGTTAGCGTGCGCCGCGAAAACTGGGGTCAGAGCACAATTTCGTCTGGGCTTGAATGTGCTCCGGCTAGATCACTTTTCTGAATTGTGATCTGACCCCAGTTTTCGCTCTATTCAATCGCTATCACTTTGATAGCTGCTTGCGCAATGAATACGACAGCAAACTGCTCAAAAGGCTTAAACTTCCAGCCATTCTTTGCGAATGTACGGATCGGCGCGTAGTGAGTCTGGCGTGCCGGTAAACACGATGCTGCCGTGGCCCATGACCAAGGCGCGGTCGGAAATGGCCATGGCGATGGTGAGTTTTTGCTCGATGAGCAAGACGGAGATGCCGCGCTTTTTGAGCTCCTGTAGGTATTGGCCCACCAGCTCAACAATTTTGGGCGCTAAGCCTTCGGTAGGCTCGTCGATGATGATGAGATCTGGATCGCCCATCAGAGTCCGACACAGGGTGAGCATTTGCTGCTCGCCGCCGCTCATCACGCCGGCTTCGGTGTGCTGGCGTTCTTTGAGGCGGGGAAACATGGTGTACATATCGTCAAAGCCCCAGCGTGGGTTTTTGGCGCCACGCTTTTGGCCTAGCATGAGATTTTGATGCACGGTGAGCGTGGGGAAAATATCGCGGTTTTCGGGCACGTAGCCAATGCCGAGGTGGGCCACTTCAAAGGCTTTTTTGCCCAAGATTTCGTTGCCGCGCCACTTCATAGAGCCTGTGCAATCGACCAAGCCCATGATGGCTTTGGCCGTGGTGCTGCGGCCAGAGCCGTTGCGGCCCAAGAGCGCCACAATTTCACCTTGGCCGATGCTGAATTGCACGCCATGCAGCACATGGCTTTTGCCGTAGTAGCCATGCAGGTTGTCAACCGTTAGCAATTCGCTGCTCATTTCAATGTCCTCCTGCCTGACCATCGGCCACAGGTGAGCCCAAATAGGCTTCCTGCACCTTGGCATTCGCGCGCACCGCATCGGGCGTGTCAAAAGCCAAGACCTCGCCATACACCACGACGGCGATCTTGTCGGCCAAGCCAAATACCACGCCCATATCGTGCTCTACCGTAAGCAGGGTTTTGCCTTCGGTTACTTCGCGGATCAATTTGATAAAGCGCGTGGTCTCGGTTTTGCTCATGCCTGCGGTGGGCTCGTCGAGCAAGATCACCTCTGCGCCGCCGGCGATCGTGATGCCGATTTCTAAGGCCCGTTGCTCAGCATAGGTCAGGTTCATGCCGAGAATGTCGCGTTTTTTATCGAGCTTGATCATTTCCATCAGTTGCTCAGCCCGCTCGTTGGCATCATCCAGATCGGCCAGAAACTTCCAGAAGGAATATTTGTAGCCCAAACTCCAAAGCACCCCGCAACGCAGGTTTTCAAATACGCTGAGCTTGGGGAAAATATTGGTGATTTGGAAGCTGCGAGAGAGCCCCATGCGGTTGATCTCGTAGGGTTTTTTGCCATTGATGCGCTCGCCTTTGAGCAGTATCTCACCGCTGGTGGGCTCAAAGCGCCCCGAGATCAGGTTAAACAGCGTGGATTTACCGGCACCGTTGGGGCCAATCACAGCGATGCGCTCGCCTGCATACACGGCCAGATCCACACCGCGAATGATCTCGGTCTTGCCGAAGCTTTTTCGGAGGTCTTTGAGTTCGAGGATGGGGCTCATAACAGGGCCTCCCGACGTTTGATTTCTCGCTCAATGTCCTCTTGGATTTGGCTCCATTCCTTGGCGAAATGGCGGCGTGCGACCTCAAATAGGCCCAAACCCGTGATCAAGACAAAGCCCGAGCCAAACCAACTGTTCAGGCCCTTGGCATCCAGCGGCATGCCCAAGAACTTAAGCTTGCTTCCCAAAGCCACATTGAGCTGCAGGTGATAGAGCATTTCGATCATCGCACCAGCTCCAGCGAGCACGATCAGTGCGCAAATGGCCAGCCCGAGATAACTCACCCAAAGTTTTCGCAAGAAGCCGAAGGCGGCCACCCGCAGATTCATCATGATCAGGGAAGCAATACCGCCTGGTGCATACATCACCATGAACAGGAAGATCAAGCCCAGATAAAGCAGCCATGCTTTTGTGAACTCGGACAGCAACACAAAAGCCAGCACCATCAAGATGCCACCAATGATAGGGCCAAAGAAGAAGGTTGCGCCGCCAAGGAAAGTGAACAGCAGATACCCGCCCGAGCGCGCCGCACCGACGACTTCTGCAGTGACGATCTCAAACAAAATAGAGCCCAAGCCGCCCGCAATACCCGCGAAAAAGCCCGAAATGATGAATGCGATATAACGTACGCGCTGCGTGTTGTAGCCGACAAATTCCACGCGCTCCGGGTTATCGCGCACAGCGTTGAGCATGCGACCCAGTGGCGTGCGTGTGAAAGCGAACATCAAGGCCACACAGATGAAGGTGTAGATGGCGATGAGGTAATACACTTGAATGGCAGGGCCGTAGGTGAGGCCGAAAAAGGACTGCCCAAATACCCGATTGGCAGAAACGCCCGCTTCGCCCCCGAAAAACTCAGAGAACATCAAGGACATGGCAAACACCAATTCAGCCATGCCCAAGGTGATCATGGCAAACGGCGTACCAGCTTTTTTGGTGGTGACGTAGCCAAACAAAACTGCAAAAAACACGCCCGCCAAGCCACCAATGATGGGGATCAAGCTCACTGGAATGGGCATGGTGCCGCCAGAAGCCATGTTCAGGGCATGGATCGCCACATAGGAGCCCAAGCCGGTATAGACCGCATGCCCGAAGCTGAGCATGCCGCCTTGCCCGAGCAGCATGTTGAAGGACAAACACGCGATGATGGCAATACCCATTTGTGCCAGCATCGTGATGCTCAGGCCGCTGGTAAAGATTTGAGGCGCAACAATCATCACCAAGGCAAACAAGCCCCAGACCAGAATGCGCCCGATATTGAGGGGTTTAAATTCGTAAAAAGCTTTGCTCATGATCAGCCCTCCCTCGTGCCAAGCAGACCTTTGGGTCGGAAGATCAAGATCAACACCAAGAACAGGTACGGCAAGATGGGAGCAACCTGCGAAATGGTGAGTTTGAGCAGAGAGTTGTTCTTGGTCGCTTCGGACAATTGCAAGCCCATGTCTTGGGCGACCGTGATGAATGAGGTATCAAAAGCCACAGCAAATGTTTGAATGACGCCGATCAGAACGGACGCTAAAAACGCGCCTGAGAGCGAGCCCATGCCGCCCACCACCACCACCACGAAAATCACTGAACCCACAGCGGCTGCCATGGCCGGTTCAGTCACAAAGGTGCTGCCGCCGATCACACCAGCCAGACCCGCCAAAGCCGCCCCAGCGCCAAAAACCATCATTAACACGCGTGGCACGTTATGACCGAGGGCTTCGACCGTCTGAGGATGCGTGAGCGAAGCTTGAATGACCATTCCAATTCGAGTGCGCGTGAGCAAGAGCCAGACCGCTACCAACATCACCAGCGCAGTGAGCATCATGAAGCCACGCGTCGCTGGGAACAAGGAACACACCACGCGAACCGATGCGTCCGCAGCTGTGCACAGCTCAGGTGCGGCGCGCCCCCACACGAAACTCAAGCCGTCTTTGGCATGGTTAATCAGCGTGAACATCGGGCCTTTCAGCTCTTCCGGTGGGCTGAAGTTCACCGCCGAACGTCCCCAAACCAACTGAACCAGCTCTAGCATGATGTACGACAGACCAAAGGTAATCAGTAGCTCAGGGACATGGCCGAAGTGATGCACGCGGCGCAAGGCATACTTTTCAAACAAAGCGCCCATCGCGCCTACAACCAAAGGCGCAATGATCAAGGCCAGCCAAAAGCCCACAATCCCAGAGACGGTGTAGCCGACATAAGCGCCCACCATGTAAAACGACGCGTGCGCAAAATTGAGCACGCCCATCATGCTGAAAATCAGCGTGAGGCCGGAACTGAGCAAGAACAGCAGCAATCCGTAACTCAAGCCATTGAGCATGGAGATGATGAAGAATTCCATGGTGTGTGCTTTGTTATCAAAGGTTTTTTAACGACTCACAAACAAAAATGACTTCGCAGCAAGGCTGCGAAGTCATTACGTCAACGCATATCAAGGACGCTTCATCTGGCAGCTGGTTGGCGTGCTCGCGATATATGCAGGGAAGTCTTGAATCGGAGCCAAGGTCATATTGGTTTGCTCAGCAAACTCAGGGAACTTGCCACCGGCTTTTTGCCAGACCGTGATTTGCAAAGGCTGCTGCAACTGGTGGTCGGTTTTGCGCATTTCCACTTCACCGTTCCAGTTATTGAACTTCAGACCAGATAAGGCCGTAGCCACCTTGACTGGGTCGGTGGACTTGGCTTGCGCCATGGCAGTCGCCAAAGCTGTGTACACGGTAGGAATCTGCCCCGTGTACATGTCATCCTTGAACTTCGCCTTAAATTCCTTCGTCCATTGGCCCATGACGCCAGGGAAGTTGTAATGCGTGATGGCGACCTGCTTGACGCGGCCTTCCATCGAGCTGCCCAACGCGGTGGGTGTACCGGTCACGCCAGTGTAGTAGGTCAAAAACTTGCCGGTGTAGCCGCCTTCGTTGGCCGCTTTAACGAGCAATGCGAGGTCAGAGCCCCAGTTGCCAGTGATCACGGTATCAGCGCCAGAGGCCTTGATCTTTGCGATGTAGGGAGCAAAGTCACGAACTTGCGCCAAGGGGTGCAAATCTTCGCCAACAAACTTGATATCTGGGCGCTTACGAGCAAAGACGTCTTTGGCGAACTTAGCAACCTGGTGACCGTGGGAGTAGTTTTGATTGAGCAAATAGATGTTTTTGATACTTGGGTCCGACTTGGCATGCTCTGCCAAAGCTTCCATCTTCATGGAGGTGTCTGCTTCAAAACGGAAATGCCAGAAGCTGCATTTGCTATTGGTGAAATCAGGATCAACAGCCGCGTAGTTGAGGTAGAGAACTTCTTTACCGGGATTGCGCTCATTGTGGCGAGCCACAGCTTCGATTAACGCACCAGCCACGGAAGAACCGTTGCCTTGGGCGATATAGCGAATACCCTGATCCATAGCCGCTTTGAGCGCGTTCAAGCTTTCTGCGGGGCTGAGCTTGTTGTCAAAGCCCACGAGCTCAAACTTCACGCCAGCGGGATTGTTGGCGCTGAATTTTTCTGCGAAAAACTGAAAGGACTTCAATTGATTCAATCCCACAGGGCCCATCAAGCCGCTCTGTGGATCAATCAGGGCAATCTTCACTGTTTGCCCGGCCAATGGGCCAGGTGCTGCTTTGGCAGCCGCAGCGGCAGGTTTAGCAGGCATTGCAGCCGGTTTTGCAGCAGGCGCTTGGGCATGCGCCGCAAATGCACAAGTCAAAAGTGCGGCAAAGGTAAGTTGACGAACGGCAAAGGTCATGAGAGTCTCCAAGTAAAACAATGGTGAGAGGTTAACGGACGAGAAGAGGAATAACGCTAGGGGATTGCCCGCATGCATGCCCACAGAATCAAGGCGGCTATCACATGGGCGACTAGTGCTGCAAAGCAAGGTGAGCGTGTGGTTCAGGCACTCGGCAGTTTGTAATCTTTGAGCTGCTCGCGCAACTTCATTTTCTGCATCTTGCCGGTGGCGCCCAGCGGAATCGCCTCAACAAACACCACATCGTCTGGGATCTGCCACTTGGCGGTCTTGCCTTCATAGAACTTCAGCAATTCGGCCACCGACACCTCCATCCCCGGCTTTTTCACGACGGCGATGATCGGGCGCTCGTCCCATTTAGGATGCGGCATGCCCACGCAAGCAGCCATTGCAATGGCGGGGTGCGCCATCGCGATGTTTTCTACGTCAATCGAGCTGATCCATTCGCCGCCGCTCTTGATCACGTCTTTGCTGCGATCGGTGATTTGCATGAAGCCATTGGCATCAATCGTGGCCACATCACCGGTGGGAAACCAGCCGTCCACCAGAGGATCACCGCCCTCGCCTTTGAAATATTCCTTCACGATCCATGGGCCTTTGACCAACAAATCGCCATAGCTCTTGCCATCCCACGGCAGCTCACTGCCCTCGGCATCCACAATTTTCATGTCGACGCCGTAAATCGCGCGGCCTTGCTTGAGACGAATCTTCATTTGCTCGTCTGCTGGCAATCTCAACTGATTGTTCTTCAGCGTGTTGAGCGTCCCCAAGGGCGACATCTCCGTCATACCCCAAGCGTGCAGGACCTCCACGCCAAAGTCTTCTTGAAAGGCATGAATCATCGCGGGCGGGCAAGCGCTGCCGCCGATCACCGTGCGCTTGAGCGTGGAGAATTTCAAGCCCGCAGGCTTCATATGCCCGAGCATCATCTGCCACACAGTGGGCACGCCCGCAGCATAACTCACCTTCTCGTTTTCGATCAGGTCATAAATGGATTTGCCATCCATCGCCGGGCCGGGAAACACCAGCTTGCAGCCTGTGAGCGCCGCGCTGTACGGGATGCCCCAAGCGTTAACGTGAAACATCGGTACAACGGGTAGCACAGAATCCCGAGCGCTTAAGCCCATCACATCCGGCAACGCTGCGGCATAGGCATGCAAAGTGGTGGAGCGATGGGAATACAGCGCGGCCTTGGGATTGCCGGTGGTGCCGCTGGTGTAGCACATGCTGGAAGCGCTGTTTTCGTCAAACTGGGGCCAGTCATACGCGGTGGGCTGCTTGGCAATCCAAGCTTCGTAGCTGATCAGATTGGGAATGCCGCTGTCCGCTGGCAACTTGTCCGCATCACACAGCGCCACAAACTGCTTAATGGTGGTGCAGCGCGCATGCACGGCCTGCACAATCGGCAAAAAGCTCATGTCAAAGCAGAGCACCTGATCCTCGGCATGGTTGGCAATCCAAGCCACCTGATCCGGATGCAAGCGCGGATTGATCGTGTGCAGCACCTTGCCAGAGCCACTGACGCCGAAATACAGCTCCAAATGCCGATAGCCGTTCCAAGCCAACGTAGCCACCCGGTCTGAAAACGCCAAATTCATGCCATCGAGTGCGTTGGCCACCTGGCGCGAACGCTTGGCCACATCCGCCCAGGTGTAGCGATGGATATCACCTTCCACCCTGCGCGAGACGATTTCGCCATCAGAATGGTGGCGGTCGGCAAACTCAATCAAACTCGAAATCAATAGGGGCTGCGATTGCATCAAACCAAGCATGGGAGACTCCTGAAATATGAGCTTGAGTATCGGGCAAAAACCTCATCCCAATGATGCGCAATTGCCCTAGTGTGACCCTGTTGCCAATTGGCGCTATGTGGCGTTGCGCTTGGCGTAGATAATTGAGCATCCGTGCTTGATCTTGGAGACGAAAACCATGCCAAATCGGCGCAGCTTTATCAATTCATTGGGAATCGTTTCAGCGATAGCGCTTCCTGCTTTCGTTGGCCAAGCCTTTGCGGTGAAGACCGATAAAAACACTTGGTTCATGCCTGATGAAAGCGAGCTGCACAAGCGCACTTGGATGGCTTTTGGTGCCAATCAGCAGGTTTGGGGAGCCAAGCTTTTGCCCGAAGTGCAGCGAAACCTTGCCTTGATCGCTCGCACGATCGCCGCCTTTGAGCCCGTCACGATGCTGGTCAACCAGCAAGATCAGGCCACCGCGCGCAAACTGGTGGGCAATTCAGTTGAGCTGATGGTTTGCCCGTTGGATGATCTGTGGATCAGAGATAGCGGCCCGGTCTTCGTGGTGACTGAAAGCGGCAAGAAAGCGGGGGTAGACTTCAATTTCAATGGCTGGGGTAAGAAGCAAGATTTTGATCGTGATGCAAAAGTCGCTGGTTTTGTGACGAAGAAAGTAGGCGCGCAGCGCATTCCATCCCAATTGATTTTGGAAGGTGGAGGCATCGAGGTGGACGGGCATGGCACAGCGATCATCACCGAGAGTTGCGTACTCAACGCGAACCGCAACCCTGGCGTCAGCAAACCGGCCTGCGAAGATCAATTGAAGCAACTGTTGGGCCTTGACAAGATCATTTGGCTTCCCGGGATCAAGGGAAAGGACATCACCGACGGCCATACCGATTTTTACGCTCGTTTTGCCAACCCTGGGGTTGTGGTGGCCGGGTTTGATCCTGATCCTGCATCCTATGACCATTTAGTTACTAAGAAGCATTTGGAAATATTGCGTGCTGCGACGGATGCGCAGGGGCGCAAGCTGGAAGTGGCTGTGCTGGAGGCCCCCTCCAAGGTACGCAAGAAGTTTGAAAATGATGAATTTGCCGGCGGGTACATCAATTTTTATGTGTGCAATGGCGCAGTGATCGCGCCTGAATTTGGCGATTCAAAAACCGATTTAGCTGCAAAGCAAACCTTGCAGCGGCTCTTTCCAGAGCGCAAAGTCGTTCAGCTCAATATTGATGGCATTGCAGCGGGCGGCGGCGGCATTCACTGCACGACACAGCAAGAGCCCATGGTGTGATCAACCAACACGGTTGAATCCTGTCGGCTAAAAACCATATATAGCGAGATTTCCCAAGCTATTATTTTGATAGCGACTTGCGTATATTTTATAACGGCTTAAGGCCTAAATCGCTAATGAAAATGGCCTTCTAAAGCATTCAAGCCAGACCCAAGCCTGTCTGGGACAATATGGGTATGTACTTTTCAAAAGATCATCAAAGCTTCGCTCAACTCGGCGGCAGCTTTTACACCCACTTAAACGCTCAGCCTCTGCCCTCCCCTTATATCGTCGGGCAAAGCCAGTCGGTGGCCAAGGCGCTGGGTTTAGAAGACAACTGGCTGGAGAGCGATGAGGCTTTACAGGCTTTGACGGGCAACGCCCTGTTCCCCGGTAGCCAGCCGCTGGCTTCCGTTTACAGCGGGCATCAGTTTGGGCAGTGGGCGGGGCAGCTTGGCGATGGGCGGGCTTTGCTGCTTGGTGAGCTGCGTGATGCGCAAAACCAGCTGCAGGAGATTCAGCTCAAGGGCGCGGGGCGCACGCCTTACTCGCGCGGGGGCGATGGGCGGGCGGTGCTGCGCAGCTCGATCCGCGAGTTTCTTTGCTCAGAGGCGATGCATGGCCTGGGCATTGCCACCACTCGGGCGCTGTGCGTGACGGGCTCGGATGCGCCGATTCGCCGCGAGGAGATCGAGACGGCGGCCGTGGTGACCCGTGTGGCACCCAGCTTCATTCGCTTTGGGCATTTTGAGCATTTTGCTTATAACGGGATGACGGAAGAGCTTAAGAAGCTCGCCGATTACGTGATTGAGCGCTTTTACCCGGCTTGCAAGGATGCAGCCAACCCGTATGCCGCCCTTTTGGAAGCCGTGGGCGAGCGCACTGCGAAGATGATCGCCCAATGGCAAGCCGTGGGCTTTTGCCATGGCGTCATGAACACCGATAACATGAGCATCCTCGGCCTCACCATGGATTACGGGCCTTTTCAGTTTCTCGATGCTTTTGATCCGAACCACATTTGCAACCACTCGGATGACAGAGGCCGCTACGCTTACAACAAGCAGCCCAATATCGCTTACTGGAATCTCTTCTGCTTGGGCCAAGCCCTTTTGCCGCTGATTTCCCCCGACGGCGAGCCAGATCTGGCTGTGGCCGCGCTGGAGCCTTACAAAACCCTCTTCCCAGCGGAGCTGCACAAGCGCATGAGCGCTAAGCTCGGGCTGCCTGAGGCGGCTGTTACCGAAAGCTCGAAAGCGGTGGTTGAAGGCATTTTGAAGCTGCTGGCTAAAGATAAAGTGGATTACACGATCTTCTGGCGGCGTTTGAGCCATGCAACGGCATCCCTGCAATTTGACCCAGTGCGCGATATGTTTCTAGATCGCGAAGCTTTTGATGCTTGGCTACTATCATTTCAAGAGCACTCTGCGAAGATTCCTTGCAGGGTAGATGCTGATTTGATGCTCAAAACCAACCCTGCGTATGTGCTGCGCAACCATCTGGGCGAGCAGGCCATTCGGACGGCAAAACTGAAAGACTTCAGCGAGCTAAAGCGCTTGCAAAAGCTGCTGGAATCACCATTTAATGAGCTGGCTGGCATGGAGCAGTACGCAACTTTCCCGCCAGAATGGGCCTCTACGATTGAGATCTCTTGTTCTTCTTAAGGCCTGAAACTAGGTAACTCCACATGACCACCTACAAAATCCAAAAATCCGACGACCAATGGCGCACTCTGCTCAAAGAAAAAGGCGCTGAGCCCTTGGCCTTCGATGTCACAAGACATGAAGCCACAGAAAGAGCGTTCACTGGCAAATACGCCGACAACAAGCAAGCCGGCACCTACACCTGCGTTTGCTGCGGCAAACCGCTCTTCGATTCAAGCACCAAATTCGACAGTGGCACCGGCTGGCCTTCATTCTTTCAACCACTGTCCAAAGACGCAGTCGGCGAGAAGGTCGATGGTATTTTGTTCATGAAGCGCACCGAAGTGCATTGCGCTGATTGTGGCGCACACATGGGTCATGTGTTCGCCGACGGCCCCGCGCCCACCGGCTTGCGCTACTGCATGAATTCCGCCTCGCTGGATTTCAAAGCAGCCTGAAGTAGAAGCCGACCTTAGTATAAAATTGATAGCACACCACGCACGATTTATAACGGCTACTGGCCTATTTGACCTAAAAATGAAGCAACTTCTCGATTTTCTGCCGATTCTTCTTTTCTTCGGTGCCTACAAGATGTACGACATTTATGTGGCCACGGGCGTGATCATGGTGGCCACCATCGTACAAATGTCTATTTTGTACAAGCTCGATGGGCGCTTGCAGATGATTCACAAAGTCACGCTCGGCTTGGTGCTCGGCTTTGGCGCGCTCACGCTGCTGCTGCACGACGAGCGCTTCATCAAAATCAAGCCCACCATGCTTTACACCGCCATGGGGCTGGCTTTGGCAATTGGCCTGTGGGGTTTTCGCAAGAATTTCCTGCGCATGATGTTGGGCAATGCATTGGTATTGCCTGAGCAGGTGTGGCGCAATCTCACCGTGGCTTGGGTGGCTTACACCTTTTTTATGGCTGCGTTAAATGCCCTCGTTGCCTATTTCTACACCACCGATCAGTGGGTGAATTTCAAGCTCTGGGGTTATGCCTTTCCAATTGTGTTTTTGGTAGCGCAAGGTTTTTACATTGCCAAGCATTTGCCCAAGGAAGAAGAATGATCGCCACAGCTCAAGAAGTACAGCGCCATTTGCAGGAACAATTACAGACCACCCAACTCGAAGTGTTGGATGAGTCTGCCGCCCATGCTGGGCACATGGGCAACCCCGATGGAACTGGCGTAGGAACGCATCTTCGTGTTCGCATTGCTTCGCCACACTTCGTGGAAAAGTCCCGCGTGCAGGCGCATCGGCTTGTGTATGATGCATGTCAAGGTTTTTTGGAGCGAGGTTTGCATGCCTTGGCCATTGAAGTCGTGAAGTAAATTTTGATAGGAAATGAAGATGAAATTGAAGTTGTCCGTATTGGCTCTGAGCCTCATGATCGGTCTGTCTGGCGCAGCATTTGCGCAAAACGTGGCTATTGTTAATGGCAAGCCTGTTCCTAGCAGTCGAGTGGATGAATTGCTCAAGCAATTCAACTCGCAGTTAGGTGGGCGGGCTGTCACGCCAGAAATTCAGGCTCAGGCGAAAGAAGCCGTGATTTCTCGCGAGGTCTTTATGCAAGAAGCCCAAAAAATGGGACTTGACGCCACCGAAGACTTCCGTACCCAAATGGAAATTGCCCGCCAACAGTTGCTCATCAACGGGCTGATGGCAGACTTCCAGAAGAAAAACCCTGTGTCTGATGCAGATATCAAAGCTGAATACGACAAATTCGCCGCTGCCAACGGCGGCAAAGAGTATCGCGCTCGTCACATCTTGGTGGAAAAAGAAGCCGATGCTGTCAAGCTGATTGCAGACATCAAAAAAGGCGGTAAGTTTGAAGACATCGCCAAGAAAAACTCCAAAGATCCAGGCTCAGGCGCTAATGGCGGCGATCTGGATTGGGCAGCACCCGGCAGCTACGTGAAAGAGTTCTCCGAAGCCATGGTGAAGCTGGCCAAAGGCAAGATGGTTGATACGCCTGTGAAAAGCCAATTCGGCTTCCACATCATCCGCGTTGACGACGTGCGCGAAACGCAATTGCCTCCAATGGATCAAGTCAAACCACAAATTACCCAACAATTGGCGCAGCAGAAAATGCAGGCCTTCCAGAAGGGTTTGCGGGATAAGGCTAAGGTGGAGTAAGAAACCGAACACCAATTTTCGGACGCTAAGGGTGAGAAAATTGGTGTTTTCCCTCAGGCAACCAGCAATGCCCAGTCGATGTGCTCCAACACAAGAGCGCTGACACTGGGCTTTTTGTTGCCTAAAATTTCTACGATTGCTGCTCGATCAGCGCATACAAGCGAGGGATTTCGCAAGGCATTCCCCATCGCCACCGCGATGTTGCGCTGCCATTTCTCATGCCCAATCCTGCGAATCGCGCTGCCTTCTGTGTAGCGCAGAAAATCTTCTTCGCTCCATTTGAAAAGCGTCACTAATTGCTGGCCTGAGAGGCCGGCGCGCTCATCAAAATCAGGCAATGCGCTGCGTTGAGCGAATTTGTTCCAAGGGCAGATGAGTTGGCAGTCGTCGCAGCCGTAGATACGGTTGCCGATCAGGGGGCGAAGCTCCAACGGGATAGGGCCGCTGTGCTCGATTGTGAGGTAAGAAATGCAGCGCCTCGCATCTAAGAGATAGGGTGCCAAAATAGCTTTTGTGGGGCAAACATCGATGCAACTGGTGCAACTGCCGCAGTGGGCTGATGCGGGCTCGGTAGTGGGCAAAGTAAAGTCTACAAAGATTTCGCCTAGGAAAAACATGCTGCCGCCTTCGCGCGAGAGCACGAGCGTGTGTTTGCCGCGCCAGCCGATGCCGCTGCGCGTCGCAAGCGCAGCTTCTAAGATCGGCGCTGAATCGGTAAAGGCGCGGTAGCCAAATTCGCCAATCTCTTGCGTGATTTTGTCTGCGAGCTTTTGCAAACGGCTACGCAACACTTTGTGATAATCACGCCCTCGCGCGTAGACTGAGACAATGCCTTCGCCCGGCTTCTCAAGCCTTGAAAACTCTATGGCCTGCCAATGTTCCCCCTGCGATGCAGGCAAATAATCCAACCGCGCCGTGATCACGCTCACTGTGCCGGGTACAAGCTCGGCAGGACGGGCGCGCTTCATGCCATGCGCTTCCATGTAATGCATTTCGCCATGAAAACCGGCCGCTAGCCATGCTTGTAACTCTGGTTCTGCATCGCTCAAATCCACACCAGCCACGCCAATTTGAGACAATCCCAACTCTGCGCCCCATAAGCGCAGTTTGTTCATGAATTCTTCAGGATGGATTTTGGTTTGAGTGGTCAGCACCCTTTGATTGTAGAAACTCTTGTTTGGCCCGATGAAGCTGCCACGCAGGGCTTTGCGGAGCGCTTGGCTGCCCGCCCCGCCTTGCATCAGGCTTTGATCGAGCTGCATGGCGATTTAGGTGCTGGTAAAACGACGTTTGTGCGGCATCTGCTGCGCGCGCTGGGTGTGCAAGGGCGTATCAAAAGCCCGAGTTATGCTGTGGTTGAGCCGCACACAGCGCAAACGCCCTTTGGCGAGTTGAACATTTGGCACTTCGATCTGTATCGATTTGCCGATTCACGCGAGTTTGAAGAAGCTGGTTTTCGCGACTTGCTGGCCAGCACCGGGTTGAAACTGGTGGAATGGCCGGAAAACGCGCAAGGCGCGATGCCTTTGCCTGATTTGGCTTTACACATCACGGCAAATGGCGATGATTCACGAAGTGTCAGCGTGCAGGCCTTCACAAAGCTTGGCAAGGAGTTGATCGCATGAGCTTCGATTCCTCGCGCCGTGATGCGCTGCAATTTGGCAGCCTAGTTCTGCTTCTAGGCGTTACAGAGATTGCGTGGGGTGCTACGATTTTAGGAGTTCGAGTGTGGCCTGCGCAAGATTACACACGGGTCACGATTGAAAGCGATGGGCTGTTGAACGCCAAGCAATTCTTCGTGAGTAGCCCGCCGCGTTTGGCGGTGGATATTGAAGGCATTGAACTCTCGCCTCAGCTGCGCGAGCTGGTGGGCAGTGTGAAGAGTGACGATCCTTTCATCAGCGGCATTCGCGTGGGGAGGAATGCACCGGGCGTGATTCGGCTGGTGATTGATTTGAAGCAGAGCGCCCTGCCCCAAGTATTTAATCTGCCGCCGATCGCTGCTTACCAGCATCGGCTGGTGTTTGATTTTTATCCTACTGAAGCGGTTGATCCGCTTTTAGCCTTGCTCGCCGAGAAGGAGCGCGCCAAGAATAGCTCTTTATCAGCGGCAGCAGACAAACCCGCCGCCGCCGCCAGCGCAGCGCGCCCAGATCCACTTGGCGATCTCATTAGCCAGCAATCAGGCCGAAATCCAGTGCCCACGGCCACCTCCAGCGCTTCGCCTATTGCTACTAAAACAATAGCACCTCGCGCAGATTTTATAACGGGTAACGCCCAGAATCCCTCTAAAAATTCAGCTCCAGCAGCTGCCACAGACCGCCTCATCATCATCGCGCTCGATCCCGGCCACGGCGGCGAAGACCCCGGCGCGATTGGCCCAGCAGGCACGAAAGAGAAAGACATCGTGCTCTCCATCGCCAAAAAACTGCGTGAGCGCATCAATGCCACCTCTCTTAAAGGCAGCCCGATGCGCGCCTTCCTCACCCGTGATGGCGATTTCTTCGTGCCATTGCATATTCGCGTGCAAAAGGCGCAGCGCGTACAGGCTGATTTGTTCATCAGCATCCATGCCGATGCCTACACCACGCCCACCGCACGCGGTGCCAGCGTCTTCGCTCTCAGCGAAAGAGGCGCATCCAGCGCCTCCGCCCGCTACATGGCTCAGAAAGAAAACAGCGCGGATGCCGTGGGCGGCATCAGTGTGCAAACCAAAGACGCACAGTTGCAGCGCGCCCTGCTCGACATGAGCACCACCCAGCAGATCAACGACAGCCTAAAGCTCGGCTCCACTGTGCTCGGAGAAATCGGCAGCTTCGCCAAGCTGCACAAACCGCGCGTAGAGCAAGCCGGCTTCGCCGTGCTCAAAGCGCCCGATATCCCCAGTGTCTTGATCGAAACCGCCTTCATCAGCAACCCCGAAGAAGAGCAAAAACTGCGCGACGAAGCCTACCAAGACCAACTCGCAGACGGCATCATGCGCGGCCTGCTACGCTACTTTGCTAGAAATCCCCCGCTGGCACGGACGCGCACCAGATCGTGATCGCTCATTTTTTCCGTTCGCACTGAGCTAGGCCTGTCCTGAGCTTGTCGAAGGGTCGAAGGGCAGCAGCCAATCAAACTTGGCAACTATTTCACAATTTCCGTGCAACTATTGCCCACCTGAGCGCAGCGCAAAAATTCACACTTCAGGCATCTCATCAGAACAGGTGACCTGCCATGAACAAAACACACACTTCCACGCCCCACAGCAGCCTAGCGCATCAGCAAGGCTACATCGGCCAGCGCCCCGCGCTCGCGCTCTCCAGCGAATCTGGGCAACTTCTGGCCCATGCGCTCGATGAAATCGCCTGCGGCGTGATCATCGTAGACGGGCGTGGCCAGGTGCAGCATTGCAATTTGGCCGGCCAGATGATCTTGCAGGGTGGGCACTTGCTCAAAGAGGAGGGCCATAGCCTGCAAGCCGCCCAATCTGCCGATGCACCCGCCCTGCTCGAAGCGCTGGCCAAAGCCCTGCAAGGCAAGCGCAGCATGCTTACCTTGGGCGCTGCCGCGCAAAGCACGGTAGCCGTCGTGCCGCTGGATCGGCAAGAGCGCTATGCCGCTAGCCCTGCTCATCCAACAAATGCACCAAGCGCCGCTCCCGCATCCTCCAGCCGCATCGCCCTCATTTTCTCGCGCACAGGTATGTGCGAAACCCTCATGATGAGCTTCTTCTCCCGCGCCTACCAGCTCACCCGCTCCGAAGAGCAAATCCTGAGCCTGATTTGCGTTGGTCACACCGCGCCTGAGATGGCCAAGCAACTGCGCGTCGGCGAGGCCACTGTACGCACACACATCCGCAGCATTTGCCAAAAAACCCACAGCCACGGCATCCGCGAAGTCGTCAAACGCTTGGCGCTGCTGCCGCCGCTCATGGCCGCCGTCATGCCCGGTGCGTTTGCATAAAAGCTGACTGTTTTTAAAGTCATCCCGCGCCATAATCGGCGCATGCCAAGCCCCAAGCCCATCGCTCTGCCCGCCTCAATAGAAAAATTAGCCCAAGCCGGCGTGCAGCGCAGCTACAAAAAGAAAAGCATCATCATCAGCGAAGGCGACAGCGGCGACACCGTTTTCATCCTCTTGGAGGGCAGCGTGCGCGTCTACGGCCAAGATACCCAAGGCCGCGAAGTCACCTACGGGCAGATCGAAGCACCCAGCTATTTCGGCGAAATGAGCCTAGACGGCGGCCCGCGCTCCGCCAGCATCGAAGCCAGCACAGCCTGCCGATGCACCGTCATCACCCGAGAGCGCGTCAAAGCCGATCTCGCCAAAAACCCCGAGCTCGCTTTCGAGCTCATCACCAAAATCATCGCCAGAGCCCGATCCGCCACAGACACCGTCCGCAGCATGGCCTTGAAAGATGCCTACGGCAGATTAAGAGAAGTCTTAGAAGAACTCGCAGGCGAGACCGATGACAACGGCCACAGAAAAATCAAAGCCGGGACGACGCATGCATCTCTCGCGCTACGGATTGGTACGAGCAGAGAGATGGTGAGCAAAATATTGCGGGATTTAGAAAAAGGCGGGTATCTGGCGATGGAGGTGCGGACGATATGGATGGCCAAAAATTTACCTGTGAATTGGTAGTTCTAGCAATTGCCTAGATTTCCGCAAAAGCACCCGCAGATCCAACATAGTCAAGAGATCCTACTTGACGAGTGAATCAATAACGAGGTTTAAAACGAAGCGCTGGCATCGGTTCAGGTTTGTAGGGTTGTGGCATATCTAAGTCGCGCAGCTGATGCTCCAAGTTGCTGATCGCTTTAACAATCTCTAAAAGCTGATCTGATTGATCTTGCGTCAACTCTACCTCGTCACCCGGCGTTGCTCTGGATCGCAAAGGCGCCTCCTTGGTGGCTTGAGAAATTTGATCAATCAAACTGTTGCGATTGCGCGTCTCGGGCAGCCCTTGTTGCTGAACAGCTTGTGAAAAGCCCTTAAGGTAGCTACGCAAACCATGGGTAAGCATATTAAAACGAACCCAGCGGTGATCCTGCCAAGTATTGACCCATTTAGCTAACTTGGGATTTTCTAATTCAGCCAAGTAGGCCGATGTTGCATTGCGTCCTCCCCGAACGCCCACATCAAACGCTAAAGAAGTTATTTTCTCAGGCTCAATCATTAAATTGAGCATGTTGCCTGCACGATTATTAAGATAGACACGAACCACGCGATTACGCACCTCCGGCATACGTAAATAAGATTGATCGTGCCCATCTTTTGCGCTGGTGTAAATGCTGAAAAGATACTTTACAAAGCTCGCAACATTTGGCATCCCACTAAGATTCGTGAAAGCTCCACGATCACGCGGAAACAACAAATTGTCATCAGAGCCATCTAGATGATGGTAGGGGATATACGATGTGAGTGGCTTACCTTTCGATATTTTTCTCGGCGGTTCATCTAGTATTTTCAATCCAAAAGTAGGCCAACGAGGAATAGGCTTGTCAAACAAATGAATAGGAAAATTACTTCCAATACCACCGTCAGAGAACCACAAGCGTACAAAATCGATATCCTCTGCGTTCGAATCCAGATTGAAGCCAATCAATGGAATATTCTGAAAGAGAATCGGGCACGACATGCTTAGGCGAGCCGCAACCACAATCGGTAAATCTGCCGTGGGTAGCTCACGGATATCAGGATCATCCAATCCGTTGACTGCATCCTCCGGTGTCTTAAAAATGGTATCGATCCGTTCACTCAACTTATTCAAACGATCCAGTATTAGTTCGCCTTCGGCATCCATTTCTGAAATTACGATAGATCGCTCGTAAAACTTACGCTGTAGCACTGCACAAGTTTCAAATCTTAGGGGCTTACTGACCTGTCGCAAATGAGCGATAACTGGGTCGGGGAAAAAACGTTTCAACTCCGATAATTTGAACATCAATACAGGATCGTCAGCAGCCAAAGGCAATTCATAGATACGCCCATGGCTCAGGCAGGTGGTAATCATTCTCAGATCAATGGACCGATGGTCCTTTTCGCCTGAAGCGCCAGAAGGTCCTCCAGGCGCTTTCCAAAGATCGCCAAAAGTTAACGGCCTGTGAGAGGGAAGATTGGCAGATTTTTGTACGCCCTCATACAACCATTCGGATAATCCCTGGGTATTGGACTTGGATGCTCGCATACCTGTGCATGCGCCTGAGCCAGGCAGCTTCATCAGAGTAGTCGCTTGTTGTATGAGCTTCCAAAGTGGGTGCAAGATCAGTGTTCCGCTTAAAAAGAACACAGCCCATAAGAAAGCCATGACAAACCAATTTGCTGGACTTGCCACTGTCGCAAACCAAAAGGAGTCAAGTACAATAATGAGAGAAGCATCGAGCGCGGCCAAACTCCACCAGAGCAAGCCGCGCCAGCCAGCGCCTAAATGAGTAACGATTTTGCTCCAAATATCGTAGATCAGTCGCATGCTTGACTTGGAGGGCTCTGGCGCTTCGTAAAGCACAGAATCTGGCTGTGCTTCTCGTTCTTCCTTAGCCACTTTATTCACGCGCTCTGTACGTTTTCCCAAGAGATCAACAAAGCAATCAAAAAGCGGCTGAACATCACGATGTGGCTGAAATAGGCTACGAATTCGAGTGATTTGATTAGGTTCGTCAATCCAGTCAGCCAGCTCGTCAGGCATCTTTGCCAAGCCTTCGTTGAAACCATTGTCACTGCCAAAGCGTCTGTTGTATTCGCAAGCTGCAGCTAAGGAGGCCGCAATCGCACCAACGGAGGTACCACCCAAAGAGCGGAATCTAAATTGACGAGCCAACTCAACAAGAAACCCCGGATAGACCACGCCATTAATCACCCCGCCATCCAGCACCACATCGCAAAATCTATCTGGTGGCGGTTGATTGAGTGAATCCAGTGGCTCTAGCGTCCTTTTCTTAGGCTGCGTTTCATCCACTTTCATGACTTAGCTTTTGATGTGTATTGATCGAGGCTAGTAAGTGTCGATTTGGCTGGAAACCAAATATAGGCACAACCTCGTGTAATGACGAAGGGTTCGTCAAAACGGACACTGTTGCCTACTTCTCCATTATCCTGAGAATTCAAATAAAGCCGATTATTTTGCGGCTCATGATTTCCGATGATGGGATCCCTGCAAGTGGAGTCATCGGGTATGCCCAAGACACGATGGTTGGCCCAAGCGCCGACCAAATGCTCAAATTGTTCAACGAGATCAGCGCAGATGAACAAACCAGACAGGCCCTTCTTGTCCCCTTGGATATAAGTCATTCCTCGGCGAATCAACGGCCTGTGGATAAAGGGAGTCACAGGATCATCGCGAGGATTCATTCTGCGGATGTGGCTAGAAAACGGACACGCTTTCCCTTGTGAATCAGCTGCGGTTGTTGGCTCTCCATCCGCACCTTTGCGACTAAATCCTGCCTCTGATCCGGGGTCTGAGAGGATGCCACCAATTATTGTTTTCGGGCCATCGCCCACCAAGTCTCTTAGGTTAATTTGCGGCGTAAGCATCACACCTTCAGGCGTACGGCCCATCAGTTTTGATCGAATCCATTTTTTGCTGATGTAATAAGCATCGCTTGGTTCACTGGGAAGGCCTAATCCAACATCTTGCGGGAAGGTGGCTTTGGCTTGCGCATCCACCCATTTTTCAAAAAGCTCTACTTTTTGCTCCATCTTGCGAAGTACGCCAAAACTTGAATTGAGAAAAAACTTTTTCTTTTGTTCTTCAACTGGTGTGGATTGCAGAGCGATCTCTGGATTTCCTTTTCGCGTCAAATTGAGATGGGAATAAAGGTTATCGTGATCATTGCGCGCATGTCCAAGGAGGATTTCTCCCAATTCGTGAACACCGCGATAGCCGTTGACGTCATGCTTTCTTATCTTGGGAGTATCGACAAGCGCTTTGTCATAGACTGGAGCAGTTATCCCATCGCGATAACCAAAATGCTCCATGCTTGCATCTTCAAGAGGTACAGATACCTCAATCCACTGGCCTGTCATCGGCATGCTGAAGTTTGCACAAGATGGCAACATCAATAGCTCTTGCGCCATGCGTGTCTCGAATTCGCGTACAAAATCATCATTCTCTGTAGGCGGCTTGGTATTCGTGTTGTGCGGAAAGTGCGCTATAAGCACCATATCAAATCCACCATCGGGGTCTTGATCTTGATAGGGCTTGTCCCAGTGTTGAGGTGCAGATAGCCCGGTATCGCCCAAATGCTTTTGTGCGCGCGAAAAAGCGTTGTCGTAAAACGCGGGTGATTTTCTGCGGAATACTTCGAGTAAATCTGATTGAACCTTGTTTTTTTCTAATCCTGAAAATGTAAACCCTATATCGAGATAAATGCATGAGCATTCAGCGTTCAACCGTTTGACTAGCTTGTTGATTCTCTCTATACAGCTTGGTTCATTGTATTTAGGCGGTGGGAGTAATCCCTTATCTGTAAAAGATTTCAAACATTCAGCAGCAGTAGATTCAACATAACCAAGCCGCATCAGATAAGTTCTACGCGAACAATTTTTATAACCAGTTCGCACGATGTTTTGAATGTCGTCAATGGCTTTGTCAATATTTGGAAAGCTACGACCCTTGCCCAAATACGTGACGGACTCTTTCATTTCCCACCCCGGATGTCGTTGAAATCAAATTGACGGGTGAAGTGTTGCGTAATTTTATGTGTCGGTGCTTCGGGATAAGCGCTGAAGTAGTAGCCTTCTACCGGCGGATTGAGAAATTGCTTGAGATACTGTACGAATTCAAATGGATGCTCTTGGATCGGCATCGGTGGAGAGATGGAAACGTGAGAGAAAAAGCGATCAAAGAGATGACCAAACTCTTTGGCAAAATGCCCGATATAAGTATCGAAATCACCATCGTACATGGTGAACAACACAAGCTTGGAATCATTCTCAATGAACATGAACGATGCAAAATGCACCATTTTTGAATCGGCCAAGACCTTCTCTATGAATGGCGCACCATAACCAATCACCTTCCTCAGCTCCTGCGAATGAAAATCAACAGGGGCTCTGATTGGTAAAACGGTTTGCAACGGGGTTTGAACCAGCAATTGCTCGCGCTGGTATGACAACGGATACCAGCTGGCTTGAAAGCCCCAGCGTTTTTCTAAGCCATAAGGCTTGCCGGTATCGGAATTGATCTGCTGCGCAAGGCTGGGCAACACCAAGAGCTGGCGAGTTGTATAAGAAATCACATGCATTGCCATCATCATACCGGGGCATGAATGTGTGTAGATGGCTCTTTGAGGCGGCAAAGTCGGCAGAAAAGTGGCCAGCGGAGGCCCGCCCATTGTTTTCGAAAAAGGGCATGTAGTATTATTTTCTGAATTGAATAGATTTTTTGATGTCCTAGCAAGACTGCTGTCCAACCGAAAACCAGATGATGCATCTGAGTTGAGAGGAGACGAGATAGTCTTTGGGCAAGTTGCACCCGCCAAGGCAACCAAAACGAGAGTATCTTTATCAATCTCACCACGATGTTGTCTTGGATCTGAGACACCTGCATTGCACAACCGGCTAGGCGCAGGCTTCAAAGTGACTTCTTTATTGGTTCGTCTTGGAACAAAAACGACAGGAGGCGAGATCCGCATGGCCTCCTTCATCAAGTCAATTACTTTACTGGTCTGCGGCAGCCATTGAGCATCAGGATTGAGGAAACGCTCATGAACAGCATCTTTTCTTATCAAGATCAAATCAGTCTCTTTAAGCTTGAAAATTTCTGCCATGCAAATATTGATAGAATTTTGAATGTTGGTGACAGATCCGCCGACGAGCGAGGCGGCAATCAATCCTTTTTCAACCAAACCGAATTGATCTGTCGCATTTCGCTCAGCCTGTTCTGTAGCCATTCTTTGCAAGATGGGAAGAAAGCCATTCGACGAGGCTAAGGATTTTGATTTTCTCCCATTGGCATCGACTTGAAATTCATAATTTCCAATTCGAGCAATGTCTTCATCTATTTCTTCTTTTTCATCCTGCTCTAACCGGGATAAGACAACACCTTCGACGTAATACTGCATGATTTCTGTCGCACGTTGCGATAGCTTGGCTAGCGCTGCACGGCTGTCGATCATTGTTGTGGGTTCAAATACGAAATGCCTTCCCATGATCTGGTATTGCAAGCCGCGCCCTACTTTTCTTGTGGCATCCAGCACCAAAGCAATGTCTTTTTGAGCGAATCCAAAAATCCCCAGTACGTAGCGGACAGCAATCCCCTCAGCCATCTTCACAAGATCGAACTCGTGTTGTTTGAGTGGCACCAAGGCACCACCTTTGAAGGCCAGAGTAGCCAACGCATCGTATTGCACAGGCGTGATCTGCTGCAACATATTCAATGCAAAATTACGCTGAAAATCATGCTCAGTCGGCGTATCTAGCGCGAGCATGAAGAAGCCGCCTAAGCCCTGATACGGGCTGTTTGAATAATCCAAATCTTGAGCGACTTGAGCTTGCTCGTTTCCACCTAGTGTTAATCCGTTCGCGCACGTCAGCGCATGCTCGACGTGCTCGGGATGCGCTAGTAAAACAGCTTTCTGGTAATAATCACGTGGGCCATCGATCCAATCGAAGTCGCGAACATCTGAATAGGTCGTGTCGCGCTTTGAAGCATTGCTGCTAAAAAAGAGAGGGGCTTTTTTATCTCGCATATCAGCATACAAATCACGGCGCAAGCTGTCATTCGACAGCCAAGAAAAGAGAAGGCGATTAGCTGCCGCCACACCTTGCTGGTCTTCATAGGTATAAAAATTCAATACGCTTGGTTTCGTGGTCATGTTTATGCTCTTTTATACTGATCTATCCGAATGATATTTGCGCTTGATTTTCGTTTCAGGCACGATTTAGCTCGTTCAACATCTGAATATCTATCGTTATCTTGCACCGCATCAAGACACAAGTGCAGTTGAGTGGTTGAGTTGTATGCTGTGTCTGCCTTGCTTTGCTGAAAAACCTCTGAGTATTCAAATAGGTCAATCGCAAGTCGCAATGCCAAACCATGCAACTGGCGATCCTGCGCATCCTTCAGAGCCGTTCTTAAGCTTTGATATGCCTCATATTTGATGGAGGCGGTTGCGGCCTTCTCTAACTTTAAAGATGCGGCTATACGGTTAACTTCACTACAGAAATAGCGCTCTGAAATAACCTCTAACAGTCCGAGCGCTTGCTCAATTGTCTGCAGCGCCCCTGCTTGATCACCGCAATCTTTGAGAATTTCAGCTTCTAAAGACCAATAGTAAGTCCGCGTCAGATTACCTCCATGCAGCGCCCAAAGCGCATGGCTTGTCCGCATGATTTCAAGGCCCACAGACAAAGAGCTCAGTCGAGCTAAGGCTGCACCGCGCATGAAACCTGCATGCGCAAGCCATAAGGCGTATTCGTTAGGTTGGCAGCTTCCAATGGCTTGCTCTGAGAGATGGAGTGCTTGCTGCCAGCGGCCACAACCGTATTCAACCATGGCCGCAATACCAAACGCTTGCAGCCGAGTTAGCCTGTTGCTGCTGCGCTTGGCCATTTCACAGCCTGCGTATGCAAGCACTTGTGCATCTGCTGAACGACCTAAACACAGCAGCGAAAAGGCGCGATACTGCGTTGCCATGACATGAGGATTTTGAATGAGGTCATGCCCCAGACCATGCCTCTCACACCACTGAATGCAAGATTTCATGAGTTCAGCTGATTCGGCCAGTTTTCCCTCATAAAACATCAAATTAGCACGCGCCCAATCGCATTGCAATATAGACAATGGATGATCAACACGCTTCGCAGTCGTGGATGCTGCCTCTATCAAGCGATGTGCAGTGATGAAATCACCGCGCATGAAGTGAAACGACTCCAAGCCTAGCTGAGCGCGTAAAACTGCTTTGTCGTCGCCGATTGACTCGCTTAAGATCAAAGCTTTCCCATATTGATCGCTCACTGCACTTGATCCGTAGCCTTCGGTGATCAAAATTTGTCCTGCCAAAGCAAGATGAGCTTCTATTTTTCGGCGCTGGGTGCTGCTAGTGTGGTTGAGCACTCCAAGCAATTCCAAGGCTGTTTCCATGGTTTGCGTGGCTACTTTGTGCGCGCCTTTTTTCTTGCTTTGTTTTCCCGTTTTAAGTAAATGATCTACCGCTAATTCAATTTCACCAGAAGCTGCCAAGTGTCGTCCGAGTTGCGCTGCACTGCTCTCTGAGTCAAGCATCGAAGCAGTCTGTAAAACCGCTGCTGCTGCAGTATGAATCTGCTTGCGATCCGTTTCCCACATCGATTGGTAAGCTGCATCCCGAAAAAGAGCATGTGAAAACTGAATACTTCTATTTTCGAGCGTACCTTCCACGATCCACACATTTTCCTGTTCGAGCGTGCGGCAAATCGCCTCTGAATCTAGACTGACATCCTTGCTGATGTTCAACTCTGCAGCAACCAGTTTGAGAGTTTGCCAAGAGAATTGTTGCCCTAAAACGCTGCCAAGTTGAGCCAATTGCCGGGCCGAGCCGAGCTGATCGAGTCGCTGCATCAGCAAATCTTGAAGACTGTCTGGAACAGGCATACCGGTTCCCAGCAGGCGCGAACTTTGCAATTTCTGCTGATAGTCTGCGGAATTAAAAAGGCGAATGCTCTCTTTGAGATACAAAGGGACGCCCTGAGCTCGAGCTGCAATCAAACTCATCAAGCTGTGATCTGCATGTATTTGAGGGGACAAGGCGGCGATCAATTGTTGGCACTCATTGAAGGTGAGTGGCTCTATGTTGAATGGCAAATGGTTAGATACATACAGGGCTTGGCGTTCTAGCGGTGGGCGCTGCGTAACCACGAGCATGATCCGATGCCCTTCTTGCAGGCTATCTCTCAGCACATTGAGCCATGCGGCAGTTGATGCATCAATCCATTGATAATCCTCCACTATGTAGAGAACGGGCTCCGTGCAGGAGCGTTTTGTGATCCACTGCGTGATGGCGTGGATCACATGTTGGTGACGCGCTACTGGATCCTCGAACTGATTGGGCAGTTGAGGAGCCGGTAGATCAAACAAATAGCTGAGTGCAGCAAGATAGGGCTTCCAAGAGATGTGTTTGTCGACACAACTTTGGAGCAGATTGAACTGTTCAGCGTGGCTTCCAGCAGGTTTGTATTCAATTTCTCGTGCGATCCATTGTGAGAGCGACGCGAAAGGTGTCCTGTAATCATGAGAACCACATTGAAGTACGAATTGGGCCATGCAAGACAAGCTTGCTTTCCAATGCCGCATCACGCTTGATTTTCCAATCCCTGGCTCGCCCATAATCAGCAAATCTTGGCCTTGACCCTGAGTGGATTTGTGCCATGCATCACTTAGGGTGGCTAACAGAGGAATACGTCCAAAAAATACCGCGTCTTGTTCTTTGGGCTGTAGTTGGCTGCTTGAGGTTGTCTTTCGCCCTGCGGCGACGAGCTCAATCACTTGCTGGCTAGCCTCAAAGCCTTTGAGCTTGGCATCTTCAGAATGCTGCTGGAAATCAAACTCATGCGCGTGATCTCGAGCCAGCACATCGTTCACATAAATTGCTCCGGGTATTGCCATCTTTTGTAAACGCGCGGCCAGATGTACTGTCATACCGACAGGCTGCGCTGCATCCACTGACACCCAACCAGCCGCCATCCCGATCCTGACGCTCCAGCCTCGATGGATGGCCGTATTGCGCATGTCCAAAGCGGCTCTCAGAGCCGCAGGGCCTGCACGCTCATGAGTTTGGACGGCACCGAAGTAGCACATACAACCGTCATCGCCGTGCGGGTTATCTGCCTGCCCTTGCCAGTTTCTTGCAATAGAGGCAAAAGTAGTGTGAAACGCAGACAACATTTGAGAATAAAACTCTGCCCCTAAGCGGGCCATCAAAGCGGTCGAGTCGACCAAGTCGTAAGACAAGCTAACGACATGGCGATAGCCGCGTTGCTGCCATAAGGTCGGCTGAGAAGATTGAACGGGCTTGGTTGCGGGCTGATCGGCTTGGATGAATTGGCCTTGGGTGTCCCGCTGGATAATTCTGCATTTGGTTGTGAGCGGCAGCCATTTTTCCCATGGAAACATCCCAACTTCAGGCGCACAAACAACATCGACGGCTTGGTCGCCAGAACCCAAGGCGATCCAAATGCGAGGAGCAAATGGATGATTTGGAGAAACATGATGGGCGGCCCATTCTGCGCTGCCCGAAAGCTCTGATTTCTGCGAATTTTTTGAGCGTGACCAGCTTAAAAAATGAGGCGTTTCGTCTGCTTTGACTCTGCCCTTGGCATCTGTCAAGACCTGTTGAAGCGCCCCGTCGTCTGACAAACTCAAATTCAGGCTGAGTCGATGGCTGTGATGTATGGGTGTCATGGGTGGCACAACTTTAGTGTCTTGCCTCGGAACAAGAGAAGATGTCGCTGGCCACAGCAGGTTTCGCATCAAAGGCGATGCGCTTGCAACATTTATCAAAAGCCGTGTTTTCATCATGATCTATCCAGCCTAAAGATCGGGCGAAATCATGGTTTCTTGCAAGACGAATTGCTCCTATTGCATGAGTTTTTATTTCATTAGCTGCGTTGTTCGAAATTCTTTGAAAGCGCGCAGCCAACTGACCCGAAGCTTTGCTGTTATGAATTTGCATGTTAGAAACTTGATGAGTGATTGCCATCCTCAATTTTGAGTAGGAAACGATTCTCGCGCCAGCATTCCGCCATATGTCGTAACCTTCTGTTGCTTTTAGGGTGCAACACTGGGATGGACTCATCAATTCTGGGGAGGTGGTATTACTGAAATTCAGAAGGGTTTAAATTCTATCAATTCAATAGCATACTACTCAATTTCTATAACGGATAGAGACCGATTTGGCATCAGAAATGATGCTATGAATTCAGGAGTATATGAATTCTGTTGACTTATTCGTAACGTAGCGCCTGGATCGGCAGCAGCTTGGAGGCGCGGCGGGCCGGGTAGAAGCCGAAAAATACGCCGACGAAGGCTGAAAAGCCTACCGCGAGGAAGATGGAGCTGGCTGTCATGCTGACTTGCCAACCTGCGAAATTACCCACGGCCCAAGTGGCGATCGCGCCAATCGCCACGCCAATCGCCCCGCCGATGATGGAGAGGGTGACGGCTTCGATCAGGAATTGGGCGAGGATGTCTTTTCCTCTCGCACCCACCGCCATGCGCAGGCCGATCTCACGGGTGCGCTCGGTGACGCTGACCAGCATGATGTTCATGATGCCGATGCCGCCAATAATGAGGCTGATGCCTGCTACTGCTGCCAAAAGCAGCGTCATGATTCGGCTGGAGGCTTCCTGCGCTTGCAGCATTTCGGTGAGGTTGCGCACGCTGAAAGGATCGTCCGCCCCTGGTTGCACTTTAAAGCGCTGACGCAGCAGTTCTTTGATATTGTCTTCCGCCACCTTCATGCTCTGGCCGTCTTTGACCTTGACGCTGATCGAGCCAATCCGCTTGATCTTGCCGGGGCTGCCGCCTTGGATGCGGTTGCGGTAGGTGGAAATCGGCACGATCACCACATCGTCTTGATCTTGCCCGAGAGAATTTTGCCCTTTGGTGGCCAGCACGCCGATGATGGTGACCGGCACTTTCTTCACGCGGATGATTTGATCTACCGGATCAGCATCGCCAAAGAGTTGCATCGCCACGGTTTGGCCAATGATGGCTACCTTAGCTGAGCCTTGAATTTCCGCTGCCTCAAACAAGCGGCCACTGTTCAAGGCCCAATCACGTGCTTCCATGTAATCGTTGGTGGTGCCGAAAATAGAGCTGCTCCAATTGGTGTTGCCAAACACCAATTGAGCACCCGTGCGCATGGAAGGTGCTGCCACCTGC
Source organism: Variovorax sp. (assembly GCA_031418715.1). Classification (GTDB taxonomy): domain Bacteria; phylum Pseudomonadota; class Gammaproteobacteria; order Burkholderiales; family Burkholderiaceae_C; genus JANMDU01. The sequence goes on along the minus strand of JANOJL010000002.1, from coordinate 146,957 downwards.
ACTTCTGGCACATCTTTGGCAATCGCCAGCGCATCTTCTTCAGAGAGTGCTTGGCCCGTTTGCGCCCCGAGCCGCACGCCACCGGCCGTGAGTCCGCCGGGGATCACCAGCATCACATTGCTGCCTAAGCCCTTGAGCTGCTCTTGCACGCGGTTGGTTGCGCCCTGCCCCACAGCAATCATCGTGATCACCGCGCCCACGCCTATGATGATGCCCAGCATGGTGAGCATGCTTCTTAGCTTGTTGGAAGCTAAGGCTCGCAGGGCGGAGCGCAGGGCAGCTAAGGTGTTCATAGGTTCAGTTTAGCGCTTCGAGCTGAATTTGCGCGATATGGGGTTGAACTTTGAAAATCTTTGCAAAGTATCCTGAGCCAGCTCCTTTATAGTACGAGCCTGTGATGAACAACAACACCCAAGAATCCCACTCGGTTTTACCTCCTGATGCACCTTTGCGCATGACGCTGCACAACGAAGTGCATGCCCGGCCTGCTGCGCGCATTCGCATGCCCGCATTGGTGGTTTGTGTGGCCGTACTCAATGCGGGCATCACCCGCGAGCAAGAATGCGAGCACCTGCGCAAGTTGACGGGCCAAGAAGATTTGCCACTGGAAGCATTGAACAACAATTTTCTGCGATTGCGTCTGAACACTTGCACGCTTAAGTGGGAACGCCACACCGAATTCACGCGCTACTCGATCGTACAGAGCCTGCCGCAGGATGCCGATCCATCCAGACTGGTTGCAGTGAGCGCTATGGCGTTGCCCCAACAACTCGCTGTATCGGGCGATTGGCTGCGCAGCATTCCCGGCCAAACCATCGCGGCGATCCTGTTGGCAATGGTCGAATCCGATGAAAGCAAACCAACACCACTGCTGGCGCAAGCTCAGGCCTGGTTTGGCGGAGAGACGGTGTTGGTGTCGCAAATTGGACTTGCAAAATCTTGGGTGGTGACGCAGCTGCGGGTATGCGCTGATGGCTTTGAACACATGCTGGTGATGTCGCCCCCGGGCACGAGCGAATCGCGCACAGGCCGAATCAGCACGCGTTTGATCGAGATGGAAATTTATCGCCTGATGGCGTTGCAAGGCTTGCCTGTTGCCAAGGCTTTGGGCGGTTTTTTGAGTGAATGCGAAACGGCTTTGGTCGAGATCACCACCCAACTGGATAGCAAGAGCGCTTCGGATGAGCATTTGCTGGACACCTTGGTCTCGCTCGCGGCCAAGGTGGAGCAAGCAACAGCCACGCACGGCTACCGATTCTCTGCCACGCAAGCTTACGCGGCCTTGGTCAATCAGCGGATTGTCGAATTACGTGAGCAACCCACCGAAGGTGTTGAGCTGATTGGCCACTATTTGCAGCACCGCCTGTCTCCAGCCATGTCCACTGTGGCCGCTACCGAGCGCAGATTGCAAGCACTATCGGAGCGCATCTTCCGCGCCAGCGCCTTGCTGCGTACCCGCGTGGATATTGCCACCGAGCAACAAAGCCGCCAATTGCTTGAACGGCTGACCAAGGGGCAAGAGTTGCAATTGCGGCTGCAGGCCACGGTAGAAGGCTTGTCGATTGCAGCTATTTCTTACTATGTGGTGAGTCTGTTGCTTTATATGGGTAAAGCAGCAAAAAGCGTTGGCTTAGCGATCAATCCAGAGCTAGCCGCTGGCGCTTCCATCCCGCTGGTCGTTTGGCTGGTCTGGCGCGGCACGCAGCATATTCGCAATTCCATCCAACATCCATCTTAATGGGTTGCTGAAGGTTGACGCTGCGTATCCTGTCAGCGCGGCAGCAACTGCAATTCTGAAAGGTAAGCTGCGGGAGACATCTGCAAAGGCCGATATTTCACAGCCGCCCAATCTTGGCTCATATCCCGATAGCGGTGGCTCCAGACCAAGCCACTTTGACCGGTTTGGTACATAAAACCGCTTTTTTCCATATCGGCGAGGTCGAAGACGTGGCGCAAGCTGGCAGCATGGCGGTTGTTGAAAGGCTTGGCCTCATTCAGCCAGTATTGGCCGACATTGACCGTCCACGGATCGCCGCCCGTGGGCACGGTGACATCAAAGTATTTGGCTAGCGGAGCGACGTTGCCAAACGGGCGGTGGATGGAGCGCGCGATATGAGCCGCGCCCCAATTCCAAGCTTTCACATCTGCGCCCTGCACGGCACTGATTTTGTCCAGTGCGCGGGTGAATGCTGCCGACGATACTTCTGCGCAGCTTTGCGGCGCACACCAATACGCGCCCACCGAAGCATCGCTGCCCAGCATCACTTGATCGACGACGCCGCGAAAATGGCGTTTGCCATACAAGCGCTTGAAGGTGGTCTGCCCAAGCTTAGGCGTCACGATGCCGCGAGCGACCTCATCTGCCCAAGCCGCGAAGATGAGCGGCGCAGCTTTTACCGCCAGCATATTGCCATCAAAGTCTTTGAGTTGCTCTTGAGCGGCAGCGGCTAGCGGATGGTTTGATGGGGTCTTGAGCAAAACTGGCAATAAGCGCTGGGTGGGAATAGACACGGTGTCGGCATGCATGCGCTGCATGCTCGCCAGATCGTGCTTCTGACTCGCAGCGAGCAACGATTCGATGCGATCAAAGCGCTCGGGTGTGGCCCAATCTTGCCCCATGAAATGCGGGTAGTCTGGCGCGTGGATGCGCTGATTGGCCGTCGACACCCAGCCTTTTTTACCATCGTCAGACGGGTTTTCCGCATACGGCACGTAGCCAGCCCAATCGTATTTTGCTTCCCAGCCGGGAGATGGTGCGATGCCTCGAATATCGTTCTCCGGCTTGCGCAGAGGGAATTTGCCAATCGCTTTGAAGGCAATTGCGCCAGAGGTGTCTGCGGCCACCACGTTTTGCATCGGCGAGTGATAGTCGGCATAAGCGGCCAGCAGCTCGGCCACGCTCTTGGCCTTTTGTGCGTTCCAGGCGGAAATCGAGGCGCGGTTGTCTGCATCCAAGGCGCTCCAGCGCAGCGAAACAGCGAATTTATTCTTGTCAATCGTCTCGGCATACTGGCTTTGCGCATCGCTGATCACAGGGCCGTGGCGCGTGGCGCGATAGGTGTAATTCACTGCCGCTTGGCCTTTCACGGGAATGTTGTCGGTACGCGTTTCAAAATCTTTCCAGCCGTCAGGTGTTTGGTATTGCGCGGGGTTGGCTGGGTTGATACGTTCGATGTACAAATCTTGCACATCAGGGCCTGTGTTGGTGAAGCCCCAAGCCACTTGCGCCGTGCGCCCAAGCACGATGAATGGCAAGCCGGGTAAGCTCGCGCCCATCACGTCCATACCTGAGGCTTTGGATTGCAGGCGGGTGAAATACCAGATGGCGGGAGCGCCTAATCCAAGGTGCGGATCGTTGGCTAATAGTGGTTTGCCGCTGGTGCTGTGGCTTCCAGCCACCACCCAGTTGTTGCTCCCCTTGCCCTCGATATTGCCAGCATCGCGCGATAGAGCGGCTAGGTCAGCAGGCGCTGGGATCGATGGAAAAGGGAGTAAAGCTGAGAGCTGATTTTTTAAGTCAAAAGAGCTTTTTGCCGTTATAGAATATGTGCTATGCGCTCCTGTTTTAGTAGCGTCTGGAGATGTATTGGCAAATACGTCCAGCTTGCGATAGAGCTTGGAAAAGTCTATTTTTGAAGCAGGCTGCTCGCCTGGATAGGCAGGAAAGAGCTGCCAGAGTTGCGCTGTGGGTACGTGTTTGCTGGAGGCCAGCCGCGCAAACTCAACGCCCCAATTGCCGCCCAAATCCAGCGCCATCATCAAGCTCCAGCCCACGCTGTCTGCCGGTTGCCAAAGCGCAGGCTTCACGCCCAGAATATGAAATTCTGGTGGCAGCGCTTGGTCAGAATTTTGAATAAAGCTGTTGATGCCCTGCGTGTAGGCTTGCAAAATGGCTTTTACATCTTGAGGCAGCGCTTCATACTGCTTTTGCGCTGCACGAATAATGCCTAAGCTGCGCAGGAGCTGATCCGTCTCGATCGTGGCCGCGCCAAAAATCTCGCTCAGAAGCCCATGCATCACCCGCCGATTCGTCTCCAACTGCCAGCCGCGCTCTTGCGCATGCGTGTAACCCAAGGCAAAGGCGACATCGGTATCGGTCTGCGCAAAAATGTGCGTCACGTCTGATGCATCACGCTTGATTTGCACCGCTTGCTGCAAGCCCGGTACCTGCAAAGTGCCAGAGAGCTGCGGCAAACTGCGCCAAATATAAACGGCTACAACCAAAGCCAACAAGACCAGCAGCGCTAGCAAACTCCAACCGATCTTCTTGAGCCAACGCATGGATACTCTCCTCAATTTTTCATCACACATAGATTATGACGATGGGGGCATCAGTGTTTTCCCGCCCTAGTCGGGTCAATGGCCGCGCTTAAAAGGGCGGAAAATACAGGGCAATACTCTCCCACAGGCAGGCACAATGATTTTGCGATGGATTCAAAGCGACGCTCGCAACAAAAAGCTGCCAGTTGCCTCTCTTGCGACTTCCCCCGGCCAATCGCCCTATGCCTTGGTGCATCCCTCGACAGCTAAGCAACGCCAGGGAAGCGATTCTTCCTCCAAACTGGGTGATATGGGTGAGTCTGAATTCAATGCGATTCTTGAAGAGGTATGCGATACGGTCATGCCGCGCAAGAGCGTGAAAAAACCTGCGCTTCACCGCTACAAACCTCAAGACAGTCATAAATCTGCTCTTACATCTCCTCATGGTCAAGACATTCCTTGGAGCACGCTCTTTCTCAAGCTAGGCGAAGAAACGGCCTCTAGCCTGAACGAGGCCTTGTCTCAACTGCAAGATATTGCCCTACTCCATCCCAATGTCGCTCCTGCCATCGCCAGCGTGACAGACCGGCTAGATCATGCTCGCCGAGGCGCGCTGATTGCCCAGCAATTCACCCAGCTGCGCGGTTCTCGAGATACAACGCCCAGCGAGGAAATTTCACTCAGGCAAGTGGTTTCAGATGCCATCACCCTGCGCGCTCGCTGGCTGCATCGTCGCAAGGTCAAAGCAAGGCTGGGTTTGCTGGATGCGCAAATCATGGCCAAGCCTATCGCTCTCAACTCATTGGTCGATGAGTTGATCAATTGGGCTGGCGGTATTTCACAAGACATCGGCTTTGCCGTGCGCGAGCCGACTGAGCAGCAGCCTGGCGCGCAGCTCTTGGTCATTGCGCGGCTGAACACCTCCCGCATCGAGCCTGCGCAGTGGCAAAACATCGGCTGGTATATTTGGCATCAATTAGCGGGCAGCATGGGAGCGAAGGCTGAATTGCAGGTCACGCAAGAAGCTTTGTCTGTCACAGTGGATTTTGCGCCGCCGGCTCCTCTGTCCAGCCTCACGCCAGTTGGGCATGCAGGCACGGGAACAAGCGATAGCCAGATGGACACCGACATCGGATCGATCATTGCAGGATGTCGCGTCATGCTGCTACTGGGCAATCCGCAGGTGCACGAACAGGTGCATCGCTCTGTCAGTCGCCTAGGTCTTCATGTGCAGGTATGTGCGAGCTTGGCCCAAGCCAAACTCATGCTCGGCCTTGAGTTGGAATCTGAGTCGCATCCCTTGCCACATGCCATCGTGTATGACGCGATCATCGACCTGAGCAACATGCTCGCTCTGCGCGAGCAAATGGCTCTGCACCACCCCGCCTACAAAATGGCCTTCGTCGAGCTGAGTGAGCATGTGGGCAGCGATTTCCATGTGTCCCACATGGGCGAGGCTTCAACAGCGCACGTCTCATTGCAAGCCATTGCCACCTCTTTGGCTCCCGCCTTGGTGTTTGAGCTTTGCAAGGTGATTTAAGTCACGCAAGCTCACTATTGTTTTTTAATCCAAAACATTACAAAGTGTTCCTAACTAGATGATTCAATTGTTGTTTTCTTGATAATTAACCCTTTTTATTGATGGGTAATTCTTGCCAATTTCATACAGTTGGTTTATCGTGAAGCCTGGGTTTAATAAAAAAAGTCAGGGTACTGGTTTGACTGACGTATCTCACAAGGTATTTTTCGATGAGCTGGCTTAAATCTGCTTCTGCATCATTTTTTGGAGCCGTGGGCATGTTGCCAGCGCCTTCTGAAGCTGTGCTCAATGAGCGCACAGAAGAAATACGCCTGTCGATGCTCAGCACGCTTGGTGAAAACGGCGCGGCGACCTATCCTGCTTTGCGCCGCCGTTTGATGTTTGCGGCTGATGCAGAAGCGATTTGGTATTTGCGCAGCGAATGGATGGGCGCTTTGTCTACTCTTCATGGCGAGCGCGTAGCAGCCGCACATTTGCGCAGTGTCAATCTTCAGTTTGAAGGTCTGCTCACCAAGGGCATGAATTCGCGGCCCAGCCCTTTGTCAAATAACTGAGTCGCTTTCAGAGCCAAGCGGTAAAGTTTTGCGCATCCACGCGCGTGGTGGCAAATGTATTCACCAAAGCAGATTCATCGGCATAGCCCAGGCTCATGCCGCAGACCAGCATTTCGTGATCTTGCGCACCCACATACGGCAAGATGATCTTTGAAAACCCGTTCCACGCCGCTTGCGGGCATGTGTGTAGGCCTTGCGCACGCGCGGCCACCATCAAGCTTTGCAAAAACATACCGTAATCAAGCAAGCTGCCGCGCCCCATCACTTTGTCGATGGTAAACATCAAGCCCACGGGCGCATCAAAAAACCGGAAATTGCGCTGCTGCTGCGCATGCATGGCGGCTTTGTCGCCTTTGGCAATGCTCAGCACGCCATAGAGACCAAAACCGCATTCACGGCGGCGGTCGATATAGGGCGATACCCATTTTTCGGGGTAGTAGTCGTAGCTCTCGGCATATTCTTTAGCCAGCTCCGGGTTGGCTGAAATTGCATCATGTGCAGCGCAGACTTTTTGCACCAACTCATCTTTTTTTGCGTCTTGTAAAACATAAACCTTCCAGGGCTGCGTATTGGTGCCGCTGGGCGCGCGGGCTGCGATTTGCAGGATGTGTTCGATCTTTTCTTTTTCTACTTCTTTGGGAAGGAAAGCGCGATTGGAATAACGGCTCAGGATCGCTTGATCGACGCTGCTGGGGTCTGCAATGCGGGTGGAAACTTGGCGGCTGGTGAGTTGTTCAGTGATTTTCATGAATGATTCTTAGAGAGTTTTAAACATTTCAACATGCGCAATACCGACTTCATCAAACGGCGCGCCGCGCTCGGTAAAGCCTGATTTTGCATAAAAGCCTGCCGCGCTGCGCTGGGCATGGAGGATGACCTCTTTGTCACCACGCTGCTTGGCTTTTTGAACCAGTGCTTCAAGCACTTGCCGCCCGAGCCGGCTGCCGCGCAGCACTCTTTTGGATGCCATGCGTCCGACCTTGCCCACACCCGGGGCGGCAATAAGCAATCGCCCCGTAGCCAGCGGCATGTCCATACGGTTATAGACCACGGCATGCACCGCCGTTTTGTCAGCCTCATCCCATTCATCTTCGCGAGCAATGCCCTGCTCTTCGACGAAAACCTCCGTGCGCACGCTCGCCGCATAGCGCTCCAGCTCCTGCCAAGTGCCCACCTGCACGCGCGTCATCGCCTCGCCTTTTTCAAAGCCTTCGAACAGGCTGCGCAGCTGATCCGGTATGCGCCGTGAGGTTTGCGTGGCGGGGTCGGCATACACATAAAGCAGCTCACCGCTTACTAAGAGCTTGTCGCCATGAAAAATTCCGCCTTCCATGAGCATGGAAGAATTGCCGATTTTTGCGCAGCGCATGCCGATATCCAGCGTGTCGTCATAGCGCGCTGAAGCGTTGTATTCCAACGTGGCTTTCTTCACATAGAGATCGCCGCCCAGCTGGTGCATGGCCTCCTCATACGGCAGAGCCAGTGCGCGCCAGTAGTCTGCCACGGCAGTGTCGAAATACATCAGGTAATGGCCGTTGAAGACGATCTTTTGCATGTCAACTTCCGCCCAGCGCACGCGCAGACGGTGAAAAAATCGGAAATCGCTTCGTTTCATGATGAGTTTGAGAGTCTAGGTTTTAGGGCTTGCGTCAAAGCGGCGGCGGCGTCTTGATGAAACTGCCGCGCCTCTGGAAGAACACGCCCCATTTTGATGAATTCGTGGGTCACGCCGCGATAAATTTCCAAAGCCACAGTCACGCCCGCGACGCGCAGCGCATCGGCATAGACGAGGCCTTCGTCAAACAGCGGGTCAAATTCGGCCAGCGCCATCCAGCAAGGGGCCAAATCCTCAAAACGAGGTGCATTTAAGGGCGAAAACAGCCAGTGGCCCCTATCTACTCTGCGCAGAGTGCTATCAAAAAAGTAGTCAATATGTTCCGTTGCGAGGACATGCCCTTGCCCGTAATGTCCGTGCGAGGCAAATCGCAGCGCATCTGTGCCACCCGATGTGCCCGGATAAATCAGCAACTGCAGCGCCACGTGAATGCCCGCGTCGCGCGCCAGATGCGCCAAGCTTGCGGCAATCGTGCCACCCGCACTATCGCCACCAAATGCGATGCGCGACACGTCCACGCCCAGCGCCGCGCCTTCAGCTAGCAGCCAATGCAGCGCGTCCCACGCGTCATCAAACGCCGCCGGAAACGGATGCTCCGGCGCCAGCCGATAGTCCACCGAAAGCACCGCGCAACCCGAGCGACTCGCCAGCTCGCGACACAGTATGTCATGCGTTTGAATGCCACCAATCGTGAACCCACCGCCATGAAAAAACAGCAAAACTGGCAAATCGCGATCTTGCGCAGGCGCATAAAAGCGCAGCGCCAGAGTCTGGCCATGGCGGTTGATCATGCCTACATCGAGCACGCGCGCAAGCACCGCAGCTTGCACTTCCAGCACATCCGCCCCTAGCGCATACAGCTCACGCGCCTGCGCCTGAGGCAGGCGATGGATTGGCACGTAATTCGGCTTGGACTGAATCCGAGCCATGCGTTCAAGCACGCCGCGCATCGCGGGCGTTAAAACTGAAGCTTGCAAAATGACGTCTACTTGAAGCTCACGGTCACAGGCTTGGCGCCCGGCAGACCCGCGTAGTTGACCCGCACGTTCAGCCCTGCTTTGGTTGGCACGAGCGGAGAAAACGAGCCGAGACTGATCAATTGCCCCACCTTCATGCTCTGCCCTTCTTTGGCCAAGGCTTGCGCAAGCCAAACGACGGCGTTGAGTGGATGCTCCAAAATATCTGAGCCTTTGCCACCGCCTAGGTTGACGCCGGCAGCATCAGTCATCGTCACCTGCATATCGCGCAGCGCATCGAGCATTTGGTATTTTTCTGCTCGCGTGGCGGGGGCGGCAATCGGCTGGCCCAGCACGCCCAGCCGCGCACCCACGTTGATCGCGCTAATGGCCGCGCCATTGAGCCGAGGCGGCGCTTGCACCACCAAATCAGGTAGCTCAATGAAAGGAATGATTTGATCGATCGCATTGAGCACATCCATCGGTGTTTTGGAGGAGTTGATCGCCTCGCTGCTCACACGCACCAGCATGTCGGCCTCAAACAAAGCGCGTGCGCCGAAGGCTGCATCGACCGTAGCGCCGTCTTTGAGCAGCATGTTTTCATATAGCTTGCCCCACACCGGGCGATCGGTGTTGAAGCGCTTTTGCACGGCGGGATTGGTCAAACCGGCTTTGTAGCCCACCAGCTTTGCCCCACTCTTTTCCATCAACGCCGTGAGCTTGCCGCGGCTGCACGCGCCGGCCTCGTCGGTCAAGCCTTCAGGATTGACTGCGGGCGTTTTGGCGGTGTAGCTGGCCAGCAGCGCCGCCACATCCGCATCGCTCATGCAGGCGTGGGCAGAGAGAGGAAGTGTCGCCAATATCACTGCTGCGGCGGTGGCAAGTGTTTTAAGTAATCGCATGCAAGCTCCTCGGTGTAAAGTCAATCATCTTACAAAACTATTTGAGACTACGCACCATGGCTTATATCTACTACGTCACCCATATCCAGTTTGACCACGGCGCAATTTCCACGCTCAAAGCCGAATGCGAGCGTGTGGGCATCCGGCGGCCTATGATCGTTACAGACAAAGGTGTGCGCGCGGCTGGCATTGTTGACAAAGCGATTGCCGCTTTAGGCAGGCAACCCGCCGCGATTTTTGACGATGTGCCGAGCAACCCGACCGAGGCCGCCGTGCAAGCCGGCGCTCTAGCCTATCGTCATGCTGGATGTGATGGCTTGATCGCAGTTGGCGGCGGCTCAGCCATCGATTGCGCTAAAGGTATCGCCATCATCGCCACACAAGAAGGCAGCCTCAAAACCTACGCCACGATCGAAGGCGGCTCGCCTCGTATTAGCGATCGCGTCGCCCCCATCATCGCCGTACCCACCACCAGCGGCACCGGCTCTGAAGTCGCTCGCGGCGCTATTCTGATCGTGGAAGATGGCCGCAAGCTGGGCTTTCACAGCTGGCATCTCGTCCCCAAAGCCGCCATCTGCGACCCCCAGCTCACGCTCGGCCTGCCCGCTGGATTGACAGCTGCCACCGGCATGGATGCGATTGCCCATTGCATCGAAACCTTTTTAGCACCCAGCTTCAACCCGCCCGCAGACGGCATCGCCCTAGACGGCCTGCGCCGAGGCTGGGCGCATATCGAGCGCGCCACGAAAAATGGGGCAGACGCTGAAGCCAGATTCCACCTCATGAGCGCCAGCATGCAAGGCGCAATGGCCTTCCAAAAGGGCCTGGGCTGCGTGCACAGCCTCTCGCACAGCTTAGGCGGCGTCAACCCCCGCCTGCACCATGGAACGCTCAACGCCATGTTCCTGCCCGCCGTGGTGCGCTACAACGCCACAACAGAATCCGTGCAAAAAGAAGACCGCATGAGCCGTATGGCCCAAGCCATGAACCTCAGTTCAGGCATCGACGTGATCCCCGCTTTGCAAGACATGGTGCACCGCCTCGGCCTGCCCAAAGGCCTGAGTGACATGGGCGTCACCACGGATCTTTACGAGAAAATCATCGACGGCGCGATGGTCGACCATTGCCATAAAACCAATCCACGCATCGCCACGCGAGAGGAATACGCGGGGTTGCTGGGCGAGTCGATGAAGCTCTAGTTTTATAGACTTTTCGGCTTCTCACCGTTATAAAATATACGCAAGCAGCTATTGAATTGATAGCGTTTCAACGCAAACGCTGGCAGATCAACGCACTCTCCGCTTCGTTCGGCGCAACTTCTAATTCGTCTTTCGCCAGCGCCACTTCCATCTCGCGCGGCAGCTTCACGCCGTTTTTCACGGCGAGGATTTCGGCCATGATGCTGACCGCGATTTCACTGGGCAGCTTGCTGCCGATGTAGATGCCAATCGGGCCGCGCAGGCGCGCAAGGCTTTCATCCGTCTGCTCAAAATGCTCTTTCATGCGGGCATGGCGCAGGGCGTTATTGCGGCGGCTACCGATCGCCCCGATGTAAAAAGCGGGAGTTTGAAGGGCTTCCAGCAAGGCCAGATCGTCTAGCTTGGGATCATGCGTGAGCGCGATCACGCAACAGCGGCTGTCTGGCCGGAAGGCTTTGACCATATCGTCAGGCATATCGGTGGTGAGGGCGGCCTGCGCAACGCTCCATGCGCCGCGATACTCGTCACGCGGATCGCACACCGTGACCGCAAAGCCGTTAAACAGTGCCATCGTGGCCAAATATTCCGCGAGCTGCCCCGCGCCGATCAGCAGCATGCGGTATTCGGGGCCGAAGGTGTTAGACAGCTGCTGCGCATTCACCGCCAGCTCTTGCGGCGCAGCGCTCTCGCTTTGCGTCACCGCACCCGTTGCAAGCTGCACCGTGCGCAACATCAAGCGCCCTGCTTCAAGCGCCTTCACCAGCTCAGCAAGAAGAGCCGCATCGGGATCAAATTCCAGCAGCAGCTCCAGCGTGCCGCCGCAGGGCAGGCCAAATTGATGCGCTTCATCCGCACTGATGCCGTATTTGATGAACTGCGGAGCGCCAGAGGGTATCGTGCGCTCTACATGGGGATCTGCAACACCCGAACCAACACCAGAATAGGCTTTGGTAAACCGATCAATCAAATCATCCTCAATGCACCCGCCCGACACCGAGCCCACCACCGCCCCGCTCTCGCAAAGCACCATGATCGAGCCCACAGGCCGAGGCGAAGAACCCCAGGTGCGCACGACCGTGGCCAGCAGCGCTTTCTTGCCCGCCAGCCGCCAATCGCGCAGTTGGCGCAAGACCATCACATCTAGATTTTCCATGGCTGGGATTTTGGCTTATCCACCGCCGCGCTGCATATACAGATCAAAGCGCTTCATAAATGCGTAGCGCTGCGCGTCATCCAAGCCTTCAAACCGAAAGCTGACGAGCAGGCGCGGCATGCTGATGAGGGCGATGCGGCGCGGCTCGCCGGTTTGCCAATGAATATTGAGGCTGCCGTCGCCTAACTGGGCATGCAAGGTGCTGGGTTGCTGCTGCCACGGCACATCGCCCATCGCTGCTGGCAGCCAGCCGAGCCATTCAGTTTCGGTGCAACCCATTTCGCGGTCAAACTGCTCTGCATAGTGGCTTTGCATGGGGTCTTAAGAAGAAAAACTGCCGATCGCCGTTATAGATATTGAACAGCTAGCTATTAAAATGATACTAACCACTGATCTACCCGCCAGCAATCGGCGGCCAAATGGCGAGCACATCGCCTTCCACCAAAGCCCGAGTTGCGCGGTCTTCTGGTTGGATGTAATGGCCGTTGACGAGCACCAGATGCACGAGCTTCATCGGCAAGCCAAAGGGCTCGATGACCTGCAAAATGCTTGCACCTTCATCCACTTGCAGCGCCACGATATTGCTTCTGCGGGATTCGGGGGGCAAGTGATCGGTAAGCGAGGCGAAGAGTTTGAGCGTGATGTTCATAACAAAGAGTCTAGCAAGCTAAGCGAGATGCGTCCTGGGCTCAACTTATCGTCCACGCCTTGCCATGTCCGATGCGCCATTCCAATCGTTCTGGCCTTGCGCGGTCGCGATGTAGGCGGCCATCAGCTGCGTTGGGTCATTCTTCAATCGGTCTTTCCATTCGCCCATGTGGATTTGCCCTTCCACCAATCCGCGCATGGCGCCGACGTGATCCGTCCAGCCGACGCTGTTGCAGCCCACCAAGACGTCGCCCTGAAACTGCAGGCTCAGATGGCGGCCACCAGCCACATCGGTGAGCTCCACATGCTCGCCGCCGGGGCGGCCTTGCCAGTCGCCAAAACTGGTGGAGATCATGCCCAAGGTATCCAACACGTTGATTTGCGTGACGCCACGCAGCTCTGCCTTGTGGCCCACCATGTTGAGCGCCGCCACGCGGGCCTGGTCGGCGGCGTTGGGTTGAATGGCGCTGACGATGGTTTTTCCGCTGACCTTGTCAAAGGCTTCGGCGCAGTCGCCAGCGGCGTAAATGCCGGGCACATTAGTTTGCAGGTGTTCGTCCGTGAGCACGCCCAGCAAGCAGCGCACACCCGAGTTTTCAAGGAACCCGATATTGGGCTTGACACCGGTGGCGCTGATCACCAGATCTGCTTCGAGTCTTTGACCGGTAGATAGGCGCACTGTCATGTTGCCGCTGGGCATGCTGCTTTGGCCGATGCCCACCACCTCAGCGATTTTCCCGAGCAAGCCTTGATCGGTATCGGCGCCCCGCTCGATCGCCTCGACTTTCGCGCCGGTATAAACCTTCACGCCCTCTTTCTCGCACCAATCCTTGATCATGCCGCCCGCCGTCGGTCCCATCATGCGCGGCACCATGCGATCGCCCATTTCCACCACCGTGAGCTCAACGCCACACTGCTTGAGCGACTCCATGATGATGCAGCCAATGAAGCCCGCACCCATCTGGATCACCTTGGCACCGGGCTTGGCCAGGCTGGCAATCGCGCGAGCGTCAGCGAGCGTCCAGCAACTGTGCACACCAGGGCCGTTGATGCCTGGAATGGGTGGTGTCATGGGCGAGGAGCCGGTGGCAATCAGCAACCTGTCGTAGCTGATGTGGCTGCCATCGCTCAGCTCGATGCTGCGTTTGGCAGAGTCGAGCATTTTGGCTCGTACGCCACGCTTAACGGTAATGGCAAGCTTGTCAAAGTGCCCTTCCGTATGACGGAGATGCGTGCCTTCTTCACCCACTTGGCCGATGAGCAAATAAGGAATCGCCATGCGGGAGTAAGGCGCTTCGTTTTCATCGCCGATGATCGTGATTTGATCCTGGGGTGCGTACTTGCGGATGGTTTCGGCAGCAATCACGCCAGCAGGTCCGGCGCCTAGGATGATGTGGTGCATAGATTTGCCCCTTACGTTGTCTTCATGAAGAAAAAAAGGCGTGAATGACCACGCCCTTTCCATGCTTGCCCTACTTCAAAGACCTAGGCGCTCTTTGGTCTTCGCGGTTGGGCGGCCTTCCGGATCCCAGCCACGCACCTCGTAGTATTTGGGAAGCATCTTGGCCAATTCGCTGACTTTGCCTTTGGCGGGGCCGCTGGTCGCGCCCTCGGTCAGCAGGCGCTTCGGCAGGGAATCATCGGCCTTGGTCAGACCTGCAGCGTTGTTGAACTCGCGCTCCATATTCCAAATGCGTTCGCCGATCTTCTCCAGCTCCTCGGTGGTGTAGCCATCATCGCAAGCCGCTTGCATTTGCGGTGCCAGATCGGCCAGCCCCCAAGCGAAGGTGGTGAAGATGCACAGTCCTGATGAATCAAACGCAGCAGTAGCATCTTGGAAAGCTTTGACCAACTCTGGCTTGCCTTCATGCTCCAGCGGATCGGTTTTCACTGGGATACCGAGCACTTCAGAAGCAATCGTGTAGCCGCGCAGGTGGCAGCCGCCGCGATTGCTGGTCGCATAAGCCAAGCCGATGCCTTGAATGCCGCGCCCGTCGTAAGCGGGGAACTCTTGGCCCTTGCTGGTCATAGAAAGATCAGGGTGGCCATACTTGGCGGTGAGGCGCTTTGAACCCTGGCCGATTTCTTTGCCAAAGCCACGGCCATTGATCGTCTCCTCCGCGAAGAAAGCCAGCGCGCGAGCTGAGCCAAACGGCGCTTCGATGCCGAGCTGCTCTTTGGTGAGCACGCCTATCTCATACAGCTCCATCACCGCGCCCACCGTCACGCCAAAGCTGATCGGATCAATGCCCTCTTCGTTACACAGCACATTGGCATACTGCAGCGCATCCAGATCGTTGACGCCATTGGCTGCGCCGAGTGCCCAAGCTGCTTCGTATTCCAAGCCGCCAGAAGCGCCCCAGTATTGCGGCTTGTTTTGCACGGTGAAGTGATCTTTATCAATCGTTTGAATGCGGCCACACGCAATCGTGCAGCCAAAACAGGCTTGATTCGTCACCAGTGGCTTTTTCCCATCGGTGGCGCGCGGCGTAGCCATCGCCTCAGCGCCAATGTCTTTCGCGCCTTCAAACTGAGTATTACGGTGATTTCGCGTCGGCAGCGCGCCCACTTCGTTGATCACGCTCATCAGCACCTGCGTGCCAAAAGTGGGCAAGCCCTGGCCGGTGACGGCATTTTCTGCGAGGATTTTCTTCTTCTCGTAGGTGACTTTCATGAAGGCCTTTGGATCGCGGATATTGCCCACGCCCTTGGTGCCACGCACGGCAATCGCCTTGAGATTTTTACTGCCCATAACAGTGCCCACGCCCGAGCGGCCTGCAGCTCGGTGCAAATCATTGACGACTGCTGCAAACAACACGCCGTTTTCACCCGCCTTGCCGATGCTGCATACGCGCGTGAGCGGATCTTGCAAGCCTTTCTTCAGCGTGGCTTCGGTTTCAAAGACGCTCTTGCCCCACAGATGGGAGGCATCGCGCAGTTCGGCCACGTCATCATTGACGTACAGATACACCGGCTTGGCAGATTTGCCTTCCACGGCAATCATGTCCCAGCCCGCCATCTTCAGCTCTGCGCCCCAGTAGCCACCTGAATTAGAGCAAGCAATCGCACCCGTGAGTGGGCTCTTGGTCGAGACGGTGTAGCGCCCGCCAGTGGAGGCCATCGTGCCCGTCAAAGGCCCAGTGGTGAAGTAAATTTTGTTACCTGGTGCCAACGGATCGACTTTGGGATCAACCTCGGTGGTGAGGTATTTGGCAGCAAGGCCGCGCGAGCCAATGTAGGCACGCGCCCAGTTGTTGTTCAGCGGCTCAGATTTCACTGTGCCGGTGGTGAGGTCAACGCGAAGGATTTTTCCAGCCCAAGACATGATGTTTCTCCAAGTGATTTGATCAGTTGAGGACAGAGCAGCGCTTTGCGCAGGTCTGTCCCGCAAAGCCTCAGGAAGCGCTTGGCTGGTTGCCCAGCTTGTCGGCCCAAGATTTCATTTTGTCGAGCCCCGTCCAATTGGCATCGACGAAGGTGATCGCCGTGGTGGGACATGCCTCCACGCAAGCAGGCTCGCCGCCGCACAGGTCGCACTTTTGCACTTTGCCGGTTTCCTGCACGTAGTTGATCGTGCCAAACGGGCAAGCAATCGTGCAGACTTTGCAACCCACGCAAGTGGAATCGTTCACCACTTTCGCACCTGTCGCTTTGTCAATCGTGATGGCTTCTACCGGGCAAGCATGCAAGCACCAAGCTTCATCGCATTGCGTGCAGGTATAGGGCACTTTCTTGCCGGTGTGATGGAAGTCAAACACCTTGATGCGCGATTTGCTGGTGGCGTAAGTGCCATAGTTTTCAAATGAACACGCCATTTCGCACTGCAAGCAGCCCGTGCATTTGTCCGGGTTGATGTGCAACATCTTTTGCATGAAAGTCTCCTGTGGGTATTCGCTCTGAAAGGCCAGAGCTTTGCCTTTGAAATCCAACTCCCATTGTTTGCCAACTGGCACGAGGAGCACTTGCGGTAAACCCTTGTGTGCAGCGCAGCATTTCAGAAATTCTCAAAATGACACAGAATTGCTGGCTACTATTGATGCAATGTCTTCATTCTCCACCTCTTCCTCACGCCTTGATCTCATCACGCAATCGCGCCGCGTACTGCTGGGTGGGCAGCGGGGGAAAGTAGCGGTGCATGATTGGATTGCGCAGTCTTGGCAGCGCTGCATGGGCTTGGGATTTGAGCCGCAGCAGCGGGTGGCATTTGATATGGTGGGCAGCAGTTTGCAGCGCCGATCGCGCGAGGCAAACCGCCAGCTGGCACAAGCAGCGCAGAGCACTTTGCATC
Source organism: Variovorax sp. (assembly GCA_031418715.1). Classification (GTDB taxonomy): domain Bacteria; phylum Pseudomonadota; class Gammaproteobacteria; order Burkholderiales; family Burkholderiaceae_C; genus JANMDU01. The sequence goes on along the minus strand of JANOJL010000002.1, from coordinate 129,842 downwards.
AGCTCGGGCAAGCAATTGCGCCGATTCGTTATTTTGCGATTCTCACCAATGCGCAGGGCGTGGTGGTGGCCAGCAGCGGGCAGATTGATGCGCAAGATCGCCGCGCGACGCTGATCACACGCGAAGGTGTGGATTTATCTGAAGCGGCAATCGGCACCAGTGCGATCAGTGCGGCGCTGGCTGAGCAAGCTGATGTTTGGCTGCACCGGGGCGAGCATTTCTTCGAAGACACGGGCGCTTATTCTTGCGCAGGCTCACCGATTTTTGATGGCACCGGCCGCTGCGCAGGCATGCTGGACGTAACGGGCATTGATGTGCCTGAGCGGCCTGAGCTGATGCACCGCGTGAGCAGCGCCGCGCGCCGCATTGAAAACCAACTCGTGCTTGCCGCGCCACACACACTGGTGATTCATCTGCGCTGGCCGGATACGGGCGCACTGGGGCGCGAGGCGGAGGGATTGCTTTGCCTAGATGAAGACGGCCAGATTTGCGCAATGAACCGCATTGCGCGGCAGATGCTTGGCGCTTCTGAAATAGCTCAGCCAATGCAGCATGCCAGCGATGTGTTTGCCACCGATTGGCGGCGTTTGTTTGACGCGCATCTGGGCAGCGAGGCTGTTCAAGTACCGCTGTGGTCTGGGCTCCACGTAGAAGTGCGCACGAGCCGCAGCGGCAAGCTGGCACCTAAAGCTGTTTCTGCCTCCGTGGTTGACACACGTGTGCGCCACAGCTTAGGCGCACTGAAAGCGCACGAAGTGGACGTGATTCACGACACGGTGGCGCAGCTCAAAGGCAATGTGGCTGCGGCAGCACAAAAGCTGGGTATCAGCCGAGCCACGGTGTATCGGAAACTGCGACCTGGTCGTTAAGTTGATTACTTCGGACATGCATAGGTGCGTAGACACCAACCCATCCGTTCTTTTCTAATCGGCTGGATGGCTAATTGCCTAGTATCCAGCGTGAATGGACAGCTTTTCCTGCAGTTGCGGCTATAGCGCTGACAAAAGTGCCCCAAGTGATGTCGAGCACAGCCAAACCCAAAGGATATGCCTTCAATGTGGCTAGATTTGTCAGGTCATAAGTGGCATAGGTAAAAAAACCAAAGGCTGCGCCCCACATTGCTGCTTTTGCTATGCCCGTGGTCTCAGCATGCGGTATGACAGCGAAGATCATCAATCCCACTGGGAACATCACGTAAAACAAAGCGGCAGCAATCAAGTTGGGTTTCGGTGCCATCAAGTGCCCCATTCCAGCTAGATACCAGGGCTTGGCAATGACGCCCAGCCAAAGCAGATCAATCGCAATCATCACCAGCGCAGTAGCACCAAAGCTTGCCATCCAACCAGCCAATGTTGTTTTCATAGCCAATATTCCCACAATCGCGCAAACCATTCTTTCATTCGCAAATCCAGATTGCGCTGCTGCCATTTTGCCAGCGAGACGGCATCGGAATTAGCCAGATCCTTGTCAAACATGGCCTGAACTTGACTGCCAAAGGCCGTTCCCAAGACGATCGCATCGAGCTCTTGGTTGTGCAAAAAGCTACGCCAATCCAGATTCGTGGAGCCTACCGAAACCCACACGCCATCAATCAAGGCTGTTTTTGAATGCAAGACGGCATTACGTAGCTCAAAAATCTTCACGCCCGCTTTTAAAAGTCGCGTGTAATAACCCCGCCCAGCGTGAAAGACCAGCCAAGAGTCGGTTTTGCTGGGCAAAATCAGCCTTACATCGACCCCTCTGTGCTGCGCTGCTTCTAGTGCAGCGAGCAATTGCGGATCCGGTGCGAAATAAGCATTTGTCAGGTAAACACTGATACGTGCATGCCCGATAGCGGATAGCAGAGCCCCGTACATCTGACTGTATGGCTCGTCCGGCGTGCTGCCGATGGCTCGTACCAGCGTGGTGCCCACAGGCTTGATCTGCGGAAAATAGGATTTCTCTGGGAGCGCCGGGCCTTGCTGCTTTTCCCATGTGGAGATGAAGAGCTTTTGCAGCTCGGCCACCACAGGGCCTTCGAGTTTGATGTCAGTGTCGCGCCAAGTAGCTTTGTCTGTGCGAGGGCGTCGAGACTTCGTCCCAAAGGAACCACCGGAGTGAACGCTGCTGATATTGATACCGCCCAAGAATGCCAGTTTGCCATCTACGATGAGCAGCTTGCGGTGATCACGCTGATTCGGAGACCAGCCCTTGCTTGCAGCCAACGGGTTAACTGGGTTGAATTCGAGCACATTAATGCCGATGTCAATGAGTTTTTGAAAGAACTCGGGAGGTGTGGAAAACGTACCCACACTGTCGTGGATGATGTTCACTTGAACGCCGTTCTGCTGCTTTTCTACCAATAATGCGGCAAATCCACGTCCGATCTCGTCATCGTCGAAAATATAGGTTTCTACGTTGATGTGATCGCGTGCTGACGCGATGGCAATGAGCATGGCTTCGTAGGTTGCTGGGCCATCGAGTAGTAGCTGAACATGGTTGCCAGAATTTAGAGGCGTGCCCGTGATAGCTTCTTCAGCCGCGAGATGGTATGCGAGTGAATTGGCTTGTGCTTCATTGCGTGTCAGCGTATCCAATAGGTTTTGGCTTTTCGCAATTGATAACGGCCCGCGAGCATCTTCGACCACCACAGCTTGTACAACACCTGTTCTGTTCGCAGGCTCAATCTTGGGCAGTTGGCTACAACCCAACATACTCAGCAAGCAGCTAACAGTCATACTCATCAAACACAGCCTACGCAAAAAAAGGCTCTTGGGCATGACATGATTCACAGCTGATAAAGAATATTTTTTCAAAGTAACTGAAGCGTATCGTGTTCACCCAACCCGATAGGCTTGCCTGCAATGATCGAGGCTGCCATGGCAAATATCCTTACCGTCTTGCTATGTGGCGCATCCCAGTACTCAGCAGTGTTTGGCAAAAATCTAAGCAGCACCAGGTTGGATGAGTCGATCCCTTCTGGAAACCAAGGCTTAGCAAAAAATGTCCATAAGCGTTCGATATTGTTTGTATCGGAGTTGATCTCTCCGTGCCCTGACAAGGAAACATACGTGCCATTGTGTTCGTTAGTAAAACTCAAATTCATAGCGCTCAGCGAGGCTGCTTTTTCTGAATTTTTATCCATAAAAAACCACAATGTACCCTCGCTATCCATTTCCAAAACTGACATTGGCCTGCTGATTAAGGCATGATCAGTATTGATGGTGGTGAGCATACAGATGGACATATCTTGAATGAGATCGCACAGTTTTTTCAGCTCTGGATTGGCTTGGTTTGCAGTCTTCATTGAATTAAATCTCTTTTGTGGGTATAGGTGCGGGGTGTAACTAATATTTAGTTTCCCAAACACCTATGATCAACTAGAAATTCAACGAAGAGTGTCAGTCAATACTGAGCATTTTTGTAGGATAAGAAGCCGTCAATCAGTTCAAATTGTCGCGAATTAAGAATCGGCGTTGCCATGGTAAAGCTGAACTTGCACAATCAGTTATTGGTATCAAAAGTGCTGCTGACTCAGTCATCTTATTTCTTGAGGTACCTTCTATCTCTCAAGCTAAAGGAAATTGAAATGATTGAAATTCGCAAAGGCCAAGGCAGCCCGCAACTTGCACGCGGTGAATTCAGTCTGAGGTATCGTGCTTATTTTGGAGATCCTGCCTACAAGGCGGAGGAGCTATCTATTGCCCGACTTGAAGAAATTGCCTGGGATGCCTACAGCGAAGGCCGCAAAGCACCCCATACACAAAAAGCAGGCGAGGGGTTTGCCAATCCTGAATATGAGCTGTCTAAGGAGTGGCTAGCAACCAAGCAGCTTTTAGACGAGGCGCAAGTGCGCTGGGCTGATCCTGCGAGCCCGTCAAAGGTATTACTCATTTGCGGCTCTGCACGTAACGATGGCACATGTCCAGGCGAAATGTCAAAGTCGTATCGAATGCTTGGCATTGCTGACGGGATACTCAAGGCGGCTGACATAAAAACAGAGATCCTCGATCTGAGCTTAATCACTTCTGAATACGGTCTGAACATTCATCCTTGCAAAGGATGCGTCTCCACAGCGATGCCTCTTTGCCATTGGCCATGCAGTTGCTATCCGCACCATTCACTCAATCAAACCAACGATTGGATGGCAAAGATATACGAGATGTGGACATCTGCGCATGCCGTCATCATTGTCTCGCCTGTTTACTGGTATCAAAGCCCGAGTCCGTTGAAGCTGATGATTGACCGTCTGGTCTGCGCAGATGGCGGCAATCCTGATCCGACATCCACGATGGGTAAAAAGGCGGCTTTAGCCAAAGAGTTAGAGATGGCGGGCTGGGACTTTCCTAAACATTTGGCAGGTCGTGCGTATGGCTTGGTTGTGCATGGCGATGTTGCGGGCATCGAAGGCTCGCGACGAGCTCTGTCGGAGTGGCTTGATTGGATGGGATTTATTGATTCTGGGGCTCTCTCTCGGCTTGATCGCTACATCGGCTATTTTGAGCCTTATGCCAACAGCCATGAAGCGCTAGACAAAGATCTGGCAGTTCAAGAAGAGGTATGCAATGTTGCGCGTGCTGTGGCTCATGCGGTAGCCGAGCTGCGGTCGGGCCGTTTGCAGAGCGTGCAACCGAAGTTAGTCAATCAACGACCCAAGTAGAAGCTATGCACGCTGGTTGCCGCCGCATATGTAGCGTGACGTATCGCATAAAACGGGGCTTATTGGTGAAATCAAGAATCCGGTGTACCTGTATCTGCCGTGCCTTGCGCCAGATTTGATCTGGCCTTGGTTGCGAGCAGCTGGTATTTCCGTCGGAAAGTGTGCAATGCTTCGTCTTCTAGCTCTTCCAAATCGAGCAGCGCATTGTGCGCACCTTGCGTGGCTCGGATCAGCTCGTCCAGCTTGATTTGAATCGCCTCAGTATCCCGGTTTTGTGTGTTTTGAATCAGAAACACCATCAAGAAAGTGATGATCGTGGTGCCTGTATTGATCACAAGTTGCCAAGTATCACTGAAACCAAAGAGCGGGCCTGTGGTGATCCATATTAAAACGATACAGACTGCAAACACAAACGTGCGCGGCTTTCCGCAAAATAGTGAAGTAGTTTTGGCAAATTCGGAGAAGCGGATAATCGTTTTCATAAGATCCCAAAATAAAAAAGACCCGTGATGGGTCTTTCTCATGTTCACGAGCCAAACCGCCGAATCGTTTGGCCCGTTTTCAATATTTAGGCCGGAGCCTAGATATTAGTTCTTTTGGTCAAGCTTGGATTCCAGCGCTGACACAGGCTTCTCGCTAACAACAAGCCATGTGTCAGTTGCTCTGTCTAGCCAAGCGCTGACTTGTTTTTCAGCTTCTTCTTTGGCTACGCCGTAGCGATGCTGAATTTTGCCTGCGAGCTGGTCGCGTTTGCCAGCAATGACATCCATGTCGTCGTCAGTTAGCTTGCCCCATTGCTCTTTGGCTTTGCCAGTGACTTGCTTCCAATTGCCTTGAATTTGTTCCCAGTTCATGTTGATTCCTTTGAGTTGAGTGAGTTAAAACAGATTGCCTTCTGAGCCATCTGCTTGGCGTTTACGGACGAACCGCAATTTCATTTCTGACAGATTTGACACCGCTGACATTTGAGGCGATGCTTTGAGCCGTGCTCTTTTCAGTAGAATTTTTTGCAAAACCAGATAGCATGACTGTGCCGTTCAAGGTTTCAACGCGGATACTGGTGGCATCCACCTGCTTGTTTTCTGCGAAGCGAGATTTAATGATTGTCGTGATTGCCGTATCGTCGACGTAAGCACCCACAGTTTCTTGGCCACGAGTCACCGCGCAGCCAGAGGTAACTGCCAATGTGAATGCAACCAGAAGGCCAGCAAGTATGTGTTGAGTTTTCATGTGATGTTCCTTAAAAGAAATGATTCATACCATCACCGAACGGTGACGGATATACAAATGTAGAGCTGTCGCATTTTTTAAACTATCAGCGAATGTCGTATATGTGCGTCAGACAACATGCCGCAATGCAGCAAAATAGAGTCAATCAACGGGCTAAAATTCCAGCGATCAAAGCGCTCTTGGTCATGAGTCGCCATGGGCGAGCTAAAAATAGTAAACCGCCCACCACAAATGCGCCAGTTACCAGCTTGACAGGACTGTGCTCAGCAATAGGTTTGACCAAAAGATCCGCAACTTGTATTGCGTTTTGCCCTACGATGCGCAAAGGATGATTGGCCCAAATTTTCTGCAATCCCTGTAACAGAAGATAGGCACTGGCATTGTTTTTCAATAGATCCCATCCTGCTAGAGATGCGATGCTTGGCGGGCTTGTGCTGTTGCCATTCGCCTGCCCTTCTCTCAGAGCCAAGCGCAAAGCAATGCGCGACCGCGTGATGCGCATGATTGCAGACATTTGCGGCGCATTACTGCTGTGAGATGCTGGCATCATGTGGCCGCAGTGATGCCGCGAAGCAATGCAAGATCTTCTTTGATTTGCAACTGCAAATCAGAGAAGATACGATTTTGTATATGACGATTTAGCATAAATGCAAAAATCAAGGCGAATAACAGTGGCGTCAGGGGCGCTGCCCATAGCAACCAAGGCGTATGGATCAGGAGCGATGGCGTAGATGCCCAAAGCATCAAACTGACACCTGACAATATAACCGCACTGCCCAGAAGTATGATGGTGATAGCCCCCACCCACAAACGGTATCGCCAAGTTCTTGCAGCATTCGCAATCTCTTGTCCTATCAAATCCGTATATGCATCAGCGTGCTCAAGGAGCAGGTGAGGCTTTTGTGTAATGAGGTGCAATACACTCATGGCATCAGTACTGTATAAGTTATTGCGAGGTCAATGACGGCTTGCGCCGCGAGCGATCAAACTCAAGAGCCCCATCAGAGTTGCACCCGCTGCAGCTGCGATCAACACAGACTTGACAGGCTCATCTTTGATATAGCTGACCGTATGGTCGCCGAGGCTGTGCGCCTTCTCGCGCACTTGCTTTGCACCCTCGCGCACCGCGTCAACGCCGCGATGTGTTAAATCGCTTGCTTGATCAAGTGCTGTAGAGGCTTGATTCAGTATGGCAGCAGTTGTTGTTGGCAATGAAGTTGAGTTCATAAAATTTCCTAAAAAGTAAATACGTAAGAATGACGCGAAGATGTCAGCGCTTTTTGATCAAACCAATCACAAAACTGACGACGGTCAGTAATGCAAATGCAAAAAAGATAATTTGACCAATGCCTACTGCACTGGCAGCAATGCCGCCGAAACCAAATGCAGCGGCGATGATTGCAATGACGAAGAAAACAACGGTGTAATACAGCATAGCGATTCCTTTTGATAATCTCGTGATATCAATTCACGAAAACCAAGTATCGCCCCGTTCAATGCTTTCAATCTATCGGAGCAAATGCCGGCTACTTGTCAGACAATAGCGCCTTGATTTGTAGGATAAAAGGCAAGCGATGATCAATGCTTAAAGCCGCGCCTCAATCAACGTACCATGTCCTGGTGCGGAGCTTATCTTTAGCAAACCATTAGCCGCCTCAACGCGGTAACGCATACCCAATAGTCCATAAGATGCACTGATCTTTTTATCGGAATCAAAACCCACGCCATCATCACGCACAGAAGCGATGATCACACCTTCGACGATGCCTAAGTTGAGCCATACGTTGGAGGCTTTCGCATACCTCATGATGTTCGTACAAGCCTCTTGCATCAGGCGATATACCATGAGCTGAGAATCGGCTGGTAGATTCACCTCTTCAAAATTGGTGTGAATTCTTAATTCAGAGTCAGCCGAAAATTCTCTTGCCAGAATTTCTAGCGTAGCCACCAAACCGAGATTGCTCAGCGCTGAAGGTCGCAAGTCTTCGATGATCTTTCGCCCTAAGGCAATGCTGTTGTCTAGATTTTCAACCAAATGCTTGAGCAGATCAACGACTTCTGGTGATATCAGATTGATTCGCGCTTTGATACGGGCAGCATCAAGCTTAGCGGATGTGAGAAGAGCGCCAAGATCATCGTGCAGATTACGCGCAAGGCGGCTTCTTTCATCCTCGATATTGGTTTGTAGATAACGTGCAAGCCGCGTCAGCTCCTCGGTTCTCGTTTGAACCTCGTCTTCGAGCAGGTCGCGCTTCAAAGAAAGCAAGCGGTGTAACTCAATTTGTTCATTTTTTAAATTCAGGTTGTTTTTGAGAAATTCTACAATTGCGAAGAGACAAAAAAGACTGAATACCGCGATGCTCACGCGACCCAAAATGAGCGTTGTTTTGAGATTTTCTTGAAATACAAATAAATTTTGAGCTTCATTTTCAAGCAACAAGGAATTGATGATGCGCATGCGCTGCATTCTCTTTTTACTTCCCCCATCTAAAAGCATATCCAAACCTGCTTGAGGTTGGCCAGCTTGATACAAATCTATGGTTTTTGCCATGATATTGAGCTTGTCAAATGTCAACAGTTCTAGCTCGTTGAGTAAAGCCAGCGATTGGGGGCGATTCACGTAACGCTGCCTTAGCTCCGAGAAGTCTTGGGTGACAGGTGCAATAGCTTCTGTATATGGCTGCAAATACTCAGGACGCCCGGTGAGTAAAAAACCACGCTGCCCCGTTTCTGCGTTGAGAATCCGCTCGTGTAAAGCGTTCACTATGGTTTGTGCCCTCAAAATAGCAACAGTTTCTTTTGAGTATTCAGATGTATACCAATAAGAAAGCTCACTGATCGCCAGCATGCCGATAGCTGCCAAACAAACCAGCGGTGCCGCCAGCTTATTTCCTTTGAGAAGAGTTAAGAATCGCATAGCTTGCATTTTTCAAAAAGTGTGGGATCATGAGTTTTAAATTCAATAATAGGCGTTGCATGATTCGTATTGCCATCGTTGATGACCACGCTGTGGTGAGGGCGGGTCTGCGCCAATTCTTGAGTGATCAGATCGATATCTCGGTCGTGGCGGAGGCTGGCAATGGCCGAGAAGCGATGAATATCGTTCGCGCGGGTGCTGTGGATGTGATCCTGATGGATATTTCTATGCCGGATCAAAGTGGTGTGGATGCACTGATTGCCATCAAGGCGCGTGCGCCAGATTTGCCGGTCTTGATATTGAGCGGCTTTCCTGAAGCGCATTACGCTACCACCCTCTTGCGCCAAGGTGCGAGTGGTTACCTTAACAAAGACTGCGATCCTGAAGATATCGTTATGGCGATTCGTACCGTCGCGCGAGGGCGCAAATACATCACGCCAGGCGTTGCGGAGTTGATGGCTGATAGCTTGACGCGAGGGGGCGAAAAAGCGCTTCATGAAAATTTATCCGATCGAGAATTGCAGGTTTTTCTGCGTCTGGCACAAGGCCAAACCATTGGTGACTTGGCAGTATCCATGTCGCTCAGTGTCAAAACCGTCAGCACCTACCGCACCCGGGTGATGGAGAAGATGAGCCTTGCCTCCAATAGTGATCTGACCTATTACGCGCTTAAAAATGGTTTGATGCAATGAGAAGCTAATTTAGCGGCAGCGCATCGGTTTGCTCTCCTGCCACTAACGCATTGCAGTAGGCAAGCAAAGCATCGATTTCGTGAGATTTATCAAACACCCTATCAGCACCTAGGCCAAGGCACTTACTTCTCATATCTGGCGTTGCGTAATTGGTCAATACCACCAGCTTGTGCCGCTGAGTCAATTTTTTGGCCGCGCGGATCACGCCTAAACCCGTTCCGCTGTGCAGCTGAATATCCACAATCGCCAAATCAAAATCATTCAGGTGATTACTCATCCATTCAATCGCTTGTTGCTCGTCCTCGGCTGTGCCAACGATCTGCGCAGAAACTAATTCTTCAATTGTGGCAATGAGGCTTGCACGAATAACTGCGCTGTCTTCAACCAAATATACTTTCAGGGGGCTCAAGGGTTGGGTGCTTTCAAAGCGTACAAACGAAAAAATGAGATCAACTCGCTCATGCTCTTTAAGCTGCGCGAAACAGGTGAGCTAAAAGCCAGATGAAGGTGATATGCCATTATGCTTTCCACAACACTAAATTGCATCTGTGTTGCTCTCAATTCGCTGCATTCGAGCCATTGTCCTACACGTAAGACGCGATTTGTCTGATGGATGCAGCGAGACAGTTCCTGAACAATTGCACTATGCGCTTTTTAGCGTACTAAATCACAGTGCATCACGGAACCCAATGAAACATCCATCTAACGAGACCTGTAAGTGCTTGAAGCTCAACACCAAAGCGTTTGATAGAAGATATTTTGAGTGTTGAGCAAGAGCATGCTGACGAGCTAAATGACTAGCTGGAAATTGAATGGTTTTTCCCATTTATTGAGACAATCAACATGAAAACACGCCGTATTTTTGCAACTGTGATTGGTTTTTTTCTCTTGCTAACTGCTCTGAGCTATGTATTCATGAAAAAGCCGCCTGAAGTTGTTGGCTACGTTAGCTATTCTGGCGATGCGCTGATCACAAGCAGCATCAAATCAAAATTCGTTGGGCACAAAGACATGGGCGGAACGAGCATCAATGTCAAAACTTCGGATGGCGCTGTTTTGTTGTCTGGCTATGCCAAGAACGACGAAGAAAAATCTGTCGCCGAGAGTATCTCTCACAAGATGAGTGGTGTGAAATCTGTAAAAAACGAGATCACAGTGCGCCCATAGTGCATAAAAGCATTATTCAAGTAAGTGTCAAAAATCTTTCCTTCACAACCTAACTATTGGAATTCACCATGAAAACATCAACATCTTTTTCTAGTCAAAGAGCCTTAGTCAGCAGCCTATCCATCGCGCTATTGGCCTTGAGCATGGGTTGCAGCCCACAACCTACCGATACTCCAGCCCAGCCTGTTGCTAGCGCCACGATGGGTAGTGAGCTAGACGATACGGTCGTCACAACAAGTGTGAAAGCTGCTCTGCTTGCCGAGGAAAGCATCAAGAGCATGGATATCAAAATCGAAACCAACAAAGGTGTGGTGCAACTCAGTGGCTTTGTCAATGACAATAAACAAATTGATCGCGCTGTGGCTGTGGCGCAAGCGGTCGCTGGCGTAAAAAGCGTACAAAGCCGCATGGTGCTCAAAGACGGTGCCTCGACTGTGGGCAGCAATTTGGACGATACCGTGATCACCAGCCGTGTCAAAGCGGCGCTGCTGGCCGATAAAGACACGAAGAGCACGGATATTGGTGTCGAAACCCGCAAAGGCGAGGTGATGCTCAGCGGTTTTGTCGCGACGAATTCTCAGATTGCGTTGGCGCAAAAGCTGGCAGCCAAGCAAGAAGGCGTGAAGGCGGTGCGCAATGAGTTGAGCGTGAAGAAGTAAACTCTTTTTGCCTTTGAAGGATCAGCAACGACACGCGCCTTTTCTATTCAGATTTTTTAATGTATCTGGGAAAGACGAGATCCTTCTCAGATCACATTGCGACAACTGTACTGCTACAAAACCCTGCATCAAAAGCTTTTACAGACTCTCTGATCGCGAGATTGTGCACGACTGAAATTTGAATCTTTTGCTGTTTTTCGGGGTTTGGGTTTTATTTGTTGGCATGCGGGAAAAACACCTGCTCGCCCCCAATTTTGTAAGCCGCAATGCTCGCCTGCCCGGCTGGCGAGATCACCCAATCCACAAAGCGCTGTGACTCAGCGGTTTTGACATGCGGATGCTTGGCGGGATTGACCGCCATCACGCCATATTGGTTGAAAAGCCGTGTATCGCCTTCCACAAGAATGGCCAAATCAGCGCGGTTCTTGAAATTGAGCCAAGTGGCGCGGTCGGCCAGGACGTAGGCATTGCTGCTGGCAGCAATATTCAGCGCTGGCCCCATACCACAGCCGCATTCACGATAGCCGCTGCCTTTGTTAGCCGTTGCGCCCAGCATGTTCCAGTAGCGCAGCTCGGCGGCATGTGTGCCCGATTTGTCGCCGCGTGAGATGAAGGCGGCGTTGCTTGAGGCCAGTTTTCTCAAAGCCTCGGTGATGTCTTTGCCTTTGATTGCGGCGGGGTCGTTTTTCGGGCCAACCAAGACGAAATCGTTGTACATCACGGCAAAGCGCTTCACACCAAAGCCATCCGCCACAAACTTCTCTTCCGCCACTTGATCATGCACGAAGAGCACATCCGCATCACCGCGCCGAGCCATATCCAGTGCCTGGCCGGTGCCCAATGCGACGACCTTGATGTCAATACCCGCGGCTTTTTTGAAATCGGGCAGCAATGCGCCAAACAAGCCCGACTGCTCAGTTGACGTGGTGGATGCCATCGTGATGTTTTGTGCCCAAACAGCCGTGGTCAGCGTGCAGGCAGTGAAAGCAATTACTCCTAATTTAATAGCACTTTGCGCAGTATATATAACGGGTAGAGGCCAATTTGGCTTAAAAAATGAGCTCATTCATACTCTCCATCAAGGATTTGTGCAGCCGTCCGCAAGGTGCGCTCTGGCAGCGGGGTTTCAAAAAAATCTACTGTGGAGCCGTCGAACACCACGCGCCCCTGATCGAGCGCAATCACGCGGCTGGCCAAGCGCTTGACTTGGCCTAGGTTGTGGCTGGCAAACACCAGCGTCGTGCCTTGGCTTTTAAACAGCGCCATCAGTTGCTCCAGCTCGCGCTTGGAAGCAGGCGCGAGGCTGGCCGTGGGCTCATCGAGCAGCAAAAGCTGCGGCTTGCTAACGCAGGCGCGCGCCACCGCCAGGCGCTGCTGCTGGCCTCCTGAGAGCGTGCGCGCAGGGCGCTGCGCCAAGTCGGCCAAATCCACTTGCTGCAAAGCCGTGCTTGCTGCTTGCCGCGCATCTGCCCAAGAGAAGCCGCGCAGCCAAGCGGCCAGCGCCACATTGGCCAGCACCGTGGTGCGCAGCATCCAAGGCTTTTGAAAGACGAAGGCTTGGCGCTTTAAATCGGCTTGATAGATGCTGCCCTGCGTGGGCGCAAGAAGCCCATGCATCAAGCGCAGCAGCGTGCTTTTGCCGCTGCCATTCGCGCCCACCAGAGCCACAGCTTCGCCCTGAGCGATGCTGAAATTCGCAGCTTGCAAAGCCTGTACGCCGCCAAGCTGCATACTCACATCTTTCAGGCTTAAAAGCACGGGTGCACTCATACGGCAAAAGCCTCCCGCCGCTCACGCCAGTTCCTGATCAGCGCCACCAGCGCATTCAAACCGAGCACGATCAGCATGAGCACGAGTCCCAAGCCCAGCGCCAGCGGCAAATCGCCTTTGCTCGTCTCCAGTGCAATGGCGGTGGTCATCACCCGGGTGAAGCCATCAATATTGCCACCCACGATCATCACCGCGCCCACCTCAGCAATCGCCCGGCCAAAAGCGGCGATGGAGATCGTGAGCAACACAAATCGCGCGTCAAACAGTAGTAACAAACCGCGCATGCCACGCCCCGCCCCCATGCTTGAGATCTGCTCGCCATGGCTGCGATCTGCATCTTCCAAAGCCTGCCGCACCCAAGCCGCCACAATCGGAAGCACCAAAATCGTCTGCGCCAGCACCATCGCCTTGAACGAAAACAACCAACCCAAATGCCCCAGCGGCCCACTGCGCGACAAGAGCAAATACACCAGCAACCCCACCACCACCGAAGGCAACGCCAGCATGGCGTTGAGCAGCGCAATCACCGCCCCGCGCCCGGCAAATCGACTCACCGCCAGCCAAGCCCCCAACGCCGCGCCGACAGCAAAGCCCAGCAGCGTAGCCAGCCCACTCACAGCCAACGACCGCCCAATAATCGCCCACAACACAGCATCACCCGAGAGCACGAGCGAGAGCGCCGTAGCAAAGCTGTCGTTGAGAGAATTCACCAAGGCAATGCTATGCGCAGCCCTAGGAGACCGCTATCCGGACATGCGAGTTATGAACGGATTTGCATAGGGCTCAGCCTTGCAATGGCAGCGCCATGTACCGCACACCCGCCACCGGGTTGTGCACATAGGCCTGCGTCTCTTTGAAACCCAGCTTGGCGTAAATCGCTTGGGCGCTTTGCATCATCGGCAAAGTGTCTAACAAAATGCGTTGGTAGCCGATCTGTTTGGCGTCGGCAATGATGTGCTCGGCCATGAGACGGCCTAAGCTTTGACCTTGAAAGGCGGGCCGCAGGTAGAGGCGCTTCATTTCTGCGGATTGCGCGTCATGCCGGCGCAGGGCGATACAGCCTGCTAACTCTGTTCCAAGCCAAGCGATATACAGCCGACCATCAGGAGGCGAATATGCGCCAGGCAACACAGCCATCTCTTGCTCGAAATCTTGAAAACACAAATCGATGTCAAGCCAGCTTTGATATTCCAGCAGCAATTCGCGTAAAGCGGGCAGTTGCCGGTGATTAGGTGTGTCGATGAGTTCGAGGCGGAAAGGCTGCGTCATGCGAGTTACTTTACGGGATTTGAGCAGGGTGATTGATGAGTGTTGTACATTAGCGAGGTGCTAATTTGCACCTTGCTAGGGGTGCTGCCTGTTAATTCTGATGGGCGGCTGAGATCAAACCCTTGAACCTGACTGAGGTAATCCTCGCGAAGGAAAGCTAATGACTAATCACATCCAAAATCCATCTTTTTTTAAGCCTAATCGGGCTCTGCCTGTTACATTTCGTGCGCAGTTAGCTATTATTTTAATAGCAAATTTAAGTGCCATTCAAATCGCTCAAGCGCAGACTTCTGCCAACTCTCAGCAGCCAGAAGTCACCCTCAAACCCATCATCGTGACGACGCCAGCGCCGCGCCAGCAACTCAGCCTTGGCGGTTTCGGAGATGCGCCTTTGCGCGAAACGCCCATCTCCGCCACCGTGATCGACAGTGCGCAAATCAAGAGCAGCGGGGCGCAAAAACTTGCTGATTTATTCAAATTCGATGCCTCCATCTCAGATGCCTACAACGCCGTCGGCTACATAAATTACGCCACCGTGCGCGGCTTCGTGATCGACAACAAAGCCAACATCCGCCGCGATGGTTTGCCGATCTCTGGCGACACGGCGATTGGTTTGAGCAACAAAGACCGCATTGAAATCCTCAAAGGCACGAGCGGCATCCAAGCGGGCACCAGCGCACCGGGCGGCTTGGTGAATTACATACTCAAACGCCCCACGGTCAAACCCGTGCGCAGTGTCGATTTGAGCGTGGACTCGAACGGACAATGGGGTGCAGCCCTTGATCTGGGTGGGCGATTTGGCGAAGGCAACGCGCAGGGCTATCGGCTCAACGTCGCTACAGACCACTTGAACAGCGCCGCCCCCGGCACACGCGGCAAACGCAACATGCTCTCACTCGCGCTAGATACGCGCTTAGGCCGCGAGGGCCTGCTCGAAGCCGAATTTGAATGGAGTCGACAGAGCCAGCCCAATGTGCCTGGCCTCTCGGTGTTGGGCAACGCAGGCAGCTTGCCTGCCGCAAACCCCAAGCTCAATCTGAATCGCCAGGCTTGGAGTCAGCCCACAGAATTTGAAGGACTCACCGGTTCCTTGCGCTACACGCAAGCGATCAACGACCAATGGCAATGGAGTGCCCACTTGGGCAGCCAGCGCTTGAAAACAGACGACCGCATCGCCTTCCCCTTCGGCTGCACCGACAGCAACGGTATCGACTATTACGCTGACCGCTTTTGTCCCAATGGCGATACCGATATTTATGATTTCCGCAGCGAAGGCGAACGCCGCAAAAAGGGTGCTGCGCAATTCAAACTCGATGGCAGCTTACAAACCGGTTCGGTCAAACATGCTTTGAGCCTCGGCTTTCTGCAATCCTCTGGCCACATCCAAACGCCAGACAGCGCCTACAACTACTCCGGCAGCCTCAATCTTGCCAACCCCACGCAGCCCATTCCCGCAGATCCATCGCTCACCCAACCCGGCAACACCCTGCGCGAGAAAACCACCGAATTCTTCGCTACCGATGTGATCGCTTGGAATGAAAGCTTCAAAATATGGCTAGGCATGCGCCACACGCGCTTGAGCCGTGACGACGCGCTCAACAACACGGGTTACAGCCAAAGCCTCTCCACCCCTTGGTTGGCAGCGAGCCATCAATTCGGCAAACACACGCTCTACGCTAGCTACGGTCAAGGCATCGAATCGCGCGTCACACCCAATTTGCCCGCCTACGGTGCTCAAGCCGGCCTGCCCTTGGCCGCACAGCGCAGCCGCCAAACAGAAATCGGCATCAAGTCGCTTTGGAATAGCGATTCGAGCCAAACCGAAACCGCCCTCACCTACTTCGACATCCGCCGCCCATTAGTCGTTGACACAGGCAGCAGCTTCGTCTTCGATGGCCTACAGCGCCACAGCGGCTTGGAAGCCAGCGCTGGGCATACGCGAGGCCCTTGGCAACTCAGCGCATCAGCCACTTTGTTGAATGCAAAGCAGCAAAGCGCCACCATCAACACCGCGCTTAATGGCCTCAAGCCCGCCAATGTGCCCAGCCACATCCTGCGCCTGAACGCCGCCTACCGCATCGCTCCCCAGTGGCTACTAGGCGCCCACCTCAGCCACGAAGGCCGTCGCGCCATCCTGCCCGACAACAGCCTCATGCTCCCCGCTTGGGCACGCTTGGATGCCAGCCTCAGATGGGACACGCAAACTCAAGGCATGAAAACCACTTGGCAACTGGCCATCAACAATCTGCTGGACAAACACTTCTTCCAAGAAAGCCCCCACCAGTTCGGCCATAGCTACCTCTTCCCCGCCGCACCGCGCACCTTGCGCCTATCGGCCAGCTTTGCGCTTTGAAGCCACACCCTAGATTGGCCAGTCAACATCCTCAGCGCTTTTTCAACGTTAGCTCTTGAAAGCATAGCAATTTTCACGCTATAATTTGAGGCTGTTCCTCGATAGCTCAGTTGGTAGAGCGCCGGACTGTTAATCCGTAGGTCCCTGGTTCGAGCCCAGGTCGAGGAGCCAAGAACACACTTGCCTCAGATGTTATTAAAGGCATTCCCAAGAGGAATTCAAAAGCTCGCTATCTCAAAGAAAGCGGGCTTTTTTGATTTTCTTTGTTCCTTTTGCACAGCCCCACTACAAATTCCTTCGTAGACAGCACTTTTGCGCATGCACGATCCATCGCCAATCGACATCGTCTACCTCTGGGTAGATGGCCTTGACCCTGCTTGGCGCGATAAGCGCAAGTCGTGCTGGGAGGCGCTGGGGCAAGCGTCGCGTGACACCACTGGTCGCCACGGCAACGTCGAAGGGCGCTTCCGCGACAACGATGAACTGCGCTACAGCCTGCGCGCTTTGGATCATTATTTCCCAGAGCACGGCCATATCTATCTCGTTACAGACAACCAGCGTCCAGCTTGGTTAAAGTCCTCGGATCGGCTCACCGTGATAGATCATCGCGAGCTGATTCCAACACGCAGCCTGCCCACCTTTGATTCGGCCCATATCGAGTCTTACATTCACAGAATTCCAGATCTTTCAGATCGCTATTTTTATCTGAATGACGATGTCTTTTTCGGTGCACCAGTGCGGGTAGACGATTGGTTTTGGCAGGGAGGCATTTATGCCGCATGGTCTGGTGATGGGTCAGTGAAGGCTGGGCCTTTGGTGTGTGATGCAGACCCCATGGACAACGCATGTCGCCTGTCACAACAATGGTTAGATCAACCGGCGACAGCCAATTCAGCCACGTCCCTACCCAAATGGCAGCGCATTGCTAGCTATGAGCACACCAGTTGCACTTTTGCCCATGCGCCTCGGCCCATGCTGCGCTCCTTGCTATTCAAGCTGGAGGAGCTCGCGCCCGAGCTATTCAACCAAGTGAGATCGACGGTATTTCGCAGCTGGGATAAACCTACTATCATCTCGGATTTTGTGATCCGTTGGGCATTGGCGCATGGCGTGGCGAAGATACGCGACTACACCCAACTGCATATCTCCACGGGCGATGTCGATCTGCCTTACCAGCTTGACTTGCTCGCCTCGCTGGCTGGTGCAGTAGATTTTTTCTGCATCAATGACACCACCGACAACGCACCCATTCACGATCCGCGCTTGGAGCAAGCCCGCTTCGCTCTGCAAGATCTGCTGCCCCAGCCCTCTCGTTTTGAGCATGCCATACCGGCTTGGTCTGCACTAGATCTGAGTGACATCACATCATTGGATAAATTGTGGCGCTGATTGCGTCGATTACCTCGCGTTGCGATCGGGTGATTCGCCGATTCAGCGCTCATAGCACCACTGCTAAGCAACTTCAAGCAGCCAGTAATTCCCGGATTTCAAACAATTCCCGGCGCAATTGGCGCAAAGGGACGATGTTGTCAACGTTGTGGCTGATCAGATCTTTGTCGATGTTGCCTGCCTCATCGCCGGGTAGTTCGCTGTCGAATTCGCCATCCAATTCGTGGTCTGGTGGCAGTTCGTCCATGCCATCGAGCATAACTTCGCCGGCTTTGCGTTTGTCGCGCTCGGCTTGGATGAGTTCGTGGAGTTTGTTGCGGGCGCCACTGATCGTGAAGCCTTGGTCGTAGAGCAAATCTCGGATGCGTCGGATCATGAGCACTTCATGGTGCTGGTAGTAGCGGCGGTTACCGCGCCGCTTCATGGGCTTAAGTTGGGCAAATTCCTGCTCCCAATAGCGCAGCACATGCGGCTTGACGTCGCAAAGCTCGCTCACCTCACCGATCGTGAAGTAGCGTTTAGATGGCAGGGGAGGAAGAGTTTTTTCCATTCAAATCAAAGGGGTTACGCGACTTTTGTATAAATCAACCTGAGAATTTACTCCAATCCAGCGAAATATGCAAAGTTTCTTCAAGACCATAGCGTAAGGCCTTGTTATTGCTATACATTTTTAGCTCTGAAAGTTGGAGCAGAGGAAACAGACGCCATGCGCCATTCAGGCCAGAAACAACCCCGAAAACAGACATACTTTTGTCACAAAAAGCAGTGTATGTTGTGCGCAACGGGTCTGTTGAGAGCGATTCTTACAGTCAGTTTCAGCTCTAAACACCACCTAAAACACCACCCGTGAGCCGCAGCATTCGCCCACATTTTGCAGCCAAAGATTCGTCGTGGGTGACCAAAATAAAGGCCGTCCCCTGCGTTTGCGCCAGCTCGAGCATCAAGCCAAACACGCCGCTGGCGCTGCTGCGATCCAAATTGCCGGTGGGCTCGTCAGCCAACACACAGGCGGGCTGCGTCACCAGCGCGCGAGCAATCGCCACGCGCTGACGCTCGCCGCCCGAAAGCTCCGAGGGCCGATGGTGCAGGCGATGTTCTAGCCCCACAGATGCTAGCATTTTTGTAGCGATCTTCGCAATATCTATAACGGATAGGCCTCGTTTTTGCTTAAAAATACGCAAGGGCATGGCCACATTGTCTAGCGCCGAGAATTCGGGCAACAGATGGTGAAACTGATAGACAAAGCCCAAATGCTGATTGCGCCAAGCGCCTTGGCTTTCGGCGCTCATCTTAGAGAAATCTCGCCCCATGAGCTGCACGCTGCCGCTGCTGGGCGCATCCAGCCCGCCCAAAAGATGCAGCAAAGTGCTTTTGCCAGAGCCAGAAGCGCCCACAATCGCCAGCGTTTCGCCTTTTTTGACAGTCAAATCAACACCTTGCAAGACTTGCACATCCAGCAAACCATCGGTAAAGCGCTTGGAAATGCCTTGCGCGTTGATGACGATATCGTTAACCGGATTATTCATAACGGAGCGCCTCCGCCGGATTCACGCGACTCGCGCGCCAGCTCGGATACAGCGTGGCCAAAAATGCCAACACCAAGGAAATCACGGCCACAGGCATGATGTCCGCCCACTGCGGATCGCTCGGCATTTGGCTGATCAGATACACATCGCGCGGCAAAAAGCTCGCTCTAAACACTTGCTCCAAAAACGGCACGATCACGTCAATATTGAAAGCCACCAGCAAGCCAAGAGCCAACCCAGCAAACGTACCAATCACGCCCACCAAAGCGCCCTGCACCACAAAAATCTTCATGATCGAGGTGGGCGATGCGCCCAGCGTACGCAAAATCGCAATATCCGCCCGTTTGTCTTGTACCGTCATCACCAGCGTGGAAATCAAATTGAATGCCGCCACCGCCACGATCAAAGTGAGGATGATGAACATCATGCGTTTTTCCAGCTGTACAGCGGCAAACCAAGTGCGGTTTTGCCGCGTCCAGTCGCGCACTACTTCGCCGCCCGAGAGCTTGACTGTCAGCTCTGCTGCAGTCGTGCGTGCCTCATGCAAATCGCGCAGCTTCACGCGCACGCCAGTAGGTCCTTCCAGGCGAAACACCTTGGCTGCGTCATCTACATGCACCATCGCCAGCGTCGCATCGTATTCATAGTGGCCGGAGTCAAACACGCCCACCACCGTGAACTGCTTCAAGCGCGGCACCACCCCGGCTGGCGTCACCTGCCCACCCGGTGCGATCAGCGTGATTTTTTCGCCGTTGCGCACCCCCAAATTTCGCGCTAACTCAATGCCCAAAACGATGCCAAATTCGCCGCTTTTGAGCTGCTGCAAAGTCTGCAAGGCAGCTGCTTTTGCGTCACTGCTACCCGATCCACTACTACCCGATCCACTCGCAGCATCTAGCTTGCCACCGGAAATATCAGTCACCTGCGGCTCCAGCGCAGGATCAATCCCGCGAATGATCGCGCCTTTCATATCTTCGCCCCGAGCCACCAAAGCCTGGGCTGCTATAAAAGGTGCAGCACCGACCACCTGCGGATGCGCTTTGACCTCGGCCAAAGTCCGTGCCGCGTCGGGCAGTGCCGCGCCACCGGGCGCAAACACTTCAATATGCGCGACAACCGACAGCATCCGATCCCGCACCTCTTTCTGAAAGCCATTCATCACCGATAAAACGATGATCAGGGCCGCCACGCCCAGCGCAATCCCCAGCATCGACACGCCAGAGATAAAGCTGATAAACCGGTTAGACCGGGAAGAGCGCCCTGCCCGCGTGTAGCGCAGGCCGACTTCGAGTTCGTAAGGTAAATTCATGTGGTTTGGATTGTGGCATGCCGCGTTTGGTTGCATGGCACGCGCTCGCCTGCTGCGCGATGGCATGCTGTTTACTCTCAATTCAATAGCGCTCTGCGCATATTCTATGACGGCCAGAGGCCTGAAACGCCTAAAACGCCTTGAAAAGACACGGTAGACGGAGTACCATTTTTATTCCGCAGGTTTTGCGGTATACATTACCTTTAGGCCTCACACACCTACCTCTTTTCCTGCGCCACTCCTCAAACAACCTGGACTTCTCATGAGCCATCCGATGTACACACACTCTGTTCCTGTCTTCAAGCAAATGCTAAATGCGTTGAAGGCGGTACTTGCGCAGTCGCAAGAACACGCAAGCTCCAAATCAATTGAGCCGGACGCCCTCCTGCAGGCTCGTCTATTTCCCGACATGTTTCCTCTGGTCAAGCAAGTGCAAATTGCTGCTGATTTTTCACGCGGAATTACGGCGCGGCTCGCAGGTGTCGATGCGCCAACACTCGATGGCAATCAGAAATCATTCGCAGACCTTGACGCCCTGTTGACACAGACTTTGGCCTTTCTAGACAGTGTGAACGCGTCGCAGTTTGAGAATAAAGAAGGCATCGACATCGTGCTTCGCCCAGGTACGCCGAAAGAGAAAAAACTAAGCGGCCAATCCTATCTGGCCAACTACGGATTACCGCAGTTCTTCTTTCACGTCAGCACGGCCTATGCCATCCTTCGCCACAATGGCGTGCCCATCGGCAAGCGGGATTACATGGGCATTTATTGAGCCAGCGCCTCATTGTTTGCGCCGCGTGAAGCCTAACGTTTGAGCTGCATTGGGTCTGTGGCGCCAAGCAGCCAAAAGCCCAGAGAATGCCTCATGTCAACTCTCAGAATCGCCGCTCTCACCAGCCTAGCCATGCTCGCGTTTGCGGGCAATTCGATTCTTTGCCGCATCGCCCTCAAAGAGACGGGTATCGACGCGGCCAGCTTTACATCGATTCGCCTGGCGTCTGGCGCGGCGGTGCTTTGGGCGATCACGATGTTTTTGGGGCGTGATCGACAAGGAAGGGGCAATTGGCTTTCTGCTTTGGCCTTGTTTACCTATGCCGCTGGCTTTTCGTTTGCCTACATCAGCCTCACGGCGGCCACTGGCGCGCTGATGCTCTTTGGCGCTGTGCAGGTGACGATGATCGGCTATGGCTTGTGGGCGGGCGAGCACCTGCAAAAGCAGCAACTTTTCGGCTTCGCGCTGGCGTTTGGCGGGCTGATTGGCTTGTTGCTGCCCGGCCTGTCTGCGCCGCCGCTCCTTGGCTCGGCCTTGATGTTGATCGCTGGAATGGCTTGGGGCATCTATTCCATCCGTGGCAAAGGAGTCGGCGATGCCACGCGGGTCACAGCTGACAACTTCCTGCGCGCTTCGCTGCTAGCCATGCTCTTGAGCGCCCTGATGTTTTCAGACTTCAAAGCAGACAGCGCCGGCGTTGGCTACGCGGTGGCATCGGGCGCCATTACTTCCGGATTGGGCTATGCCGTGTGGTATTCGGTCGTCCCCGCACTGAAGGCCGCCAATGCAGCGACCGTTCAACTCAGCGTCCCCGTGATCGCTGCCGTGGGCGGCATCGCCCTGCTCGGCGAATCCATCACCCTGCGCTTCGCACTGGCAACGCTGGCGATTCTTGGCGGCATCGCCTTGGTGATCTTGAGCAAGCCTCGGAGCTAGGGCGCTGCGCTTGCTGTTTCAAGCGATGGCAAAGACCGGCGGGGCTGAGTCGCGCATTTACCCGCTTACCTGCTGCGCGACGTTGAGTACTATGAATTCAGTAGCATTCTGCGCATATTTTATAACGGCTAGTGGCCTAAAAGGCCTTGAGAATATACGGCGTTCTGGTATCTTCCATACTCCGCTACTCCAAGCTGCAAAGCTCAAACTTTATAAATCAAAAGTGAATACAAAATTATGCGAAGAATAAAAATTAGTTTTGCCCTCTTATTGCTTTTAACCCTCTTTGGTTGTGCCACCCCGCAATTCAATTATTCGCCGCAGGAAACGTCGATTAGTGAACCCCCGATAGGTAGTGTTGTGACAGTGTCAGTCGGCGACGCAATGCTAAAACAAGGAAAATATCGCGTTCACGATTCGATATCAGTAAAGGCCCCTACAAAAGCAGGTTGGGCTTACACAGTCAATCCTGGCTACTACTTGAAACAAGGCGAAGATGCAGTAGCAGATTATTTTCAAATTAGCCCAGGTTCTGGCGGAGGATTTGTCGAAAAAGTCTTTCTCGCTGATCCTTTTAAAGGGGTGATGGCAAAGAAAGGTACCCAAATTTTGTGCGTAGTCACAATTATGAATGTTGCGGCCTGTGGTGACCCAAGCAACTTCGAGAGGGAAAAACGCGATATCGTTAGCCAAGACTCATTTCAGCAAACGTTGATCTACAGCGGCAGAGTTGGAAGCAAAATCAACGTTGCCTACCGCGAGTCATCTGGCAATATGGCTCGACCGGCGTTCAATAACAATGTCGAATACGATTTAAACGAATCGCAAACTATTGGGTACAAAGGCGCTCAACTTGAAATTCTCGAAGCTACGAATCAGTTTATTCGCTTCAAAGTAATACGAAATTTCAATGCGGCAGCATTTTGAGTATGAGATTTATAACTTTCCGCTGAAGCTGCAATTTTTGGTGCCGTCAATTTGTGTATGCTTTCAGCTTCACACAAATCACCGCCTCAAAAATTGCAGCTTAGCTTTTACGTTAAACTGCGCTCGTATCCTGCGTGATGGCAATTCACAAGAAAAATCGGCCTCTAGCCCTTATAAAACCTGCGCAGAGCACTATTGAATTGAGAGTAAAAAAACGCGCCAACCCATCTAACTCACTGCGTGATGGGTCTGAAAAAACGAAGGCTTTCTCGGTCGGGCGCGGCCAGCCATGCAATCATCGCCACAAAAGATCAGCAGCTCGTCGTATCTCGCGCAGAGCGCTAAGAAGGAAAGCCCTCGGCTTTTTCAGGCACGTCGCGCAGCAGGCGAGTGGGTCGCGTCAAATGGCTACTTTCCTAAAATTGCTGAAAGGATTTGGGCGGTGCTAACATTCGCGAATGAAGCGGAAAATCTATCTTGAAACCTCAGTGATCAGCTACCTGACGGCTCGCCCGAGCAAAACGATCATTGGGGCTGCGCATCAGCAAATCACACTGGCTTGGTGGGAATCACGCGATCAATACGAGCTATTTGTCTCTGAATCTGTTTTACGCGAATGTGGTGCTGGCGACCCGAGTGCGGCGGAAAAGCGGTTGGCCATGGTCAGTAATGTGCCGCTTTTGATGATCACCGAACAGGCAGTGGATATCGCCGAGGCATTGGTTACCGAAAGAATTGTTCCTGCTAAAGCGGCCGAAGATGCGCTACACATCGCAATCGCGACAATCAATAGGGTTGATTATTTGCTGACTTGGAATTGCAAACATATTGCGAATCCAGAGATTCAAAGAAATATTGCGCGACACCTTGAAAAGCTGGGGTTGTATTTGCCGTTTATCTGCACACCTGAAGAATTACTTGGAGAAGATCATGCTGAATGATGAAATTGTTGAAGAGGTTCGCGCAATTCGTGAGGCGCATGCCGAAAAATTTGGATACAACTTACGAGCAATTTTTGAAGATTTGAAAAAATCAGAAGCAGCACGTATCGCCGCTGGACATCCGTTCGTTCCATCTTCAACGCCTGCGCCCGACCCTTCGTTTCAGCAGATTCGTTTCGCTCACAGCTGAATCGAAACGCTAGGTTAGCGTTTAGCAACCACATATATCAGTGAAATCGGCCTCTAGCCGGCATATAACCTGCGCAGAACGCTATTGAATTGAGAGTGAACAACGCACCAACATTCAAACCAGCTGCGTGATGGGTCTGAAAAAACGAAGGCTTTCCCGGTCGGGCGCGGCCAGCCACGCAATCATCGCTACAAAAGATCAGTAGCTCGTCGTATCCCGCACAGAGCGCTAAAAAGGAAAGCCCTCGGCTTTTTCAGGCACGTCGCGTTGCAGGCGAGCGGGTGGCTTGAAGCCGTGCAATCAAAAAAGTTTGAGCAAAAGCGCGGCCAGCTAGGGCCTCGCAAGTGCCACAATCACCGCATGTCTTTTACCCACATCATCGTGTCCGCCGCCGGTTTGCAGCCTTTTGAGATCGGCACTCAGAGCCTAGAGGCGTTTTCGCTGCCTGCGGCTTGGAACGAGGAGGCTGCGGAGCGCATTGAGCTGCATGAGGATTCGCTGAGCCTGCCTTGGGAAATCGCTTATGCGCGGGCGCTGGAGATTTCGAGCGATGAAGGCGCGGTGCCTTGGGCGGCTTTTGAGACGCAGACCTTAGCCCAGCCCTGCGCCTGGGTGCATCCCTGCCATTTGGATGTGGGTATGACGGATATGGTGATGCAGCCCACTTCAGCGTTGCGCTTGACTGACGCTGAATCGCGCGAGCTGCATGCTTTGATTGCACCCTATTTTGAGCAAGACGGCATCACGCTCAAATACCACAGCGCCACGCGCTGGCTGGCTTTAGGCGAGCAGTTTGCGGATTTTGAATGCGCATCGCTGGCGCGGGTGCAGGGGCGCAGCATCAATGACTTTTTGCCCGACGCGGGCGAGTTTCCGCAGCAACTCAAGCTCAGCCGCCTGCAGGCAGAGATGCAAATGCTGCTTTACACGCACCCTTCGAGCGAGGCCAGGCAGGCGCGGGGTTTGCCCACGGTCAATTCCTTTTGGGTGGATGGCGCGGGCGCTCTTGAGGCGCTGCCCCAGCCCAAGGGATCGCTCAAGCTCGAATTGCGGCTGCAAGAAGCGCAGCATAGCGAGAGCGCCTATGCCAGCGCTTGGCGCAGCCTGCTGGCGCAGTGGCAAACAGAAGGCGAGCAGGCGCTAGCGGCTGGCCGCAACTATGGCGTGACGCTTTGCGGCGATAAGGCGGCAATGACATTTTGGGCTGCCGCGCCGAGCTTCAAACACAAGTTTTTAAGCCTTTTAGGCCGTTCGCCGGCGAATAATCTGCGTGGGATGCTATGAAATTAATAGTGAGAGACGTGCCCCCTCGAAGCAGCTGGGCGCTTGAAAATGCGGGTGTGCATCCACTCTTGGCGCGGCTGTATGCCTCGCGCGGGGTGCAAAGCTTGGAAGAGCTAGACGATGGCTTGGCCAAGCTGCTGCCGCCCTCTTCCATGAAAGGCTGCTTGGAGGCGGCCAAGCTGCTTGCTGATGCGATTGCGCAAGACAAGCGCCTCTGCATCGTGGCAGATTACGATTGCGATGGCGCAACCGCCTGCGCCGTCGGCCTGCGCGGCTTGCGGCTCTTGGGCGCAAAGCATGTGGGCTATATCGTGCCGGATCGCGTGGTCGATGGCTATGGCCTCACCGCCTCGATTTCAGACCGCGTGAAGGCCAGCGGCGCAGATATGCTCATCACAGTCGACAACGGCATCGCCAGCGTCGAAGGCGTGGCGCGCGCCACCGAGCTGGGTTTGCAAACCCTGATCACCGATCACCATCTTCCGGGCGACACGCTGCCATTGGCCGATGTGATTGTGAATCCGAATCAGCCCGGCTGCACGTTTGAGAGCAAATCGATTGCTGGCGTGGGTGTGATGTTTTATGTGTTGCTGGCGCTGCGCGCTGAGCTGCGCGAGCGCGGTGTGTTCACGCAGGCCACGCAGCCCAAGCTAGATGCCTTGCTGCCCATCGTCGCTTTGGGCACAGTAGCCGATGTCGTCAAGCTCGATGCAAACAACCGCCGCTTGGTAGCCCAAGGCATCAAAAGGCTCAGAAGTGGCGCAGCACCTGCGGGAATAGCCAGCCTTTTTGCTGCAGCCAGCCGAAAAATGCCCATCGCCAGCACCTTCGATTTCGGCTTTGCACTCGGCCCACGCATCAATGCCGCAGGCCGGTTGAGCGACATGACGCTTGGCATCGAATGCCTCACATCAGACGACAGAACCCGCACCGACGAACTCGCCAAGCAACTCGATGCGATCAACCGCGAACGCCGTGATATCGAATCCGGCATGCGCGAGCAGGCTGAAGCCGCGCTTCAATACATGTTTGCCGAAGACGAGCCGCCTGAGAGCCATCCGAGCGGCGTGGCGATTTTTGACCCCGAGTTTCACGAAGGCGTAGTCGGTATCGTGGCCAGCCGCATCAAAGACAAGCTGCACCGCCCTGCTTTCGTCTTCGCCGCCAGCGCGGCCCCCGGCCAAGAGCATTTGCTCAAAGGCTCAGGCCGCTCAATTGCCGGTTTTCATCTGCGCGATGCGCTCGATTGGATGGCAAAAAAACACCCCGGCTTGCTCATCAAATTCGGGGGCCACGCCATGGCTGCTGGTTGCACGATCAACGAGGAAAACTTCGACACCTTTGAAGCCGCGTTTGCCGAAGTTGCCGCCCTGTGGATCGACGCTGCCACGCTCTCTCGCCGCCTAGAAACCGACGGCGCTTTGCCCGCTGAATACCGCCGCGCCGACATCGCAGACACCTTGCAACAAGCCGTCTGGGGCCAAGGCTTCGCGCCGCCCATATTCAGCGAAGAGCTAGAAATCGTCTCCCAACGCTTGGTTGCCGAAAAACACCTCGCCCTCAAACTCAAACACCAAGGCCAACTGGTGGATGGTATTTGGTTCAACCACACCGAGCCATTGCCTCCCAAAGCACATTTGGCTTTTCGCCTAGAAAGCGATGAATGGCAAGGTGTGAAAAAGGTGAAATTTTTTATTGAAGGCTTGGCGGGGTGACGCATCGTTGAGCTACAACTTGCGCAGCGTTATCATGGCGCTATGCAAATCGTCCTCCCCCAAATCCTCTCACCCGATGAAATTTCTCGAATTTTGGTGCTCTTGAACAGCGCGCCGCCGGGCGAAGGCTGGTTGGATGGCAAAGTGACGACGGGACCTCAGTCTGCGTTAGTGAAAAACAACCAGCAAATGCCGCAAGAGGGGCGCGTCACAGCGCAGGCGCGCGAGATCGTGGCGCAGGCGCTGGGGCGGCATCCGGGCTTTATGACTTGTGCCCTGCCCCGCCGCATCTTGCCGCCCGGCTTCAATCGCTACAGCGGCAGCGCCAACACCTTCGGCCCACATATCGACAATGCCCTGCGCAACACACCCGGCGGCGCAGGCTTTCTGCGCACCGATATTTCTTGCACGCTCTTCTTAACCGAGCCGCAAAGCTACGAAGGGGGCGAGCTCGTCATCAGCAGCGCCATCGGCGAGCAAGCCTACAAGCTGCAAGCAGGCGACATGCTCCTGTATCCATCCACGTCGGTGCATCGGGTGAACCCCGTCACACGCGGCGAACGCATCGCCAGTTTTTTCTGGGTGGAGAGCATGGTGGCTAGTGGCGAGCAACGCCAGCTGCTGCACGACCTAGATCTCGCCATCATGGGCCTGCGCTCACGTGAAATGCAAACCTCAGGTCGCGAATCTGACGAAGCCGTGCGCCTGACGGGCATTTATCACAACCTGTTGCGCATGTGGGCGCAACCCTGAGGCTTTCAAACCAGAATCAATCGCGCAAATGCCGCAGCGGATGCGCCTCTTTAGGCCATGGGCTTTCAAAGAAGGGTATTACTATTTCTGGCCTGACGTCTTCAATACGCGCTGGATGCCACTTGGGTGCATGGTCTTTGTCAACGGCCAAGGCGCGAATGCCTTCCACGGTTTCAGTGGCTGCGCCGCTGCGGCCTAAGTGCTTGGTGTGAAAGCAATGGCGCACCAAATCGCGCTCCAGGCGCAGTTCATCGGCCAAGTTCATCGTGCGGGTGCGGCGGATGAGCTCTAGAGTGACGGCGAGCATCAGCGGCGAGCGTTTGCGCAGGGTGACGATGGTCTCGTTTGCCCAATCTGAACCGTCTGCTATCAAAGCATTCAGGATGGCGGACATGCTGGCTTGGTTGAATGAAGCTTGAATTTTTAAGAGATTTTGGCCTGTAGCCGTTATAGAATCTGCGCTGATTGCTATTGAATTAGTAGCAATATAGCTTTGTAGCTCAAGGCGTGTGGCAGGCGCTGTGGGTAATGCATCCCAGAGTTTCGCAAGGCTTTCACTGCTTACACAAACGTCGGCCAAGCCCAGCATCTGCGCATCCTGCGCATGCAGCATCTGCCCGGTCAGCGCGAGATATTCACCGATGCCAGGTTGTGAATTCATGCAGCGGCTCAAAAAATAACCGCCACCCACATCAGGAAAGAGGCCAATATGCGTCTCAGGCATGGCCATTTTCAGGCGCTCGGTGGCGATGCGGATGCTGTTGGCGCCGCAATGGCCAGAAATGCCCATGCCCCCGCCCATGTTGATGCCGTCCATGAAGGCGATATAGGGCTTGGGGTAGGTGTGAATCAAATGATTGAGGCTGTATTCCTCGGTGAAGAAATCTTCCAGCACCGGATCGCCAGCGAGAGCGGCTTGATGAAAGAAGCGGATATCGCCGCCTGCGCAGAAGCTGCCGAAAGGCGCAAAACTACCGTCCGCCAGCTTGCCAGTGCCGCGAATCGCTACCAACTGGATATGCTCTGCTTCTTTCCACTTCAAGAGCGCTGCAGTGATGTCGCGAATCATGCTCAGGCTTAGCGCATTCAAGGCTTTCGGGCGGTTGAGTGTGATCAAGCCTGCGTGGCCGCGCTCTTCTACGATGACAAAATTTTCTTCACTCATGATGATTTCCAGCCTAACGCTTCGTTTGCAACTAATGCGCCGATCACTAGCGCACCGCCAATCAGCACAGCCTGTGTCGGCACTTCACCTGCAAACAGCCAAGCCCACAGGATACCGAAAATCACTTCCAGCAAAGCCAATAGCGACACTTCAGGCGCTTTGAGCACTTTGGCGCAGATCACAGCCAAGACGCAAGGAATAGCGAGCTGCACAAGACCCAGCAGCGCGAGCCAACTCACATCAGAGCCAGTCGCTGCAAACGGGAATGACAAAGGCAAAGTGATCAGCGAAGAGATCACGGCACCAACAAGCACACAAGGTACGAAATCAAGTTGCTCGCCACGGGCCTGGGCGCGTTGCACCACCGTCCAATGAATGGCGCCTGCCACCGGCACGCAGAACGCCACCGCCATGCCCAGCATCGCGCCGCCCTGCTTCAAATCCAATTGCTGACCAAACATATAGGCTATGCCTGCGCAAGCCACCGCAATCGCACCCCAGGTGCGCGCAGGTAGCTTGTGACCGATGAAGATGCGAGCGATCAGCGCCGTGAGCAGCGGGCCAATGGCCATCGTCACCAGCACATTACCGACCGAGGTCAGCGTAAGCGCCACCATGAAGGCGGTAAACATCACGCTCCAGCAAAAGCCACTCACCCAAAACGAGCCACTTTTCCAGTGAAAGGTCTTGAACACGCCCTTGCCCTGCCACATTGGCAAGATGATCAGTAAAGAAATGACGGTAAAAAAGCTCCGCCAAAACGTGATTTCAAAACTCTTTGCGGATTCAAGCTGGCGCGTGACAGCGCCTGCAATCGACCACATCAGCGTGATCGCGATCATGAGCAACACGGCTCGGGAATGGGTGAGTTTCATCGTTTCTTCTTCGTCTTGCGAGGCATATGACTCATCATTTGCTCCACGAACATGGCATTGAGATCATCGTTCTCAAGTATCGCATCATGCCGCTCCAGATCCTTGCTATTGGCTTTCGCCCAGCGCTTGAGATCGGCGTCGTTTTTCACCATCTCAAGATCGCTTCGCATCAAGGCAATGCCCTGCTCGTAATCCTGCATGGACACATTCAGAGAATTGTCTAATTGGTCGACCGTTATGTCTTTGTTTCTCGGAATACGGAACTCCTGCGACATCTGCATTTCAAGCTCAAAGCGCTCCAAATCCAACTCCTTGGCTTGCGCTCGAAGCAAAACAACCCAGCTTTTGAGCTTGTCTTCGGCTACCGTGCTCAGCGCGCTGGCATCAATCTGTTGCGCCTTGAGTTGCAGTTTGAGCAATGCGAGCAAATCTTGGCGGTCGTAAGCGGTATTGGCCTCG
Source organism: Variovorax sp. (assembly GCA_031418715.1). GTDB lineage: Bacteria > Pseudomonadota > Gammaproteobacteria > Burkholderiales > Burkholderiaceae_C > JANMDU01. The sequence goes on along the minus strand of JANOJL010000002.1, from coordinate 98,905 downwards.
CTCATCAGATCGTGATTCAGCACGCGCTGGGTATCGTTGTCTGCGCGATCAGGATGAAGCTGACGAGCGAGTTGGCGATAGATATTTTTAAGCGCACTTTGCGCATCTTGAGCGGCCTGCTCTTGCCTTGATAACTTCGCCTCTGCGTTGGGATCTGTTTTCGCTTTTCCTTTGGCTCTTGCAGCGCGTTTTTCGTCTCGCTTGGCCTTGCGCTCTGATTCAGTTTTATGCTGCTGCGCCATTTTTTCCTGCACTGCTTTGAGCGCGGCTTGCGCAATATCTACTGCGCTTTTCTTATCGCTCATCTCGGGCAATTCCACGCCCATCTCATTCAGTAAATCGAGCATGCCATCCATGTTGACGGCCGCCATCTCATCCATGGTCTCATCGCTGTACAGATCGTGAATCGTGCGCATCTGCGCATCACCTTGCATCGCAAATTCCGTACTGAGCGAGACGATCAACCGTCCTATTGACTTGCGATGATTAGCCGTCAGTGATTTGGTTTGACCTGCCTCTGGACGCTGCAATCGCTCATGTAAAAACACCACCATTCGGCGCGATAACCTGTCTTGCTCAGCCTTCATGGCGGGCAAAATTTGACCAAACTTAGCGCGATAGTACCCATGCAGCTGCTCTAGCTGTTGAACTTTTTGGCCTGTTTTCTCTATCAGGCTCAGCAACTTCGCAAACTCCCGCTGCAAAGGGCTCGTCGCATGAGCATTCGCTTGCGCCACCAAATCGCCTTTGAACTCAGGCGGAACAGGCGTATCTTCTGCGCCAAACAAGCTGTTTTTAGAGTTCATCGCTGAACACGAAAATTTATACTACGAAAGAAATTTTCGCAGTATAAATTTCTAAGTTCATCAGTTCTTCCCAGAGCGCTTGCGCTCATGCTCTTTCAAGTAGCGCTTGCGCAGACGTACGGATTTTGGTGTGATTTCTACCAACTCGTCGTCTTCGATAAATTCCACGCCGTATTCGAGCGTGAGCTGAATCGGGGGCGTGATTTTGATCGCGTCTTCCTTGCCGCTCACGCGGAAGTTGGTGAGCTGCTTGGTACGGGTGGCGTTGACGACCAGATCGTTGTCGCGGTTGTGGATGCCGACAATCATGCCTTCATACACAGGATCGTTGGCGCGCACGAACATGCGGCCGCGATCGTCGAGCTTGCCTAGCGCGTAGGTGAAAATTTCGCCATCGTCCATGGAGATCAAGACGCCGTTTTTGCGGCTGGCAATCTCGCCTTTGTGGGCTTCGTAGCTGTCAAAAATATTGGCAATCAAGCCGGAGCCACGCGTTAAGTTTAAGAATTCTGTCGTGAAGCCGATCAGGCCACGCGCAGGAATGCGGTATTCAAGGCGAACGCGGCCACGGCCATCGGGCTCCATGTTCACCAACTCGCCTTTGCGCTCACCCAAAGCTTGCATCACGCCGCCTTGGTGCTGATCTTCCACGTCGGCGGTGACCAGCTCAATCGGCTCGTGCTTTTCGCCGTTCACATCGCGGAACACCACGCGCGGCTTCGATACTGCCAGCTCGTAGCCTTCGCGGCGCATGTTTTCTAGCAAAATCGTGAGGTGAAGTTCACCGCGACCGGAGACTTCAAAAATACCGTCTTCGTCAGTTTCTTTGACGCGCAGAGCCACGTTAGATTGCAGCTCTTTTTGCAGACGATCCCAAATCTGGCGACCGGTCACGTATTTGCCTTCACGCCCTGCCAGCGGCGAATTGTTGACGCAGAAATTCATTGTCAGAGTTGGCTCGTCAACCATGAGCATCGGCAACGGATTCGGATTGAGCAGATCGGTGACTGTCACGCCGATACCGATGCCTTCAATGCCGTTGATCAGCACGATATCGCCAGGGCCGGCGCTGGTGGCGACCACGCGATCTAAGCCTTGGAATTTCAGCACTTGGTTTACTCGGCCTTTGAAGGTTTTGCCGTCTGTGCCTTCGGCGATGAGTACATCCATCATGGGCTTGATCGTGCCAGCTGTGATGCGGCCCACGCCAATGCGGCCAACGAATGTCGAGTAATCGAGCGAGGAAATTTGCAGTTGCAAAGGTGCTGTTGGATCGCCAGCTTGCGGCTTGACGTGGCTGAGCACCGTTTCAAACAGCGCCGTCATGTCTTTGCCCCACTGCGCGCCTTGCTCGCCTTCTTCAAGCGAGCTCCAGCCATTCAGGCCAGATGCATAAACCACAGGAAAATCAAGCTGCTCGTCGGTTGCGCCGAGCTTGTCGAATAAATCGAAGGCTTGGTTCACCACTTTTTGAGGATCTGCACCGGGCTTGTCCACTTTGTTCACTACAACGATGGGCTTGAGGCCAAGAGCCAATGCCTTCTTCGTCACGAAGCGAGTTTGCGGCATGGGGCCTTCTTGTGCGTCAATCAGCAGCACCACGCCGTCAACCATGGACAGAGCACGCTCAACCTCACCGCCGAAGTCCGCGTGGCCTGGGGTGTCGACGATGTTGATGTGGGTGTCGTTCCACTTCACGGCGCAATTCTTAGCAAGAATCGTGATGCCGCGCTCTTTTTCGATGTCGTTGTTGTCCATGACGCAGGTTTCTAACTGCTCGTGGGCGGCGAATGTGCCAGACTGACGAAGCAGCTGATCGACCAGCGTGGTTTTGCCATGGTCAACGTGGGCGATGATGGCGATGTTGCGGATTTGTTGGGTCATGATGACTTTCCTTTTTAATTCAAAACGGTTCGTACTGCATGCAAGGTCGAGCCCTGCGCCAGCGTTTGGGAAACTTCGATCGGTGAGAGCAATCGCGTGGGGATCAACTCACCGGCCTTAATGTGTGCGCTGCCCAATAGGGCGCGCGGGTTGTCACCATACACGGCGACATGATCGTTGTCGGGTAGCGTTGTGCGGCGGCGCAAACCACTTAAAAATCTACCTGCATTTTCGCTGTCTAACGTGACGGCCTCATGACCCGCAAGCAAACTGTCCACAGGCTGCAGCGCCGCCATGCGCTCTTCTTCACTCATCGCTTCTAGCTGGGCGAGTGTGACTGATTTCTCAATCTTCAACCCGCCGGTTTCAATTCTTCGCAACGCCGAGAGATGCGCACCGCAGCCCAAGGCCTCGCCAATGTCTTCGCCCAGTGTGCGGATATATGTTCCCTTGCTCACTTTCGCTACTATTTTAATAGCACGTTGCGCAGATTTTATAACGGGTAGAGGCTCAATTAGCTTTAAATCTAGGGTATACACCTCAATATCGCGCAGTTCGCGATCCACCTCAATGCCAGCCCGCGCGTATTCATACAAGGCCTTGCCATCTTTCTTCAAGGCACTGTGCATGGGCGGCAATTGGCGCAGCTTGCCGGTGAACTGCTGCTGCACACGCGCAATATCAGCATGGGTCACGTTGACTTCGCGCGTGGAGATCACTTGGCCTTCGGCATCGCCTGTCGAGGTTTTGATGCCCAATATGGCGGTAGCTTCGTAAGTTTTCACGGCTTCGAGTTGCAAAGCGCTGAATTTAGTCGCTGCACCGAAGCACAGCGGCAAAACGCCTGTCGCCAGCGGATCCAGCGTGCCGGTGTGACCCGCTTTTTCTGCGCGGAACAGCCATTTGGCTTTTTGCAAAGCATCGTTAGACGACAAACCCAGCGGCTTGTCCAGCAGAAGCACCCCGTGTACGGGGCGCCTCACGACCCGTACTCGTGGTGCATGCATGGCTTAGACCTCGCTGTCTTGAGCGCGCGAGGCGACCGCCTTGGCGATCAGCGCATTCATATCGGAGGCACGCTCAGTGGTGCGGTCAAACAGAAAATGCAGCGTCGGCACCGTATGAATATGCAGGCGCTTGAAGAGACCATTGCGCAAAAAACCCGCAGCCTGAGTCAACGCAGCTTGCGTTCCCTCAGGCTCACCCGTGAGCAAGCTGTAATGCACCGTGGCATGCGCGTAATCAGGGGTGACAGTGACTGCATTGATCGTCACCATGCCCACGCGCGGATCTTTCAACTCGCGCGCGATCAGCTCCGCCAGATCGCGTTGGATCTGGTCGCCCACGCGAATACCGCGATTGGGAGTGGTGCTTTTCTTTTTTGGCATGGTGTATGGAGCAATTACAACGTACGAGCCACTTCCTTGATCTCAAAGAATTCCAACAAATCACCCTCTTGAATGTCGTTGTAGCCCTTCAAGTTCAAACCGCACTCGAAGCTTTCTTTGACTTCTTTTGCATCGTCTTTGAAACGCTTGAGCGATTCGAGTTCGCCCGTGAAGATAACCGTGTTGTTGCGAAGCAGGCGCAAACGCGCACTGCGCCTGACCACACCATTGGTGACCATACAGCCCGCAATCGCGCCGATTTTGGACACTCGGAACACTTGGCGAATCTCGGCCAAACCGATGATCTCTTCCTTCTTATCGGGTGTGAGCATGCCGCTCATGGCCAGTTTCAAATCGTCCACAGCGTCATAGATGATGTTGTAGTAACGGATATCGACGCCATTGCCTTCAGCCGTTTTACGCGCACCAAGATCTGCGCGGGTGTTGAAGCCGATGATCACCGCTTTGGAAGCAATCGCCAAGTTCACGTCGCTCTCGGAAATGCCGCCCACGGCTGCATACACGATCTGCACCTTGATCTCTTCGGTCGAGAGCTTGAGCAGGGAAGTGGCCAACGCTTCTTGCGAGCCTTGCACATCGGCCTTGATGATGACGGGCACCATCTTGACTTCGCCAGAAGTCATGTCGGTGAACATATTCTCCAGCTTGGAGGCTTGCTGCTTAGCCAGCTTGGTACTGCGGTATTTGCCAGCGCGATAGGTGGCGATTTCACGCGCACGCTTTTCGTCCAGCATCACCATGAACTCGTCTCCAGCGCGCGGCACTTCAGCCAAACCCTGAATTTCCACCGGAATGGACGGGCCAGCGGATTTCACGCTTTGGCCGTTTTCATCCAACATGGCGCGAACACGGCCATAGGTTGCGCCGAGCAAAATTGCATCGCCCACATTGAGCGTTCCGGTTTGCACGAGCACCGTTGCCACAGGGCCGCGGCCTTTGTCCAAACGCGCCTCCACCACCAAGCCTTTGGCCATGGCGTTGATTGGCGCTTTCAATTCCAAGACTTCTGCTTGCAAGAGCACTTGCTCCAGCAAATCGTCAATGCCTTGGCCGGTTTTGGCAGAAACAGAGACGAACGGTGACTCACCACCAAACTCTTCTGGGATCACCTCTTCGATCACCAATTCGCCTTTGACGCGATCAGAATTGGCATCGGGTTTGTCGATCTTGTTCATCGCCACCACGATCGGCACACCAGCAGCTTTTGCATGCTTGATGGCTTCTTTGGTTTGCGGCATCACGCCGTCATCGGCTGCAACCACCAGAATCACAATATCGGTTGCCTGCGCACCACGCGCACGCATGGCCGTGAATGCCTCGTGGCCGGGTGTATCCAGGAAGGTGACCATACCGCGCGGCGTTTGCACGTGATACGCGCCGATATGTTGTGTGATACCGCCAGCTTCACCGGAAGCCACTTTGGCACGGCGAATGTAGTCGAGCAAGGAGGTTTTACCGTGGTCAACGTGACCCATCACCGTCACCACAGGAGCGCGGGGAAGCAACTCGGCTGTGAATTCGCCGGCTTCCTCAACGGAGAACGCTTCTGGATCATCCAAGGTGGCGGCTAAGGCTTTGTGACCTAGCTCTTCCACCAGAATCATTGCGGTGTCTTGATCGAGCGCTTGGTTGATCGTGACCATCTGACCGAGTTTCATGAGTTTCATGATCACTTCGGAAGACTTCACAGCCATTTTGTGAGCCAACTCGGCCACAGTGATCGTCTCGGGCACATGAATCTCTAACACGCGCACTTCTGCTGGTGCGGCTGGTGTTTGCTCTTCACGACCGTCTCGGTCATCGCGCCCACGCTTGCCGCGCGGACCACCGCGCCAGTTACTGCGGCCTACGCCACCCGAGCTGTCGCCACGGGTTTTGATTTCTTTCTTCTTGCCGTCAGCATCTTTGCCCCAGCTCGAAGACAGTTTTTCCGATTTAACTTCGGTTTTCTTCGCGCCTGCACCAGCAGCGCCCGGTGCTGCGGCGGTGACGGGCGTGCCATCGGCCTTCTTCGCACCTGCTGCCGGTTTGTGCAACGTTCCTTTGACCGCTGTTGGAGCTGGTTTGGGTTCATCGGCCTTTTTCGCCACGAGCACCTTCTTGGGCGCACTCATCATGGCGCGGATGGCTTGCGCCTCATCCATCGCTTTACGGCGACGATCATCTTGGTCGGCTGCACGCAATTTTTCTTCTGCGGCCTTTTGCTCAGCTGTGAGCGGCACAAAAGGAGCAGGAGCTACAGGAATTTCAGCAACACTGATCGCTATAGATTCAGGAGCGCTCGGCGCAGATTCTATAACGGCTGGAGCCTGTTTTCCATCAGAATTCGGGCTAACTACAGCATCGGCAGAAGATGCAGATGCAGGTGCAGGTGCAGGTGCAGATGCTTCTGCTGCAGGTGCAGGTGCAGAGACGGCAGCTATTGGCGCAGGAGCTGATACTTCGCGATCTTGCTGTTTGCTGCTGCGAGATTCATCGGCTGTGCGGCGGCGCTCGTCGGCTTCATGAGCCATGCGCTGGTTGAACTCGCCCTGACGGCGCACTTCTTCATCGCGGCGCGCTTGCTCGGCCTGATTGATCACGGGTACTAGGGCATGCGCTGGCGACTCAGCTGCAGGCTCGGGCTCATGAACCGCTGGGGCAGCAGCTTCGTCTTCGCGCTGAACAAAAGTGCGTTTTTTACGTACTTCCACCTGAATCGTGCGCGCTCTGCCAGAGGCATCGGCTTGCTTGATCTCGGTGTGGATTTCTTCATGAGCGTGATTTTTTTACGCTCACCCGCGCCAGCCGTGCCGTGGCTAATTTGCAAGTAGCTCAGCAGGCTTTGCTTGTCTGAATCGGTGAGCACATCGCCCGCCGTTGCTTTGGGCACGCCCGCGCCTTTGAGCTGCTCAAGCAGGGTTTCAACCGGTTTTTTGAGCTCGCTGGCGAATTCGGAGACTGTGGTGTTTGACATAAGGGGTGGTCTCCATGATCTACTCTGTGGCCGGAGCCGAGATAGGCGCAGCGGCAGCTAGTGCGACAGGTGCCGCTGAGGCGTCTTCGGCGGTGAACCAATGCTCGCGCGCTTTGATGATGAGCGCCTTGGCCTCATCTTCGCTTTGACCTGTGATATCCGTCAGCTCGTCGATGGCCAGATCCGCCAGATCATCCAGCGTGTGAACGCCGCCATCTGCCAGCTTGGCGATCAAATCGCTCGAAAGGTGTTCACCGTTGAACTCAAAAATACGCAGGTCTTGGCTGACTTCCTCGACTGACTCTTCCTTGGCAATCGCCATGGTGAGGAGCGCATCTTTAGCGCGGGTGCGCAACTCGTTCACGGTGTCTTCGTCAAAAGATTCAATCTCCAGCATCTCTTGCAGCGGCACATAAGCCACTTCTTCGAGGCTGGTGAAGCCTTCCACGATCAGGATGTCGGCGATTTCTTCGTCCACATCGAGCTTGCTCATGAACAAAGCGCGGATCGAGCCTTGCTCGCCGGCTTGTTTTTCAGCAGATTCGCTGGCATCCATGATGTTGATCTTCCAGCCTGTGAGCTCAGAAGCCAAGCGCACGTTTTGACCGCCACGGCCAATCGCAATCGCCAAGTTTTCTTCGTCCACGACCACATCCATCGCATGTTTTTCTTCGTCAACAACGATAGAAGACACGTTGGCAGGTGCCAGAGCGCCAATCACAAATTGCGCTGGATCTTCGCTCCACAGCACAATATCCACGCGCTCGCCGCCCAATTCATTTGTCACAGCGTTCACGCGCGAGCCGCGCACACCCACGCAGGTACCGATGGGATCAACGCGTTTGTCATTTGACAACACAGCAATCTTGGCGCGCGAGCCTGAATCACGGGCGCAGGATTTGATCTCCAGCAGGCCTTGCTCAATCTCTGGCACTTCGTTGCGAAACAACTCGATCATGAACTCAGGCGCACTGCGCGAGAGAATGATCGGTGCGCCACGCAACTCGGTGTTGACTTCCATGATCATCGCGCGCACGCGATCGCCGGTACGCAGATTTTCTTTGGAAATCATGTCGGAACGTCGCAAGCGGCCTTCCACACGACCACTCTCCACGATCAAACCTTCTTTGTCTGCGCGCTTCACCGTACCGACGAAAATCTTGTCTCCGCGGCTCATGAAATCGTTGAGCAAAATCTCGCGTTCAGCATCACGGATTTTTTGCAAAATCACTTGCTTTGCCGCTTGTGCGCCGATTCGGCCGATGGGCACAGAATCGACCTGCTCTTCAATATAGTCGCCCGGCTCTACATCGGTCACGCGGTCTAGCGCGTCCATCAGCATTTCTTCGGCATCTGGATTTTGCAAGCCTGCATCATCTGGCACGACGAGCCAGCGACGGAAGGTTTCGTAATCACCGGTCTCGCGATCCATGGTGACGCGGATTTCCACCTCGCCGTGGCCTTCGTTTTGGTAAATCTTCTTGCTGGCCTGCGCGAGAGCAGCTTCCAGCGCACCGAAAACGGTCTCGCTGTCTACGTTCTTCTCACGGGAAATGGCCTCAACAAGCATCAACGTTTCGCGGTTCATGATCAGTCTCCTTGTTCCAGAGTTCTAAAAAAATAATCGGTCAGGCTGACTCAACAAGGCAAGTCTCTTGAGGAGATGCCTTGCCGCGCCGGCCCTTGAAATCAACAATCGGAGCCAGACGAGCATCTTTCAACTCATCTAGCGTAAAACCCATCACCGTAGCGGGGGTTTCTAATCTTTTCTTCGACACTTTTGCGCCTGGCTTGAGCGGCTTAGCCGCTTCATTTTCCAGCTCGATTTGCCATCCACCAGCTTCGCTCTTACCCAGCGCGCCGCGGAATTTCTTACGCAAGGCACTGATCGTGCCCGCGCCTTGCGCAGCCACATCCGCACCAATCGGCGCCTTCAGGGTCAAGTCAATCACCTCGCCTTGGAAGCGCTCAAAGTCGCCAGCATTCAGCAGCGGACGATCGATCCCTGGTGAGGCCACTTCCAAACGCTTGTAATCCACGTTCTCTACTTCCAACACGTATTGCAATTGCCGCGTCACGCGCTCGCAATCTTCCACGGCAACCAAAATCTCTTCTTGACCAGCCACCCATGGATGATCAATCGTGACGCGCAGCAGCCCACCCGCTGAGCGTTCAATCTCAACAAGGACATAGCCCAGACCTTCTACAGTCTGGCTCACGGTGGTTTGCAAATTAGCCGTCATCTTTTCACTGGAAGCCACCCTGAACCCTTTCAAACGCCTCTCAAACAGACCACTAGTCATCCATCCGATGAGGCAAGTGAAAAGCGTTCAGGCATAAAAAAACGGGCGTTTAGCAAAACGCCCGTTGGGGTGTAATGATTTGATTATAAAGGCTTTTTAGGCGGTTCTCTAAGTTTTTTAGAGTAGTTGCATTAAGCCATATGAAGCTTTTTTGAAGATGTCTAGCAAGGCATCCTCGGCGTTGACGGAATCAGTAGGCAATGTAATCGTGCTTTTCAAATTCAAAGTCTCGTCTACGTTTTTATTCATTAATGCAATTTTGAGTTGAGTTAGGTGCGGCGACAAATGCTTTGCCAACCCAACGATACCAACCAACGGATGTTTGTTGAGCAAAAATGCCGTTGAGGCTTGCTCTGCTTGAGAAGGTATCAGCAAGCAATGCGTTGAATTACTCAAAGCGTGTGCCAAGGAATGAATCCCACCATTTGTTATGAAAACATCAGCCAGCGGGAGCGCTTTAGAAAAATCGAGCGCCTTTTCTGAAAAGTGAATATGACTTGGCGTTACACCCTTCACCAAGCAAGCCTTTCGCGCTATCGAACTGTTCAAACCAGCAATTAAAACCTGCCAACCTGTGCAAACAGCCAATTGCGCAAGATATTCATAGATATCAGGTGTAGTCTCTTTCAAATAGCAAAGCAGTCTGGGATCCTCTTTTGCACCCCTGCACCAAGATGCTACAGATAAGAGAGGATCGTCTCCTTGAGCTGACAATTGAAGAGCACCCAGGTATTTGATCTCGTCTGAGAGGCGAAAAGTCGCATAGTGATCCAGCTCGACTACCGAAGTCACGCAACGAAGATCAGCACGTCGATAAATGGCATTGAACTCGGATAAAAGATTCGGAGGAGCGAGCGCTTGATCAAACGCTGTGGCTATAGCTTGGCCACGAGTCTGCGCCCTTATTGCCCACTCATTTGGAAGATTTTCTGCTGGATTCAATTGATGAATATGCGGCAGCCAAGCGGGCTGCCCATGACGAACAGGTGGCACGCAAAATCCGCCGCCAGCTTCAATTACGGGTATTCCAGCTGCTTTTGCCATCACCATCGCAAGGGGCGCGTAATCAGCCAAGACAACATCTGGCTTTTCAGTGGTAAGCAATTCCATCCAGTATTTAGAACACGCAGCGACTGCCTTGCTATTGCCATAGCCCAAGTTCCAAAGTAAATCTTCCCAGCAATAGCTGGGCTCTTGGATCGCGCCCGCATGCATGCTCGGCCACCATGCCAGCACGATTTTCGCTCCAGTTTCTGCAAGTAATCCTTGCGCTAAAGAAGCCTGTGGGCATGCCATCACGACAGCATGCCCATGCTCACGCAGCATCTCCAGAAGGCCGCGCCAAGGCGCAACGTGTCCAAGCCCCTCATGAGCTTCAGTCGCCAGCAAAATGCGCAGGCTCATTGCTCTACGTGCCTCACAGCATCATTAAACGTATCACTGGAAAGTCGCCAAGTTGAACTGTGCCGTTTGATCCAATCTCGCAACTCCATCCAATCGCCCTTGTGCGCCCTGCGCTGAGCCCAGCAAGTTCTTAGCGGCGGTCAAATCGTTCGTCGCGCGATTATCCAAGGAGACATCGCCAGTGAATCGACCATCTGGGTTTTTAGCAAGATACATTCGCAAAGCAGCATCTTGGATATTCCAAAGTAGGGGGAGCGTACTTTGTTGAAACTGATCCAAGCGGCTGTTGGTGCCAGTCTCCGCCGTATTAAAGCGCAGGTTTTGCAGCCCTTGCTCAAAGCGCTCACGGTTGGCTGCGATGGAATCAGCCACGCTGGTTGGAGCAAGTGCAGCATCACTGGGCTTGCTCGCCGATGGATTGATGGCCTCAAACAGAGGAGTGGAGTTGCCTTCCAATACACCAGTTGCCAAAGACTGTGCAGTAGAACTCCCAGTATCCAAAGAAGTTCGCGACAAAACATCCGCATACCGCCATGAAGTACCGTCAGCAAAGCGAATCGACTCCAATGCGTTTGCGCCCCGTCCTGCGTTTGCAAAGTAATTTGCTACTGTTAGTCGATCTGCGGTGTTGTTGATGCTTAAAACTAAGTCTTGCCCTTGTTGTACAAAAAGCAAATCAGCTCCTGTAATACTCGAGCCCAGTAAGATGCGATCAGACGAAGGCGAGCCAGAATCAAAATTAACGATTACGTCCTGCCCGCCGCCCCGAGCAAAAACATAGGTATCGCTACCCAAACCACCAAATAACACGTTATTTCCTTCATTGCCTTCGAGTATGTTGTTACCCGCATTACCAACAGCATTGATATTGGAAGTGCCTGTCAATGCTAGGTTTTCAAAATTGTCAGCTAAAGCATAGCTCACTGAAGAGAACACTTTGTCGGTGCCTTCAGCAGTCTTCTCCACAACAATATCGTCTGCAGAATCAACATAATAGGTGTCATTGCCCAGTCCGCCGAACAGCACATCCGCCCCGGAGCCACCGTCCAAGATGTCATTGCCCGCCTCTCCCCATAGCTTATTTGACAGCGCATTGCCCTGCAAACGGTTAGCTAACTCATTACCCATACCCGCTTCGGCAGAGCCTGCCAAGATTAGGTTTTCGATGTTGCTCGACAAAGCATAGTTCACCGATGCAATCACGGTGTCCATACCTTCGGCGGCGTTTTCCACCACGGTATCGCCTTGTTGATCCACCATATAGGTATCGCCGCCTTTTCCGCCAATCAGTGTGTCCACGCCAGCGCCACCATCCAGGGTATTTGCGCCAGCAGTGCCAGTCAGCACGTTCGCCAAATTATTGCCTGTTAGCTGACGAGCACTACCAGTTAGCATACCGTCTTCTACCTGCGCATCCAAGGTGATGTCATAGCGGCTGATGATCACATCGCGCCCTTCGCCCGACAGCTCAAAGATAGTATCCACATCATCTTCAAAGAAATAGGTGTCGTCACCCTTACCGCCATACAAAGTATCCGCGCCAAGACGACCATTGAGCTGATCGTCGCCATCTAGCCCATACAGCAAGTTGCCCGCACTATTGCCTTGCAAAATGTTGCCCAGGCCATTGCCAGACGCATCGGCAACTAAAACACCGGTCAATATCAAGTTTTCAACGTGATCTGACAAAACGAAGCTCACGCTGGCCTCAACAGTGTCTACGCCTTCATTCGCCGTCTCTATCACCTGATCAAAAGCGTTATCCACCTCATAAAGATCATCGCCTGACCCGCCCCGCATTTCATCAGCGCCTGCGCCACCGCGCAGCCAATCATCGCCACTTCGGCCAAACAGCAAATCGTTGCTTGACCCGCCAGCGAGCTTGTTACCCCCCGCATTCCCTTCCATTCGGTTAGCCAAGCTGTTGCCTGTACCGTCTAGATTTTCAATGCCTAGTAACAACAGATTTTCAACATGAGCCCCCAAGGTGTAGCTGATGCTACTTTCCACTGCGTCTGTGCCCTCATTAGCTTTTTCTGTCACAACATCTTGCGAGCTATCCACAACGTATGTGTCGTTGCCTGAACCACCCGTCATCACGTCCGCGCCAGCGCCGCCATCTAGTCTGTCGTCGCCTCCACCGCCAATCAGTGAGTCTTCGCCAGTCAAGCCAATCAGCGCGTCATTGCCCGATGCGCCATCTAAGCGGTCATTGAACTGGCTTCCCGTTAGCGTGTCAGCGCCACTCGTACCAACTGAATTTACAGGCCCTGAAGGATTGACTGTCAGCCCAAAGATAGCACTCGCGCTGCTGCCGCGAGTATCGGTTGCAGTCACGCGCAAACTCAAGCCCGCTGTATCCGCTGCACCGGGAGTTCCTGTGATTTGCCCATTGACGGCATTGAATTGCAGCCAAGTAGGGAGCTCTTGTCCGTCGGCCTGCGTTAGCGCTAAATTCAGGATATCGCCTGCATCCACATCGGTAAACAATGCCACAGGTAAAGTCAATAAACAACCGCGCCCCAAGGGGCGCGGTATTAGAACAGCCCGGGCTGTTGATAGGTTTGCTGATACTCTCGTCCTTGGTTCTGCACATACTTCCCAATCTGCTTCTCGTCCCCGTGTTTGCCCACTGTGCTAGCGAAGTATCCATCAGTCCAGAACTCGCCTCCCCACAACTTCTTCTTGACTTGCGGGCATCTTCTGAAAACCTCTCTTGCAGTCAGACTTTTGATGACCGTCACAATCTTTGTCACGCTATAAGTAGGCACTGATTGCACCAAAAAATGCACATGGTCTTTATCCGTCCCAATTTCCAAAAATTGGATCTCGTATCGCAGCGCCAATCCAAGACAGGTCTCCTTGAGTACTGCATCAACCTCTTCGTCAAATACCACCCTCCTGTACTTGGCTGGAAATACCAAGTGATAGAGTAACACCGTGACGTTGTGATCCTTGTGAATGTATTTGCTCATCCACCAAGAATACCGCCCCAAGGGGCGGGGAATTTACCCCAAGTGATTCAACCGCCCAATGGTTTCCGCTGGAATTGAGCTTACAAATAACGCTAAAGTACCAACTAAGTTTCACAGCAGCACTCGGTTCAATAGACTATTTTGGTGCAGGAATGGGAAATCTGAATCCACGCAGCTCCTCCGGGATGAACCAGAAATCTGTTTGATTCACCTTCAACCCTACTTTTTCAAGAGCCAAAATAGCTGGATCAGTGTCTGCTGCATACCCCGCTTCAGCATCAGAGTAGTTACTAAAATTTAAAGCAATGAATCCTTGCTTGTACTCAATCTGAAGCTGCTTAAGATGTTGAAAAGCGCCACGCGTCGCAACAGCTACTGACCTTACCTCAGCTAGCGGAATAGATTTCTCTTCGCGAAAAGAATTTTTACTTTTATCGTACTGAAACAGTATTATTTGGGATCGCGTTTGAGCGTAAGCACCCTGCTTAAATTGAACGAAACGCTCACGATTAGAGCTGTCGCTGAAGCGTACTACATCACTGTACTGAATAGCACTAACCGGGACAGCTGCCGCCTCTGCAAGCTGAATAGGCATCTGGAACTTAGACGTCGGCACTGATGAGCACGAAGTCAATAGCACTGCAAATGAAATCAATAGCAATTTTTTGAATTGGATAATCATGGGATTAGAGTAAAAGAGAATTTATGGATGCAGCAATTCAATGATACGGCAAAGGTGAACGGGTGGAGAGAGACGCGCAGCGCATCAAGACCCTTCGACAAGCTCAGAGTAAACGGTTTGTAACACCATAAATTCAATATCACTCTGCGCAATAAATACGCCAACCAGTTATTATTTTTCGTTAATTACTCAAGCTCGAAGCTCGATGATACCCAGCTTATCTTTTTCCAGAGCCTCAACCATCTGCTCTCGGTAATCTAGCAAGAGTTTCAAAGTCACGGCCTTACTAGGGTTATCAGTTTTGAGCCAAATGACCCAGGGTGGATGGCCGTGAACCAGCGCGATCTCTTGAAAGTCTGCGTCACGGGTCACAATCACGAAGTTTTCTTGTTTGGCGTATTACCAAAGCGCCATGTCGCTGGCTTGCTCCAAGCCGAGCAGAGATACTTGGCTACTGCCCGGATAGTCGTGAACTAAGAAGGGCACGAGCCTTCGCGACAGGTTTTCGTCCAGCAAGAGCTTCATTGCGCTTGCAAGGTGAGTGTGGTGTGTTCCCGGCTGGCGGCGTAGGCCAGCACTGCTTGAATATCCGTCGCTTGCAACTCTGGGAAATCATCCAGAATTTCCTGTTGCGACATGCCAGCTGCGAGCATGGAAAGCACGTCGTACACGGAAATGCGCAAACCGCGAATACAAGGCCTGCCGCCGCGTTTGCTTGGGTCTAGGGTGATGATGCTCATGGCTGAATCCTAACATTTGCAACGGTGAAGCGCAAACGCATACCAATAATCCCAGAAGCGGAAACCATTGGGTGGTTGAATCAGAAAATTTTTCGAAGGCGCGCGGGGAGAGGGTTTGATAGCGGTCACTTCAATCGCGTGTGTTTTCAAAAAGATTTATGAGGCAACTGCCCGATGGTACGACGCAGGTGAGCGGGTGGAGCGAAACCGCTGCTAAGAAACTTAGTTGGCGAATAGAAGATGCTTGGCGAGCGCCGCGAAAATTGGGGTCAGAGCACAATTTCGTCTAGGTTTGAATTCGCTTCGGTAAGTTGAGTGTCCTGAATTGTGATCCGACCCCAGTTTTCGCTCCACCTCAGACGCTACTTATTTCATAGCACGCCGCGCAATAAATACGCCGGATAAATGCTAAAACGGCTTCAAAAATCCGAGTTAATTGGGTTCTGACCCCAAATAATTCATCAAGCCAACGCATCCTTGCGAATCCGCACAATCGGCGCGAGCACAGCAGGCAACGCTTTGAACTTGGCCAGCGCTTACTACTTCAACAACAACGATCATGGCGCTTGCAATATTGGTCTCGGGCTTTGCTTGACGCGCTCTAGGATATTTCTGACCGAATAGCCAGCCTCCTTGTTGAGCTGCGCCTTCAAGTCATAAACCTCTTGCAAGATCGGATCAATGCGGCGCTGGGGCGTGCCAGTTCTTGCGGGTTGCGAAGGAATGGACGGCGTATTCGTGGTGTTCATGCTTCTGCCTCAAAAATTTCTTCAGGAGTGGCGAGTAAGGGCGCTTGGTAGCCCATTTGGGTGATCGCTTGTTCAAGCTGGCGTTTCGCTTGGGGGCTGACAATATGGGCAAAGTTCCAGCTCACAATGTATTTGACTTGTGCCAAAGTTGCAATCGCAATGTGCGCTGCGTCCTCAGGCTCGGTGTTGGGGATAGCTTTGACAGCCATGAGTTTGTCGGCCAATTCCGCAACGCGCTCATCTGCCAGCAGCATCTCACACTGCCCAAAATATGCCAAGCGCTGCTGAGCTGCGAAGGCATCGCCACGGCTGATTTCATCTCGCACCAGCTCAGAGCTGCGCAGCCAGTAAACGCTTGGTGCCCAAGTCCAAAACTCATGCGTTAGCTCTTGCCTCGCTAAGCTCACCACATCGCGCGAAGGCCGTGCAGCCAAATAGCTGATCACGGTGGTTTCGATATAGACGCTAGGTTTCATGAACCCATTTTATCGGC
This sequence comes from Variovorax sp., assembly GCA_031418715.1. Classification (GTDB taxonomy): domain Bacteria; phylum Pseudomonadota; class Gammaproteobacteria; order Burkholderiales; family Burkholderiaceae_C; genus JANMDU01. The sequence continues at coordinate 82,504 of JANOJL010000002.1, read as the reverse complement.
TGGCTTTGGATGCCGTACTTCCTTCATCTGCTGCAAGGAAATCGTGGGGCCTGTGTAGTTTGCTATCCCCATGAGTTGCGTCAAAGTTCGCGTCTTGGCGCGAACGACTGCCTCCGCCTCAGGCTGCGGGGCGAGTAGTTTTTTCAGTTTCAGCGCAGACTTCAAGCCAACTCTTCCTTGCGAATCCGCACAATCGGCGCGAGCACCGTCGGCAATGCTTGAAGCTTGGCGAGCGCGGCGTTCATCGTGCCTTCAGTCGTGTCGTGGGTGAGGATGATGAGGTCGGTTTGGTTGCCGCCATCGCCGCTCACTTCATCGGCCTCGCGTTGCAGCACCGCATCGATGCTGATGCCAGCGCCTGCCACGATGCCGGTGACTTGGGCGAGCACGCCTGCTACGTCGGCGATGCGTAGGCGCAGGTAGTAGGCGGTGATCACGTCGCTCATGGGGAGCACTTCCAACACACTCATGCTGCCGGGCTGGAAGGCGAGCGCGGGCACGCGCTGGATGGCGGTGGCGCTGTGCATGCGGGTGATGTCCACCAAATCGGCGATCACGGCGCTGGCGGTGGGCTCGGAGCCTGCGCCTTTGCCGTAATACAAAGTGGTACCTACCGCGTCACCATTGACGACCACGGCATTCATTGCGCCTTCGACGTTGGCGATCAAGCGCTTGGTGGGGATCAGCGTGGGGTGGACGCGCAATTCAATTCCCGTGTCACGACGCTTCGTGATGCCCAAGAGCTTGATGCGATATCCTAGTTGCTCGGCGTATTTAATATCGGTGGCGGTGAGCGCGGTAATGCCTTCTACGTGCGCTTTATCGAACTGCACGGGAATGCCAAAACCAATCGAGGCCATGATGGTGGCTTTGTGCGCTGCGTCTACGCCTTCGATGTCGAAGGTCGGGTCTGCTTCCGCATAGCCTAAGCGCTGCGCTTCTTTCAGCACGACGCTGAAATCCAAACCCTTGTCGCGCATCTCGCTCAAGATGAAATTCGTTGTGCCATTGATGATGCCCGCAATCCACTGGATGCGATTGGCCGTCAAGCCTTCGCGCAGCGCTTTGATGATCGGGATGCCGCCAGCCACAGCCGCTTCAAACATCACCATCACGCCCTTGGCCTGCGCCGCTGCAAAAATCTCGCTGCCATGCACGGCGAGCAAGGCTTTATTGGCTGTGACCACATGCTTGCCCGCAGCAATCGCCTCCATCACCAGCGCCTTGGCAATGCCATAGCCGCCGATGAGTTCAATCACGATGTCAATCTCAGGATTGGCAATCACAGCGCGCGCATCACTCACCACTTGCACCTTGTCGCCGACGATTTGCTTGGCGCGCGCAGTGTCTAAATCCGCCACCATCGTGATCTCAATCCCGCGCCCTGCTCTGCGCTGAATCTCATCAAAATTGCGCTGCAACACGGCGAATACGCCGCTGCCGACTGTGCCGATACCGAGAAGACCTACTTGGATGTTTTTCATGTGAATTTTAAAGAAAATCGGGTTCTAGCCGTTATAAATCATGCGCGAGATGCTATTAATTTTATAGCATTTGGTTTATCTGAAAGTACCAAATCATTGGTGCCATGTTTCTTGCGATAGCTCTCAAAGAAGCGTGCCAAACGCCCAACAGCTTCACGCAAATCATCTTCATGCGGGAGGAACACGATACGGAAATGATCAGGCGCGCTCCAGTTGAAGCCTGTGCCTTGCACGAGCATCACGCGAGTTTCTTTCAGCACCTCAAGGAAGAATTGCCGATCATCTTCAATCGGATAAATCGCTGGATCGAGCCTTGGGAACATATACAAAGCCGCCTCGGGCTTCACGCAAGTCACGCCTGGAATCGCGGTGATCAGCTCGTAGGCCAGATCGCGCTGGCGGCGCAATCTGCCGCCTTCTTTGGTGAGATCGTGAATGCTCTGATAGCCGCCGAGCGCGGTTTGAATCGCGTATTGGCCGGGCACATTGGAGCCCAGCTTTAAATTGGCCAACATGTTCAGGCCTTCGATGAAATCACCTGCGATGTGCTTGGGGCCCGAGAGAATCATCCAGCCCGCCCGATAGCCGCAGGAGCGATAGGCTTTGGAGAGGGAATTGAAGGTGAGCGTGAGCACGTCTGTTGAAAGAGAAGCCAGCGCGGTGTGCTTTGCGCCTTCGTACAAAACCTTGTCATACACCTCATCGGCCAGCAACACCAGCTCATGCTCGCGGGCAATCGCGATGATGCCTTTGAGCAGTTCATCGCTATACAAAGCGCCCGTCGGGTTATTGGGGTTGATAACGACGATGCCTTTGGTACGCAGCGTGATTTTGGCGCGAATATCGGCCAAATTCGGCATCCAGCCATTGTCTTCATCGCACAGGTAATGCACCGGGTTGCCGCCAGAGAGCGAGGTGGCCGCCGTCCACAGCGGGTAATCGGGCGAAGGCACGAGCAGCTCATCGCCATTGTCCAGCAGCGCATTAGCCGCCATCACGATCAGCTCACTCGCGCCATTGCCTAGGTAAATATCATCCAGCGTGACGCCAGCAATCTGCTGCTGCTGCGAATAATGCATCACCGCTTTACGCGCGGCGAAGATGCCTTTGCTGTCGGAGTAGCCCGCCGAATTGGGCAGGTTGCGAATCATGTCTTGCTGAATTTCCTCGGGCGCATCAAAGCCGAAGGGCGCGAGGTTGCCAATATTGAGCTTGATGATCTTCTGGCCTTCATCTTCCATGCGCTTGGCCGCATCCACAATCGGGCCGCGCACGTCGTAAAGCACATTGGCCAGCTTGGCTGATTTGTTGATTGTTTTCATGCAAGTCCCTCCTAGGGCGTTCTGAATGGCGGAAACATATAATTTGACCACAATCCCGCCTACTTTTTGTGCACCGCAGCACCTAGATTCATGAAACTTCAACCCGACAAAGCAGACACACAAGTCATCACTGGCTACGGCCCCGGCTGGGTGAGTGTGGGGGTTTTCGTCGACGGCAAGCCTCAGCAGGAGAAACTGACGCATTCCATCGTGCTCGGTTCGCAAGGTGAGCGGCTCGATTGGCCAGGCGTTTCGTTCGAGCAACTCGCAGCCACCCATTTTGAGCAACTGGCCGCTTTCCAGCCTGAATTGGTCGTTTTCGGCAGCGGCAGCAAGCTGCGCTTTCCGCCACCGATACATCAGAAAGCCCTGATGCAAGCACGCATTGGCCTAGAGACGATGGACACGCTGGCCGCTTGCCGCACGTACAACATCCTCGCTGGAGAGGGAAGGCATGTGTTGGTTGTGTTGCTAGCGGACTAAAGACGCTTCTTCATCATCCCGTGGGATCTGGCTTAATGCAAAGCCATTGCGCTAATCAGCACGCCATCCTCATCCGCATACACCCAATCCCCCGGCTGCACGAGATAGCCGGAGACCATGACGGGCACGCCTGCATCACCTAAGCCACGCTTATCGGTGCGCAAGGGGCTCAGCGCCAGCGCTTTGATGCCGAGCGATGCGGCGCGCAGCTCCGCGATATCGCGCACCGCCCCATGCACCAAGATACCAGCCCAGCCGTTTTTCGCGGCTATCGCGGCTAGATTGCCGCCGACCAAGGCACGGCGAGTCATGCCGCCGCCATCGACGACGAGTACCCTGCCCTCGCCCGGCTGCGCCACAGCTTCGCGCACACGCGAGTTGTCTTCGGGGCAGCGCAGCGTGTGGGCTTGGCCGTGAAAGCTGATGACGCCACCATAGTTTTTATACACATCAGGTAGCAGGCGCAGCTGCTTGGTATTGCTCCCGGCAAGCTCCGCCTCATGCTCATCACAGAGATCACAAGTAGATAGTGTCATGATAATTACTTTACTCACTTTTTAATAGCAATCTTCGTAGATTTTATAACGGGGGAAGCCTGTTTTCGCTTCAAATTCTTGGCTGCAACACCCGCTACTCTACCCGCTGTACTGCGCAGCAGCTGCACAGGCCGCAGCGCCATATGCTCACGCGCCACATTCAAAATGATACTGGTGGAGGTCTCGGTCAGCAGACAAAATTTGGTCACCACCTCGTCTAAATGCGACACATCTTGCACCGCGATTTCTAAAATCCAACTGTCTTCCCCTGTCACGTTAAACGCATTGATCACCTCGGGGGATTGCTCGATGCGCTTGACCACAGTCGCGTAATCGGCCCGCCCGACGCGCACCATCGCGCGGATGCCGTAGCCCAGCCGAGCAGGATCAACCGCCGCGTGATAGCCGCGAATCACGCCGGAGATTTCTAGCTTTTTCACGCGCTCAGCAACTGCGGGTTGCGAGAGATGCACGCGCCGCCCCAGCTCGCTCATGGAGATGCGGGCATCGCGCTGCAATTCATCCAAGATGCGCGTGTCATAGGTATCGATTTCCAAATTCTCTGTGCTTTTCATAAATCACCTTTAATTTCAAAGCTTGAAGCAGTTTGTATCTTCAATTGTGCATGGAAGATATGCGATGCGCAAAGCAAAATACTGAGATGACTACAGCAGCTCTTCTCGCCAAACCCTCTTCCAGCCTGATCGCCGCTGCGCTAGCCGCCGTTTATCTCGTCTGGGGCTCGACGTATTTGGCGATTCGTTTCGCACTCGTGAGCTTGCCGCCCTTCTTTCAAATGGGCACGCGCTTTCTCGTGGCGGGCGCTTTGCTGATGCTTTTCCTGCGGTTCAGAGGAGAAAAAGCGCCGTATTTCAATAAAAATGATAGCGCACCGTGGTATTGGCGCAACGCGTTCGTCGTTGGCAGTTTGATGCTCGCTGGCGGGATGGGCGGGGTGGCTGTAGCCTCGCAAACGATCGGCTCGGGGCTGATTGCGACTTTTATTGCTGTGGTGCCGATGATGGTGGCACTGATCGGTTTGGCCTTTGGCAAGCGCCCTTCTGGATTAGAAATCTTGGGGATGCTGATTGGCTTTGGCGGCGTGATTTTGCTGGTGCAGGGCAAGAGTTTTGGCGCGTCAACAACTGGTTTGCTGGCGATTTTTGGTGCGACGCTCACTTGGTCTATTGGCTCAGTATTGCAAACCACGAAGCTGCCACTCGCCCCTGGGCCCATGGGCTTTGCGAGCGAAATGTTGTGTGGTGGCGCGATGTTGCTGCTCATTTCTCTCGCGTTAGGTGAAAAAGTTTTTCTGCCGTTGGATACGCGTGCGCTGCTGGCTTGGGGATATTTGGTGGTGTTTGGCTCGCTCGTAGCTTTCAGCGCGTATTTGTTTTTATTGGCGAATGTCTCGCCCGCGTTGGCCACCAGTTATGCGTTTGTGAACCCGGTGATTGCTCTGTTTTTAGGAGTCTCGCTGGGAGGCGAAATCGTGCAGAAAAACGAGTGGCTGGCCTGCGGCGTGATCCTTTTTGGGGTGCTGATGTTCTTCGCAGCGCGCCTGAAAACACCCTCGCACGATGCTCCGAAAAAGTGAGTGCTGCGCATTTTGTAGCACTCTCAGAGGCGAATGCGTGTTTTTCCTCACGCCGAAATGCATTTTTCACTGGAGAAATTGCTATTTTTAAAGTAGCATCCGCTTTGTCTGAGTGTGAAAGCTGTGAGGCGATCACTTGAGGACAAGTTAATTAACTCTATAAGGATCATCAATCATGGCAACTGCAAAGAAAGCTCCAGCGAAAAAAGTCGCAGCGAAGAAAGCTCCCGCGAAAAAGGCCGCACCGGCCAAGAAAGCTGCACCAGCTAAAAAAGCTGCACCAGCGAAAAAAGCGCCTGCCAAAAAAGCAGCGCCTGCGAAGAAGGCTGCTCCAGCCAAGAAAGCGGCTCCAGCTAAAAAAGTAGCTGCTAAGAAAGCTGCTCCTGCAAAGAAGCGCACACCTAACGCCGCTTTCATGAAAGCCCTGACACTCAGCCCAGCTTTGGCTGCTGTCGTTGGTGCTACACCGATCCCCCGCACCGAGATCGTCTCCAAGCTGTGGGTCTACATCAAGAAAAACAATCTGCAAGACAAGCTGAACAAGCGCATGGTCAATGCAGATGCCAAGCTGAAAGAAGTTTTCGGCAAAGCCCAAGTCTCGATGTTCGAGATGGCCGGCCTGATCGGCAAGCATGTCAAGTAATTAACGCCTTGCCTCTCGCTACAAACCGCCTTCGGGCGGTTTTTTTATTGCTCTCGCTCGTTATAAGTAAAGTGCGTAGATCGTTGCTGTGCCCGCCATCGCCACGGCGCACCCACCTTCGTTCGTGTCCCCCGCCTTCGGCTCCTCCTTTACCTCACTGCGGTGGATGCACCGCGCCGATGGCTACGAAGGATATTGATTAAGCGGAGAAACACGGCAGAATTGTGCAGCTCGGACTGCGTTTTCTATGATCGAAAAATCTGCCTCACAGATCACGTGATCTGTGCGTTTTGCGGAGGTAAAGGAGGAGGCACGCGCGAAGCGCCAGCCGGGGGACACGTAGCAAAACGCGCAGATCATGTGAGCTGGTTACACAGATGCGAGACTGATTCGAGTTACTCACCTGTTCTGTTGAACTCTTTGATCTCTTCAGCCATTAGATTTCGGAGTTCTGCATATGCGACAGGATCAGTGGTTGCACGCTTAGATAGCGCTGTCTTACGCTCTTGCATGGCATTTCTTCGCAACTCTTTCATGATACTAACCAGCTCTTGTGGATCGTTTTCGATGGTCTCGGGGACGGCGGCGATTTGTTTGCGCAGAAATGCTTCCTGCGCATGGCCTTGCAGGCCAATAGAAAGCGCTGCCCAGCTTTGCGGGCCGTGTTCTTGGCTTTGGGCATCGAGCCAAGCAAACGCGCTGCCATGCGGCGCGGGCAGCTCGCAAAGCATGTGGTGATCGTTGCTGGAAAGGCGCTCCCAAGCCGAGGAATCGAGCAAGGCAATTTGTAAGGCGCGGTCTGTTCGGCTGGGCGGGGCGAACCTTCCGATGGTGCTTCCAGGGATGCGACTACTGGCTTGCCCGCCAAAGCTCTTTCGACTGAAATTTTCAGATGAAAACCGCCCGTCGCCGTTATATTCATTGCGTGAATTGCTACTCTTTTGATAGCGCCCTGCATTTTCGTTTTTACGATAGGGCGCGGGTGCTGGGGCAGGCTTCCACATGGCAGCCACTTCGCGTTCGTCAAGACCAATCAAATCGGCCAGCTCACGCAGTAGTTGTTTCTTGAGTGCCCCTTCCGGCAATGCAGCCCACATCGGTTTGGCATTTGCAGCCATGTGTGCGCGGCCTTCTGCGGTATCGACATCGAGGCCTTCACGCGCCGCTTCGATCAAAGCAACTGACAACGGCTTGGCGCTGCTGACAAAGCGCAAGAAAGCTTCCGTGCCATGCTCGCGGATATAGCTATCAGGATCGTGCTCTTTGGGCAGCGTGAGGAATCGCACCGTGCGCGTGTCGGTGGCAAAGGGAATCGCGATATCCAGCGCTTTGCGAGCCGCGCGCTGACCTGCACCGTCGCCGTCAAACGAAAACACCACGCTATCGGTGAAGCGGAAGAGCTTTTGCACATGATCTGGGGTACAAGCCGTTCCAAGAGTGGCTACGGCATTGGGAAAGCCAAGCTGCGCCAGCGCCACGACATCCATATAGCCTTCGGTCACGAGCACATAGCCCGCTTTCTGCAGACTCTCACGCGCCTCAAACAAGCCATACAGCTCGCGGCCTTTGCTGAAGACGGGCGTCTCGGGCGAATTCAAATACTTCGGCTCGCCCTTATCCAACACACGGCCACCAAAACCAATCGTCTCGCCCTTCACATTGCGAATCGGGAACATCACGCGATCTCGAAACCGATCGTATTTTTTCTTCTCAGATTGCAGATCAGCATCGTTTTCCAGACGCTCAATCACCATGCCGCTTTCCACCAGCAGCGGGTCGTCGTAATCCGGGAAAACACCTGCGAGAAAGCGATAGCCCTCGGGCGAATAGCCCAAGCCATACTTCAAAGCAATTTCACCCGATAGCCCGCGCCCTTTCAGATAATTCACGCAGCGCTCGGAAGCCTTGAGCTGCTTGCGATAGCCCTCGGAAGCCTTCTCCAGCAGCTCGGTCAAACTGACCTGCCTCGTGCGCACCTGCGCATCACGCGCGCGCTCTTGCGGGCTACGCTCGTCTTCAGGCACAGGCATACCCATGGTCTGCGCGAGATCTTTCACGGCTTCGATGAAGCTCATGCCAGAAAAATCCATCATGAAACTGATGACGTTGCCATTTTTGCCGCAACCAAAGCAGTGATAAAACTGCTTCGTTGGGCTCACTGAAAAAGACGGCGACTTTTCGCCATGAAAAGGGCAAAGCCCCATGAAATTCGCGCCGCCCTTCTTGAGCTGCACATGGCGACCGACCACGTCAACCACATCGGCGCGGGCGACGAGTTCTTGAATGAAACCTTGTGGGATGGACATGGGGTAATGATAAGGGTTGGATTTATAGCGCTTGTACTGCTCTGCCGGGTTGGAAATATTTCGGCCGCGCTATTGGTCTTCCAAAGCCTGTGGGAGCCGCCATAGGGCGGACTCAGGCAGATTCGCATCACCCGAAGACAAATCCTCCGAGAGCAATGCCATCAAATCAATAGCAAACTAAGCACAATATATAACGGCCAGTACCCAAAAAACTTAAAAATCAGCGCTTAGCAACCTGCACAGATTTACCCGTCGAACGAGCGACCACCTTGCTGCGTGTAGTGGATTTCGCAGCCACGCGCGTACCGCTTTTGCCCTTAGCCACAGCGCGTACAGGCAAATACATCACCACACTTTGCCCCGCCTTAAAGGCTGCGCCCGCATTCGTGCCATTCCACTGCGCCACTTGCGCGACTGAAGTTTGGTAGCGCCGTGCCAGCGAAGCTACCGTCTCACCCTTGCGTGCTTTGACAGCCGTTTTGCGCAACACAATATCGGGCGCTAAATTCATTTGCCCGTTGTCGGCCACCTGCAACGAGACATCCTGCTCCACCTTCGCACCGCGCGGAATGAGCAGCGTGGAGCCCGATTTGATCAGCATGCCGCTGGGAATGTTGTTCACACTGCGAAATTCTGCCTCGCTCATGCCCACGCGCTTGGCTGCATCTGCTGGCTTGAGCGTGGAGGGAGCGCTCCAGACCGTCCATGAGGCGAGCTGCCCGTTGTGAGCCGCTAGATTGCGGGTAAAGACTTCCGCGTTATCCCAGGGCAGCAAAATTTGCGGTGTGCCTGCTGCCATGATCAGCGGTTTGTTGGCCGAAGGATTGAGCGATTTGAAATCTTCCACGCGCACATTGGCCAATTTGGAGGCGAGCTGCACATCAATATCTCGGGTGATCGTCACGCTCTGAAAATAGGGATGGTTCGCAATCTCAGGCAAGCGTGCTGAAAAGCGCCCAGGGTCGGCCACGATGTTTTTCACGGCTTGCAACTTAGGAACGTAATTGCGCGTCTCATTCGGCATGTTGAGATCGGTGTAGGCCGTGCCTAGGCCGCTGGCTTGATTTTTCTTGATGGCGCGGCCTACTGAGCCTTCGCCCCAGTTGTAAGCGGCCAAAGCCAAATGCCAGTCGCCAAACATGCCGTGAAGTTTTTGCAAATAATCCAATGCTGCGCGGGTCGATTGCAGCACATCACGGCGGTCGTCTCTGAAAGCGTTTTGCTTCAAATCAAAGTGTTTACCTGTGCTGGGGATGAATTGCCACATGCCTGCGGCTTTAGCGCTCGACACTGCTTGTGGATTGAAGGCCGATTCAATGAAAGGCAACAGCGCAAGCTCAGAAGGCATGCCGCGCCGCTCGAGCTCTTCAACGATATGAAACATGTATTTACTGGAGCGCTCTGTCATGCGGGTGATGTATTCAGGGCGCGTGCTGTACCACTGTTCTTGAGAGCGCACGATCTCGTTTTGCAGATCAGGCATGCCAAAGCCACGGCGGATGCGTTCCCAAATGTCTGCGGGCGGCAAAAGTGCAGCCACTTTGCGAGCGTCGACGTTGCCCGCTTGCATGGGCGCGCTGGGGGTGGCAATGGCAGAGGCAGGGGTGGCAGGGGCGGGAGACGCAGAGGGCGCGACGACCACTGGATTGGGGCTAGAGACGGGAGGCGGGCTTGGCAGCGTAGAGGGTGAGTTCACCGAGCCGGTGGTGGCGCAGCCAGATAAGAAGGCCAATGCGCCCAAGGTGAGAAATAAAGTGTGTTTCATCGAAAATTGTTTTTCCATTCGCGCAATGCGGCAAAGTGCTGCACATCGCCTAGTGCTTGTGGGTGATAACTCAAAGCAGCTCTTTGGAGCGACGGTTGGCGACTGCGTAAAAAAGGATTGATCTGGAGCTCCAGCGAGATGCTAGAGGGCAAAGTCGGCTGGCCGTTTGCGCGAAGTGCGATGCATTGCTGCTCATACGCGGCCAAGGAAGCATTATCAGGCTCAACCGTGCGAGCAAAACGTAAATTACTCAGCGTGTATTCATGCGTGCAGCAAACGCGGGTGTCGCCCGGCAAGGCGGCAAAACTGTCCAACGAAGCCAGCATTTGCGCGGGCGTGCCTTCAAAAAGCCGCCCGCAGCCGCCTGAAAACAGCGTATCGCCGCAAAAAAGTAGTGGGGTATCTTGGAAATCTGGGCAGTAGTAAGCAATATGGCCTGCGGTGTGGCCGGGCACATCCATCACCTTGAAATCCAAGCCCAGCTCTTGAACTGAATCCCCTTGCGAGAGGCGCAGCAAGGGCTCTGGCATCTCCTCGCCCGCAGGCCCATACACTTGGCAGCCCGTGGCTTTGCGCAACTCATCCACACCGCCCGTATGGTCAGCATGGTGATGCGTCAGTAGAATCGCGTTCAAGTTGAGAGAATGAGTCTGCAAAGCTTGTAGCACCACGCTTGCATCGCCAGGATCGACTACCACGGCGCGGCTTGAATCGTGCAGCATCCAGATGTAGTTATCGGTAAAGGCGGCTAATGCAGTTAACGTGGTCAATTTCATGAGTGAAGAGATTATAAATTTACAAGACTGGCTCCAAAGTGCACCTGGCCAAGCGCTATTGCGTTGGGAGCAAGCGCAGCTGGATATCGCTGTAGCTGATGTGTTTGGCTACCATGCCCTGCAATTGGGCACGCCACAAATCGCAGCTTTGCAAGCCAACCGCATGCCCCATCAATGGATAGCTGATCATGCGAGCGATGGAAAAGTTCAGCTCATGACAGATCTAGAAGCTCTTCCATTCCCCGAAGCCTCTCTGGATTTGGTGGTGATGCCGCATTCGCTGGAGCTGAACCGCGATCCGCATGCCAGCCTGCGCGAAGCCGCGCGCGTGCTTGTGCCCGAGGGGCGGCTGGTGATTTGCGGCTTCAATCCCGCGAGCCTATGGGGCTGGAAGCAGCAGCGTGAGCATTTTTACCGCCGCTTTGGCTTCGGACAGCTGTATTTGCCTGAAGCAGGCGAATTTCTGGGCTACTGGCGCTTGAGAGATTGGCTTCGCTTGCTCAGCTTTGAAGTGGAATCGAGCAATTTCGGGCTCTGGCAACCTGCCGTGCGATCTGAAGCTTGGCTCTCGCGCATGAATTGGATGAACACCCTGGGCGAAAAATACTGGCCAATTTTTGGTGCGGCGTATTGCGTGGTAGCGGTCAAGCGTGTGCGCGGTATGCGCATGCTGAGCCCAGCATGGAAGCGCAATCCGAAACTAGCGGCATCGCCGGTGTCGGTTGCGCCGCGCGCAAGCAGCCCGAGCGCACAGATCTCGCAGAAGACAGACGCTTAAGACGGATGCTTAGTCTTTCAAGGCGCAGTTCACAGATTGCGCCTTCAGCAGCTTCACGCACGCCTGCGGATCAAGGCTCACCAAATAGCCACGCCGCCCACCGTTGATAAAAATGCGGGGCAACGCCAGAATCGTCTTCTCGATGAACACAGGCATCTCTCGCTTGGTGCCAAAGGGCGATGTGCCTCCCACGAGATAGCCCGAATGCCGATTGGCCACTTCCGGCTTGCAAGGCTCTACTGATTTGCGCCCAATTTGTCGCGCTAAATTCTTCGTGCTCACTTTGCAATTGCCATGCATCAACACCACCAAAGGCTTGGCGGTTTCGTCTTGCATGATCAGAGTTTTGACCACGATGAAGGGATCTTGCTCCAACATCTCAGCGCTGTGATTCGCACCGCCATGCTCCAAATACTCGTAGGGATGCTCGGTGAAATCGATCTGGTGCGTTTTGAGCAGCGCAGTCGCTGGAGTTTCTGAAATATGGGTTGCGCGAGCCATGATTATTTGGGTGCATTTGGCATTTTAGGCAGCCGCTTCAAGACAACGGCCAGCGCAGGGCTGCCGCCTTGCAAAGACCAGCTGTTGCGCTGCGCGAGGGTGCGGGCGTGCTCCAGACGATCCTGCGTCAGAGGATGTGAGCGAAAAACACCCACTGAGCGCATCACTTCTGGCGATTTACGCTCCTCGTTTTGCAACACTTCAAACAGCTCCATATAGCCTGCACCATGCCCGTATAGCGCCACCGTCGCATGCAGCGCCTCTTCATCAGCCTGATTTTCATGATCACGCGAATAGTTCATCAAGGCCAGTTGCGATGATGCGCCAAACACAGACTGAGCAACCTGACCGCCCACATCAGCCGAAAGCAAACTCAGCACCAAAGCAATGCCCATGCCCCGCCCCATGCTTGCCGCCACATGGCGATGCTTCACATGCCCGATCTCGTGCGCAAGCAATGTTGCTAAAGCCGCTTCTGAAGGCAACTTCTCCAACAGCCCCGCATAGACCACCACATGACCACCTATCGTTGCATACGCATTGACTGTAGAGGATGGGTTAAAGCTCACCTTGATCGTCATGCCAGGGGGCAAATCCATTTTGGCGGTTAACCGATCTGCCAATGCCTGCAAAGCCTGATGCTGATCGGCATGCGTTGGGTTTAATGCACCTAAACCCACACGCTGCGCGAGCAGTGCCTCGTATTTGAAAGGTATCTTGGGCGCTCCCCAGCCAGCCAACCACGTTGTCAACGCCAAAATCACAGCAAAGACCAGCAGCCCCGCGCCCACCACCCAGGAGAACTCTTTGAGCGGATGCTCATCCGATGCGTTGATGCCTTCATCCGGCAGGCGATTTTCAAGTTGGGGCGCAGACATACGAGCGCGGCTGCAGCTAGGGCAATAAAGCCGTGCCGTAGGCTATGACTTCCATTGATGGTGTCTGGGAGCCAGAGATTTGCGTGGTCTGATACCGCACGCCAATCACCAACTCACTACCCCTGGCTTTCGCCTCTTGCTTCAAGCGCAGCAAAGCCTCTCGGCGAGCGCGGTCTAGCAAAGTCTCATAGCCGCGAAAGCGCCCGCCAAAGATATTACGAAAACCTGCGACAAAGGTTTTGAAATAGTCAGAGGACACCACCACTGCGCCAGTGACGAGAGCGCAGCCAGAAGATTGAACACCTGTAGGCACAAATCGCGTGGTTAAAGCCACAATGCCGCGCAGCTCTTTTTCGCGTAAGCGGATGGATGCATAGTGTCGCTTCTCAAGCATTTGGCCAACAAAGTAGCCAATCAACAGCAATGCCAGCGGGAATCCAACATTGACAATCAGTTCAAGCATCGTTTGCGCCTTCGCTCAAAGCGGATCAATCACCACCGCTGAGCCATAAGCCAAAATTTCAGCAGCGCCCATGGTGATTGAGGTCGTCACGAAGCGCACATTCAGCACAGCGTTTGCGCCCATGCTCTTAGCCTCTGCCGTCATGCGCTCCACAGCTTCACTGCGTGCTTCTTGCATCAGCTCGGTATAGGCTTTCAGCTCGCCGCCCACAATATTTTTAAAGCCCGCCAAGATATCTTTACCTGCATGCTTGGCACGCACAGTGCTGCCTTGAGCCAAACCCAAATGACGGCTGACGCGTTGGCCCGGAACCATCTCTAAATTACTCAACAACATGAAAAACTCCCATGATTTAAAAAGAATGCGTATGAATTCTAGTAACGACTTCAACCAGTAGAAGAGGCGTCCGCTGGCCAATCACGGATGTAGGCCTTAAGCATCTTGTTCTCAAAATTCTGGGCGTCCACCACGGCTTTTGCCACGTCGTAGAAGCTGATCACACCCATGAGCATGCGATTTTCGATGACAGGCATGTAGCGAGCATGGCGATCAAGCATCATGCGGCGCACTTCATCGAGTTCGGTTTGCATGGTGCAGGTGAGAGGCCCGTCGTCCATGGCGCGGTAAACGGTGGTCGTGCCGACCGAACCGCCTTTTTTATTCACGGCGATGATCACTTCACGAAAACTGAGCATACCCACGATCAGCCCGTTGGACATCACGACCAGCGAACCAATGTCTTTTTCGGCCATGAGGTTCATCGCGCTTTGCAGGCTGTCTTCTGGCGTGATGGTGTACAGCGTGCCGCCCTTGACGCGCAAAATATCACTGACTTTCATGGTTCATTCTCCTCGAACAAGACTTAAATATAGCCCACAATGTTACCCAATATCAGCCCACGTTAACTCATCCGCTTTTTTACAGGAAAAACCCATGCCCGGCTACTCTGACCCCGGCTTTGACACCCTTGCTCTACACGCAGGCACCTCGCCCGATCCCACCACAGGCGCGCGCGCCGTGCCGATTCACCTGACCACCAGCTTCGTTTTTGAATCCAGTGAGCATGCTGCTTCGCTCTTCAATCTGGAGCGCGCCGGCCATGTGTACAGCCGCATCAGCAACCCAACCAACGCCGTGTTGGAGCAGCGCGTCTCAGCGCTGGAAGGCGGCATCGGCGCGATTGCCACCGCCTCGGGCCAAGCGGCGCTGCATTTGTCGATTGCCACGATCATGGGCGCGGGCTCTCACATCGTGGCCTCCACCGCGCTCTATGGCGGCAGCCAAAATCTGTTGCACTACACCATGCGCCGCTTTGGCATTGACACCACGTTTGTCAAACCCGGCGATATCGACGGCTGGAAAGCTGCGATCCGCCCCAATACCAAGCTGCTTTTCGGTGAAACCGTGGGCAACCCAGGCATGGAGGTGCTCGACATTCCCACCGTCGCTCAAATTGCGCACGAAGCAAGCCTGCCCCTCTTGGTAGACAGCACCCTTACCTCACCTTGGCTCATCAAGCCCTTCGAATATGGCGCAGACATTGTTTATCACTCAGCCACCAAATTCTTGAGCGGCCACGGCACGGTGATTGGCGGCGTAGTGGTCGATGGCGGCAGCTTCGATTGGGAAAAATCAGGCAAATTCCCCGAACTCTCCGAAGCCTATGAAGGCTTCCACAACATGGTCTTCACCGAAGAATCCACCGTGGGCGCCTTCTTGCTGCGCGCCCGCCGCGAAGGCCTGCGCGATTTCGGTGCTTGCATGAGCCCGCATACCGCATGGCTCATTCTGCAAGGCATCGAGACCCTGCCGCTGCGCATGGCCCAACATGCCCGAAACACGACAAAGATCGTGCAATTCTTAGCCAACCATGCCTTTGTCAGCCGAGTCGGCCACCCCATGCTCGAATCGCACCCGAGCTATCTACTGGCGCAAAAGCTCTTGCCGCGCGGCGCCGGCAGCGTCTTCAGCTTCGATATGAAAGGCTCACGCGAGCAAGGCAAGAAATTCATTGAAACACTCAAGGTGTTTTCCCATTTGGCCAACGTCGGCGATTGCCGCAGCTTAGTGATCCACCCCGCCAGCACCACGCATTTCCGCATGACTGACGAAGCGCTGACCGGCGCAGGCATTGGCCCCGGCACGATCCGCTTGTCCATCGGCTTGGAAGACGCCGATGATTTGATTGACGATTTGAAGCGGGCTTTAAAGGCTGCGGAGAAGGCCGCTTAATGGAAATTCGTGCTTTCCTCACTTCGGACGAAGCCACCGTGATCGCGCTCTGGCAAGCGTGTGAACTCACGCGCCCCTGGAACGATCCGTACAAAGACATTGTCCGAAAATTAACCGTACAACCCGAACTATTCGTCGTAGGCATGGAAGGCAATGAACTGATCGCCAGCGCCATGTTTGGCTTTGAAGGCCATCGCGGCTGGGTCAATTACCTTGCCGTCTCGCCTGCGCATCAGCGGCGCGGCCATGCCAGCGCGCTAATGCGCTGGGGCGAAGAGGCGCTCAAAGCGCACGGTTGCCCCAAGATCAATTTACAGATTCGCAGCAGCAATGCGCCCGTGATTGCGTTTTACCAAAGCCTAGGCTATCGGCAAGATGATGTCGTCAGCCTAGGCAAGCGCTTGATTCCAGACAACTGAGGTCACCATGTATATCCCTGTTCAAGGTCAAAAAACCTACTGCTACACCGGCGGTAAAGCTTTTGATGCAGCCAAGCCCACGCTCGTGTTCATTCACGGCGTGCTCAATGATCACAGCGTCTGGATTTTGCAGACGCGCTACTTTGCGCATCATGGGTTCAACGTGCTGGCGGTGGATTTGCCGGGGCATGGCAAGAGCGAGGGGAGCTGCCCGCGCTCGGTGGAGGAAGCGGCGGCGTTTGTCTTGGCGCTGCTGGATGCGGCCGGCGTGCAAAAAGCGGCGCTGATTGGTCACAGCTGGGGCAGCTTGATTGCTCTGCATGCGGCCAGC
Organism: Variovorax sp.; assembly: GCA_031418715.1. Lineage (GTDB taxonomy): Bacteria > Pseudomonadota > Gammaproteobacteria > Burkholderiales > Burkholderiaceae_C > JANMDU01. Next base: position 65,990 of record JANOJL010000002.1, on the reverse strand, counting down.
CTCGCCCCCGAACGCGCGAGCCAGCTCGCGCTGGTGGGCACGGCATTCCCGATGAAAGTCTCGCCGGCTTTGCTGGATGCTTCGCTTAATGCGCCTACGCGCGCGATTGAAATGGTCAACACCTTCAGCCACAGCTCACTCAGCCCGCCGCCTTCCGCGCTCGGCCCTGGCACATGGCTCTACGGTGGCTCGCGGGCACTGATGCGGCGTGTTCTCGCAAGTAACGCGAAAGAGAACGTGTTTCACATTGGCTTCAAGGCCTGCGACAGCTATGAAGGGGCTTTTGAGGCATTAAATCGGCTTCAAGCCGTTATAGATCCTGCACAACGTGCTATTCTTTTTATAGTAGGAATAACAGATCAAATGACGACACCGAAAGCTGCGCAGACGCTGATTGACAAATGTCCGGCGGCAAAAGTGGTCAATGTACCCGGCGGTCATCAGATGATGACGGAAGCACCGGAGGAAACGCTCAGCGCCCTCATCCACTGGCTCAAAACTTGATGCCAAATTGGTTTTGAAAACGGTTGGAATCCAAACCACTGTGTGCAGGCCGTTTGGCTTTCATCGGGAAGCGGCTGGCGGGCACCGGCTCCATCGTGGCTTTGACTTGGATACCTTTTGATTTCAAATCTTCGACCACACGCTGCGCGAATTCGTAGCGGCTCATGGTTTGCGGGGCGCTGAAATGGTAGAGGCCTTTGTGTTGCTGGAAGAAGGCTTGGCAGCCTGCCGGATGGTTTTTCGCCAAGCTGAGCCATTCGTTTAAAACGCGAGCGAGATTCGTCACGTCGTTGGGTGTGGAGGTTTGATCACTAACGATGGGCAGGTGGCGCTCTTCTTGCAACCAGTTGCGCACGCCGCTGAAGAAATTTTTACCAGCAGCACCATAGAGCCAGCTCACTCTAAAAGCGAAGTGTGCGCCTGAGCTACTTAAGACGGCTTGCTCGCCTGCGAGCTTGCTTGCGCCATACACGCCAAGCGGATTGGGTGCATCGGTTTCGACATAAGCCGAGCCTTTCGTGCCGTCGAAAACAAAGTCTGTTGAGAAATGCACAAGGCTGGCTTGCACAGTATCGCAGGCAGCGGTGAGGTTTTTCAGAGCGAGATGATTCAGCGCATCCGCTACTAAAGGCTCATCTTCCGCCAAATCGACTTGGCTGTAGGCAGTGCAGTTGATCACGACATCGGGCGCTTGCGCTTCGATCCAAGCGCTCACTGCGGCGTGATCGAGCAAATCTAGCTCGCTATGCCGAGGCGCTATGAATTCATGAGCACCTTGCGCAGAGACTGCGCCGCCTAGCAGGCCATTTGATCCTAATAAAACTGCTTTCATACTTCGCTTTATGATGTGTGTATGGAACTGAAGATTGTAGAGAAAACGCGCATCGACAAATACCTCTGGGCGATTCGTTTGTACAAAACGCGTAGCTTAGCCTCTGAGGAAATTGGCAAGGGGCGCATCAAAATCAATGGGCAAGTGGCGAAGGCTTCGCGCGATGTGAGGGCGGGTGACACCATTGAGCTGTTACGCACGGGCCTCGTGACCACGCTAGAGGTGCTGCAAGTGAGCGAGCAACGCGGCTCTGCGCCGCTGGCTCAGGCTTTGTATCTTGAGACACCCGAGAGCATCTCGGCGAGAGAAAAAGCACACGATATTCGACGCTTCACTCATGAGCCTGCTGCAGCTATTTCTCAAGGAAGACCGACGAAGCGCGATCGGCGCTCTTTGGATGAAGCTAAATCTGGGGCACCTTCTTGGAACGATCGATGGCGTGCTGAGGTTTGAAGAAGAGGATCTTTTGCAACCCATTCAACGATTTTTGATACAGACACCCTGCCCCTGCGCCTGATCGCGGAAATCGCTTTTCCAGCTGGGAATACTCAAATCAAGTGTGATGCGTTCGTTGTCTAAATGCGTAACGATGTTTGCGCCATTCACGCTGAAGCCATGCGCTTTGATGCCGTCAATGCGCAACACTTGGAAGGCCTTTTTGTCGTAATCTATTTCAAGCTCACGCACCCAGAGTGTGCGGTTGGGATCGTAGACGACGCGGCAGGTGTAGCTCAAGGTTTTCATCTTGGCAGGATTGGATTTTTGAATGCTGCTTTTCGCAGTGTTGGGCTCAGAAGTTTGCGCCTGCGACGGAACAGCCAACAAGCTGAGCAGCATGGCGAAGACGGCACTAAAAATACGAGAAGAAGGTGTCATGCGAATTTGTCGGCTGGGCAGACAATTTATTTCACACTCAGCAAATCTTTCACCTGCTGCAACGCGCTCGGGTCATCCAGCGTGGCCAAATCTCCCGTATCGCGGCCTTCGCAAATGGCTTGGATCGCACGGCGCAGCAGCTTGCCAGAGCGAGTTTTCGGCAGCAATGTGACGAAATAAACGCGCGATGGCCGAGCGACTGCACCCAAGTCACCATCCACCAGTTTCATGATTTCGCCTTCCAACGTCAAGCGAGCCGCATCGCTGGTCAGCCCGCTCGTATCGCGTGCTACAGCAAACGCCATAGCCACCTGCCCTTTGAGCTGATCCGCGACACCCACCACGGCCACTTCCGCCACATTCGGATGCGCAGCAATGCTCTCCTCAATCTCGCGCGTGCCCAAGCGATGGCCAGCCACATTGATCACATCATCCGTGCGTCCGAGAATCGTGTAATAGCCATTGGCATCGCGGATGCCCCAATCAAAGGTGGAATAGACCATCTTGCCGGGAATGCTCTTCCAATAAGTATTCACAAAACGCTCATCGTCGCGCCACACGGTTTGCATCGCACCCGGAGGTAGCGGGCCTTCAATCACGACCACGCCTTTCTCGCCTGCAACCTTCAGCTCTTCGCCAGTCGATTCATGCACCAGCTTGACTTTGTAGCCATACATCGGCACGCCAGGGCTGCCGAATTGTGGCCGGAATCCTTGCAGCCCACCGCCATTGGCCGTAGCCAGAATTGGCCAGCCGGTCTCGGTTTGCCAATAGTTGTCAATCACGGGTTTGCCAATTCCCGCTGCGATCCAACGCGCGGTCGGCTCATCTACCGGTTCGCCTGCTAGAAACAAAGCTTGCAGCGATGATAAATCGTATTTCTTCAAATGCGCTTCGTCTTGTTTTTTCAACACGCGAATCGCAGTCGGTGCGCTGAACATGTGCGTGACTTTGTATTTCTCCACCAAGCGCCACCAGATGCCACCATCTGCAGCGCCGTCCATTCCGCGCACAGGTGTGCCTTCGTAAAAAAGCGTCGTCATGCCGGCGATCAAAGGGCCATAGACGATGTAGCTGTGACCCACCACCCAGCCGATATCAGACGTAGCGAAATACACCTGCCCCGGCTTGCAATCAAAAATATATTTCATGCTCGCAGCAAGCGCCACTGCATAACCGCCGGTATCGCGCTGCACACCTTTGGGTTTGCCGGTGGTGCCACTGGTGTAGAGCGTGTAGCTGATGTCGGTCGCATCCAAATATGCGCAGGGCACGTCAGCATTTAAGTGTTTTAACCTTGCAGCCGTGTAATCTACTGCTTGGAGCGCTCCTAAATCGATAGTAGACAGGCCGCGATCCACGATCAAAATGCTCTCTGGTTTGCTGCTCGCCAAGCTGACCGCTTCTTTGAGCAAAGGTGTGTAAGGCACGATCTTGCCCACACGCGAGCCTGCATCTGCGGTGATCACGACGCGCGGCGCGGCATCGTCAATCCTAGATGCCAGCGAGCCGCTGGCAAAACCGCCAAACACCACCGAATGAATCGCACCCATCCTTGCGCAAGCCAGCATGGCAAACAGCGCCTCGGCAATCATCGGCATGTAAATCAACACGCGATCGCCTTTTTGCACGCCCATCTCTTGCAAGATTGCGGCCATGCACTGTACCTCGGTATGAAGCTGGCTGAAAGTGTAGGTTTTCTCGGTGTTGGTTTCTGTGCTGACGAAGACGACGGCTGCTTGATTCGCACGGTCTTTCAAATGCCTGTCCACCGCGTTGTGGCACAAATTTGTCTTGCCACCGACGTACCATTTAGCGAATGGCGGATTGGCGTAGTCGCAAATTTGCTGTGGCTGCTCAAACCAATCAATCAAACCCGCCTGCTCTTTCCAGAAAACTTCAGGCTGCGAGATAGAGCGCTGATAGAAATCTGTATAGGCTGTCATGGTTTGTATCTCTCAAGTGTTTGGGGGGTTGATACCTTAATTATGGCCTTTTGACTTGCTTTGATCTGACATGGTTTTTACGGGCTGAAGACTTGCCTGCAGCGAGCGAGGCCGCGAGTTTGAAGGTCTTCACGCGAAATGGTCGCTACCGCAGCGCAGATTCGTTCTCAGAGATTGAAACTCCCCCTGTTACGCACAATGCTTCTAGCAGGGGAAATGTGAATAAAGATACCTAGCTCTTGTGCGCCAATCTGGCCTTAATACTTGTCTCGTGTGAGTCGTTCGGCAAAGGAGATTCCGATAGCAGACAGCACAAAAGTAAAGTGAATCACAGCCACCATGGTCACAATCTGAATGTTTTCTAAACTCAGCTCGCCACTCAGGTAGGTCTTCAGGGCATGAACGCCTGAAATTGAAATGATGGCAAAGGCGAGTTTTAACTTGAGGTTGTAGGTGTTGACGTGATCCAGCCAGTCTGGCTTTTTCATGTCCGTCTTGTCAAAGTGCCCGGTGGTCACAAACAATGAAACACCTGCCAAAGCAACCACCCATACCAGTTGCGCCACCATCGTCATGTCCACCAGCTCAAGAACCTTGATGATCAGGGCAATTTTTTCCAGATCGCCGAACAGCAAGGTGTTCATCAGCTTATAGGTCTCCAGCAGAAACTTACCCAAGATTCCGAAAATAATGGCCACTAAACCCACATAAAAGAAAAGCATGGTGAAGCGCATACCGTAGAGAAAAGAGCCGACACCTGAAAGTAGTTTTTCCATTGATTTGATCCCTTGAGTAGTTCAATGCGCTGAATTTGACACCATTGGACTTGCCCCATTTCCGAAAACAGTTCAAGGTTCTTGGCCTCTGAGGCATTTTCCAGCAAGTAAGCCGCGGTGAATCTGGGGTCAATTATGCACACTCGATTGTCAAAACTTGCGAAAGGTTGGGCTTCTTTGCGTCGTAATGCACTCAGACGGATGATTGCTGCGCATGTTGCAAGTCGTCCGTCCTGTCAACGGTACCGTCACACGCTTAACACCAGAAGAACTACGCTCGAATCTATTTCGTCCGAGCGAGTAACCACGCGACGATATCAGCCGCAATCTGATCACGCTCTGGCTCATTGAGCATGTCGTGGTACACGCCGGGGTAGGATTTCAAGGTTTTGTCTGTACTGGCAACGGCCTGAACGAATGCTTGGCTGCCCTCAATGGGATTCACGCTATCCGCAGTGCCGTACATCACAAACAATGGCAGTTTCAACTGACTCATGCGTTGTTGCGCATCGGCGATGGCCTTGAGTGTTGCGGCAGCGGTAGCAGCAGGCAGCTTGTCACGGCTCACCATCGGGTCGATGGCCAAGGCAGCCATGACGGCCTTGTCTCTTGAGAATTCGCTGTCGTCCACTTGCACGACCTTCAAGCCAGGTGCCACCATCGCCACGATTTGCGCTAAGCCAGCGCTGAAGCCTGAGACGCTATGAGGGCGCTTCAATGCCGCGCCGCTCAGAATCACACCACTCAATTTGTCTGCATGGTCAAGTGAATATCGGGTCGTGATTAAGCCACCCAAGCTGTGACCATACACATAAAGCGGCACGTTAGGGTAGCGCTGCTTGGCTTCATTAACGATCATGTCGGTGTCTTGCACCATCCGCGCCATGGAATCGAAGCGCTGGCGCTCGCCACCCGAATGGGCATGCCCGCGCAGGTCTTGCGCAAACACGGCAAACCCTTGCTTCGTGAGCTGCTCGGCAAAGCGCTGGTAACGCAGGGCGTAGTCCCGAATGCCATGCGTAATTACCACCACGCCGCGCACAGGCATCTGCGCGGGTAGCCATGCAAATGAGCGCAAGCAAAGGCCATCATTTGCCAGCATGGTTTTTGTGGTGAACGCTGTTTTGCGGATGCTCGGGTTGACTTCTGCACAGTCGCTGGATGCCTGCGCTGCGCCGGCCAGCATGAAGGCAGCTGCAGCCAAAGAAATTTTGAGCATGGCATGCAGAGAGGTTTTCAGTGGGGTTATCATTGTTTGGGTTCCATTGGTTGATTTGAAGTATGAAATAGTAGGTGGTGCAGCCTGTTACCACCATGGCATGTGCGGCCAACTTACTGGCTTCATACTGCCAACAGCCCTGCCCCAACACGCATTCGCCACACAACAGGCCATGAAATTGGATGCCCCATGATGACCGCCCCTAGCGAAGCGACAGACAAGCCCGGCAAGGCCAAGCGCGCGCAATGGACGATTGCGTCCGCTTGGATGCGCGGTGTGGCAGATCTGTTGCGTGCGCAAGGGCTGGATGTAACCGCGCTTTTTCGCGAGGCGGGGCTGGATATCCGTGAGCTAGAGCACGCCCGCAGCAGAATGCCGGTAGAAAAAATAGATCGGCTGTGGATGCTAGCTGAGCAGCACAGCAAGCAGCCTTTTGTGGCGCTGAGCCGCGTAACGGCAGACAAGCCCACGAGCTTTGACATGCTGGCCTACTCGATGATGTCGTGTCAAAACCTCTCGCAGGCCATTGAGCGCCTCGTGCAATATTGCGCGGTTGTCTCTGATGCGGTGGATTTGCGTGTGGTTGTTATCGCTGAGGGTTGCCGCATTGAGGTCACTCCGATGGAGCCACCCCAGCCGGGCAGATCTTCGCGGCTGGATTACACCATCGTCACGTTCTTGGCCTTTTGTCGCTGGGTCACTGGCCGCGAAGTCGTGCCACTGGGCGTGGAGCTTGCGTATCCTGCGCCCGTCGATCTGACGCGTCATCAGCTGGCATTTTCTTGTACGCCGCGTTTCAAAGCGCCAGGCCATGCCTTGCTCCTGCGAAAAGCAGATCTGCAGCTGCCCCTGCCCACAGCTAATGCGGCGTTGAGCCAATTGCATGACCGGGTTGTGCAAGACTACATACGCGAGCTCCATCCCACGAGTATTGAAAGGCAACTAGCCACAAGCTTAGTGCGCGGCATCGCTAGCGGAAGGCTGATACGGCGCGATGTGGCCAGCGATCTGTGCATGAGCGACCGCACCTTGCAACGCAGGCTGGCCGAGGCAGGCACTTCATTTCAAGCCGAGCTCGATGCCTTACGACGACAACTCACCGAAAATTATCTGCTCGACCCGGAGATCCCCTTGATCAGCATCGCATCGCTGCTGGGCTTCGCCGAAGAAAGTACGTTTTACCGGGCATGCCAACGCTGGTTTCAGCTGTCACCTAAACAGGCACGGGAAGACGCATTGGCAAAACACAAAACTGCGCGTTCGCCTGACATAGCGAGCTCAATGACGCATTGAAAACTGGAGAGAATCACGTTTTCTGCCCCTCACTCCCACTCAATTGTCAACCCGCGTAAAAACTTGAACGTCTTCGCATTGCACTGCACTTAGATGGACAGTTGCTACTGATCGTGCAAGATCGTCCATACCGTCAGTTTTACAGTCAAACAAAACTGTCCTGTTACGGCATTTCATCGCCTGCACGCCGGGCAAAGAACTGTGCGGTGTTCAAAGCAGACCTACTCCGCGATGAATTGATTTAGCGATACCTGATCTTGTTCAGCCAAATGCTTGATGACTTGCCCGTTGACTGCCGCTTCCAGTACCATCTCGTCGCCTGGGTTGGCACATACGGCAAGTCGATCGCTTGCTTAACCTCAAACACACATCGAAGATGGAGAGAATTAAGGCTGCAGCAGGGGTGTTGAGGAAGCGGTTTTTAGTGGAAGTGAGGTGGAGAAGTGGGACTTTCTTTCCAAAGGTACTCGGCAATTCTCCTAACGCTTTGGACTAGACGCAACGCCGAACTCACGTTCATCGGTTCCTACTTCTACCAAGCTCCCGAAACACTGTTACGCAAGGTATCTATGGGGTTATCTGGCTGGCTACTCAATAAGTCTAATATTGAAGTCGCGACGAATATTGCCAACGGTCATGTCGAGGTAGGCCTCCTCTTCAAAAAAGCGCCATTTCTTGGTCATTTGTCCAGCAGCCTTTCGCACTTGCAACGCCTGCGGTATGTGAGTTAAAAAAAACTTGAGAACGCCGGGTTGGAACACCAATGCACGGGTATTTGAATCTTTCAAACTGTCCCAGATATCGCGCAGTGATTTGGGCACCACGCAACCAAACGTATTCCAGAACTGTACGCGTAACTCTCCAAGCATGGTGGTCGGGCAACCGAAGAGCACATGACTGATATCGTGCGAACGCAACGTCTTTTTGAGGATGGGGCTGGGCACGTCGTACCACGGCGTAAATTGTGGATGTGCCAAGTAATAAATATCCAGCGCTTCGCGTAACGTCATCGACTCGATCCTCGCAGAATAGAAATCCACTCCTTGGACTGGGTGGCTCAACGTCTTGTCGGAGCATGCTCCAGCCAAAGAATGTGGTTTGACTGCAAAAGGTACAGAATTCACAAAAACCCCCTTCATTTAGTATCTGGTTAGCTAATCAACCATTATGTTACTCGCTTGCTCCACGATGGTCACTCACTCCCACTCAATTGTCAATCAGCGCGAAAAGCTGAACTTCACAGCACTGTGTTGAACTTGACTGGACAACAGCTCTTGATCGTCCAAGGTCGTCCATACCGTCACTTTTACCGTCAAGCAAAACTGCTTCGTTTTAAGTTCACTGCTGTGGTTTTAGTTGCGCAACTGGCATCGCACCCTCAATCGCTTTGATGCAGTCCTCAATGGAATCGCTTGTCATATGCCCGTAACCTAGCAAAAAAGCGCTCTCTTGGCTGCCGAAATCGTTCAGCTCTTGAAGCGCTATGCCACGCTGTCGCAGTGCATTGACCACTTTGATCGTTCGAGTCTGTGTCGAAGCGCGTAACACCACATGCAAGCCGCCAGTAAGCCCTCCAATTTGTAATTCAGCGCAGCGCAGATGAAGTTGCCCGAGCAACTGCTGGCGTAATTGCGCATAGTGCCTGCGCACTCTGCGCAAATGGCGCTGCAAATGGCCTGAATGCAATAGCCATTGCACAGAGCACTGAACAGGCCACGATACATGCAGTCGTTCACGCTCGATTTTGGCTACCAATGCATCAGCAATTTGTATCGGGGCGGCGACAAAACCTAAGCGCAGCGATGGACTGATGGCTTTGGCGAACGTGCTGACAAGTACTGAATGTTCTGGCAGGCTTGCCGCCAGCGGGGCATGGTTTTGACCTTCGTGGATAAACTCATGGTCATACTCGTTTTCAATGATGATGCTGCGATGCCGCAGCACGAGTTGCACCAGTTGCTTCCTGCGTGCGCCTGACAAACGCACACCCAGCGGATACTGATGTGAAGGCGTGAGATGGAGCAGCGCGGGTGCCTTGCCTTGGAAAGCGTCTTCAATACGCATGCCTTGCTGATCAACCGCTACTTCTCGCACACTTGCTCCTGCTGCGCGAGCTGCTGTTGGGGCGCGCAGATAGCCAGGTTGTTCTACCGCACACACATCGCCGGATCTCAGTAGCAGCGCCATGAGGAGATCGATTGCACTGCCAGCACCTTGCGTCACGACGATTTGATCTGGGCTGTAGAACACAGAGCGCTCGTTACGAAGCCAATCTGCAATCGCTTGCCTCAGACCGCGCGAACCACGTGGATCACCGTAATCAGACGGAGGCAAATGCCGCCCTGACTCTTTGCATGCCGCTCGCCATACATGCAAAGGCAAGAGTTGCGCACGGGCCTGACCCAGCCGCCAGTCTTGAGTAGCTCGTTGAATCTGCACATCACTTAAACGCAATGACACATGAGGCAGCTCCGACTTGAGCACTTTTTTGACTGTGCTGGACGCAAGCTTTGACGCAACAAAGCTACCCAACCGCCCTTGCGTCTCTATCAAACCCTCCGCCAGCAAATCTGCGTACGCATCAACTACGGTGTTTCGTCCAACACCTAGTTGCATCGCTGCCTCGCGGCTGGGGGGCAACCTCGATCCGACCTTGAGCAAACCACGGTGTATCGCGCCTCGTAGCGCCCCCACAAGCTGCCTGTTAACGGGCAGCTTGCTTGCTACATCGAGCGAAATTTCTGGTAAAGCGCTTTCGCGCACTTTGATTGGCATGGCTTGATGCGGATTTATTGGTTGCTTAAAATTGATAACTTTTGGATCTTTATTATCAACCATAAGCCATCAAAATCTCAAGCATGCAGATACGCATCATCACCGACGACTTCACCAGCGCTACCGATGGCCTACCCGCCTTTGCTGAGCGCGGCTGGCGCACAGCTGTTGCACTATCTTCTGCATATTCCAGCCCCGCGCAAGTGATCAGCACAGACACTGACAGCCGCACATTACCCCAAGCGCAGGCCAGCGCAATCGTCAGCGATTGGGCGGCAGCTTGGAAAAGCGCTGAAATCTTGATCAAGCAATTTGATTCCACACTGCGCGGCCCAGTAGCTGCCGAGGTGTTAGCAGCCCTGTCAGCCAGTGGTCGCAAAAAACTCCTTATTGCTCCCGCTTTCCCCGCAGCGGGACGTATTACGCGCAATGGCAACGTATACGTGCATGGGAAGCTCGTGCATGAATCATCTTTTGCCAGCGACCCGCTCAATCCCGTCATCGAAAGCAATATTCCAGCTCTCTTTGTTGAACACGGTATCTCGCTGCAAGTGGCTACTAAACCGGCGCAAGCGATTCATTTGCTCGATCATCATGATGCTGTATTGATGGATGCTAGCGATGAACAAGCACTGCTCGATATTGTGGCCATGGCTTGGGCGCGCCGCGATATTCTCTGGGCGGGATCTACTGGCTTGTTGCGCGCTTTTGCATTCACTTTGCCCGAGCGAGGCGCGCGTGCAGCCGCATTTACAGCATCCAAATTCCCCGCCATCGTCGTCGGCAGCCAAAACCCGCGCTCTAAGCAGCAGCAACGCAACGTCACTGGCCATTCCGCATCGATCTTCTCCACACCAGACTCCCTAGGGCAGCCTGTCGAATTGACGCAAACGCTTGTTGATCAAGTCGTACAAGCCATCCAACAAGGTCAATGCGATGGCCTCATTGTGACCGGGGGCGAGACAGCGAAGCAACTTGCGCGCGCGCTGCAAGCCAGTGGAGTCAGCGTCTTGCGAGAGGTTGAGCCGGGTATTCCGCTGTGCATCTTGCAAACACCGCGTGGCGATATCCCGATGATCACCAAAGCGGGAGGTTTTGGGCAAGACGACGTATTTTTGAACTGCTTACAGGTGATCCGAGGGCACGACGTATGAAACCAATTGCCATCACCTTTGGCGATGCAGCAGGCATTGGACCTGAGATTGTTGTAAAAACCTTTGCAGACACGCTATTCATCACGCGGCATCCTGCGTTGGTGATCGGTGACGTTGGCAGCATAACGCGCCATGCCATGCGCTTTGCACCGCAGCTAAGCATACGTGGCATACAACACGTCAGCGAGCATCGCTTTAGTGCAGACACAATAGATGTTGTAAACATCAGCAACCTGCCAGAGAACTTGCCCTTGGGTCAGACAAGCGCAGCAGCGGGGCAAGCTGCGTTCAATGCCATTGAACTTGCTATCAAGTGGGCAAACCTTGGCGTCATTAGTGGCATCTGCACCGCGCCGGTCAACAAAGAAGCACTGGCTGCGGCTCATGTGCCCTACCCAGGCCATACCGAGATGCTGGCTGATCTGTCTGGCACGCAAGACTACGGCATGATGCTGGCCAACCCGCAGTTGCGCACCCTACTCGTGACGGTGCATTGCTCGATCATTGAGGCGGTGAAAAAACTGAGTATCCCACTAGAGCTTCGCATCATTCGCTTAGCGCACCGTAGCTTGCAGAGCATGGGGCTATCCCAGCCGCGCATCGCGGTGGCTGGGCTCAATCCGCATGCTGGCGAAGGCGGCCTCTTTGGCAGCGAAGACATCGACATCATCGCCCCTGCTGTTGCGCTAGCTCGGGCAGAGGGCATTGATGTGGTGGGGCCACTACCTGGCGATACGGTATTCATGCATGCGCGCAAGGGCCGCTATGACGTGGTGGTGGCGCAGTATCACGATCAGGGCCTAATTCCCGTTAAGTTACTGGGCGTAGAAGACGGCGTGAACATCACTGTTGGCCTGCCATTTGTACGCACCAGCCCCGATCACGGCACTGCCTTTGATATTGCTGGCCAAGGCATCGCCGATCCAGCCAGCATGAAAACCGCACTTGCCACTGCGCACCTACTTGCGCACAGCGCCTCTTCTTAACGAAAGTTTCAGCGATGCACTTTATTTTTATGCTTACCAACAACGATCAAACCGTGTCCGATGCGCATGCGGTCTACGCGAGCTTGGCGCAAACCTCGCTGCGCTACGTTGGTTTCAAAGATATCGGTCTGCCCTTTGATGAGCTCGTTTCACTGGCCAAAGCCATGAAGCGCGACAGCAAAAGGGTCATGCTTGAAGTAGTCAGCACCAGCCAAGAAGCTGAAATTCAATCGATTGAAGCCGCAGTCCGTATTGGGGTGGACTATTTGCTAGGTGGCCGTTATGCAGAAGATGCCACACGCATTCTCAAGGGAACAGGAATTCAATACTTCCCCTTCGCGGGCCACACCGTGGGGCATCCGACCCAACTCACCGGCTCGCTAGAAGAAATTGTGGATGATGCGAAGCGTCTTGCCGCAATGCCGGGTGTTCACGGTTTGGATTTACTCGCTTATCGCTTCGCGGGCGATGTGCCTGAACTGACGCGACGTGTTGTGCAATCAGTCAGCGTGCCCGTGATCGCCGCAGGTAGCATCCATGATGATTCAAGAGTACAAGCCATGCGTGGCGCCGGCGCATGGGGTTTCACGGTAGGTAGCGCAGTATTTAACGGTAGTTTTATCAAGAATCCTGTTGAACAGCAGGTTAAGAGTATTTTGGAACTTCAAGGAGTCACGGCATGAAACTCAGCAAAGTCAATTTAACGCAAGCATTTGGTGCTTTCGATGAGTATTGGTCGCCCCGCGTAGGTGGTGATATCAACGATTTTCAAATTAAGCTGGCTAAATTCAAAGGTGAATTTAACTGGCATCACCACGAATTTGAAGATGAACTTTTTCTCGTGGTCAAGGGTGAGTTATTGATGAAGTTACGGCCAGAGAGCGGCGGCGACCAGCTTGTCAAATCCGGTGAGTACATCATTGTTCCACGCGGTACCGCGCACTGCCCAACCGCTCTGAGCGATGAAGTGCACTGCATACTGTTTGAACCAAAAACAACACTAAACACAGGCAATACCGTGAATGAACGTACCGTAACGGATCTCCCGCATATTTGAAGCCGCAAAATGTCTAGCCATCTTTTTCAGGCTTTGCAAACGCTCCAGTCTGGAAGATGGATTGATTTGACGCATGCTTTTGATGCTGATATTCCCCACTGCGAGAGCTTCGCACCCGCTACACGAGAAACACTCTTTCACTATGAGCCCGGTATTGGCACACAGGGTCACGGTTTTCTAGCGCACCGCTACAGCCACGTTGGTCAATGGGGCACGCATGTCGACCCGGGTGCGCACTTTGTTCGCGGCAAACGCTTTTTGGATGAAATCCTCGTCACCGAAATGATCTTGCCTCTAGTGGTGCTCGACATATCAACCCAGGTCAAGAACGAACCAGACTATTGCATCAGCTTGCAAGATGTAGAACACTGGGAATCAAAGCACGGAGAAATTCCTGAAAGAGCTTTTATCGCCAAACGTAGCGGTTGGAGCAGCCGCTGGCCTTCGAAGCAAGCCATGATGAACCGAGATGCGATGGGCGTCGCCCACTTTCCGGGATGGTCGCTTGAAGTGTTGCGCTATGTGTTTGAGAAAAGAAATGCTGTTGCTTGCGGGCATGAAACGACAGATACCGATAGCGGCCTGTCCATCAGCCGAGGCGATGTTTCTCTAGAAACCTACGTGCTTGGACTTGACCGGTGGCAGATTGAGCTACTTGCTAATCTGCAAGACCTTCCTGAGACCGGTGCCATCATCATTGCTAGTTGTCCAAAACCCAAAGAGGGATCGGGTTTTCCAGCTCGTGTGTTTGCAATAGCACCCGAGTAAGCTCCCTCACTCCCACTCGATTGTCGCAGGCGGCTTAGAGCTCACGTCATAGGTGACCCGGTTGATGCCACGCACTTCGTTGATGATACGGCCAGAGACTTTCTTGAGCAAAGCGTAGGGCAGTTCGGCCCAGTCGGCGGTCATGAAGTCTGAGGTTTGCACGGCGCGCAGGGCGACGACGTAATCGTAGGTGCGGCCATCGCCCATCACGCCCACGCTTTTGACGGGCAGGAAAACGGTGAAGGCTTGGCTGGTGAGTTCATACCAGTTTTTGCCTGATGGCTCATCTTTAAAATTGCGCAGCTCTTCGATGAAGATGGCATCCGCCTTGCGCAGCAAATCGGCGTATTCTTTTTTCACTTCGCCCAAGATGCGAACCCCCAGGCCCGGGCCGGGGAAGGGGTGGCGGTAGACCATGTCGTGCGGCAGGCCAAGCGCTACGCCGAGTTCGCGCACTTCGTCTTTAAACAAATCGCGCAGTGGCTCTAGGAGCTTCAAGCCGAGCTGCGCAGGCAGACCGCCTACATTGTGGTGGCTTTTGATCGTGACGGCTTTTTTGCTTTTGGCACCGCCGGATTCGATCACATCGGGATAGATCGTGCCTTGGGCGAGGAAGGTCACGCCGCGTGAGGTGTGGCTTGCTTCGTCGCCATTCACTATGCTTTTAGTAGCACTCTGCGCAAGTTCTATAACGGGGAGCGCCTCTTTTTTCTTTAATTTCTCAGCCTCTGCCTTGAACACATCCACAAACAAACCACCAATGATCTTGCGCTTGGCTTCCGGCTCGCTCACACCCGCCAGCTTGCCCAAAAACAACTCGCTCGCATCCGCGCGAATCACCTTGAGGCCAAATTTACCCTCGAACATTTCCATCACCGCATCGCCTTCATTCAGGCGCAGCAAGCCGTGATCCACGAATACGCAGGTGAGCTGGCTGCCAATCGCGCGATGAATCAGCGCAGCGGCTACGGATGAATCCACGCCGCCCGAAAGGCCGAGAATCACTTCTTCATCACCCACCTGCGCCTTGATTTTGGCAACGGCCTCAAGAATGTAGTCGCCCATCACCCAATCTTTTTTCGCGCCGCAAATACCGAGCACGAAGCGCTCCAAGAGCGCCTTGCCCTGCACCGTGTGCGTGACTTCAGGATGAAACTGCACAGCATAAAACTTGCGCGCCTCATCCGCCATGCCCGCAATCGGGCAGCTCGGCGTGGAGGCCATGAGCTTGAAGCCGGGCGGCAGCTCGGTGACTTTGTCGCCATGGCTCATCCAAGCGTTCAGCATGCCAAAGCCCTCGGGCGTGGCAAAGTCTTGAATATCTTGCAGCAGCGCCGTGTGGCCATGCGCGCGCACCGCAGCAAAGCCGAATTCCCTTTTGTGACCACCCTCCACCTTGCCGCCGAGCTGATGCGCCATGGTCTGCATGCCATAGCAAATCCCCAAGACCGGGATGCCCAGCTCAAACACCGCATGCGGCGCTTTATCTGTCGTATCCTCATAAACACTGGCATGTGAGCCCGACAAAATGATGCCTTTGAGCGAGCCGTCTTTGGCATACTCGCGCAGCCATTCATCGCTCACATCGCAAGGATGCACCTCCGAGAGAACCTGCGCCTCGCGCACGCGGCGGGCAATCAGCTGGGTCACTTGGGAGCCGAAATCGAGAATGAGGATTTTGTCGTGTTGCATGGCTTGCAAAGAAAAAAGGCGGCTAGAAGCCGCCTTGGGTTAGCGAGCAGATGACTGCTCGCGCAGAAGCGTTAGCCCTTATTTTAGGCCTGCGCTGGAATGATGAGGTTCTGACCCGGATAGATCTTGTCTGGATGGCTCAGCATCGGCTTGTTAGCCTCAAAGATCATCGGGTACTTATTGGCATCGCCGTAGTACGTCTTGGCGATCTTGGAAAGATTGTCGCCGCTGACCACCATGTGATATTGGCAAGCAGGCGCATCTGGCTCGTCGCACGTCATCTCATCAGAAACGCCGGCCACGCCATGCACGTTACCGCAGCAAACGATGATCTTTTCGCGCACTTCCTGCGTGGCCACCAGCCCGCTCACGGTGATGATCTGATCCGCTCCATTGAAGGCGATCACCAAATCATCGGCTGGCAGGTCTTGCGTGCGGATGTAATCCTTGATCGCGGTGGAAGCTGCTGCGTTGGCCGCTGCCGCTTTTTCTTCGTTGCTCGGTTCGGCCACAGCAGCAGCCACTTCAGGCTTGCTACCAAACAGTTTTTGACCCGCTTCTTTGAAAAATGAAACGATACCCATGGTGTGCTCCTTGGCGATTGGTTAATGAGCCTCAGTTGTACCTCAAAAGCGTGACAAAGCCGAGCAAACATCAATCTGCTCGGTAATTTGGCGCTTCTTTCGTGATTTGCACATCATGAACGTGGCTTTCTCGTATGCCAGCCGTGGTGATTTCGACGAATTCGGCCTTGGATTGCATATCTGCCACGGTGGCGCAGCCACAATAGCCCATGCTGGCGCGAACGCCGCCCGCGAGCTGGAAGATGATGGCCACGACGGAACCTTTGTAGGGCACGCGGCCTTCAATGCCTTCGGGCACGAGCTTGTCGGCGTTCGGGTTACCAGTAGAGGATTCTTGGAAGTAACGATCAGCGCTGCCTTGCTGCATAGCCCCAATCGAGCCCATGCCGCGATAGCTCTTATACGAGCGGCCTTGATAGAGCACTACTTCGCCCGGTGCCTCTTCCGTGCCAGCAAACATGCCGCCCATCATCACGCTCCCCGCGCCTGCGGCGATGGCTTTGGCAATATCGCCGCTGTAGCGAATGCCGCCATCGGCAATCAGCGGGATGCCTGAGCCTTTGAGTGCAGTGGCCACGCCATCAATCGCCATGATCTGCGGCACGCCCACACCGGCCACGATACGCGTAGTGCAAATGCTGCCGGGGCCAATGCCCACTTTCACGGCATCGGCGCCTGCTTCTGCCAAAGCCAACGCAGCTGCTCCTGTGGCAATGTTGCCGCCCACCACATCAATCTGCGGATAATTGAGCTTCACCCAGCGCACCCGCTCGATCACGCCCTTGCTGTGGCCATGCGCCGTGTCCACCACAATCGCGTCAACGCCTGCTTCCACCAGCGCCGCCACGCGTTCTTCCGTGCCCTCGCCCACGCCCACGGCCGCGCCTACGCGCAGCTTGCCTTGGCTATCCCGCGCTGCGTGTGGAAAATTGGTTTGCTTGGTGATGTCTTTCACGGTAATCAAGCCTTTGAGGTGAAACTCATCATCCACCATCAACAGGCGCTCCAAGCGATGCTTGTTGAGCAACGCTTTGGCGTCTTTCAAAGTCGTGCCCACCGGCGTGGTGATCAAGCGCTCACGCGGCGTCATGATCTGGCTGACCGGCAAATCCATCCGCGTTTCAAAGCGCAAATCGCGCCCAGTGACAATACCGACCACCCTGCCGCCATCCACCACGGGAAAGCCGCTCACACCGAGTTGCTCCGACAGTTCAATGACCTGATGCACCTTGAAATCCGGCGGGATCACCACCGGGTCGCGCAGCACGCCGCTTTCATGCCGCTTGACTTTGCGCACCTGAGCCGCTTGCTCTTTGGCCGTCAAATTCTTGTGAATGATGCCCATACCGCCCTCTTGCGCCATGGCAATCGCGAGCCGTGCTTCGGTCACGGTGTCCATCGCGGCAGACACAAGCGGCAAATTCAGTTCGATGTTGCGCGAAAAGCGGGTGGAAAGTATGGTGTCCTTGGGCAGGACTTCAGAGAAGGCGGGGACGAGCAAAATGTCGTCAAAAGTGAGTGCTTTGCCGAGCAGGCGCATATGAAAAGCTCCAAAACAAGGATTTTACGCAAAAGGCACTGTTACTTTGTATACCAAACGGGTGTTTTGTCTGCGCAAACGGTATTTGGCGCGTTGGCAGATCAAGCCCTTCTGGCTACACTATCTGCTATGAATAAAAATGCATCCCTTTTGCGCTGGCTATTGGCCAGTGTCTTATTTGTTAGCCTGCTGCCATTGGCGAATGCCCAATGGTCTTGGAAAGACAAAAATGGAAGTCGTATTTTTAGCGACCAACCGCCACCTACCACCGTACCAGACAAAGATATTTTGAAGCGCCCTGCGGGTTCTCGCGCACCTGCAGCGCCCGTTGAGAGCGAAGCCACTGCCAGCACGCTATCGTCTTCCACCACGACGACTTCCACAGGCGCTGCGCTGAAAATCAGTGGCAAAGACAGCGAGCTTGATAAGAAGAAGAAAGAAGCCGAGGCCAAAGAAGCTGCTCAGAAAAAGGTTGAGGCAGAGAAAGTGACCGCAGCCCGCAAAGAAAATTGCGAACGCGCCAAGCGTGCCAAACAAAGTTTTGACTCTGGTCAGCGTATGGCCACAACCAATGCCCAAGGTGAGCGCGAAATCATGAGCGATAGCACACGCGCCTCTGAAACCAAACGCCTACAAGACGTGATTAGCAGCGATTGCAGTTGAGTTCAGGCTCTCAATCCCCAAAAATCGCCAACCAAGACAGCGTTTGCAGCATCATCTGTGCGCTGGCTAAATTGGTGGCGCAGGGCACGTTGTGCACATCACATGCGCGCACCAAAGCATTGATATCTGGCTCATGCGGCTGCGCCGTCATCGGATCACGCAAAAAAATCACCGCATCAATCCGTCCGCTGGCCAACTTTGCGCCGATTTGAAGATCGCCGCCCATTGGCCCAGAGAGCATGCGCTCGACTCTCAAACCCGTTGCGCGTGTGATACGCAAAGCAGTGGTGCCAGTGCCGCAAAGTTTGCAGGTTTCTAAAAAACCTAAGAAATCTGTGCAAAGCTCTTCGATGTCTGCTTTTTTAGCGTCGTGTGCTATCAGAGCGATTCGGTAAATGAGCGGTTTAGACATGCTGTAGATCATAGGTGAGATCCCATACCAACTCAAAAAGCTCCAAGCCTTTGCGTAAGGCTTAGTTTGTCGAGAGTTTGTCTAGGAATCAAAGGGATTTGATGGATTTAGCCTGGACGGAGCTTGAAACAGCTTCTTCAATGTTCGTCGATTTTTTTGGCGAATCGCTGCATTAGAGTCATCAAGCCTCACATATTTGCACATCAGAGCCTAGAATGTTGCAATGCAGCAAAATTGCTGCGGGAACTGTTTGTTATGCTATATCAACTCTATGAATCTCAGCGCTCCTTGATGGAGCCTTTTGCCAATTTCGCGCAAGCTGCGGCAAAGCTGTATGGCAGCCCGATGAATGGCTTTGGCCAATTGCCTTTTGCACAGCGCACCGCCGCTGGCTTGGATTTGGTCTATCGCTTGGGCAAAGATTACGAGCGTCCGCAGTTTGACATCAATACCGTCACGGTTGAGCACGGCGGCATCAGCAACGATATAGCGATTCATGAGCGCATTGAAATCAACAAGCCTTTTTGCGAACTGCGCCGTTTCAAGCGCTTTTCTGATGACACCGCCACGCTCATGCGCCTCAAAGGCCAACCCGCCGTCTTGATCGTTGCGCCGCTCTCAGGCCACTATTCAACTCTCTTGCGCGACACCGTGCGCAGTATGCTGCAAGGCAACAAGGTCTTCATCACCGATTGGAAAAACGCCCGCCTTGTCCCGCTCTCAGAAGGCACATTTTCTCTGGACGATTATGTGAACTATGTCCAGGAATTCATTCGCCATTTGCAAAAGCAATACGGCCACTGCCATGTGGTCAGCGTTTGCCAGCCCACGGTACCGGTGTTGGCAGCCGTCTCATTGATGGCTTCGCGCGGCGAGCAGCTGCCACTTTCCATGACGATGATGGGCGGGCCGATTGATGCCCGAAAATCACCCACAGCGGTGAATAATTTGGCCATGCAGCGCAGCTACCAGTGGTTTGAGCACAATGTGATTTATCGCGTTCCTCAAAATTTTGCAGGCGCTGGCCGCAAGGTGTATCCAGGCTTTTTGCAACATACCGGTTTTGTAGCCATGAACCCGAGCAACCATGCTAAAAGCCACTGGGATTATTTCAAAGATCTCGTCAAAGGCGATGGCCGCAGTGTCGATGCGCACCGCAAGTTTTATGACGAATACAACGCCGTGCTCGACATGGATGCCACCTATTATCTGCAAACCATTCAAACCGTGTTTCAAGACTTCAAGCTGGTCAACGGCACTTGGGATGTGGTCTCACCCGAAGGCGAAACACAGCGCGTGCGCCCGCAAGATATTTCAGGCTGCGCCCTGCTTACGGTGGAAGGCGAACTGGATGATATATCTGGCAGCGGTCAAACGCAGGCCGCGCTGGCTTTGTGCAGCGGCGTGAGCGCGGCGCAAAAGCAGCATTTCGAAGTCGAAGGCGCAGGCCATTACGGTATTTTCTCTGGCCGCCGCTGGCGCGAGATGGTGTATCCGGTGGTGCAAGAATTTATCTTGAACGCTGCGAAAGCAGGAGTGAAGACGACCACTGCAGCCAAAGCAGCCGTCAAACCAGCAGTCAAAGCTGTGGCGAAGAAAAGCGCCGTGGCTGCAGCTTCGCCGGCACCTGCTCGCAAAGCACCTTTGAAAACATCCGTCAAAGCAGTGTCTTCAAAGAATTTAGAGCGAAAAGTGCCTCTGGCCTTTACAAAACCTGCGCAACGTGCTATCAAAAACGTAGCGATTAAGAAGAAGCGCACCGCTTGAGCTGATCGCGCTTTGGTTGCCTTTTGAAGACAGATTGCTGCTGCTCAATTGCTGAGATCATTGGTCATGAGCAAACTTGTCCAAGATCTCAGCCCGCAAGCAGCGGCCTTGCATGCGCTGCTGCCGCAAACCCAATGCCAGCGCTGCGGCTACCCCGATTGCGCCTCTTACGCGCACGCTATCGCCCACGACGCAGCGCCGATCAACCAATGCCCGCCCGGTGGAGAAGAAGGCCTAGCCCGGCTCGCTCAGCTCACAGGCCAACCCGTGCAACCGCTCAACCCAGTTCACGGCAAGCCGCAAGAACGCACCATGGCCTTCATCGACGAGGATTGGTGTATTGGTTGCACGCTCTGCATCAAAGCCTGCCCGGTGGATGCGATCGTGGGCAGCTCCAAAATGATGCATACCGTGATCGAAGCGGCATGCACCGGCTGCGAGCTGTGCATCCCAGCCTGTCCGGTGGACTGCATCGAGATTGAAATCACCACGCCAGGCCTCAGCGGCTGGCAAGCATGGGATCAAAGGCAAGCCGATACCGCTTTAGAGCGCTATGAAAAGATGAGCGCACGGCGCAGTATTTATAAGGGCGAGAGGCCTAAATTGCTTGAAAAGACTTTGCTGGACAAGCTCCAAGCCTTAACCGATCATCCTGAAACCGTGAGCCGGGTCAAAGACAGCGCAGAGCTGGACAAGAAGCGCAGCTATGTGCAAGCAGCGTTAGCGAAAGCGAAGGCCTCGCGGCGCTAATCGCGCACTTACGGCACACCAGTTGCCGTGACGTTGCAATTGATGGTGAAGCGCAAGCTGCTAGGAGGAAGCATGCTTGGGATCTGGATACCCGGTCCGGTCATATTGGTAACCGTGAGATTGGCCGGCAACGGACACAGGGCCGCGCCAGAAGCCACAACACAGCTGATCGCAGTACACGACAGCCCGGCAGATGGCGTATCGCGGAACAGCGCATTGACTACGTTAGAGGGCCCAGTATTCGTGATGGTGACGAGGTAAGTGGTCGTTGTGCCAGCAACCAAGCTTGTCACTGTGTTGGTTTTGGTGATGCTCAAATTGGCCGATCCCAACACAGGATCCTCATCTTGCGCGCTGTCGTTGGTCGGATTAGTGTCGATATAGCCTATCGGCACGATACTGGCGATGTTGGTCACGGTCGATCCGGCTGCGCCAGTCACGGTGCCAGTGATCAGGAAAGTCACCGTGCTGTTAACGCCCACGAGCGGCACCGTCACGCCTGTGGTTTCGACGGAGAGCACGGTTGTGGCGGTCACAGGCGGGCATGTGCTGCCTGCGCTGGCGACACAAGTCACCGTGGTTTTGATGAAATTGCTCGCCGGCGGGTCAGAGAAGGTTAGCGTGGTAGCTGCCACTGTGCTCGTGTTTCTGAGCGTCACGGTGTATTGCGTCGTGCCGCCACTGTTCAGGCTGGGCACATTATTGGTTTTGCTCACGCGAACGTCCGCAGCTGGCGTGCACTCGCGCAGCGTGACGCCAGCGAGCGCCCAGACCCCGCCCGTCTCCTGCGGGCTGGGCGTGGTGAGATCGGCAATGGAGAGCGTGACAGTGCCGTTGGCAGCGGTTACGAAGGTGCCCTGCACCAATCGCCATTGGTCATCGGTAGCGATGGTTTCGTTGGGCAGATTGACCGCGGCTGAGATGAATGAACTGGTGGTGGTGATCACCTGCGGGCGCACGCTGGGTAAAAGTACGGGCGTCTGCCCAGGCTGCGCAGCGTTGGAGACATAAAACATGGCCTGATAAGTACGCCCAGCAATGAGATTAGGCACGGGCTGCTGCCACATGCTCACCGGATCGGGGCCAGCGTTGAATTTGCCGTTGGCAACCAGCCAATCACTTCCTCCAATCACACTGCGCCCGGGGTCGCCAGGAAACGGGTTCTGCCTCACACTGAAACCCGTGGGCGCGCCAAATGGGTTGTAAGTCTGCGTGCCATTTTGCCGCGCGACAAAGGTCCGCACCGCGTTGGCATTGGCTTGTAAGGTATTTTGCGCACCCGTAACTTGCGCATCTGTAGAAAACGGCGCTGCGGCGGAAAAATTCCCATTGGAGATCAGGTTCACAGGGCTTTCCACCGTGCCAGCGGGGCAAATCGAGGCGGCAGACACCACCGTCGGTGCAGTACCTGAAATCGCATTGGTGTCGGTAGCTCGATTATTACTAGGAAACGGATCGGTGGTGTCGATTGCCGGCGTGACGGTCGCCACGTTGGTCACCGGCCCAACCGTCGGCGTGATTTGCGCATTGAGCGTGAACACCAGCTGTGTGCCGGGCGGAAAGGTGTTGATCGTCACACCAGTTCGGAAGGTGCTGGTCGTCAAGCCCGACGGACACACCGCCGATGGCGGCCCGCCAGGAGCGCTGCATGTCACGCTCAGCGGCAGCACACCGGGCTGCGCCGGATCAGCCACCACTGAGTAGTTGGCTGGATACGGCCCGGCATTGGTCACGGTGATGTTGTAAGCCACGACCTGATTCGTCGTCACCGTCGTGTTGCCATCTGATTTTTGAATCGACAAATCCGCCACCCTGGTGCCCGAGATCGGGCAAGAAGAGCCATCCGTGTTGTTTTGGTTAACAATACTTGGTGGGCCAACGTAGAGCGGTGCCGACGTCTGAAATGAGCTAGGCGTTCCCGATTGCGGATTCGTGATCTCATAAAACCCACCGGCTGCGCCAGCTGAATTATTGAAAACATAAAATCTGCCGACAAACGCGTCATAGAACGCGGAGCCGATACCGCCCACATCTGGAATCCCGAATTCGGTGTGTGTGGCCGTACCAATGCCAGGTGTTGTTGCGTTTGCGGCGAGTTGAATGCGAAAGAAACGGGTACCCGTGGCAGCCAGCACCAAGGCGTTCGGCCCACCTGCCCCATTGAAGTCAAAATCACCGTAATTCGGAATAGGAGGAGCGCCACCGAAGAAGTTGTTGTATTGATGCACAACATTCACGTTGCCGCTGACGGGAATGGAGTCGACCCGAAAGATAGCAGGAGGATTGATGCCCGTCCCACCTTGTCCGGCGAAATAAAAACGCCCTGCCGCGTCAAAGACCCCTCCGGTTGGGGTGAACGTGGCAAGAGGAGAACCACTAGGCACTGTATTGGTCAAAGGGCCCACCAGTTGAACACCGCTTTGACCTATCCGGTAAAGATTAGGGCCAGGATTTTGAATGGCATAAAGGTAGTTGTCGACAGGGTTGTAGCCAAGCGCATTGAGTGTCGGTGTCACTGCAGTAGGCAAAGCAGCCGTCGGGGTGACAGAGCTGCTCACAGCCGCAAACTTAACAAATATCGTATTGTTGTTTCCGTTGTCGCTACGCAATTGGTAAAACACCACATCGCAAGTAAAAGGTGCTCCTTGCGCAGTAGCCGGCGTAGGCATCATCGCCAGCATCGCCAAAATCACGCCCACGCACGCCGTTACCGCTTGATACCAGCGGTTTTGCCTGCAGAGACGGGGGATTTGAGACATTTTGTATTATGTGACGTCCAGCGAGATTGTAGACTCTAGGCTAGCTGCTTTAAAGTTTGATCAAGGTCGGTTTGCAAATCTGCCACATCTTCGAATCCTATAGAAAAGCGCACCAACCCTCCTCTATACGGCCAATGGGAGACATTTGGATTTCGCATCGCAGAAATGTCATACGGCACAGCCAAGCTCAGATGGCCGCCCCATGAATAGCCGATTTTGAAGAGCTGAAGCGCGTCGACAAAGGCATCCACCTGCGCTGGGCTGTAGCGCTCATGCAATACGATACTGAACAAGCCAGCAGCCAAGCCATTTTTAGAAGACTGATTTACTATCAAATCAGTAGCACTCTGTGCAGACTCTATAACGGCTAGAGGCTGTTTTTGGCACAAATTCTGCCAATGCTGATGCCCGGGCGCCCCTTCTATGGCCGGGTGCAGCACGGCTTCCACCTCAGGCCGCGTTTTCAGCCATCGCGCCAATTGCCGCGCAGATTGATCTGCAGCGCGGTAGCGCATCCCGATGCTGGGCAAGCTGCGCAGCACCAGCTCCGCATCATTGGCTGCCACTCCGTAGCCTAGGCGCATATGGGAGAGCTTGATCTTGTGATGCAGCGATTCATCCCGCGTGACGATGGAGCCCATCAGCACATCCCCGCCACCGCTGGGGTATTTAGTGAGCGCTTGGCTGCTGATGTCAACCGCCAAACCTTGGCCATCCAAGTCAAAGGCATTGAAGGCCAGCCCCGCGCCCCAAGTGTTGTCTAAAGCGCAGATCACGCCTTTTTCACGGCAGATACGCACCAAAGCCAGCAAATCAGGGAATTCCATCGTCACAGAACCGGGCGCCTCGAGCCACACCAGCTTAGTTTTGGACGTGATCTTGGCGGCTAAATCGTCCGCGTCCATCGCATCGTAATAGCGCGTGGTGATGCCAAAACGCGGCAATTCTTCCTGCGTGAGCCCCTGCCTTGCGCCATACACGTTGTGCGGTAGCAGCATCTCGTCGCCCGTTGAAAGCAGCGCTATATCCACCGCCACAATCGCCGCCAGCCCGCTGGGCACGAGCACGCATTGCAAGCCGCCTTCGAGCGAAGCGATGCGCTCTTCCAGCACAAAGGTGGTCGGCGTGCCATGCAGGCCGTAGGTGTAACCCGATTTGTTCTTCCAATCCCGGCTACGCATGGCTGCCACATTGGGGAAGATGACCGTCGACGCCTTATGCACGCCAATCTGTGGTGCATCAAAGCCTTCTGGGGGTTGGTAAGGGTGGTGAATGAGGTGGGTGGTTTTAGAAGCTGGCATAGCTGAATGTTAGCGAAAACTCAGGAGGCATAAAAAAGCCGCTGACTGAGCAGCGGCTTTGGGTCTTTATTGAGAAGCAGGCCTCAAACCTTCCACTTTTCCAGCAGCTTCTCTGGCGAGAGGCTGTCGTAGCCTTCGAAGGGTTGGTGAATCCAGGGGTTGGTGGGGAGAAAGTCAACGCTGTAGTCGCATTTGAACTCGGAGATGCCCTTCGTCCAAATCACGGCAGTACGCAGCTCGGTGATGGGTTGGTAGTTGAGCTTGAGCATATCGACCACGGCTTTGAGCGTGTGGCCGGAATCGGCGAGGTCGTCCACGAGCAACACTTTGCCGGCGATTTCGCCTTTGGGAGTAGTGATGAAGCGGGCGATGTCTAGGTGGCCTTGCACGGTGCCAGCGCTGGCGCGATAGGAGCTGGTGCTCATGATGGCCAGGGGCTTATTAAAGATGCGACTCAAAATATCACCGGGGCGCATGCCACCGCGTGCGAGGCACAAGATGGTGTCAAATTCCCAACCCGATTTATGAATCTGGATGGCCAGCTTCTCAGTCAGGTTGTGGTATTCGTCGTAGCTGACGTAGAGGTGTTTGCCGTCTTCTGTGAGCATATTTGTCTCCGGTTACTGGGGTAGGTAAGAAAGAAGGTATCGCAAAAAGCGCAAAAAACACTAAAACGCGTGTTTAAGCCAAATAAGGATGCTTGATCAAAATCGTGTGATCCCGATCAGGGCTGGTCGATACGATATGAATCGGCACACCGGTGACCTGCTCAATGCGTTGCAAATACAGGCGGGCTTGGATCGGCAGTTTGGCCAGCTCGGTCACGCCAACGGTGCTGACGCTCCAGCCTTCTAGGGTTTCGTAGATGGGTTTGCAGCGGGCAATGTCTTCTGCGCCCATCGGCAAAATATCAGTTTGCTCGCCATCGAGCTCGTAGCCGACGCAGATATTGAGCTCTTTCAAGCCGTCGAGCACATCCAGCTTCGTAATACAGAGGCCGCTTAAACCATTCACCTGCGCACTGCGTTTGAGCAAGGCTGCATCAAACCAACCGCAGCGGCGGCTGCGACCAGTGGTGACGCCTTTTTCTGCACCCACAGTGCTCATATGGTAGCCGGGTGTGCCTTCTCTTTCCCAATCAAGCTCGGTGGGGAACGGACCACCGCCAACGCGGGTGCAATAGGCTTTGGTGATGCCCAAAATATAGTGCAGCATGCCCGGACCCACGCCTGCGCCTGCTGAGGCATTGCCTGCGACACAGTTGCTACTGGTGACGAACGGATACGTGCCGTGATCCACATCCAAGAGCGTGCCTTGCGCACCTTCAAACAGCAAATTCACGCCTTGTTTGTGTGCTTCATTGAGCTCGCGCGACACATCGGCCATCATCGGCTTCAAGAGCTCTGCGTGCCTCATGGCTTCATCAAACTGAGGCTGAAACTCAAGCGCTGGGGCACTGAGATAGGTTGTCAACACATGGTTGTGTAGATCCAGCAAATCTTTGAGCTTGGCGGCAAAGCGATCTGGGTATTTCAGATCTTGCACACGCAGCGCGCGGCGGGCGATTTTGTCTTCGTAAGCGGGGCCAATGCCGCGCCCGGTGGTACCGATTTTTTCCATGCCGCCTTGGCTACGGAAAGCCTCACGCGCTTGATCTAGCGCTGCATGAAACGGCAAGATCAGCGGGCAAGCTTCGGAGATGCGAAGGCGCGAGCGCACTTCCACACCCGCTTTTTCCAGCCCTTCAATCTCTTCAAACAATTTCGCCGCCGAGAGCACCACACCATTGCCGATGTAGCACTTCACACCCGCGCGCATGATGCCGCTGGGAATCAGGTGCAGCGCGGTTTTCACGCCATTGATCACCAGCGTGTGCCCCGCGTTGTGGCCGCCTTGGAAGCGCACCACACCTTGGGCGGTCTCGGTGAGCCAATCCACGAGTTTGCCTTTGCCTTCATCGCCCCATTGGGAACCGACGACGACGACGTTTTTGCCTTTGACTGGATTCATTTGAATTTCCGAAAAATAATTCTAGGTCACGCGAAAAACGCAAAGGGGATGCAAAAAATGCGAAAAAACCATCAGAGGATTTTTTCGCGTTTTTTGCGCAATTTTTGCGCTTTTTTCGTGACCTGATTTCATACTGCTTAGATGCTTTTCACAACCCACTGCCCAGCCACTTCGAGCAATGAGCGGTTGCATTCAAATTCTTGCACTTCATTCTCATGTCCCGGCAGTACGCAGACCACCGTCTCGCCTGCTGCACGCAGCCTTGCAATCGCCTCGCGCAACGCAGCTGATTCGCCCCAAGGCGCGCGGATCGCGGCATGCAAGCTGCGCTTGGGCGCTGCGGCTACCAAATCTTTGATGTCAAGGCTAAAGCCCACCGCAGGCCGGTTGCGCCCAAACACCGAGCCCACTTCGTCATAGCGCCCGCCGCGTGCGATGGCATCGCCCGCGCTGGGTGAGTAAATCGCAAAGCGAGCACCTGTGTAGTAGGCATAGCCGCGTGCGTCGGCCAGATCAATGCTGATCTTCACGTCAGGCTGCACAGCCTTCAAATGCTGTGCCAACCACTTCAAATTAGATAGCACTCCGCGCAAATTCTGTAACGGGGTAAGGCTGTTTTCGGCCTCTAAAAGCACCTCTTCGCCACCATACAGGCTCACCAATTGCAGCAAGCCATTGCGCTGCGCTTCAGGAAAGTTAGCCGTCAATTCCTGCAAACTCGCGCTGTCTTTGGCGGCCAGCGCCGCATGAATCAGCGCGAGTTGCTCGCTAAACACAGGCGCACCTGCGAGCAAGCTGCGCACGATTTGCGCATCGGCAAGATCCACTGTCAAATCTTTCAAACCAGCGCGCTTCAAGCAATCCAGCGCCAAGAGCATGATTTCCAAATCAGCCTCCAGCCCTGCATGGCCATACATTTCTGCGCCAAATTGCAGCGGCTCGCGTGTCGCATGCGGTTTGGCGGGCGTGGTGTGAACCACCGGGCCGCAATAGCAAAGCCGCGCCACGCCTTGGCGATTGAGCAAATGCGCGTCAATCCGCGCCACTTGCGGCGTGCTGTCTGCGCGCACACCCAAAGTGCGGCCTGAGAGCTGATCGACGAGTTTGAAGGTTTGTAAATCCAGCGCTTGGCCTGTGCCGGTGAGCAAAGATTCGAGGTATTCCAGCAGGGGCGGCATCACCAGCTCATAGCCGTAGCTTCGAGCTGCATCCAGCAAGCTGCGGCGCAGTTCTTCGATGTGGCGCGCCTCGGAGGGCAAGACATCGGCAATGTGATCGGGAAGAACCCAGGCGGACATTTTTTTCAGAGTGGGGTTAAACATGAATTTTACCCGCCCTAGCACGCGGCTTTTAAGCCAACGGATGGCTTATTTCGCCGATTTTGGAGGGCTAGTCGTGCTGGCCGCCCCATCCCTGCGCATCGTGACCATAATCACCCCCATGTATCCCACGCCTTTGGACGCCCTCGGTCAGTTTTTCAGCCCCTTGCGCACCCACGCATGGGCCTATCCCAGCTTGGAAGTGCTGCATATCTTCGGCATCGCTCTGCTCGTGGGCAATCTGGTGGCGTTGGAATGGCGCGTGTGGAGCGCGTCCAAAGCGATGCAAGCCATTCCTGTGCGCGAGTTGGCCAAACTCTCTTTGGGATTGGCTGTGGCTGGGTTTTGTTTGGTTGCGCTGAGTGGCCTCGTCATGTTCGCCGCCCAAGCCTTTGAGTTGCTCGCCAACCGCGCCTTCCTCTTCAAAATGCTGCTGATCACCCTCGCCGCCTGCAACGCCGCTTGGTTTCATGGCCGCGACTCGCTCGGGAAACTTGACGCGATTGCCAAGCTCCAAACGCTAGCCTCGACCCTGATCTGGCTTGCCGCAATATTTTGCGGACGCTGGATTGCTTATTTGTAAATCTTCACAAGGAGTTTCACCATGCTCACCACCCGCCGCTCAACCCTGCAATTGCTCGCCGCCGCCGCACTGCCCGCCAGCCTCAAAGCCCAAGCGCATCACGGCTGGAGCAGCTTCGATCTGGATCGCCCTGTGTATTTAGAAGGCAAAGCCAGCAAGGTGAAATGGCAAAACGCGCATACCGAGCTCAACCTGGAACTCACTCCCGGCCTGAAGCTCCCCACAGACTTGGCCACCCGCAGCATCCCCGCGCAAACCGCCCCGGTTGATGCGCCCGGCCTGCTCAAAAAAGCCGTCCTCCCCAAACGCACAGACAAAGCCTGGGAAATCGAACTCGCCCCTCTCACGCGCATGGAAGCTTGGAAAGTCCCAGAAATCAAAAACGGCCAAAGCCTCGCTGTTCTTGGCTTTACTTTTAAAGATGAGAAAGGCAGTGCGATTTTGCGGGCAGAATTTTTGTGGCTTGATGGAAAGACATACGCATTGCGCTCTAGCCCAGCCTCTTGATTTGTCTTCTTTTTTTCATTAGAAGAATTTCAAGCGTTTTGACCGCAAAAAATGGCAACGACCGACTAACGCTTGACGCAATCGCTGGAGCCATCTGCATGCACTTGTCGAATCAAGCATTGCTTCATGCCTATGACCCGTTGCATGGTGTCTAACTCTTTGTATACCGTTTGAACCGGCACGATGCCTTTGTCGACGTTGAAACCCAAGACGATCAACTTATCGTACATCGCACGTATTTCTTTCTCTTTACTCGGATAGACCATGATGTCGAAAGGCATGACTTTGTCTCTTTTGCATTCGAGCCATCTCGTGAACCAGTTGGCAACATTTAATGTGCGATCTAAGTTGACTTGCTGTGTGCATTGTTCGTTAGCCGCGTCAATGTTTTCCTGAGAAAGAACCTTGTCATGACTAGCGCATGCTGACAAAACAAAAACCACAAAGAAACATATCCAAATTGATGTTGGTTTGAAAAATTGCATGGTGTTGAGGATGAAGATACTCTTCGGCTGATGATACTGTTGATGCACAGCATGCCGCATCATTGCTAATTTTTCACCCCTTAGAAAAGGTGCCCATAGCTTGTTTGCGAAATCAGCAATGAACTTGCTTCAGCAATTTTTGATTGTTGCCGCTCAAGTGTCAATTTTCAAGCGTTTTAGCCCTCTACCCGTTATAAAACATACGCATAATGCTATCGAATGAGTAGCATTAACGTCCCGAAAGAAGCGCCACAGCGCGCGCTTCCATGCTCTGTCCTTGCCCCACGGGACCGAGTTTTTCGTAGGTTTTGGCTTTGATGTTCACTTGAGAAATTTGCACACCCAGCGCCTGCGCGATGCGCTGTTGCATGGCGGGGATGTGGGGTGCGAGTTTGGGAGCTTGGGCGATGATGGTGCTGTCGATGTTGCCCAGCTCGTAGCCTGCTTCGCGCACGCGGCGCATGGCTTCTTGAAGTAGCGTGATCGAGTCTGCGCCTTTGAAGGCGGTATCGGTGTCAGGGAAATGGCGGCCAATGTCGCCTAAAGCGGCTGCGCCGAGCAGCGCGTCGGTGATGGCGTGGCAGAGCAAATCGGCATCGGAATGGCCGAGCAGGCCTTTGTCAAACGGGATCTCCACGCCGCCGATAATCA
Organism: Variovorax sp.; assembly: GCA_031418715.1. Taxonomy (GTDB): domain Bacteria; phylum Pseudomonadota; class Gammaproteobacteria; order Burkholderiales; family Burkholderiaceae_C; genus JANMDU01. The sequence continues at coordinate 34,781 of JANOJL010000002.1, read as the reverse complement.
GCTTTCGCCCTGGCACGAGCTGATGGGTATCCCAGCCTTCGCCAATGCGAAAAGCGGGGGGCTTGGAGGCGGATTCGGAATTCATCCCCCTATTATGGAGGGCGGACTGCGATCAAGCCGGCCGGCTCAGCGCGGCCATCAGCGCGTCGGCCGTCATTGACCATTCGGAATCTTGCGCCACCGCCTCTTGCAAAAAGTTGCGCTGGCTCTCGCTCCAGATCGGTGCTTGCACCAATCCGCAGTGGCGGCAAACGCCATCATGCTGGCTGATGAACTGCGCAATCGACGCTTCTTCAGAGGGCAAGCCAAGCTGCTTGAACAATTGGGTCATGGTGCGTACGGGCATAGGGGCTCCTTGCAGGCGATAGATGACGTATTGTGCGCCGCTGCGAAATCGCTCAGCTTGCGTATAGCTTCACGCTTGACGATATCGCAACAGAGCCTCAGCTAAAGCAAAATCTTCTGGGTAGGTGACTTTGAAGTTTTGCGCACTTCCGGGCACGAGCTTAGGGCGTAGGCCCATCATTTCCATCGCGCTGGCCTCATCGGTGACGGCATCGCCTGCTTTCTCCAAGGCTTGCATCAGCGCCCCGATGCGAAACATCTGCGGGGTTTGCGCCAGCCATTTGTCAGCGCGATCAATCGTGGCACTCACGCGGCCTGCCGCTTCCTGCTTAAGCGTATCAGGCAGCTTTAGCGCCATCAGACCGCCCACGGCATCTTCCAAGCAAGCATCGATCACCGCATTGATCTGCTGCGGCGTGATCAGGCAGCGCGCGGCATCGTGCACCAAGACCCAATCACTGGCCAGCGCACCCTGCGCCAGCAGCGCATTTAAGCCATTGAATACGGTGATCGCCCGCGTCTTTCCTGCGCAAGATGCTATGGAAATAGTAGTTCCTGGCTGCTTCACCTGATCGGTAAACCAAGCATCGTCTGGCGCGATCGCCACGAGCGTTGTAGCCACGCGCGGCACAGCCGCAAACGCCGCCAAGGTATGCGCCACCATCGGCTCGCCCGCGATGGCGCGGTATTGCTTGGGCAGCCCTTCGCCCGAGCGCGTACCAACCCCGCCGCATGGAATCAAGGCAAACATACGTGAAACGGCAGCAGGTATTGGCATAGCAGGATTGTAGGAGGGCATTCACGCCGCCCTAGCGCACCACCCAACCGCCGCAGACTGGAAACACCTGCCCCACTGGCGTGCTGGGCGCGGGATAGGCTAGATTGGCAACCAACACATCGATCTCGCCCAGTTGCGCCATCGCTTCGCGCACCACCTCATCGGCCGCTTGAGGGTCTGACAGATCCCGCTCGCTGGCCACCAGAGTTGCGCCCTGCTCTACATATACCTCGCACAACATCAACCCCATGAACTGAGTCGATTGAGTGATCAAAACACGTTTTTGGGCAAGTCGTCCATACATGGGGTGGCTCCTCAATGCGCCAGATGACACCATGCAGGGACATTCATTCCGGCAGCACCCGCGGCCGGCGACAGCACTTAAAATCGATCTACTCACACCCCGTCTCGCAAGAAACGGGGTATTCGGCTTTTCTGGTATTCGAAAACAATGGATTTCCCAAAACTTAACGTCGGCAAGCGTTTTCACATGCCGCGCCCTGTTTCTAGCGCTGATGCGTTGATGCTCGGTCAATTTGCCGCTGAGCAGAAATTGCGCGGTCATATCACAGCGATTGTTTGCGCAGATGCTGCAGATGCGCAGCGGCTGCAAGATGAGATGGGCTTTTTTCAGCCTGATCTGCGCTCGGTGATGTTTCCTGATTGGGAGACTCTGCCTTATGACACTTTTTCGCCGCATCAAGATTTGATCTCGGAGAGGCTGGCCACGCTCTGGCGAATTTTGCAAAGTAAAGATCGTTCGCATCCAGAAGCGGTGGACGTGCTGTTTATCCCCGCTACGACTGCCCTTTATCGTATCGCTCCGCCCAGCTTTTTGGCAGCAACAACCTTTCATTTCAAAACCAAACAAAAGCTCGACGAAGCCAAATTCAAAGCGCAGCTCACGCTGGCCGGTTACAGCCACGTCACGCAGGTGGTGAGCCCTGGTGAATACGCCGTGCGCGGCGGGCTGATTGATCTGTTCCCGATGGGCAGCCAAGTACCGTATAGGGTGGATTTGTTTGACGATGAAGTGGATTCGATCCGCACCTTTGATCCGGATTCGCAGCGCAGTTTGTATCCCGTGCCCGAAGTGCGGCTGTTGCCTGGGCGCGAGTTTCCGCTGCATGACGATGCACGCAAACAATTTCGCACGCAGTGGCGCGAGTTGCTGGAAGGCGACCCGACCAAAAGCCGGATTTACAAAGATATGGCGAATGGCGTGGCGACGGCCGGCATTGAATATTATTTGCCGCTTTTCTTTGACGAACTTGCCACGATTTTTGATTATTTGGGCGACGCCACATTGGTGCTGCACAGCGATCTGGAGAGCAGCTTTGCTCGGTTTTGGCAAGACGCAAAAGAGCGCTTTTCGATGAGCCGGGGTGATCCTGAGCGCCCTGCGCTACCGCCTGAATCGCTGTTTCTCACAAGTGAGCAGTTTTATGGGTTTTGTAATGGTTTTGAGCAGTTGGCCCTGAAGGATGTTGCGACAGATGCGACTGAATTTATAGCATCAAGCCTGCCTTATCTTGCGAGTCAACGCGAAAGTGAAGAGCCTCTGATTCAGCTCAAAGCGCATATTCAAACCAGCAAACATCGCGTTTTGATAGCGGCGGAGAGCGAAGGCCGGCGCGAGAGCTTGATGGATTTTCTGCGTGCCAGCCATATTGTGCTGCCGGTGTTTGACAGCTTGGCTGAGTTTGAAGCGAGTCAAGAGAAAGCAGGCATGGCAGTTGCGCCGCTGGCGGCTGGTTTTGCTTGGAACGAAAGGGGTATTGATTTCGTCACCGAAACGGAATTGTTTGCTGCGCAAGGCGGTGTGCGGCGCCGTAAAAAGCAGGAGCAGGCGAGTGATGTTGAAGCGCTGATCAAAGATTTGAGTGAGTTGAAAGTGGGCGATCCTGTCGTCCACACGCAGCATGGCATTGGGCGCTACAAAGGTTTGGTCAATCTTGATGTCGGGCAGAAGAATGCCGATGGCTCGCCCGCGATGCAAGAGTTTTTACATTTGCTGTATGCAGACGATGCTGTGCTGTATGTTCCTGTGAGCCAGTTGCATAACATTGGCCGATACACAGGCGTGTCAGCGGACGAAGCGCCGCTGCATCGCTTGGGCTCAGGTCAATGGGAAAAAGCGCGGCGCAAGGCCGCAGAGCAGGTGCGCGACACGGCTGCTGAGCTACTCAACATCTATGCCCGCCGCGCCACGCGCCAAGGCCATGCCTTCCGCTATTCACCGGCTGATTACGAAGCCTTCGCCAAAGATTTTGGCTTTGAAGAAACACCCGATCAACGCGCCGCGATTCACGCCACGATCCAAGACATGATCTCACCCAGACCGATGGATCGCTTGGTCTGCGGCGATGTGGGCTTTGGCAAAACCGAAGTGGCGCTGCGAGCGGCTTTCGTTGCTGTGACGGGCGGCAAACAAGTGGCGATTCTTGCGCCCACCACGCTGCTTGCCGAGCAACATTTCCAAACGCTGACCGATCGTTTCTCCAAATGGCCGGTGAAGATCATGGAAATGAGTCGCTTTCGCAGCGCCAAAGAAATCGCCGCCGCGCTCAAAGGTCTGGATGACGGCAGCGTGGACATCATCGTGGGCACCCACAAGCTGCTGAGCGAGAAAACCAAATTCAAAAATCTCGGCCTGCTCATCATTGACGAAGAACATCGCTTTGGCGTGCGCCACAAAGAGGCGATGAAAGCATTTCGCGCAGAGGTGGACGTGCTCACGCTGACTGCCACGCCGATTCCGCGCACAATGGGTATGGCGTTGGAAGGCATTCGCGATTTGAGCGTGATCGCTACCGCGCCGCAACGGCGTTTGGCGATCAAAACTTTTGTGCGCACAGAAGGCAATGGCGTGATCCGCGAAGCGGTGCTGCGCGAATTGAAACGTGGTGGACAGGTTTATTTTCTCCACAACGAAGTGGACACGATTGAAAACCGCCGCCAAAAGCTCGAAGACTTGATACCCGAAGCGCGCATCGCGGTGGCGCATGGGCAAATGCCTGAGCGGCAACTGGAGCGCGTGATGCGCGATTTTGTGGCGCAGCGCTTCAATATTTTGCTCTGCTCTACCATCATCGAAACGGGCATTGACGTGCCGAGCGCGAACACGATTGTGATGAGCCGCGCAGATCGATTTGGCCTCGCGCAACTGCACCAACTTCGCGGGCGCGTAGGCCGCAGCCACCATCAAGCCTACGCCTATTTGATGGTGCCCGATCTGGAGAGCCTCACCAAGCAAGCCACACAGCGCTTGGAGGCGATTCAACAAATGGAAGAACTCGGTAGCGGCTTTTATCTGGCCATGCATGATCTGGAAATTCGCGGCGCTGGAGAAGTGCTGGGCGAGAATCAAAGCGGCAACATGCTTGAAGTGGGCTTTCAGTTGTACAACGAGATGCTCTCAGAGGCCGTGCGCTGCCTGAAAGAGGGCAAAGAGCCCGATCTGCTCAACCCGATGGCAGCTGCAACCGAGATTAATCTGCATTCGCCTGCTCTCTTGACCAGCGATTATTGTGGCGATGTGCATCTGCGCCTCTCGTTCTACAAAAAGCTCGCTACCGCGAAAACCAATGATCAGATTGATCATTTGGTTGAAGAACTGGTCGATCGCTTCGGCAAACTCCCGCAACCCACTTCCACACTGATTGATGTGCATCGCCTGCGCGTGCTCTCGCAGCCTTTTGGTGTGCAAAAAGTCGACGCCTCGCCCAACGTGATCAGCATCACCTTCAAGAAAGACGCACCGATTGATCCGATGGCCATCATTCACTTGATCCAGAAAAACCGCCACATCAAGCTCGCTGGCAACGACAAACTGCGCATCGAGCGCGAACTATCCGAGCCGAAAGACAGAGCGCAGATGGTGCGCGATGTGTTGCGCAGTTTGGGCGCGCCGGTGAAAGCTGCTGCGAAACTGGAAAAAGTTTGAACGCTCCAGTCAGCTCTACACCCGAGCTGGCGAGTACTCGCGCAAGCGTACACGCGCATGTTGACGCATACGTGTATGCGCCGCCACCGGACGCTGGCTTGGAAATTGTCTATCAAGACGAAGCTTTGCTAGTGATCGACAAACCCGCTGGCCTGCTCTCTGTTCCGGGGCGGGGTGAGGATTTACAAGACAGTGCTTTGCACCGCGTGCAGCAGCGGTATCCACAAGCTCTCCTCGTGCATCGGTTGGATGAAGCAACCAGTGGGCTGCTGATGTTTGCGCTCTCACCTGCTGTACAACGCGCCTTGGGTTTGGCTTTTGAAACGCGGCAGATCAAGAAGACTTATCTCGCGCGAGTGCATGGCGTCTTGCATCCGAGCAGCGGGGTGATCGACGCACCAATCGCCAAAGATTGGCCACGCAGGCCGCTGCATCATGTGAATTTTGAAACGGGTAAACCAGCCATCACGCATTATCAAATGCTATCAAAATATGAGCACTCTGTGCAGATTCTATATCGGCTAGAGCCTCAAACGGGTCGGACACATCAGCTTCGGGTGCATATGCAGCATATCGGCCATGCCATCGTGGGCGACAAGTTGTATGGGTTGCCCAACGATGGTGCAACAAGGCTCATGTTGCATGCCAGTCGCCTTGCGTTGGCTCATCCTGCAGATGCAGACAGACAGCTGAAAATTGAAAGCCCTGCGCCGTTTTAATCAACACGGCGGTGCAAGCGGGATCAACCGCCCGAGCGGTTCTCGCCCACACTATTTCGCAGCGCAGTTTGTGCCACCGCATCCAGCGCCTTATCCACTAGCTGGCCGTCCGACACCATGCGAATCATGCCTTGCGAGCAGAGTTTGTCCATCGTGCGCTTGCTCATAGAGTGCGCTTTACCGCCACGCGATACAAACATAAATAGCGTGCGCATCGGGCTAGCCCAAGTGAGCTGCGCGCGGACCCAAGAGCCATCTAACATCAGCTCGACCCAAGAGCCAATTGGAATGCTCACAGTGACTTCAGGCGAAATAGGGATCAAGTCTGCCGCTGGCACGGCCGCACTCACATCCAGTGGCATCATGGCCTGCTCATTCACAAAGCCCGCCCCGGACACTTCACTTTGAGCAAGCCACACGCCATCTTGCGCATCTTTTGGATCTTGATGCGCAGACGGAAAATCATCAAACATGCTGTCGGACTCAGATTCTGGCTCTGGCTCCGTGCTTGGCAAGAGTGCTTGCGCGCTGGCGGCATACAAAGCTTCTAACTCAGCGCGAGCGGCAGCAGCTTGGGCTTGGTCAAACTGAGACATCGTGCCCTCTTCAACCTGCACCGCCTCGTTGGCCTGCGCCTGTTGTGCCGCAGCGACCTTGGCAGCTGCGTCAGCTGCTTGCTGACGCCCGCCTTCCAATGCCACTTCATGCAGCTCAATCAAGTCAGCAAAAAAATCGGTGATGCGCTCTGGTGGGAATTCAATAATAGCCAAGCCTTGACGCAGCTTGGCAAGCATGCCTGGAATGAGCTGCACGAGGCGCTTGCGATTACGAGTAGCCTTACTCGGCTGCACGCTCCAGAACAATTCAGCCACCAAACTTCGGTAGCCTTGCGGATCGATGCGGCCATCGGTGCAGCGCAGCTGGCTCTCGGCCACCGCATGCGCCCAAGGGCCGCAAACAAAATCTAGCACCATATTCGGCACTTCCACGCCTTGCGCTTGTTGACGGAATTCTCCAGCCACGTGTTGCGCAATCGTGTTACGTTGCTCAGCATGTAAAAGCGCGCGCGCCGCTTCTTCGCGGCGGGTATTTTCTTCAACATCGAGCTTGACCCAGATGCCAGACAAACGCTCCATCACTTCGCCAAACGCCAATTGCACAGTTTCGCCCGACTTGGTTTTTTTATGCAACAAAGCAATGCTCTGTTCTACCGATTGCAAGAACGGCTCATAGCCTTCTTCTCGTTCATGAGAAAAACCTAAGCTGCGGTTGGTCACGGCATCTAGGAACTGGCGAGCAGCATGCTGCTTGTCGCTGAAAAAACGAGCATCGTCTTGCGCGATTTGCATCAGCGTAGGCTCAAGCGTTTGCAAGTGATCGCGCACGCGGGGCAACAAGCGCTCGTCTTGGATCAAGTTGTCTAACATGAGGCGCACGACCTCTTCGCCCAATTGCCTACCTAGCTCGCGTCCATCTTTGAGAGCCATGCGCGCCTGAGCGGCTTTGCGCTGTGCATCAATCTGCGGATTGTCTTTTGCGTCCTTGGCTTTTTTCTCTAAGCGCTGCACCATCGCTTCCACTTGGCGCATGTCTTGCAGCGCTACCACTGAGGCGGGCACCGTATGCAGAAAATCTTGCGCCTTACGCGCATCGCCATCGAGCTCGCCTGAGAGCAAGCGGCGCAACTTATCGAGAGTGAGCAAGGTGCGAGCGACTGAGTTGCTCACACTGCTCGGGTTGGATTTAGCCACTTGGGGCAAATTTGCAGGCTGCGCCGTCGAGGCTTCTTCCACGCCATAAGACTTCAGCCATTGGCACAGCTCTGCGTAGAGCTTGCGCAGCAAAATTCCCATTCGTGCCGCAGAGTGCGAGATGATCGCGCCGCGAATTTCCACATCAACCACTTGATCGGTGATGCAATCGCGTAGCGCGCGAGCAAACATCTCAGGGCGCAGCGGATTGATTTGCGGCTGTACCGTGATCCAACCCAGCAGAGAACTGATGAGCGCATCTACAGTGGGCGTGATTTCATCGGTGAGCATCGTCACTTCTTGCAAGGCCCCAGCCACTTCGATACTTTCGTCCAGATCTTCTTCTTCAAAGAGCTTCAAATCTTCAAAGCGCATGAGCTGAGGCGATTGCGCTGTTGTGCCCAAGCCGAGATACATGTAAAAGCGCAGCCGCTCGACGAACACCTCGATGGCTTGTTGTTTTTGTGCGATCAACAAATCAACTACAGCCTGCACCGGTGGCGGAAAATTGGGCTTCATCAGGCCAATACCTTTGACTGGCTTGTCACCCTTGCCGCCCAAGGAATCAATGGTCTTTTCAATCAAACCAGGCGCTTGATCCAACACCACATCCAAGCATTGGCGCAGGGTCACGCGAGCGCCAAAGGGCTCGTCGATCACGCCTAGAGGACGGGGTTTGCTGGTTACCATGGCTTGAATGTAATGCCGTTATCTTGAATGATGCGCTTACTTCAACGCCTTGTAGCGCACGCGCTTGGGCTTGGCACCTTCTTCACCGAGACGTTTTTTCTTGTCAGCTTCATATTCTTGGTAGTTACCGTCGAAGAATACCCACTGTGAGTCACCTTCGCAAGCGAGGATATGCGTAGCAATCCGATCTAAGAACCAACGATCGTGGCTGATCACCATCACTGAGCCTGCAAATTCGAGCAAGGCATCCTCTAGAGCACGCAAGGTTTCTACGTCCAGATCGTTGGAGGGCTCGTCCAGCATCAGCACATTGCCGCCAGCGATCAAGGTCTTGGCCAAATGCAAACGGCCGCGCTCTCCGCCTGACAAATTGCCCACGCGCTTTTGCTGGTCGCTGCCAGAGAAGTTAAAACGCCCGCAGTAGGCGCGGCTGGCTACCGTGAATTTGCCGATTTGCAGCATATCCAAGCCGCCTGAAATGTCTTCCCAAACCGTTTTTTCGTTGGCCAGATCATCGCGGCTTTGGTCTACAAAGGCCGTTTTGACGGTGGGGCCAATACTGACGGTGCCGGTATCGGGCTTCTCTTTGCCGGAAATCATCTTGAACAACGTGGATTTACCTGCGCCGTTGGGCCCGATGATGCCCACAATCGCGCCTGCTGGCACGGAAAAACTCAGATTGTCGATCAGCAAACGATCACCAAACGCTTTAGAAACGCCGTTGAACTCGATCACATTTGCGCCCAAGCGCTCGGCTACGGGGATGAAAATCTCCGAAGTCTCGTTGCGCTTTTGGTATTCCTCGCTGGAGAGCTCTTCAAAGCGAGCGATACGCGCTTTGGATTTGGCCTGGCGGCCTTTGGGATTCTGGCGAATCCACTCCAGCTCTTTCTTCAAAGCTTTGGTGCGGGCTTCTTCGCCTTTTTGTTCTTTCGCTAAGCGATCTGTCTTCTGATCGAGCCAAGTGGAATAATTGCCTTTCCAAGGAATGCCTGAGCCACGGTCCAGCTCCAAAATCCATTCAGCAGCGTTGTCCAGAAAATAACGATCGTGGGTGATGGCCACCACGGTGCCAGAGAAGCGAGAGAGGAATTGCTCAAGCCAGTCAACGGACTCGGCATCCAAGTGGTTGGTCGGCTCATCGAGAAGGAGCATATCGGGCTTGGAGAGCAAGAGCTGGCACAGCGCCACACGGCGCTTTTCACCGCCCGAGAGATTGCCGATGATGGCATCCCATTCAGGCAAGCGCAGCGCATCGGCAGCAATGTCAAGCGCGTGGCCGGTGTCGTCTCCCGACGCAGCGATGATGGCTTCTAGCTCAGCTTGTTCGGCAGCGAGTTTGTCAAAATCAGCATCTTCTGCACCGTAGTCCACATATACCTGCTCTAGCCGAGCTTTGGCTTCCATTACAGCAGCCATGGCGGTTTCTACCGCTTCGCGCACGGTGTGCGCAGGATTGAGTTGCGGCTCTTGCGGCAAATACCCGACTTTGAGACCTGGCATCGGCGTAGCTTCGCCTTCAATCTCAGTATCCACACCAGCCATGATTTTGAGCAAAGTGGATTTGCCTGAGCCGTTGACACCGAGCACGCCGATCTTGGCGCCTGGGAAAAACGAGAGAGAGATATCTTTGAGGATATGGCGCTTGGGCGGCACGATTTTGCCGACCCGATTCATGGTGTAAACGTATTGGGACATGGTTCTGGTGATCAAGCGATGCCAATGCGCCCAAATGGCAGCATCAAAAGCAGCTGAAAGTGTGATTGTATGCAGTCCATCCGGCTTTGCGGCGAGTTTCGCACTCAATCGGTCGCTTGAAGGCGTTTTCTGAGGACTTCTAGTTGCGTCAAAGTATCAATATCACGTACGCAGCCAGCATCATTTACTATCAATTCAATAGCATTCAGCGCAAGTAATATAACGGCTGCACCCTGATTTCCCCTTAAATTTCGCAGTTCTTCACCACAGGAGGCCGCAAAACCTACCGGATGGCCACGCTCGCCCCCAGACGCAGGATACACGGGATACGCCGCTTGCGCACCCGTCTGCAAGGCATGCGCCACGCGCAGGATCGTCTCAGAGGAAATCATGGGCAAATCGCCCGGCAAGATCAGCCAGCCTGCAGCTTGCGGCGTAGCTCGCAAGCCAGCCGCGATACTGTCACCCATGCCCGGATGGCCCGTATCTTCTAAATGCCAAGGCAGGCCGGAAGCTTTGACCGCATCAAGCGTGTGCTGCAGCACGGTTTTGTCGCCGATCAAGGCTTTGAGCTTGCTGCCCTGCCCGCCCGAGGCCACGAAGCGCTCACCGCGCCCGCTCGCCAGAATGATGACTGTCGGCTGCGTTGTCAAATCAAGCACATCCATGCACACGTCAGGCGAGGTATTTGGCAAACTGAGCAATATCCACATTGCCGCCGGAGATGATCACGCCCACGCGCTGCCCCTTGAGGCCCAGATCGCCTTCGACCGCACCTTGCATCGCCGCCGCCATAGCCAAGCCTCCCGTGGGCTCGATCACCATTTTCATGCGGCTCGCTGCAAAGCGCATCGCTTCAATCAGCTGCGCATCGCTCACGGTGACGATCTCGTCAACCAAGGCTTGAATCACAGGGAAAGTGAGGTTTCCGACAAACTGCGTCTGCGCCCCATCGGCAATCGTCTTCGGCGTGTCGATCTTGACGATCTTCCCCGCCGCCTTGCTTTGCTGAGCGTCATTGCCAGCCTGCGGCTCCACGCCGATCACGCGAATCTTCGGATTCAAATGCTTGGCCGCGACCGCGCAACCTGAAATCAGCCCGCCCCCGCCCAGACACACCAGCAAAGCATCGAGCTGCCCCACTTCTTCTAGCAATTCCAGCGCCGCCGTGCCCTGCCCCGCCATCACATGCGCATGGTCATAGGGCGGAATCAGCGTCATACCGCGCTCGTCCGCTAATTTCTGGCCAATGGCGATGCGGTCTTCCGTATAGCGGTCATACGTGATCACCTCCGCCCCATAACCGCGCGTCGCTGCCATCTTCACGGCCGGCGAATCCAGCGGCATCACAATCGCCGCAGGCATGCTCAGAATCTGCGCCGACAGCGCAATGCCTTGCGCATGGTTGCCTGAACTGAAGGCGCAGACGCCACGCTTTTTCTGCTCTGGCGAAAATTGCGCCAGCGCGTTATAAGCCCCGCGAAACTTGAAAGCACCCATGCGCTGGAAGTTTTCGCATTTGAAAAACAACTGCGCGCCGGTCATCTCGTTGGCCGTACGCGAGCTCAGCACCGGAGTGCGGTGAGCCACGCCTTGCAGGCGTTCCACGGCTTGGGTGATGTCGTTAAAGTTAATGGCCAAGGTCATATACTCACTCCTAATTTGATAGCATTCTGTGCAGAATCTATGCTGGTGAATTGCTCAAAACATACATTTTTCTGCTTAAACGAGCTAATCAGGGGCTCGAATGCAAACTAACAATCCCAAACATTCTCTGAAAATAAATCAATAGACAGGCCATACCCATACGACCTCAGTCAATTTGCCATTGACGGTTTTGAATGAGATGGTGTTGTCGGGACCTGGATTTTCCTGATCCATGATGAAGTAGTGAATCCCTCTACCGTCTTCAATACTCGGTTTGCCCAGTGCCTTTAGCAAGGCATCGCGAGAGTCTCCAATCGATACGCTATCAGTTACTTTTCTTCCCGCCGAAAAAAACCGCACATCGCTGGGCAAAATCTTCGTAGGTTTGAAGGTATTTGCGTGATACTCAGCGATAACTTTTCCATCGCAATGTGTACTTACAAGAACATCCGTGATTGCAGGTTCATGGATGTTTTTGACATACTTTTTGGTCTTCTTTGAGTTTGCAGGACAGCCTTGACTTTGAAGATCTTGGCCAACCTTCAATGTCTCTTGGAGGCGAACCTGCTCTTGAGATAGGGTATTTGGATGATTGCTTGAAGTCTTCTGATTGCAGGCAATGAGGGGTATGACCCCGATCAAGATCATGGACGCACGTAGAAACCCCATAGCAATTTGTGCGGCAGTTTGCAGGCCTATCTTCGAGATCACTTCGCAAACAGCGATTCCATGCTCTTAAAAGCCTTGAACTCAATCGCATTGCCAAACGGGTCAAGGAAGAACATCGTGGCCTGCTCGCCCGGCTCGCCTTTGAAGCGGATGTAGGGCTCGATAATGAATTTCGTACCCATCGCTTTGAGCTTGGCAGCCAGCGTTTCCCACTCAGGCAGGTTCATCACCAAGCCGAAATGCCGCACCGGCACGCCGTGGCCATCGACTTCGCTTTTTGCCGTGTCGGTGTTCATCGTGGGGCACAGATGCGCCACGATTTGGTGGCCGTGGAAATTGAAATCGACCCACTCCAAGCTGCTGCGCCCCTCGGGGCAGCCCAGCAGATCGCCATAAAAGGCGCGGGCTTGGTCGAGATCAGTGACGGGGAAGGCGAGGTGGAAGGGTTGCATGATGCAATATTACCAGCGAGTCGCCCGTGCATTTGCTACCTGGGCGGTGGAATGTCTTGCCCCTTGATACGCGCCCAGAGCCATGGCAGCGCTTTGGCCGCATCGCCGCGATTGCCTTGGGCAACGGATGGAATCTCTTTCCAGCCAGTGCCTTGGCGCTGCGCGAGCGCGAATTGGAATACATAGCCAGGCTCTTGCCCCATGCGCAAGTCGGTGAGGATGGCTTGGCCTTTGACTTCGCGCAGGCTATAAAAACCATGGGTGAACCAAGCCATGCGCTGGGCGGCCCAGTTGTCTTTCAGTTCGTTGATCAAAGCAGGTTGGTGGGGGAAACGGTCAAAGTTGATCTGAAGGTCTGAATCTAAAAAGGAATAAAAACCTTCTGAATAACTCTGCTCATTCATCGTCACGATGCGCCAAGCAATGGTGTTGAGCGGCGCAGGCGTGACGAAAAACTTCGCGCTGCCCCGCCCTTGCGCACTCAGTTGCGCGCGCACGATGCCCTCCACGTGCGCCTGCGCGCCTACGCTCCACGCGAGATACAGGCACGAAAAGCCCAAGGCAACAGCATTCCAGCGTAGCCCGGCAAACTGCTTGCATGCCAAAGCCACGATCACGCCGACCAGCAAGGGCAGCGTATAGATCGGATCAATGATGAACATACTGCCAATAGAAAACGGATGCTCAGAGAGCGGGTACAACAATTGCGTGCCATAAATCGTGAATGTATCTAGCAACGGATGCGTGACCAACGCCAGCCACATGGCCAGCAGCCAGTGCTTAAAAATCGCTCGCTCTTTGTGCAGCCAAGCCACCAGCGCCGCCAAAAACGGCGCAAAGAGCGTGAGCAAGAGCAAGCTGTGGCTTGCCGAGCGGTGATACGTCATGTTGCGCACCGCATCGCCAAAATCGTAGAGCACATCCAAATCCGGCAAGGTGCCGGCAATGCCGCCCCACAGCGCCGCCTTCCAAACGGCAGTGCGTCGTCCCATGACGGCAATGCCTACAGCCGCGCCTAGAACGAGTTGAGAAAGAGAATCCATGAAATTATCTTCTGATATTAATGCTGTGCAGCATGCTAGCGAATCTCTAGAGTCATAGCCGTGACCGGGGATATTCGCTCGGCGGATTAAACTGCATACTATGAATAAACAATTTGACCTCATTCTTTATGGTGCCACGGGCTTCGTAGGCCAACAAGCGATTGCCTATTTAGCGCAGCGCGCCACTACTGTCACGCGCTGGGCGATTGCGGGTCGCTCGCTCGCCAAGCTTGAGGCGGCGCGGGATCAGGTCGCGCGTTTGCATGCGGGCGTGAGCGATATTTCCATCATCGTGGCTGATGCGCAAGATGAGCAGGCGCTCGACAAGCTCGCCGCTTCTTCGCGCGTGGTGCTCAGCTGCGCAGGGCCTTATGCGCTGTATGGCAGCAAACTCGTCGCCGCTTGCGTCAGGCATCAAACGCATTATTGCGACATCACAGGCGAATCGCCTTGGGTGCGTCAGATGATTGATCTGCACCATGAAGAAGCCGCCTCCAACGGCACGCGTATCGTGCCCAGCTGCGGCTTTGATTCGGTTCCCAGCGATTTAGGCGTTTATTTGCTACAACGCGAAATGGAAAAACGCCACCAGCAAACCTGCTCACACGTCAAATCCGCCTTCAGCTTGGGCGGCGGCGGGCTAAACGGCGGCACGCTCGCCTCGGTGATGAACATGATCGAATCTGGGCAGCAAAAAATGCTGGAAGACACGTTTTTACTCAATCCAGCAGGCAGTATTCCAAAAGACAGGTCTGCGCACCGCGATCCGATCGGTGCACATTGGGATGCAGATTTCAAAGCTTGGCTTGGCCTCTTCGTGATGGGCCCGGTGAACACGCGCGTCGTGCGCAGGAGCATTGCCCTGCGTGGGCAAGCGTTGGTGTATCAGGAGTATTTGCGCTTTGGCCGCTCAATAGTCGCGGGAGCAGTGGCTGCAAGCTTTGGGGTAGGCTCCAAAATCAGCATGGGCTTGATGGCGATTTCTCCTTTGCGCAAAGCGGCGCAAAAACTCATCGCTCAGCCCGGAGAAGGCCCGAGTGCAGCAAACATGGCGCGTGGATTTTTCAAAATCGAATTGATCGGCGAATCCTCGCAAGGCCGCAAGTTACGCGCTGTGATTGGCGATCAGCTCGATGCTGGCAATGGCGCAACAGTCAAGATGATGTGCGAATCCGCGCTGGCCATTGCTGAAAACGAAAGCCAACTGCCAAAGACCGCCGGCGTAATCACGCCGAGTGTGGCGTTGGGTGATGTATTGGCGCAGCGCTTAGTAGCGGCGGGGATGCGAGTAGAGGTGACTGATTAGCGCGTCGATGCTATTAATTTAATAGCACCTATCGCAGCATATATAACAGCTAAGTGCACATTTCATTAAAAAATTGGTACTCAACCACTGAGCCAGAATATTGCGCGACCTGATCATACAAACGGCGAGCGACTTGGTTGTCTTCACTGGTGCGCCAATAATGAAACCCGCAGCACTGGCCATCAGTTGCCAGCGACCTTCATGCGATTCACCAAAATCGAGCCGGTGCGTTTGCCGCCGAAGGTGTAGGCATCTGAGCCGATGGCTTCAATGCCTTTGAGCATGTCTTTCAAATTGCCAGCAATCGTGATCTCTTGTACCGGATAGGCAATGCGGCCTTTCTCCACCCAAAAGCCAGTTGCGCCGCGAGAATAATCGCCCGTCACGTAGTTCACGCCTTGGCCCATCAGCTCGATCACGAAAAGGCCGGTGCCGAGCTTTTGCAGCATCGTATCGAGATCGTCGCCAGACCGCGTGAGTCGAGAGGTCAGCGTGAGATTGTGTGAACCACCAGCGTTGCCCGTCGTGCGCATGCCAAGCTTACGAGCGGAATAAGTAGAAAGAAAGTAGCCCTGCACTTTGCCTGCATCCACCACCTTACGAGCTTGCGTTTTCACGCCTTCTTCGTCAAACGGTGCACTGGCTTTGCCGCCGATCACATGCGGATCTTCTTCGATATCAATGTGTTTAGGCCAAACAGTTTTGCCCATACTTTCGAGCAAAAATGTGCTCTTGCGATACAGCGCGCCACCGCTCACCGCTTGCACATAGCCGCCAAGCAAGCCAGCAGCCAACGGCGATTCAAAGAGAACCGGGCATTCCCGCGTGGTGATCTTGCGCGCCTTCAAGCGCGAGAGCGAGCGAGCCGCTGCATAGCGCCCCACATCTTCTGGACTGGCCATGTCGCAAGCATTGCGCTCGGAGCTGTACCAATAATCGCGCTGCATGCCATCGCCTTTGCCAGCGATGGGCGCGACGCTCATGGAGTGACGGCTAGAGGCATAGCCACCGCGAAAACCGTTTTGCCTGCCGCGCATATGGCCTGCGAAGAAATGGCTTTGCTGCGCAGAGACGCTAGCGCCTTCGCTGTTGGTGATGCGTTTGTCTAGTTTGAGGGCAGCGTCTTCACATTGCAAAGCCAGCTCAAGCGCTTGCTCACTGTTCAATACCCAAGGATGGAACAAGTCCAAATCAGGATAGCTCTCAGCCACGTCTTGCAAATCAGGCAAGCCAGCCATTTTGTCTTCGGCAGTAAAGCGTGCAATATCGAAAGCCGCTTGTACTGTTTGCTTGATCGCGCTTTCCGAAAAATCTGAGGTGCTAGCATTGCCGCGCCGCTTTCCGACATACACCGTCACGCCGAGAGATTTATCCCGGTTGCGTTCGACGTTTTCTAGTTTGCCCAAACGCGCGGAGACGGAAAGGCCACTGCCTTCTGAGGCTTCAGCAGCGGCATCGGTGGCACCGAGTTTTTTGGCATGCGCGAGGGCACTATCAACCAAGTTTTCGAAGGTGGCGCGCGAGTAAGAAAAGCCAGTCAGTGGCTTTTGAGAAGAGAGTTTTTCAGTCATGCCCGCATCATAGCGGGTGCTTGCTGTTTCTCTTCGGATAGGGGCGCTGCTTAACTTGGGGGATTTTTGTCGTAGTGTGGCCGCGAGCAACACCAAAAGCCTACGCGAATACGGCCCCCGCAGGTCAAAAGAGCACCAACAACCCAAAGAACACATATTTATAAGCAAATAGTGCCTCCATCCGTTATAAAAACTGAGCAGCGTGCTATCAAATATATAGCGATAGAGATGCTAAGCCAGAAGAAGCTTCTTAACAGGCGCAGGCAGCCCCACTTTGCTGATATCTGCCACCCATTCCCCCCAACTCGGTGCAAGCTTTGCAGAGGCATCATCCAGGGCCATCACATGCAGATGCAAATCTTTGTGAGTCAACACATGCACAAAGGGCGCAAGCGGACGCAGACTCACGCGTTCGCGGGGTTTAAGCACCGCCTCCAAAGCCTCCACGCTGTCAAACAACGGCAAGCAATATAACCCTGCCCACACGCCTGGCGCAGGCCGTTTGCTCAGAAACACGCTGCCATCCTGTCGCTGCGCCCAGAGCAGCCAAAGCGACTGGCTGCTGCGCTTGAGCTTCTTGGTTTTCACAGGATAAGCTGTGGTGCGCTCTTGCGCCTTGGCCACGCAGATGTTCGCCATCGGGCAGGTATTGCATTGGGGTTGGCGTGGCGTACAGACCGTTGCACCCAAATCCATGATGGCTTGCGTGTAGCGCGGCATGCGCGTGGCCAGTTGCTCGGTAGGCAGCATTTCTTGCGCCAAGCCAAGCAAAGCACGTTCATTTTTTGCAGAAGCTAAGTCTTCTTCAAAACCCAGCACCCGAGTGAGCACGCGCTTGACATTGCCGTCCAAAATCGCTACGCGCTCATGAAAGCAAAAAGATGCGATCGCCGCTGCGGTAGAAGGACCAATCCCGGGCAAGGTTTGCAATTGCAACGAACTGGCTGGGAACTGCCCATCATGCAAACTCACCACTGCTTTTGCGCCGGCATGTAGATTGCGTGCGCGTGAGTAATAGCCCAAACCCGCCCAAAGCGCCAATACTTCGTCTTGGCTGGCCGCAGCCAAATCAGCCACGCTGGGAAAGCGCTGGATGAATTTTGCAAAATACTCCCGCACAGTGCTGACCTGTGTTTGCTGAAGCATGATTTCGCTCAGCCAAACGCGGTAGGGATCTCGTGTGTTTTGCCAAGGCAGGCCGGTGCGCCCGTGAAGCAGATGCCAATCGAGCAAAAGCGCAGAAAAAGTCGCACTCACCTTCGGCTTAGCCATGCGCAGAAATCAGCAACTCTGAGCGACTCAAGCGAGCACGGCGGTGTGAGTGAGCGGGAAGCCAGAGTCCTCGCCAAACTGAGAACCATTTTTTTGTGGCGCATCGATCATTATTGCAGTGAGCTTAGAAAGCTTGAGATCGAGTTCGACAGATTTAGCATCTTGTGAGCTGAGCTCCAAAATACGGTCATCCAATGTGACTGCAGCATTTTGAATGCGCTCAATCGCTTCCAAGCGTTTCGCAAAGTTCTTACGGCGCTCTCGCAACTGCGCATCAAGCTGAGAGGCTGCCGATTTATTCCACAACTCCACCTCTCCCAAAGCAGATTCAAAGATCACGCGCAATCGCGTAGCAAGCGCGCGTACGAGGCGATCTGCAAACTCAGGCTGGGCTAAACGGAAGGCATTACCCAAGCCCAGATATTGCGCATGGCTACGCTCCACGGCATCAAGATCATTCTGATAGCGCGCCAGCTCGGGCTCGCGCGGCGTTTGCAGCGAAAAACCAAACTCTGCGTTCAGCTGGCGAAAGCTTGTAGCCAACATATTGTGAATCTCGCCGTTGAGCGTTTTGGTGTGCAAAAAGATCTCACGCAGGCGAGCGAAAGTTTCGCTGTAGGCCTTTCGCGCCCCTAGTTTGATACCCGGCTGACGTAGTGCTTCATTGAGCTGGCGCAGCTCTGCGCGCAAAGTGGAAGTACCCAGAGCGGTGAACACCTCGCGCAGCAATTTCAAATGAACGGACCGAACCGCGTGAATGCGCTGGCCACTCGAATCAAACTCAGCCTGCTCACTTTCAATACGACCACGCATGTGCTTGATGACGTTGGCATTTTTCCCGCGCAGTCCGCGCAGCTCCATCATTTGCTCTGAGAGATCGCGACGGCGGATGCCGATCATGCGCGACACATCGCCGCGCAATTCGCCCAAGCTGCTGGTCACTGCTGATTGCAAAATTTTCTTGCGCTGTCCCATCATGCCTTCAGACAGCGCTTGCTCTAACAATGGCAACTGACTGGCGCGCAGCAGCGCAGCATCACCGGTGACTTTGGCCACCAAGCCTTTTTGCGCTGACACGGGAATCACTTGGTTGTCAGGCAGATTCAAAATCTCTGCTGAACTCACGCGCTGGCGCTCCACAGAAGCGCGAATCTGCTCGGGCGTGGACAGGGCATCCCATAGCGTGTCAATCTTGTTGAGTACGACCAAACGCGATGAAAAATCGGTATCTTCCGTGATCAGATGGTCTTTCCAAATCGACAAATCTGATTTGGTCACGCCCGTATCAGCCGCCAAGATGAACACCACAGCATGAGCCTGCGGAATCAAGCTCACCGTGAGCTCTGGCTCAGCGCCAATCGCGTTCAAACCTGGCGTGTCCAGAATCACCAAGCCTTGCTTGAGCAAAGGATGCGCGATATTGATCAACGCATGCCGCCAACGCGGTACTTCCACCATGCCTTTGGCGTCTTGACGAGGGTTGTCTTCCGGTGTTTCATCGTGCCAAAAGCCCAATGCACGGGCTTGGTCAACGCTGACTTTGTTAACTTCAGATACTTTCTCAAATGCCGTCGCTAACTGTTCGGGGTCATTCACATCCAGATCTATGCGCGTCCATTTCTCAGGCGCATACCGCCACTCCATTAGCGATTGGGATTGCAGGCGTGTTTCTATCGACAGCAGGCGCAGGCACGGCGGCACATCGCCATCCCAGCCCAGCTCGGTAGGGCACATCGTGGTGCGGCCAGCGCTTGCAGGCATGATGCGCCGACCATAGGTGGCAAAGAAGATCGCATTGATCAGCTCCGATTTGCCGCGCGAGAATTCAGCGACAAAGGCCACCATCACCTTGTCAGATCGCATCTGCGCTTCAAGTTGCTGCATGCGCTCAGCCACAGAGGCATCCAGCAACTCATGATTACCCAGCCAATCGGCCAATTGCTTGAGCCGCGCAGCAAACTCCCTGCGCCACGCGCCATGGGAATCAAACTGGTCAACAAATGAAGCTGGATTGGTTGGGGAATTCACGGATTAAGCAAAGTAATGAAGCAAGTATGTGCAGAAGCTTGCATGTTACACCGTGAGCCCCAGTTCCTCAAAATGTCGTTGCTCAAACCCTCAGCCCAACAGCAACATCAATAGCAATCCAATCAGAATACTGATCAAACCATAAAACCGAATCTGTCCATCTGAAAGCTTGAGCACCTGCTCAAACACACCGCGCCAGCCTTTGGGTGAAATGAAGGGCAGCAGGCCTTCGATGATGAGCACTAAGCCCAGCGCAGTAAACAGAATTTCCATGCCGAGCACTCAGCCTTGGATTAGCTTAAAGCTTATTTCCTAGCAGGCGCAGCCGCACCACCGCCCTGCCCGCCATTGCGCATGACACGGAAGAAATCATTGGACGGATCGATCACCATCACATCACTCTTCTTGGAAAAGCTGGATTTGTAGGCGTCCAAGCTGCGATAAAACTGGGCAAACTGCGGATCGCGGCCAAAGGCATCGCCATACAGCGCGGCAGCTTTGGCATCGCCCTCGCCCTTGACCTTTTGCGCATCGCGGTAAGCCTCTGCAACGATTACTTCACGTTGGCGGTCGGCATCAGCGCGAATCTTCTCGGCTTCAGCAGCGCCTGTAGAGCGCAATTCATTGGCTACCTGACGGCGCTCGGATTGCATACGTTGGTAGACAGCATCTGTCACTGAACCAGGGAAATCAACCCGCTTGATACGCACATCAACGATCTCGATGCCGAAATTTTTGGCATCTTCAACCAAACGTTTTTGTACACCTTGCATCACTTTTTCGCGTTCGGTGGATAACACATCGCGAACTGTCCGCGCGTTAATTTCGTTTTTGAGCGCATCCTGCACCACAGAAGTCAAGCGGTTTTCCGCTGCAACCAAGCTCGTCGCAGTGGAGAACGTGCGGATGAATTGACGTGGATCAGAAATGCGCCATTTCAGCAGCCAATCAACCACGAGATTTTTCTTTTCAGCAGTTTGCAGTGCGCCTGTCTCAGGGCTGTCGAGCGTCAAAATACGGCGATCAAGAAAGACCACGTTTTGAAACGGCTGGGGCAGCTTGAAGCGCAAGCCCGGCTCGGTGATCACTTCCTTGATCTGACCAAAGGAATAAAGCACGCCAAACTGGCGCTGATCGACCACAAAGAGTGTTGAGGCCAAAATAGCCAAGACTACCAAAAGTCCGGAGATAGCAAATCCAATTTTGTTCATATGTGTTCTCCTTGTGCTTAGCGGCTGTCGCGCTCGCGGCTAGTGCGGCTGCCTGCGGCGGGCGCAAGTGTTGCAGTAGGTGCTACTAAATTAGTAGCACCTGACGCAGGTGCTACACCCGGCAACACCGCAATGTCGCTTGGAGAACTGCTCAGTTGCATCAATTTATCGAGTGGCATGTAGAGCAAATTGTTGCCCTGTTTGGAGTCGATCAGAATCTTGGTGGTGCTGCTGTAAATCTGCTGCATCGTATCGAGATACATGCGATCTCGCGTTACTTGCGGTGCTTTGGCGTATTCAGCGTAAACGGAGCGAAAGCGCTGTGAATCACCTTCTGCTTGCGCAACTACACGGGCTTTATGACCATCGGCCTCTTCTTTCAAGCGAGAAGCAGTACCTCGTGCACCGGGTATAACGTTGTTTGCATAGGCTTGGCCTTCGTTTTTCAAGCGGTCGCGGTCTTGACCTGCTTTGAGCGCGTCGTCAAACGCGGCCTGCACTTGCTCAGGCGCTTGAACGTTTTGAATATTGACGTTTTGCACGCTGATACCGGTCTGGTAACGATCCATCTGCTGTTGAATGGAGCGCAACACGTCTTGCTGCAAGACTTCACTGTTGCGACCCAAAATATCATCAAGATTGAAGCGCCCCACCACTTCGCGAACAGCCGATTCAGCGGCCTTTACGATGGCTTCGTCCGGATTTCGGTTTTCAAAAAGAAATTGAGAGGAGCTTTTCAGGTTGTATTGGATGGTGAAGCGCACATCAACAATGTTTTCGTCTTTGGTGAGCATTGAAGAGTCTTTGATGCCGGTGGCCGCGCCCACGCTGTTGCGCCCCACCTCCACCGAACGCACTTGGGTGAACGATACTGTTTCATGCCGCTCAAACGGGTAAGGCATGCGCCAGCTAAAGCCCGCATCGACTGTTCGATTCAAAGCGCCAAAGCGCGAGATCACAGCTTGCTGACCCTCTTGCACAATGAAAAAGCCAGTGCCAAGCCAAATGAGCAACGCTACGATACCGATCAGGCCAGCGCCAATACCGGCAGATTTCATATCGGGCTGAAAGCCGCCGCTGTTGCCACCGCCGCCAGCGTTGTTGTTATTGCCATTGTTTTGGTTATGGCGATTCCAATCTGGTTGACCGCCGCGCGGGGGTTGCTTGTTGCCGCCAAAGAGACCGCCTAACTTGCGGTTGAAATCGCGCCAGAGCTCATCCAAATCAGGAGGGCCTTGGTTAGGGCCGCCACTGTTACCCCCACCAGAGCCGCCTTGACCTGGCGCTGAGCTTGGCGTGGGGGCTGGCGATGGGCTTGCCGCAGGCGAGGCAGGTGGAGCAGCTTGAGGCTGCTCGCCGCCGTCAGCCGGGGCCGGCGCAGGAGAAGCCCCGTCAGAGCGCCCCCATTTGCCATCGTTGAGATTGAACATTCGGGAGAAGAAGCGGGTCAGCGAGAGCTGAATAGTTCGCGAAGAGAGTGTAGGCATAGGCAACATATGGGTCGTAATCATAGCCCCTCAAGAGGGAGCGGCACGCACGGCCAAAATTGACCGCAAAATTTCCATGCCTTCGCCACTTTGCGCACTGACAAAAACACGCTCGGTGCTCAAGCCATCGACTTCAAAATGATCTTGCAAGCGCTGCGGACGCAGCTCTGGCGGCAAGGCATCAAGTTTGTTAAACACCAGCAATTGCGGGATATCCAAAGCACCAATTTCACCCAGCACACGTTGTACTTCGTTGATCTGCTCGTGGTAATCCGGGTTCGCACCATCGACCACATGTAGGAGCAAATTGGCGTTGGCTGCTTCTTGAAGTGTGGCTTCAAACGCTTCGATCAAACCATGCGGTAAATCGCGGATGAAGCCCACGGTATCTGACAGGCTAACGGATCGCTGAGCATCACCCAGATAAATACTGCGCGTTGTGGGGTCGAGCGTAGCAAAGAGCTGGTCGGCGGCATACACCTTGGCTTTGGTGAGTTTGTTGAACAGTGTGGATTTACCCGCGTTGGTGTAACCCACGAGCGCAATGCTGAAATGCTGAGCATTGGAACGCTGCATGCGCTGGGTGTTACGCTGTTTTTTGACAGTTTCTAGCCGCGCTTTGGTGCGTTTGATGGATTCGTTGATCATCCGCTTATCAAGCTCCATCTGCGTCTCACCAGGGCCGCCGCGCCCGCCGATGCCGCCGCGTTGACGCTCTAAGTGGCTCCAGCGGCGCACGAGGCGAGTCGATTGGTATTGCAGCTTGGCCAGCTCGACCTGCAATTTGCCTTCGTGCGAACGCGCTCGCTGGGCGAAGATTTCCAGAATGAGCAAGGTGCGGTCATTCACTGGCATGCCAATGCGCCGCTCTAAATTTCGCTGCTGAGCCGGGCTGATGGCTTGGTCAAACAGAATTTCAGCTGCGCCATGCTGCTGCGCTAGCGCTTGGATTTCATCGGCTTTGCCGCTGCCCACAAACAA
The DNA here is from genome assembly GCA_031418715.1 of Variovorax sp. Classification (GTDB taxonomy): domain Bacteria; phylum Pseudomonadota; class Gammaproteobacteria; order Burkholderiales; family Burkholderiaceae_C; genus JANMDU01. The sequence goes on along the minus strand of JANOJL010000002.1, from coordinate 11,187 downwards.
AGCCGCATCGGGGGCTTGGCGCTTGCAGGTGATACGCGCCACAGGCTCAAGGCCCGCAGTTTGTGCGAGCAAGCCAAGCTCTTCCAGCTCTGCATCGAAATGCGGCGCATGGAAATCTACGCCGACGAGCAGCACTTTGTTGGCGCTGCTGGGCGAGTAGTGACTTTCCGCGTTTGAAGCCATGGCATCAGATGCAGATTGCGCAGGGCTTCGTGAAGACCGCGAGCTTTTGAAATCTAAGGCCATCGATCAACCTTCCGATAAAGAAGGCCAGAACCCGAGCATTTGTTAAGTGTGAAGCTTATTGCGCGGCCACTGAAGAAGCGGCTGCGGGCGGCTGGCTATCGTCTTCACCGGTGCTGAAGTGGACTGCACGGCCGGGCACGATGGTGGAGATGGCATGCTTGTAAACCATTTGCGTCACGGTGTTGCGAAGCAACACGACGTACTGGTCAAAGGACTCGATTTGACCTTGAAGTTTGATGCCGTTGACCAAATAAATCGACACAGGCACATGCTCGCGGCGAAGTTGGTTCAAGAATGGGTCTTGTAAGAGTTGGCTTTTGTTGTTGCTCACGATATTCTCCGTGTTCCAGTAAATGTTGGAACGATAACGATAACACAGAGTGTGGCCTAAAAGCAAAAGTTCAATGGCCGCTCGTCCTAAAAGCCTATTTTTTTCTTGACTTTAAAAAGCAGCGGGGACGATCTGAAAACAGAGGACTTACTTTTTCTCGTCAAACGGATTGTCTTGCGAACGGAATTCGATGCGCATCGGTGTGCCCACCAGATCGAAGGCCTTGCGAATACGGCCTTCGAGAAAGCGACGCCACGCAGCGGTAATGTGATCGAGCGAATTGCCATGCACGATGATGATCGGCGGGTTTTGGCCGCCTTGGTGCGCATAGCGCGGCTTTGGACGATGGTGGCCTGCGCGTCTTGGCGCTTGCTCTTCAATGGCTTGCAGCAATATGCGTGTGAGTTGTGGCGTGGGCATTTTGCGAAAACTGGATTGAAAAGCGTGCGCAATTGATTTCCACACGGGCGCAAGGCCTTGGCGCTTGATAGCCGAGATCATGTGAATCTCGGCAAATTTCAAAAACACCAAGCGCGTTTCAATAGAACGCTGGAGAAGCTCGCGCTGATAACTGTCAATCGCGTCCCATTTGTTGACGGCGAGCACCAGCGCCCTGCCCGCTTCAACGCAATAGCCTGCAATATGCGCATCTTGATCGCTCACGCCTTCGGTCGCGTCGATGAGCAACAAGACCACGTGGGCGCTTTCAATCGCTTGCAAGGTTTTGACCACCGAAAATTTTTCGATCGCTTCAAAGACCTTGCCTTTACGGCGCAGGCCAGCGGTGTCGATCAACTCAAATTTTTGCCCGCCTTTTTCAAAAGGCACCGAGATCGCATCACGTGTGGTTCCGGGTTGATCAAAGGCCACCAAGCGTTCTTCGCCCAGCCAAGTGTTGATCAGGGTCGATTTACCGACATTCGGGCGGCCAGCCACGGCTAGTTTGATGACTGACGGATCAACGTCTTCTTCTTCCACTTCCTCAGGTAATTTGAGCGCATCCAGTGCCTCTTCGATCAGCAATCGCACATTTTGACCATGCGCAGCTGACACGGGGCGCACATCGCCCAAGCCAAGCTCGAAAAATTCGCTGAGCTGAGCGCCCGCTTGCATGCCTTCGGCCTTGTTGGCTGCGAGGATCGTGGGCTTACCTAGTTTGCGTAGGTAGTTGGCAATGTCGTGGTCTTGCGCGGAGATACCTGCGCGAGCATCGACTACAAAAATCACCACATCACTCTCAGCTACGGCTTGGCGCGTTTGCTTGGCCATCTCTTTGAAAATGCCTGATTCAGCCGTGGGCTCGAAGCCGCCGGTATCGATGACGATGTATTCGCGCTTGCCTAATTTTGCCTTGCCGTAATGGCGATCACGCGTCAGCCCCGCGTAGTCGGCCACGATCGCGTCACGGGTATTCGTAAAACGGTTAAAAAGCGTCGATTTACCAACGTTGGGTCTGCCAACCAAGGCCACCACTGGTTTCATGAGGGTGCGCCTTCAAAAATAATTATTCCGGACGGAAGCCAAAGACTCCGCCCGATTTGGTCACGGCCACGAGCGCATCGCCCGCGAGCACGGGGCTGCCAACGATGGCGCTGCCATCGGTCGTCAAGCGATTCAGCGGCGAGCCGTTTTCACGCGAGAGCATGTGCAGATTGCCTGCGTTGTCACCCACGACGACAGAGCGACCCACCACCAGTGGTGCCGTGAGGCTGCGGTAAAGAAAACGCTCAGACTGCCAAGCGCTCTGGCCATCACTTCTGCGCCAAGCTACCAGCTTGCCATCAGCTTCAGTGCCAAAGAGTAAATTGCCATCGCCATGGATGCCCTCAGCACCGTTGGCGGGCTTGTTCCAGAGCAACGTACCGCGAGCAGCGTTCACGCAGCCCACCGCTGCCTGGAAAGCGCGCGCACAGACGACATCGCCTATGCGGCTGGTCGTACCGACCATATCGACCAAACGTTCCACATCATTTGTGCCGCGGGGCGATGCAATGGGCACTTCCCAGCGCACGCTGCCATTGCCAGGATTGAAGCCGACCAAACGGCCACCGAGCCCCACGACCAAGGTGTCACCCACAGCCAAAATCGTGCCGGGTTTGCTGAGCACCAGCGGGTCGCTCGGGCGTTGTTGCGACCAAAGTTTTTTGCCACTTGCGCCATCAAACGCATGCACGGATTTGTCCGCCAGCACGACAAATACGCGCGCACCGCCAACGAAAGGCGCAGTGAAGGCCTGCGCGGGCAGCTTGGCTTTCCAGAGCAGCTTGCCAGCATCAAAGTTGACGACTTCGTTGCTTTTGGTGACGACAGCGGTGAACTTGCCATCGGTACCAGCGCCCGTAGCCAGAGGCGAGCCTGCCGTACCGCGCCAAAGATCGCGGCCAGAAACTGCATCAATCGCGGCCACTGTGCCATCGGATGCGGCCACGACTACGGTGTTACCGACAACAGTAGGCCCTGCGCCCGTCGGCACTTCACCAATGCGATTCGCCCAAGCCTGCTTCACGCCGATTAAAGGCACATTGGCTGCGAGTGGCGCGGGTTCAGGGCGTTTGCTGCCACCTGAGCAAGCAGCAAGCAACAGACTAGTCGCTATTAAAATAATAGCGCTTTGCGCAGGTTTTATAACGGGTACAGCCCTAAAAGGCTTGAAAAATGAAGAGTGGAATGACATCGTGGCCTCCGGGGTGTCTGAGGGCATTGGCTTACTTAGCTGCGCTAGCAGCGGGTGCGGCAACTGGGGCTGCGGCTGGAGCGGCAGTAGATGGGGTAGATGCAGCAGCGACTTTGCTGCTCACATCCACACCTAGTGAATTGAGTTTGATTTCCACCAATCGGCGGTATTCGCTGCGCTCGTCCATGGCTTTGTAGGCTTTCTCGAAGGCGACTTTGGCTTCCTCTCGTTTGCCCTGCGCCAGCAAGATGTCGCCGCGTCGGTCGGCGGCCAGTGCATCAAATTCTTTTGGCATGCCGTCGAGCAGTTTCAGCGCGGCATCAAAGCCTTTGCCTTCAAACAAGATGGACGATAGGCGTAGCTTGGCAATCGCGCGATAGCTCTCATCAGCAGAGCTGTTGGCAACCCATTCGAGCGGTGCTTTGGCCTGCTCGGCTTGGCCTTTGTCATACAGCGCTTTGGCAGCGAGCAAGCCAGCTTGCGCTGCATAGGTCGTGCTGCCGAAGCGCTCTTTCATATCGGTAAAAGCACGACTGATCTTGGCAGGGTCACCGCCCTTGGCAGCGCGTTCCACCTCTTCATACATGCTCGCGGCCTGACCCGACTGGCTGCGCTGCCACCATTGCCAGCCGTTGTAAGCCGCAATCGAGCCAAACACGAGAATCAGCACTGCGCTGATGATGTTGCCAAACTGCTTCCAAAATGCCTTGATCTTGTCAAGTTGCTCTTGTTCTTCGAGGTCGAGATGTTTCATTGCCATGATGTGAGAATCCAATGATGTGATTGTAGGGGGTGGCAGCACCTGCTTGGCTGCGATTGACATGCTCTTTATTTGGGAGCATGTCGCGCAGGATTGATAACGGCTTCAGGCCGTTTTTTTATCTATAACTGCTAACACACCATTTTTAAAGCATTTTAGGGCTCTAGCCGTTATAAAACATGGGCGGATCGCTATTAATTTGATAGTATTTAACGCTCAAACCTTCAGCGCTGCGGCCAAAGCTGCTGGCTCATTCAACGCTATCAGCTGCTGCTCATTTTGCCCATCGGCCTGTGATGAGCTAGCACCGCGAAGCGCTTTCACAGCCACTTTGCCCTGCGCCAACTCGTCTGAGCCAAAAATCAATGCGAATTTTGCGCCCGAGCCATCGGCCTTTTTAAACTGGCTTTTGAAGCTGCCCATGCCCTCGGCCGAGTTTGCAGGGGCATGCATTTGCACGCTCACACCCTGAGAGCGCAAGGCTTGAATGCACTTGATCGCCACTGGCAGCGAAGCCAGATCGGGAATCACGGCATACGCATCCGGCACGGACTGCGGCACTTCAACGCCATGCTCCTTGATCAGCTCCAGCACCCGCTCCACACCCAGCGCCCAGCCCACTGCCGGCGCGGCTTTACCGCCGATCATCTCGATCAAATAGTCATAACGCCCACCGCCGCAGATCGTGCCCTGCGCGCCCAGGCTGGTGGTGATGAACTCAAAGACCGTCAGGTTGTAATAGTCCATCCCGCGCACCAAACGCGGATTGATCGTGAAACTGATGCCATTTGCCGTCAAAATAGCTTTAACTTGCGTGAAATGCGCAAGAGATACATCGCCCAGATAATCAATCAGCTTCGGCGCCGCGTTCACCATTTCCTGCATCGCCGGGTTTTTCGTGTCCAAAATACGTAGCGGATTCGTATGCAAGCGGCGCTTGGCTTCTTCGTCCATCACATCTTGGTGTTGCTCAAGATAAGCAATCAAAGCGGAGCGATGCTTTTGGCGCTCCTCGGGTTGCCCCAAGCTGTTGAGCTCAAGCCGCACATCTTTCAGCCCCAACTCTTTCCAAAGTTGATCCGCCAGCAAAATCAGTTCAGCATCCACTTCCGCGCCGCCAAAGCCCAAAGCCTCTGCGCCTATTTGGTGAAACTGCCGATAGCGCCCGCGCTGTGGCCGCTCATGGCGAAACATCGGCCCCATGTAATACAGGCGCTTGCCGCCCTCATACAGCATCGAATGCTCAGCAACGGCGCGCACCACGCCTGCAGTATTTTCAGGACGCAGGGTTAGCTTGTCGCCATTCAATTTGTCTTCAAAGGAATACATTTCCTTCTCAACAATATCCGTGACTTCGCCCAGCCCGCGCACAAACAGCGGTGTCGGCTCGACAATCGGCGTGCGGATATTGCGATAGGCATACCGAGCCATCAGGCTGCGCACCTTCTCTTCCAGCCACTCCCAGCGCGCCGAATCCGGCGGGAGGATGTCGTTCATGCCTTTGATGGCAACCAGTTTTTCACTCATATTTTGATAGCTTCCGAATTTTCACGAATCCACTGGGCAAGCTGACTTTCCGACACCTGCCCCGCAGCCAAGGCCAAAATCGTCTGCGTCGCCTCGATCTGGCTGGCGCGCAAGCGATAGCCATTGCAGTATAAAAACAAGCCGATGCCCAAGAATGCAACTCGTTTGTTGCCATCAACAAAGGCATGGTTCTTGGCTAAACCGAAACCATAGGCTGCTGCCAACTCAGCCACATCAGGCGAACCATACAGCTCAAGATTCTCAGGCCTTGCTAAGGCAGATTCCAACAACCCCGCATCGCGCAGCCCGATACCACCGCCATGCTCAGCCAAACTTTCGTCATGCAGCGCAAGCAATACATCTTTGTCAACCCAGTGCCAAAGTCTGGGTTCGTTACCAGCCTGAACCATCACTTGGCCAATTCACGGAAGGTATCGCGGTAATCATGCATAAACTGCCGCCCCGCTTTGAGCTGCGCCTCTGCCGTCGCACGATAAGGCGTGACCCGATATCCGTCTGGCGCTTGCGTGAAAAACAACTGATCGCCCTTCTGCACCTTAAGCTGCGCCAAAATCTCTTTGGGCAAGATGATGCCAAGGGAATTGCCGATTTGAGTGAGTTTGAGGGCTTGCATGATGGGCTCGCGAAGTTATAACTTAAATTATAACTTGAGTAGATTTGGGAACGGCTGAGCGTGAAAGCGGCTGAGCGCCTTTCAGAAGCCGCGATTTTATGCCATTTTCAGCCGCTAGCCCTTACTAATACTGCGCCAAGCGCTATTGAATTGATAGCCTCTGGAGTGGCTTCAGCGCTCAACCTTGGCGCTCAAAGTTTTGTACCTGCCGCCCAGTGTCGGACAACCTCCCAACGCTCTCAGATTCAGATTTGATACGACAAACACCGAATTCGCTAATGTTGCACTTGATCGGCACTTCGAAGCTAAGGCACGCTAAGCGTTTGGTTGCTCCGCAGTCTCTAGGTACCGCAGATACCGATTCAAAATGTCACGCGTGACCAGGAGCATTTCGAGACGATTTAGACCTGTGGTGGCAGGATACTCTGTCATGCGCTGCGAACTGTAAACGGATTTGTGAAGCAGTCAAAAAACTAGAAGGCATGAATCCAAAATACGCTTACACAGTCGAAGCGGAGAGTGTTGGGTGGTTTCACTGGAAAATTTTTTGAAAGGCGCGTGGAGACCCACTTGAGCTCACCGAGGCCGCTATCGCGTGTGTTTTCAAAAAATTTGCAGGGGAACTGCCCGACGCTAGGCCGTAGGTGCACAAGGTGGCGTGAAAAGGTCGGAACGCCGAGCAGTAGGCAAACGTTGCACGTTACTACAATTTCAATAGCATTCTGCGCAGTAAAGACGCGGGCTAGAGCCCAAAAATGCCAAAAATTTAAGCCGTCTCCAGCGCCTTTGCCGCTTCAGCAGCAGCGGCGCCAAATCGCTTCTCAATGTACTCATCCACCAGATTGTGGAATTCCTGCACGATATTCTCGCCACGCAGAGTCAGCGCTTTTTGTCCGTCAATGAAGACCGGGGCGGCGGGGCTTTCTCCAGTTCCTGGCAAAGAAATGCCGATATCGGCGTGTTTACTCTCACCCGGGCCGTTGACGATGCAGCCCATGACGGCGACTTTGAGATGCTCGACGCCGGGGTATTTGGTTTTCCAGAGCGGCATCTGCATGCGCAAATAATCATCGATCTGCTTGGCCAGCTCTTGGAAGGTGCTGCTCGTGGTACGGCCGCAGCCGGGACAGGCGGTGACGCTGGGAACGAATCTTCTGAGACCGAGCGACTGCAAAATCTCCGACGCGATCAGCACTTCTTGCGTGCGACTTTCGCCAGGCTGGGGCGTGAGGCTGACGCGGATGGTGTCGCCGATGCCTTCTTGCAGCAAGATGCTCATGGCCACGGCTGATGCCACCGTGCCTTTGGTGCCCATGCCAGCTTCGGTCAGGCCCAGATGCAGCGGATAGTTGCAGCGCTTGGCCAACTCTCGGTAGACAGCGATCAAATCTTGCACGCCCGAGACTTTGCAGCTGAGCAGCACTTGATTGGGCGACATGCCCATTTTCACGGCAAGGTTTGCAGACTCTGTCGCTGAGGTCAGCAGCGCCTCATACATCACTTGCTTAGCATCCCAAGGCACTGCGCGAAGACTGTTAATGTCCATCAAATGGGCCAGCAGGTCTTGATCGAGGCTACCCCAATTCACGCCGATGCGCACGGGCTTGTCCCACTTCAGCGCAGCTTCGATCATTTGGCCGAATTGCTTGTCTTTCTTGTCGCCCTTGCCCACGTTGCCGGGGTTGATGCGATATTTGCTGAGCGCTTCGGCGCAGGCAGGCTCATCAGTCAGCAAGCGGTGACCGTTGTAATGAAAATCGCCCACTAACGGCACATCTATGCCCATGCGATCAAGCTGCTCGCGGATATAAGGTACTTGCTTAGCAGCTTCGGGGGTGTTGACCGTGATGCGTACGATCTCACTGCCTGCTAGCGCCAACTCTTTCACTTGAATGGCTGTGCCGATTGCGTCTTCGGTATCGGTATTGGTCATCGACTGCACGCGCACAGGTGCATCGCCGCCCACTGTGACAACGCGTTTGTCCCAAACAATGCGCGCTTGCAGGCTGCGGCGCGGCGCGGGAGAAGATTCAGGGATTTGGCAAGGTTCAAGCATCAGACTGGTCCAAACTTCATTTAACTTGGAATCGTGCCACAGCATCTTTGGACGAGACGGCTGCAAGATCAAAAGCCTTGCCCTGCACAGTGACTTGCGTGAAGTTGGCTCGGCCAATGATCACTGAAAACGGTTGCTTGCCCAAAGATGGCCCAGCGCCCGCTGTCTCGCCAGATTTCAAGGTGCGTTGCAAGATGATTTTCCCGCCTGCGTCTTTCACCTCGACCCAGGTTTCACCCGTGGCGGTGAACACGATAACGCTATCAGAGGGCGGCGGCGTTGCAGCTGTGCCAGCGACACCTGCAGAAGCGGGCGTAGAAATCGTGAGTGTGGGACTGCTCACGCTTGGCGTGGACAAAGCAGGCGTCACGCTCAAGCTTGGTATCGTGGCTGATTCGTTGGCAGGCTGGCTGGGGCTGAAGACAACCGTGGTCGTCTCAGATGCGCCTGGTATGGGCGTGGCCACCACGGTCGCGCCGCTGCCCATGGAAACACCAGCGGCATTGCCGTTGGCAGATGGCAATGAGGCCTGAGGCATTGAGCCAGATGAAGGCGTGGCCGTGGAGGCCGAGCGCATCGTGAAATCTGGCAACAGCATCAGAACGATAGCAGCCAGCAGCAACACCATCACAGCGAGTACAACGGGCCGGTTTAAATTTGACAACAGCGAGGGCGCGGGCCCATCAGCGCGCGTGCGAAAGGAAACATTGACACCGCCTGCCACCTGATCGAGCACGCGGGTGTTGAGCTTGGGTAGTTTTTCCAGAATGGGCGCAGGATTGACCTTGAGCGCCCGGCAAACGCTTGATGCGAGCGCACGTATGAATACGGCATCGGGCAACTCTTCCAAACGATCAGCTTCCAGCGCTTCTAGTTTTTTCACGGGTACTTTGAGCGACACCGCCAACGCAGCCACATGCAGGCCTTGCGCCTCACGCGCTTCACGCAGCATCTGACCTGCACTTTTTGAGGCATCCATTGCCGCCTGAGCCGTGTCCGCAAAACGGATCGGCAACTCCTCTTCACTCATCAAATGCCCCTCGTTCCAACGATGCCAATTCTTTCGATTGCGGGTAGCGGCGTCGCAACTGTGTCGTCAACTGCTGCACCACGTCATTGTTACCCATCTTGCGCTCAATTTTGATACCCAACCACAGAGTTTCGGAGTTGGCCAAGTCGGTGTTGTTCAGCCTGCGAATATAAAATTGCGCACGCTGTAATTCACCGCGTAAAAAAAGCAGATTGGAGAGGTTGTAGCCCGAAATCGGGTTGCCCGCGTCGAGCTCGTAGCTGCGCGCAAAGCTTCGCTCAGCCAATTCGCGCTGCCCTGCTGCCAGCTCGCACATACCGCGTGACATGTAGGTTTTGGATTGCCCGGCATACAAAGGCACCGCATTGGCCTGAGTGAACATCGCAATCGACTCGACAAAACGGCGCTGCTGGCACATCAGCCATGCGTAGTTGTGCATCGTGTCGGCATCACGCGCATTGAGCTGTAAGGCACGGCGAAAGCTGTCTTCAGCTTGTCGCATGTCACCCAAACGCATGTAGACAAGGCCGCGCAGGTTAAAGGCGTCGCCGTAGTTTGGGTCGGCGAGCAAAGAGAGCTTGAGCTCGTCTAGCGCGACGGTGGTTTTGCCTTCGCTAAAGTAACTAGAGGCCAGCTCCAAGCGGGTGCGGGCGCGTCTGCGGGACTCTGGCTCGTCAGACTGCGTGACGATGCTGTCAACCGGGTTACTGCCGCTGGATCGGCTGCCATCTGCATTGGTGGCGCAGCCGCTGAAGCTAAAGCTGCCTGCAGCGAGAGCCAACACGACCGCTAGCCTCCAGATTGTCAAACTCGCATTCATCGACGCCATTGTGTACTCCAGTTGTCTCCGGCTTGAAGCTGCTCAGCCATCAAGCATCTTGCTTTTGCATCATCACCACACGCCGCTGGGCCATGCGCTCGGGTGCACGTGTGCGGTCTTGCACATCACCCGCGAGCTGGCCACAAGCCGCATCAATATCATCGCCGCGCGTTTTGCGCACGGTGGTGACGATGCCTGCATCATGCAGGATTTTTGCAAATTCTGCTACAACTTTCGGAGCAGAACACACCAATCCGCTCTGGGGGAAGGGATTAAAAGGAATCAGGTTAAATTTCACTGGCAATTTGACGTTTTTCACCAACTGCGCCAGTTGCATTGCTTGAGCTGGAGAATCGTTCACACCCGCCAACATGCAGTATTCCATGGTGATGAAATCACGCGGCGCGGCTTGCAAATAGCGTTCGCATGCGGCCAACAGCTCTTGCAGCGGGTATTTCTTGTTCAAAGGCACGAGATCGTCGCGCAGCAGATCGGTCGGCGCATGCAGGCTCACCGCCAGTGCCACCGGGCAATCGGCTGCCAGCTTATCCATCATCGGCACCACGCCTGAGGTGGACACCGTCACTCTGCGGCGCGAGAGGCCGTAGCCGTGATCGGAGAGCATGGTGCGCAGCGCGGGCACGAGAGCGGCATAGTTTTGCAGCGGCTCGCCCATGCCCATCATCACGACGTTGGAGATGACGCGATCTTGCGCTCCTTTGACTGCTCGGATGGTGTGTTCGGCAAACCAGAGCTGGGCGATGATCTCGCCTGACGTGAGGTTTCTGGAAAAGCCTTGGTGGCCTGTGGAGCAAAAGCGGCAGCCCACTGCGCATCCCGCCTGCGATGAGATGCACAGCGTGTTGCGATCCGTCTCGGGGATAAACACCGCTTCGACCGCATCGCCATTGCCCACGTCAAAAAGCCACTTGATCGTGCCATCGCTGCTCTTTTGCTCGGTCAGCACTTTGAGCGGCGTCACATGTGCAATGCCTTGCAGCTTCTCGCGTAGTGATTTCGCCAAATCACTCATCTGCGCGAAATCACTCGCGCCCTTTTGATGAATCCAGCGATAAAGTTGTTTCGCCCGAAACGCTTTCTCGCCCAGC
>JANOJL010000001.1:0-9239 GCA_031418715.1 Variovorax sp. | reverse complement strand
CGACTATCCTCTTGCCCCGCTGGTGCTGGCTTTGGTGTTGGGCGACATGGCAGAAAACGCATTCAGGCAATCATTGCTGGGCTCAAGCGGCAGCATGATGGTTTTTGTGTCGAATCCACTGGTGGCTAGCATCACGGCTCTTGCCTTGGTCATGCTGTTTTGGCCGCTGATTGGCGCGATCATGAAACGTATGAAAACGAAGGCAGCATGACCTCCAAACTTTGGATACGATACACATCGCAGGGGCAATTGGGCTTTGGTATCGTGCAAGGCGAAAAAATAGCTGTTTGCCAAGGCGATATGTTTGGTGAGTTTGCTTTGACTGGGCAACAGCTTGCCTTGAGTGATGTGACGACTACTTTGCCGTGTGTCCCCAGCAAATTCATTGGCCTGTGGAACAACTACCATGCGCAGGCTGCCAAGCAAGCCTTAAGCATTCCCGTAGAGCCTTTGTATTTCATTAAAGCAGCCAGCAGCTACTGCGCGCATGAGCAACCGTTTTCAGCGCCTGCCAGCTACGATGGGCGCGTTATTTATGAAGGTGAGCTGGGGCTTGTCATTGGCAAGACGTGTAAAAACCTGACACCTGAGGCAGCTGAGCATGCAATCTTTGGCCTGACCTGCGTCAACGATGTGACAGCGCTGGATTTGCTCGCGCGAGACGCCTCATTTGCGCAATGGACACGTGCAAAAAGTTTTGACACATTTGGCATTTTTGGCCCTGTGATTGCTACCGGGCTCGATTGGAAGGCCTTGAGCGTTCGCACGCTCATCAATGGCCGCGAGCGGCAAAACTACGCTTGCAGCGACATGATTTTCTCTCCCGCGCAAATCGTGGCTTCCATCTCAAATGAGATGACGCTTTATCCCGGCGATGTGATTGCCTGCGGCACGTCGCTGGGTGTGTTGCCGATGAAGCCCGGGAGTGTGGTGGAAGTTTGTATTGATGGTGTTGGCGTGCTGAGAAATACGTTTGCAGCAACAAATAACGAAGGCGGCGCTTGATATGAAAATTTGTGTAGTGGGAGCAGGCGCAATTGGCGGCATGCTGGGTGTCAAGCTGGCTTTAACGGGCCACGATGTCACCTTGATTTTGCGCGGTGCTAATTTAGAAGCTGTTAAGAAAAATGGCATGACTTTGATTGAAGAGAGCGGCAATGAATTGCTCGTGCAGCCGATCAAGGCAACATCGAGCATCGCAGATGCAGGCGTGCAAGATCTGGTGATTCTGGCTTTGAAGGCGCATCAGGTGGCCGCTGTAGCCGCAGAGTTACCGCGACTCATGCACAGCAGCACTCGCGTGGTGACCATGCAAAACGGCATTCCATGGTGGTACTTTCACAAGCTAGCCGGCGAGTATGCAGGCATGCCCGTGAAAGCGGTTGATCCGGAGGGTGTGATTGCCCAGCATATTCCAATTGACAGCGTGATAGGCAGCGTGGTCTACCCCGCCAGCGAAGTGATTCGCCCCGGTGTCATCAAAGTAATCGAGGGCAACCGCTTCACGCTCGGCGAGATTGATGGCGCAGATACGCCCAGCATTCGCGCCATCAGCGATGCCTTCAAAGCCGCAGGGTTTAAAGCACCCGTGTCGATGGATATTCGCTCTGAGATTTGGCTCAAAGTTTGGGGCAATTTGAGCTTCAACCCCATCAGCGCCTTGACGCATGCCACGCTCGAAGATATTTGCCTTTATCCACCCACACGCGAGCTCGCTGCCAGCATGATGACCGAGGCGCAAGCCATTGGTGAGAAGCTGGGCGTGCAATTCAAGGTGAGCTTAGAAAAGCGCATCGCTGGTGCGCAAGCGGTGGGGCAACACAAAACATCGATGCTACAAGATGTCGAACTTGGCAGAGCACTTGAATTGCAGGCACTCGTCGCTGCTGTGATGGAGCTAGGCCAAATCACGCAGACCCCAACGCCTACCATCCATGCTGTTTATGCCCTCGCCAGCATGTTGGCCAAAAATTTAGCGCAGCACAATGCCACTTTAAAAATTTCTTAAAATCAACAAATATCATGACTCACTTCACCACACTTCACGAGATGGTCGCGCTACAAGCGCCCACAGCACCGGCCATGATGTCGCCTGGCGGCACACCCCTTTCCTATGGCGCCATGAATCAGCTCATCGCGCAAACGACCGCCGCACTGAATTCTTTTGGTATCGGGCGAGGGGATCGCGTCGCCATCGTACTGCCCAATTGCCCAGAGATGGCCACTGCCTTTGTGGCTGTGGCCAGCGCCTGCACAGCTGCGCCTCTGAACATGGCTTATCGCGCCGATGAATTTGAGTTCTATTTGAGTGATTTGAATGCCAAGGCACTGATCGTCGCTGTGGGCAGCGAAACGCCAGCCATTGCCGTGGCTGCCAAGCTGGGTGTAGCCGTGATTGAGCTTAATGCCCTGCCAGCCCAAGGCGCAGGCCAGTTTGAACTGGTCTCTGCGCAAAAAGGTCAGGCCAGTTTGCCCGGCCCTGCGCAGTCTGACGATGTGGCGTTGATTTTGCATACCTCGGGTACCACTTCGCGGCCCAAAATCGTGCCGCTGACGCACCGCAATGTGTGCGCATCGGCTCGCAATATCAGCCACACATTGCAACTCACCAGCGCTGACCGTGAACTGCACGTGATGCCCTTGTTTCATATCCACGGCCTGATCGCAGGCGTGCTAGCACCCATGGCTGTGGGCAGCATGATTTTTTGTACGCCGGGCTTTAATGCGCTCAAATTTTTCAGTTGGATGAAAGAATGCAAGCCTACGTGGTACACGGCAGTGCCCACCATGCATCAAACCATTTTGGCGCGCGCTGCTGGCAACATGGATGTGATTGAAGCCAATCCGCTGCGCTTTATTCGCTCCTCTTCATCGTCCATGCCGCCGCAAGTCATTGCCGAGCTCGAGCGCGTGTTTAAAACGCCGCTGATTGAATCCTATGGGATGACAGAAGCAGCCCATCAGATGGCCAGCAGCCCCCTGCCGCCGGGCAAGCGCATTCCCGGCTCAGTAGGCATTGCCGCTGGCCCTGAAGTCGCGATCATGGATTTAGCAGGCCAGCTACTTGCAGCAGGTGAGATCGGCGAGATTGTGATTCGCGGCGAAAACGTCACGCTTGGCTATGAGAACAACGACAAAGCGAATGCAGAAGGCTTTACCAACGGCTGGTTTCGCACAGGCGATCAAGGCACGATGACGCAAGACGGCTATGTCACGCTGACAGGGCGCTTGAAAGAAATTATCAATCGGGGTGGCGAAAAGATTTCGCCGCGTGAAGTCGATGAAGTGCTGATGGATCACCCCGCTGTAGCGCAGGTGGTGACGTTTGGCATGCCGCACGACAAGCTCGGCGAAGACGTGGCTGCTGCTGTGGTGTTGCGCGAAGGCAAAACGGCGACAGAGCAAGAAATACGCGCATTTGTTGCAACCAAGCTGGCAGACTTCAAAGTGCCGCGTAAAATTCTCATCATGGACGAAATTCCCAAGGGCGCAACAGGCAAGTTGCAGCGCATTGGCTTGGCACAGAAACTCGGATTGGTTTAGCTCAGCTTGTTTTAATTGCGCAAACGTCCGTCGCGTGTGACCATGGCCAATTCCACGAATTTACTGCCATGCTGTTTGCCGCTGCCGTAGGACACAACGAATCCTCCCGTGTCATAGGTGCCTAGGCTTCGCATGGAAGCGAGCAAAGCTTCAGCATTACCGGGCTTTTTAGCACGCCGCATGGCTTCTGTGAGTACTTTTGCACCAATGCATGCCTCTAAATGTGTGGTGTTCATCGCAGCTGAGATGCCAGCGTCTTTAAGTGCTTTTGCGCATTCACGCACCACAGGCGCTGACGATGTAGGGTTTGGCACAACCTGAGCGATCGACACGCCTGCCGCCGACTCGCCAGCAGCGGTAATGTATTGCTGCGCACCCACAAAAGACAAACTTGACATGGGCACAGTCAAGCCGCGAGAGACGAGTTGGCGGCTGATGTCAGCTGCAGCGCCAGACAAGACGGTGTTGATCAACACATCAGGTTTGAGCTTGAGGAGTTCGCTGAACTGAGCGGCCTCTATTTTCGCGTTCCGCTTGATCGCAAAGGCTTTGGGCTGCTTGCCCTGCTTGGCCAAATACTCCGCAACAGCAGCCAAATTTTGCTGGCCTACTTCATCGTCGTAATGCACCACAACGATTTGCTGAAAACCTAGCGATGTCCAAAAAGCCAGCATTTTCTCAAGCTCCTCAGGATACGATGCCCGCAGGGTAAACACCACTGGGTTGGCTTTTCGCACTGGGTTAGCACCCGAGAAAGGCGCAAAAAATAAGACATCTGACTTCTCAGCCAAGGGCATGGCATCCAAGCTCAGTGTTGCCGAGGCAAAGCCAAATAAGACAGCAGCCTTGTTGTCTTGCAGCAATTTTTGCGCATTCGCACCGGCTGTTTTGCGGTCATTCTTATCATCAAGCGACACGAACTCAATTTGCCGGCCATCCACGCCGCCTTTGGCATTGATAGATTTGAAATAAGCCAACGCGCCATCTCGAATATCGATGCCAAATGCCGCATTGCTGCCACTCAAAGGTGCAGATTGGCCCACAACCCATGCGCCCTGCCCTTGCGCCGTGACGCAATAAGCGCAAGTGATCGCTAACGATACAGAAGAAAACCAATTTTTGAACGTCATTTTTCGACCTGAATCTACTAACCAAAATAGGACTGTTGATTGTATACAGCGAAGATACCGTGCAAATAAACAGTGACGGGGAAAGGTCATGTGACTCGCTGTTTTTTGTCACAGTTTGTGTTCGAGCCCGGTGGCCGTCAGCACATTCGCCTTGAACAAGTTGGCACTGAAAAAAAATGCCAATTAACTTAGCGGAGAATTTTGTGTGTAAGAACAGCAGATGACGTTAAGACCTGTGTGGCTGCTGCACAACTGGCGGAGGCTGTGAGATTCGAACTCACAGGGGACTCACATCCCCGGCAGTTTTCAAGACTGCTGGTTTAAACCGCTCAGCTTAACCACTGCAGAGCCATACTCTAATCTATGCAAGTAACAGGGCTGGCAAATTGCTGTGATGGCCAAACCCGTACACGGAACTTCTGTTGAGCGCGTGCGGTGCGCCAAGCGAAGTGCTTAGAAATTGAGGTGCAGGATGGCTTTTCCAGTTTCTGCAGCCTTCAGTTCAGCACAAGCTTCCATCCAACGAATGCAGTCAATCGGTTGCTCGCCAGCATGTGTAATGACATCAGGTTCAGGAAACTTGGCCAGACTGATGCGTAGCTTGAGTTGCATATCTTTAGGCAAGCTTTTGCTAGGCTGCAAACTGCGAACTAGAACGGCGGTAGCCACATTGATTGCCATGTTGGGTGTAATGACGCACTCAAGTAACATGGCACAGGAATTACTTTGCACGACTGCCGCTGTATCCACGCCGCGCTGATGGGGGCGCAGTAAACCTGCCAAGGTTTGCATTGCTCGCCCCGCAGTAGCCGAACCATGCGTCTGCGAAATATCACGATGATTGATTAATTCCACCAGCATGATCATGACTTGGTGTTGATTCATCGTGGCACGTGCCAAACTACCGCGCAAATTAAATTCTAATACGCCAAGCGTGGATAAACCAGTGATCGCATCGATGCGATCAATATTGCCTGCATGGACGCGCTGCTCGCGTCGCAGCTGCGATTGACGAATTAGTGCATAGAGCAAGATAGGCGTTTGCAGCGCAAGTCCTGCGATTGCAGCAAACTGCCCCACCTCATAACCCGCAGGCTGCACACCCGAATTACGCATCACCACAAACAAACTGGCTGCCACCATGGGTAGCATGCCAGCGCTAATCCACTTGGTATGAAGCGTACCTCTGCGCAGAGCAATCAAGAAAATCAGCAACAGCACGGCACCAAATGCCAAGCCTAAGAGTTGCGCCATTGCAAAGCTGCGCGCTGTTGGCCAAACCATTTCTACGATGCCGGTTGCGAAGGCAATCACTGCAAAACTCAATAAGTAGCCTTCAAGTCGCGGTAAATACTCGTCGCGGCGCACCACAGCATGCATAAACCACAGCCCTGATGCGATACCCATCAGAGGCAACAGCCGCCCTATCCATGCGTTGAACTCGGGTGACTCAGGCCAGAGTAACAAACTATTGAGCCCCATGCGCGACATTACGGTCAGCGATGCAAACAGAAAGTACAAACCAAAGCGCGCCAACAGGGCGTCGCGCCAAGCCCAAGCTAAAGAGGCTGCAAGCACCACCACAAGTAAACCAATGCCCATGCAAATACCAAAAAATAATTCTTCGAGCAATCGGTATTTATCGACATAGGCATTCGATTGCAAGGACACTCGTACAGGATAGGCCACGCGAGCATGCTCGACGCTGATGTAGTAAGTTAGTGTGCCTTGGAGCAAGGGCAGTTGCATACGCGGCGTGCGCGAGACGTGACTCCATTGGGAGTGAGGCAGCATATCGCCAGCTCGTTTGACGATCCATTGGCCTTGTGCATCTTGCACGTTTAAACTGACTTGATCAAGCCAAGGTTGATGTAAATCTAGCCACCAAGCTTGACTGGCTTGCGAGCCATCTACCGTGAAGCGAAGCCACAATTTTTTCTTGTCGATGTCGACAATCAGGCCGCTTGTGTAGGGCAGCCATGCCACCGTGGTGCTGGCAAGCTGAGCTGCCGTGATTTTCCCAGTCTGATCAACCCAATAATCGACCTGTCGATCCAAGCTGATGAAAGACTGGTTAGCTGCCACAATGATTGGTGGCCTGAGCGATTGCAACTGCGCTAAGCACTGGACTGGCCCCCAAGCCAAGCAGCTCAATGCCAGACTCAGCCACATCTGACTGAGCAAAGACTTGCAGTTATTCAATACCCTCGATTGGCCCGACAACATAAATAGATTGGTATGGAAGGGTAAAGGGCAGTTTGCGCGAGATGAGCACAACTGGCGGAGGCTGTGAGATTCGAACTCACGGGGGACTCACATCCCCGGCAGTTTTCAAGACTGCTGGTTTAAACCGCTCACCCAAACCTCCGAAGCTGTATATTTTAATCTATGCGAGGAACAGAGCTTGTAGATCGCTCAAAAAATCTAGGCCGCGTGCTGTGGGGCGCACATGAGTAAAGTCTCTGGCAAGCAAGCCTTTGGCTTCGGCCTCATCGAGTGGCTTTTGAATGGCTGTGATGGACAGACCCGTGCGGTCATAAAAATCTGCGAGTGCAAAGCCACCCGTCAAGCGCAGCGCGTTGAGCATGAATTCAAAGGGCAAATCTGCGCGGCTCACTTCGGCCTCTTGAACCATGCAATCCCACGGATTCGCAGACAGTGCTTTGTCCATATACAGCTTGGGCTCGCGCGCTTTGGTTTGCCGCATGACACGGTGCGCAAAGCTGAGCTTACCGTGTGCGCCTGCACCGATGCCGAGATAATCGCCAAATTGCCAATAGTTGGTGTTGTGGACGCTGCGTTTATTAGCCAAGGCAAATGCGCTGATTTCATAGCGTTCTAAGCCTTGCGCTGTTGTCAGTTCGGTGATGCGATCGAGCATGTCATACGCGTCATCATCTACCGGAAGATTCTTCGGCGTGAATTTAGCGAAGTACGTATTTGGCTCAATGGTGAGGTGATAAATGCTGATGTGGGGCGGCTTGAAGCTCAATGCGGTTTGAATATCTTGCTCGCATTGTTGCAAGGTCTGGCCGGGCAGCGCATACATCACGTCGATATTGAACGATTCAAAATTCATAGCAGCTTCCGCAATAGCCGCTTGGGCTTGGGCTGAGTTATGCACACGGCCAAGCGCTTTGAGATGCGCATCATTGAAGCTTTGCACACCTATAGACAGGCGCGTGACACCCGCGTGGCGAAAGGCTTTAAAGCGATCTTTTTCAAACGTTCCGGGGTTGGCCTCTAGCGTGATCTCGCAACCCGCCTCCAATCTCAACCGCGCACGCACCGCGCCAAGAAGTTGATCAATGCTCTGCGGAGAAAACAAGCTGGGCGTGCCACCACCGATAAACACGCTATGCACCGTGCGCCCCCAAACAAGCGGCAGACTCATATCAAGATCAGCAATCAGCGCTTGAATGTAGCGCTGCTCAATATCCTGGCTCATGCCACCTGACATTTCATGCGAATTGAAATCGCAATACGGACATTTTTTTAAGCACCAAGGCAGGTGGATATAGAGCGAGAGCGGCGGCAGGCTTGGCAGGCGCAGCGTACCACCCCGCATGTAGTGTTGGATGTCTTTCATTGCAATACGTCTTCCACCATCTGCCCATCCCGAAACACAATCCTTCTCCTCGCCCAAGCCACCACATCGTGCTCATGCGTGACGAGCACGACTGTCATGCCTTGCGCATTGAGCTCAGTGAGCAGCCTCATGATGTCTTCGCTGGTTTGGCTGTCTAGCGCGCCAGTGGGCTCATCAGCCAAGATGAGCTGGGGGTTGTTGACCAAGGCGCGGGCAATGGCTACGCGCTGCTGCTGGCCACCCGAGAGCTCAGCAGGGGTGTGACTCATGCGTTCGCCTAAACCAACACGGATGAGTGCCGCTTTGGCTTTGTTTTTTCTCTCGTTGCTCTTGATTCCTGCATACACCATCGGCAGCTCAACGTTTTCTAAAGCACTCGTGCGGGGCAGCAGATTGAATTGCTGGAAGACAAAGCCAATGCGGCGATTGCGGACGGAGGCGAGCTGATCGCCTTGCATACCTTCGACACTCTCGCCTGCCAAACGATACTCGCCACTGGTGGGCAAATCTAGGCAGCCCATGATGTTCATCAAGGTAGATTTGCCTGAACCCGATGCGCCCATGATGGCGACGAACTCACCTTCGGCAATATCGAGCGACACACCGCGCAGGGCATGCACGGTTTGGTCACCCATCGAGTAGGTTTTGACGAGCTCTCGCGCTTCAATGAGGGGCATGAACTTTATTGCTAACTTGAGTTTTTAGAACACGGAATGCACTGAGGTTGCACGGAAGACACTGAAAAAAACTAATTGCATTTTTTGTGTCTTTCGTGAAATTTTTGTGCTTTCCGTGATCATTTTTTCGCATTAAAACGGCATGCGAGGGCCAGATGGCCTTGCACCTGCGGCAGGCGTACTGCCCGCACCGATCACGCCTGTGATCACAGTCGCGCCTTCTTTGAACATCTCAGCATTTGGCGAATTGGGCGCGATCATCAGTTCGGTCGATGTGCCATCCGTGATGCCTAGGCGCAC